>JAUIAH010000038.1 GCA_030425385.1 Verrucomicrobiia bacterium | reverse complement strand
TTTCGTGTTAGGCAGAATTCTGCCTAACACGACGGGAGCTGACCTTGATTCGAGAGATGGCGGATTGATGGTTCACCTGAGGATTTTATGGCATTGGCCCTTCTTTCACAAGGGAAATGCGCCGTGGCTGTTTGTTGAGGAAGGTACCCAACGTTCGTCCCGTCCGCCGTGAAACCCTGCATTTCCCCTATCTTCGGGGCTCACTCACCCCGAAAACCGCCTCCAGGCCCATCATTCTGATACTGAAACTCGCACTCCATTTCCCAGCCACTTTCTGGCCTCTGAGGAAGGGACTTTGGGCCTGATTTCAAGCGCTTGGAGGGTAAACCGTGTTGTCTTGGCGGAGAATTAGGCAGAATTCTATGTTTTTCGTGTTAGGCAGAATTCTGTCTAACACGACGGGAAGTTGCCCTTGGTTTGAGAGACCTTCGTTCGTTGGCCAACCAAAGGTCAGCTTCCGGCCATGTGGCTTCACGGGTCCCGACGATGGTTGGAGGGCATCACCCTTCTCGCGCCCCTTTCAGGTCGCGTGCGCGAATCGTGAACAAATCTCCAAGGCGGAAACCTCGATCGGCCATCCGATGTGGACCAGTGGAGCGAAGCCCGAAGAGTTCTGGCTCCGGCTTCTGGTCCGAGCACGATCAGGGAACCACCGATACCTTCTCAGCCGTGGGGAAATTGTCAGGCACGGCGATGGTGACAGGCTTGCCCGCAGCAAATTGAAGGCTGCGGGTGAGAATGGTGCGGAAGCCCACGCACTTGAGGGCGTCCAGTTCTTTCTGCCCTTTCCACAAATGCCCCAGGACGGTGGTGACGACCTTTCCTTTGCCGTGCTCGATCACCCAGGTCATGGGTTCGTGTTTCCCGGAACCACCCGTCTCAGGATCGGAATACGCACTGCTGAGGATGCGCATGCCTTTGGCTGGGCCACGCTGACCATGATAGAGTTCATCAAAGGCATGGAGCCATCCTTTGGGAATGCCATTCATGATGGGATGATTCGGGTCGCGCACCTGCACCTTGAAAGCATGCTTGCGGCCATGCCCAGCGCCCTGCCCTTCGCCACGCGGCACGCGGATGAGTGCTCCTTCATCGTCGTAGTAGAGCCGGTCACCGCCCATGGGATTTCTCCAGAGGAGACCGGTGATTTGATTGAACTCTTCCCAGTTAGGGAAAGCGTTATTAGCAGCGTGTACATTCACCATGCCTCCGCCGTTCTCTAGGAAAGTAAGTAATCCCTCGCCAATCGCCTTAGGCCACTCGTCTCCAAAGTAGTTATTGAGAACCACGTCATATTGAGAGAAATCAATCTGCCAGCTTTCCCAGTTCTCCTTGGCTGGACTGGTCGCGACCGTCACTTCAAAGATCTCCGCTTGCTTCAACGCGTCCACCAATTGCTCGGTCGTCCGTTCCCAATCATGGTTGTTCTGCCCATCGATGAGCAGCACTTGCAACGTGGTCGACTCGTCCGCTTGCGCGATGAGAAGGCTTGATGCTATTGTTAGAGTTGCGAGCACTAGGGTTTGGATTGGGCGCATGGTATTCAGGGCTTTGAGAGATTAATTAACGTAACGGTCGAAGAGCTGCCGCAGGCGCTCACGATACACCTCCTGCGGGCCATCACGCAAGCGGAGGGGACGCCGAAAGGTACTGGCTCGACGGTGCTCTCGTGAATCGTAATTCCCTTCGAAATACGTTTGAAACTGCCGATCCAAGTTATCGATGGGCGTTTCCAAGCTTCCAGTGACGTCAAACGCAGCCCACGAGAATGTTCCATCGCCTTTGGGTTTGAAGAATGCGGGACGCTTCTTCACCCCTTCCTTCGTGGTCACGCCATCAAGCGTGGCATCGGATAGTCCCAGCTCAAAGGCCCCCTGGATGTTATGGTTTGGCTCGATCGTCACATTCCCCGTGAGCCCTGCCAATGAGGGGTTATTGCCATAGATGTTCGTGATGGCAATGCGATTGCCTTCCTGGCGGAAATCCGCTTCGAAGGTATCGAACTCAATTCGTTTGAGCGCACCCAGCTTGCAGTGGACCGCTAAGCTGGTGAGGAGCGGGAGATTCTTCACCGCCAATCCTGGGATCTTTATCTTACCAGTGATGGCTGGCAATTGATCCATGCTCAAGGAACCCTCGATCTTCATCTCACCTTCCAGACGCCCGAGCGATCGTTCCCGCCAAGTCTCATTCACCATATTGTCGACCTTGATATTGGTCAGTTCTGCGGTGACATTGATAGAGGGGTTGTCCACAAAGGTGATCTCACCAGAAAGCGCACAAATACCGTCATTCTCCGTCGTCAGCTTAGCCCCGTGAATGACCATTCTTCCGTCCAGTCCAAACGTGAGATCAGCCGTTTCCACGGTGAACTCTGGCCAATAGAAGTATTTCAGTTTCCCCCGGTCAATCGTCGCGAAATACCCTTGCCGTGTACGATTCATGGTCACATGCAATCCTTCTAACCGATGCACCAAATCGAGATTAGCGCCAAAGTTTGCGTTGAAATGGCGGCAGCTGATCCGGTCGGCATTGTAACTGTCTGGCACTCCGCTGAATCCGATCCCCGCTGCCAAGAGCTTGACCACTTCCTCGACCATAGCCGCAGGGGCCGCAGCGGGTGCCTGCGGCGTGAGAGGGCGCAAATGAAAGGTTGCCCGATCGGCCACCAGGTTGGAAATGCTCCATTCCTTGGAGAAGAAGGAGCTGGGACGCAGCCGCGATTCCACATTGGTGAGTTCGAAGGCGGCCACGGGCGACGTCGTTGGACCCGTGGCGCTGAATTTGCGATTCTTCACCGTGAGGCGAGAGACATCAAACTTGTGCTCAAACTCTCCTTTCACTCCGAGCGTTTCACTGACGGAGACACTCATGTCTCGTCGGAACCGCTCACCCTTGTAGGCCATGTAGGAGAAGAGAAAGCTCCCAAAGACAAACGTTAGGATAGGCAACAAGACTAACAAGAAGGTCGCCAGCATGAAGAGCCGACGACGCCGTTTCTCGTGCAATGGCTGGTGAGTGCGGCGACGGCGCTTCTTCTTTGACTTGAGGCCCTGCTCCCCCGAGGTCGAACGCACCTTGCGCAGGTGGTCCACCATCTCCTGATAGGTGTAGTGCTCTTGGGAATCGCCTCCCTCAGCAGCGTCGCCCGCCGAAGGCGCTCCGCCGGAGGACGGCGAAGAAGGACGTGAAACGGGTCCGGGAGCATTGTCTCGCGCCCCACTGGGGGCACGGCGTCTTCTGGAGGGTGGCGGCATGTTTTCCCTATCGTTCGGCTAGCGTCATCAAACAAGCATCAAGCGGTGAAACCGGCTCAGGGCGCGAAGAGCGCGTCGTCTGGTGCCACCGGAGCACTCAGCACCTGCTGGTTCACCCGAGCCCCTTGCGAGTCGATGATCTTTACCGTTACGAACACCACCACGGCACGGTGACGCGCGCGCTCCAGTTTCCCACGAAACAAACGCCCGACCACCGGGAGATCGCCTACGATAGGCACTTTATCGTTCACCATGGTGCGCAAGTCCTCGGTCAATCCGCCAATCACCAAGGTGGCGCCATCATAGATGGATACCTGCACGGACTCGCGAATGGTGCTGAAGACGGGTTGGAGAATCTGGTTGTCCGTAACCTCGATATTGGTGGGGTTCCCTAATAAGTCCGTGCCGGCAGCCGTGATCGGTGACCCGTAGTTCACGAAGCCGAGAAATTCGACGAACTCTGGGGCCAGGGCGAGATCGACCATCTTGCCATCTGGGCTGATGACCGGTTCCACCTCCAGGTTGAAGCCCAACTTCCGAGTCTCAAACTGCGTCGGGTGCGCTGGCGTGACTGGAAATACCCCGCCACCAGACAAGACCGTCACTTCCTGTGGCAATTCTGGTGGATCATACTCCACTGGGTAGATGAAATCGACCCCTGACTCGATCCGTGCGCGGTGGCCAGGTTTCACCGTCACATGGGGAGCGGTGATCAGGTCGGAGTTCTTATGCTGGCTCACACCACGCATCACGATCTGAAATTGTGGATCTGTCAGTTGCCCTAAAACGGAGAGAATTCCCGGTGCTGCTGCCGATGACAGAGCCGTCTCACGGTCGACCCCTATCACGCGCTCAAGACCGTCGACTCCGATGGCCTGCTGCCCACTGCGAAGGCCTCCACTGACACGGTCCCCACCCAGGACCTGGCCTGTGGTGGTATCGACAAACGGAAAGTCCGCTCCTGAGGGAAGGTAACCCGCTTGCGCTGTGCCCACGTCTACCGGGGCCTGCAAGGAACCTCCGCCAAAGAGGACATCATTCCCCTGCTCGACATCGAGCACGCCCAACAAGGTATCGAAGGTCAGCTCCTCCAGATTCTCCTGGCGAATATCCATCGTCGTCACCTTGATTACTACCTGCTTCGGCGAGTCCAACGCACTGGCATTCACCAACGACGCAATCAGATCGAGGTTGGAGCGTGTATTGTAGACGATCAGCTTGTTCGCAAGGGGGAGATACTGAGCGTTGGCTCCATCTGGAAAGGTCACGCCCTGGTTTTGAAGGTATTCCTGTTCTGAAACCACCTGGACTCGGGATTCCTCGCCGAAGGGATCATCTCCGCCGCCTCCAGATCCCGTGGCTCCCATGGTAAAGAAATCGGGCCGCACGAGAAAGGCCCGTTGGACCATCGTGTCATCCTCCTCCACTTCCGGCACAATGTGCACGGCAAATTGATCGATGCGGAACTTCGCTCCCACAAACTCGGTCATGTACTGCACCAAGGCAAGGAGCGGCACCGAATTCATCACCAGCGTGATGGGACGCGACCGATCGATGCCATCGCCCGCCGCGAGAACGAAATTGATTCCCTGCCCGGTGGGATCGTATTCACGACTCACTGCCTCCAGATACCGCACCGCGGTATCGATCGTGGTCCCTTGCAAATTCACCTGAGGCACCATGATGGTCGCCAAGCGGTTGGCGATGTCCTCCGACTGGGGCGCATCTTGCATGGCCCCCAAATCAGGCGCGCCCGACGGAGACGACCGACGACGCCCCGTATCCGGGTTGTCATACGCCCACTTCTCCATCACCTCATCGAGCAGCTTCGCCCGCGAGGCATCATAGGCCGCATCGCGATAGGAGCGCGACCGCTGCGATGCTTTCACCAGGCCATCTCGAGCCGCCTCGTTGTAGGAATCAATGTTCAGAACCTCGGAATACTTGTTTGTCGCCTCATCAAACGCATCCTTGGCCAGCAACGCCTCTGCCTCGCCCAATAGCCGTTTCACCGTACTGACTTCCCGATCGTGCTTGGGTGTCTCTTTCGCTGGGCTGATCCACTCGGGATCGTCCAGTCGAGAAAGCATTTCCCTCAATCCCGCGTGGTTTGGAACGCGTTGATCCTCAAGCGTTTCCTCCACAATCATCCGTGCCTCACGCCCTCGATTGATGGACACCAACTCTTCGGCATAGGCAATCGTGGCGGCCGCATAGCGATCCTTAGCTTGCTGACGAAAGACTTCGCCCGACGGCCCCTGAGGCACGGCTTCGAACGCTGCGCGGAAATGCGTGAAGGCCCGACGCTGATCGCCATCGGCCTGGAAGGCATCCCCTTTCGCCATCAAATCGTTGACCCGAACAAGGGCTAGTTCCGTCTTGCCAACCTCGCCGGCCACCGCGTTCTCGAAATTCTGCGCTGGGAGAGGCATTGCCGTTAAAATCATAGCCAAACTCAACGTCCCGCCAGCCCCTAAAAACGTAGGAGCCACGCGGGAAAGGCCACGAAGAGAAGAAGCGGACATCATACGAGGGCTAGTCATGCCAGAAACCCAGCATTTGTAACGTCAAAATTGAATAAATCTCAGGAGAAACGGAATTTCCAGTAACAGCAAGTGTCGCCACTTTGCCGAGCGCCTCGGGAATCGCCGCGTCGGAAGGGCATTTCCCTCTGGAGGCTCGTTGCCGCAGGTGTATGCTTTCTGGATGTCGCCGTGTTTGAAACCGTTGTGTTTGGTTTGGATGACGCTGGGCTTGATCCAGGCCCAAACTAAAGTCACGGAGATCTTCTGCGAGGGAGATGCTTTTGACGGGGTTGTCTTGGCAGATCAACGAACCTTCGGGGATATCGAGGATGGGGAAGAAGGAGAAGTCTTTGATGCGGCCATGGATCAGCACGGGAATGTCGTGGCTGCCGTGAACTTGGGGAATGATGAGCGCGCGGTGATCTTGCGGACCGCGACTGGCACCCGCCGGGTGATCGTCCGTTCCGGGGATTCCTTCGCCTATCGCGGAAAGACGTTTGAACTGGAAGCCTTTGGTGGAGCCTCGATCGCGGATGGACAGGTGTTGTTATCGGCAGGGTCGAATCGCGGTGCGGTGTTGTTGTTAGGTGACGAGCAGGAGACGCGGATCTTGGCGTTGCGGGCATCTGGTTTCACTTATGGCAATGGCGAGATCACGGTCCATGGAGAAGCGTCGATCACCGACCCAGACGCGCCATTTGGAGATCAGTATTGGTGGACGGGGGATCACAACGGACTCTCACGTGGGGAAAAGCTCACAGGCCAAGCGGTGGAGGGGACGTCCTTTCCAATCAGTTCGATTGATCGTATCCTGAACGTTGATCACGCGACAGGCGACTTTCTCTGTGATGCCTTTCTTGGCACCAATGATCGATTCGGTGGCAGGGCTCTCCTGCACTCCATCGACGGAACCTTTCATGCGCTCGTGGCAAGTGATCACGCCGACGTCGCCTCGAACTGGCTGCATGAACGGTTGGCTGGGGATTGGGCCGTCTTCGAAACCCAGCGCCATGGTGACGATGATACGGTCTTCGCGGTCTATGCGAGTCGGGCGGGAGAAGTCACACGACTCGCACAAAGCGGGGACGCGGTCCCTGGGCTTCCTGGCTATCAATGGTTGCAGGTGGCGGACCCGCAGGTGACCGCCGACGGAACCGTCTTCTTCGAAGGGGTGATGGCGTTTGGCGATGAAGTGGCTGAGGATTTCAGTAATGTGCGCGCGGGATGGTGGACGTGGAAGGATGGCCAACTCAGCCCCCTAGCGACCGCACCACAGATGGTGGGAGACCCTGAGGCGAATGAGGCGGTGGCGTCGTTTCGCCTCGCCGGATTCCAGCCGGTGACGGTATCTCCCCAAGGGGATCTCTATTACGCGATCTATGGTGGCGAACCATTCGAATCTCCTTTCGAGCTATGGTCATTGGATTCCGAAGGAACCGCCACGAAGATCGCGACCCCTGGTTGGCGTAGTGTGTGGCCAGATGAAGAGCAGGGCTTTGCATATGGCGGCACGATCGAGGGGTTGCGGGTGGACTCGAATGGAGGTTTGTTAGTCGATGCCGTCCGAACCGACGGAACGCGGTGTCTGGCACGGATAGAGCCCGAACGTGAACCCATGGGCGAGCTCAGCTTGCACCGGCTTGCCAAGGCCGGGCTCTCCCCTTTTTCCTATGGAAGCAGTGTTGCGGTGGATGATCCTCTGGTCCCAGACGACCGTAGCAGCAACCTGATGAGTCTCTTCAACTTGCCGGTACGCAAGGGGATGGTGGCGGATGGGGTCACGCCACTGCTCGTGCGCCTGACGTTGCCCGCTTCCCTTGTCAAGGAACCGCAACGCTTTCGATTCAATGTCAGAGTGGTTGATGGTGGACGGTTGAGCTTTGGAACGTTGATCGGTCCCGGCCAGTTCTCAACACTCAACGAAGACACTGGATGGAAGGTCTCCACCGTGGTGGATCTCTCGGCTGAGAATCCCGTTGGGCACGCCTTCATCCCAGCCATCAAGCCTGAGGACGTGCGATTGGATCTTGGGAAAACGGAATTGACAGTGTTAGCAGAAGTATTCTCTGAGAATGGCGACAGCCTCGTGGCGACGAGGACCTTTGCCTTACGAAAGCCACCCATCTTCCTCATTCCCGATTCACCATCGGAGGGATGGGGTGAGGCCTTTCTTAATGTGCTGTATGAATCACGCCCGAGGGACTTTGTGAGACAACTGCCCGTCTGGCGATGGGAAGACATCAAGTTGCGCAAACCAGAAAGAGTGCTAGACACCACGATGTTAGAATGGAGCGAGAATCGTGCTGACCTGCTAGGTGATTGGGCCTACACCAGGCCGGACGTGATTGCGCATGGCGTGGGAGGCGTCTTGGCACGGATGATTGGCGACACGGGAACCAAAGGGATCGATGACGTGAATCGGGGAGATTTCCGCGGGGTGACCATTGGCACGTCCTACGGATTCAGCCGTATCAATAGCTATCTAGGTGCCCTTTCGAAGAAGCTCGATGAACGCGAGAGCACCCGCGCCTTCCTTTCCTTCATCCCACAGACAATCCAACGGATCCCTGCCTGGCACGACGCTGAAGGTGCTGTCAGATCTGGGTTGGTGCATTACTACGGTCAATTTCGCGATCTGGGTGAACCTCGAAACCACTTTCATTCCATCGCGACCCAGATCCTCCTAACCAAAGACGGGGATTTCCCCGAACCCTTTCTCTTTACGGGCATGTTTGGAGATCGGCTAGAGTTGCTCTCGCCCTTTGGGATTGATGGTCTCACAGGCGTCGACGAGGCAGCTGCCCATGAGGGGGATCGTTTCACCACGGTGGTGGCCGGGCACTATGGACGGAGTGGTCTTGGGTTTCCACGACAGACCCACGCGGCGGCGGTGGCACGGGCGGCAATCGATGTGTTAGACGGTGGTCCGGCAGTCCTCACGGAACGCAAAGACTTGCTTGAACTCGCCGACAGTCGCGACGTCTCGGGATTTGATCGGCGCCTGGTCGACTCCGCTCTGGGTGAACTCTTCTCCGCGGGCTTGGTCGCCACCATGGATCGGCTTGCCAACCAAGACGAAGATCTGGCAGAAGAACGCGCCACCTTTCAATTGAATCCCGTTCCTGGAGTGCCCGTGGCAAACAAGCCTATTTGGATCGCGGAAGTCTATGGCCCTAACGGAGTAACCACGGAGGGTGTCACGGTCATATCGGACCCGAACAACCACCGGGTCGAGGTGATGATTGACGACGGGGTGGAAGGAGACGTCGTGCTCTTTGCCTCCTACCGCACGCCCGGAGGCGGGGTCATGTTTGCCGAACCACAGTTGGTCGCAAGCCGCGACTCGAACACCGTGCCCATCGAAGCCATTGTCGTGGGTCCCGATGAACTGGAACTGACGGTTGGCGGGACCATCACGCCTCGACTCTACGTTCAGCGAGCGGATGGGAGCGAACAGCAGCGTTGGCTCACCAGCGAGCATGTCGTCGTGACCTCATCGAATCCTCAGGTGGTCGACGCGAGTTCTCCGTTGCGTTGGCAAATGGTGAGCCCAGGAGTGGCCACCCTCACCGTGCGCTATCTTGGCAAGACCACGACGAGCACCATCACCGTGATCGACGATCCCCAGGAGGAAACGCCTGCTCCCGCCGGGGTGCTCGAACCCGTCATCGTAGAAGTAGAAGGTGCCAGCTATCCCGGCGTCGCCTTTGCTGGGGATTCAGTGTCTGGCGCGATCGAGGTGTCGAACGATCTCCGTCAATGGAGCACCTTGTTAGACTTGAAAGCGAATGGGTCGCCGCTGCTCAATCAGAATGACCCCGCGCGTTGGCTCTTGCGCGATGCGCTCCCGCGGTCAACAGAACCTCGCTTCTTCCGGCTCCGGGAAGGAATCAGCCCCGTACCAACAGCAGTAACCGGGACCACCGAGTTGACCTTTGATCTCGATGGCTTTGGGAATTTCTCTAACATTGACCAAGGCTACGGCGACCGCGTCACCGCCGTGAAGATGGGCAACTTCAACTACGCCGGGAGCGGCGGTTTCACGCCTAACATTGAGGTCCAATTTGGCCCCGAAGGCGCGGATCCCGCCATTTGGACGACCGGATACGGAGACCTTGAGAATATTCTCTTTGAGGACCGCGATTTCTTTGGGCAAATGGAGATCACGTTCACGGCAGATGCTGGTCACCTTGTCAGTCTGCAACGTTGGGACATGGCCGCATACACATCTGCCTTCAGCGAGGCGCCAACCATCGACCGACTCGCCGTCTTGGATGGCGATGGCGCCATCTTGTATGATGAAACCGATCTGGTGGTCGCCATCGAGGGGCACGACCGCTACGACTTCACCCAGTCACCCTTCGAGGCCCCGGTGATCGTCCTTCGCTTCGAAACGGGCAATCTTGGTGGTCTGAGCGATGACATCGCTTTTGACAACATTCTCTTCGGGCAAAAGTGACCATCGAGAGCCCGTAGGCTTTGCTCAGAACCCCGATGAGTCGATATCGTCCATTCGCCCGGACACTGCTTCAACCAAGTGATTGCCAAGCTTGTGGATCGCTTCCTCATCATTGCTTCTGAGAATTTGATAACAGTGAAGCTTCTCCTCCGGCGATGCCACCTAGGCTTCGCACGGCACCTTTCCTAACCCTAGCCAAATGGCTTGCCTCAACCCTATCAACTCACACTAATCTGCCTTTGCGAAACTCGAATACACCCATATTTGTCTTTGCCATCGATCTTCAGCGCCACCAATCCGTCTCCGAGATCCTCGCGAAGAAGGGTGACAACACTTTTCTGGTTTGATTTAGCTTCGTTCTCCTTCGCGGTCACAATTCCCAGCCCATCACCGGCCAAGCCGATAAAATAGCGATCGGCATCTGCCCCCCTGCCCTTACCGTCCACCCCATAGGTTTCGACAATGAATTTCTCCGGCACAAAGGCGATGTCTTTGGGGGTGATTTTCAGCTGTTTGAGGTGAACGTTGGGATCCGGGCGTGTTCCGTTCACGGAGATATGAACACCTCCCGTGAGTTTGTTTTCGGTAGCCGCGTCATCGAACTGAACGATGAGTATCATGTTCCAACCGACGATCGCATCCTTTGTGAAATCGGCAGTCACATTGTCACCATTGAGCTTTGCGTCCTCTGTCTGGCGGTAGATACCACCCACATTGTTGTTGTTGAACAGTAGCATACGCGCACCATCATCGACCTGATTGATCGTCACTGTGAACTTTTGGATCGTCGTGCCGACCGGGACATGGACGTAGGAACGGAAATAGGTGAAATCCAATTTCTTAAAATTCCTTCCTTTCTGCAGCCTAGACACCAGATCAAAGTGGAGTTCGTCGTCCTTGTGTGGCGCTGCTTTCCATCTCGAATCGTTGGGGAAGGGGATTTCCGCATATTTGTAGTTTGCTGGATCTCCGTGAGTCGTGGCAAATGGAGGCTCCACATCTACCAGATCCGCAGCTCGAATGTGCTCCCATGGAGTGCTCAGAAGTTGGTCTTCAAACGCGGAACTGGAGAACACCAGAGCGTTCAGCAGTAGTATGGATGTCAATGTTATTTTCATATTGTTTTTGTTCTTGAATCTTGCCAACCAGCAAGTCGATCAGGGTTTTGTGATGCCCCTGCAAAACCGGAGGCTTCACCTCTGTTCCACGGACTCGGTGCGAAAAGGTAAGGTGCTTTCTCTACTTTTTTGTCTGCAGTCATCCCCCCCCCCCGATCCAATCATCTTGGCGTGGAGACGACCTTTGCAAGTTTTCCAACTCGCCAAGCACGGAGGTTTCCGTGATGCCCAACGCGAACGGGCCCTACCGAGTTGGTCGCGAACATGAATCTCAAGCAAGTGAGAGCAACCCGCGGATGCTCTTCAGAAGCTTGAGGCCAAAGAACGATCACGATGATTGTTGCCTTTCCTTTTGGCCCGGCCGTTCTATGTCTTTCAGATTGAACGCCTCACTACTGCAAGGATCTAATTCTGCTGAAAGGATGCCTTTTTGAAAGAGAAACTGAATACCCTCCACCGACGTCTCACGCAGACGGTGCTTGGTTCGGAAGAACCTGCCTATCTGATTCTTGTCGCTCTTTTGTCAAAGGGGCATGTGCTGATCCAGGGGGCGCCCGGGATTGGGAAGACGTCTCTGGCTAAGACGCTGGCGCAATCCATTGCAGGGAGCTTTAAGCGTGTGCAGTTCACGCCCGACCTCCTGCCGGCCGATATCCTGGGCTACTCGATGTTCCACCAGGGCACGGGGCAATTTCAGTTCGTGCAGGGCCCTGTCTTTAGCAACATTTTGCTGGCCGATGAGATCAATCGGACGAGTCCGCGCATTCAGAGTGCCTTGTTGGAGTGCATGAACGAGGGTCAGGTATCCGTCGATGGAGTGACGCGGCCGTTGCAGTCCCCCTTCATGGTGCTGGCGACACAGAACAATCAGTATGCGGCGGGGACGTTCCCATTGCCGGAGCCGCAGTTGGACCGCTTTCTGGTGGCGATCAATATGCGCCTCCCAGATGTGGCTACCCAGACGAACATCCTCCAGTTGCATGCTCAGAATGCGCCGGATCAGGTGGAGCATGCGCCCATCCTGACGGGTGATGAGTTGACCTTGCTGCAGTCGCAAACGGCTAACATCATGGTCAATGAGAATGTCTGCGCCTACATTGCACATCTTTGTGAGGCGGCTAGGCAGCACAAGTCGTTGGGTGGCGGGTTGTCGGCGCGTGCCTCGATTGCCCTGATGCGGGCGGCGCAAGCAGTGGCGTTCTTGGAGAATCACCAAGCGGTGCATCCTGACGATGTGAAACAGGTGGCGATTCCAGTCTTGCAGCATCGCTTGGGAGGGCGCGATGGCGGCGGGGCGCAGAACGTGCGGGTGGCTTTGGAAGATGTGCTTTTGAATACGCCGGTGACCTAGGCGCTGGGCATGGCGACGCATTTCACGAGGAGAGGACGGGAGAAGCGGGGGCCGCGCTTGACGAACCGTGGCATTGTCCTGGTGGCGCTTTCGCTTCTTGCGCTCTTCGCGGGAGGCGTCCTGCAGGAGAAGGTCCTGGCTCAACTGGGCTTCTTTGGTGTGATCCTGACATTGCTCTCCATGCTCCTTTGCTGGGTGAATGTGAGGGGAATCGATATCGTGCGTTTGGCACCGACGGCGACCCATGCGATGGCCGATTTCCGGATTGAATTGGTGGTGACCAATCGGAAACCGTGGATGGATAGCTTTGCTCTGGAGATGGAAGATTCGTTATTGCCGTATGCGAATCGAGGATTGCTGGCGAATTGGATCCGGGCGGGTGGTCATTGTCGCATGGCCTTTGTGACTCGGCTTGTGAAGCGCGGGGTGCTCAAGCATGCCTCGATCACGATCACCTCGTTGTTTCCTTTCGGACTTTGTCAGATCTCGCAACGACGGCGCGTGGCGACGGAGATCACGGTCTATCCGAAAGCGGTGACTCCGCGGCGGTTGGAGCATCATTATGAGAGTGACTACCTGGAAGGAGTAACGGAAGGCCTGGTGACGCGGGATGTGTCTGGCGACTTGCATGGGATGCGCGAATTCCAACCGGGCGACCCTATCAAAAGCATCCATTGGCCAGCCACGGCACGGGCACAGCAGGTGATCGTCCGCGAGTTTGATCAGCCCATGCCGGAGCGATACTCGATCGTCTTTCACTCTTACTGCCCTCAGCAAAGCCTGATCTGGCCGGATGCCTTCGAGACGAGCTTGGAACTTCTCGCCGGACTCCTTTATTTCTGTGCGCGCAAGCAGGTACCGATCGATTTCACGGCATCCTTCAATGACTGGCAAACGGTGCGGGTGCAGGATCCGCGCAACCTCAGCGTGCCGCTTGGCATTCTGGCGCGGGCCGTGCACCGTCCAGAGAAGACCCTGAAGCGGGTGGTGCGCACCATTGAGCAAATGCCAGGGCATCACGCGCTCTTTGTCTTTAGCGAAACACCGGTGAAGCTCTGGTCTTCCAAACTCCCGGCACTGCCTCGTCCCGTCACTTGTCTGGACAACAACGACGTGCAAATCCGCCGGCCAATCTTCAATCTCGCATGAGCGCGTCTCGTCTTTCCCTTGCGCTCACGGCCTTGCTTCTGTTAGGCAGCGGCGGCTTGTTGCTCTTGTTAGGCAACATGATCCCCATTCTCGTGGCGGTGGTGCTCCTTCTTTTATCACTCATGTTCCGGCGCCTGGGAGGCGCCGCATCTGCGTGGCTGAGCACCATCGGTGGCATTGGGATCTTTCTCGCTGGCACTCCCCTGACAGGATCACCACCAGAAGGGTTGCTGATCAGTGCGGTGATGGCCCTCTATTTCATCTGCTGGGTGCAGCTCCTGAAGGGAGGGACTATGAGTGTCTTTGCGCCTACGGGGCCGTTCACCCTGATGTTCTATGGGTCGATCCTTCTGGTCTATCTGCTCCTGCGATCCTCACTCTTTCCTCTCCCCCAGGTCATTACGATCGTAATGGCCTCGGCTTTCATTCTCGTGAGTCTGGCCCTGTGGGAAATGGGGCGGCGCAGCCGGTTGTCTCAAGCTGGGCAGGTGGAGAATCCTTCAGCGCCGGATTGGATCAGCCGCGTGGTGGTCTTGTTAACCATCTTCCTAACAACTTTCTTGCTCTTTCGTCTGCCGATTCCTTGGCTTGCCAATGGCGCGCTTGATGTGGCTTCCTCTCTGAATCTCACGATGGATCCTCCCTCGTGGCAGGGAAAGGAGCGCACGCGGGCAAATGATCGCCAAGGATGGCGAGATACTCAGCAAGAGGGCCAGGAGCGGGATTCCGCTTCCGGCGAAGGCGATCCCTCGGACAGCGATACGCCGGGGGGCTCTCCGTGGCGACGAGGGACTCTCCCGCAACAGGCGGACGTTCAGCTCAGCGAGGTGGCGCGTTTCCATCTGCAACTGCTCGATCCCGTGGAGGCGCAGCGGTTGGCTGGGCGCCCTCTCTACATGCGAGCGCACACGCTTTCCGTCTTTGATGGCAAGCAGTGGACGCGTGCTCCCTACGAGGGGACATGGATCGAAGATCGCGCCGATGGGCAGGTGGATGGGTGGGTCACCTTTCATCAGGTGCCCGCAGCACGCGTGATCCAGCAACGGGTCTATCTCTATCACCAACTGGTCGGTGGTGCACTGATCGGCATGCCGAATGTCATTGCGTATAAGGGAGACGCGGTTTTCCGCCAGGGAGATGATTTCCTCTCTGATCGCCAATTCGGGGACGTGGTCTATGACATTGTCTCAGCGCCATTATTCTATGATGAGGTGGTGGGTGACCAGGTGTTAGAGCCGGGTGAAGCGCCGGCACACTGCTTGGAAAGAGCACAAGGCGTGACCTTTCGCGACATGGAGAATTATCTGCTGAGGGAGCTCCTCGCGAATGATCCCTCCGTGAAGCAGAAGCTCGCTTACGTGCGGCAATGGTTTCAGGGAAACTACACCTACAGCACGACGATCGAGAATCCTGATGGTCTGGATCCCTTAGCCAACTTCCTCTTTCATGAGAAGCGCGGCTACTGTGATTTCTTCGCCCAAGCGGGGGCGCACATGCTGCGGGCGCTTGAGCTGCCCTCGCGGGTTGCCTATGGCTATGCGGGTGGGGTCTACGATCCGAAACAGGATCTCTACACCTTTCGCGAAGCAGACGCTCATGCGTGGACAGAGGTGTTTCTCCGCAATCATGGTTGGATCATCTTGGATCTCGTCCCCGCTGGCTCTGGCCCGGCCCAGGCACCGGTGACTCAGGCGACCGGAACGCAAGAGGGCAATCCCCTTTCCCGATTCCTCCGGTCGGAAGAGGAAGAGATCGCGGAGGAAGCACCGACTCGGGATCGCGACCTCTTTCCCGAATGGGACTGGGAAGCCTGGCTGGAGAATCTCTGGATCATCCAGCATCTAGATATCGTCTTGGGGGTTGCCATCGCCGGTCTGCTGCTCTCCTACCTCATCCGGCGTTGGCGGCAGCGGCGGACACGGACGGATTCAGAGGCCGTCGGATTGGCGGCGGCAGCGCGAGAACCACCAGGATATTTCCGCGATCTTTGCGAGCTGCTCGCGGATCTCCACCGCCCGCGCTCACCTGGAGAAACGCTCCGGGAGAGTCTGGAGCGCCTGAAACACGATCGGATCATTACGAACGAGTTTGATCCGATCGAGGCGTATCATTATGGCGTGGAGTATGAGAATGCCTCGCGTTCGCGGAGCCAGGAGAAGGCGTTTCGCCAGCACATTCGACGATTCCGTGCAGAGCAACGATCGGTAGATTCCGTCGATTCCGTGTAATACTCTGGTCAGCTATCCTCAGTAGCTGGTAAAACTGAGAATCAAGGACGCAAGGAATTGGAAAGGTCGAGATGCCTCCTCGGGCGCTCCCCTACGGACGCTCGCTTGAACTTGTGTTCTCTATGAATTTTATTTGAAAGTCCAAGTTTTTATAATCAATATAAGATACGTCATGAAACGCGCCATTCCGTACGCCATCGCCAGTCTGCTGGGCACAAGTTCTCTGGTGGCTCAGACTACCAGTTCGACGCCTCCCATCGGATTCATCCGGAAGGACTGCCCTGCCAACTCGGACACCCGCATTTCGATTCCCCTGGAACGGCAGGCCGTGTTCATTGGCCCCTTGCTGAGCGTGGCCGACAATGTGCTCACGGTCCAGGGAAGCCCCGCGTGGACGACGAATGAGTTTCAACAGAATCCGGGCACCCAGGATGACGCGTTCTATGTGCTCTTCCTCTCGGGATCGCACATGGGCCGTGCCTATGATGTGACGGCGAATGGTGCGAACACGCTCACCATCGAGCTGGGCCCTGACGATCTGGACGGCGTGGGTGCCGGGGACCGGATCAAATTATTGCCTCACTGGAACCTGAAGACGGCGTTTCCGGAAGGCAGCGGAGTGGCCGCCTCGAGCAATCCTTTCAGCCGAGAGACGGAGTTGCTCGTGCAAGACGCGCAATCCGCGGGGATCAACCTCGCTTCCGTGAAGACCTTTTATTATTCTGATAGTTGGAAAGACATTTCCGATGTGAACGGTGATGCGGGCACAGAAGTCATTCCGCCCCATCGGCATCTCGTCGTCCGCAACAAGGAAGCGGCCACGTCGGCCGTCTTCGTCGGAGTCGTGCCTTCTGACACGCAGGCCGTACCTATCCGTGTTCCGGCTGGCAATGGCAAACAGGACAACCCCGTTTCCTTGATCCGCCCAGTACCCGTCAAGCTCCGTGACGCTGGGCTCGATGATGACGCGGTCTTCAAGCCTTCCACCCTTCCCGTATTGCGCACCGATGAACTGTTAGTCTACGACGACACGGAAGCGGCCGTGAATAAGTCTGCCAAATACACCTACTATCGCTGGGACGGAGCGTGGCGTCGCTTGGATCAGGACGCTTCCTACGATGCTGGCGATGACATCATCTTCACTCCCGGTAGTGGCGTGGTGATCCGCAAGTCCGGCAACGGCGGCGTCTCAGAAGAGCGTATCTACTGGAATCACGAAGATCCGACCCAATAACCTAACTCAATCATCAATCTCCACTCCATGATCATGATGACATCCCCCACCCTTCGCAAAGCGCTGGCGATCGCCGGACTCTGTGTTTCCCTCGCGGCATCTGCCCACGCGGGATTCAGCCTCCAGCTTAGCGCTGGTGCCCTGACCGATACCAACGGTGCCAACCTCGACAGTGACTCACTGGTTCTGCTAGTCGTCGATCTCAATGGAGACGGTGTCATGCATCCAGACCAATCATCGTTCACGCCCGGTTCTGATGATATCGTGTTAGGGACGACGGCCACGCAGTCTCTGGGTTCTCTCGCACTCGCGTCTGACCAAATTGTTCGGAACGACATCACACTCGGCACGACTCTCTTCGATGGCGGGCCTACCATTGATGCCGACGATCCCGTGGCCATGTTCTGGTTTCCTGACATCACCGAGGCGACCTATCTTGGAGACGGCAGCTTACAGCCGGGCGACACCACTTTTGGAGCCTACAACACGACCAGCTCCACGGTCGACGTCGAATGGGTGATCCCTTCCGAAGGTCAAACGGTGGATCTCCGTGCCTTGACTTCCACTCTCACGAGCAATGCCTCCGATCTTGATGGTTCGGTCTTGCAAGCCCAGTTCTCCACTGGAGGCGTGATGATTCCCGAGCCCTCTTCGGCCATCCTCGCCCTCTTGGGTTCCGGCTTTCTTTGCTTCCGCCGGCGGCGGTCTTAACGGTTTCGCACTCGCCTTCTCACTCCCAATCTGACAAGTATCCATTCACCAGCCCATTCTTTGAGCATGAAACGCCCTCTCCTCAGTCTCCTATCTTTCCACGCCTTGGCCGGCATGGCTTCCGCCGTCACGTTCAATTTGGCGGGCGATTGGTTGGCAGACGAGCAGGGGGTGCAAGGGATTCCTAACGGATCACTCATCATGCTCGTCGCGAGCACGGAAGACGATCAATTCTCGGAGCCCTCCGCAAGCGGCTACGTGGATCCGGCTTCAGACGACGTGATCTTGGGAACGTTCCGCGCTTCGGATGCGGGCGGTGCGCTTAACAAGGGATCTTACACCGCGTCCGTTCATGCCAATTTCAATGATGCAGAGAACGGCTTGGCGCGCTTCGATGCGGGTGATCCTCTTCTCATCCGTTGGTTCCCCACGCTGACTGAGGCTGACTTGGAAAAGCGTCCTTCCGGAGCCATCCCCTATGGTGAGTTCCGCACCAATCAAGTTCTCCCTGGCAGTACCACCGCGTGGTACACACCAACTTCCAATGCTTCCACGATCAATCTGAGTATTTCAGCTGCTCGTGTGGGCAACCGCTACAATCCCCAAGGGGCCATCTCCATCGACCAACTCATGGCTCAGCGCTTCATCGCCGAGGCCGTCCTGGAAACGGCGCAAGCGCACCTTTCCATCTCCACGCTAGCCAACGGCGCGCTCTCGCTGACCTGGCCTCTACTGGAAGGGGCCCAGCCCGTCGGGCAACTTCAGAAGAGTGCTGATCTCCTTCATTGGGAGAACGTACCTGTCAAAGTGGACTACACCCAGAACGGCGTGGCCACTGCCGTGACCCAGCCGGAAGGCACCGCGATGTTCTATCGCGTGTCGACGGTGACCGAGTAGGCTCGCGCCGCTCACCTGCCTCGCTGCTCGCGGGCAGCACCATCCACCTGCCTTGACAGGCATGATGTCCGGCGCGAGGCAAAGGCATGGACAAAGAACGCATTGGGCCCGCACTGGGCCGCATTCCTAGCGGACTCTATATTGCCACGGCTCGTGACGAAGACGGGAGCCCGCTGGGCATGCTCTGCAGCTTTGTGGAACAGGCAGCGTTCAGCCCCCCAATGGTGACCGTGGCCATGAGCCCTGACAGACGTCTCGTGCAGGCATTCACCTTTGGGGACGATCGCCGGATTGGTCTCAACATCCTCAGCACCGAGAACCAGAACCTCATCGGTCCCTTCGCGAATCCTAACAACGAGGATCCCTTTGCTGAGACCCAGGTGGTTGATCACGCCTCAGGGTTGCCTCAATTAGCACGTGCTTTGGGATTTCTGGTGGGCGATTTCCGAGAAGAAATGCCAGCTGGCGATCATCACGTGTATCTCTTTGAGATCATTGATGGTGAACTCATGGATGATGACCTGGAGCCGATGATTCGGATTCGGCGCAACGGCTTCAATTATTGAGCGACACGGCCATGACCATTGATGCCATGACGGCCAAGATTCGCGCCTTCCGTGATGAGCGCGATTGGATGCCCTTTCACAATCCCAAGGAATTGGCAGCGGCACTCTCCATTGAGGCCTCCGAGCTGATGGAGCATTTCCTCTGGAAGACACCAGAAGAATGTGAGGATCGGACACGAACGCATCGCGAAGCCATCCGCGATGAACTCGCGGACATTGCCATGTATCTCTTCGAATTGGCGGACAATCTCGACATGCCTTTGTTAGAAGCCATGGAGGACAAGATGGCCAAGAATGCGGAGAAGTATCCTGTCGCCAAGGCTCGAGGATCTCACCAGAAATACACGGAGCTATGAGCGCAAAGACGGTCACCCTAGGCCTGCCACAGTATGCCGCCGTTGAAAGCACCGCAGCCAATGCAGACACGGCTGAGCGCATGATCCGCCAGGCGGCGAGCCAAGGTGCCCAGGTCATTTGTCTGCAGGAACTCTGCACGACCTTGTATTTCTGTCAGCGCGAGGACCCAGCGCATTTCGACCTCACAGAGCCTATTCCTGGCCCAACGACTGCGCGGTTCGCCGAGATTGCCAAGGCCCTAGGTGTGGTTCTCGTTCTCCCACTATTCGAGAAGCGGGCTGTCGGTCTCTATCACAACACGGCTGCTATCATTGATGCTGATGGCACGGTGCTAGGCAAGTATCGCAAGATGCATATCCCAGAGGATCCGGGGTTTCACGAGAAATTCTACTTCACCCCGGGCGACCTCGGCTACCGCGCCTGGGAGACTGCCTTTGGGACCATTGGCGTCCTTATTTGCTGGGATCAGTGGTACCCTGAAGCGGCTCGACTCACCGCCTTGCAAGGCGCAGATATTCTCTTCTATCCGACTGCTATTGGATGGTTGTTAGAAGAACGCGACACCCTTGGTCCCGCTCAGCACCATGCCTGGCAAACCGTGCAGCGGGGACATGCCGTAGCCAATGGCTGCCATGTGGCAGCAATCAATCGCATTGGTCAAGAAGGCGACACCCTATTCTGGGGGCGTTCCTTCGTCGCCAATCCCTATGGTGAAGTGCTAGCCGAAGCGAGCACCGACCAGGAAGAGGTACTTATCGCGTCCTGTGATCTCACAGAGCAAGAGGACTTTCGGCGCATCTGGCCGTTCTTCCGTGATCGTCGCATCGATAGCTTTGGCCCTTTGCAAGAACGCTGGGGCCGCTGACTTGGCCTCCGCTCAGGGCAGGATCGCCCGGTAGTAGCCCGTCGATCTCAGCAAACGTTCGGCATCCACTTCTGTGAATATCGACTCTGCGTCGGTCGTGATCACCTGCCATTGGGACAAATCCGTGGAGTATTCAATTGTGGTCACTCCTTGCGGAAGCTGTAAGCGCACGGTGCCGTCTGACGCTTTCTCAACAACAAGAATGGCTGCGTCTGAAGGCTGGGGATCAACCAATCCGGCCACGCCTAAGGGATCCGTCCGTGCTACCCAGGCGCTGGGATCTGCAGGATCCTCACCGATCAATTGGAGACTAGCACCGTCGCCATCGGCGAGCGTGGGCCAGTCACCGTCGTCGCTGTAGCGAAAGTCGACGACCACCTCTCCATGGATGTTATGAATGGCGAGACGTTCGCCCGAGTTGCTGAGTTGTGATCCCATGTCACCCCCAAACTCGCCGAGAATGAGGAAGTTGGTGCCGTAGCGCTCTGCGAAAGCATTCGCATCACTGACAAGCACACCACGCTGACCTGCATCGAGACCCGTGGCTGGAAAGGCGAAATTGAGACCGTTGGCAAAGGTCGCCCCTGTGAGATCAACCGCCATGTCCGAGGGATTCCACAACTCCAAATATTCGAAGGCTGATTCTGACCCTGCGATACTGCCCTCTCCCACGGCAGCTGGATGGTACATGATCTCTGAAATCACCAGATTCTCCGCGGTCGCCAGGGCTCCGTGGGTATAGGTCACCGCATTCAGCGGGCTCCAGCTACCCTCGTTCAGCAGGCGCGTCTTGACGATGGCTGATCCGTCTAAGGGTACTTTCTGGCTGCGCTCGTAGAGCATGGCCCTATCAGAAACCGAACCATCGGGCATTCTGGGATCACTGCCATCAAGCGTGTAATAGATATCGCCCGGCTGTGGCTTGAAGAGGGTCCCTACCTGAAGGGAGAACGTGAAGGTGCTAGGATCATCAATGACACCCCCATCAGGTCGAAATTCGGGCGTTTGCAAATCCCCTGTCAGGCCCACATCTTCCATCTGAGCGTAGACGGTCTCCGTTCGCCCGTCGAAGAAGACGTCCTCGACCCACTCCAACTCGGTGAGCCAATCTTCCTTCGTGTAGGGCACCCGCTCATGCTGATCACCCCATCGCGCGGACTCCGCGATGATAGCGAGATCAATCTGCGCCTGGCGCGCACGCCAACGCTTCAGCGCGGATTCCGTCGTGAAGACGCCATCATGAAAGAACTCTCGCCTCACATGGTCCGCAAAGAGCAAGCGATAGGCATCACTCTGCATGAGCTGTTGATGCAGGTATTGAGGATTGAAGTGTTGGCGCGAACGCCCTGCGGGATAAGGCCCCATGCGATTCTCGGCTGGGCGCAACATCGAATGCTCCGTGTCATGGGCAAAGAAACGCCAACCATCGCGCTCTTCACGATCCCGGATCGCGTAGAAGTTGTTCGCCCGATCCGTTCCGGCCAGAGGGGCGTCGAAGCTCCCCACGTAGAAGATGATGAGCATGTAATCGATCAAATTCTCCACATCGATGTGTTTCGGAAGGCTTGGATCATCCTCTCCTTGAGGATTCTTGCCCTGCAACGCGTAGAAATCGGCATCTGTGAGATCACCACTGACCAGTTCATGCAGTTCGTAGAAGGCATCGATGGAACCGGCGGTGGCGTAGACCGTATAGGGGCCCGCTTCCACCTTAATGACATCGTAATTCTCCTGTTCACCCTCAAAGTAGCTCTCGGCATAGTCGGCTTCCGCACGCTCCTGACTCATGTAGAGTCCCCAGTACTGACCGTTCAGGTATAAATGATAGTAGCGGCTGCGCGTGTACGGTTTCCCAAGGGCCCGTTGCGAATCCCTAGCAAAGACCTCACGTAGGAAGGTATTACGACTCGCATCATTGGACGACTGGAGGCTCCAGGCATAGTTTTGAGCGGTGCGGAAATCGAACTTCTTGAACTCGTCCACGCCCTCGTCGCCAAAGAGAGGATAGCGCAGGGCATTCTCGCCATACTCATCTCGAAAGAACATGCGGAAGGAATGTTTGGGATTGGCCCCTGTACGGCTGAATCCGCCACGGATGCGAACGCCCGCATTGATCTGGAAACCTTCAGATCCATCGGGATTGAGAAGCTCTAACGAACCTGGACGCTCCCAATCGCGCCCATCTTGATTCGCATTCACATAGATGCCGTCACCGCGATCGGTGAGATCTTCTTGGTCCATGACAAGCGACATGGTGGGAATGGCTCGCAGGGCGGGAATCAACTGATCCGCATAGGCGGGATCATTCACCACTTCGGGATCCAGGCCAAAGTCAAAGACCTGCCCATTGACAGATCCATCAGGCCACCCTTCCGGCGTCTCGCCATTGGGAGATTGCCCTACCACATCCTCAAGAAAGATGTAGGTCTGCGTGGCCACATGACTCGCATTCCAACCAGATCGCGTGGCCTGCGCACGGAGGACGGTGGTACCATCAATCGTGATTGGCCCCTCATAAACCTCGCCTTTCGCTCCTCCAAACAAGGTCCCCGCGGAAGGTTCATTTCCATCCACTGTGAAACGAATCGTCACCTCAGGCGTGGGACAGGTGATCTCCACTTCAAAGGCATCCTCATAGAATCCATGGGCAACACTGATGACCAAATCATCAATGAAACACTCGCCACGCGCATCATTGGCCTCCCCGGGAGTGGCTCGACTGAAATACCGATAGGTACCCTCGCCGGTGAGTCCGTAGCTATAGCCTTCCCGTTGGGCGGGATAGGCTGGATCAAACCCGTGACTAACAGAACCATCAGGCCGGATCAACCGGAGGGGCTCGCCTTCCGCGCCCAACTTGAAATCCGTGTGCAGGGGCGCCGCGAGATCTCGCCGATCCTTTCCTGACGCATACACCAAGAGATACCCTCCAGCGGCAATCTCCATTTCAGGAAACGGCCAAGCATCCACTACATCCTCTCCCTCCGTCACGGACCACCCAGCGAGAGACACACTGGCGTCCGATCGATTCCAAATCTCAAACCAATCCTCTTCATCGCCATCGTCATCCATCACCTCCAGTCCACCCACCGCATCGAGTTCATGGATGATAAGAGGGCCATCGGTAGCCGTGGGACCAGGTTCGTCCGAGCTATGAACTGAGGCGAGGGAGGCTATGAGGAGTAATGTCAGGGTAGCGTGTGCTTTCATTTCGATAAACTGGTAGAGGGCTCCTTGAGGAAGGCCGCGATGTCGGCCACATCCTGCGCAGTCAACCCAAGCTGCCCTGGCGTCATCATGAGGCTGGTGCTCATGGCCGCTTTCCGTTTCACCCGTTTCCGGGGAATCATTTGTGTCATCCCTCCCATGCTTTGCACGGTGATCGGATCGCCATCATTGATGAGCATCCCCTGAATCACCGTGCCATCATGCGTTTCAATCTCCGTGCCGTAGAAGCCATGAGCCAGATCGGCATTGGGATCAAGGATCGCACGAATGATCGTCTCCTTGGGCTGGGTCTTCCCCCAAACCGTGAGATCGGGTCCAAGCGCCGTGCCCTGCTCCCCTACCCGATGACACATCACGCAGCGCATGATCTGCGTGGCACCACGCGCGCGATCGCCTTTGTGATCTAACACATCAGCCAACGTATAATCAATCGCAACCTCATCAGGCAATGTGATCGATTGTAGCTCGATCCCATCGGGATCATAGAGGCCACGTTCTTTCAAAGCGGCAGCCATCTCGGAGGACTGCCAGCCGTCACCCTGCTTATTCAGGAGCCACCAAAGGGCGGTGTCCCGGACGATGCCATCGGTTTCTCCAGCGATCGCCAGCATGGCTTCCGCCGCTGGGCGATCTTCGTGCATCCCGATCACGGTGAGTGCTTGCAGGCGCGCACGTTCACTCAATGTCTTTGCTAGAGCTCGCGTCTTGAAGGCGGGGACGCTCTCGGCCGGATGCAATCGCCAGGCCAGCGTTGCCCATTGCGCGGTCCAACCCACGGGATCTGTCGATGCAAGCTTTTCTAACAGAACCACATAGACTTCTGCGGCCTGACTCTCTGCTGCCATGCCCCAACGCTCGAGAGCCGTTCGATCGCGCCAATCCAGAGCTGCTCCCCAGGCAACGAGCGACTCCACATCCGTGGTCACCGCCGCTTCTTTACGCGCAAGTCGCTCAGCAACGCTTGGATCCATCCTCGCGCGCAAGCGATCCCGATTGGCCGATCCCACCAACCAAGACGCTCGAGCGATGGTGAGGGCACTCGCTTCCTCAAGCGATTTCATCAAGGCATCCTCAGCCGACGCGTCTTCTTCTAACATAGTGCTGAGCGCATTCCGTCCCAGAGCGCGCACGTGAACCGCCGGACTCGAAAGGGCGTCAAGCGCGCCAGCAATCGACTTGAGATCAATCTTGGGCGGAGCACTCCTGAATCCCTTGGGAGCCACGCGATAGATCGTGCCGGAGAGGGACTCATCGAGATCGTTGTGACCACCCACGCGCGGATCATACCAATCAGCGATGTAGAGGGCACCGTCTGGCCCCACAGCGATATCAGAGGGGCGAAACAAGGTCTTGGTGTCGGTGCTTTCCGCCGAGGCGTCGCCGCCCGTGTAGTCCGTACCGATCACCTCACCCTCGCGATTGGTGGTGAGGAAATCGAAACGTTCTAACAGCCACCCTTCCCCTTGAGGTTTCGGTCGATACCCGAAGATGGTGTTTCTGGCAGGCTCGCAGAGCAACAAGGTGCCCTCCCAGGCCTCGCCGAGCGCACCATTCTCATAATAGACGATCCCTGTAGGCGCCCCTCCTCCATAGACATCGCCAGCGGGAGCCACACCCGGATCCTCCTGTCGCCATGTGGCCGTCCTCACATCTTGCCCAGGCCGCCGATCAGCCTGCCAGGAACGCGAGCCATCGCGCGAAGCGAAGCCGTAGTTCGCTCCCTCTAACACCGCAAATGTCCGACAGGCTGGATTGTCATCGTTATCCGCCGCGAAGACATCTCCGAAGGAGGTCACTGTGTTTTCGTAAGCATTCCGTAGGTTATGAGCCAGGATATCCACTTCGGTTCCATCGGGATCCATCCGGGCGATAAAACCACCCACATAGACGCGCCCATCGTCACTCGCTTTACCACCAAAGGTCACGGGATCCCGATCGGCGATCGCCGGATCTTTAGGCCACCATGACATCGATTGGCTCGCCGCCCCGATCCGCCAGGTCTTGGCATCGCGATCCGTGAAATAAGCGCCGCAGTTCCCTACCGAGAAATACCATTTCCCGTCCGGGCCCACGGTCACGCTGTGGAGCGAGTGGTCGTGATTTCGGCCATTGAACCCTGTCAATAACACTTCACGCGTGTCTCCCTTTGTCGGATCGTAGACCGCATCGCCATCGTGATCAGTGTAGACAAGGAGATCGGGCGCCATGGAGACCACCACTTGATTCCCGATCACAGCCACGCCCATGGGCGCACGCAGGAAAGGCTCTTGCACAAACACCCACGACTTGTCTGCGCCACCGTCCTTATCCGTATCTTCCAGCACCATGATCCGATCGCCCTCTGGACGACGATCAAAGTGTTTGCGGTAATTGACGCCTTCCGCCACCCAGATCCGCCCATGCTGATCGATGTCCATGTTAGTCGGATTCATCAGTAGGGGCGAATGGGCCCATACCGAGACCTCAAGATTGGGATCCACACATTCAAACAACTGTTCGGGCACCACGTGGGCCTGTGGCTCGGCATCGCCATCACTCTCCTCCGTCTCTGAGGGAGCTTCCTCTAGAGTAGCGGATTCACCCTCGTCACCTTCGGCATCCGCCGCTTCAGGCTCGGGCGCACTTTCCTCCTCGGCAGCCTCATTCTCAGCCACTTCAGCCGCCACGCGGGCCACTTCCTTCGCGGGAAGAACCACTGTTCCCGAGACAGTGCCATTCACGATACGTCGCACAAAGAGTCCTGCCGGTGTGCCATCGGTGAGAAAGGCTGGGGTTCCCGTCGACGTGTTGTGAGTCACGATAAACTGGCGTGGCTTCTTCACCAAAGCCTCCACTTTCGTCACGTAGACAGACATCTCGCGATCCAGGTCCTGGCCCAGGCGATTGAGCAAGATGACAGGATCTAACAATTGCACCTTGGGTGTGGTTTCCGGAAAGGTCACGGTGACGAACTCGACGCCTTCCGCTTCGACTTCCTCGGCGTCTGGCAAGACGAAGGCGAGGTCGAGATCCTCGTCTTTGAGTACGACGCGACTGGGAATCTCCGTGCCATCGCGGAGTAAGAGATTCACCTCCTTGAAGGTAGTCTTCACTTCAACCTTGCGACCACGCACTTGGCGTTTCACTTGCTGCTCGATTTGCGAGCCGATGTCGATGCTGGCATTGGATAGCACGGTGAGTCCGCTGGGAGCAATCACCGTGCCGGGAGCTTCCAGTTTCTGCTCCTGCGACTGATTTGCGGAGCCGTCGACGACGATTTCCACGTCCAGGATAGCTTTCACACTGACGATGGCGTCTTGCTTCTCGGCATGGAGGGCACGCGCCGCCTCGTTGACCGCGTCGTCCGCGAAGGAGGCCCACGCCAAGGTGAAGAAGGCTGCGAGGCCTATGGGGATCTTGAATTCCATAAGATGATGTTAGTTCCAATCAGGTTCGAGTTCTTTGTAGGCGGTGTAGATGCCGCGTTTGATAAAGAAGACCACGCGCTCTGGCTTATTCTCCGCCAAGGCAGCCATGATTTCCTTGAATTGTTTCAAGTCGGTGACCGGCTGGCCATCCATTTCCAACAAGAGATCCCCGTTGCGCAAGCCCGCCAGCGCTCCCCATCCCGCACGTTCCACCTGCGCCACATAGAGTCCCCTCTCCTCGCTTTCCAACCCCTTGGACACGCGATCTTCAAAGGAAAGCTCTCTCACGGTGAACTCGAACCGCAAATCCTCGTAGGAATCGAATTGGCTGGGAGGCAAGGGACGCTCTTGCAAAGGCACCGTCACCGCCAATTTCTCTCCACTGCGCAATCCTGTTAGTTCAATCTCCGCATCGGACGGGTACTGGCGGATCATGTTCTCAAATACTTCACCGTCTTCACGTCGACTCGCTTGAATGACACTACCATCGAGCTTGAGCAAGAGATCGCCTACCTCCAGACCGCTTTCCGCTGCCGTGGTGTCCGGGAAGACTTCCGTCACGCGCACCCCTTTCTTTCGCCCAAGCCCAAGGGCTTCGGCCAGTTCGCGGGTGATCACTTGGGTGTTGATCCCAAGCCACGCCTTCTTAGCAAGTCTAGGTTTCTCATCCGGCTCTTCTGGGCCCAGCTCCACCACCGTCAGATACTGACGCTGCCCACGCTCAAAGGTGACTAACACTGGCTCTGCCTTTGTCTTCCCCGCCACTCGCGCCGTAGTGATCTCTTGCAAATGGGCGACATTCTCAATCGCGACCTCACCGACGCGCAGAATGACGTCTCCCGCAGCGAGGCTGGGTTTCGCTTCATTGGCAGGGCCGCCTGATCGCAAGCTGTGGATCTGGGCACCCCTGCGATGAGGCCGCCGATACTCCAGCGCTGCCACGCGGGTGAAATCGCGCGCGGTGATGCCCCAGGACTTCAACTCCCGCGGGCGATCGCGCTTCGGTTCACGCACGATCGGAGTGACGTCCCAGCTCAGCGACTCGCCCCTGCGCATGCCTGTAAGGGTCACGGCTTCGCTAGGAGGGCTCTTGAAGACCATGCGATTGAATTCAGGCACGTCCTCCGCGCTGGTGACATTGACAGATATTCCCCGATAACTCGTGATGATATCCCCGGCCGCAATCCCGGCAATCATGGCAGGAGAATCGGGCACCACGCCGGCGACTAACATTCCTCGAAGTTGCCGCCGTTGGTCCTTCAAAAGTGGTTGCCCCTGAAGCCCGATCCAACTCCGGGTCACCTTACCATGAGCGATCAATTCCTCGGCTACGTCCTTCGCCAAATTGCCAGGAATTGCTCCGCCCAAGCTGCCCACCCCCACCTCGTTCACGCCGATGATCTCACCGGAAAGATTCACCAGCGGGCCACCACTGTTGCCGGGGAAGATCACCGCATCGTGCCCGATCCAACGGACCAGCTGATCCACACTTTCGCCCTCCAAATCAAAGCTCTGATTGCGCGGAGGAATCATGGCCGTGTTCGCAACCACACCCACGGTGACTGATTGCGAGAGTCCCGCCGGACTTCCCATGGCGAGAACGGTATCACCGACGGAAACCCTATCGGAATCCCCAAACGCCGCCACAGCCAAGGACGAGTCCTCAGTGCGATCACTGAGGTCAAGCTTGAGGACGGAGAGATCGCTGAGCACGTCTGTTCCGATCAATTCCGCATCCACTTCCTCGCGCGTCGACAGCCGACACACAATACGCGTGCCACGACCAGCCACATGGTGATTCGTCAGGACGAGGCCATCCTCAGAGATGATCGTACCACTGCCAGAACCCTGCGATTTCTGCATCCGCCCATCACGACTTTGCTCAGAAACCACGTGAATGCGAACGAGGGCCGGGTAAACGGCTTCCACCGCCTGATCAATCTGCGCTCGCAGCGATGGTGAGGTGATCAACTCCTCCGCACGCACACTCAAATTTCCCACAAAGCCCACCCACAGCAAAGCGATCAACGTCACAAAGATCTTCATGCACCTTTCATAAACCGGGAGAGGCAGCCGGGAAACTGCTTTCTGCCTAGCGCTCGAGGACACGGACTCTGGCAAAGAGGCGCGGGGCCCCTCCCAGGGGGATCTCGAGATGGATGGGAGTCGAGACGCGTGGAAAGCGTTGTTGATTGGCAGGATGATTCCAGGGAAACCACGTCCGGGCGTCCATGCTCAACTCGACCACCACCGCCCGGCCAACGATGGATTCATAGGATAATTCTAGCATTTCACCTCGCACCACGGTCTCTGCGTCCCAAGGGGCGCCTCCATTCACAGGATTAGTCTTTGTTAGGAACTCATAATAATCTCCAGCCCCATCACCATCCTGATCAACGCCGTCACTCTCTAGCCCATGCTCCAACCGCCAAGATGCGTAGGACTGGTGACTCGGCATTTCCTCCTGAATCCACGCCCGCAGCAGGGCTACCCCTTCCGCATCGATCTTCATTGATCCCAATGGGGGCATGCGTCTGGAGGGATCGAGATCATCCAAGCGTTGCACAAGCATGGAGTGGGAAGGATCCCCCGGCACAGCCACGCGCATTTGCGGGTCACCAAAGTTCTGCATCAAGGCCCCCGAGACGATGCCCGTCTCCGAAGTGAGTGGGTCCCATCGGGGATCGAAGAGGCCCGGTGCGGAACCTCCAGGGCGATGACAGGGGGCGCAATTGGACGCCAGGTATGAGCGGGCGCGATGCTCTAACGATTCCCCTTCATCATCGCGACCGGCCAGGCGAGGAAGCGGATGGACATCGGCTATCCCATTGGCAAAGTATCCCATGGCATCCCACTCTTCCAATTGGTGGGCACCACCCGAGCCACCTGATCGATTCACCTGCGCCGTATCGAACCCTAGCACATGCCCCGCACTCGCTTGGTGACAACTGAGGCATGCGCTCCTGGCCAGATAGCGCCATTCTTGGGTCATCGTTCCCGTGCTGGTCGCGATCTCAAAGGTCTGCGTGGCTCCTTCAGCACGAACAAGATCAGCGTCGGTTTGCGCCTCATTCCATCGATAGGTCACGCCATAGACGCCCTCTTCCGTCTTCACGAGAACGCGCGTTTCCACTCGCCAATGCGGATCCGCCGAAATGTCAGGCGTGAGATCCAGCTCGAAGTGCTTGATCCAGACTTGCCCCGTGGGAAACTCCCATGGGCGAGCGATGTGGAACGTCATGTCATCCTCAACGTTTGGAATCGAGAACCAGCGCTGCATCACCGCCCCGTCCGTCCAATGCGGATGATTGATCGCATACGGCACGATCCCCGGTTCGGGAGTGAGCGTTTCCAAATCAGAGAAAGCACCGCTTTCAGAGAGCTTGGCAGGTAGCGATTCGTCTTGCACCTCCCCGCGCACGAGACGCAAGATTTCTCCCTCTGCGAAATGATAGCTCGCCAGCAAGACATCGCCGTTTCTCGGATCGACCCCAAAGGCAACAATGTCAGGCGCGGCATCTGACAATTTATCGACAGATTGCACGCCATCATTGGCATCAATGGTGAGGGCCCAAAGATGATTCCTTGCATAGTCCGCAAAGAGATAGCGCCCCTCAAGTTCACTCAAGCGATCCCCCCGATAGACGAGCCCCCCGGTAACCGACCATCCCTCGACGCGGCCGTAGGCATATAAAGGAGGGCTTGGGTTGAAGTTTTCCGGCACCTCGTTGCCACCTGGGCCATCCGTGAAATCGAGGTTTCCCTCTTTGAAGCTCCAACCGTAGTGCCTGCCCGGCTCGACTAAATTAATCTCTTCTTGTTGGCGCTGGCCGACATCCCCGCAGAGCAAACGACCCGTAGGCGCATCAAACGAGAAACGCCAGGGATTGCGGAAGCCTGCTGCCCAAATCTCCGTTCGCAACGCATCGGGATCCACAGGATAGCCCATGTAGGAGGTGACTCCTAGGAGGGGATTGTCAGGGGGAATGGTGTAGGAGCCTGCGTGAACGGATGCGCTGGGATTGGGCAACAGGCTGCCAGGCCGTCGATCCACATCCAGGCGCAGGATGGCGCTGAAGAAGCCACGATCCACGAAGCGTCCATGATCATAGACATCGTCTGCGCCACCCCCATCACCGACAGAGGCGTAGAGATAACCATCGGGTCCAAAGTGGAGATCACCTCCGTTGTGATTGCTGGCAGGATCCTCCTGAGTGATCAGCGGCCACTCAGAATCCATGTCGGCTCGATTGGGATTCGCTGACACCTGGAATCGGGCGATGCGTTGTTGCCGTGAACCATCACCGATGAATGAATAGCTTACGAAGAAGAAACCGTTGGTGGCATAGTCAGGATGAAACGCCAGCCCTAACAAACCTGATTCTCCAGTCGAAGCGACTCGAAGGCTGAAGAACGGCTCCATGGTAGGATCGGCGAGGTTTGGAATCACCTGAATGGTGCCACCTTTCTCGACCACAAAGAGGCGATTCGTCTCTCCAGGCGGCGTTGCCATGGCCACGGGATGCCTGAAGACGAGACGTCCTAACGCATTCTCAAAGGCGTAGCCCTGCGTCCCTAGCTGAGTGGGAAACGAAAGAGACGTATTCGCCACGCGTGTCTGTCCCTCCACGGATGTCGAGGGTATAAAGGCGGTGACGAATAGCAAGAAGGCGACAACTGATGACTTGGCTTCCAGCACGGCGACAGGTGCACCTTACGCCTATGCTGGAATTCGGCAATTCTTAATAGATGCCTGCCAGTTTCTCACGGGTACCGTGGAAACTTCTTGAAGTCGGGTTTCCGCTTCTCCACGAACGCATTCTTCCCCTCCTGCGCTTCCTCAGACAAATAATAGAGCAAGGTAGCATTGCCAGCCAGATCGAGAAGACCCATCTGCCCATCGCAATCAGCGTTCAGGGCAGTCTTGAGACAGCGCAATGCTAGGGGAGAATGTTCCATGATCTCACGGCACCATGTTAACGTCTCTGTTTCGAGTTCTGCTAGGGGAACGACCGTATTAACAAGACCCATTTCCAGCGCTTGCTGCGCATCGTATTGGCGACACAGATACCAGATCTCGCGCGCCTTCTTCTGCCCGACAATGCGCGCGAGATAACTGGAACCCAACCCGCCATCGAAGGAGCCGACTTTGGGTCCCGTTTGGCCAAACCGCGCATTGTCTGCGGCGATGGTGAGATCACAGACCACATGGAGCACATGACCACCGCCAATAGCATACCCAGCCACCATCGCCACGACGGGCTTGGGAATGCCGCGAATCTTCTTCTGCACATCGAGGATGTTGAGACGCGGCACGCCGTCGCCCCCTACATAACCACCATCTCCGCGCACTTTCTGATCACCTCCCGAACAGAAGGCGAGGTCTCCTTCCCCCGTGAGAATGATGACACCGACCTCCGGATCTTCATGGAGAATCTCGAAGGCTTCTAGCATTTCACTCACCGTTTGCGGGCGAAACGCATTCCTGACTTCAGGTCGATTGATGGTGATCTTGCCGATGCCGTCCTCGGTCTTCTCACAGCGGATATCGGTGAAAGGCTTGATGGAGTTCCACATGGGACGGACCCTAGCGCAGCCGCCGTGAAAGCAAACTGGAAACGGGAATCGGTCACCAGTGCCGATTGCCACCCTTTGACCGGGAGGGTCGCGAGCGCGGGGTATCCCAACGTCGCCGAGGCGGCATGCGCTTGCGTGTCGCTGCTCGGCGAGTCCTCTTCTCGACTTTAGGTTCGGCGCGGCGACGTTCGAGCCGTTGGGCGCGAAGGCGCACGCGTGTCTGTTCGCCTCGATCCTTCTTCTCAAGGGTCGATTGCGATGCCGCCATTTGATCCAGGCGACCTTGTAGCTTCTGAACTAGCACAAACAATTCGCGTTTCTCGTCTCGGAGGAGACGCGCGCGGTTCTTTGCAGCGATCTCCGCGTCCTGGGCTCTCTCCAATTCACCTGCAAGCGTCTCCAACCGGCTCTCGCTTGCTTGCACCACCTTCTCCTCTTGCTCCGTCTTTGCATTGGCCTCCTTCAGCAATCGTTCGCGGTCGGCACCAATGTTGGCGATCTCCTCTTCCAAGGTGTGGCACGTTTCGGACTGAGCCTCGTAGTCATCCTGAAGTGTGGCCAATCGGCTTCTTTCCAGGGTAAGCTCTTCCTTCAAACTCTCGGCCCGTTTCCGCAACGCCGTGGACTCCTCTCGATAGCGTCCAAAGAGCAGGCGTCCGAACAGGAGGCCAGCCACTAAGAACGATATAGATGACAGAGCGACAAGAAACATGAGGGATGACAACAAGGAGCCTCGCTCTTTGGGTATGTCCAGTATGGTTTCTAGGATCGGCTGCAGAAGATGAGAAATCTAGACGCCTGCCAGATCTGGACGTCAATGGCCTTGGAAACGAGCCGCCTCTTCCTCATAATGCTGCCATGATTCGATTGCTTCTCCTCTTGATCATCCTGCCCGCTCCTCTGTTGGCGCAGGAACGCCCGCCTAACATTGTCTACATCATGTCGGACGAGCTGGCTTACTACGAGCTGAGCCACATGGGCAATCCCTTCATTAAAACACCACGCATCGATCAGATGGCGGCGGAGGGATTGCGCTTTACCAATGCCTATGCGGCCTCCCCGGTGTGTGCCCCCTTGCGGGGATGCCTCATGACGGGCAAACACTCCGGTCACGCCTCTGTGCGCGCCAATGACGGCGGCACGCCACTCCGGGCTGACGAGGAGACCATTGCCTCCATGCTCAAGCAGAAAGCCTATGCCACCGGAGGCTTTGGGAAATGGGGCGCAGGTGGGCGCGACTCCACTGGCGTGCCGGAGAACCATGGGTTCGATACCTTCTTTGGCTACTACGACCAAGTGCACGCGCACTCCTTCTACCCGCCCTATCTCATTCACAATAGCGAAGAAGTCCCTTTGAAGGGAAACCAGGGCGGGCGCACTGGGGAAACTTACTCGCACTACGAGATCATGGAGAAAGGACTAGCGTTCATGCGCGAGCATCGCGAGAAGCCCTTCTTCGCCTATTTCCCCATCACCCCTCCCCATGGCATGTTTGATATTCCTGCGGACGATCCTGCCTGGGAAGCGTATCGGGACGACGCGTGGATTCAGGATCCTAGCATTGCACAAGATGTGAAGAACTATGCCGCCATGGTGACCATGGTCGACCGCAACGTGGGTACCATTCTCGACCTCGTACGCGACCTTGATTTAGAAGAGAACACCATCGTCTTCTTCACCGGCGACAATGGCGGTCAGGATCGGTTTCGTAGTAAGGAACATCCTCGCGGTTACTTTGGTCCCAACGTCCATCCCAAGACCGGCGTCGCTTTCCGCGGCGGCAAAGGCAATCTCTTCGAAGGCGGTCTGAAGATTCCCTTCCTCGTACGCTGGCCGGGCAAGATTGCTCCTGGCCGGGTGAGCGATTTCCTCTTCTCACAAGTCGACATGATGGCGACACTGGCCGACATCAGCGGCACGCAAGCCCCAAAGGACACCGATGGGCTCTCTATCCTTCCAGAGATCTTGGGGCAGCACGACGCGCAGCGGGCGCACGAGATGCTCTACTGGGAATTCGGCCGCCAGACTGCCGTCCGTTTCGGCAAGTGGAAAGCCATCCGCACCCTTGCCAAACAACAAACGGACGGCCCATGGGAACTTTATGATCTTGAGAATGATGTCAGTGAGACCACCAGCGTGGCCGAGCAACACCCTGACATCCTCGCCAAGATACAAGCCTTTGCCAAGGCGTCCCACGAACCTGTCCGCCCTGGCATCTACCACGATGCCGATCGGAAACGGCATGAGAAGGATCGCCAGGCCAAGTGGGGCACTACCAGACCACCCCAACGGCAACCGCGTGGGGCTCGGCACTCTCTCAAAGAGCCTGGCCTTCTCCCAGCCAGTGCGATGCGATTGGTGACGTTCAGCAGCGAGAATCATCAGAATGATCGCAAGGCAACCTACGCGATCGATGGCAAGCCTGGCACGATCTGGCACACCCAGTTCGCCACGGGCGTCGCCACCCACCCTCACGAATTGGTCATCGATCTCGGCGAGAAACGCACCGTTACCGGATTCCGCTACCTCGCCCGTCAAGATGGCGGTTGGAACGGCGCTTTTGCCAAGACGATCTTCACCCTCAGCGATCAGGCGGACGCTTTTCCTAAGGATCCGACTGCTGAAACGACCTTCGGCAAGATGACCAAACCCCAGAAGATCGACTGTCCAACCCCTGTTTCTGGACGCTACCTTCGCGTGCGCATTCTCAGTGAAGTGAATGATGGCCCGTGGGCATCAGCCGCTGAGATCGGGGTCATCACCAAGTGAGCGCCAGCGCTTCTTGCCTTGCCCATCGCTACCCCTTCTCCCTACGGTCTCAACATGCTTCAGCGTTCCATTCTCTGCCTCCTTGCCTCGCTTCTCCTGAGCCCCGTCACCTGGGCAGACTCGAAGAACATTGTCTTCTTTGTGGTCGATGACATGAGCCCGGACACAGGTGCGTATGGCAATCCGGTGATTCAGACCCCGCACCTCGACGCCCTCGCCAGCGACGCCACCCTCTTCAGCCACGCCTTCGCCACGACAGCCAGTTGTAGCGCAAGCCGCTCGGTGATCCTGACAGGGCTGCACAATCACGCCAACGGTCAATATGGCCACCAACACGATTTCCATGGCTTCGAATCCTGGCTCAAGGTGCGCGGCTTACCCATTCTGTTAGAAGAATGTGGGTATCGGACGGCCCAAATTGGCAAGCTCCACGTCGCTCCTCAGGAAGTCTACCGATTCCAAGAGTATCTCCCTGGAAATGCACGCCATCCGGTAGCCATGGCGGATTCCTGCAAAGCGTTGATCACCGCGGAGGATGATCGGCCTTTCTTCCTCTACTTCGCCACCTCGGACCCGCATCGTGGCGGCGGGATCGATCAGGCTTCCCCCTACAAGCCTGATCTGTTTGGCAATCTGCCAGGAGGCAAGGCTCGAGCCGGCTTGGAGCGCATCGATTACGATCCGGCAGACGTGATTGTGCCCCCGTTCCTCACAGACACGCCAGCGACACGCGCCGAACTCTCCCATTACTACACCTCCATCTCACGGATCGACCAAGGTGTGGGACGCTTGATCAAGCATCTCAAAGACGCGGGGAAATGGGACGATACGCTCTTCGTCTTCACCGCCGATCACGGCATGGCCTTCGCCGGCGCCAAGACGACTGTCTACGAGCCGGGTCTTCGCGTTCCCTTCATCGTGCGCCAGCCCTTCATTGAGACTCGTCCAGCGTGGAATCACGCCATGATCAGTCATGCAGACATCACACCTTCTTTGTTAGACTTTGCCGGTGGTTACGATGCGGACAAGGGTTTCACCAAACACCCCGATTCACGGAAACTCGGCCCCACGCGGCCGGGTGACAACCGCGGTCCTAAGAAATACGATCGCTTTCACGGCCGTTCCTGGCTCTCGATCCTTACCGAGACCGAACCTGAAGGTTGGGATGAAGTGGGAGCCTCTCACACATTCCACGAGATCCAGATGTATTACCCCATGCGCGTCCTCCGCGACCGCCGTTACAAGCTCATCTGGAACGTGGCGCATCGCCAACCTTATCCGTTTGCCTCCGACCTGTGGGCCGCTGCCAGCTGGCAGGCTCAGTGGGAGAAGGGAGAGGACGCCCCTTACGGCACCAAGACCGTGGGTGGCTACATTCACCGCCCACCATTTGAACTCTACCGTGTGGCGACCGACCCCACGGAAAGCGAGAATCTTGCGGACGATCCCGACCACGCCTCCATTCTCGACGACATGAAAGCGCGCCTCAAAGCCTTTCAAAAGGACACTCAAGATCCTTGGGCCTTGAAGTGGCAATACGAGTAAGGCACCAATCGCGATCGCCGACTACCTCCCCATTCCCCATGGCTTCACACGAACCATGGAGACATCGCGTTGCCCCACGAGAGCATAGCGGTTTGGCGTGTCCGTGGGAAAGATGCCCAACGGATCGCTCAGTTGGGGGAGCGGTTCGGTATGCTTGAAAGCGTAACCTTGGCGCTCGCGGATCAGGACGTCCAGCCGCTTAGGTGAAAGTGCCAGGACATCGCCCGTGCGTGTGAACGTGACCCTGGTATCTCTTCCATCCAACTCCAAGGATTCGCGTTGTCCCCAGGAATGCTCTCCCGCTGCCAACACTTCCACACCCGACTCATAACACAGCGCCAACAAGGCGCGGCCGGACCTCGTCGCTTGAATTCGCAACGGAGTATCTGCGAGTTCCAGCGATTCAATCCGGTCGCGATAGAAGCGGATGAGGTGGCGCCCGTAGATGAAGAGAACTTGTTCCTGAAAACACTGCATGGGAATCGGCGCGTAGACGTGCTGCTCCGAGGCGCCGAAGGGCAACCGCACCGTATGGGTGGCAATGAGATCTCCCATCGATGAGAACGATGATAGGACTAACAAATCTTCCTCATCGCCCTGCTGTTGGAGCACCCAGGCGACACCATTGCCTCCGTAAGTCATTCCGAGAAAGCCTTCGGCCTCCACCCAGGAAGGATTCTCCACCCGCATCTCTGCCCCAAAGGCATCCGCTGGCGGCATGGGTGGTGCCTCAAGGCGAGTCGTGCCAAGAATGCTCAACACTTCGGGAAGGGCTTCGTGAGCCGCTGCCAAGCGGCATCTAGACACGCCACGAGTCGCGACCAGGTGAGGAAGCAACTGCGTTTGAAAGGCTCCCTCCCATCGGTAACGCATCAAGGTCACCCCCTGTGCCGCCGTGCCCAACGCATAAAAGCCTGACCGTCCACGAGGCTCCACCACGGCCCATTGAACCCAACTTGGCATGGGCACACTGCCTAACACCGCTACCACATCGGCGTCCGAAGCCACAGCCGTCTGCTGACGCCGCTCAGCGGCCGCCTCCATCTGCTGCTGGAAGCGTTGAGTATCACGACGCATGAGGCGATCACTCGGCACGAGAAGGCGCACCTGCTCAAGAAGACTGCGAGAGTCTTCAAACTTGGGTGACCCCAACCAGCGCCCCGCGATGACGAAGCTACACCTCTCTGCATGCGCGCGCGTCTCGCGATCAGGGCACTGGTGAGCGAGGCGAACGAGCACTTCCATGAGCCCCACCGCACGACTTGGTGGATGATCGGCGGTCACCTGATCCATCCGTTTGCCTAAGTGCTCTAGGGATCCATGGCGCTCATACAAGGCCAACTCATACCGGAGGCAGGCCACTGCATCCGCACTGCGCGGCCAGCTCTTCTGTAAGAGGCGCGCCGCTTCCTCAAGGGCTTTCAGGCGTTTCTCTAACAAGTTCGCTGCTTGAATGGTGTTGCCATGAGCGATCGCCCGCGACACCGCCAAGCGATAGAAGCGCTCGGCCTCATGTCGGTCGCCCAGCTCCTCGTAAAGCTTTGCCACCGTCTCGAACTGCTTCTTGCGCTCAAAGATGGGAATTGCCTCGTGAAGGAAACCACCCTCGCGCAAGCAGCGCGCTCCTTCCAGCGGATCTCCCAGATGCTTGAGATAGAGAACGGAGGCTTCTCGGTAGTGCAGCCCCTGGCGCAAGGCATTGGCCGCTGCTCGATAGTCCTTGAGGAGTTCAGCATAGATGTAAGCGGCGCGCCGGAAACGCGCGAGTCGCAACTCCCGATTGGCAGCTTCCCGATACTGGCGTGAGAGCTCGTAGTGTCTTTGCCAGTCGACCACCCACGGAGCCCCCCCGCTGCCTCCCTTTGCGGGCCCGTCATTCAAGCGGAAATCGGGATCCCGCTCCGGCAATTCCGAACCAGCGTTCATGTCGGACCCGCCTCCGCTTCCTCCCCCTAACGGGAGCGCAAATTTGAGTCCTTCGTCAGGATCCGTCTTCATGAGGTGAAGCAACCGCTTCAGTTCGCGCTCTTGATCGCGCCGGAGAGCCTGCACCCGTTCTTCTGTCCACGTCTCAAGACGATGGCGCCAGGCGGCCTTCTCCTTGGATCCGCCCTCACGCCCCTTGGCCAACTTGCCCACCGCCTTGAGAAAGCGCTCTTTCATGCGCCGTCGCCAATGAGCCACCCCTTTCTCCCGCGCTTCCTCCGGAGTGGCTGGCAACTCAGAGGCGTCACGTTGCCCCATCTCACTTCGCACATCCTCAAGAAGAAGGGACACCCGTTCTACCGGCGCAGCCGTGACCGCATAGAGGCGATCCTGGAGACCCACCCCTGGATGGGCCGAACTGAAGGCACGCCCGCTGGGCAACGGCACGGAGATTAGATCTTTCAACGACACACGATCTGCACTATCAAAACCCACAAGGCCAATGCCAGGATGAAAGATGGCTTCGTCGTGTGGCAAGAGGGCATCGACCTCGGCCGCACTCATGGGAGGATCCAACTGGGCATCACAAGGGAGCCAAAGTTTCCTCCCAAATTGGCGATACGCTTGTGCCCGCGCCGTTGCTGGTCCGACCGATGAGCCCATCCACAGCATGCCAGAGGGCGTGCGATCACGCATGGACAAGGGTAGCAGTAAGCCTACCCCTTCTTTACCGCCACCCTCAGGCCAATCGCGCAGAATGGGCAACCACTCTGCAGGTGTGGATCCCGGCAAGAGCCAGGCCTCGGCCGCACCCGCCACCTTCCCCGGACGAAGCCTCACATCAATCTCTTGCGGGGACTCTAACATCGCGCCCCCTCCACGTGAAGCGCGAATGCCGTGAGCAACGCCTGCACCCTCTCCGCGCTCACCACGGGTGGATCCTCAAAGAAATAAGGATCTCCCATTCCTCCCTCCGAGGCCCCTAACCAAGCCGAGACAGGTGCCTGATCGGACAAGATGATCGTGAACTCATCGACCTCAGGCGATGCACTGTCGAAATGTAAGAGCCCTCTACTATCCAGAATGACACGGCTCCCATCATCCCAGGAGGCTTCCTGCAATCGCAAGCGCGATCCCTCAGGACCGGCAATTTCACGGAACCTTACCATTGGGGCATCGGTCTCGTACCATTGAAGACAAATTACCTGCGCATCCTGAGTATACCTGAGAGTGAGGCAGGCTCCCGCTCTGCGTGGGAACAGGATGATCTTGGACCCCTTGACCGCGATCCCACGAAAGTGCTTGCGGAGAGCTCCGATTGATTTGAGTCGATACTCTTCCATTTGTGAAGACTCCAAGACGCGGTCCTGATCAATGCGCTCTAACACAGGACGCATGCCATCGATCGATGCCCGTCGCCATTCCGCTCCGATGAGCAAGAGATCTCCGAAGCAACGTTCCACGCGGCCGGGCAAAGCCTCCTCAGCGAAGGCCGTGCCGGAATCAAGCGCGTGCATGGTCAACCGCCGCTGATGCACGACCAAGCATTGTTGGTGCACGATCACCAACTGAATCGGTGGCTGCTTCACCGCGATGCGAACCGTATCAAACAGCCCACTACCCGTGTGGACCAAGTTCACTTGCAGCAGCCGTTTCTCCCAAGTAGCCGTCACTCGCCTCCCGTCTGCCAATCCTTGCACTTCCACCACGGGAACCGCATGCCCGGAGGGCAAATGGTCGCAGAGTTGGATTCCTCCCCGCTCTTGGTCGTCGAAATGCAAGAGACGTCCATCCCGCGTGGTCTTGAAGATACCGTCTCCACACGTGAAGACGGTCCGATCGCGCATCACCCTAACAGGCAGCCGAATGGGAAACGGATGCTCGTGAAAGATCGAGGGCAAATGGACGGGCACACGGGTGCGTCGCAGCGCCGCGGCATCGCGTTCCCCGCCCATCACGGCGTCAAGAGAGAGGCGCGCCTCCTTCAGTTGGCGTGTCCCCAAAGGATGGACATGGTGCAAGCGATAGCGTCCCTCACGATTCACCGTTCCGACGAAGAAAGATTCCTGTAGCAAGTCAATGACGGACCGGAACGCTGGATCGGACAGGACATCCTCGTGCGTGAGAAGGAAGATCTCGGCCTCGCCCGCGCGCTTCTGCTCTCCCACCCGCCGCACCAATTCGAGCAGGGCATTGCCGGGATGGGCATGGGGATGCAGCGGGCTCAGCGCTTGGACCAATCCTTCATACGTGTGCAAGGTCACCTGACAAAGTTGCTGATTCTCCACCGGCACATAGACGTCGACACGCGTCCCGCGATCCGTCATCGCCTCCATAGCCAAGGCCACGGCCGCCGCAAAGAGACGTGGGATTCCCCAGAGGCGAATCCCATTGTCCAAGAGGAGAACTCTCCGCATCTGGGGAGTCTTGGGAGGCGATTCCCTCCGGAGAAACAACGCTTCATTCAAGGCCAGCTTCGCCGAGAGAACGAGATCGTCCTGTGCCAGCTCGCTCACTAACAAACGATCCAAAGATCCTCGATTGGTGAGGTCGCTGAAGCCTCCCAGCGGCAACTCTTCAAGATCACCGAGGGCACGAGGGACATGGACAGAGGCCATCAAGTGACGCGCCAAGCGCGCGAGCCCAGCCCACTCGGGATCTCCTTCCAAGGCATCTAGGAGGGAGCGCACTTGGGTGGCAAGCGCCTGCTCAGCCAACGCAGCTTTTCCCGGAACGGCATCTAGCCCAGTGCGCATCCGTGTGTCCAAACGCGCCTCCTCCAACTCGGGAAATCCTTCTAGCAAAGGGCGAATTCCCACCACAAAGCCCCGCGCTGCCTCTTCGGCATCACATGTGGGGGTAGGTTCTGGGGGAACGAAACCCATCTCCAAGAGATTCACCACCGCCTGCGCGTGTGCGGGTGTCGAGAGCGTCTCAGAGTCTTCGAAACACACCTCCGCCACCACTCCTTTGTGACGCAGCGAACGCCTCCACGAAGGACTCAATCCATGCACCTTCGCCAATTCACGACTCACTGTATCCAGCCACCTGTCCGGGAGCAACCGAGCGAGCCATTCCTCATCCAGCTCCCTCATACTCGCTTTCCACGCACCTAACAGGCTTCCACTCCAAGGATCTCGTGAGGCGGCTAGGAACAAGAGCAGCGACTCCATCGGCGGCAATCCCATCGGCTGCAAAGAGACTATCAGTTGCAGCAATTCCTCGCGAAATGTCAGGGTTTCTCCAGAGGCGAAGACCACAGAGCCCTGCTCCCACCGCCAGAACCCGGGAACTGGCGGTGTCAGGTAATGGATGGGATGGGTCTCGACGACGCTCGTCATCCGCCCTCCTCCTCCACGGCTAGTGCGTCCTGCATGTGCAGCCGTTCGTAGGTCAGTCGCACCGCACTTCGCGTCAGGGGAATGAAATCATCGTCCCCGAGCCTATCAAAGGTATCTCCTCTCAGGAGCGCCCATTCCGCTTTCGCCAAACCAAAGGATTGTCTCAGTGCCTCAGCAGTTAGCGTGAACTCTGGCACCTGCCCTATCGGGAGCGCGAGGCATTCATGCAAATGATAGCGTTGGCCACGGATCGGCAGTAAAGGCTCTCCCAGGACGACGGCTTCGCCGTCTCCTGACACAGCGAATCGCAATCGGCCCAAGCGCACGGCAGCTGCCTCCTCGACGTAACTCAAGAGCGGTTCGAGCGTGGTGAGGAGAACATTGGGTGGGCGTTCTTCATGGTCTCGAACCAGCGGCAAGGGGATAGAGTCGCTGTCATTCAATTCCCCTGGCAGAGCCGCCAATGGGAAGACGAGCCGCAGCCAGCCCTCAAGGGAGCGCCATTCCAATACCTTAGGCAGGCGCGCTACAGGCAATCGACATCCCAATGGCACAAGAGAGTCACTGTCCTCACAGACATACTGCGCCATGAACGGCAGACCCTCACAGGCTTCTAAGCTTTCGGCCCGCAGCCAGACATCGCCTTGCTCATCTTGCGCCCATTCCACCCCGGGCGCGGCACGCACCTGCGCGAGCGCTCTTGGGGTCACCCCCGATCGCAATCGCATCACCCTCATGCACCCATGGTCTCCCACATCGCATCGATCCGCACGCGCAGCGCCGCACGCTGTTCTTCATTCGTCACCCATTCCGAGCGTGTCGCGATCAGGCTCAGACGATCACGAGCTCCTGCGCGCTCAGACTCCGAAAGCGTTGCCCAGTCTTCGGACAAGCGATGCAAGTCACGTCCTAGCATTTCAGCGTCAGGAGGTTCGTGGTCACGCCCTTGCGGATGTTCCTCCGCGCCTTCGCGCGTGGTCTCACTGATCGCCTCATTCACGATTCCTGCCAGGATCTCGCGTTGTTCTTCCAAATCCCAGATGTGACGCAGAACCCAGAGATCTGAGGTCACGGCTTCCTCGCGCCCGCACAAGAGGGCACTGGCAGCGATCAGCCGTTGCAATTTCACCGCACGCCGGTCGGACAGCGAAAGGCCTGCCACGCGGATCCGCCGGACCACCTCCACATAGGCATCACGCACAGGCGCGAGCGTGACCGTGGGCAAGGCCTTCTGCAGAGCGCGAATCTCGTCCACACGCACCCGTCCATGGTTCGCATCCGAACCCTGCTCCAATTTCCATCCAGACTCTAGCACACTTTCAAGTGCATCCGCCTCGACGTTGTCACTCCGCACGCGAAGGAGGAAGCGATCAAAGAGGGCCTGCAAGGATTCTTCCTGCGGCAACTGATTGCTCGCTCCGATGACACTGAGCAAGGGCAACGCATAGGTCTGCCGTCCACGTCGCAAGACACGCTCATTCAGCACTGTGAGTAAACTGTTAAGAATCGCGCTGTTGGCATTGAGCAATTCATCAAGGAAGACAAGGGAAGCCTCCGGCAGCATCCCCTCGGTGTTGGTCTCCAGAATACCCTCTCGGAGCTTGCGAATATCGAAGGGCCCAAAGAGTTCATTCGGCTCGGTGAATCGCGTGAGGAGATATTCAAAGGTCTCCCCTTCCAATCGCCGTCCCAACTCGTGGACGAGAGCGCTCTTCGCAGTACCCGGCGGTCCCAGGATAAAGAGATTCTCGCCTCCCGCCAGGCACACGCCTAACAAATCAATGATAACATCTTTCCCAATGAATGTCTCCTTCATTGGTTCCAAGATGGATTCGCGCATGCGGCGGCCGATCTCTAAAGTTTCTGCTAGCATAAGAACTGGTTGGAAACTGCCAAGAAATCAGGTGTGTGCCAACCTTTCTTGCACCGCGGCGCCGGCCAAGGAATCCCCACATTCCCCCAAAGCCGTCTTCAACTGCTCGACCACTTGTGGGTGCTGGATCGCATCGCCAGCATCGCGCGCCAAGACACGATCCACGTAGGTTTGTCGAAGACTCCGATCCGCCCACCAGGAATCAAATCGATCCCAAGGTGCTGCCGCATCAGGGATGCCAACCGCCGAGAGCGGCCATGCCTGCGCCAATTGCCGGAGGCGCCCCATGAGGGCATCATCTTCAGCTTGTGGACGCGCTTGCAGCCAAAGATCTGGGAGAAATGACAGGGTCAGATCCACGGAATAGACCAACGCAGGCGAGCCGTCGACGGGTTTCCACTCCAACTCGGGCCAATAGTCGATCGGGCGCGACCGATCGATGAAAGCGCGACAGGCCAGAAAGAGCCAGGTGGCCCCCGTCAGGGCCGCGTCCATGTCGAGGGCCGGTGCCGTTCCCGCCATGGCCAGGCGGACCATCCCATCCCGTTCCCTCATCAGTTCCTGCGCCCGGGCAGAGGTGAAATCGGGCATCTCCCCCTGCCCCCACACGGGCAAGGTCACCTGCCCCGTTTGAAAGAGGTCGCGGAGAAACTGTGCAAACGCCGCCATGCCCCATTCTCCCTCGCATCGCGCGATAGGCAACATCGTGATGGACCTGCCGCGCCCATTTCTTAGAATGAGGCTCGATGCCATGAAATTTCTCTTTATTCTAACAGTTGCCACTTTCTTGTCCACGGGGCTGCACGCGGCGGATCATCCTCATGTGCTCCTCATCATGGTGGACGACATGGGCTACGGCGACCCAGGATGCTACAATCCGAATTCCAAGATCCCCACTCCCCATATTGATGCTCTGGCGAAAGAAGGGATGCGCTTCACGGACGCCCATGCGCCGGGCCCCCTTTGCCACATGTCTCGCTACGGCTTGCTCACTGGCCGCTATCCGTTTCGCACCAATGTCAGTCGGTGGCCCAAGCATGCCCTCATTGAGCCAGGGCAGACCACCCTTGCCTCCATGCTCAAGACGCAAGGGTATCGCACCGCCATGGTGGGCAAGTGGCACCTAGGCTTTGAAGAGCAGGGATACGACAATCCGCTCCCTGGTGGCCCCGTCGATGTGGGATTCGATTCCTACTTTGGCATCCGCGCGTCCACTGACATTCCTCCCTATTTCTACATACGGGGCAGACAGGCCGTGCTGCCTCCCACGGAGCCTATCGCTCACCATGATTCCGAAGGCTGGTCACCCATCCAGGGAAAGTTCTGGCGTAAGGGCCTAATCTCCAAAGATCTCAAGCTTGAGGAGGTCCTTCCCAGGTTCACGGAGGAAGCCGTGGGTGTGCTCCAGCATCACGCTACCAATGCCACTGATGATCCCCTCCTGCTCTACGTGGCCTACCCGGCCCCCCACACGCCTTGGCTCCCGACCTCTGAATTCGAAGGTTCCAGCCGCGCCAGCCTCTACGGCGACTTCATGGTGATGGTCGATGCCATGATCGGCAAGATTCTGCGAGCGTTAGACAAGGCGCAATTGGCAGAGGAGACCCTCGTGATCTTCACCTCCGACAACGGCCCCGTCTGGTATAAAGAAGATGTCCAGCGTTTCGATCACGATTCGTCTGGAGGCCTTCGCGGGATGAAAGCCGACGCTTGGGAGGCGGGTCATCGCATGCCATTCATCGTCCGTTGGCCCGGTCGCGTCGCCGCAGGCTCCAAGACGGATCAGACGATCAGTTTCACCGATCTCCTGGCGACGCTCGCCACTCTCACAGGGTACGACCGTAAGGCCAATGAAGGGCCGGACAGCTTCGATTTCTCCAAAGTCTTGTTAGGCCAGCAACCCGCGTCCGAACCGATACGCCCCCACTGGGTGATGCGATCAGGCTCTGGATTCATGACCGTCCGCGAAGGCCCGTGGAAACTGATCGATGGGCTCGGGTCGGGCGGATTCTCCAAACCCAAACGCATCCCACCTCCGGACCAAGGGCCTACCGGCCAGCTCTATCATTTAGGCAACGACTTGGGCGAAACGACCAATCTCTACGACAAACACCCTGAGATCGTGAAGAAGCTCCGGGAAACACTCTCACAAATCACGCAACCATGAAAGCCTTCCTAATTCTTGTCACCTCGCTCGCCTCATCCCTCCTCGGCTGGGCCGCGGAACCCGCATCGATCGACCCAGACACGGTTACCCATGGTCACGCCAACCACAATGGCGTCAAGATTCACTACGTGGTCGCTGGTCAGGGCGAGCCCATTATCATGATCCACGGGTTCCCTGACTTCTGGTATTCCTGGCGCTATCAACTGGCCGCCTTGAGCACGCACTATCAAGTGATCGCCATGGATCAGCGCGGTTACAACCAAAGCGACAAGCCCGAAGGTCAAGAAGCCTACGCCATGGATCTACTCGTGGGTGATGTCGCCGCGGTCATGCAAGCGTTAGGACACGAGCGAGCCACCATCTGCGGCCACGACTGGGGAGGCGCCGTTGCCTGGCACTTTGCCATGACCAGGCCAGAGCAAACCAAGCGCCTCATCGTGCTCAATCTCCCCCACCCTCACGGGTTCGCCCACCAGTTGGCCACCGATCCCCAACAGCAAGTGAACAGCGCGTATGCGCGGCGTTTCCAAGAGCCTGGGGCTCACGAATCTCTGACTGCCGAAGGACTCAGCTTCTTTCTTCAGGATGCGCCTGCGAAGGTGAAGGAACGCTATCTTCAAGCCTTTCGGAGATCGGACTTTGAAGCCATGTTGCACTACTACAAGCAGAACTACCCACGACCGCCCTATCAAACGCCTCAAGGCCCCGCCACCAAAGTGGCTTGCCCTGTGCTGCTCATTCATGGTCTGGAAGATAAGGCGCTTCTCCCTGGAGCGCTCAACGACACTTGGAACTGGTTGGAGAAAGACCTCACTCTCGTCACCGTGCCTGGTGCCGATCACTGGGTGCATCACGACGCCCCTGACTTGGTCTCCCGCGCGATGCTCTCTTGGCTACAGCGCTGACGACTAGTTTTGGCTATGCTAGGGCTGCGGTGCGATCGTGGAGAATCTTGACAGGCACCGAGGCAACTCGCTTGAATTCCCCCCATGAACCTCACGCGAATTCTCTCTACCTCTACCCTGATCGCTTGTCTGCTCCCTTCTCTGATCGTTGCCGAGGACATTCCTGAGATGGGTTTCAAACCGCTCTTCAATGGAAAGGATCTAAGCGGGTGGGAAGGCGACGTCCGTTTCTGGCGCGTGGAAGACGGGGTGCTCATCGGGGAAACGACGGAAAACGTGAAGGCGGAGAAGAATACGTTTCTGATTCACAAGACGTCGAGCTATGGCGATTTCGAATTGCGTTTTCGCTATCAGGTGTCGGGCTTCAACTCTGGAGTTCAGTATCGGTCGACCGATGAGGGCGATCACGTGATGAAGGGGTTGCAGGCCGATTTCGAAGCGCCATGGCACAACGAAGGGACGGTCGACAAATTCTCTGGCATGTTCTTTGAGGAGAATGGCAGGATGTTCATGGGACAACGTGGCGATGTGGTCATTGTGAGAGCCAATGAGGCGGAGCCAAAGAAGCCAATGATCGAGAAGGTGGGCTCCGTGGGGGACCCGGCCGAATTGGAGAAAGTCATCAACCGGGATGATTGGAACGACTATACGATCATCGCTCGCGGCAACCAGTTCATCCACCTCATCAACGGCCGCGTGATGAGCATTGGCATTGATGAAGATTTGCTCAACTTCCGCGAGGACGGCTTGATCGGTTTCCAATTGCACTCGGGGCCGCCCATGAAGATTCAGGTGAAAGACCTTCGCATTCGGGAGCTTTGATGAGTCGAATTCTCTTCGCCCTCCTCCTGCTGGGCTCCGCCCTCTCATGCCCGGCTCAGTTTTCGAAGGCGAAACTAGAGACGCTAACGCGATACCTCGAGGGTGAGGTGGCGGCGGAGCGCCTTGCCGGCGCAGTTGGTTATGTATCGCGCCATGGGCGGCCTGCTTACTTCGAAGCGGTGGGCGATGGCATGCGCAGGGATACCTTGTTTCGCATCGCCTCCATGACGAAGGCAATCACGAGCGTTGCCGTGATGATGTTAGTTGAAGAAGGCGAGATCACTCTCACCGATCCGGTCGATCGCTATCTGCCGGCGTTCGCGGTCCACGACCCTCCGCCCACCATCCATCACCTGCTCACGCACACTTCAGGAATCGGCTATGGTTGGTTTGGCCCCGAAACACAGGATGGTGCCTATCGCGAGGCCGGTGTGAACGCTCTCCTCGTACCGACAGAGGCCAGCCTGAAGGAACGCATCGCGACTTTGGGAGCTCTCCCCTTGGCTTTCCCTCCAGGGGAACAGTGGGCCTACGGCATGTCGACCGATGTGCTAGGGCGTGTGGTCGAAGTGGTTTCTGGACTCACGTTGTCTCAATTCTTTCGAGAACGCATCTTTCGCCCGCTTGAGATGCGGGACACTCACTTCTATCTTCCGGCGGCCAAACAGAAACGACTGGCACCACTCTTCACACCCAATGTCGACCGGACGGCGTTGCTTCCTGTCGGGAGCACTGTCTTGCACGCGGGGCCCATTGCCTTCTCAGCAGACTACTGTGAGGCCGGCAAGGGCCAACTTGAGGCAGGCGGAAGCGGTCTGGTGTCGTCGACCGAGGACTATGCGCGCTTTCTTCAGATGTTGTTAGACCAGGGGCGTCCACTCTTGCGCAGCGATACGGTTGCTCAGATGACCGCTAACCAGATCGGCGATCTCCAAATTCCTTTCCCAGGACACGGTGATGGCTTTGGTTATGGCTTTGGTGTCTTGACAGAGCGCGGACTACAGAACGACGTGGCTCGCGTCGGCACTTTCTCATGGGGCGGCATCTTCAATACCTACTACTGGGTCGATCCCCAGGAAGAGATGATCGGTATCCTCATGACACAGGTCTTTCCCAACGACCACCTGCAGATCCGAAGTGAATTCAAACGCTTGGCCTATGAGGCCTTGAATGATGCCGGTTCCTATCACATGCACTGGTATCAGCAGGGGCTGGAACACGGCAACCCGCACTTCAACGATCGCCAACTACGCGTGAACGCCCCCGAGGTGAGCACGCATGAAACATTCTCCCAACGAAGCGAACCGCGCTCCAGTGGCATGGCTCGCATCCTCGTCGAGGCCGACCTCCGGACCATCCGAAGAGCCAAGCTCTATTGCGAAGTCTGGGGTGGCCATCCCGGCACCTCTCACAAACGCGTGAATGTGAATGGTCGACGGCAGCTATATCTTCCGGAAAACGGCACGGCAACGCACCATTGCACACATCTCTATCCCACGTTCCAAGTAGATCCTAACGCTCTTGTCAATGGTTACAATTCCCTGCAATTTGCCTGCGACCAGGGAGACACTTTCTGGGGACATTATATTGTGGATAACACTTGTCTCATGATTGATACGGGTGAGGAGGCGCCCCTGGACGAGCCCGTCATTGAAGTCGATCCCCAAGGAGACCTCATGGTGCTTAGCATGCCGACTGCGGCATTTGAGCAGGAAGGGGTGACCGTCTATTACCAGGCGCGTTATCACGGCTACGATGAGAATGGCAATGGACACGCCACTGATTGGCATGGCATGACCAAGAATCGCCTCCCCTATGGCATGCTCGGCAGGGCTACCGAGCCCCCCTGGAGCCTCACTTGGGATACAAGCATGCTTCCGGCGCAAACACAGGTCGCGGTGAAGGCCTATGTCTACTCTCAAACGGCACCTAACATCATGATTGAAATGCCTGTGACCGAGGGCATCACCTTAACCGATCGCGACGTGCAGTTCTTACATGTGGACACGCTGCCACAGCCGTTCTGGTCGCGCGATGGCAAGCGGATCACCGCCACCATCACCCTGGAGATGGACCCTTCCAAGATCGAGCGTGCCACTCTCCATGTGATCTCGTGGACGGGCGGCCCTGGCACGGTGACCGATTATTTCACGCTTAACGGCATCCCTTTTCCGGTCGCTGACAGTCACGATCACACCGTGAATTATGTGACCCTGCCCGTAGATCCCAAGATCCTGAAACGCGGCCCTAACGAAATCGTTCTCCTGAGCGATACCAAGCATCATGGCATTGAGATTCTCAAACCGGGACCCGCTCTGGCCATCCGCACCCGTTCCCAGCCATGAGAATCCATGCTGTCCTCCTCTTCCTCACTCTCCTGATTGCCCATAGCGAGGCCACTCCTCGCTTGCCTCAAGGATTCGAGGCCACAACCGTCGTCGATAAAATCACTGCCGCCACCGCCCTCGCCATTGCCCCGGATGGCCGAGTCTTCTACGCCGAACAGACAGGAAAGATCTGGATTGTGAAAGCCGGCGAGCGCTTGTCCCCGCCCGCTCTCGATATCGGCCCCAAACTAGACACCTGGTGGGAACGAGGTCTCATCGGCCTGACATTGCACCCAGATTTCCCTCGCTCACCCTATCTCTACACCGTCTATGTAGCGAAGGAACCGTATACCCACCATGTCGTGAGCCGTTTCACCGTGGTTGGTGATGTCCTCGACCCCACCAGCGAGATGATCTTGTTAGAAGGCGATGACCAGGCGAGCTTAGGTGGCTTTCAACCAGCAGGCCATCAGGGAGGGTCCATTATCTTTGGTCAGGATGGCATGCTTTACATCGGTCTAGGAGAACAGACCGCGGGCAAGCCCTCCCAGTCGTTACACACCTTACAAGGGAAGATCCTGCGTCTCCGACAAGATGGTTCCATCCCCGAAGACAATCCCTTCTATGAGAGAACCGAGGGCAAATACCGCGCCATCTATGCCTTAGGGATCCGCAATCCCTTTGGATTTGCCGTCGATCCTGCCTCCGGTCGTTTGTTAGAGGTCGATGTGGGTGGTTCGGCCTTTGAGGAAGTCAATGTGATTGCGTCAGGAGGAAACTATGGCTGGCCGGAGGCCGAAGGCCACTCAGATGATGACCGATTCATCAACCCCATTCACACGTATCCTCCCGCCATTGGACGCAGTATCTGTGGCGCCATGATCTATCCTCACACAGGCACTTTTCCAGAAAAGTGGCGAGGCAAACTCTTTGTCGCCGATTGGGCCAACCACTGGCTTCGCGCCATCAATCTCGAGAGCCCTCAGGAACAGATCCCCTTTGCAGAGGGATTCGCCGCCCCGGTTGCGATCGCGGCGGCTCCCGATGGCGCGGTCTACCTTCTCAATCGCAACACCCGCTGGCGCGACGGCAAGGTCTACCAAGACGAAACCGGATCCCTCGTGCGCATCCGCTACGTGGGCGACGAGGGCATTCCCCCACCCGCCCCTGACTACCCGGATACGCTTGAAGCTACCGGCCATTTCAGGGGACTCACCCCCGTGACCCCGCGCCACGATTTCCACGCATTCGCCCTCAACGCACCCCCGCGGCAAGCGGGAGTCACTATCCGGCGCTGGCTCCGCCTCCCCTCTAAAGGGACCATTGAGACTTCCGCGCGCGATGACTGGCAGTTTCCCCAAGGCACGGTGCTGATCCATCACATCGATACCACCGATGGCCATCCATTCGAGACCCACATCTACACGGCGAACAACGACGCCACCTGGCAGGCCCTAGCCTATCAATGGGACGGTCAAGCCACCACCCTGATCGAACACAGCGCCTTGAGGAAACTGCCAGGATCGCATGACCTGAACTGGTTCTCTCCGGGAATTCAACCGCAACTCCATCCCAGCCTCGCCATGGTTGGGTTTCTCTTGCAGATGAATGCTCGGCAACTCCACGTTGGAGATCAGTTAGCCTCCTGGCAAGAGCGCGGATGGATCGATGGTGTGGAGGACTGGCCGCGCCTCGTCCGCCTGGACGATTCATCGGCATCGCTCGAAGATCGGGCACGCTCCTATCTAGACGTTCATTGTGCTGTCTGCCATCGGCCCGGTGGCCCCTCGCGCGGAGCGTTTGATGCGCGTTTCACCACCGCACTACGCGAGCAAGGACTCCTTGATGGCCCCTTGATGGCTGGCCATCTCGACATCCCCCACGCTCGCGTGATCGTTTCTGGCGATCCTGACAAAAGCATTCTCTGGCAACGCATGCGTCGGCATGATGCCTTTCGCATGCCGCCGGTAGCGGTGAACCCAGTCGAGCCAACCGTACTCACATTGATGCACGACTGGATCACGACGCTTCAGCCAGCCACTGTCCGCCTAACAGAAGACGCGATCGATGGCAGCGCTGGCGATCTTCCCGCGTATAAGATTGAGACCCCAGCCGCCACCTACTATTTGGAGAAGTCTGGTGCAGGGCTCTCCAGCGTGATCGACCGCGATGGGAATGATTGGTTAGGCTTTCACCCTGAGCCCGGCAGTGGTGCAGGCGGCGAGTACCGCGGATTCCCCAATGCGGTCCACCAGCAAGCGGGGAACTACTTTCACGCCCGCAATGCGGGAACCGACCCGTCCGCGACCACGGTCACGCGTCGAGACCCTCACCATGTCACCATCACTGCCGAAAGCAGCAATGGACTCTGGGCCTGTCGGTATGATTTCACTCCTCAATACTGCACCTTCACAATGACCAAGATGCCAGAGTCCTACCGCTACTGGGCCCTCTACGAGGGAATCCCGGGTGGTGACTACGACGACCACGATTGGTGGATGACGTCGGCGGTGACGGAGAAGCAGGTGCTGACGCAGCCCCATGAAGGCGACATCCCCGCTCCGGAATGGATGGCGTTTGGGGACCCGGATCAATCACGCGCGCTCTACCTCTACCACCATGAAGACGACGCCCATCCGGACCGCTTCTATCAAATGCATCAGAAGATGACCGTCTTCGGATTCGGCCGGAAAGGGATCGACAAATTCCTCGATGAGGTTCCGCAATCCATCTCCATTGGCTTGCTCGAAGTGGACACCCACGAAGCCATCTCGCAAGCGATCCGAGAGCGGCACGATTTCTAGCCCGCTCGCTTCATTCACGACAGTAGCGCCACTCGACAGGCGGCATACGCTAACAATTCACCAACGCACAGATGGTGAATCGGTCGATGCCCGGTTGACGTTCCGAGGAAACGCCCGCTATCGTCCGCTCATGGACATTCTCGATCTCAATCACGTGGCCTTGCACGTTCAAGATATCGATGTCAGTGCCGCCTTTTATCGGGACAAGATTGGCCTGCCTGACATGCCACGGCCGGGCTTCACCTTCCCCGGAGCGTGGTTTCGCATCGGCACGGCTCAGGAGTTACACCTCATCGGTGGACGCACCCTAGAGGTGGTGGCGGATAAACGAGGCACCCATTTCGCCCTGCAGGTGGACGATATCCAGGCGGCTTGGGACCTGATGGAGTCACGCGGGGCGAGCCCCTACAGCCGTCAGACGCGGCCCGATGGAGCGTTTCAATTCTACGTGGACGACCCCGACGGCCATGTGATCGAATTCTGTCAGATCAATCACCTGGATGGGTAAGATTCTCGCGGCACTTTCTGGCGGAGTGGATAGCAGCGCTGCTGCCGCTTTGTTAGTTGATCAAGGGCATGAGGTCGTCGGGGCCTACATGAAGAACTGGATCAATGAGGAGAATATCGTGGGCCATTGTCCCTGGGAAGAGGACATCCACGATGCCCGTGCGGTAGCGGAAACGTTAGGAATCGAGTTCCGCATCGTGAATCTCATGCAGGACTATCGCGACCGCGTGGTCGACTACTTGCTAGAAGGCTATCAGCGCGGCATCACGCCCAACCCCGATGTGATGTGCAATCGAGAAATGAAGTTTGGCGTGTTTCGCGATTACGCCCTGGCAGAAGGTTTCGAGAAAGTCGCCACGGGTCACTATGCCCAATTGCAGCAGCGTGCAGATGGGAGCACGAGCATCCTGCGGGGATTCGATCCTAACAAAGATCAGACGTATTTCCTCGCCCTCCTGCAGCAGGAGCAGGCGGCGCAGGCGCTCTTCCCCATTGGCCATCTCCCCAAGCCCGACGTCCGCGCCCTGGCGGAGCGCTTTCAACTGCCGAATGCCAAGAAGAAGGACAGCCAGGGCATCTGTTTCATTGGCGAAGTCAAGATGAGTGATTTCCTCGATGCCTTCGTGCCGAAGAATCCGGGGACGATCGTCACTACCGAAGGCGCAGTGGTCGGCAAGCATGATGGACTACACCTCTACACGCTGGGCCAGCGGCGTGGAATCGGGGTGGCTTCGAACACTTATCGGAAGGCCTACGTCGTTGTGGAGAAACGGGAGGCCACGAATGAATTGGTGGTTGGTTTCGACGAACCCGAGACACCTCGCCTGTATGCTTCGGCGTGCACAGTGACCGATGTGAGTTTCGTCAACCAGCCTTTTGCCGCGGGCGATACCGAATTGTTGGCCCAACCGCGCTATCGCACCCCCGCGGTGCCCTTCGAGCTGGAGCGATTCGAGAACGGAATCGCAGAAATGCGTTTCAACGACGCGCAACGTGCTCTCACCCCTGGACAGATTTGTGCGTTCTATCGAGGAAATGAACTGCTCGGAGGGGGGGTCTTTCAGGAAATCCACTATACACGTGAATCAGTCAGTTAGGATTTCCAAAGAGTCGACGTTTTCAGAATAATTCATTTGCCATATCCGCTAGAATTATCATAATAGCATCATGCGCTCCATGGTGCCTGAAACTCCCAAGAACCGCGTGCTCGTGGTGGAAGACGAACGTCCGTTGTTGTCTTACTTGAGCACCTTGTTGACCCGTGAATACGAGGTCTTCACGGCTGAGTCGACCAAGGAAGCGGAATCGATCATTCAAGATCGCGACGTGCAGGTTGTTCTCTGTGACCACGACATGCCGGGTGAGAAAGGGCTCGATTTCCTCAGTCGGATGCGCACCGTTCGTCCCAAGACCCAGCGCATTCTGCTCACTGGTCACGCGGAGACCGATGTCTTTCTACGCGCCATCAACGAAGGCGATGTCCTCAAGTTCTTGGTCAAGCCGTCCTCCATGGACGAGATCCGGAACGCCGTGGAACTTGGACTCGCTGAACACTCTCGCCTCGTCGAGTCGGAAGAGATTGAGAAGGAGAATCAGGAACTGCACACCAAGCTGCACTCCGTGCCCCATCTCAGTCGTCGGCTTCATTCCATGGCCCAGAGCGCCTGGGATCTCTGCGGCACTGCCATGGCAGCCACCATGGTCGGCGCCGGGATCATGTTCATCCTTGGCATTCTGGTGCTGGTCGGTCTCTTCATCTTCAAGAGTGCCGCGGGCGTGGATGTGTTAGAGAACACTCGGCTCGGTCAGATGTTGCCGTTCTAAGGCCACCCCCTAAAGTTTGTAAAGTTTTTATCGCTCAAGAAGAGAGCGATCCGGGGATGCTGATGGACAGCGGGAGGCCGTTGTCTTATGCCATAGGGAATGTTGCGAATCAGCGTCTTGGGCAGCGGTAGCAGTGGCAATAGTGCCGTGATCTTCACGGACACCACGCGTGTGCTGATCGATGCTGGTCTGAGTGCGCGCCAGCTGAATCGACGCCTCGAAGCCGTTGGGGTAGCGCCTGACACTCTTGATGGGATCCTCATCACCCACGAGCATGGTGACCACGTCCGCGGGCTGGACGTCTTTTGTCGGTCGGTGAAAGTGCCGCTTTATAGCAATGCCTCTACCCGTGAGGTCATGGTGACTGGCCCTCTTAAGGAGCCCAAGACGTGGCGCATTGTGCCCACCGGCGGGAAATTCATGATTGGTGACATTCAGGTGCAGACGTTCCCAGTCGCACACGACGCCACCGAACCGATGGGTTTTGCCCTGCGCGATCCCGAGAGTGCCATCGGAATTCTTAGCGATGTCGGCTACGTCACCAACCTGATGCGCAATCACATGCGCGGCATGAATACCATCTTTGTTGAAGCCAACTACGACGGGGTGCTCTTACAGAATGACACGAAGCGCCCGTGGTCGATCAAGCAGCGCATTCTCTCACGGCACGGACACTTGTCGAATGCGCAGACGGCTGCGTTGGTAGGCGAGGTCGCGGATGAACACCTCCACCGCGTGATTCTCGGTCACCTCAGTCAGGACTGTAACGAGCCCGATCTCGCTATTCGCACCATCAAGGAAGCGATCACCGCGAAGGGACAATCTCAGGTCTCCGTCCTTTGTGCGCAACAAGCCGAGCCCACCACCTGTCTTGCTGCACGACGGGGCTGGCTCCCGCCGCGGCCATCCGAACCATCCGAACCCGCGCCTCTCAACGCGGTGCCCGTTGTGGAAACAGTGCCCCCACCTGAGGCGGTGACTCCGCCAAAGCAGACGACCATGGCGGCGGACACCCGTGCCTATGAACAGGTGGAAATGTTCTAGTCACTGACAACGCTTCTCATCCTATGAAAGCTTTTGTTCTCGGTGCCGGTCTCGGCACTCGCCTCCGGCCCCTGACCGATTGGCTACCGAAACCCATGGTGCCGGTCTTTCATCGCCCCTTGATCACCTATGCCTTTGACCATTTGCTGTCTTTGTCAGGGATCGATGGCTGGATCGTGAACACGCACCATTATTCTGAAGCCTACGAGGCAGCTTTCCCCGATGGAAGCTATGGAGGCCTTCCCCTTCACTTTCGGCACGAACCCATCCTCTTAGAGACGGCAGGCGGCATTGCCAATATCGCCGATTTGCTAGGGGATGAGCGGTTCATCGTCTACAATGGCGATATCCTCGCGGACATCCCCTTAGCACCTTTGCTAGAACAACACGAAACGGCAGGCAATGAGGTCACGCTGCTCCTTCGAAGCGAGGGTCCAGGCCTCCACATTGGCTTGGGAACCGAGCCGGGACTGGAACGCGTGGCCGACATCCGCGGCATGATAGGCAACCCCACGACTGCATCCTATCAGTTTACCGGAATCTACGTCGTGGAACCTCGATTCGTCGAGCGCCTCACACCCGGCAAGAAGGAGTCCGTGATTCCCATCTTTCTGCAAATGATCCGTGAAGGCGCTGGCCTCGGAGGCTATGTGGAGGACCGGGGGCATTGGTGGGATCTGGGCGACGCGGAAACGTATCGCCAGGTGCATCGCGAGATCCCCCAAAGCGATTTCCCCGCTTACGACAAGGTATCCAACGCCCCATGGCACGCCATTCACCCGGGGGCAGAAATCGCCCCTGGCGCGACCATCGATCCCGGCACCGTCGTCGGTCCGCGCGCCGAGATCGGTGCGGGCGCCAAGGTGGAGCGCAGTGTGGTCTGGCCTGGAGGCGTCGTCGCCCCCGGTGCCTCCATCACGGATGCGGTTGTCCAGGGCTCTCAGGAAGCCCACTACGCCTATTTGTCAGGGCAAGCGTGACTCTTCCTAACATCCCTCTCAAAGATTCTCCCAGCGCTCACGCAACGATGGGATTTCAGCCACACGACCACGGCGACGCAATTCCGAGAGATACGCTTTCTCAAGCCAAGCCCACGAATGTCGACGTTTGGCGTGCGCCAGGAGGTAGTCCTCCAGCACTTGATGCGCCCCGGCCCGAGACAATCCCACCGCACTTCCAAATCGATGCTCACTCTCTCGATCAAAGGCTCCTAGCAAGAGCTCTATCGCCATCGTCGCGAGACGCTTCCCCTCCCGCTGCTCCGGTGGGATCCAATGGGCGAGATGCTTGAAGGCCCACGGGCGCAACGCTGGGAAGTCCCTCACCGCCCACTCACTCCATTGCCGATGGAGCCGATCCCGTCGGGCGCGCGCACGGCGAGACCTCGTGTCTGACATGCGTACCGAAGGATCCGTGTGAAACAGGCTAGGCACGCGTACAGGCGGCCTCCCCCTCTCTTCCAACCCACTCGCTAAGGTATCTAGCAAAGTCGTTACCCACGGTGCCGGCTCGTTGGAGCGGCGCTCAAGGTAGATCAGCCCCATCTCTACGAGTTGAAAGCGCTCCTCTAAGCGCATCTCTCGCCTCCACCCTAAGGATTGATACAGGTGCTTGAGGAGCTCATCTACTTGCTGCCAAGGCATCTCTAACAACAACTCACAAGCCGCTTCTGGGTCTTCCGTAGCCAGGAGGATCGCCAAGCGGCCACGGACGGGGTGGTCGTGAGGATTCTCTTCTAGCAGAAGGCGATAGCGCGTCACCGCTTCGTCTCGATTGCCCATCCAGTCGTCAACCACAGCCAATCGCCTTCCTTCCAGGCCATCGGGACCATTCACCCCCTGGAGCTCCAATTGACGCTGGAACCGGCGATCGCCGTCCAGGCCTCCCTGACGAAGGAATCCCGGCCATTCGCCAAGGACCACCGTCTTCAACCACGCCGAGTCGACTAACGCCGCATTGACCAATCGACCTCGCGTCGGAACCGATTGCGACGGCAAGACCCTGACATGCCACCCATTGGCGGGCTCCCACCCCAGGGATTCCATGATCGAACGCCACACATCGCGCTCCCTCAATTGCAAATGCTCCAGGCCCACACGCCAGGCGGCCTTTCGCGCACGCTCCCAAGGAACACCAGACGTCTTCCCCAAAGCTAGTCCACAGGCAACCAAGCCTTGGGCAATCTCCCAATCTTCCGAGCGGCGAGTCACCTTCCCCTGTCTCGCTCTCGCGAAATCGTTCGAGGCTCTTTCAACGTCACCTGCGTGGAACGCATGCCAGCCCGAAGCCAGAAGGAGATGGGGCTCCGGTGCGGACGCTGATCGCCACTGCTCGATCTCCTTGGACACCATTTCCTCATCTTCTAGCAAATGCCAAAGCTGTGCACGCAGAAGCGGGCTCTTCAGCCGAGGCACCAACTTCGCGATCTCCCCTGAATCGATTCCAGCAACCCACCCACCTCTGAATCTCCTCACAGATTCAATGCTGGCGGCACCTCGACCGAGATCTCGAAACCACGAAGGCCATGGGGGCCCCAAGAAGCGACGTTCCCGCTCACTCATGCGAAAGCGAAAGAGGTCGACGCCTCTTAACACCAGTCCTGGCACTGACATCTCCGCCATTTCTCCAAGATCCATGTGCTCATCAAGCACGGTCAGTCCCGCCTCAAATTGTCCCGCCGAGAGCAAGCGTTTGGCAATACGTCCTGGCAAATCAAAGACCCGCGCGCCATAGACCATTTCCCGGCGATTGTCCAAATAGGGCTGGGTGGAGCGCGCCCTCCCTTTGCCTGGAAAACGCCGGACCCGTTCGAGGATCACGTTTCCCAACTTATGGCCCAAGTGATCGGGCACATTCTCAGAAAAGAACTCCAAGAGATGATCGACCACGGCAGGCTGTAGGGCAGGTTCTTGCAAAAGTTGAGCCAAGGCTAGGGCTTCACGCACCCGTGCTTCTGCATCACCTCCAACGCGACGGTCCCTAGCAAGCATGCGAAGGGCTTGCAAAGGAGATTCCTCTTTCCGGTCCGCGAAGGAAACATCTTCCTTCTGAGCGTGCTCGCCACGTCCATCCACACGCGATCGCAGCCGCGCAAGTTCCGCGCGATCAAGATCCGCATAACGCTTCATCACGTCCGAGGGCCACGGCTGTCGGGGATCTAGCATGAACAAACTCGCGTCACGGATGCCACAGGCACTGATTGCACGCGTCATGCTCTTCGGGTCTTCCTTCCCTAAATAGCGCAAGAAATGGAGGCAATCGGCGCGCAACTCTTGAAGGCTGTTAGGCGGATGAAGCCCGACATACGCATTCTCTCGCGAAATCTGAAGATCTCTTTGGTGGTAGGCGCGAAGCAAGGACCAGCGATCCGCTGATGGATCCCAAATGGGCTTGGCAATGTCGGCTTGATGGCGAAGCGGTCTATCTCGTCGCTCCCGCTCGACGGTAAGCAGGCGAAGAAATGACCGACGCGCCGCAGTTGTTTCTCCCGACTGGAATAGGGCAACCGCGTGGCTATAAGCAAAGCGATAGTCCCTGGCCAGCCGATCGGGATCCTCCTCCAAGGCACGGACAACTGTCTTCCATCCCTCCGCGATGGCCAGATGACCTAAAGAATAAGCACCTGAACGCATGAACTCTTTCTCAGACTGCAGGATGCCGCGCTCCAGAATCGTGCGCCCTTCTTCCGTCCCCGCCAACGCACGGCCAAGTCGCCCCCAGGTCCTTGGTTCTGGAGAAAGAGCCACGGCCTGACGCAGCCACGTCTCCCGCTGATGAAGCATTCCACGATCCTCAGCGAGCTGAGCTAAGGCTAACAGAACCTCCACATCCTCGCCAGCCATACGCTCGAATTCCGCAAGCGATGCTTTCACTGCTTCCTCGTCGCCAAACCAGCGATGGTAAACCGCTAGAGATAGCCGCGGCAAGGGCAATTCTGGGCTCTCTTGGTGCAACTCTTCAAACCACGCGCGGACCGACCGCTCTCGCCCCTCAGCGTCGGCCAGTCGCACCAAGCGCCTTGCCTGGGACAAACCTTCCTCTACAGAAGACGCCTCCTCGTAGAGCTCGCTCGAAAGGTTCATCGCTTCTTCAAAGTATCCCTCGTCCGCCAACAAGGTCACCAACGCATCCTTCAGTCCATAAGCCTCTTCACAGCTAACCACGCCCTCACGCAACACTTCCACCGCGCGCGACGCCTCCTGCCTTTCCAAACGCCGTGCAGCCTCCATGTGCCAGGGTGCGGGGTCGTCCGGCCTGTGCGCCCGCCAGGTCTCCAGAGTCCGAAAGTAGCCCTCGTCATCCCCTGCTCGCCGGTGTAACGCGGCAAGCAGTTCCCAGTCCTGGAGGTCACTTCCCTCAAGCACGCGGGCGGCTTCATCCCAGTGACCGCGAGAACGATGCAGGGCAATCCATTGATGCACGCCCAATGCCTCCTCAGCCTCCAGCCTCTCCAGCACATTGGCTGCCGCATCCCGGTCGCCGCGCTGATCTAGCAAACGTGCCAACAGCCACCTTTCTGCTGTGGCCAACGAATCGGCCGTGTGCAGTTCCTCCAACAGGTGCTTTCCAAGGGTTTGCCCCGAACCAATCTCCAAGCCTAACTGAATCGCCTCTTCGAGCGCACTTGGCGAATCCGATAGGCGCACCAGGGTTCGGATCCATGGCGTGGCCATCGACCACTGCCCCAACTCGATCGCCGAGACGCATGCATCCCTCACCACGTCCCATGCAGGCTCCGCAGCATCTGCCAGCGGCTGCAAGGTCTCGACCACGGCTCCGTGCTCACCATGAAGCGCCATTTCTCGCGCCACGCGCCTGACAACATCACGATCTTCCCCCTCCCCTGTCATTCGCCAAAGAGTAAGGGCCTCCTCGCGTTCGCCCTGCTCGTGGAGGAACCGTGCTTCCATCAACACCCCCTCCAGGCTCGCCGAATGCTTCGTCCGGTATGCTCCTGTCATTGCCCTTGCGTCTGCCTCCATGCCCTTCGCCAACAACCACCTGATGACCCGTTGATAGGCTTCCTCAGACGCATTCGATCGCGACAGATACGCCCTCACAGCTTCCACGCGGCTCGCCTCATCGCCCACGGCAAGCGCGCGCTTCGCCCACAGCAAGGCAAGTTCAGCATCTTCAGGAAACCGTTCCGCCAGGATCTGGGTTTGGACGAGCACGGCTTCACTCTTTCTCCAATCCACCAAGGCACGGATATAGGCCTCGCGTTCCTCACGCGCGTCAGGGTGTTTCTCGAAGAGGGCTTCGTAAGCAGCCACGGCCTTCCCTTCTTCTCTCAATTCTACCAAGAGCGCGGCCTCTTCACGTGCCCACGCCAATGCGTTCGGATACTCACGCCGACGCTCATCCACGAACGCTGCCAAGCCTAACAAATCTCCCTCCAATCGAAAGCCCTTGCTCAATCGCCGGTAGAGTTCTGCCGCAAACCCCTGCTCTGGATCCGCAAGCACCATTGCACGAACAAATGCCTTCAACGACTCGGCCCGATGCCCCATCATTTCTAACAATTCCCCCAATTCACCAAGACATCGCTGCTTGATCTCCTCGCTGGCAGTTTGCTCAGACCAAGTCCTGAGAAAGGCAACAACCTCCGGGACCAAGCCCTCCGCTAGGCATTGCTCCATCAGCTCTCGCCTGAGCATGTCATCTTGAGGAAAGCGCTGGAAGAGATCCTGACAAAGACGCACCACTGCCGAGGTCTCATCCTGCCGCAAATGCCATGCGATCTGCTTGCGACGAATCTGCTTGTACAGGACATCGCTCGGGGAAAGCAAGGCCGCCCGTTTCAGGTTGTTCTGGGACACGCGCAGTCGGCCACCGGCTTCTTCGGCGAGCGCTTTCTCATACCAAAGCTGAGCATTCTCCACGTCCTGTGCCAGGGCTCGCCGCAGAGACAGCACGTCCGCGCCCAAACTGGGCACGCCACCCATCGCAATCGCTAAACATCCAAGGATCCCCCGATTCATGAAGGGCAATCTCAAGTAGGCGGCGGGTTCATGCAACCCTGCTCCCGCGCCACTCTGAACAGTCAGCTTACTACTGATTCTTTCCCGGACGCTTTAAACTCCTGAATTGATCGCAAATTATAGAATGATTGGCGCATAACCAAGAGTTCTCTACAAATACGACTAGAATTTCCATGTTTTAAATGTTCCTTGGAACTCATGATTGCGAATAGGGATCACGCGCTTTGGCGAGGCCTCCTCGTGGCCTGCAGTGCGGTGATCGCGATCTGGTTGTCTTTTCCAAACCACCGTCAAGGCGATGCTATGGAGGCCGCGCCGGCTCCGACCCCATTCGTCCACGCTGGCGAGCAGTTGCCGTTGGAAAAGCCAGCGCTGCCCGATTTCCTCCAAGCGTCCTTCTTGCAAACCAGTTTGCAGGCCCTCGCCCGAAATGGGTCTGATCTCTCTCTCCCGATGCGCTCGCGCCATCGCGTCCGATGCGAGAGCCGCGAAGCGGCCCGCCAGGTAAGCGCTTGGGCGACTGCGCATGGCTTCGAACCTGAGCCTGCAGAGACCTTTCTCGGGCACGGTGGAGTCGCCTTCTTCGATGTGGCCATCAGTCATACGGACATCCCTGACATTCATCACATTCAGGACCAGGGAGAGCGCATTCAGGCCGCTCTGGCTCAGATCCCGGGGTCCCACTATCGCACGTGGGTCGGGGAGATCGTCCACCATGCGCACTAACAGGATCATGCCCTTTCGCCTCCTTATCCTCTTCCTGCTTGTGCTTGCCTGCCCTGGAGGTGCTTTGCTCGGCGACACGCAGCCCACGGAAGGCCTGGTGAACTATGAAACTCCTCACGTTCATCCAATCGATCTCACTCCGGACGCACGAACCTTGCTCGCGGTGAATACGGCCGGACACGCACTCGAAGTCTTCGATGTGCAAGAAGGGAGTCCAGTTCCGGTGGCCAGCATTCCCGTGGGAATCGATCCTGTATCCGTCCGTGCGCGTTCCAACACCGAGGCTTGGGTCGTGAACCACCTTTCGGACAGTGTCAGCATTGTTGACCTCACTCAGCGCGTGGTGGTGGCGACCTTGCAAACACGCAATGAGCCGGCCGATGTCGTGTTTGCAGGTTCTCCCATCCGTGCCTTTGTCAGTTGCTCAGAGGCCAATCTCATTCAGGTCTTCGACCCCACCCACCTCGATCAATTGCCGCACCACATCGCCATCGGTGGCGAAGATCCTCGAGCGCTCGCGGTGAGCCCCGACGGCAGGACCGTCTACGTCGCCATCTTCGAATCTGGCAATAGCACCACAGCGGTCAGTGGAGATGGCAGTGTGAATGCGGAAGATGTCATTTCCCGACCAGAAGGCCCTTACGCGGGGCAGATCCCCCCTCCAAACGATGGCGCTGATCTCCGACCGCCCCTCAACCCCGCCCTACCTGAACCTCCTAACACCTCTCTCATTGTCCGCAAGGACGCTAGTGGGCGTTGGATGGACGACAATGACGGCGATTGGTCTCTCTTTGTGAGTGGCGGCCTTGCCAGTCTCACCAATCGCGTTCCTGGATGGGACCTCCCCGATCGCGATGTCGCCGTCATCGATACGCAAACCCTCGCGGTGTCCTATCAGACGCGTCTCATGAATATTGTCATGGCCATGGATGTGCATCCCGTTTCTGACAAAGTCACCATCGTGGGCACCGAGGCCATGAACGAGGTCCGGTTCGAGCCCAATCTCAACGGTGTGTTTCTCCGTGTGCAATGTGCTTCCTTCACTCCCGGGGACCAGGCCAAGATCGACGATCTCAATCCCCATCTCGACTACACGACCAGCACGGTGGCCGAAGATCTTCGCACTCAATCCATTGGCGATCCCCGGGGCATTGCCTGGCGGGAGGACGGGCAGCGCGCCTTCGTCACGGGCATGGGTTCGAACAATGTGATTGTCATCGATTCCGATGGGGTTCGTCAGGGTCACTTCGATGTTGGTGAGGGTCCCACGGGCATTGTCCTCGATGACGCCAACGATCGCGGCTTCGTTCTCAACAAATTCGCGGGCAGCATTTCCATGATCAGTTTGTCAGGGCTCGAGACCACCCTTGCCATCCCATTTGACGACCCCACACCCCAAGTGATCAAGGACGGGCGCCCCTTTCTCTACAACACGCATCGAACTTCTGGACTCGGACACGTGTCCTGCGCGAGTTGTCATGTGGATGCGCGCACGGATCGCCTTTCGTGGGATCTGGGCAATCCAGCAGGCGTGATGGAAACCGTGCTCAATGCCAATAACACGACGGGCAACACCTCAGGCACGACGACGGTCCATCCCATGAAGGGTCCCATGCTCACGCAGACGTTGCAAGACATCATGGACTACTCCACACTGCACTGGCGAGGTGATCGCGCAGACCTGAGTGAATTCAATGGGGCATTCGTATCGCTCATGGGCGCCCCCTCACAGATACCTGAAGAGGACATGGAGACGTTCGGTGCCTTTCTCGACACCATCCATCTGCCGCCCAATCCCTACCGCGAAATCGACAACTCACGCCCGAGCACCATCACCTTACCCAGTGGGTTCGAGGCGCACACGACCGCGTTCACCAGTCTTCGCGGTCAGAACAGCCGCAGCAATAACTGCCTGCGCTGCCATCTCAACGGAGAGAAGCGCAATGACGCGTCCAATAAAGAACTTGGGCAAGCCTTCGCCGCGCCGGCCATTGCTCCCCTGTATGATCGGCTCGGTTTCTGGCCCAGCCTCGCCCGCGGCTCGACGACCGGCTTCGGATTCTTTCATGATGGAGCCGATGATCTTCACGGGGCGGCGCGCACGAATACTGCGGAAAGCCAGACAGACATGCTCGCGGAATTGCTCACTTTGGAAGGGCCTGACGGTCTCCTCACAGGTGCTGAGCGTCGCCAAGACAGCCACGCTGGTGTGGGACAACAGGTGACGCTGAATGGCCTTCTCACCAGTGCCCAATCTAGCAGAGTGCATACGCTCGTCTCAATCGCAGACGGCAGTCGCCATGCCGAACTCATCGTAAGGGGTAGAATCCATGGATCGACCAGAGGCTACCTTCTGACAAACTCCGACACGTTTCAATCGGATCGTCAGGGCGAGACGGAGACGCTTGCCAATCTCCTCACCTTGGCGTCGACGGGCAATCCCCTCACTTTCACCATCGTAGCGAACGGCATGGGGTCTCGACTGAGCATCGACGACGACCTCGATGGCATTCTCAATCAGGACGAGAACGCCCGTCCAGTGATCACCGATCCAGGGCACCAACGCGATACCGTCACCGCCACCGTTTCGCTCGCCATCGTGGCTTCGGACGCCGACGGCGATCCGCTGACCTACTCGGCTACGGGGCTTCCACCAGGACTATCGGTCGATGCCACCACGGGCATCATTTCAGGCACTCTGCTAGAAAGCGCCATGGGAGTGCACACGGTGACACTCGCGGTGACGGACGACATCGCTTCCGTTCTTGTCTCCTTTGAGTGGCAAGTCGTTGACGCCTCTGGGAACGTCCCCGTGGCGATCAGTGCGCTTTCCGATCATGCCCATCGGACTGGTGAAGCGGTATCTATCATTCCTCAAATCACTAATCCTGACAATGACCTCATCACGTTCACAAGCACGCCACTTCCCGACGGCCTTGCTCTGAACGCGGAAACGGGAGAAATCTCGGGGACGCTGACTGAGGCGAGCGCAGGGCGCTACCAGATCACCCTAACCGTGTCCGACAGCACCTCGAGTGATCGTTCCACCTTTCACTGGCGGGTTCAAGGTGTCCTCCTGACGGAAGACTTCAGCCCAGGACATGGATGGGTTGCCGACCCGAATGGCACGGACACGGCCGAAACGGGAACTTGGGCAGTCGGCTCTCCCCAGGGCACGTCCAGTGGTGGGGTCGTACAGCAGTTAGGTAGTGCGGTCATTGGCAGCCAAGCGCTCTTCACCGGGCCATTGGCAGGGAGCGGGGTCGGTTCCCATGATGTCGATGGAGGGATCACCACCATGCGCTCGCCGGAGGTTCTCGTGCCTTTGGAAGGCATGACCACGCTTTCTCTATCCTACAGTTTCGCGCACCTATCGAACGCGACCGATGCCGATTTCTTTCGAATCCTCGTGGAAGGAGAGGAATTGACACCTTTGCTAGAAGAGCGAGGCACGGCTTCAGCGCGCGCGGGATCATGGACCGGCTGGACCGCCGACCTCACTCCATTCGCGGGCCAAACGATCACCCTGAGGATCGAAGCCGCCGATGTCGCCACGGCATCCCTGATCGAGGCTTCCGTCGATGCGGTTGAGATCCTCACCATGCCCCCCAACGGAGCCCCTAGCATCGCCACCGTGGAGAACCAAACCACTTTGTTAGGCTCCCGTGCAAGTCTCCAGATTCAGGCAACAGATCCCAACGGCGACCCCATCACTTTCGATGCAGAAGGTCTTCCTGAAGGACTCCGCATGGATGCCAGCGGCCTCATCACGGGGACACCGACTGCCCTTGGATCCAGAAGCGTGACCATCGGTGCGAGTGACGGCATCCACCGCACGACCACCCAGTTTGTCTGGACCATTGACGAAGGCAATGTCGCTGAAGCCAATCGTCTCAGCCGTTTCCATGCTCCTGCCAGGGTGACTCAAGGAGATACCCTCACCGTCACCGTTGATTACGAATCCACCGATGCCCATGAGCTCTGGATTTGGTTGCAAGATTCGAACGACCAATGGCGCACCGCCGGAGTCCACGCGCTTACCTTAAGTCCCGGCTTGGGCACCGGAACATTTGAGATCCTCATCGAGAATCACGCACGTGTCGGAGACGGTTATGTGTGGATCGCCCGCTTGCTTCCACAAGGGTGGGAATCGGCTGACGACGCCCTTGATGCCCTCTACTTGGAAGGTCAGGTGGACGCTCACGATACCGGTGGAGGCGACGAACCCACCACCGATTCGTTAGGCGATGTGGCTTTGCCTTCCGAAGTCTTCAGCCCTGACACCATGGCCTTGGAGATTCCCTACGAGGCCACCGAGAGCCGCGAGATCCATGTCTGGCTTCACGACTCGACTGATGGTTGGTCCACCCTAGGCGAAGCTCAAACAGTGGTGCCCCCAGGCGTGGGCATCGCCACGCTGGACGTATCCCTATTGCCTAACGGTCGCGAAGGAGCTGGCTATCTCTGGGCCCTGCGTATGCTTCCGCTAGACTGGTCCACCGCCGACGACGCCCTCGATGCTGCCTATGAGGAGGTGCATGTCAGCCGAAATGATGGTGGTGGGGCCTCGGAGAATCGGATTCATACGGTCGCATTGCCGACAATCATCGAGGCTGCCCAGACCATTACCGTGGAGGTGGATTACGAAACGACGGATCGTCGTGACCTTGGGATCTGGATTCACGACAGCACGGATGATTGGCGGGTCGTCGCCCATGGATTACGGAAGGTTGATCCAGGCAGAGCGGGCACATCATTCACCTTGGGCATCGCCGCCGACGCCCGCATTGGTGAGGACTATGTGGTCGCCATCCGCCTGCTGCCTGAAGGCTGGGTCACGGCAGACGACGCTCTGGATGCCTTCTACGCCGATGCCGAAGTGATCGCCTCTCACAATCATCTCGTCAACTACGCGGTCTTGCCCCAAGCTTCCGCCACCCAGTCGTCCACTTATGGCAGTGCTTTTGTCAGTGATCTCGTGCGCGATGGCAATGCAGACGGCGATTGGCGTCATGGTAGTGTCTCGCATACCGAACTGGACCCGAATGCGTGGTGGGAAGTGGATCTAGGAAGTATCAAAGCCATCGATCATATCCTCATTTGGAACCGGAGCGACTGTTGTGGTGAGCGCCTGGCCCCCTACTATGTCTTCACTAGCGATGCCCCATTCACCTCCACGGACTTGGAGACGACTCGCGCACAAGCGGGCGTGGGCGAGAGCTACTTTGCCAATGTCCCCTCTCCCACCCAACGTGTCGAAGTCGGCCGCACTGGGCGCTATGTGAGGATCCAGCTGGCGGGATCCAACTACTTGAGCCTCGCGGAGGTGGAAGTGTTCGGCGAGAACGAAGGTCCGGTCAATGGCCTTTCCTATCATTACTATGAAGGCAATTGGGATGCCCTCCCCGATTTCGAGTCGCTCACAGCCTTCACCACCGGCACGACCCTTGCTCCCGATCTCTCCGAGGCACGCCGCGGTGACTTCTTTGCCATCCGATATCAAGCTTGTCTCAATGTGGTGGACGGTGGGGAATTCACCTTCTATCTCACTTCCGACGAAGGCGGGCGGCTCGTGATCCGTGATGACGTCGTGGTGATCCAAGATGGCCTTCACGGGATGCAAGAGACCTCGGGGACAATCACGCTTTCCGCAGGCATGCACCCGATCGAGATCCACTACTTTGAGCGCCAAGGCGTGGAGACGCTCACCCTGCATTGGGAGGGGCCAGGAATCGCGAAAGAACCCATCCCCGCCAATCGGTTCTTTCTCAATGAGACAGGAGACACTGTCGCCATGCGCGTTTCTCGGCAGATCCGCCCCGACGCGAATCACGATGGTGATTTGCTAGACCTCACCGCTGAACACGCGCTGGGAATGAATCCCTACGACGGCCATTTGCCCACCTTAGGTCTCCAGTCCCTCGCGCGCCCCGATGGCACGGGCGTCGATCTCTGGTATGAACGCCCTGCCAGGCTAACAGAGTATCATTATTCCCTCGAAGTGAGCGCTGATGCGACGCACTGGGAGCGGATAGACCCGCCAGAGATTATCCACGACTTCTATGGTTGGGAACGTTTGCACCACGAACACATCGATCGCCGAATTCCTGACAGTGATGCCGGATTTGCCCGTCTTAGGATTCGGCATCACGCATGGAACTACGAAACGACCACCCCCATCATCGGCTGGCAACGGACTCGCTTTCACCCCGGCTATCAAAGTCACGGCGTGAGCCTGCCGCATGCACCTGTCTTTGCTAGTGTGCTTACAAACATCAGCACCACGACCGTGAGCGTCGCGACCACGGGCATCGACGCGGCCTTGGGGAACGGGACTGCTGGGAGTGGCAATCGCCTCCCATGCTATCTGGAATTCATCACCGGTCCTTTCGCTGGGCATCGGCTGGAATTGGATTCTTCCGAGACCTCTGAACACACGCTAGGGATCGCCTGGGCCTCTCCCGACAACACCCTGAACGCGCTCAGTGACGCAATGATCGGTTCCCAAATCCTTGTCCGGCCGTTCCGCACCCTCTCAGATGTCTACGCTGAGGACCACTTTCAAGCGGGCCGTGATCCCGATGGAGCGGACCAGTTACAGTTCTATCGCCAAGGCCGCTACGACGGCTTTCTTCTGCTCCATGCGGGTTTCCATCGCTACTGGACCGCCTTAGGCGATGCCGCCTTGCCCGACCGCTCGCATGCGCGCATCCGTCCGGGAGAAGGCTTGTTCGTCTTGCGAACGGCAGAAAGCCCTGCGCTCACGCATTTCGCGACGGGGCATGTCCGCCTCACGCCTTTCGCCCAACCCCTCCTTCATGGGCATCATCTCCTTGCCTCTCCCCATCCCTTTGCCCACAGCCCGGACAGTCGTGGCTTTGTCAGTCAGACGCCAACATTCACTGGCAATGTGGATCCGTCAGTGGCCGACCAATTTCTCCTCTGGATGGGTGATGGCCAAGAGCCGTCGCCTGCTTACGCCAGCTATTTCCTCCTCGACGGCGGTCCTTCTTGGCGTCATTGGACAGGCATCGACGATCCTCATCTTGAGAGTGTCAACGCCCTCCCCCTTTTTCCAGGCAACCGCGCCTTCTTCTTCTGGGCATCCCATGATCATCCCCATCACATGATCCCTGCCTGGGACTCCCTCTGATGGATCAGGGCGGTGCATTCATTCACGTCACCCGATACTCGCGTCGTCGCTGGATAAACTCATCCGCCAACGCGCGGTAGGCAAAGGCTCCGACTCCAGCAGGATCATACTCAATGATTGTCTTGCAGTGGCTGGGAGCTTCTCCCAGACGCACGGTTCGTGGAATGATCGTCTTGTAAGTCTCTTTGGGGAAATGGCTACGCACTTCTTCGATCACACTACGGGCCAAGCGCGTGCGACCATCATACATCGTGAGGATGATGCCCTCCAAGCGGGCATGAGCGAGCCCCGCCTCTTGCATACTGGCGAGCACTTCCTGATAAATCCCTGCCAGGGCTTGGATACCGAAGAACTCACATTGCACTGGCACTAACAGATCATCTGCAGTCGCCAAAGCCGAAGTCATGAGGATCCCGAGCGACGGCGGGGAATCCATGATCACGTAATCCAATTGATCCAACTCGGTGAGAGGTGCGAGGACCTCTTTCAAGCGCGAGTGGTGGTTCCCCTGTTGCGCCAACACAACTTCCACACCGGCCAATTGCAAGGCCGCAGGGAGGAGAAAGAGATTCTCCAAATGCGTCTCACGGATTTGCTCTTCGACAGGGGTATCCTCTACTAGGGGATGGTAGAGATTCACATCCGCATCAGGGGTCAATCCCAATGCCGTGGTCGCATTCGCTTGGGGATCCAGATCAATCACCAGGACGCGTTTCCCCAGTTCCGCCAAGCAGGCAGAGAGATTCACCGCCGTGGTCGTCTTGCCCACGCCGCCCTTTTGATTTGCAATGGCGATGATCTTCATGGATGTCCCCGACCCGTGGCCATGCCGCGGTCCTCTCATACCTGCACGTCCCAAGGTTGTTAAGCAAGTTTAAGTAGATCCTGTGTCCAAATTCGACATCACCGAGAAATGGCTCATGGAGGCCGGTGGCTGGCAAGTCATGAAGCGAGCACGAATGCTAGTGGAGCAAGGCCGCGTGTCCGACGTGAGCTTCGATGGCACCCTCGTAAAAGGAACCGTCGGCGACGGGAAGCGGCAGCAGCGGACCGGGATGCTCATTCGGGGGCGGACGGATGTGGAGAATCTCTGCAGTTGCCCAGAAGCACGCCGATCGGGGATCCTCTGCCAACATGCCCTTGCCGCGGGACTTGCGATCGCTCGGGGCCAAGAGGCCTCTGGCGCGACCTCAGAGCCCTCCAAGAAACACACCACTACCAACAACAACAACAAGGGCGAGGCCACAGGGAAGAAGGCATTTCAGGCTCCCACGAAGGATCTCATCATCCGACTTGCTCAGAACGCTGCCCGCAGCTTCGGCCGCGGCACCCTCTCAGTTGCCCTTGAGTCTGCGGAGACGGATGCGGGATTTGAGGCCGATTTCCCTCTGCTCGCGTGGCTAGACCGGCAGGGACAGACCGCCGTGCCACCACACTTGATGTTGCAGAAGGCGCATTTGTCAGGATTTCTCACCGCCCTTCAAGGACATCCGCGCGTCTTCGTCGGCGATGAAGCACTCCGCGTCGAGAGCATTCCTCTCCGCCTCCCGTTGGTCCTCGCACCGGCGGGGGAAGAACGCGTCTCCCTCCGACTCGAGGTCCCCGAAGGCATCCTCATCGCTCCCAGCGAGGACGCGCCCTGGGGATACCTACCCGAGCGCCAAGCCATGCTCCGGGTGCCGCGCACCAAATCGTTGTCCTCCGCGGACCGGGAAGCTCTCTTCGACACCATCGAGACTAGCAAAGGCATCGAGCGCTCTTGGGGCTGGTTTTTCCAACATGCCGAGACGCTTGAGGACGCCTTCCGTCTCGACAGCCGTGCCCTGCCAAAGATGCCTCATTTGCGGCATGCCGAGCCTCAGTTCGCCATTCAGTTAGAAGGAAGCTTGAATCATCTCGCCGCCTTGGTCGAGGCACGCTATCCAGACGGCCCCACCGTTGTCCCAGGCGAGGAGGCAGACGGATTTCCCTATGCCGCTCCCGACCGCCCTTGGGACCTCTTTCAGCGCCATAACAGTGCTGAATCCAAGGCACTCGAACGCTTGGCCGGCGCAGGATTCGTCCGATCCAAGAAGACGAGGGAGTACATTCTCAAGGGCGAACAGGTGATACTTAGCTTCTTTGCTAGCGTCCTCCCAAAGCTACAACAACGCTGGGACGTCACCATTGGCGAGCGTTTCGCTCACATGACGCGCGACATTCAACGGATTCGTCCCGAGATCCAATCGGTGGCGCATCCCGATGGCGGCTGGCTCGATGTCGACATTGGCTTCAGCAGTGAGGACGACGCCTATCAATTACCCAAACACGAGATCCAACGCCTCCTTCAAGTTGGCCAGAGCCATACCAAATTGCGCAACGGCCAGCGCGTGGTCGTTGACTTGGAAGCCTGTGAGGAACTCAACGCGGTCCTCGCCGACATGGAACCGGATCAGGAATACGGCCGCTACAAGATCCCTGCCGATCAGGAAGACTACCTACGCGAAACCTTGGGCGCTTTCGCCAATCGCACGATTGACGCCATTCCCCAGGCCACCTTTCCCGAAGACGCCCTCAGTGACCTCGCCTCCATTCTCCGCGACTACCAGAAAGAGGGCATTTGCTGGATGCTCGCCCGCACCCAGCGCGGTCTCTCCGGCATCCTTGCCGATGAGATGGGCCTCGGCAAGACCCTGCAGAGCCTTGCCACCATCCAAGCCTTGCACCACGCCCATGCCGACGCTCAACCACACAGCCTTGTCGTCTGTCCCACCAGTTTGTTAGACAACTGGTGCCAAGAAGCCGCCCGCTTCACCCCCGAACTCAAGCCTCTCAAACTCCACGGCACGCAGCGGGACAAGCTTTGGAAACAAATTCCCCAACACCCTCTCTGCATCACCAGCTACGGCATCCTCACCCGAGACCTCGAACGCTTCCAGGATCACCCCTGGCTCGCCATCTTCCTCGACGAAGCCAGCGCCATCAAGAATAGCAAGACCAAGAACGCTCGTGCCGCCTACGACGTCGGCGGCACCTATCACTTTGCCCTCACTGGCACTCCCATTGAGAATAGCGTCAGGGACATCTGGTCCATCATGCAGTTCGTCGCCCCCGGCTACCTTGGCACTCAGAAAACGTTTAAAGAACACTACGAACAAGCGCTCAGCAGCGAGACCGGCGCCCCACCCGAACTGCAAACCCGTTTCCGTCGTCGACTTCGCCCATTCATCCTGCGCAGGACCAAGCGCCGCGTCGCCACGGAACTCCCCGAGCGTATTGAGAAAGTCCTCTCCTGCCCGCTCACGCAATCCCAACGCGACACCTACACCAGTATCCTCCGCGCCGGTCGTGAGAAAGTCCTCGAAGCGCGCGACCAAAGTGAAGGCGCCGCCCGTATGACCATGCTCACCACTCTTCTCAGACTCCGCCAAGTCTGTTGTGATCTCCGTCTGCTCGACGCCAAGTTGTCAGAGAATGCCAAACGGCCTTCAGGCAAACTGGAAACCCTCCGCGACCTGCTCCAATCCGCTTCCGAAGGAGGCCACCGTGTCCTCATCTTCAGCCAATTTGTCAGGATGCTCACTCTCCTCCGTGAGGAACTGGAAGCCTCTGGGATGGACCATTGTTATCTCGATGGCCAAACGCAGGGACGCCAAGCCGAGGTGGATCGCTTTCAAAAGGGTGAGATTCCCGTCTTCCTCATCAGTCTCAAAGCGGGCGGCTATGGTCTCAATCTCACCGCCGCAGACACCGTCATTCACTACGACCCCTGGTGGAACCCCGCCGTCGAAGCCCAAGCCACCGACCGTGCTCACCGCATTGGCCAGGAGAATGTCGTCACCGCCTACAAACTCATCGCGGAAGACACCGTCGAAGAGAAGATCCTCCGCCTACAGCGCCGCAAACGCCAAGTCATCGACGCCGCCCTCGACGATGACGAACCCCTCATGCAAGGCCTCAGCGCCCAAGACCTTGAGGAAGTCCTCGAGTTGTAAGCTCGCGTTGCCGGTAAGGGTGACGCAGGAATTTCCGAGTTCCTTGTAACGAAGCTTCAAGCGTCGGGGATTCTAAGGCAACGTGACATACGCCTATGGACGCTACCTCGAAATGTGAGACTGCCTTCGCTGTCTTCGTTGGCAGGCATTTGCCGAGCGTCGTTCAATGCGCTCGGCTGCGTCTAGACAATGCAAGCTTAGGCGAGGATGTTGCCCTAACAGTCTTCGCCATTCTTGCTCGCAAAGCGACAACACTATCCACCCACCCCTGCCTACGAGGCTGGCTCTTGCAAACGACCTACTTTGTCGCACGACGACGCAATCGTAGTGAGAACCGTCGAAGCAACGCAATGAGACACTACCAGGATAGCGTTACCAGCTCGACGTCCCATGAACGCCACAACAAGGAACGCCAACATCTTTTGGACCGTTTGCTCGAGAGATTGCATGCGGACGAACGCAACATTCTCCTTCTACACCATGTCGAAGGTCATTCATTCCGGGAAATTGGCACCCTTCTTGGGAAATCTGAAGGCAGTTGTCGCGTCCGCGCCCATAGAGCATTGCAGAAGCTCTCCCATTGGGTTCAGCAGCATGGCAGCAATGGAAATCCAACTATTATTGGAGCCGCCCTTGGCTCTTACTTTCTCTCGAAAGCGCCCCATGTCACCGCTACGGCCATGGCGGAAGCGGCTCGTTCTCGGGCAGACAGCATTGGCACCACAACCATGGCTAGACTATCACTACACGCAAGTGGCGTCTTCGGCCACGTGGCGATCACCCTCTCCGCAATCATCGTGCTAGCATGTGGAGTCCTGTTCGTCCAGGTCGCTAGGCTTCACCGCATGGAAGGAGCCACTCAGACTGCTAGAACCGTGAGAACGCCTCCCTCCCTATCATTGACACGAGCTCCTACAGCCTACCGGTCCGATCTTCTTGAGCACATAAGGAGAGCCGATTCTACCTTCGACGTGAACGCTCTCGTTCAGAATACTCTTCAATACACGTTTCTCGGCGCCCCAAATTACACTAGCATCGCTCTCGAGCAGAAGGATCTTTCAACTCTACGAGAACACCTTTCAGATCTCAATCGGCACCCCATGTCGCCGAACTTCAAACCAACTACACAAGTCCTGTGGGCGATTTGCGAGCTTGCTCCTCAGGAAGCCTGTGAATTTGCTCTCGAATACACAGGCATCCCATAGCGGAGCATGAAGGAGCGTAACTCGCTGATGACGAGTCAAAAATGCCCTCGTTCGGCATTCGTGCAATCTTAACTTTGGCTTCTCTTCGGGCTATCTATTGATGTGTGCTTT
>JAUIAH010000066.1 GCA_030425385.1 Verrucomicrobiia bacterium | reverse complement strand
CACACATCAATAGATAGCCCGAAGAGAAGCCAAAGTTAAGATTGCACGAATGCCGAACGAGGGCATTTTTGACTCGTCATCAGCGAGTTACGCTCCCTCATGCTCCGCTATGGGATGCCTGTGATTCGGGTCTAGAAATGCAGCCTCGCTTTCGTCACCGTCTTCAATGCCATCGCCATCCGAATCCGCCTTCGCCGGATCCGTGCCAGTATCAAAAGCAGATAAATAGATGCCCGTGCCCGTTTCGTAGACATCAAGAATTCCGTCATCATCCACATCAGCAGCATCAGGGGACGCGTTCGGATCCACAGGACTAAAGCTCACGTCCGTCGAAGCGAGGCGGAAAGCAAAACTGCTCAGATCGCTCGCACCCGACGCTTCCCAGATACCAGCCGCCACCGAAATCACGCTCCCAGCACGCACCGAATCCGAGATCGCAAACGTCAGAGGCAAATTGAGCGGCTCCATCTGAGCACTGGCCAGCGTGCGAACCCAGCCCACACGTTCGGACGCAGTGAGATTGGAAAAACCAAAGTCCATCGGTGGATTCCCATTGGCAAATTGACCACCAAACCCATTCGGAACAAAGTAATCCACTCTCACGCTATTTCGCCCAAAGCTCGAACCATTCGTCACCGTCGCCGTGATCGTGCGGATCTCATTGTCATTCAAAGTTTCCGCGTTTGGAGCAAGCACCAAATCCAATTCATGCTGCACGGGAATCTGTGGATGAAGCAATAGGCTTGCCGTTCCATTGCTGTTGCCACTTCTAGCATGCACACACAGATTAGCCTGGGTGCCTGCGCTGACACCGGGACGCCATTGCAGCGTCACTGGGATAACCACCGTTCCCCCTGGAGGCATGCTGCCACGCACCCAGCGCATGGCATTGCCAACCACTGGCGGAAGTTGATTTGATGGATCGCTCACGGCCAAAAGCTCACCCGGCAAGTCCAAACGCAGCGTGGTTTGACCCAGCGCCTGCGTCGACCGATTTCCCACCACGATCTCAGCCTCGATTGTGCCTTCCACGGGTGACGTATGCCGCTTCGCCACCAGAGCAACGTCTAATCTGGCATCATCCATGAACGCTTGATTGATCGAAGAAATCACCTGCGAACCATCACTGGCAGAGGAGCGAGCCATGATCTGCCCCACCGTGCCGTCCGCGATTGAGTCATCTGCGGAGGTCATCCAAGTCCTAAAATGCCGCACCCCGCCAGCAGGCAATAGCGTCGTATCCCAACCCGTGATCTCTCCCGAAGCCAGATTGGAAAAGCCCCGTGCCAAGCCTGGCGTGGACACAGAGGTATTCCCACGAGTCCAGCTAGGAAAAAGAAATGACATTTCGATGTTGCTCAAACTGCTCGCTCCCGTGTTGCTCGCCGTGAGTTGGTATTCGGTCCAAAGATCGGAACTCAGCGGATCACCCGTGGTGGCGATGCCCACATTGAGCGGAATCGGATTGGAAACAGGCAGATCCACCGTGGACGTCGTAAGACTCTCACTGCTCGTCAGCGTTGCTTTCAGTGGAAAGACCGCGCCAATCGCCGTTGCCGCCGGAGTGCGAACATAGAAAACCGCCTCATGCGCGACGTGTGGAGCTAGGGTGCCATTGTCAAGAATGGTAATCGTGCCACCATGCTCGGCCGGAAAGCTGAGATCGTCCTGATGCACGAGACCATCATCACCAAATAAAAATTCCAATCCGCGCGGAAGTTGAACGGTCAGTCGGCACGATGTGAGAGGGAGGCTGCTGCGATTCCCATAACCAACAGAAAACCGCGTGATATCGCCCGGGGCAACCGGCAGCGTCTCTGCGGTCATGCTCAAACGAGAATCGACCGCAGGCGGAAGCCCTACATTGAGCTGCGCCACATCGTTGCCATTGGCATTCCGCAAAACGGCTGCAAGTGGAACGACCGAACCACGCGAAATGCCTGCCACATCCTCAGCCCTCATTCCTAAATGATAAAATTGCGTCTGTCCTGGCGCGATAGAGGCGATGTCCCACCCAATGACTTCAGAAGGCGTGATGTTAGAAAAACCCCGGGTCGGAGCCGGGAGCATCCAAACAGTATTGCTCAGCGCTCCTTCGGGAACCAGAATGTCCAAGCGTGAGTCCGTTAATGTAAAGCTACTCGGATTGGTCACTGCCAAGGTAACTTCGGTCAACTCGCCGGACCACTGATCCTTCACCATACTCACATTGAGATCGATACTTTGGTTCTCAGCAACTTGGAGAGGAAAGGAGGCGATGGCTGAGGGGGTATTGGTCCCCGCATCTTCAGCCACCGCCACCATGAGTCCACCCAAATGCTTAGTGGCAAAATCTGCCGTGGTGGCCGAAGACAGTGCCCGCGCGGTCACGGCGAGCTTCCTGACTTCTCCCGGTGGCAAAGCCAGAGCATTCCAGGTCAAGACATCGCCATTGAGTGTTCCTTGACCACCCGTCAATTGAATGTTCCCAAACACATCCTTGGGTAGAAACAGCTTGGGACGAACATTGGACAAAAGAGATGCCGACCGATTGCCCAGCAACAGCGTGAAGCAATAATCCTTCCCTGCAATCACCGAGGTGTCATGGCTCGACAATTCCAGATCGAGAGTTGGTGCCGATTGGATCGGGATGGCCAACGTGGACACGGCCAAAGAGCCATTGTCCGAAAGCGTGCAGAAAATCAGCGATACCACCAATCCAGAGGAGGCACTTGCTGGTCGAAATTGGGTGCGAAAATGATCCGCTTTCTTTGCCGCCAGAGAAGCCTTGTCCCAACCTGCCAACTCTCCAGTCGTAAGATTGCTGAAGCCTGCTGCCATGCTCATATCTGACCAGGACGTGTCCCCCCTTAGAAAAGAAGGAATGATAAACCGGATCTCGGCATTGGTCTGAGCAAAAGACCCATCATTGATAAGTGAGAGGGTGGTCTCAGCCGCATCATCGTCGAGGCCCATCGGCAAACCACCATGCGCTATCGTCGACTGCAGCGGGCTAGCAGCACCAGGAGCAAGCACAATTCCATACACCTGCGTCTCACCACCACCACTCGCCGTCATCTCCAACGGCAATAATGTCGCTGCCGGGAAATTTCCCGTCCGCTGCAGTTGCAATTGAATCTGTCCCGTCTCTCCGGGATTCACCGTCCCCACATTCCAAGTCAATTGCGCCCCCACTTGGGTAGGCACGGTTGTGGCACTGACCAATAGGTGCTGATTCGGAAGATCGAACTCAAGCGTGACATTGGTCAGCGGCGTCACACCACGATTGCCATAGGTCAACACCATCTCATAAGGCACATTCAGCGCGGAAGAAATCGTCTGCACACTGGCAGCAAACTCCAGCGCCTGCTGACTCTGCACCACCAAGGACACTGCAGCAGTATCTTCAATCGAGCCATTGCGCAAAGCACTCATGGTGAAACTCGCACTTGCCCCGTCCGCAAGCGCACTGCCTCCGCTCTGAGCGAAGACCATGATTCGCAACAGCCGCACCTCACCCGGATTCAGGAGCGGTATCGTCCAACCAACCTCTTCCCCAGGAGTGAGACCACTAAAGCCCTTTGTTAAACCGGGAGTTGCACTGCCAGTGGAGCTGGAGAAGCCCGTCGGCATGGTGAAATCAACATCAATATCCGTATGCGCAAAGTTGTCAGGGTTCGAGGCATAAACCAGGATCTCCGAACCTTCTCCCGGCCTGAGGTATGATTTAGAAGCCACCACCTCAATCTGTGTCGCCGCGGACAATCTCAGGAGTGAAAGGATAAAGATACCGAAGAGCGCCAAGCAAAGCGCCCCTTTATTGTGATTGTGTGTGTTGAGTGGATGTTTCATTGTGTTAGTACTTAAAAAAATGCGTAGAGCTGGCTTCATCCGGCGTTCTCCGATGCAAGACCGTCATGTGTGTAAAGGACGGTCTGATCGCCAATTCTGGTCTGAATGTAATCTTTATTCAATGACGCTACGAACGAGCTATCCGTCCCGGTCTCAGTACTCTGGGCGTGCTCATTCCCATGGACTAACGAGGCATAATCACCATCGAGCCCGGCAAGCGAAGCGGCCAACCCTGCATCTGTGGCATGCGGTTCAGGGTGAAAGACATTCTCGCATACCTCGCCGGAGTCAAAAGCCGCGAAGACACTCCCTGCCTTGAAAACGAAGATATCACCGCCGCCCTCGCTTTCGCTGACTAAAGCGAACGGCACCTCAGTTTCGTGTTGCAATGGCGCCATCATTCTCCCATTCAAGCACTGCGGTACCACTCTCATTCCGAAGCCACCAATTGCTTTGGCCAGACGAATACTTGCGCGGAAGCATTAAGCGGGAAAGTGACGTTTAGGGTGGTGGAGGCGGGATTGGTTGTGGTGTTGTCAATGGTGCCTTCCGTAGTGGTGGTGGGGCCGCGTTCTGGGACAACTTGGACGACGAAGACAACGTTGCTGTTGAAGTTCTCGGCCTCGATGGTGACGGGTTGGACGGGGTTGTTGTCCGCTGGGGGATTGACGACGATGGCATCCATGCCCTCGGGATCAACGGCGGTTCCGGCGATGGCGGTGAGGCGAATATCCGGGACGTTGCTCGGGAAGAGCACGGTGTTGGCTCCGATCGAACCGGCTGCACCTTGAATCTGCAGCGTTTGGGGACCGTAAGCAGAGGTGTCGATGCGCACGCGGCCTAGACCTCCATTAGGGTTTCCGGGACTAGCATCCAGCCGACCAAAGCCTGAAACAGCCGGGGTAACCAAACGGATAGCTCCACCACTCCCAGCTTGAGCACCAATTCCCAATGCGAGGCCGATTCCCCCATTTCCACCTCTCGCTTCGATTCGGCCCAAGATTTCGATCTTGGTGTCGGAGGCGAGGAGAATGGCACAGCCACCGCCACCGCCGCCACCACTGCCTTCTCCATTCGCTGTCTCTCCGTGGACGCGATTGATCGACAGGCGGATCTCCTGGAGATCGCGGTCGTAAGCAATCTCTTGCCCAGCCAGTGGCAAGACGAAGGAGATAAAGATTAGACAGTGGCGTAGAAAAGACATTGAATTACAGGACTGCAAGTACAAATGTTAGAACGTGTGTTTGAGGATGCGGAAAAGATTCGGCATCGCACGTCCCCTCTCCGCTGATGAGCGGTAGCACGAAGGCATAATCTTGTTCAAGATAAAACCTTCACTTTAGGCTTTCCATCAGAGCAATCTGAATCGGAAGCAACCGACCTATTGAGACAGCACCTTTTCCTTCTTGTCTGAGTGTCAATGGATTGCGTCTCTTCTCCCTCACATGAACTTCAACTGCGATCATTGGTCGGCCTCCATCGTCGGATGAAGGTTGTGTGATCGATAATCTGTATCTTGCAGCAGGCAGCGTACACCAACGCCGGGGTCACTCCTCGGTTTCCTTTGAGCCGCACTGGAGATCCAAACACCACGCCCAATCCACTGAGCTCGGCTGCAGAAGTCAGTGGAAGACTGGAAGCACAGAGCCTGTTGGTCAGCAGACATCAGAGTTGGACGCCCTAGGAGAGGCCACTCAGACATCCGCGCAAACGGTCCTCCTGCTCGGGCTGGAGAAATGACCGGAAGTTGTGGATGAGGGCGGTTTGTGGAACACCAATCGAGTCCTGTGATTGGTTAGGCGGCAGCTTCCTGCTCGATACCGTCAACAAAGGTGATTCCTTGGACCACTTTGTCAAGCTGTCGATACCCGTTGAGTCGACGCCAGCCTTTCTCGGCTTCCAGGCCTAGCTTGTAGACCATTGATAGGGTGGCTTTCCTCGATCCGCATCCTTTCGTCTGCCGGGTTCGATGGCGCACGGTGGCAAACGTCGACTCGATCGGGTTGGTTGTGCGAATGTGCCGCCAGTGTTCGGCTGGAAAATCGTAGAATGTTAGTAAGGCATCCTTGTCTTTCTTCAAGCAGGCACACGCGTTGGGATACTTGGCGTCGTAGAGCTTCAGGAACCCGTCATACGCTTCCAACGCGGCTTTCTTCGTTTCTGCCATGTAGATTTCATGGATGCGTTCTTTGGCTAGCGGTTGTGCTTTCTTGGGGAGCTTGTCGAGGATGTTGGCTGTCTTGTGGACCCAACAGCCTTGTTGTTTGCTTGTGGGATATTCCTCTTCGAGGGCGCTCCAGAATCCAAGCGCTCCATCGGCGATGCTCAGTTTTGGCGGATCTTTAGTCCCCGTTTCTTGAGGTCACCGAGGAGGTCCTTCCAGGACAATTTGCTCTCTCTTTCTCCATCGCTGATAGCTACCAATTCCTTGGTTCCATCCGGCAATGAACCCACTATCACTAAAACACACGGCCGGTCATCGTTGAGCCTGACATTGAAATAGATCCCATCGGCCCAGAGGTAGACGTATTCCTTGTCACTGAGATCCCGTTTGTTCCATTGTTCGCGCTCTGTTTCCCACTGTTCCTTGAGTCGAACGACATTGGCAGGAGAGAGGCCTGCGGCGTTCTCGCCCAGGATCGGCTCTAACGCTGCGCTCATATCTGAGGTTGAGACGCCACGCAGGTAGAGTGCTGGAATGAGGTTGTCCAGTGAGGCGACTCGACGCAGGTAAGGTGGGAGGATGGCACTGGTGAACCGCTGATCGGGTCGGCGATCGTCGATCCTGGGTTGCCGGATGGGAATGTTGCCGATCCCTGTCTGAAGGTTGCGTTCGGGAAGGTGGCCGTTGCGAACGACCTTGCGGTGGCCTTGGTCATCACAGAGGTGTTGATGGGCTTGGATGTATTCGGCAACTTCGTTCTCGATTGCCGCCTGTAGGAGCGTTTGGGCTCCTTGACGAAGGGTCTCTTCGAGAGCGCTTTGGCAGACCAAGCTTGCTCCTTGCGGTTCAAGGATGGATGCTGATTCGGTAGGGTGGTTGGTGGCTTTCATTGGAGTTCAGTTGTTTGGTTTCAGGTGAACTCTTCATGATGCCCCAACCGCCCTCATCCACAACTTCCGGTCATTTCTCCTCGGGCTGGGCCAGGAGCCATTTGTTGAGGTTCTATTGATCGGCAGCACGTCACTGCGGCTGCAACCACATCAGTGCCTTTTGCACAAAGCATAAGATCTTGGGCAGTGGCCACCACACATCCCGTTCCCGAAGACCTCCTATCAGAATTGATCGACCGTATCGAGACGATGTCAGAAGAAGATCTGCAATTGGTTCATCGAGTCTTGTTACATTCAGAACGCGACCGGCTCTGGCAGGAGATTTATTCGGAAGCTGAGCATGAGCGTCAGAATGACCGCTTGGAGGGCTTGCCAGAATTGATCGATCAGGTGCGGGCTAAACAGCGGACAGCATGATCCAAACCTCAATCTGGATCCTGTTCTTCTAAAAGTATGCCACTGGGCCTCACTCCCCGACCAAGATCATCTCTCCTTGCATCACGACCCAGTGCCCTGGATAGGTGCACACGTAGGGGTATCTGCCAGGTTCCTTGGGGGCCATGAAGCGGAGGGCTTCCATTTCTCCCTGGTTGAGAAGTTTGCTATGGTGGAGAATCTTTGAGGACTTGGGAACGAAGTCTTTCTTCGCAGCTTCTGAATCTTTGGCCATTTCATTGCCAGCGAGACCGATCTCTTCGGTCGCGCCGGGCTGCACGAAGACAAGGTTGTGCGGCGCCACATCGGGATTGCGAAAGAGAATCTTCACCGGTCGCCCAGCCTTCACGCGAAACCGTTCCCGCGTATAAAGGAGGCGCTCTGGCAAACAGCCAATGGTCACCTGCTTTAAGCCTTTCTGGTTGTCAAAGGCCGCCTCGGATGCGTTGAGCGGAGCGCCGACTACCTTGTCGCGGCTTGGCTTGTTATCCTGCGCGCGAAACGCATCGACCCGCGCTTTCAACGCCGGGACAGTGTCCACATGCTGAAGGACAGACTCCGCTCCGAAGACACATCGCACGGTGTATTTCAGATGATCTCCCATGGGTTGGTCTATCACTGGCAGAATGGCTTCCACGGCCTCACGAGTGCCAATGTAGCTCGCCGCGATGGCGGCTTCCATTCTTACAAAAGCCCTGGAGTCTTTCGCGCTGGCTCGAAGGTAGTCCAAGCCACCATCCGACAAGCGTTCGTGCCAGTATCGAAGCAAGCGCGTGGCGGAAGAACGAGCGTGCTGGCGATCAGAACGCAACACCTCGGCAAGCAAGGTTTCATTGAGACCGTCGAACGCGCGATACAACCAGAGCGCTTCCACTTGAAGATGCCGGTGGCGTCCATCAGCCCCGTCCAGGTTCTTCACCCACGTGTCCAACTGGCCGAGAACAGCGTCCGCCCCACGTTTGCGCAACACTCGCACACGTCGGCCTTGTCATCGCCGTCCGTGTCTCTCAGCAAGCTCAAGTGCGGCTCTTCCGACACATATACACCATCATCCGTGAGCACGAACGACAGCGGAATGTGCACATCATCTTGATGCCCAAGATGTCGAAGTCTGCAGCGGGGCCGGCGCCCACGACCTCCGTGAAGCTCAAGATGCCGATGCCCATGAGCTCACCCCGGGCGCACTTTTCGGCCTGTTCCTGGCGCAGCGCTCGGTAGTCGATCATGTCCATCGCCTTCTTCAAGGCGGCCTCGTAGTTGCCGCTATCGTATTCCCAGCCTGTGGCAGACTTGTAGGGGAACTGATCGGGGCGGATGAAGTTCTTCAGGCTGAAGTCGGCTGGGTCTTCTCCCAATTCGTGGGCCATCACGTCGACCATGCGCTCCACCATGTCAGCCCAAACCGTTGATTTGACTGCTTTGCCATCCCAATCGGTGTCTTCGAGAATCACGATCTTGTCTCGAGGCTCTTGTCCCGGATAAATGTGAGGGTAAGTGGTCGAACAAGCGACCCCTAGCCGTCCCCGAGCATCCCAACGCATCTGGATGGGACAGGCAATGTCAGGAAATTCTTCTTCCGAGGCAAACAGATTGACCTCAAATCGGGGATCGATCCGGAAGGCTTTCAACTCGTCCGCAGGCGACAACCACTCATTGGCACCACGCGAAGCCAGCGGGCTTTCCATCGGCGTCAGATTTCTATCTTGGGCAATGTCAGTCTTTGGCGACTCTCCTTTCGCCAGTGCCCAGGCTTTGGCGTCTCGATTCGCCGTGAGGATCTCAAAGTTTCGCATGGCGGGGAGGAGATCGAGGTAGCCGTACTTCTTGTTTCTCCCACCTTTGTAGTAGAAGGTGTTCAGGGGACGATAACGGAGAGATTACTGCCGGTTTTTATCGATCAAACACCTCATGGAACGTCTCATTGATCTCCGGAGCCGTTTCGCCATAGAGTTCGCGGTAGAGAATCTGCGCCCATCGCCGGTAACCGTCTTCTGTTAGATGCACGCCATTGATCGTCCACTGATCCTGGTCCTCCGGGGCGAAGAGCGCTTCCGTATCGGCATACAAATCGGCAAAGCCGACGTTCTCCGAATGCGCCACCTCGCGCATCGCCTGCGTGTAGGCCTTCAAGTTGGTATTATTACGTCTACCTGCTGGTGCGTTTGGCAGGTCTTGGTTGGCAATCGCTGAGAGCAAAACGACCTGCGGCTCGTTGGTGCCATTGTAAGCGCTGGACTGGGTCTCTCGAATCCACGCCTGGAGCCGCTCGCGAAACGCCGGCAGTTTCTCAAGCCCTGTCAGTCAATTGCACGGCGGCATCGTCACCTATGGCCGTGACCCTGAAGTGCAAGGACGCGACTTCGACGGGCTCTGCTATGTCTTCGACGAACGCATCGGCGTCCCTATCAATCACGTCAATCCTCAAGTCATCTCGCGCTGCGCGCATTGTCAGGAGCCCAGCGAACGTTACGGCAACTGCAGCCACACAGCATGTAATGCCCAATTCTTCTGTTGCCAAGGCTGTGAAGACGCGCACCAAGGAATGGCGCACAATTTAGTTAAGACATCTTAAATAAATGTGCGATATTGGGTGCATGAATGTAAACGATCATTGTCCCGGCCCTTACGACGATAACACGAACAGGCGCATGGTCACCTTTGC
>JAUIAH010000037.1 GCA_030425385.1 Verrucomicrobiia bacterium | reverse complement strand
TTCACAAAGGCGCCCCATCACGACGCACCCAATTCATGCCTAACTGAAGAGGACCGCGGCGGTTTGCTCACACTCAAAGGGAAGGGCAGCCCTTGATACCACTGCTGCCGCCGCCACCGCCACCGCCACCGCCACCGCCACCGCCACCGCCACCGCCACCGCCGAGACTACTGCCCGATGCTAACTCTGCCATGCGCGTGAAGCTGGGAATAGGGTAGGGCCCTGCGGGAGCCGGCAGATTGACGCAAGATCCGCCTCCTCCCCCAGAGGGATTCGCAAGAATCCTCGCCAACTCCGTAAAGCACTTGTCTATTTGCTCACCGATGCCTGCGGCCGTGCATAAAGCATCCACCATCTCGTGCACCATGAGTGCATATTCGAGAGCGGATGTCGTTCCCAGTGGATCGGTCGCCATGACCGGGCTATTTCCCACATAAGCATAAAGATTCAGATCTCCACCTCCAATATGAAAGGGATCCGGCTGCGTGAATCTACCAATGGCAGGATCATAGAAACGTCGCCGATTCTCGTAAAGGCCGAGAACCTCACAATAGAATCGCCCAGCGAAACGAAGGTCGCCCAAATCTGCCGGCACCGCACCAATCACGTTGCCATAGGCATCGTAGTCCACCCACGATTGGAATGCTCCCGCTTCATCGAGAATCCCTCTCACAGATCCCAAATGATCTTTCAGATACCAGTAAATGCCATCTCCGACATGGCAAACAGCGTGGAAGTCGTCAATCTCATCCAATGAATAGAAATACAACTTAGAAGCGGTCTCCGCCCCATCAAGAAACTCTGCAATCGGCATTTCCCGATCATAGACAATCCACGTCTTCACCCCATTGATCTCGCGAGCAATCAAGCGGTTCGCAAAGTCATACGTAAAGTTGACCGTATCACTCGGTGCCGCACCGTCGCTGGGATGGAGCGTTGCCGAGATCAAGCGATTGCGATGATCATAAGCATATATCGCCACCTCACCTGTGTCCGTATCCGTGCGCTTCGACACATTGCCATCAGCATCGTAGGCAAATGTCAGAGACCCTAGCTCGCTCACCCGATTTCCAGCGCTCACCACTCCCGTGCCCGGTAAGTGGTGCGACGATAGGCGATTCCCCCCCGCGTCGTAGACGTACGTTTCATCCGCGTAAGCAGCCTCAGAATGGCCCACGGAGGTCAACCGACTCATCCCATCATAAGCAAATGTCATGGTATTCCCCGCATGCGCGGCCATCGTGATCCGATGACTCATATCCCGAGTATACGTGATCTCGGCATTGGGGTGCACCAGAGCACCCGAGGAATCTTCATGACGAATGGTTGCCACCGGGCCTCCGGGAACATACGTGTAGCGTGTCCGTGAGTGTTCTGTCGTGAGTCCAGCCTCCCGTAAGAGGGATCTGATAGAGCCATCTGGATTGCGGTCGATTCTCACGCGCTGCGGGGCATGAGCACCATACAATGTCCACGTGAGTTCTCGCGAGAGATCCCCCACATAGGTTGCCCTAATCTGAGAAAGCACTTGTGGAGAGGCGCCCAAGGCGATCAATTGCGCGCTCCGCGGGACGATCGGACCATCACCCGCTTGATCCCAGAAATAGCCCACGCGAAAGGCAGTCTGTTCGTGGTACTCTGCCGTGATCGACCCTGGAAGCCCTGCGTTCGCCGCGTAGCGATGCTCATGTGTCGTACCGTCCGCAGCGGTCTCCGTCACCGTCAAGAGTTTGTGGTCATTACGCAAATAATCAAAAGCGAACGTTCGAATCACCTGGTCTTCATCATCGAGCCATTCCTCCTTGGTAAGGCGTTGAAGACTATCATAGGTGTAGACACGCCTCTTTCCAGATGCAGTCGTGATCTCCGATGCGAAGCCAAGAGCGTTATAGGCATACGTATCCGCTAGTCCCGCCCCTCGAGTCCCTGAAGTAAGCCGATCCATGGCATCGTAAGTGAATTCAAACACATTGTTCAATGGGTCTGTCAGGGTTTCCAAATTTCCACTAGCATCACGCGTGGCGGTGATCTGCGCTCCACCCATCATCGTCACCTGCTCGGTTCGACCATAGGCATCCAACGTGACCGTCGAAAGATGTCCACTCGGCGTCTCCATGGTGAATGTGCCATCAGCGTTGTCTTGGAAGGTCCTCACCCCACCATTGGCGCCTGTCTCCGAAGTGATGATTCCACGCGCATCATAGCTGAACACTCCAGAGTTGCCCGAGATATCTGAGAAGCTGGTCAGACTACCCGAAGGATCAAACTGAAAGTCCGCCTCGTAAAGATGCGTGTTCCAAGAACGCTCAAGATATCCCTGAGCATCATATTGGAAGAACTCCTGATAGGCATCACTCTCGATCATCGATAGTCGCCTCCCATCTGGCGTGTAGGTTGCATCGTAGTGAGGAAGCAGGTCACCTCGCTGCTGTAAGAGATTTCCCCTTTCATCGTAAGTGAAGGCGGCTGTGTTGCCCGCGCGATCCCGAGAACTCGTCACCTGACCCATTGCATTGTAAGTGGCGCGTTCCGATGGAACAACGGCGCCAGGAGGATGCGTTTCCGTTCGGTTGCCCATGGGATCATAGGTATAGCTCCAGGTATCTCCTTCCGGAGTGGTCATGGAGGTTTCTTTGTCAGGATTGCTGAGATCGTTATAGCTGAACGCGGTGACATGACCCAGAGGATCCGTTTCTTCGATCACGTTGCCGCGTTCATTGTAGATCAGTTGGGTCTCAAATCCCCGAGGCGAACGAATGGTCGCGGCAAAGCTACCCGGTTCCCAGTCGAACTCTTGCCGATTGCCATTCTCATCGATGACCGCCACCATGCGTCCTGAGGCATCATATTCATAACGAACGGGTGATCGGCCAAGAGAATCTTCCAAGCGCTCGAGATAGTGCGCAGGATCGCTGAGATAATGATAGGTCGTGATATTCCCGTCAGGATCCGTCACCGTCTTCAGGTCACCACTCCCATCGTAGCCATACGACCACTCATCCCCTCCAGGAGCCGTGATCCGCTCAATCCGCCCTTGCGCATCTCGATGGAAAGCAATGCTCTGCCCGGAACTATGAGTCACCCCAAGTGAATTCAGAGTGATTCCATTGCCATTGGCATCCTCCGCATCGAGAAAGCCTTCGTCTTCATGATAAGAATAGCGGATACCCGAGGGGTCGGTAAGAATGTAGGTATTGGGATTGTAAGGCAGTCCCACAAAGAAGAGGTAGACAGACCCGTCGCTTTGGAGTGTCAGAAAAGCCTGATCACCCTCGGGCACTTCGAGAGTGTGATAAACTCCCGGGTCAGGCTCAAAGGTGGCTCGATACAATGACCCTAAAAGCGACCCCGCTCCAAAAGTCGCACGAAAGGTGAATCCCAGCCGTTCCCCTGTCGGCGCCGTGATAAAGACCCGTGTACCATCTCGAAATGGGGTCGACCCAAAGAGCGCATTGTTGCTCGTGTCCGGCACCGTTTCGCGAATATCAGCGTCCTGCAAGCGGAACGACCAGCCGTAACCCAGCTCACCGCTCTCGTCACTCTGATAGGAATCGTATACGCGTACGAACTCCAGAGGAATGCCGCTCAGATTAATGGAAACATCCGTGTAGTTGATACGCAGTCTCCCCAGCTTGGCTTCACCAGTCACTTCGAATGGCAGGAGTTCGATCCATCCCAGACCAATGTCATTCCACGCCACCACGCGAGCGATGTAACTATCATTCTGGAGGCTGGTGGCATCAATACTGGCCAGCACGGCACTGGTCTCGATCGTGTCCATACCGGTAGCCAGTCGCGTCCATTCCGCCAACGCGGCATTGGGATTATTGGGGTCCACTTCATCCGCACGCGCGATATCGACATACCATTCTCGCAAAGGTCGCGTGGACGCGATGGTTCCAATGAGATCACTCATCACCATCACGTGGCTGGAAGGTTCTGGTGATTCAATCGTGATCTGAGGCCGAAGATCGCTTTCACTGACATTCTTCGCGATCACCTGACCAAAGTAGGCGTTGTCTCCGCGCACGCGGACGAAGTAGATACCATCTGCCAATCCTGACAAAGGCATGGTGGCCACTGGAGCAGAATACACATCTCCTGTACCAGACGCCAATACCACATAGTCCGGATCACTGGCGGCCAAGTCATACGGATCCACGGCATCCACCGGTGCATAAGCGACTTCCCACTGAGACACCGGAGAAGAAGCCCCCAAGATATCCGCAAGAATCGTGAGATCTTGTGATGATACCGTTCCGGCCTCTGGCGAGACGATGCGGACAGCGGGGGCTCCCGGCCCCGATGATTCACGCACCCCCGCCTGCTGAGAGTTGAATGGGAGCGAACCATTCTCGTCACGGATGTAGGCGAGCGCCGTCTCCGAAACCATATTGCCGCCAGTGTCTACCGCCGTCGCCTGCAAATGCACCACGCCAGGGTGGGCCGGCACTAGCGTGGCACGGTTCTCAGAATCAAGGCCAACCTCTTGGCCGTCGATGATCAAACTCACTGCAGCCACCCCGTAGTCATCAAGCACGCGAACATTCACACTCGCCGATTCACCTACCAGGATACCCTCAGTGCCAGGCTCATTGTCTTTCAGGCCGATGATAACCGTGGGCTCCAAGTCCCGTGAATACCGCCCAAAGTCTCGGTCCGCATGCACCTCTTGCCCAATGACCTCCACCACATGGGCATCGGGATCAGGATAAGCCACGTTGCGAGCGCCAAACCCCACTAGCTCAAATCCCTTCCACGAACCCAAGCTGTTGAGTGAATGCACCTTCACATAATGAATCGGATCAGGCACATCATAGTTAGCAAGATCGATCTCAAAGATACCGTCAGATTGATAGTGAGTGTCGATGAATGTAAGACTACCTTCCTCCCCACCGATGAATACCTCCACCAATTCCGCCGGCTGAGCAGATGGCGCAGGGATCGGAGGATAGAGCAGAAGGTCCGGCCCTAGTCCATCAATGATCGGTTCATCAAACCGCACAGTGATTTGGGCACCCATGGGCAAGGAAAGAAAGGCACTACCATAATAGGTGAATAACGGAGGCACCACATCTCGCACGCCGATAGGATCTAACACAATCTCTGGCGAGACCGGCTCAGCGAAGGGATTACCTGTTTCCACTACCCCCCACAAGCTCACATCATCCGAAGCATTCTCACCATAAGGTTCATCCAAATTCCCTTCCCCAGCTGCAGCGTGCGTGTAGTTGATCACTTCATCAGGGAGGAGATCAAAAGTAGGAATGCCAGCACCAAGCGGAAAGGTTTGTACTTGTGGCGGCGTAAGGACCTGGCGCACATGATAGAGACCAGGAGCCACGTGGGTGAAGACATAGTCGCCAGCGGCGTCAGACATCACATTGGGTTCACCCATATCGTATCGACCATTGAAATTGGTATCCAGATACACGCGAGCTTCGGCAATCGGTGCGCTATCATTGCCATCGCCATCGCCATTCGGATCGTACCAAACCGAGCCCCGAATGGTTCCCCCTGGAGCATCAAAGACAAGCGGATCGCTGAACGTGACGAAGAGCTCCTCGCCATCCAGCCGTCCATCGCCATCAGTATCATCTTTATCCGGCTCCGTGCCTAACAAAGCCTCTTCCACAGATGAAAGACCATCGTCATCACCATCCAACGGCACCAGTGTCCTCAGTCGATAAAACCACCGATCTTCGTCCTCCAAATCAAGGTTCGTCACGAGTTCCACCGCTTGCCCATCACCGAGAATCGCCTCCCCCAAAGCATCGAAATCGGTCAGATTGACCGAGGTCTCCGCTTGATAGCGCACCCCCTCCACCGAGAGCCACTCTAGCATCGTCGCCGACTCTCCCACAAATGCCAGCGTCACGGGGGAGTTCCAGACACTTGGATCCGTTCCCATCTGATACTCATCTCGCGCCGTGAGCCCATCGAGATCATGATCGATGTCCCATTCCCAACTCTCCAGTTGATAGAGATCCAACCAGTAGGCACCCCCAGATTGTCCCAACGCCACCGCCGGGATACTGGTGAGGATCGCCATCAGAATTAAGAAAGATTTCCATGTCATCTTATCCCGACAGACGCCCACGATCGACGAGCGTTTCAAAGAAAGATGGAAAGGACGCAATCTTAATCCACACGGTCCAATGCCCGCGCGTCCTCAAGAATCGCATCCGCCTTCTCTCGCTGCACTTCTGTCAGGAATGGAGCGATCTCTTGGTGAAAATCTTCCAACACGACCAAACGAGCACGCGATCGTCTCGGCAGGATGCGCATCCGCAACGACACCGCCACGAAACGCTCTTGCAGGGTGAGGCGCTGTTCATCTGTGAACTCCAGGAGCTCCTGATAACGACGAAACACCCGGCGACTCACTCGGTCTAACTTTGCACCCCCGTCCAGAGTTACCGCCTCCGCTTCGGGAGTATCTGTCAGCCTACCTACAAGCACGCCCATCGCAAAGATCGCGATGAGCGCCAGACAGATTCGCAAAACTGCCCAGTCAACCTTCATGTGAACGTATTTCCAACATCTCCATCTCCAGCCAAGGATCTGCAGCCCCTGCCATGACCTCCGTATCGACATCAACTGTATGTCCCGTCATCCAAGCCGCTACTGCCACGCACGCCGTCAGAGCCACCCCCGCATAACTCGCCCTCTCCCACAATACCAAAGTCCGAGACACCTTCTCACGTTTCGCTAGATTCGCCACCACGCGATCAGCGAATCCCGGCGGCAAGGGCAGCGCCCCTTCTTCGGGGACACGCTCACCATAGCGCTCTCGCACTTTTGCCAGGAATGCTTCAGGAGACTGCGGCTTCATCGATTCCATTGTTCAAACACGGCTTTCAGTTTCTTTCGAGCACGGAAGAGACGCAATCGAGCCGCTGCATGGGTCCACCCCATCTCGCGAGCCACCTCGCCGATAGCACGCTCCCGAAGCTCGACCTCCCGCAACAACCACGCCGCCTCATCAGGCAGCATGCGAAACAGTTCCGCAAGCACTTCCGCAGCATCTACAGTTGCCAGATCGTCACCTGGCGCCGCCAGATCTACCGGCGCCTCGTCTCCCAAGTCAGTGAAGGTCCACTCCGGTCGCACACGCTGCTTCCGCAAGGCAGAGTAACACACATTCCGAGCAATCCGGTCCACCCACGCTTCGAAGACGCCCCCACGGAATTGCCAAAGCTTGGCGAACACTCTGGCAAACACCTCCTGCGCCAAATCCTCCACCAATTCTCGCCGCGGACACAGCCCCTGAATGCGCTTGGAGACCCGCGGCCACAGACGCCTCACCAAAGCCTTCTGAGCCTCCGCATCCCCAGACCGCACCCGCTTCAGGAGCTCAGGCCAGTCGTTGCTTGGAGATGCCGCCATCGTCATTTGCCTTTCCGTCCGCCCAACCCACTCGGCGATGCCAGAGGCACCACCTTGGTCAGCATTCGCAGATACAGCAAGTGACATACCCGCATAGACGCAGGAGACGAGCACCCGTTTCGTCATTTCTTTCTCAAGTCAGCCTCCAACCCACATGGCACCACCATTGACAGGGCCCTACCTCGTCCTTACCCTCCCCCCCAACAAGACAGGGGCGTCGATCCTCGGCTGAGATCTTTCTTCGGAAGGAAACCCTTCGAACCTGATGCGGTTCATACCGCCGCAGGGAGTCCTTGGGAGCCGGTTCGCCCGCTTGCCTGTCTTGCTCTGAGATTCACGACACGACAAGCTGACCCATTCATCTATCCATGATTGCTCCCTCTGAAGACGACTCCATCATCCGTCGCAAACAAGCGCTCTTTCCAAAAAGCAACCGGCTCTACATCAAAGGACAGACGCACCCCGATCTCCGTGTGCCCATGCGCGAAGTCGAACTCTCGGAGACGCATCATCCCAACGGCCGCGTGGAGGAGAACCACCCCGTGCGCGTCTACGACACCAGCGGCCCCTGGGGAGACGCCTCCTTTGACGGCAATGTCGAAGAAGGCCTTCCCGCCCTCCGCCGCCAATGGATCCTCGATCGCGGCGATGTCGAAGAATACGAAGGCAGAACCGTCGCCCCCTCCGACAACGGCTACCTCAGCGAGGAACACGCCGAACGCTACAACCAGAACAAGTCGAGTGCCAATCGCCTCAAGGAATACCCCGGCCTCGTGCGGAAACCACTCCGCGCCAAGGACCACCCCGTCTCCCAACTTTGGTACGCCCGTCAGGGCATCATCACCCCCGAGATGGAATTCATTGCCATCCGGGAGAATCTCGGACGCGAGAAAGCCTATCATACTTCGAAAGACCCCGTCAACGGTCCTCGCAATATCCTCAATCACCAACATCCCGGCCAAGGACACGGCGCTCAGATACCTGAATACATCACCCCCAAGTTCGTCCGCGAGGAAGTCGCCGCCGGCCGCGCCATCATCCCCGCCAACATCAATCACCCGGAAAGCGAACCGATGATCATTGGCCGCAACTTCCTCGTGAAGATCAACGCGAACATCGGCAACTCTGCCGTCGCCTCCACCATCGATGAAGAAGTCGAGAAAATGCGCTGGGCCACCAAATGGGGTGCCGATACCGTCATGGATCTTTCCACCGGGAAGAACATCCACGCCACCCGCGAATGGATCATCCGCAACAGCCCCGTCCCCATCGGCACCGTCCCCATCTACCAAGCCCTTGAGAAAGTGAACGGGCGTGTCGAAGACCTCACCTGGGAACTCTTCCGGGACACCCTCATCGAACAGGCCGAACAAGGCGTCGACTACTTCACCATCCACGCCGGCGTCCTTCTCCGCTACATCCCCCGTACCGCCACCCGCATGACTGGCATTGTCTCACGGGGCGGCTCCATCATGGCCAAATGGTGCCTCTCACATCACCGCGAAAGCTTTCTCTACGAACACTGGGACGATATCTGCGATCTCATGGCCGCCTACGATGTCAGCTTCTCCATCGGCGACGGCCTCCGCCCCGGATCCATCGCGGACGCCAACGACAACCCACAGTTCGCCGAACTCAAAACCCAAGGCGAACTCACCAAACGCGCCTGGGATCGCGGCGTCCAGGTCATGTGCGAAGGTCCCGGCCACGTACCCATGCACATGATCAAGGAGAACATGGACAACCAACTCGACTGGTGCCATGAAGCCCCCTTCTACACCCTCGGCCCCCTCACCACCGATATTGCCCCCGGCTACGATCACATCACCAGCGGCATCGGCGCCGCCATGATCGGATGGTACGGCTGTGCCATGCTCTGCTACGTCACACCCAAAGAGCACCTCGGCCTCCCCAACCGCGACGACGTCCGCGAAGGCGTCATCACCTACAAGATCGCCGCCCACGCCGCCGACCTCGGGAAAGGGCATCCCGCGGCCCAAGAACGCGACAACGCCGTCAGCAAAGCCCGCTTCGAATTTCGCTGGGAAGATCAGTTTAATCTCTCGCTCGATCCTGACAAAGCACAAACCTTTCACGATGAAACGCTGCCTCAAGACGGTGCCAAGACCGCTCATTTCTGCTCCATGTGCGGCCCCACCTTCTGCAGCATGAAGATCACGGATGAGGTTCGCCAATACGCCGAGGAAAACGGCCTCACCTCAGAAGAAGCCCTCGAAGAAGGCATGCGTGAAAAAGCGCAAGAATTCAACGACACCGGTGCCGAGATCTACTCGTAGCCCCAACACCGACCCAAGGGCAGCGTGGAAACGCTGACCATCGACTGCCAAGGAGAAGCCCTCACACTCTTCTCAGAGCCCGCCGTATGGTGGGAACGTGAGGGCGTTCTCCTTGTCGCTGACCTCCACCTCGGAAAGCCCGCCAGCTTCCGAGCCAGCGGCATCCCCGTGCCCGACGGCACGGATCGCACGGATCTTGAGCGCCTCTCTCGCCTGCTCACCCTCACACAAGCGCAAAAACTCATCATCCTCGGCGACCTCATCCACAATCGCCACAGCCTCACCCCAACCCTCATCCACACCTGGCAGGACTGGCGCGCCCACCATTCACAGCTCTCCATCGCCCTCACTCTCGGCAATCACGACAGCGCCATCCCATCTGCCAGCGCCACTCTCAGCATCACCCACTGTCGACAACACCTCTGCCGCCCCCCCTTCCGCTTCCAGCACCACCCCGAGCCCCACCCTGACGGCTACGTTATCGGTGGCCACATCCACCCAAGAGTCCAACTCTCCACCTCGCGAAGGACTCCCCGACTCTCACTCCCGGCCTATCACTTCGCCCAAGAAGCCGCCACTCTCCCCGCCTTCGGCTCCTTCACGGGAACACACCGCATCCGCGCCGAACGAGGAGACCGCATCATCGTCCTGGGAAACCCTCAAGGCCTCTCCGAAGTCCCCTGGTCCCTCACCACCTAGTTAGCCTAGCGACGCCCACCACACCAACCGAGAAGCCCCCTCCATCGCATCCCAAAAGCAGCCCACTCAGCCGCAACTCATCATCATTCATCACCTTTCCTCTGTGGATTATCTGCCCAGAAAGCGCCGATGACCAACGCCGCAGGCCACAGACATGACCAGGCCAGGACCGCATCATAACTGCCCGAAAACTGATAGGCCATGCCGAACAACAATGGCCCCACCCCACTGGCGATCACCATGCTCGCCATCGCCACGCCACTGATGGCTCCCAAAAAACGCCTCCCAAAGAACCGTGGCCACACAATACCCGTCAACGCCGCAAAAAAACCACCCGCTACCCCATTACCTAACACCAATGCCCACTTCCCCCAGGCAGATTCCAAAGCCACCAAACCGATGACTCCCACCAATGTCGCCACATTCATCGCCATGACGTGAACCTTCAATCGCGTCCGCGGACTCAGCCACCCACTCAATAGATTCACAGAAACACTCACCACGGACATGGGGACAAATAACGCAAACACTTCTTCTGCCTTCCGACCCGCCGCTTCCCCAATCGATTCGATATGGAACGTGAATGCCGTGTGCAAATAGGCAATAAAGACAAAGGTCAGATTGAAAACCCAGAATGCCCACGTCCGCATGGCTTCCTCGCGCGTGTAATCACGAAAGATCACCGTGTCCACATGCGCTTTCCGCTCGCGAGTGTGTGCAACTCCATCCATGACCAATCCACATTCCTCTGGATTATCGCGAAAAAACACCCACCCAAAACTCACCATCACCACCAACGTCGCCACGCCCATCACGAACCACGCACCATCCCAGTCAAACCACCCAATCATCCGATTCAATCCCCACGGAGCAATCGAAAAGGCAAACGACGTCACCACCCCGCTCAACGCCAGCGCCGTCCCTCGATGATAATCGAACCACTTCCCCACCACATTACGACTCGTCATCGTCAATACCCCCTGCGCCGCTGCCCGGATCAAATAGAAACCGATCAGGATAACTAAAAAACTTAGCACCGTCGCCGATACCCAAGCCCCTAACAATTGGTTTAAGAACGCCAACACCCATCGCAACTGACTCAAGTATAATAAGACCACTCCCGTCGTGGCTGCCGAAGCCACGACCATCCGCCGAGCCCCAAAGCGATCAAACAACCGTCCCAACAGTGGAAGCGTGAGCCCACTCATCACCGTCCCTACACAGTAAGCCGCGCTCAATTGCACCCGCGTCAAGCCCAGCTCGCGAATGAGAATATTTGTAAACACACTGAACCCCATCGTCTGTCCCGGGATGCTGAAGACGATTCCCATCGTCGCCGCAGCCACGATCACCCATCCATAGAAGAACGGGCAGCGCGCCGGATCAAAGGGCACGCGCGGATCATTCCACCAACCACCGCGACAACTCATCACGCCGCCTTCGCCCACAATGCGTGTCGTCGCAACCCTCGCATTTCCCCGCGGACACGCTATCTCTTTCTTCACACCCCAGCCATGCACCCTCTACCCCTCGCCCGCTTTCGCCTCACCGGCGCCGACCGCGTCCGTTACCTCAATGGGCAAGTGACCAATCAAGTCGCCAATCTCGAACCCGATCACGCCCGCTACGCCGTGGTCACCAACCACAAGGGCCAACTCGAAGGCGAGCTTCACCTCGCCGCCATCGCAAGCGATCCCGAAGCGCTCTACCTCGACGCCCCCGCCGCCCTCCGTGAATCACTCTTCACACGCCTCGACCGCTACATCATCGCCGACGACGCTCAGCTCACCGATATCACCGATGACTGGATCGCTTTCCATCTCCTCGAACTCAACGTCGAGAGTCGGCAAGCCCTCGAAGACATTCCTCACCAGCTCATCGCCAACCCACGCTTCGGCGCACCAGGGCACGACCTCTGGATCCCCCGCGCGGCCAAAGATCGCGTCCAGGCGCTCGACCTCCCCTTCCCCACACCTCCTGAACTGGAAGGCCTCCGCATCGCCCAAGGCATTCCCATGTGGGATCAAGAACTCATACAAGGCATCCTTCCCCCAGAAGCGCGCCTCCAAGACCGCGCCATCCATTACGACAAAGGCTGCTACATCGGTCAAGAGATCATCTCGCGCATGCGCACCGTCGGCAAAACCAACCGCCTACTCTGCCTCCTAAAAGGAGGTCAGCAGGCCGAAACAAACCTCATAAAGCTGCCCCTACCGCTCCACCTGCCCGGGGCCCCCGACAAGCCCATAGGAACCCTTACCAGCATCGCCGCCCATGCTCCCGATGCCGAGGAATTCCTTGCCCTGGCCTACGTCAAAACTCAGCATATTCGAGAGGGCACCCCACTCCATTCCCTCCATTCCCTCCGCTTCACCCTCTGCCCATTCCCATCATCAACCACCCATCCATGAAGTCGCACCGGAGCAACCCCAGCATCACCCTCTTCGCCCTTGCCATCGCTCTCATCCCCGCATGCACCGTCATGCGAAAAGTGGAGGACATGGTCCCCGAAATCCCTGAGATCGTCCTCATCGGCAAGAAAGACAAGCCCTCTCCCACCGGTCACCTCCAGCCAGGAACGCTAGAACCCGATCTCGAAAACAACGCCGCCATCTTCAAAATCGATGTCCTCGGGCGGACAGAGCGTCTCGTCATCCAACTCTTCCCTCAAGACGCTCCACTCACCGTCGCCAACTTTCAGAACAACATCCGCTCGGGCCACTACGAGGGCATGGCCATCCACCGCGTCATCCCCAACTACCTTGTCCAGCTAGGCGACCCCCAATCCAAACAGCCCGATACCCGCGCCGCCTGGGGCACAGGCGGCCTCGACACCACGCTCCCCGCCGAGATCAAACGTGCGCACCAACTAGGCTCGGTCGGCATGGCCCGCCTCGGTGATGCGGCCAATCCGCAGCGCCACTCCAGCGGCAGCCAATTCTACATCACCACCGGCGACCTCAGCCGCTACGACGGCCGCTACACCGTCTTCGGCCAAGTCCTCCAGGGCTTCGCGGCCCTGCAAAAGCTCTCCACCCTCCCAGCCGACGAAAACGACAACCCCTACCAGCGCATCGCCATTCTCTCTGCCCGCCTCGGCCCAGCCAAACGCTATCCCGCCGAATCCCCAGAAATCCTTCGCCAACGGGTCCGTCGACTCCAAGTCGAGGAAATGCCCACTACCCAGCAGGACAACCTCCCCAAACGCCTCTGGAAAAAGATCTGGTAAGCCCAGATTTCCCTTGCTCAACCGCCTCCCTTGACCATTAATCCCCTTCCCGTCCATCACGGCACGGGAACACAACAAGGGTAGATTCCGGAGCGGTCAAACGGGGCAGACTGTAAATCTGCTGGCTATGCCTTCGAAGGTTCGAATCCTTCTCTGCCCACTCCCTCTTCTACACAGAGTTGTGCAAGGTCACGGCCACGCTCACGGTCGACCGAGATCAAATTCGCCCCACTGGGCCCACGTTTGATACTCAAAACGCGTCTCTATTGCCCCAACGGAAACTCACCCACTTCAGCGTGCGCTGATTCTGAAGACAGGCGGCGCGTTCCACAGTGTCTTGGTCGAAACTGAACGCGAAGAGACGTTACCGTTGGGCAGGCCCACGAGATCACCTGGCTTGTGGTGTTTCCGCTGCAGGGACGGCTCTCGCTTACTAACACTTTCCCTCCAATTCCTCCAGCTTTAACCACAGCAACCCCCGAGCCAGCAGTTCGTGTTCGTTTGCCAATCCGCAATCACTTTCCGATAATGATGAAGAACCTCATGCCAACCCTCATGAAACATCATACAGCAGTCGGCTGCGCTCCCCCCAACTCATGCATCGTCCGCACTCAAGTGCTTCTCTTGCTAGCACTTCTCTTGCTGATTGCCCCTAAGCTATCTGCTCAAACACTCAAGGCCTCGTTCTGGACCAACGACGTGCGGAACAATGTCACCTTCACCCACATGATTGAGCCCAGTCGCACCATGTCGATCAAGTTCTCAGGCACCACGTCCTTCTTTGCGGACACCGGCTCTGCCTCGATCACGTTGCCTCAGCATGTGACCTACGTGAGTCATCGCGTTGATGATATCATCGGTTCTTCACGCGAGGACGGCTATCAGATCACAGAGAACGACGGCACCCTAACGCTCACCTACACACGAGATCTTGAGAATGACCCTTTCCAGAATTCCAATAGCTTTGAAATATGGCTCGTTGTTGAGACGGCCTCCCTTGCTGAGCTTCCGCACATCGCTCCTACCTGGAACATGCCGCTCAGCATGTCGGCACAAGGCAATGGCAATTCGGAGAACCTTGAGCGCACGGAAGAGGGCTACTGGCTCTACAACCGCCTAACAACCACGTTACTATCAGATGTCACCTCGGCCAAAGGAGACGATATCTTGGAGTATAAAGTCGAGCTGACAAACTACCCGCATGAGAAAGTCGTCCGGAATTCCTTCGGCATCCAACACCCCTACGGGACGGACATCATTCCCGACTCGGTCACGGGAATCAATGGAACGAGTCTTTATGACAATAGCTTGGCTTATCTCTGGAAAGAAGAAGCGCCTTCCTCCATCTCCATGACCTATGCGGTCAAGGTGCGAGCGGAAAGCAGCCTCGATTTCTTCGACATCACCGAGTTCGCGGCCTCTGCTAGTTGCACCCTAACAGTCGAAACTGACCATCCAGACTCCCCCAGACGCATCCACATTAGCAAATCGAATACCACGGTCCTCCCGCGCGACGCACCGGAAGACCCCGGTGTGAACATGTGGTTCACCGACTCCGAGACGCCTTACGTTGCTGGTCTGCCTAATCAACTCGTTCTGAATTTCTTCCTCACGGAAGAGATGGAATCGCGGACGATCGAAATCGTGCCCCCACTCACATCGACCGATGAGCACATTCTCAAAGTGCCATGGATCGACTTTCCTGAATCGTTCACGCTGACTCCCGAGGATCCGCGGCGCACGTTTGAGATTCCGATAGAGCTGATCGGTGCCGGCTTGGCTCGCATCGCTGCCGAGGCCACAGCGATCAAACCCGATGGCAGCCGCGTGAGTTTTTCCAATGACCGAGGGGTCCGTGTGGATGATGGGCTGACCGTGACGTTGACAGAAGTAGGACGTGAATCAACAGGTGCCCTGGCAATCGGAGACGAAACCACGGTCCGCTTGCTGGTGAAGGCGCCTCGGTCCCTTTCTGACAATCTCACCAACGTCAGGTTCGCAGATCCCGCCGGACTGGAGATTCCTGATCTTTTCGAAATCTCCAAGGTTCCTGAGTCCACCGCCATTGGGAGCCTGAGGTCAGGCGAGGAAGTGGCCTTTGACTGGACGCTGAAAGCGGCGCGCCCAGGCCGCTTTACCGTGAGCCATCATCTCGTGACTGCCGAGAAGGCCGATGGTAGCACCATCACTTCCAACAAGGCCGAGTTGAATGGATCTGTCCAAGGCTTCCAAGTTGCCATCGAGCTTCCAAAAGCTGACGCGTTGACGTTGAAGCCTAAGGAAAGTGGCGATCCCGATGCCCCAAGTGGCTTCGAACCCCTTGAATTCCAGGCAACCATACAGGTGTCCGTTCCAGAGAAGGGTGAGCCGATTAAGAATGTGACTCTGCAAGGTTTCGACGCCAGTGATGGCGGTATCGACATCGATCTCGTCGGGGCCACTGGACTGGAATCCGAGCCTTGGCAAGATGTCCAACCGCAGCCGGTGCCAGCTCCCGTTTGGGTCTCCAAGAGATCTATCATTGGCACCTTGCCACAGACGCTGCAGCCGGGAAAAGACCCCGGCGAATTTCACGTGACCATCACCGCGACACGCCCCGGCACGTTTGAACTGGCGGCACTCATCACGGCCTCTCCCGAAGACGAGAGCACGACCATCACCGGCCGCGGGACGAATGTGGCTGACATCAAAGGCGAAGTGGTCCTTTCAATCGAACTTGAGGTCGTCAACGATCCCCCTCGCATCACGGAAGGTGAAGCAGTCGAGATCACTGGAGTGGTGGAGAATGTTTCGCTAACGGAAACGTTGATTCTCGATCCCCTGCTAGTCCTCAGTTCGGGGCAGGGCTTACCCCGTGGCCCAGTCGCGCTTGAGGACGCTCTTCCTCCCGTGGGGGTTCCAGGAATCTTCAATCCCGTCCTTGAGCCAGGTGAGAGAGAACGCTTCCGCTTGCGGGTGCAGACGGTGTCTCTGCCAGGGTTTGACCAACGAGAAATGGCGCGCCAATCCGTGATCATTGATTTCGCGGCCTCTGGTAAGATTATAAGTGCGGACGGAACGGAGACGCGCGATTTGGACAACACCTCCACGGTGGTAGAGTGGGGCAACGGCAGCTTCGAGGTGGCGGGCAAGACGTTTCTGAGGGCAGCGGTAGAGGCCGACCTTCGCCCCACGAATGTGCTCACGCCGGAGCAATTCGTTGCCATTTCCGCCGGGAAATCGCTGGAGAACCTTGTCGGTGGCGCAAGTGAAGCAGTCGCCGCCATGCCTGGCATGTTGGCGAATCTGCCGACGGCATTCTACGGCGTTGCCAATCTAGGGGGCCGCCTTGAGGTTGAGAAACGCATCGCTTCTTACAATGCGGCTCGCTATCTATGGGCCTGGACAGATCTTCAGATCGATGTCTGGGCAGGATTGGATACCAGCCAGCGGGAGCAGAATCTGCGCCTCATCGGTGACGAACTAGCACTCTACTACGGCGATCATTTCGAGTCGGTTGAGCAAGTGCGTCAACTCGTCAATCGAAGTGTCACTGATTACATGGTAAGGATAGAAGAGTATGAGCAGCGCGCCTATGATGCTGCAGGCTATGGCTACAACATGGAATTGGCCGAGATCGTAGGCGAGCCCTTTCGCCCCATCGGTGGCTTGGCGATTGAAGAGGCCGCCTCGGCTCTCGCCATCGCCTCGTGGACAGCGAAAGTGTCAAGGTCCAGGGAACTGGTGGAACTAGCCGCCCTACGAGAGCAGCGCTTGCTGGCACGGGGCAAGACGGAGGCGGATGCGGCCGTGCAATTCATGCAACGCCAAGGTGATCCACGCATCACAGAGATGCCAGACCCAATGAAGGCCCTACCGGCCTCCACCCCCCTGACACAGAAACACGCGGTCGATGGCTGGGGCGTCGACCCAGTCTCCGATCGCAATCTCATTCGCATGACCGACGTGAAGAATGGGGGCATGCCCATCTTCGTCGCCATCCGTTCACGCGCCGATGAAACGATCGAGTGGATGAAGACCCAGCTCGGCATCGTGCCCAAGCCCATGACGTTCAAACCCAAGAATGTGAATGCCGACGATGTGAAATACCTCGGTTACCGGGATGGCGTCGGCTATGGCGATGCCAACGGCGTCGGGGCTGGGGACCGCGGAGCCACCTTGTTGGCCGAACCCATTCCTAGGGACGTCGTGATCAAACGATTGGAAGGAGCAGATGAAGTCACCAAGAATCGCGTACTCGATCGCCATGCCGATCGTTGGGAAGAATGGTATGGACACAAAGACTTCAACAGCAGGGTCATCGATCGCGAAGAATCCAAATTCTTTGGCCTTAGTGGCGGCATGAAATTCGACGTTTCGGACGGCCGTCGAATCGGCAAGGGCACCCTCGGCGTTCCCCGCCGGGGCAGCGTGCCTCAGCCTGATATCAATGCGGATACCGTGGGCCCCGGCATCCTTGATGCGCGCCAGTTCGAATTGCGCCAAGTGAACGATCCACCTGACAATGATCTCTTCGAAGGAGGCCGTCAGTATTACGAATGTTGGTTGGAAGATGACTTAAGAACACCCACGAGAAGTGGTGCCATGCGCCGGATCGCAGGGGATATTGACACGGTTGCCGTCGGCTTAGCAGATGGATCAGCCCTGCCCATCGCCAGCGAATTCTCCGAGACCGTGGCCAAGAACATGCTCCACGGCGTTCAAGCGCAACATCCTTGGAGCAGTACCCTAACAATTGATAAACTGTATCAGAAATTCGTAAACAACGGCACGCACCGCTGGCATCCCGATCCCGCGCTGCGTGGGGAACCTCTCATCATCTATGTGAATGGCGAACGCCGCGTCGGCTGGTTTCACCCTAGCAGAACCATCACAGCAGAGAACCCTCTGAAGAACTTCATGTGGGTCGATGGCGGCACGGCGGACGTGGACGATGTCATTCGTTTCCAGAAAGACATGCGTGGAAACTTGGATGACATCGATGTGGTGAACCCGCCAGTGGTCAAGCCTACTACCTCTATCATCCGTGACGCTTTATTGACGAGCGACATCACAGAGAGCACAAACCTGATCGCCACATGTACGATCTCCACCGCTCGGACGGGTGGGACCCTCTATCGATTGAGCCGGAACACGATCTTCGAGAAGCAGAACGAGGATGGCAGTTGGAGCGAGGCGAATCCCTCTGAAGGCTGTGGCGATGATAGTGGCATCGTCATCTGGCCAGAAACCTTCATGAGCGCAGGCGTCGTCTCCGGTACCACTCGCATCCCCATCATTGAGGACTTGCTAGACTTTGATTGGCAGGAAATGTTTCAGATTGGCGATCACATCATCATTGACCCCGGCGGGGCCAATGAAGAACACCGCACGGTGGCCGCACATGGTTCGCTTGTGCTGGATCGCCCCCTTACATTCTCTCATGCCATGGGCGTACGCATCGTCTCCGCCGGAGCAGACACGAACGACATTGATGCCGATGGGTTGAGCACCGCTCTAGAAATTGCTCTCAATACCAACCCAGCAGTGGCAGACACCGATGACGATGGAGTCGATGATGGCACCGAGTTCCGGCTCGGTACCAATCCCCTGGTGCCTGACCAGCGTCCATTTCCGAATGGCGTCTTAACCGTGCAACGCCTTGAGGACGGCGGCCTCAACATCACTTGGCCAGCGGACATCACTGGGCTCTTGGAAGAATCAGACACGATGATTCCGGGGACGTGGACACCTGTCCCCGAAGCGTCAAGTGCAGGTGCCAGAATCACCCGTCCAACACAGCGTTCCTTCTTCCGCCTGCGCCCCTAATTGACCATTTACTCAAGTCACAAATCCACCTGAAGGCCTCATCGCTCCATTTTAACCGATCCCTTGCTGGCGCGCCTGAGCGCGGAGTTCGCCTGGCGTCACGTGGTCGTGCTTCTTGATGACTTGGCCCAGGTATTCCTGGTGCCGGAACCCACACTGCTTGGCGATAGATTTGAGTGGCAGGTCCGTTCCTTCGATCAGCATGCGCGCCCGGTGAAGGCGCGTTTGCACGATATAGTCACGGATGGTGGTGCCCATGGTCGCACGAAAACGTCGCTGGAATTGGGTGCGTGAAATGCCAACTTCCCTTGCAATCTCTTCATTGGAGAGTGGGCTGGAAAGGTGTTCGCGGATGTGATGCAGGGCATGGGCGACCGCGTCATCGTCGATGGAAACCGTGTCCGTGGATTGCCGCGCAACGATGCCTGTGGGAGACACGAGCACCGCACGCGTGGGCGGCTTCCCGCCACTCATGAGTTCGTCGAGCAGTTGAGACGCTTGATAGCCCACACGGAAATGGCCTCCTCGCACACTTGTTAGCGTTGGCGTGCTAATCTCACAGAGAGGCACGTCATTGTCCACACTCGCCACCGCAATCCTTTCGGGAACAGGGATGCCTTGCTCGCGACAGGCTTCGAGCAGTGTTAGCCCCCACTGATCACTGCAGACCATGATGGCCACTGGCTTGGGGAGACCACCCAACCACGTGCACAATGCCTTCCACGCATCCTTGCTTCCTTCTTGGTCTCGCCCCAACTCAAGGACGTTGAACGTCCGCGCATCTGCGCAACTCGATCGAAAGCCATCGCGTCTCCGCTCCGACCAGTTCTCACCCCGGATGCCATAGAAGGCGAAATGCTCATAACCTCGCTGACTGAAATGATCAGCCACCACTTGGGCGACGCTATGATCATCGACATGCACGAGAGGGAAACCACGCGTTGCGATGACACCAAGTACATCAACTACCGGAATCGCACTTTGCTCAAGAAAGACCGCCATGTCATCGTCTTGAACCCTAGCAATAATGCCATCTCCTTGCCAATCATCCATCCATCTAGGCATGCTCTCATGGAGCCCTCTGGCGGCATGTGACAATTGCCAATGATCCACCTCCCGAGCATAGCGCGCGATGCCCCGAAGGATCTCGCGCCCTGATGCCAAGGACGTTTCCACGAGCAAGGCAATGCGCTTGCGATGTGCAGACGGCGTCATGGTAAGATTGATCGTCAACCTACATTAGGAGATGCCTGTGCATGCATTTCAAAGGGAAAGAAGGCTCTATTGATGATCCGATTCCTACAAGATTCGGTCCGCTATCTCCAACCGGCAACCTTGAATAATGGCTTGAAGAGGCCATTTCTGGAGCATGCACGCGCTCCTGGACAACGTCGTGAGCCACTTTGAAGCCGTCTTCGGACGCGCTCCCGAGTGGCACGCCTTCGCGCCAGGACGTGCCAATCTGATCGGCGAGCATGTGGACCATCAGGAAGGCTGCGTCCTCCCGGCAGCAATCAATCGCTACACGGTTGCGGCCGCCGCTCCTAACAAAGACCACGTCTTCCGATTGTGGAGTGCGCCCATGCGCGATCATCCTATCATTCACCCAGCCGCGAGAGACGATCTCCAACCCGTTGAGGGATCATGGGGAAACTACGTCCTTGGGGTCATCCATGCCTACCAGGCGTCGGGCATCCATAGCGGCGGATTTGACATGGCGTTCGATTCCAATCTGCCGATCGGAGCAGGGATGAGCAGTAGCGCCTCGATCGAAGCATGCACAGCGCTCGTGGTGGAGGGCCTTTCTGGAACATCGCTTTCACCTAACCAACGTGCTCTTCTCTGCCAGCGAGCTGAACATCAATTCGCTGGCGTGCCCTGTGGGATCATGGATCAACTCACCGTCAACAGCGGGATCGACGGACACGCTTTGGCAATCGATTGCCGAACGCTCACCATTGAGCCGCACCAAATCCCAGAAGATCTCTGCCTCCTCGTGATCGATAGCCAGGTGCGACACGCTCTCGCAGATGGCGAATACGCAAAGCGCAAAGCTGATTGCCAGCACGCATCAGAAACCTTGGGAATCCCGCTCCTCCGCGATGCCTCATTGCCACTGCTCCAGTCCCGGAAAGCGGATCTCGGGGAGCGTGTGTTTCGTCGTGCTCACCATGTGGTGACTGAGATCAATCGCGTCACCGCCTTTCAAGAGGCCATGCGAAACGCTGATCGGGAACGCATGGGGATCTTACTAACCGAAAGCCACCGCTCCTTGAGAGATGACTTTGAAGTCAGCTGTCCCGAACTAGACCTACTGGTCGCTATCGCCCGCGATCATGGAGCCATCGGCTCTCGGATGATGGGAGGCGGCTTTGGCGGCAGCACGATCACTCTTGTTTCCCTCCACCAGGCAGACGCCATTGCTGACAGCATCGGGCGTGCTTATCGTCAAGCGACCGGCAAGGAAGCCGTCTGCCACCTTGTCCGCCCCGTCGGCGGAGCCGCTGCCCACTCCCTTTCTCCTAACAACCATCCATCCCTATCCTAACTATGTTCAAGATTGTATTCACGCTGCTTTCCTTCGGCCTCCTGAACCTTGCCCTCGCCGATATCGACGATCCACCCTGGCGTTACACCCATCGACAGCCGGCAGATGATTGGGAAAAATCACAGTTCGATGACCGCACTTGGGAGAAGGGGCATGGCGGATTCGGCACCCGCATGACGCCCGGCATTCGCGTGTCGACCGAGTGGACCACATCAAAGATCTGGTTGCGGCGTACCGTCACCATGACTGAAGTCCCCGAGACGCCCGCGCTCTACTTGTTTCACGACGAGGACACCGAGATCTTTCTCAATGGCAAACCCGTGGCAGCCCTGAAAGGCTATGTGACCGAATACAAAGTCATTCCGTTAGAGGGAGAGGCGAAGGCCGCTGTTCTCTCCGGTGATAACCTGTTGGCCGTGCATTGCCGACAAACGACTGGCGGGCAAGGCATCGATGTACACCTTATCGATGCTAACAACGTTCCTAAGCTGCCCAAGCCGAAGCAAGCCGAGCATCCCTTCAAGTCTGACCTGATCACCGAATGGGGAGCCAAGGTCACGGCTGCGAATGTCTGGCAGGAGTATCCGCGCCCGCAGATGGTCCGCGATCACTGGATCAATCTCAATGGGCACTGGGACTACGCCATCACCCCGCAAGACACCTCACGTCCCGAGGAATGGGAGGGCAAGATTCTCGTCCCCTTCGGCCTGGAATCGAAGCTCTCCGGGGTACAACGGCACTTGCATGATGACAAAGCCCTCTGGTATCGCCGCGCTCTGACAATCTCCCCTTCGACTGGCAAGCGCGTTCTCTTGAACTTCGAGGCCGTCGACTATCATACTGATGTCTGGGTGAATGATACCAAGGTCGGCTCTCACACTGGCGGAAGCACACCGTTTCAAATGGATGTGACGGATGCCCTCAAGGCCGATGGCAACAACACGCTCATCGTTCGCGTCGAAGACAACCTCGATACGTATCAACTACGGGGCAAACAGCACGAGTACCCCCATGGCATCTGGTACACCCAGGTGAGTGGGATCTGGGGAAGTGTGTGGATGGAAGAAGTCGCTAGCGATCACATTCAACACCTCACTATCCAATCGAAAAGAGATGGAACCGTCGCCATTCAAATTGAGGGCACCGAGGCGGAAGCCAGCGTGACCGCATCCCTCAATGGAGAACCGGTCGCGACCGCCGCGGGAGCGGGCATGATCACCTTAAAGATCGCCGAGCCCAAGCTTTGGTCGCCCGACACGCCCACCCTCTACGATCTCACCATTGAGACAGCCGAGGATACGGTCAAATCCTATGTCGGGATCCGAGAAGTGGGGCGCACCAAGGATGCTGAAGGCCACTACCGCTTCACTCTCAATGGCGAGACCATCTTCCATTGGGGAACGCTGGACCAAGGATGGTGGCCCGACGGACTCCTCACACCGCCGTCTGAGGAGGCGATGCGTTGGGATGTCGATTACCTCAAAGCCGCGGGCTTCAATATGATCCGCAAACACATCAAAGTAGAGCCGCGTCGCTATTACGCTTATTGCGATCGCATTGGTATGTTAGTCTGGCAGGATCAGGTATCAGGCGGCCCCGGATCTCCCTGGATTCACCTCGGCCAGAACCCCCAAGACGCCACATGGCCAGCTGAACCCCATGCTCAGTACATGTTAGAGTTAGAGCGCATGATCACAACGTTAGAGAGTCACCCATCTATTGTCGTATGGGTGCCATTTAATGAAGCCTGGGGCCAACACCAAACCGTTGAGGTAGGTGAATGGACGGTGAAACGTGATCCCAGCCGCCTCGTCAACGTTGCCAGTGGGGGCAATTTCTGGCCCGTGGGCCATATCGTCGATCGTCACGCCTACCCTGAACCCGATTTCCCCTTTCATGAAGGCCCCAATGGCCGCTTTGACCCTTTTATCAAGGTAGTGGGCGAATTCGGAGGTCACGGCTTACCTGTCGACGGCCATCTCTGGGATGATTCACCGAAGAACTGGGGCTACGGCGGCCTTCCCAAGGACGCTGACGAATACCAAGAACGCTATCAGAAATCCATTCACCGTTTAGCAGAACTCAAGCAGCAAGGAATCGCTGGCGGTGTCTACACGCAAACAACGGATGTCGAAGGCGAGATCAATGGCCTGGTCACTTATGATCGGAAACAGATCAAGATTCCGGCGAAAGAACTGAAGGCATTGCATCAACTCCTGTATTGAGCAGACCTCAGCGCACCGATTTCTCTGCATAGAGTTGCGCCAGCATGCCCATGCTGTCCGGAAGGATTCCTAACCGAATCCCTGTAAGAATCGAGCAACCACTATTTCAATGATAGCAACTTCAACGCGTCACGCTCCTTGATGAGAATGGCATCGGACAACAAGGCCGGAGCCGTCCAGGTAGCCAAGTCATGTGCTTCCGCCACACGATAAGTCTGCAGGCATTCGTATTGTACAGGAGAGGGTTTGAGAACGCGCAACTCCCCTTCATTGACCAAAGCGAGGACATGACCGGAGATTGAGAGAAAAGCCACATTCTCACCCGTTCTTCCCTCTCCCTTCCATAGAACCTCTCCCGTCATGGGATCGAGACAGAAGAATTGCCCGCGACGATAATGAGAGAAGCCGTAGAAATGATCGCCATTGATCACGCCGGTGCTCATATCGAGCGCCACGTCGTCTTGTCGCCAATGTTCTTTGACCGTCCATTGGCCATCGACCAGGCGTGCCTCCACGCCACGCATCCCACGATTCTCGCCACCCAAGATTAGTCGCCCCTTAAACGGTATCGGCGTGGTGGTATTCTGATTATTGCCGACCTGGGCAAAGGCATAAGTCCATAACTGTTTACCCGTCTGGCTCTCAATACTGACCAGCCCTGGTTGATTCCACATCACGATCTGCCGGACACCGTCAACTTCCAGGACGATAGGCGACGAATAGGAGGTGGCGGCATCGCCATGACTCCACACTTCTTCACCTGTCTTCACATCGAGCGCGACGAAGGCCCCTTTCTCATCATCGCCTATTTGCACGATCACCTGGTCGCCATCCACGAGCGGCGAGGTAGAGACGCCCCAATAGGGATGATTATCGGGAAATCGCTTCTTAAAATCCTGCCGCCACAGAAGCTCGCCTGAATCGCCTTTCCAGGCAGAGAGCACTCCCGTGATGCTCATGGTAAAGAGTCTATCATTGGCAAACGCTGGCGATGACTTGGGCCCTTTACCGTGCTGCGTGCCGCCTTGCCCCGGCACGAAATAGACCTCATAGGCCTTGCGCCAGACTGGCTTCCCTGTCTCGAGATCCAGGCACCAGACGAGATCTTCATCGCCCTGGTGGGCATGATGATAGACCCTGTTGCCCACCACAAGCGGCGTGCTATATCCCGATCCCACTTCCACGCGCCACCGTTCCTTCAGTTGCGTCGGCCAGGGATCGGGTACTTGGAAATGGTCGACCTGGCCATCTCGGCTGGGGCCCAACCATCCCGGCCACAAGACACCGCTATCAGAGAATCCAAGGGCTTGGCTAGTCAGCAAGAATGCTGTCGTCAGAGAGACACGCGAGAGTGAGGAGTTCATCACCCCGGAATAAAGGAAGCGCCCATCGGAACGCAAGCCTCGCCCAAACGCCGTTGGTTGGTTTCCCTCAGAAGCGCGCGGCCACGCGGAGGGCTTCACCATAGCGCTTCCACAACGTGGCAGGATCTGTGGACGCAAGTGGCGGGAGCTCGAAGGTGATGATGGGGCGCTTCAGCGTTTCCCCGAAATAGGCCCCGAGAGATCCTGGTCGCGAGCCTAACTTCTTCACCGGAAGGCGGCAGGCTTCCGCCATCGCTTCCGCTAGCATCTCTGTCTCGGGCGGTCCATCATAGTCCACGCAGGCGACCGGCTGATGAATGCTCACGATCAATCGCGGCTGTTCGCGCTGAATGAGTTCGTAGAGCGCAAGGCTCTCGGGTTCTGAGAGAGCCTCTTCACCGTAGCGCCGCTTATCCTCGCGATTGTCCGCTGGGAAGTTGCGATTGAGATCCACTCGTCGCCGATTGAGACGTTTACTCGTCGCGAGACCGTCAGGATTGGCAATGGGCACGACGAGAACCGGAGGAGCCCCGTCATGCGTCCCCCATTGATCCAAGTAGGCTTCGAGTAGGGGGGTGCCGGCGCCTTCACTGCCATGGATGGAGGCGATGAAGAGCGCCGCGCCTGGCTGTTTCGAACCCAGGCGATGACAAATGATGGGAGTGCCATCGACCGATTGCCCAATCTCAAACGTGGCACGGGGCCGTTCAGGCGTTGGCAGGCTGACATGCATCGCCACCACCAATACGAGGAGGAGAACGACACCGAAGAGGCTAGGAAGAAGACGGGACACGATTCTCAGGCTTAGCTTATTGCGTAGGTCTCTCGAACACTGGAGGCTGGCAATCGCCAAAGAAGCGATTGCGATATCTGTCAGGAATCTTGGCGAGAGACACGTGAAGCAGGCAATAGATGGCGTCATTGAATGTCGGTTCCACATTGAAGCTTAGAAAGCGGGCGCCGAGGGAGATGTAGTATCGCATGAGGGGTGGGATGGGAGTGCCGCCTTCAAGGTCTTCAATGAGGCGGTTAAGATCTTGAAACGCATCGCGCTCCCAGGCCTCGACGGCAAGAGAATGATACGTCGTGGTCGCCTTAAAGGGATGCGGAGCCGCGACGCGTTCTGCAAGCCCCTCGTCATCCATGAATCGCCTTCGTAGGGTCTCGACGAGAATGGCCTGGCTCAAGGGGCTGAAGCTCGCCGAGATGGTGACCGATCCAAACATGGTGGCGCACTTTTCCCGGCAGGCCATTTCCGCCAAACCACGCCAAAGGAGGTCGAGCACGCGCGGGTGTTTCTGATAGTATGGAAGAATGAAGGAACGGCTAAGTTCCATCGCTGGTCCCAAGCGATCAAAGAAATCGGGTGCAAAGCGAAAGATGTGATTCAGATAGAGCGCTTCTGGACCTCGCGTCTCGCGAATGGCATCAATGAAGCCGATGCGATACGCCCCGACAAAGGCCTGCGCCGCCTCGTCCCAGACCACCAGATGATGGTAATAGGCATCCTCCGGCGTCAGGTCGACGGCATTGCCTGAACCAGCACCAATGGCTTGGAACGTGATCTCGCGACCGCGACCGATCGCTTCCAACAGCGCAGGGGATTCCTTTCCCTCCACGCAGTAGAGGGCAAAGGGCTCCTGTCGCAAGAGACATTGCGGTTTCAAGGCTTCCATCGCCTCGCCCAACCCGGCCACTTCGGGACGCTTCCCTAGCAATACCCTACCTTCACTTGCCTTCGACCGGCGAGCCACCCGTTCACTCCCAAGATAGCACCATGCGCGCAATTTCGCCGCGCGTTGCCTTCCACCAAGCGGACGCTGTTGGTCATCTGGCTTGAGCACCTTTGCAAGGGTCACGCCAATGGTCTCGCCTGTCTGGGAGACGACCTCACGCGAGAGCTGAAGGGATCGGCGCACGAAGTGTCTGGGTGGGATCTTGAGAAAGGCGTCGCTGTTCTTGCCGGTAAAATGGATCACTGCTAGGGCTGCACCCGTCTTCTCAGCCAAGCGGATCGGGTGCTCGCTCCATGGCAAATCGCAGACCGCCTGCAAGTCATCGGACCATCCCGAGACGCGGCGCGCAGCGAAGAGCCCTATCACGCCACCGTCTCGCAACAAGGCAAGGGATTCTTTCAACGCTGCCATGTTCGTGGCTTTGTCAGCACCATTACGGGAAAAAGGATCCACAAGAATGGTCTTGGGCGATAGCTCCGGGAATGAGCGCATGACTCGATTGCTCATCAGCCGCCAGTGCCCAGGCCGGACGCTCTCCATCAGATGGATGAGGAGCATGGAGTCGATGCATCCGTAGGGGTGATTCGCCACCATGATGATAGGCCCTTCAATGGCCTGCAGAGCCTCTAACGCATCCTCATCCCAGTGGAAACGCGTTAGTGTCTTCTCCAAACAGGTCTGCGCGAAAGCATGCGCCTCCAGAGGCTCCGAGGAAACCGAGCAGATCTGGTCATACAGTCGCCCCAGTTGAGGAAAGCCCATCCAGCGCTCGACAAGCGGCTGTACCGCGCGATAGAACACGCGTCCTAACGGATGCCGAATGATTTCGGAAGAGTCAATGGGCAAACGGCGTTTCATGATCGGCGAAGCGAAAGGACATGGGTAGAGCCCGAGGCAAGGTCTCCAGACGTTTCACGCGGACGGTAGCGCATCGTCAAGGCCTCCGCATCGATGCGACAACTCGTGAGACTCACCGTCTGCGTCCGATCACGCGTCACCAAGACAGAAGACGCCTCTTCTCCACTGACCGCATGCTGGTGAAAGCGCTCCAGATCCCAACCTCCGCGCTCCACGAGATCCTCATACTGAGCCAAACGCCAGGCCTCCACCCGAGTAGTTTCCCAGGATGACGACGTGACAAAGGGCGTTGTCGAGGTCTGCGCTTCCACGTTCCCTCCACCGCCGCGCCACTGACACACACGCGCCCCCTCCCACATCAACAAGGTGAATGGAGGGTAGGCACGTTCGGCCATTTCCACTTGGAGTCTCTCAATGGCATCATCCATACTCAGTGATGGTGCTAGTCTCCTCACCAAGTACCCACGGCTGGGGGCTTCCGGTTTCCCTGCGGGACACGGCGCATGATAGTCATTGAGCAAGGCCACCAAGAGGCCACAGGCATTCCCGGCTATCCAGGTGCCTTCCCGTGCGGGATCTATGGGACAAAGATAGGATACGCCTTCCGCCTCGAAGCGTTGAGGGGGCTCTGCCTGAGCCCGCGACTTGCGTTCATCGCGGTTGAAGCACACCTCGACCACTGAGGGATTCTCCGGCTCTGGGTAGCGCCAAGTGACGGTGCACATGCGCGTTGCTCAAGCAGTGGCCACGGTGGGAGAATGCGCGCCAGCATCAGTCGCCGCCACCCGACGCTGATAGTCGAGGGTCGATGGTGCCAAGCCGAACCCTTCAGGTGTGGGAATGTTTTCCAACTGACACATCACGCCGATGAGCGCATAGTGATGCACGGCGTGGATGACCACATACATGGCCTCTCGGGCGACCGTCGATGTCGCCATCATGGACCTTTCGGATGTCGTGCTCGTCTTGGCACGGACGGGAATTGATCGTTCCAGATCCGCGGCGGAAAGGGCTTCCCACCGCTCTAGCAATGTCTCGGAACGTTCACGGGCAGCTTCCAAATCCGACTCCACCGCCGTGCCTCGCTGACGATCATCGTAGTCGATCAATCCAGAATGCACTCCCTTGAGCACGCTCTCCACGTGATCAATGATATGGCGGTAGTGCTTACCGATCGACGCCCCGTACGCCGCGGGATGAGCCGCGACGTACTGGGCTTGGGTCAATCTCTGCAAGAACCGCAGTCCTTGCCGTAACATTTCATCTACAGAATCGCTCATGGTGGCTGGCTTTAGGGAGACCTGAGGGTTTAATCCCTACAGATATTCCCAATCGAGTCCAGACCACGCGCGTCTTTCTATCAATCTCGCCTTATTCGAGAGGCGAATCAGCGATCAATGACCACGTCATCGAGGTACCACCCCGCACCCACCGCCGCGTCGCTGTCGGTAAGGAACCGGAATTCGAGCTGAATCGGTTGCTCCCTCGCTTCGCGCGGAATGGTGAGCGCAAACGGGGTCCATCCATCGGTTGCCCCAGAAAAGATCTCTTGGCGGGTGAAGAGGACCTCGCCTGACTCACTGAGAAAGCGAAGTTGCCCCCCTTCAAGTTCCAGGGTCGACTCGATGTGATAGTGGAAGCTGAGCTTGGGTCGACTGATCCCTGTGAGATCAATGACAGGCGAGCGCAACGACGTCACGGAGTCGGGGCCATAATCCCCCGCGATGGCCGTTCCGTAGGCATTGGTGCCGCTCGCGGCCGCCGTGAGCACACCCGCATTGGGCGTTCCCAATTCCCAATCAGTGGTGCCGCTCAAGGTTTCCACAACCCAGCCAGGCGCGCCGTCCTCAAAGTCGTCGGCAAAGACTGGCGGCGGGGGCAAGACCGCCACGCGATAGTAGCGTGCTAGATCAGCGGGACGAGCCAGTGCGAAGCGCCGCAATAAGCCATCTCCAGCGTCCACCATCTCCTCCACGTCCACGGCGTCCCAAGAGATGAGGTCGGCACTTTCCTGCAATTGATGCGTAGCCGTCTCGTCCACACTGACAAAGTCTAAAGCCACCTCGCTATCTCCTTGCAAGAAGGCAATGATGTCAGGGACAGCAAGGGGAGAGCCTACCAATGTCATGAACGGCGTTTCACCATCGGCTGGGCGCCCTAACAATTGCCAAGTGTCCGTATCCGCGTCACCGGCAAACGCTCCTTTGGCCACGTAGAGCTCTCCGAAATCACCACCTCCACGTTCGAACCAGAAGAACTCAATGTCGTAGTCTCCGCGGGCCAAGGTCACGATCCCGCGAGTCGAGCTGTTTCCAGTCGTGCCCGGATGCGCCATGGTGTTGGCGTTGCCTGGGTCTAACTGACCGTTCCCCTGCACTCTTGTAAACTCTGCCCCAAGGATCCGGAGGGCAAAGCCATCGTCCGATTGCACCCCAAAGGTGTACTCGCCCGATTCCTGCACGCGCAACGTTCCCTTGGCTAACTGAACGAAGTCCTCATCCGTCCATAACCCTTCCTCATCCTGCTCGACTTCCACGGGATAGGGATCGTCTTCAGCGAAGAGTCCGTTTCCGTCACCGTGATTGATGTAGGCATGAGTGGTATCGAAGAACCCGCCTTCCCATGTTCCCGCTTCTGCAGCCAAGATAGCGTCTACGGCACTCCCCACATTGTTCAACGTTCCCCCGCCCCAGACATAGCGGACGCCGAATTCTCCATCGACACCCACTGGGCCTGGCAACGGATCTTCCGGCAACACAGGCACAGGCACATCAAAGGTCCCCTCAAATTGCACGGGTGCCCCGGAGGTGTCTTGAGCACTCAACTGATAGCTGTGCGAGGAGCCTGATGTGAAGGGAGGCGTAGGTTGATAGGCAATCCGAACCACGCCGTCTGCTTTGCTGATCTCCGCAGCAACCATCTCGCCATCGACGCGTAAGACCACACTGGATTCATCGATCGCACTCGTCCCTGTATCTGTGATCTCTAACAAGACCGCACTGCGACGCCCAACGATCTTCGAGAGCACGGCGCCGGTGGCCACTTCAATATTATCGATGGCCCACCACCAGTCGTTGCCGGCATCGAACATTCCAAAGGTGATCACCATGCTTTGCGCTCCTTCAGGATTGTTGAGAGGGACGATGACGCGTTCATCGATCGCTTCGGCTTTAAAGGTCGGTGCCCCTGGATCGGACAACCATTCAAAGAGCTCGATCGGTTCCCCGCCATCAAAGGAGACCTTGAGGTTGCCGGATTGATGATAGTTATCATCAAACTCTGGACGCCAACTGGAGTCGAAACTCAGCACAGCCGTGTTGGCGGCCAGTCCTTCCAAAGAGATCGCGGGCAAACTGAGGAACGTGTTAAACCCTCCCTGTTCTTGAGCCCCAGGTCCTCCGATGTCATCCCATTCATCGGGATCGGCGATGGCGACCGTTCCCCTTCCACTGAGCCATTCCGAACGGCGCTGATCCTCAGCGGCCTCGATCCACCACTCTTTGTTCGCAAAGGCCCACCCCTTCCACTCGGTCACGCCGACCCCTTCTTCATCCGCACCGAAGAGTTGGCTGTTGTCCACCGCCCATCCTGAAGGTGGCTCGCTCGTCCACACCATCTCACCCACCACGCCTTCGTCCACGTTCGGCCCCAGAGTAAGGCCCTCAAAGTCTTCGCGGAAGAGCGGCCCATCGGGTTCGGGTTCCCCGCCTCCGCCGCCAGAGGATTGCTCCAGGTGATTGGATACCACCGTGAAACGCGCGACTTTCGTTTCCCCGCCCGAGTCGGCAAAGACCACGATGAAGGAATCACTGAGCGGATCATACTTCACATTGGTCCAATTGGGATCGTTATCTGTGTCCGCTTCGTTCTCAAGAAAGGCATGGAAGCCGTTGTTGAGCGCATCTCTTCCCGGCAAGACCGCCCCATCAGGTCCCAACACAGTCAGCGCATAACCATTGGGCAGGACAGGATCAGCCGCGCTGCCACGCACATGATGCCCCACTACAATGACACCACTGTTAGGATCCGCCGCCAATTGGGGGTGACGATGATTGTAAGGGTTATTCCCCGTCGCCTCCAGATAGGGAATCTGCTCCCGCGTCGTGGTTAGTTCGAAACTCGGCGCATCGCCCACCTGAAAGTAGAAGAGATCACCTCCATCATCGCCATTGGCATAATCAAAGGCTCCGATCAGTTCATCCGTGAAGGGGTTCTCGATCGCTGCTGGGTGCCCCTCGCGATTCCCTTGCAAGCGATCCGCTCCCAGAACGACCTGATCACCGAGAACGAGTTGCCCATTCGCATCGGGGACGGGTTGAATCACGGACCCGGTGATGCGATTCTTCAAATCGTCCGCTCCCTCCCCATCCGTATTCACCAGGAAGACGAACGCATCGTTATTGGGCAGGAACAGCACATCTGGATCATCCTCATCCCCTATGGCTTGCAAGCGATCCAATCGCGTGAATTCAGGCGTCAGCACGTTTCCATCCTGATCAAGCATGGCGCCGACGACACCCTCGCCTTCGCCCTCAAACTTATACTCCGCCACGAGCAAGATATTGCCATTGTTCGTGCTAACCGCCACCGCTACGTCGTCATAGCTGATACCGGTGTCACCATCATAGGCGAACGCCTTGACCACGGGATCGTCGTCACCAGCCACACTGTTAGGATTCACGATCGCAATCAGAGGCACGACCTGATTGTTAGGCCGATAATCACGCGCACTCGTCACGACGACGTATTGCTTTGAAATGGGATTGTAGCGCACATCCAATCGTCTCAACGTCGCATCAGGATTTCCCAAGATGACAAAGGGATCTCGCGTTTGTGCCAAGGTCCGCGGATCCATGAAGAATCCGACAACCGCCTCGACTGACTCCTCACCTGTGACCGGATCAATCAAGCCCGAAGCATCGGTTGAAGTCGTGACAAAGAGGATTTCAGGTTCATCCGTATTCAGCGCCATGTTAGCCTCTTTCGTCGCGATGGGCTCGGCTTCATCACCGAAGCGCACATCGAGAATGACGGGCGCTCCCACTTCCACCTGGGCCGGGATCAGACTGCCCGATGGCTTGTCTTCACCATTGTTAGGATCAGAACCGGCCGCCACTTCCGTTCCGTCATCGAAACCGTCCGCATCCGAATCTGCGAGCAGAGGGTTGGTGCCATTGGTAGACTCATCTCCATCGCTCAGGCCATCGCCATCGGTGTCCGCCGCGCGCGGGTTCGTCAGCGCCGTCACCACCTCTTCCTCATCGGTGAGCCCATCCCCATCCGTATCCGAAGAGGACGGATCTGATCCTGCCGCCACTTCTGCACCATCACTCAAGCCATCACCATCCGTGTCTGCTTTCGTCGGATCGCTATTGCCATGCACCTCCGCGAGATTACTCAGCCCATCCCCGTCTTCATCTCCATCAGCCGTCTTACTCGTATCTCCAAACAGCTCCATCTCAAGTACATCCACCATGCCGTCGTCATCGGCATCCTGGTCTCCGATGATCAACCGTCCACCGCCATCGATCAGCTGCTGACCCGCACCCAGGTCATCGAAGAATGCCCAGGGATGGACACCATCCGGCAACTGCGTGTCGGCAAAGAAGACTTCATTAAAGGCGATGTCTTGGTCTAACAACAAGCGACTTTCCCCTCCACGAATGGTCAGACGTCCCGAAGAGTTGTGATAGCGATAGTCGAAATCTAAGGTGCCTTCTGTGATCGTCACATTACCACTGCCCATCGATCCAGGAGTCACAGCTTTCAGAGTCACATTGCTCACAGTCCAATCCCCCGTATAGTCGCTGTCCACCCCTAACAACGCGATCGTCGCGCGATCACCAGGCTCCACGCTCGCGCCGCGAGCAGTGAGCGCCCCGTCGCCGGAGATGCGAGAACGCACCTCCAAGGTTTGCGAGGTGCGAACTACGACCAGGTCAGACGCGGCTGACACGGTCACGGTGTCATTGAGTCCGCCCACACCGACCACGCGTCCCCCGCCGTGCGTGATGGCTCCCCCTGAAAGATTCAGCTCCGCCACACTAGCCGAACCACCAAAGTGTCGCAGATCCAAATTGCCACCCTCCAACAATGTCAAGGCATCCCCGGCAAAGGTCGGCCCAAAGGTCCGCGGACTGGTCACATCCTGCCCTGTGGCATCGACCACATAACGCTTTCCTGCGCTAGCCGCAGCCCCGTCCGACCACGCGAGAGGATCATCCCAAGCGGCAAAGCGCGTGGTCAAGGCGATGTCCTGCGACATCGCATGAGGGACAAGGCAGGTCAGCCAGCATAGCGGCACTGACCACCATCGAAAGAGAAAGGGCGTTTTCATGAGTGGATAAGAAGTGTGTTTGATCGTCGCCACAGATTTCACAGTTCTTCTGCCAGCGCAGACACGTTCAGGTGACGATTCTGCGAAGAGTCAAATCGCCCGTTCAATGGGCGAGAACGCCAACCGAACAGGCTAATTGGCTCGCTCTTGGAGGTAGCGAGCGCGCCAACGCGCTCGCGAAAGCTTGCCTCGCGCATCTGGCTTTAAAGACTCACACAACCACCAATCTCTCGGACGTTGCCACGCAGGCAATCGCGCCATGAGAGCCGCCCTCGTTCCGTCCCATAGGCTGTGATCAACCAAAGACACGACAGCGATCACGTCATCCACACGATCCACATCTTTGCTAGGAACACCGAACACGAGGACGTGGTGGACGTTCTCATGCGGCTGAATGTGTTCTTCTAAGACTGACGGCGCCAGCTTCCTGCCAGCCACATTGATCCACTCTCCTTCTCGACCTATCAGAAACACCTTTCCCTCGCCATCCATCTCTGCGCGGTCCTGAGTCTGAAAGAAGCCGCCGCCAAGCATTCCATCCGCACATGCATCTAGATAGCCATCCGCAACGGCTGGGCTTGCCACGCGCAAGCAGCCTTCTTCCACGGACAGAGCGACACCGTCCATGGCCGTGCCCACGTAAGTCGGCCTATCGCGCGGCACCTTTGAACGATCGTAGGCGATGCCACCACACTCGGTCGACCCGTAGAAATTGTGAATCTTCACACCCGCGGCTTCAAACGCGTCACGTTCCAATGCTAGGGTCAATGGGGCGCCAGCAGAAATGGCGATCTCAATCTGTGAAGAGAGCACGCCCACGCGTTGCCACGCTCGCCACATGGCCGGCACGGCAGCGAGCGTCACAGGCCCCATGCCCTCCAAGGCCGACGCCACCGTGCCAGGAAGCGCATCGTTCACAAACGCTAGCGGAACCCCATGAAGAAGCAGCGGCAGCACCAAATTGGAGAACCCATAAGAATGCGCAAGCGACAGCACGCTAAGATTGGGCCAATCAGCACGTAATCCCATCGTGGCCACAATGTGATTCGCATCCGCCGCGAGTTGCGGTGCTGTGAACGCCACCGCACGCGGGTGACCCGTCGAGCCCGAGGTCTGCTTGAGGTGGCAGATCCCTTTGGGCATCTTTCTAACAGGCACACTATCCCGCTGACCCGGTTCACAGGGCACCAACACCGCGTCATCGCGCCACGCGCGCAAGGTGCCGAGGACGAACTCAGGACCCGTGCCCTCCACGATCGCAAAGCCCCCCCGCTCTATGGAAGGGAGCCGTTCCGCAGCTTCTCGCAGATCTCCAAAAGTCCACGATCGCAGTCCATCACATTCCCACATCGCACGTTCCTCTGAGCACGATGCCGCCACCGCGAGCCAACGTTCGTAGAGGGTCCGCGAAGACATGCGTTAGAGTTTGGGCGGATTCCGCCCAATCATGGGATACTGCTCCATCTCGTAGACCGTGCCACTCACAGGGCCAATCTCCTCGCTCATGAACGGAATAACGCCCGCGGCAATCTCTTCCGGCGCCAAGATCCGTCCTGCCGGCGCAAAGTTCTTCGGCAACTGCGCGGGCCAATCAGCGGCCATGCCCTGCTCTTCTTTCCGCGCTCGTTCATTCTCGGTGAGGACCCATCCCGGATTCACCTGGTTCACGCGGACACCGCCTTCACGCATCAAGGTGTCTCCCAAATTCCGTGTCATCGTCATGAGCGCCCCCTTCGACATGCTGTAAGGCAAGAGATTCTCTTCACCGCAATACGCATTCACCGATCCCACGTTCACCACGCACCCGCCCGTCTCTCTCAAATAAGGATAGGCGGCTTTGATGAGAAGAAAGGGCGCTCTCGCATTGATCGCCATGACATGATCAAACTCGGCTGCGCCTGCTGTTTCCAATCGCCCCGTCACGACCAAGCCCGCATTATTCACTAACACATCCAGCTTGCCGAAAGCGTCTACAGCAGCCTTGATCACCCGTGCCGCGGCCTCAGGTTGGGAGAGATCATCAATGTGGAGAGCAGTCCTTTCCTGGCCCAGCTCCTCACAAAGCGCTTCGCCTTCCGACGCTTCCAAGCCGTGTATGAGGACGCGAGCGCCCTCAGCCACGGCACGCTGAGCGATGGCTTTGCCAATGCCCAAGGTGCTCCCAGTCACAATGACCGCTTTGTCTTTTAATCTCATGATGCTGTTGCGTTAGGAAGTAGAACAGATTTCACCACGTCACCATGGTGCATCTTGGTGAAGGCTGTCTCCCATTCATCCAGGCTCCATTGCCCACCGATGATGGGTTCCACATCGAGCTGACCCGAAGCTAACATCGCCAAAACCCGTTCCCAAATGGGCCAATAGTGGCTGAAGCTCCCTTGCAAAGTGACATTCTTCTGCACGATGGGATCAATGTTAAAGTTCAGCGGCTGAGGCCCCCAACCGACCTTCGTGATCCAGCCTGCGGGGCGGACAACATCGATTGCCGTCTTCAGCGTGGGCGACACCCCCGCAGCATCAATGACGGCGTCCGCGCCAAGGCCATCGCGCGCCTGACACCACGCGCTGGCATCCCCGATAATCGCTTCACAACCATACTGTTCTGCAATCTTGAGGCGACCTTCATCCTGCGGGAGTCCAGCCACGGCCACTTCCGCCCCGGCCTGGCGCGCCAAGGCGGCGCAGAGGATGCCAATGGTACCCGGCCCTAGCACCAACACACGATCACCAGGCTCGATCCGTGTGTTCTTGATAGTCGCATTGTAAGCGACGCAACACGGCTCCGTGAGCGCTGCTTTCTCAAAGGCCAAGCCTTCCGGCACGCGATGCAAGCATCGCGCCGGGACCCGCACGTATGGCGTCATGGCTCCATTGACTCCATATCCAAATCCTTTCCGTGAGGTGTCGAGATTGTAGAGCCCTCGTCGCGTCATGGGATTGTCAGGATCGATGACCGCAGCCGTTTCACTGACCACCCGATCCCCTTCCGACCAGCCCTGGACGGCCTTTCCTACCTCCGCGATCACGCCCCCAAACTCATGCCCTAACACCACGGGATAATTGACCGGCCAACTGTGCTGTGACGTCCACTGGTGAAGATCACTCCCACAAACCCCTACCGCTTGGACGGAGAGCAGGACGTCGTCAGGACCGATCGCTGGTTTCTCAAGCTCTCGCAACTCGACGCTGTGAGGCGCTTCTGCGAAATTGACCACTGCTGGATGACTCATCGTGACAAGCGTTTGTTAGGCTGACTTGGCGTGCACCTGCTCACAAATGAGGCGCAATGAGGATTCCAGATCACCATCCGCGGTCTTGAAGGAATCGGCATCAATCGTCAAGGGAGCCCCCAACACGACTAACGGAGCTCCATAATCGGGGCACTGGACGGCTTGCTCGATCGAAAGGCCACCCACCGCCTGGACCGGAATCGACACTGCCTCGACCACTTCGCGGAGATCATCGAGCGGGCTCGGCATGCGTTCACCTCGTGCCGCAATCCCACGCCGCTCATCATACCCAATGTGGTGCACGATGTAATCGCATCCGAGATCCTCCAGTCGCTTGGCTCCATCCACCATGCTTGGACAGGCCAAGTTATCCCCCATCACTTCGGCCCCAAAGTCTTTCCCTGCCTGCACCACACACTTGATCGTCTCCTCATGAGCCCGCGCCATCACCACCACTTGGGTGGCTCCCGCCTTGGCCATCATTTCAGCTTCCAAATAACCCCCATCCATCGTCTTGAGGTCTGCCACGATCGGGGTCTCCGGGAATTTCTCGCGCAGTGCGCGCACGCCATGCAAGCCCTCGGCCAAGATCAAGGGCGTGCCCGCCTCCAGCCAATCCACGCCCGCCCGCAATGCCATCTCCGCCGTTTCCAACGCTTCATCAATATTCGTAAGGTCGAGAGAAATCTGAACGATCGGTTTCATGCGAAGATGCTTAGCGCGTCCCTCAGCGCTTGGAAAGCTCTCTTCCACTTGACCTCACTCCAGACCAGTCGAGAGGAGAGTCCGTGAAGGCTCCCTGGCACATCGTGGGACAAGGCATCGCGGGCACCGCTCTCGCCTGGCGCTGCCACCTGCGCGGCCAGCCGTTCCGTCTCTACGATCAGCCACGAGCAGAAACGGCTTCCAAAGTGAGCGCCGGCATTGTCACTCCCATCGCTGGGCAACGCCTGACACTCACCCAAGGATGGGCATTCCTCGACGAGATGGAAGCTTTCTATGCTGAGATCGGACAGGTGCTAGGAGACACCTTCTACGAACGCCATCCTACTGTGCGATTCCTCATCAACGAGACAGAGTCGGCTCGCTGGCAGAAGCGCCTTGGCGATCCTCTCTACCTAGCAGAGACCGAATCATGTCGTGAGCTCTCGCCCCACTTCACGCCTTCTCACGGCTGCTTCTGCATGCGCCGATCGGGATTCTTGCGAGTGGCCGCTTGGTTAGCGCACTCACGCCATTGGTTTCTCAAGAATGGGCTCCTCGCAGAATCCCAAGTCCATCCCGATGCGTGCTCGCCGGACGAGGGGCTCTGGATCTTCGCCAATGGTCCCTGGTTGTTAGGCCTCCCACCGTTTGATTGGCTCCCCATGCGGTATGCGCACGGCGATATCCTCACGCTCGCGATCCCTGATCTCGGGAATGATCGCCACCTCTACAACGGAGAGTGTTGGCTCCAACCCATTGGCGAGGGTTATTGGCGCACGGGAGCCACCTACGAAGCCCGTCCCACTCCCGAAACCAAACCATCTGTCGATGGCCGAGGCGAGTTGGAATCACGTCTTCGCGCCTTTCTCAAAGCTCCCTACACCGTGGAGGATCATGTGGCGGCCGTGCGCCCTGTCACACTCACACGATTTCCCACCATGGGCCGTCACCCATCGAAACCGCACCTCGCCTGGTTCGGTGGGTTCAGCTCCAAGGGCGTGCTTACGTCCCCCACCTACGCCAGGCATTTCATGGATCACTTGTTAGACGACAAACCGCTCCCTTCTGAGGTCGATTGCCTTCACTGAGGAGATCTGCATCAAGGCTTCTGGTGCTCTCGCAGCCATGCATACACGGCTGGATTTGCATAGGTCTGCGTCCAGGAATCATGGCCTACACCAGGATAGATGGTCAGTTTCACCGACTCCGATCCCGCAGCCTTCAACGCATCGACTAACAAACGACTTTCCTCGGGAGGAACCGTTCCGTCGTTATCTCCGTGAAACGCCCAGATCGGCACCTGCTTGGCCCGCATCAGGTCATCCATGGAAAACTGATTCTCCAATCCCATGTCTTTGGAGATCTTCAGGCGACTGAAATCTCCACCACCACAAATGGGAATAGCTGCGGCGAAGGTGTCAGGGTAGTTGGAAAGGAGCCCCCAGGTGCCGTAGCCTCCCATGCTGAGGCCAGTGACATAGAGACGCGAGAGATCGATATTCGCGCCCGATCGGCAAACCTCATCGATCAGCACCTTCAAGGTTTCGGGCTGCCACCGCGTCTTTGTCGGGCATTGCGGGGCGATCACCACGAAGGATTCCAGGCTCTTCATGGCACCTTTGGCCAAGAGCTTGGGCGGTCCGTGCACTTTCACTTTCTCCAAGTCATCGCCGCGCTCGCCAGCTCCGTGCAGGAAGAGCAAGAGCGGGTATCCCTCGACCGGAGGCGCAGTCACCGGCGTGTGCAGCCAATAGCGGTATTGGTGCCCCGCCACCGCTGCGTCCATCTTCTTGGGAATCAGCGGCACCCGCTTCCCTGACACCTGCACCTTGTCAAACATACCCCTGTCATCAAACGAACCGATCCCCACCTTCCCCCATGTGAACTCTTTGTTAGTCGCCTCCATCACCGGATGATTCATGTCATCAAAGTAGACCTTGATCGAACCGCTCGCCACGTCTCTGCGAATCATCACCTCGTGCCAATGATTCTCCTGCCACGGCGTGCCTTTTGTCGTCTTGCTAGAAATCTTCACACGCGGCGCGTCATTAACGATGAAGATCTGGTTGGCGTGATTGTCCGTTTCTTGCCCAAGATGCACATAGTAGAAGTTCGCCGGATCCTGATAGCCAAAGAAGAGGCACAGACTCCGATGCCCGTAGGAGGGTTCCGTCGTGCGCACTTGCACGCGAAATTCGAAGTCACTCACCACAAGGTCGTCGGCCAAGGCCATGTTGTGCGGACTGCGGTGGGGCGGTTGGTAGGCACTCCGTTTCTTGGTCAGTTCAAAGGCATGGCCGCCATCCGTGGGCGCCAGTCTCCAGGCGGATTGCTCTGTGGTGGTCCATCGCGCCCGCCCCTTCTCGAAATCCTCCTCAAAGAGCACGGCAGCATCCTCTCCTAAGACAGGAAGCACCCCAGACACCCACAGCCAGCAACAAATCATCAATGGTTTCATTGTCATTGGGCCAGCATAGCTTTTCAGGTACCTCCCGCAATGCAGAAAGGCCGTCCGGAGACCGGACGACCTTTCAGGTGGGGTTTACGAATCTGTTAGCGCCGTCTACGGCTGAACGCGGACGCGGTAGAAGCGCTCACCATCGTCGGGACGCGTGTCGATCTCTTGCACTGATCGCCCATTGGCCTCAGCCCCAATGGTGACCCATGCATCCCACACGCCGCCCAAAGCTAGGTTCGAGGTTCTCTCGATGACATACTGACGGTCCGCTGCGGCCTCGAATTGCACGCTGACTTGCATCGCATCGACCGCCTCGATGTTCACGACGAGCACACTGGCAGCATCTCGCGGATCCGTATTGGCCAGATACTCTTCAAGCGCACTCCACCCGTCGTCATCCGCATCGGTGGCTGCATCCGAGGCGTCGGCAGGATTGAGACCAAACGCCGTCTCCCAGGCGTCGGCAATCCCGTCACTATCGGCATCTCCCGGCTGTGGCTGCGGCTCCTCACCTTCCACCCCAGGCGTGCCCCCTTCAGGACTTGCTTTCCAGTTCGTGGGCGAATTGATGGGTTCACTCGGATTGATCAATTCAATCGAAGAGCCACGCCCATCTGCATCTCTCGGCCAATCGCCGGAATCCCCATAAGTCATCGATAGAATGAGTCGCTGATCGCCGTCAACCAAGGTGATCGTCTCGCCTCCATTAGCCAATTGACCTTCGAAAGCCCCCGGCGCCAAGATCACATTGCCACCGTAAGCAGCAATGAACGCTTCTGGATCCTTAGCAATGACCAATAGTTTTCCTGCCGCGAGTGATACATTCTCAAAGGTATAGTCAATGCCATCCGTGAAATGCGCGCCCGAAAGATCGAGCGCCAGGGTGCCCACATTCTGCAACTCAAGATACTCCAAGTCCTGCCCACCACTCGGATTATACATGATCTCCGTAAGGCGCAGATCTTTCTGCAGCGATGACACCGTGCCGGGATCGATCAACATCGCAAAGTCAAACGATACCCGCATCGTATGAGGCAAATCCGTCGCCGCATAGAGCCCACCATCACCCGCCATCGACCCTGCCGCGAGAGATACCTCATGTAAGGAATGCCATCCTTTGTCTTCACGGTATTCAAATGCCAATTGCTCTCCTGCCCGACGCAAACGCACCGTGACTCCTTCTTCATCCCAGGGAGCTGAGGCAAGGACATGCACGCCGCCCGCATCGACGCGCAGGGCTGCCAATTGATCTCCTTCTAACAAGGACACCGTATAGGAGACTGTCTCACCGTCAGTGGACATTTCCGCCAGAACACCAGTAGAGAAACTCCCAAACTGGAGTGACTCAAGACGCAGCTTGCCGTGCAACGACCAATCCGTTTCCCCAGGCAATGCGCGCCGAATCCAGGGGAAGGTAGGACTCTCCTGAGCCAGAGGTTTCGCCCCGTCTTCACCCGTCACGCGAATGGTGAGGTGCCCATCACGATCATTGAAGGAGTAGGACGCGGGCTCCAAGCTCGGCGTGTCGCGAACGATCCTCTCAGGCGACCAATAACTCTCTAACCGACTCCCAAAGCCACTAAAGCCTCCCGCACCATAAACCGCAGCCTCGCGCTCGACCGTCGTCGTCGCTCCCGAAGCATCCGTCACGTTGAGGGTGAAGCTATAAAGTCCCGGCTGATTGAAGCTTGCATCCGCCACGCCTGGATTCTCAGGGCGTGAAGTGAACGCATAAGAAGCTTCCGCAGGCCCTTCCCAATCAAATGCCAGCGCCTCCCCTTCAGGATCGAAACTATCCGAGGCATCCAGGGTGAGCAATTCGCTCACGCCCACATTGAGCGATCCCGGATTGGTGTCCACGTCTACCACAGGGGCGGCCGATCCAGTCTTCGTCACGGTCAAATCCACCTTTCGCGGAGCAAATAGACTTCCCAATTCATTACCCAAACGATCAAGGGCTCGAATCGCCAAGGCATTATCGCCTTCCGCCAATACGATGTTGGAAAGTCGCCATTCCGTCTCGCTGAGCCATTCTAACTCAGGCTTAGGATATTCCTCAGGGTAACCTTTCAGGATCACTTCATAGACTTCCGAGGCCGCGGTGCCTTCCAGCGCAATCCGGTCCGCTTCTGTCGCCATATCATTACCGCCATTAGTCGTGACCGCGAAAGAAGCATTCATGTTCTCGGTGCCAATCTCATTCTGCGTGTTCCGTCGCCGACCATTGTGCCACGTCTCATACTTGCTCACACGCACTTGATACTCTTCTGAGGAGGATTCCTCCGCCTCATACCAGGCATCCATCCGGGGCTTGCCGTTGGTAAACTGCTCCAGGATCTCATTCAGATAGTAATTGTAGAGGCGACGAACATACGGCTTCTGATGCCAGTTCCGAAACGCCGACCCATTCCCATTGAGGAATCGTTCGCTTGTATTCTGAAAAGCCAGGTCACTATCCCAGTGAATGAACATCCAGCGACCATCTTCGCTGTTTCGATACATGAAGCCATTCTTGCCTCGGTTGATCGAAAACGTATCCCAATCACCGATGTAACCGCGCACCGCCATGTTGATCGCCATTTGCTCCGTATTGATCAAACGTTCGGCTTGAGCTTGCGTGAAATCATTCTCCGTCGTCATCTTGAAAAGACTCACAATCGGCTCGTAATCATACTCTACCTCTCGCGAACGCAGCATCCATTCAGCGTGATAACGCCCGCCACGATCACCATTCGGTTGCTTGTAATCCCACTCCGCGTTGCGCGATGGCCGTGAGCTAAAGTTATCAGGAAATGTCCACTCGTCATCGATACGATACATCTGTCCCTGACTGCCATTTTCCCAATGCCGATCCATGAACTCGTTCCCCGAAGGAGGCTCGACGTCCTCGCGTACGACCATGTTACCCGCATTCACCATGAGATGAATGAACTCGTTGTCACTCGCGGGGTGTCCCAATAGATACATCCAATAGCGAGTGATACGGTCATTGTGGGAACGATCACCCACTGTGGGATCCTGGTCCCAAGTGGATTTCACGCGCCCCTTGAACGTATTCGACTTAGGCGTTTTAAACTTACCCTTCAGCGCGAGATTCGGGCGCTCGCCCTCGTGCCATGGGCTCCCTGCCGAACGCGCCTCACACCCATAGATCACATAGCTTTCGTCGATGATAATCGTGCACGGTTTGTAGTGATTGGACACATAAGGGTATTTGAAATCGAACTTGGCCTGCGGCCGTCCTCCGAATTGATCCAAATGGAAGGCGGACATGACAATACGCTGAATCCGCAGATCTGATTCCCGCACGTCGTCATCTACCACATAGAGCGCTGGGCTCGCCACACCATGCTTTGGAAGCGTCACCTCAGCCCCATTCGTGTCCTCCGCCCGAACATAGAAGACGACGACTGCACCATCATCTTTAAGCGTGGTGATCTGACCACTATAGATGCCATCTCCAGCCACCGCATCGCCGTCGATACCTTCATCGTTCATCGCCGCCCGCCCCCAAGGATTGAAGAGACTTTCCGCATTACCGCCCCGACTATCTTCCACATAACGCACCTCCACAGTACTCAGCGGGGCCATGGAATCGATTCTTGCGGTGATCGTCACATTGTCAGAAGACGTCGGCACCACAGGATGATGCGTCAAGTCATCCGCTTGCGGCAGAGGATCCGCTTGGAATGCTGTGTTTGGTGCTCCGGGCGTGCCGATGTTCTCAGGCACATCGATCAGAAACTCGTGGGACCACCCGTGATCAACCGTTTGAGCAATCAAACGCGATTTGCCATACATCCAGCGTGCTTTGAAGGTGAGTTCTAGATCAGTCGAAGTCCCCAGAGTGTCGATATCGATCTCCACGCGATTGGCTCGATTATCACCGCGACCGTCAGAAATCAGATGAAGCTGATTTCCATCCACAAAGCTCTCCGCATGCGTGCCTTGTGCCACCCATCCATCTCCACTGCTCGCTGAACTGGATTGCTGATCCACATTCTCGATGATGTTGTCGGAATTTGGATTGAAGAGACTCTTTGGACGATGCAGGTCCACATCTTCCAGAATCACATACCCATCACCCACCAGGTGGAAATGCAGCTCTTGATCCTGTCCGATGCCGCCTCCTTGGAACGTCCCAGAGCGCGAATACTCCTTTGAAATCGCATACTCACGAAGTGTCGACTTCGCGGATTCATCACTATCACGCCAAGCTGAGGCGCGGTTATTATCCATATCTGGATGAACCAGTTCCATCGAAGCGCCTTTGTCATCTGCCAAGGTAGGCCATTCGCCCCCAACACCATAATCCACTTCGTCCGCCAAGTTGTCGTCTCCATCGATCAAGCGAAGGCGATCACCTGCATTGCTCAAGACGCCATCGAAGTCTCCCACCGCGCGCACGTCTGTTCCATAGACAGACTGAAACCAGTCCAAATCCGCAACCACCACCAACTGCTCACCACTTTCAATCAGCGTGCCCGCGGGGAAAACGTAATCGACCGCCCCTTCCAATTCCCAGCCTCCAAGGTCCATGGTTTCCGCACCCTTATTGTGCAATTCCACGAATTCCCCATGATTACCTCCCATGGGATCGAACATGATCTCATTAATCACAATCGCCGTGTTTCGCACGGGCTCATTGGCTGCATCCCTTGAACTCTCGGCATTGCCATACCATTCTCCAGATCCAGCAGGATACACTTGATAACTGAATGCGGTCCGCGCATTCGAGAATCGATGGGAGGAGAGCACATTGCCATTTGCATCAGCAAGGTAGAGACCGGTATCATCGTCAGCTTCTAACGAGACATCGACACTCAGATACCCACCCGCAGGCACCATTCCACTCAATGGCGCCCGCACCATTGCCAGATCCGCCGCGTCCACCAAGGTGAGGTCCGCATCGGTTCGCACTGTCATTTCATCTAAAGTCACCGGGTCAGATCCGCGGTTCACCAATTCAACCCAAGCAACTTTCCCCTCCGCATCGAACCACACTTCATTCAAATGAATATCAGGATGCGTGTCCTCGGGTTCAGCCGCTCCCGGGCTGCCTCCCACGTGCACACTCGCCCGCCAATTGCGGAAATCATCCACCACTCGATAGTGATTGATCACATGCAGAGAATGCCCTGCGCCATCGGCAGCCACACTCCAATCGCCGCCATCGCTATAACGCACCGACGAATAGAGCGATCCATTCTTATCGCGAATCGTCAGCCGTTCCCCTTGATTGCTCAAGAAACCGGACAGCCGCGATCCATCCTCTGCCACATCGCCTTCCCACGGCCCATAGATCCGAACATCGTCCGCAATCGCATAGGCTTCGCGCAAGACCTCAGGATCCACCGATGATACGAGAATACGTTCTTTATTGCGTAGAAACGTACGCTGCGGATCGGCCGCATCGAAATCTGGAAAGGTATAGCGGATGCCTCCGCGAATCTCCCACAAGGCGATGTCGTAGGGTGTAGACCCTGTATTCTGTATTTCCAGATACTCCGGAGCGTCGCCGCTCGGGTGATACATGATTTCAGAAACGATCACTTGCTGCGCCGAAGCACGGCTGAGAGCGATCGCTGTCAACGCGAACAGACAGGGAACCAAGATAGGACGACTTATCATAAACAACTCAGGGTTAGTGGGTTGCCCAATTGAGTGGGCTAGCTAGTGCCCGCAACATAGGTGCTGGCACGGAGGGGTTTGCCGAGCATGCCCTTTCTCCGCCAGCCCTGTAAAGGATTTCCGGTAGAGGATTTCAGAGTCCGCAAGACCTCAGGCGTGACAATCCTGTGACAATGAATCCCGCAGCTGGATCAACGCTCGTAGGGTCGCGACGTCCACGCTCTCCAGATTGGCATGCACAGCATCTGCCGCAGAAAGCGCTTCCTCCGGATGCGTCGTCGCGACCGCCAGAACCCGGAACCCACCGGCGCGGGCGGCGGCGATTCCCACGTGCGCATCCTCCACCACCACACACTGACAAGGATCCAGATGCAGCCCTTGAGCAGCCTTGAGGAACACTTCAGGATCAGGTTTGCCTTGAGACACATCCGCCGCTGCGACGATTGCTCGGAACCGACCCGTGATACCTAGCGCCTCCATCACAGCATCGATATTCTCTCGAGGAGTCGACGATCCCACCGCAAAGGCAATGCCCGCCGCATCCAGCGCATCCAAGAGCGCATAGACGCCAGCCAGAGGCGTGATGCCTTCAGTCCTGACAAGTTCACGATAGAGCCTTTCTTTACGATCACCCAGAGCCGCAATCCGCACATGATCATTAGGCTCCGCCCATTGAAAGACGTCCGGAATGATCTGCGCATTACGCATGCCGAAGGAACGGGAAAAGGCCCCATCAGGCATCTGCAAACCTTGCTCCTCGCAAAGCATCTCCCAACTGCGCCGATGATACGCCTCCGAATGGATGATGACGCCATCCCAATCGAAGATCACCCCTATCGTGCTCGCGGCCACTGTGACTATGTTAAGCCACCGGCTCCGCTTTCAAGTAACGACGCTGAGCGGCCGCTTCCGGAGTCGTCGCTTTTCCCGCATTCTCTTCGGTTGTCGATGCGACGAGTTCATCCCGGAACTTCGCCACAAAGCTAGAGGTCGGCCAGGAACACGCTTCGCCAAACGCGCAAATCGTACGCCCGTCGATATTCTTGGCCACACCAGCTAAAGTATCAATGTCAGAAGGTGTTCCCCCACCGCTCACCACGCGATCCGTGATCTTCTTCATCCATAAAGACCCCTCACGGCAAGGCGTGCATTGCCCACAACTTTCGTGCGCGTAGAAATTATTGATATTGTTCAATACCCACGTCATCGAGCGACTGTCGTCCATCACGATGACCCCTCCAGAACCCGCCATCGATCCGCAGGCCATCAGGGTATCGAAATCCATCGGAATGTCTTCCACACCGATCTCCACCTCATCGTCGCCCTTCTTAATCTTAAAACGCTCGTCCGCACGCAGCACTTTCGCAGAACTCCCCCCGGGAATCACGGCCTTCAACTTCCTTCCTGACTTTAAGCCGCCACAGACATCGTTGACCAATTCACCAAAAGTCAGCTTGCCCACCTCCACCTCATAATAACCCGGTTGCTGCACATCACCACTCACGCAAAGGATCCGCGTCCCGGTATTGCGTGGCGTTCCCAACTTCGCATATTCCTCGCCTCCCATTTCCATGATGTGCTTCACATGACACAGGGTCTCCACGTTATTCACAATCGTTGGCGACATATAGAGCCCCAAAGCTGCCGGGAAATAAGGCGGTTTGATCCGAGGATAAGGACGCTTCCCTTCCAGCGATTCGATCAATCCAGTCTCTTCACCACAAATGTAGGCACCAGCACCTCGGTGCACATAGATCTCTAAATCAAAACCACTCCCTTGAATATCCTTCCCCAAGAATCCTTTCTCGTGGGCTTCACCGATCGCTTTCTCCAGAATCTTCGCCGCTTCTGGAAACTCCTCCCTCACATAAATATAGGCAAGCTTGGCTCCCACTGCGTAACAGGAGATGATCATTCCCTCGATCAACTGATGCGGATCTTGATGCAGGATGTAGCGATCTTTGAACGTGCCCGGCTCCGATTCATCCGCATTGCAGATCAAATACACAGGCTTGGTATTGGTCGGAGGGATGAATCCCCATTTCACCCCAGTGGGAAAGCCCGCGCCACCACGGCCACGCAATCCCGAGGTCTTCACCTCATCCGTGATCGCCTTCGGCTCCAGCGTCAACGCTTTCTTGGCCTGCTCATACCCACCATCCTTCATGGCACAATCGATCGATGTGTCCCACCCCTCGCGATCCACATTCCGAAATATCAATCGTTTCTCCCGAGGATGCGGTTCCCGTCCAGCCTTGTAGGTGATGTCGCCCATGCTTCTCTGCGATGCGTGTTAGGAGTATTGTGCCAGAAGATCTTTCGCGCTCTCCGCAGAAACCTTCTCGTGGAAATCATCATTCACCAAGCAAACCGGACCAAATCCACAGCACGCCAAGCACTCGGCAAACTCAATGCTAAACTTTCCATCTTTGCTCACGGCGATCGGATCGTGATGCGTCACCGTATCACGATCGATATCCGCCAACTCACAGAGTTTCTCCATCAACTCGTAACTACCGGACATGGCACAGCTCAATGTCCGACACACTCGGATGTGATATTTCCCAGGCGCTTTCTGCCGGAAACCCGGATAGAAGGTCACCACCTCAAGAACGTTGATTGGTTCCAACCCCAGTTTCTCAGCGGTCCACGTCACGCCCTCCTCCGTGATATAGCCAAAGTGATGCTGCAATAAATGCAACACTGGCAAGACCGCACTCCGCTTCGACACCGGATAGTGCGAAATCGCTTCGGTGATCTTCTCGTCTAGCTCTTGAGGAATATCCATGGACTCACAAAACAACTACCGATCACATTCTCCCATCACAAAGTCCAGGCTGCCCAAGATCGCGACCACATCGCTCACGAGGTGCCCACATAGCAACTTCGGCAGAATGCTCAAATTCACAAAAGACGGGCTGCGGATCTTCAACCGGTGCGGCACGCCGCCACCCTTGCTATTGATGTAAAATCCCAGCTCACCCTTCGGATTCTCCGCCCCGAAATACACCTCTCCTTCAGGGGCCTCAATCCCCTGCGTCGCCACGATGAAGTGATGAATCAATTCTTCCATGCTCATCAACACCTTCTCCTTCTCCGGCAGCGTACTCTTCGGATCCACCACGTTCACCGGCCCATCAGGCATCGTCGCCAACACCTGGCGCAAGATCTTCACACTCTGACGCATCTCCTCCATCCGCACCAAATAACGGTCGAATGAATCCCCATTCTCCCCGATCGGAATCTCGAAGTCATACTGCTCATACCCCAGATAAGGATGCGCTTTCCGTAGGTCATGCTCCACGCCGCTTCCCCGCAGGTTTGGACCCGAAAGCCCATAGGAAATCGCGTCCTCCTTCGTGATCACCCCCACATCCTGCGTCCGATCCAGAAAAATCTTGTTTCGCGTCAGCAAGGCATCGACCTCTTCAATTTGCGGCTCCAGCTGATCCAAGAATTCGGCCACCTGTTGCAACGTCTTGGCCGAAATGTCGCGCGTTTGTCCGCCCACGCGCGTGTAAGAAGTCGTGAAGCGTGCCCCGGAAATCTCTTCCGCCAGATTATAAATGTACTCACGCTGGGTGAAGGTGTAGAGGAACACCGTCATGGCCCCCACATCCATCGCATAGCAGCCCACCCCCAGAAGGTGCGCCGAAATCCGGCCCAGCTCGCAACACAGCACACGAACCGCCTGCCCACGGGCTGGCAACGTCCAATCCATCAGCTTCTCCACCGCACAAGCGTAAGCCACGTTGTTGCAAAGTGGCGCCAGATAATCCAACCGATCCGTGTAGGGCACGAACTGATTGTAGTGCATGTTCTCCGCAATCTTCTCGTCTCCGCGATGCAGAAACCCAATGTCCGGAATGGCCTTCGTAATGGTCTCACCATCCAACTCCAGGATCAATCGCAACACGCCATGCGTGGCCGGATGTGAAGGCCCCATGTTCAGGGTCAGCTTCTCACCAACCAAATCCTCCGTCGTATCCTCATAACTCGCAAGGTGCTGCTGGGCACGCGCCGCAGTGTCGGGAGACTCAAATTCAGTGACCGTTTTAGCCATGGGAAGACGTCTGGAACAGACGGTTACGAACATGGGCTCCACGATTCTACGGGCAAGATGAATTTGTGAAAAATTTCACAAGCGCAATCCAAGACCTCGCCAGCTGACCGATCGCACTCCGCCTAGCCTTTCCAATTTGATTTGATTTCCCATAATAATCATAGAAATCTAACCTTCATGGTCCGGCCCAAACATCCCGCCACGGAGCCTCTCGTCTCTGGCCTCGCCATCGCCTTGATCCTTGGGCTCCTCGCGACAGCCTATGCTCTCGTTCGCCAGACCGTCTCAAACGACTCCGGAAACGCTATCCGCGCCGTCATCCGCGCCGACGCCCATCACTTCCGAAGTATCCGGGAGAAACAACAACTATGGGATCCTGCGGACCCTGAGGATCTTGAGGCGCTCGCCCGTCTCGGAAAGACCTACCATCGCGACGCGGCCGCTCTCAATCTCAACGCCTGCCCGCCTGACTTCAGAAGAGCCTATCGCCAACACCTCACGAACTGGGACGCCGTCGCCTCCGCACTCGCTCGGTTGGCAAACGAACCTTCTCCCCGTGGTCTGGACCAGAAGCATGCCTTTAGGCAACGCGCCATGGCCGCCACGGAACCGCTCAACGATTCATGGAAACGTGTTCGCCGCATCGCCCAGGCGCACGGCGTCTACATCAAGGCCTGAAACCGGATTACGGCTGCAAGGGATGCTCTTTCAGTAGCGCATCGACCTGGAACATCCCCGCCTGATCCTTCACCGCCTGGCGAACAGCCGCAACCTGATCAGGCAGCACTTCAGGACCCTCATTGCCCCAGGAATTCCGGACATAGGTCAGCACATCGGCAATCTCCTCATCCTTCAACAAGGACTCCAGAGGAGCCATCGCGCTGTTGTAGGATTGGCCAGACACCTCGATAGGCCCTATCAGCCCCTTCAAGACAATCTTGATCAGGCGATCCGTATCGCCATCGAGCCATTCCGAACCCGCCAACGGAGGAAAAGCCCCTGGCAGTCCCATCCCGTTTGGTTGGTGACAGGAGAAACAAATCGCCGGACGCATGTATACTTCCTTACCTCGGGCCATCTTCGCGGGATCGATGGCCCCGCCAACGGCACCACCGCCTCCAGCCGTCTCCGCAGCCAATTCCACCCCCTCGGGCAAGAGCTCTGCGGGCAGCGCCTTCAAAGATGCCAAAGCCGCTTCCCTCACAGCAGCCTCCGGAGACAGCTGCGAAATCTTCCACAAGCGATACGCCACCGCCTTGTCTCCATAAGACTCCGCCACAGACGTGATCGCTGAGACTTGCTCGTCCACAGACCCCGCCTGATCCCCACCTGGCAAAAGCCTGATCAACGAAGCCCTGCTCGCCTCATCGTTGGCAATGCCAGCCAATGCCGCACCAAAAAGCACACAAGCAACCACCCCATACCGAAGTCGTGTTCCAAAGATTCTCATCATACGAAAAACCTCACCACAGAAACTCAGGCGTCAACCCCATTCCACCTCTGCGAAAACACCGTAATCGTGGTGAAGGCCGCGTCATTCGTGAGTCCTATTCCTTTCCCTTCAGCATCCTCGTCATCCTCTTCGCGTCCTACGTCACCTTCTGTTCAATCCAATTCCCACATCTTTCCCCCAACATTCTGTCTTCCCCATTCGCATCCATTCCGCCGCCCGCCAGCATTCACTCTAACCGATCCTCCGGCATCTGTGGTTTCAACGCACACCTCATTCCGCCCTCTGAATTCTGACATCTCCGGTGAAGCGATTCTATCACTCCAACCGTTCCCTTAGGTCACGCAACGACCGCAACTCTCCCCAATCCCCGCCACGCATCTTCCGCCCACCAATCCTTCCGCTTCGGCCCAAGGAACTCTCGCTTCGCCTCAAAGAACGCATCCACAAACCCCTTCGACCCAATCACCACCCCATCCGTGAAATAACGCACCCGGCACCGCAACAGCGCCGCCAACGACGACAGCTCCCCTCCAGCCTCACGCACCGCCGCCACCGCTTCCGCAAACGCCCCCTTCCACACCGCCTTCGACAACTGCTTTCTCATTATTTCTCCTGTCCCTTTAAACTCCTGCACAAACCCCTTCGACCCAATCACCACCCCATCCGTGAAATAACGCACCCGGCACCGCAACAGCGCCGCCAACGACAACGCGCCGCCAACGACAACGCCCCACCTGCCTCACGCACCCCCGCCACCGCTTCCGCAGACGCCCCCTTCCGCACCGCCTTCGACAACTGCTTTCTCATTATTTCTCCTGTCCCTTTAAACTCCTGCACCCCCGCCACCGCTTCCGCAGACGCCCCCTTCCGCACCGCCTTCGACAACTGCTTTCTCATTATTTCTCCTGTCCCTTTAAACTCTTTAAGAATCACTATCAGAGACTCGGGCCCCGGAATTCCTGAGGAGGATTATGCACTGATCTTCGAAAAGTTCGGTCAGGTAAAGGCTCAAGAAGCTGGGCGTAAGTCCAGTGTGAGGGCCTCCACTGGCATTGGACTAGCATTCTGCAAGCAGGCGATGGGAGCCATGGGCGGTACGATAGGCGTTCAGAGCACCCTAGGCGAAGGAAGTACATTCTGGCTCGAACTCCCAACATCCGAAATGGCGGACACACTCCCACGAGCAAGCTAGGAGTCCCTCATGTGTCTAGCATGAGCACGACCCTAAACGGCGCGTAGATCACTGGCAAGGTCGCAAAGTTTCTTGGGGCGGAGATTGGCAACGAGCGCGCGTTTCATGATCGCTTTGACTTCCGTTCGAGGCACCTTGATGCCTCGCATCCGCTCTTCCCAGGAGGCCGCTCGCAATTGCGCCAGGGTGCGTTCTGCTAGAAGGAGGGGGAGCACGGTGGCATAGCGGAGTCGTCCAGGCTTGATAGCCTGACAATAATCCATGGCGGTCTGCATCTGCGCTTCACAGCGGTATTCCCAAATCTCCAAGGCGGCGAGAAGCGCAGCGTCCGTTGGGCGTTGCCCTTCGGTGGCTTCGGGGATGGGCAGGTAACAGCGGCCTCCTTCCAGGTCTTTAGGAAGATCACGGACGATGTTGATGAGCTGGAGGGCGCGCCCATAACTCTTTGCCCAATCGATCATCGTTCCCTCTGACTCTTGAGCGTAGCGATCCCAATGGTGGAAACACAGTTTCGTCCAGAAGACGCCGACCGATCCAGCGACGAGAAAGGTGTATTCTTCTAATTCCTCTGGCGTGCGAAGAAATCTCAAGGAGCTTGGTTCTCCGAACCGTTGGCAGTCGAGGCGTTGGCCATGAAGAATCTCGTGAAGCACTTCCCGGGTGACATGGCGCTCGAAGTCAGAGACTGCCGCCAACCAGGCGAAAGCTTCTTCCGTGTGATTGAGCAATTCCGTTTCCCCTGGATCCGTTTGACGTGGTTGGAAGCGCTCTTTCAATTGCGCTTGTAAGGTCGATATCCCCTCGGTGGTTTCGACCGCGTGATGGAAATCGCGCAGAAGGGCAAGGCGCTCCGCGGCTGGAACGGATTCCGTATCCGCAATCGTATCTGACGTGCGGGCTAACAGATACCCAAGACAAATGGGTCCCCGCACGCGTTTGGGGAGGAGTTGCAAGGTAAGGTAGAAAGACCGGGAAACATCTTTGAGGACATCACCAGCCAGATGGGCTTCCCAGGCGCTTGCAGGGCGCGGGGAGGCGTGGGACGCTGGCGAACCGTTATGACCGTCCGCCATCTCTATGTGCATGTGCCATTCTGCCACAGAATTTGCCCATACTGCGCGTTTTACAAGCATCAACCAGGCGAAACGTCTTCTTCCGCCTTTGTCGATGCATTGTTAGCAGAATGGAATTGGGCAAACGACACGCATGCGCTTGCGTTGGAAACGCTCTACTTCGGCGGCGGAACACCAACGTTCCTTTCCACCGCAGCGTTAGAGCGTTTGCTCCTTGGCATTCGGGATTCCCTCGATGGGGATGCTGTTGTGGAATGGACGATGGAGGCTAATCCCATGACTTTTGATCGACAAAAGGCCGAGGTCATGCGCGAGGCGGGAGTCACCCGCGTGAGTCTGGGAGTGCAATCGTGGCAACCCTCGCTGCTCAAGATCCTTGGGCGCGATCACACGCCTACCCAGGCCGAGATGTCCTTCCGCCTGCTGCAGGAGGTGGGCTTTCCCGTGGTCAGCATTGACCTGATGTTCTCTCTCCCTGGCCAGTCGTTGGCCCTCTGGGAGGACGATCTGCGGCACACCCTGGTCTTGCAGCCAAACCACCTCTCGGCCTACAACCTCACCTATGAGGAGGACACGCCATTCTTCGATCAGTTAGGCCAGGGAGCCTTTCGAGACAACGCAGACGCCAATGCCGATCATTTCTACCGTGCGGATGCGCTCTTGTCAGCGGCTGGCTATCATCATTACGAGATTTCCAATTACGCCCTCCCCGGCTGGGAATCGCACCACAATCGCGCCTACTGGAAGGGTCGAGACTATCTTGGCCTCGGGCCAAGTGCGGTGTCCACGGTGCAGGGGAAGCGATGGCGCAACGTGCCCGACACCGCGCTATACGTCCAACGCGTGGCCCAGGATGTCACCCAATGTCACGTGGATTGGGAAACTCTCTCGGAGACGGATCGCCACAATGAGAGGATCGCGCTGCAGTTACGGACGCTGGAAGGTATTCGCATGGACGACTTGGCATCGGAAGCCCGCGAGCGTGCGAAGATCCTTGAGGACGAAGGCGTGTTGGAATGTCAGGATGCGCATTGGCGCCTGACTAAAGACCATCGCGCCCTGGTCGATCCCGTGGCGGCGGAGCTCTTCGTGTAGGCACGCAAAGGAACTTCCTTCAAACAAAGCAAAGCACGCCTGGAGGAATCACTCCAGGCGTGCTCGGCGAGGGGGGAGCCTAGGATACTTCTAAAGTCTTCACTCCAATCCAACGGGCGCGAGGCCCAACCTCACATAACGATATTCCGAAGCTTCCATGCTTTCTCTCAAGCAAGCCACGACTTGGCGTTGGCCGTCGTCTCCATCGTGATGCTCGATGTCCACGAGGCTCTCATCCGCTTGCATCCATGTTTGCAAGTCTTTGGAAATCCAGATCACCGGGGTCACTTGAGCCTCCAAGGATTGTTGGAAATGGATAGCCAAATGCTTGACACCTTCGACCTGCATGACGGCTGCAATGGGTTTCGCACGACTCTGCGCATTCATCGGATCGGTGCCAAAGGCGTATTCTTCCCAGTTTGTGAGCCCATCGCCATCGAAGTCGGCATCCGTCTTTACAAGGGCCACTTCTTCATCCGCATTCGCGCCCGCCTCCGGCGCCCAGCGGCCCATCCATTCTTGGAAATCATCGAGATTGGGGGGAAAGCCAGGCACCTCGACGCCTGGTCCGCCAATGCCCTGATCAACCGGAAGCGGATCGACCACGAAGCCATCCTCACCAATCCACACGGCAAACCGGCCAACGGATACGGCCGCTACCCGGACCACGGTCGGATCCACGCCTTTGGGAATGAGTAGATACTGCACCTGGTAGAAGCCGTTGTCGTCCGCGTCCCATGAACCACCTGGTCCAGTCACTTGGTAACGAATCTGAACCTGCGGAGGGAAGCTCTCCGCTACCGCGATATCGACAATTTCTGCCTGACCTTGGAATCCGCGATCAGCATTCGACACCATCACGTTCGCCGTCTGCAAATGATCAATGTCAGGGTCAGGCCCTGCAACCCACGAAATCGTAAACTGATAGGGCTCAGTCGTTTCTTCTTCGATCGATTCCGCAATGAGACGTGCGCGGATCTGCGACCCAAGGTCGCGTGCCTCGAAGGCGGTCGACGTGATGAGCGCATCACGATAGTAGACCGCGACCGTGTATTCGCCAGGCTCCGGTTGTCCGAGGTTATATTGATAGTAAGCTTCTGGGAAGGGAATGCCGCCCCATTCATCGACGCCCTCCACGTCGGGATCGAAGCCGATGTGATCGAAGGTGCTCAGTTCTAGATCGATGCGGAAAGTCGACCCATCTTCCAGCGTTGGTGTGCCCCAGTCACTGACCCAAACCTCCCCGTCGAGGCCCAGCTCCAAAGTGGCGATGTAGCCGCCGTCGCCCTCTTCCACGATGATCCCGCCTTCAGGTACAGGGATTGCGTTAGGATCAATGGTCTCCGCTTTAAAGTCCGTCGAAGCCACCTCTTGCCCCTCATAGCGGACAGCGATGCGGTATTTGCCAGGCTCGGGAGTTCCCAACCAATAGGAGGTGCCATAGCCCGCCCCGAACCAATCACGCAGGGGCAGGTCAACAAAGATGTCAGGATCATCAGCATCCCCTACGGTGGGGAATCGGAAAGCAGCCAACTTTAGATCGATGGTAAACGTGTCCCCTTCCAGAGTCGGGGTGCCCCAATCCTGCACCCAAGTACCCGGCGCGAGATCGAGCTGGAGATTGGCCTGATACCCACGGCGCAACTTCGTCACCGACAGCTCTCCCTCCGGAACGCTCACTTCGGGCAAATCGCCCGTGACTTCAAAGCTTCCTAACGGTTGCGCAGCAACGCACAATCCATCCAGATCACAGACGGCATTCTGGTGCAACTGCACGGTGTATTTGCCAGGGAAAAGGGTGGGCCCGCCTTCCCAATCGAATCCAAATTGCGCCCAGGCACTCACAATCTCATACGTGGCCACGGCCTCTCTCCCGTCATCACTCGCGTCGACATTCACCAAACGCACTTCGTGCATGTAGAAGATCTCACCCAAGATCGGCTCCAGCGTCTCCGAATGCTCCATCGCCACATAGAGATCGCCCGTGCCGATGGTATCCAACGCCAACCCAAACTCATCTCGGTAGGTCACGCTGATCTGAACCGCGTCCTCCCAATCCACACGGGTAGGAATCTCGGCTTCAGCCGTGGGTGGCAGCGGCTCGGGCTCACCCACTCCCACGCGAAGGCTCCCCAACCACGCAGGATCAAAGAAACGACGCTCATAGCGACTCACTTGCTGCGGCTCTAACAAGACCACGTAGGCGCCATTATCTTCCGGCTCCCAGGCTCCCGCCTCAGCGCGGATGGCGTAGGTCGCGAGCACTCCGAAGATCTCCTCACCGAAGATCGCCGGATCCACTGGCTGACCCCGTTCATCAACGAAATCATCGGGCCATTCTTCTCGAGGAGAGGCTTCCCAGATGCCCACCTCGCGGGCCTCGACCAAGGCAGCATTCTGATTGAAGCCCGCCTTGCTCACCACCCAAAGGTCGTTGTCATCCAATGTCTCCACATCTTGTTTGCCGGGATAATAGACTTCAAACTGGAAGGTGCTCTGGCCTTCTTCCCGAAGGACGTCTGCGTGCAACTGGGGAGTGTGTTGCCCCAGCCACCAGGGCTCTTGCCAGGCAGCCCCATTCTCAATGGGGTCCTCAGCGAGGAGACTGCTCATCGAGAAAGCCAGGGCGCCAAGGGTCGACAGGATGCGAAGGGGGTATTTCATCAGTAATTTCATGGGGTGCTCTTTGTCTAACGCTGCGCAGCGCGGGATTGGTCGCAAGAATGTGGCGCCTCGCCTATTCCTTCTGCGTGATGCGTAAGCGGGCATGTTTCGCTGCGCCCTGGATGGGCACTCGCACTTTCTCACGGCCGTGAGGCAGCGCTTCAATCTCCGGCGTCCCTGAGGCATCCGCCTTCCAGACGTCCAAATCGGACGATACCTCTACAAGGAACTCCATGTCCGTGACTCCAGCAAAGCGTTCATAGACCAGCATGGGCTGGCCGTCCTCGCTTTCGATGGCGTAGTTGGGGACGAGCTCGGCCCGCTCTGGATGACTCGCCAGCCCGTACTCGATCAATTGGGCAAATCCGTCCCCGTCGAAATCCTCCATGATCGCTGTCTCAGAGGCGGGTCGCCCGATGCGGAAATACCGCGCCACATACGCCTGATACGTCGTGGTGCTCAAGTCGAGATCCGCGTCCCACGGTTGCGACAATTCAGCCACCGTCTCTAACGGACCACCCACATCGAGATCCGTGCGATTGATTGCGCGCCCCCCTTGGTTGTGGTTGTCGGTGCCGGTGTCGCACCAGTAGGCCTTGCGCGCCGCGGGATCGATGACCAATCCATGCGGGGTGTCCAAGTCACCGATCACCGTGACAGGCTCTCCGCCCGCGATCTTGCGCCGCTGAACGTGATTGGACTGACGGTTTGCCCACACAATCTCTCCACGAGTGCGATCCAATTTCACGCCACGAATGCGCGGCTGCCCCGAGAAGATTGATTCCGGTGTGCCGCCGTTGAGAGACACACGCTGGATCGTGCCCACTCCGAAATCACCCCAATAGAGCTGATTGTTAGGGAGATCGAGTTCCAAGTAATAGGGGCTGGACGTTTCCACCACCGTTTGCCGCTCAGAGCCGTCGAGATTCGCCCGCTCGATCACATTGCGCTGCTGATCACACCAATAGAGCTTCTCATTGGCGAGATCCAACGTGACATCCGCAGGAAACCCGAAGCCTTCTATCAATACCTCAACCATCGTCCCGTCGAGATTGGCCCGCGAGATCGTCTTCGGCTGCTGATTATCCGCAAAGTATAGTTTGCCTCCAGCGATGTCCACGGCGATGCCCCGGAGATTCGTCGACTCTGTCGTGATGAGCGTTTCCAATTCTGAGCCATCGAGGTTGGCTCGCTGCACGAGACCCATGTTTCGATCCGTCCAGTAGATCTTGCCAGCTGAAGCGATCCATGGGAATAGTGTGAGACACGCACAAAGCATCCGTTTCATGGACGGAACCTAGAAGGCGACGCTTCCCTTGGCTAGTCCGAAACAGCGATCACTCCCGGGCTGTGGTCACCTCCACCCCGGGCACGCGGTAGGAGTGGTGGGCTTCCTCAGTCGCTTGGAAGAAGAAGGCACGATTCGCCGGAAAGAGTATAGTCGTATCCTCGTTCCGCAGCCATTCATCCTCACTACCTGTCCAGTAGCGGAAGGCATCGCCGCTATCGAGGAGAAAGAAGCTCCGGTAGCCGCGGCCTCCCTCGATCACGTCCCCCACCCATAGCTGGATCTGATCTGCCTGAGTGGGATCGGCATGGCCAAGGAATCCTTCCTCCATGGTCATCGCACGCGAGACGGGGCTGTGCGCGATCGGAGCAATCGGGGCGACGAGGTTGAGCCCTCGACGGAGGGGTTGGATGAACGCATGATCACGCAAATGACCCACCACCAGGACATTGATAGGATCACTCGTCGCCCTCCTGACAAAGACCCCTTCTCCGGGAGGAATGACGGTGAAATTATGATTCTCCAAGTGGGGATCGCCGATGGTGGTCCAGTAAGGGGCACCACCGGACTCGAGCAGAAAGTAGCCATCAAATCCATTTCCATTGAAGAACTGTAGTTGATCTGCTCTAGCAGGATCATTGCTGGAGGTGAATTGTTCTGGTGCGTAGACATCTCCAAGGGTGAGATGCTTGCGAATGACGACTTGAGCGAAACGAAGCCCGGATGCAGGAAGCCCATGCGCCGTGTTGAAGGGACCCTCGAGATCGAGGGCCAGCGTCTGATCCGTGGATGCTTCAGGCGTGATTTCAAATCGATGCCCTTCCCAGCGTCCATTCGTGATCTCGATATAGTGAGGGCTGTCATCGAGCACCTGAGTGAGACCACCCGCCGCCAACGTGAGAATCCCGTTAGGCTCATCCACTTCCGTGATCATGCTGGCAAACACCGGCGGCGCATTCAAACTAACGCCATGGGTTTGGTAACCACTATGTAAGGTGGTCTGATACCAACCGCACACGGGCGTCGTCGATTCGTGGGCCCAATCGTGATGCCAGATCCGCAGCCTCACAAAGCCACGTTCCAAGCTCACTCCCGGAGCCGCTTCCAAGTGATCATAGCGCACTCGCTCCCAGCCGTAGCGAACGCTCTCTACCGCATCTGGCGTGAGCAACGGCGTCCACAAGAGAAGATCTTCACTGACTTCCACCCAGTAATCGATCTCCCGATGATTGGCGGGCCGCTCAAAGGTGGCAGAAAGGCGGGTCCCGTCGTCATGCGCTTCTAACAAGAGTCCAACATCATTGAGAGCCGCCACGTAAGGACTGCGCCCCAACGCATACTCTGCGGTCAGATCGAGTAGATCCCCGTCGGCATTATCGAACGAGGCGACCCGGCGTCCTACGTGATGGAAACTGATCGTCTCACCCGTTTCATTGACCGTGAACGCACTCTCAGGAATGGCTTGGCGCGCGATTCCGGGCCCTTCCCAGAAGAGCGCCAGGACATCCTCACCATCCCGTTCAAAGTATCTTAGCTCAAGCGGATGCATCCCTGCGGCAAGGGTGAGGGTAGCCGTCGCCTCTGAGGCCGTATGAAGGCCATCGTGCTCAATCACCACACTGCCATCGAGAAGGAGTTGACTCCCTTCGTCTGACAGAAGTGTCAAGGTGTAGGCCCCATCCTCGGGAATGGCCAGACAGCCACGGTAGCGAAAGGCATAGAAATCATCCCGCGCACGTGGACTGCGATCGATCTGCGTGACGGTCCCAGTCCGGACAGGGTTGAGTGTCTCAAAGTCCGGTAGTTGTGACCAGGTGCCCTCATAGTATTCAAAGGTAAGGCCATTGGCGGGTTCGCCACTATAAGGAGCGTATACCTCGACCTCAGCGAGGCTCAAGTAGTTGGCACCAGCCAGCTGCACGCGGACATAGCGCACGTTCCGGTTGACCACCAATCGCTGAGTGGGATTGGGCTCTTGCGTGACAGTGTACCGATCCACGCCCTCTTGAACCAAGAGGGCATCTCGGCTCTCGGATGCAAACGGCTCCTCACTCACAAAGACATCAAACGGGACCAATCGATCGCCACAACAATCCGTGCGATTCCAAAGGAGCAGATGATCCACCGGCTGAACGCTCCCGAGATCCAGTTCCCACCAGGCATCCACATCCAGCTCCGTGTGGGTAACACTGCCATTGCGCCAATCGCCATCCGTATTCCCATCGCGCGCGAGGTCCGCGGTGAAGGCCGCCCCATAGACCGAGGACTGCGTGGCACTGGCCTGCGGGAGCACCGCGAGATTCACGAGCTCGGTCAGGCGCTCCTCCACGCCGGCATCTTTGTAGAAGGCATCCATCGCGTCATCGGCCGTCGCCCACCCTTCGGGAAGAAGGCGCACTGCCCAGATGTATCCCGGGCCGATCCTCGCATTGCCCACAATCCCAATATCAAACGTCTGGGAGGCAATCCCAGGCTCCACCTTGACGAGGCCATGCCCAATCGTGCGCCAACCATCGGTCGAATCGTGCAGCCAGATGCCCAGATCCCGTCGCTGGGTCACTTCATAATCCACAGTAACCTGGGCGATCTCCGCGGGTTGCACCAGGGCAGGTGCCTCGACACCTGTGAGGATGTCCTGCGTCGCCGTACCGCCGGTATTTCGCGAAACCGTCGCTTGGCCATAGTCCGCATCCAGGGCATCATCCGCGACCGTCCAGCCCAACGGCAACAGGCGCACGGCCCACACATACCCATCACCTTCTCGTGACTCTGATAGGATGGGAATGCTGAATGTGTGCGTTCCTGAACCGGGCTCGACCGTGGTCGCAGCCTCGCCAATCGTGAACCACGCGTTCTGAGAGTCATGCAAATAGACGTGGATCTCGCGGCGCGTGGTTGCCTGATAAGGCACATCCAACTGGATCACCCCCGGAGACTCGACTGCCGGTGGCAATGTCAGTGCTCCCAAGAGATCGGTCTCGGGCGGTAGATCACCCGCTTGCATATCGGCTAGTCCATACTGTTCCGCGATGGCATCCGCAGCAGAACGCCAACCAGGCGGCAAGAGTCGCATGGCCCACACATAGCCATCTCCCACTCGCGACGCGCTATCGATGGGAAGGCTGAAGCTTCGCGTCCCAGATCCCGCTTCCACGGTCACATTTCCCTGGGACGCTGTCCGCCAGCCGTCATTGGAATCCTGCAACCAGACCCAGAGCTCGCGCCTATCCGTGGCAGCGTAGTCCACCGCGACGGTGACCGTTTCTCCCTGCTGCACACTTCCCGGCGCGACGAGATTTGCCAAAGCATCCGCCGTTGGCAAAGGCAGGTCGACCACCACCGTGACCTCAGCGGTGTCCGTTCCCACGGCATTGGTGGCCGTGAGAAGGTAGGTGGTGGTGGCTTCCGGTGAGAATGAGACACTTGTTTGCCCTAACACGGATCGATTCCCAGGTGTGATTGTCAGAGCAGTGAGCGCGTTCCCACCATCATCGATGCCCCACTCAAGGGTGACGGTCTCTCCTTGTTGGAGGCTCTCCACAGAGGCGGTGAAGGTGTTGATCACCGGGGCGGTGGCAGGAAGTGCATAAGTCACCGGCAATACATTCGACGCGAGATTGCCCCGACCACCGCCGTCCGTAGCCGCTCCAGCAGGCAACGACACCTCGACCGCTCCTTCGAGCGTCGGCGTGATGGTGAACGTGTAATCAGTACCACTGCCAGAAAGGGCGCTGACCGTCCCATTCATGACCTCCACGTCAGCAAGAGCCAGCCCCGTGACCGGACTGGTGAAACGCGCACGCACTTCGAACGGGCCTGTCACCGAGGACTCTGTGGTGGACACAATGACGGCCGGGGCCGTGTCCGCTGGGAGCACGTCCCAGGCGAAGGGCTGGAAGACCGTGTTCCATGCATCACTTACCCTTACAATCACACTATAGCTCCCAGCGCTTGCGCTGGTGAGGGTACCGCTGATGACACCGGTTTCGGCATTCATGATGAGCCCTGGAGGCAAGTTGACCGCTTCGAAGAGAAGATCATCTTCCGTCGCATCGCTTGCCTGGATCGCCACCGTGACCACGTCTCCCACCTGATGAGCTTGCGGGCCGGGGTTCGTCAGGAGGGGCGCCGTTGACGTACCCTCACGGAGTTCGAGGAACTGGTTGGGAAGCGGATTGAAGATCTCATCAATCACCCCTGAGGGCCAACGCACCCGCAGTTGATCAATCGCAACCGCATTTCCCAGCCCGAAGATTTGGGTGAAACTGTGAGAAATGCCATAGCTCTCTCCTGAACGCACCTCCCTAACTTGCGTGCCCCACGCGCCATGGAGTTCCAGTCGCGCTCCAATGGCGGAAGGATTGGCGCCGCTTCCCTTGAGCGTGACGGAAAGGAAGCCATTTCCGTTAGGCGATGTCAGCCAGAGCTTGTCGGGACGACTGGTCGCCGGGGTGTTATAAAGACTGGCATAACCCGCGTAGAGATCGGTGAATCCGTCCCGATTGAGATCACCCACCGCGCACGATTCAATGTCGTGCGATCCGAAAGGATTCGCAGCCAAGGTGAAGGTCCCGTCGCGATCATTGAGCCATAATTGATGCTCTTTGCCAACTAACAGAAGATCGATCCATCCGTCGTTATTGAAATCGCGAAAGACGGTTTGAATGACCAGCCAATCGACTTCCAGCCCACTAGCTAAGGTGTGATCCGTGAAGGTCCCGTCCCCATTGTTGCGCATGAAAGTGCTCGCAGCCCCGTGATGACCAACAAAGCAATCCAAGTCGCCGTCGTTATCAACATCACCAAAGTCTGCCGCCCACGACTGCTGTCCAAAGGCCATTCCCAACGGGCTGGCCACATTGCTGTAGCTGCCATCGCCGTTGTTGCGAAAGAACATGTTGATCCGGCGTGGATCCGAAGGGCTACTGACTCCGCCCCGACACTTGGATAGATATATGTCAAGGTCACCATCGTTGTCGTAGTCCGTCCAGACAGAGCCATAATTGCCCGAGTTGTCGCTTGTCGGCGTCGTCCGGGTGTTGAGGAGACTGTTATCATAGAGGAAACTTCGATCGCCCGTGTTGCGGAACTTGGCATTGTCGCCCACGTCGTGACACGCGAAGATATCTAACAAACCGTCACCGTTGATGTCCACGACGTTCACACCTTGGAGGAACAGACGTGGATTGCCAATCGCGTCACTCGTGAACCCTCCTCGCCCACCCTCGTTCCATTGCAAATGGAGATCGTCGTAGTAGCCGCCACTCACAATGTCAGGATACCCGTTACCATCAGCATCCGCTAGACAAAGCCCCCACTGGCGCTGCGAACTGATCGAGCCAAAGGAGTGCTCGGTGAAGCTCTCATCGCTATTCTGATAGTCTACTTTCAAAGTCTTGCCCAGATGTAGATGCACGATGTCGTCGCGCCCATCCTGATCCATGTCCGCCACCCCCATGGCCACACCACTTGCATTGGACGGATTGGGCAGTCTGCTAGAGCGATCCAGAAAAGTAACCGTGCTGCTGTTTGCACTCGCCACGACTCTGACGGTCACGGTGGCCGCATTGGAGATACCTCCTTCGCCATCAGCCAGGGTGTAGCTGAAGCTGTCCGTCCCCTCAAACCCAGTTTCGGGCGTGTAACGGACGAAGGCATTCGCCAACCACGTCACCGTTCCATGGAGAGGCTCCGTCCAGTCATTGATGGCTAACACATCACCATCGAGATCGGTATCATTGCTGAGCACAGGGATTTCAACGGCCTCACCTGCCAGCGTGTTGCCCTCATCATTCTGAGCCACAGGCGATCGATTCTCCCCACCGCTCCCAGGATCCGCCGGCAGCGAGAAGATCCATTGGCTGATGATGTCCACGGCAGCGTCATCTACAAGATGACGCCCAATCGGAGGCATCTGATGGAGGCCAATAGCGCTGATGCGGCGATGCAGCAAGCTTCGCTCGATGCTTTGAGGCGCAATGACTCGGGCGTCTGCCACTCCCAGATCGTAGAGCACCGCTCCATCAATGAGATGTTGTTCCTCGAGCGGCGTGGTGAAACGCGCATCGAATGGCGTGGAGAGCGCTCCTGGTCGATGACATTGAGAGCAATTGGCATCCAGATAAGAACGGACCCGATCTTCGAGACTCGCATGGGTATCGGTTAGGGATACAGCTTGCAGGTAGCCAGGAATGGCTGCCTCATCCAACGAGGGCGAGAAGAGTCCCAGATGATTCCACGTGCGGAGTTGATTGTCGGTCCGCCCCGTACTGGGATAGATGGCATCACGATTCAGCTGATGGGTACGCACGCCTAACGCATAACCCGCCCCGGGATTGTGGCAGTTGAGGCAATCGTCACGACTGGGGAAGCTCCATCTCTGCGTGCTTTCCGTCCCATTGGCAGACGTCACCGTGATTGATGCCGATTCCCCGTCGTAGAGAAGATCAGCATCACGACCGTCTTCACGCCAGCGATAGGTCACACCGTAGAAGCTGCCATCGGCAGCTGCCACCATGAATCGGGTCTCAATCCTACGAAGAATGCTAGAATCTCGCGCATCCACAGGGAGATCGAATTGCTTTACCAGAACGGTTCCCGCTGGGAAGGTCCACGAGTCGGTCGCCGAGAACCCGATCTTCTCTTCAGCAGTGTCCGCCACGCCATCATGGGGCACGGCAATCCAGCGCTGCTTGCGCGATCGATCCGTCCACAGCGGCGCATTCACTTCATATGGCAGCAATCCTGCCCTTGGGGTCAACGTGGCGAGATCGGAAAACGCACCGGTGGCCGAAAGCGTCGCCGGTGGTTCGGGTGTCCCCCCCTCGCCCGGAGTGCCATCGGGAAACACGCCATCAAGATACGCACCCATGGGCTGCAGAGACTCGCGTCCGTAGACCTGCGCATGCAGTGACGCGCCCGTCTGACAGACCCAGGTCAGCGCAAGAACGAGGAGCAAAGCTTTTCGCATGACCATAATTGCCATATTTATTAAGAAGTTAAAGTAGGAACAAAGTCCTTATTGACGCAGTCACTTTGTATTGCAAAGTAAGAACATGGATGATTCCGAAACCGCGCTAGAGCACCTCACGGTGATCCGAGGGCTCATGGAGAAGGCCACTGTCTACCGGACGGTCACCGCGCCCACGGCTCTCTTCGGAGGCTGCCTTGCCCTCCTTACCGCCGGTATCCTGTGGGGGCTCGATCGCTCTCTCACCCCTCCAACCTGCATCGGCGTATGGATTGGCGTCCTCATCGTGGTGAACGCCTTCAACCACGGCTTCATTTGGAAAACAGCTCAACGGGCAGGCGAACCTTACCTCTCCTCGGGACTACGGATGGCTTTGAAAGCCATCACCCCCGCTCTCTTCGCCGGTGGAGTGCTAGGGCTTGCTCTCGGACTGGGTCCTCAACAAGACCTCCCCGCGGCGACCCTGGCATGGACGACCTTCTACGGACTTGCCCTCCTGGCCACCCACGGATTCAGTCCGCGCTCCCTCCGCGTGCTCGGCTTTGCGTTCACTATGGTAGGAAGCTTGCTCCTTGCCGCCCACTGGGCTTGGCCCGCTTCCATCACCACGATCTCTCCCCAACGCCTCGGGGCCGCCATCATGGGGTTCACCTTTGGTGGCTTTCATCTCGTCTATGGCTTCGCTATCTTTCGAGATCGCCAACGCTTGAAAGATGTCTAACACACGGTCATGATCGACTTCTCCAAGATCGATAAGACCATCCACGAGAAAGGGCGCCTGTCTATCATGACGCTCCTCGCCAGCCGTGTGGAGTGGAGTTTCCAAGATCTTAAGGCCGACCTCAAGATGAGTGACGGCAACCTCATCACGCACCTCCGCACCCTTGCAGACAAGGGTTACGTCTCTACTTACAAAGACGCCGAAGTGAAACGTCGCACCCTCTACGCCCTGACCGATCAGGGCAGACAAGCCTTCACCGAGTACCTCGAGATTCTCGAGGCCATCGTGCAGCAGACCAAGAACGACTAACACATCAGCTCGGCTCGCTAGCCCCGCACCCTGACAAGCACTCCTCTATCATTTAACTTTGTATCACAAAGCAAATCCCCCTAACAACCTTCCCGTCACCAACCACACACTACCTCATCTCATCTCATGAATATCATCCTCGCGAAACACTACGGCATGTGCTTTGGCGTGCGTGACGCCCTCAAGGCCACTCACGAAACTGCCGCTCAGGGACCCACCACCATCCTCGGACAACTCGTTCACAACGAGGTCGTTCGCGCACAACTCGACGAGATGGGAGTCCGTCAGGGTCACCTCCGAGACCACGGGCACGCCACCACACCCCAGGTCGTCATCACCGCTCACGGCGCCGCCGAGCGCGATCGCATGGCATGGAAAGCCAAGGGTTTCCGAGTCACGGATACCACCTGTCCCCTGGTGCGCAAGGCCCACACTGCCCTGGCCAAGCTTGTGCTGCAGGGCTACCACCCCATCGTGATCGGCAAGCGCGACCACGTGGAAGTGCTCGGCCTCACCGGCGATTTCCCTGAGGCGGACGTCATCATCGACGCGGAGGACGTCGCCGCGCTCACGCCTCATGAGCGATTCGGTGTGGTCTCGCAAACCACCCAACCCACAGACCGCGTAGCCCATCTCGTGGCTCTCGTCGAGTCGCGCTTCCCTAACAGTGACGTGTGTTTCATCGACACCGTCTGTCAACCGACTAAGGATCGTCAGCTCGCTCTCAAAGAACTCTGCCGCCAAGTGGAGGTCGTCATCGTCGTGGGAGGATCTAACAGTAACAACACGCATCAGTTAGTCCAGACTGCTCGCAGTTATGGTGTCCGGGCCCATCGCGTGGCGCACCCAGAAGAACTTCGCTCCGAATGGATCACTGGCGCCCGCAATGTGGGCCTCACCGCTGGCACCTCGACGCTCCATGAAACGGTGCAAGCCGTACATCGCGCTCTCCAACAACTGGCCGAGCCCGCCTACGCATGATCTCTGTTAGGACACTCCCAGGCCTTCCCGAATGCGGTCCATCTGTTTCCGATGAAGACGCATGTGGAAGGCGGCCATGGCATACCAACTCAGGGCGTCAAGCGGCCCAAACCAGGGATGAGCATACCTGACCTTGGTCCGCGGGTTGGCCACGCCCGCTATGGCCCTGTTGAGCGCCTCACACGATTCTTCAAATGTTTCTAACACAGCCATGCCTATACCCGGCATCGGCTTCACCGCCGCCGTGTCCACCTGGCGCGCCGGAATTTGGCCATTTCCCAGAGCAGAGATCGCCTCCGCCACCCCGCGATTCACAATCTCCAAATGATGCACCACCATGCAGAGGGACCAGAAACGACTGCTATCTTCCATGCCAGGTAGCCGCTTGATCAGGATCGGCTGTTGCGCATCAGCTTCACAGATTCCGCGGAGCCCGGCTCGAATCAACGCGCGCTCTTCTTGGATATGCGCCGCCAACTCTTCCCGGCGGTTCCGTCGGCGGTAGCGCTTGAAGAGTAATCGAGCCACCACCATTTCCAAGGGAGGAAGCCCAGCACCGGGTGGCGCAAGAGAGGGAGAGGTCACATCGTTCATTACTTGCAAAGTGAAAGCATTGCACTTTCGAATTGCAAGTAATTCTCATGAGTTTCTCTTGTGAGTCGACCATGCCCTCACGAAAGAAAGCTGCGTCTCCCCAGCGCCGATCTCCTTGTCCAGTCAGTTGTGCCTTGGAGATCCTCGGTGATCGCTGGACCTTGCTCATCGTGCGCGATCTGTGCTTGGGGCGAACACGATTTAAGGATTTCACGTCCTCTCCTGAGAACATTCCTACGAACATTCTCACGGATCGTCTCGAACGCCTCACTGCTGAAGGGGTGATCGCACGGGTGCCTGTGTCAGAGGGCGCGAAACGGTATCGCTACGAACTCACGGAGAAGGGCCGCGATCTCCGCCCCACACTACGCGCACTCACTCGTTGGGGATTGAAATGGGAAGAGGGAACCGCGATCGGGATGAAACCCTTGTAAGGACGTCACACGACAAAGAGCCGCCGCTGACGCCGACGTAAGTAGCGGTCCCGCGGCAAATTAATCTTTGATAGGGTCGCCTCAATATCGATCAATGTGAGTGCTTTCTCGACGACGTCGAAACTAAGATCCTCTACACCACGCGCACGTAGCCACCGATGGAGGAGACGTCGCTGCAGGGCGAGCGGCAAAGCGCGCACCTCCGCCACCGCAAGGGTCTCCTCCTCAGCGGTCACCGCCACGAGCCCGTCGAGACAATCGCTCTCCGCCTGACATTGCACGGCAAGACGCAGAATCGCACCGCGGATATCGCGCCCAAAGGTCTCTCCTAGAAAGGGAATCAGCTCATGACGGACACGATTGCGGAGAAACTGCGCGTCCGTGTTGGATGCATCTTCTCGGTAACGGATCCCTTCCCCTTCCGCATACGCGATCAACTCATCTCGCGTCACTCCTAGCAAAGGCCGCAACACGGCGAGACGTTTCCCTTCCATGCATTGATGCGAAAGCGCACGCATCCCTCCCAATCCCCCTGTGCCACTCCCCCGAAAGAGGTTCATCAGCACCGTCTCCACCTGGTCATCCGCATGGTGCGCGAGGAAGAGACGTGGACACCGGTATCTTCGAGCCACCTGACCGAAGAACTTTCGCCTCGCTTCACGCGCAGCCGTTTCGATCGACAGCCTGTTCGTCGTTGCCAGGGCTCGGACATCGACCCGGGTGGTTTCCAATTGATAATCCAGATGGGCAGCCAAGTGCCTCACAAAGACCGCATCATGTCCAGAAGCCCGTCCGCGCAGACCATGATTCACATGAACGACGACTAATCGCTGATACCCAAGCGTGTGCAGCGCGTGCAACAACACGACCGAGTCCACTCCCCCTGAGACGCCAACGAGGTAGCGACGCCCAACCGGCTGTTCCTCAGGAAGCTGCCTCAGGCCCTCGATCACGGGAGGAAGCCCCTAACGGATTTCCGTGGCTCCTCCAAAGTAGGGCTGGAGCGGCTCTGGAAGTTTGATCGAACCATCGGCTTGCTGCCATGTTTCTAACAACGCCACATAGAGCCGTGGAAGTGCTAGACCCGATCCATTCAAGGTGTGACAGAAGCGATTCTTCTTTGTCTCCGCATCCTTGAAACGGAGATTCATCCGTCTTGCCTGGTAATCAAAGAAATTGCTGCAACTCGACACTTCCAAATACCCATTGTGCCCCGGTGCCCAGACTTCAAGGTCGTAGGTCTTGGCCGAAGAGAACCCAAGATCCCCGCTGCAAAGCTCAATCACACGGTAATGCAATCCTAACAATTGCAGCGCCTTCTCCGCATGCCCTGTCAACTCCTCCAAAGCCGCTGAGGAAGCGTCCGGGTGGACGATCTGCACCAATTCCACCTTATCGAACTGATGCATGCGGATCAGTCCCTTGCTCTCGCGTCCCGCCGAACCGGCTTCCCGACGAAAGCAAGGCGTGAACGCAGTGAATTTCTTGGGCAACTCCGCTTCTTTCAGCAGTTGTTCCCGCACGAGATTCGTCACTGGCACCTCCGCAGTGGGCGCCAGAAAGAACTCACCGCCCTCTAACTCATACATATCGTCCTCAAACTTGGGCAACTGCCCCGTGCCAAACATGCAGTCACGCCGCACCACTACCGGCGGCGCCACCTCCGTGTAGCCATGCTCTTGCGTCTGCAAATCTAACAGAAACTGAATCAAGGCACGCTGCAAGCGCGCACCCGCACCCGTGAAGACCACATAGCCCGATCCCGACAGCTTGGCACCCGCCTCGAAATCAAAGAGGCCACGTTCCGCTCCCAAGGTCACATGATCCTTCAGGTCCTCGCTGTGTTCCCGTTTCTCACCCCATGCACGCACCTCGGGATTCGCCGCTTCATCCTCGCCGATCGGACACGCTTCATGAGGCATGTTGGGAATGCTGAGAAGCAAACGCCGCTGCTCCTCCTCCGCTGCCAGCACTTTCTCATCGAGCGCTTTGATCGATTCGCCAATCGCTCTGACATTCGCCTCAATCTCAGAAGTATCCTCTCCCGCCTTGCGCAAGGTGCCGATTTCTTTACTCGTACGGTTGCGTTCTTGCTGGAGTTCTTGCCGCTTCGTTTCCGCCTCACGCCGTGTCTGATCACAGGAAAGCACGTCGTCCACGAGAGAGACATATTCGTCCCCGCGGATCTTCACACGTTCCTTCACGAGATCGGGTTGGTCACGAAGCAATCGGATATCGAGCATAGGGCGCGAACCTAGCGCAAGGCCCTCAAAAGGAAAGGGCATTTCCCGGCGACGCGTTTGCAGACATGCGCTAGTGTCACGCCGTGGACATTGTCGATACCTCAGCACGCGGTCATCTCCCAGAATGGCCCCCATGCCCCCATCTCCCCTCTCCTTCAGATCCGCTCGACCACACCATCATGAGGCCCTATCGACGCGAACGGGGTGCAGCTTTCTATGAAACGGCGCTCACCTACGCGAATTCTCTCTGGTTGCAGGGCCTACCCGCTCGCAGCCTCCTCCTCATCAACCGCGCCCTGGGGGCCACGCTTGACGGCTCCGAACCCATACTCAGAACCTGGCCTCTGCCCTACGCCGCCGTCCGCTGGATCCTGGAGAATCGCCCTGATGAAACCAAGCACTTCATCGGTAATCCTCGGCGCCACTATCAACACCTCGCCACCCGCATGGTCGAGCCTCGCAAAGCGCAACGCACCGCTCGCGCCTGGGCCTGTTGGTACCTGGCCGCCACCATCCTCCCCGCCGATCAGCATCCCGCTGATACTCAACAGATCCGCGACGAAGGTGTGATTGAACCTTCGCGGGAACAGATCGCCCAAGCCCTTGAACAGCACGGCCTCTCCGGCGAAAGCACGCTGTGGGAAGAGGTCGTCCTTTCTCACAAACGATGAACTACCTTCCATTCATCGTCAGACCTCGCGCAACCTCTTCAGGGCGTACGGATCACGAGATTGCGGATCTCGCTCATGTCTTCCATGGCAAAACGGATCCCTTCTCTACCAAGTCCACTATCTTTCACACCGCCATAAGGCATGTGATCGACCCGCCAGCTAGGGACGTCTCCAATGATCACGCCACCAACATGCAGGGCATCCCACGCTTGGTGCGCCTTATAAATGTCCCGAGTGAAGATTCCCGCTTGTAAGCCATAGTCCGAGTCATTCACTTGCGCCAACGCTTCGTCGAAGGTGTCAAAGGCGCTAAGCACCGCGAGAGGGCCAAAGGCCTCCTTCGCACACGCCTTCTCTCCTTGAGGAACGTCTTCTAACAACGTGGCCTCTAACATCGCCCCGTCTCGGTGCCCCCCACAGAGCAATTTCCCACCAGCTTGGATAGCTTCCTGAATCCACGTCTCGAGTCGTTCAGCTTCGTCCTCCGAGATCATGGGCCCGATGAAAGTATCTTCCTCTTTCGGGTCACCCGATTTCAGAGCCTTGGTCTCAGCCACGAGACGTTCCCGGAAGGCCGCATAGAGGGATCGATGGATGAGAATACGCTGAACACCGATGCAACTTTGACCACTCTGATAGAAGGCACCAAAGAGAATGCGCTCAACCGCATCGTCAATATCCGCATCCTCGTCCACAACCACCGCCGCATTGCCTCCCAATTCTAACACAACTTTCTTCTTGCCAGCTTTCGATTTGAGCTTCCAACCTACATCAGGTGACCCCGTGAAACTTAATAGCTTGAGACGTTCATCCGTCGTGAAGAGATCAGCACCGTCCCGATGACAGGGAAGGATAGAGAACGCTCCCTCAGGAAGGTCCGTTTCCGCCAAGATCTCTCCGATAATCAGGGCGCCAATAGGTGTTCGGCTAGCAGGCTTAAGCACAAAAGGACATCCCACTGCGAGCGCGGGCGCCACCTTGTGAGCCGCCAGATTAAGGGGAAAGTTGAAGGGGGAAATGAATGAGCAGGGACCAATCGGCACGCGCTTCCACTGGCCACGGTAGCCTTTGGCTCTCTTGGATATTTCCAACTCTTGCACCGCACCGCCAAATCGTACTGATTCCTCAGACGCAATCCGAAAGGTGTCGATCAAGCGGCTGACCTCACCACGGCTATCATTGATCGGCTTGCCCGCCTCAATGCAAAGAGCTTGAGCCAATTCATCCTCACGTTCACGGAACCGCTTCACGCAATGATCGAGAATAGCCTGGCGCTCGTAAGCCGCAAGATTCGCCATTGGGGTAGCGGCCTCCGCTGCTGCAGCAATGGCTTTCTCGATAGTCTCCGCATCTGCCATCGCCACACGTGTGGCAGTTTTACCCGTATACTTGTCAGTGACCTCCAGATCACTATTCGGTGTGGCCGGGCGATTTGCTAGATAAAATGGATAATGTTCTTGCAGCATAATAGTAGTTAGAGAGTTAGTGCCGCCGCACGCTCTTTGATCTCGTGGTTTAGAATGCGATCGTTCTCGCTATAATCGACGGGCACATCGATTAGGTGCACACCACCTTGGTCATGGCATTGACGCATAAGAGGGGCAAGGTCTCCCTCGCGCTCGACGCGATGCCCATTGGCACCATAGCTTTGTGCATAGCAGACAAAGTCCGGATTGCCAAACGTGAGCCCCCAATCTCTGAAGCCCATATTCTCTTGTTTCCAACGGATCATTCCATAGGAAGCATCATTTAACACGAGGACAACAAGATCCAACTCAAGCCGGACCGCCGTCTCGAGTTCCTGCGAGTTCATCATGAAGCCACCATCCCCGCAAATCGCCGTGACATCGCATTCGGGATGAACGCGCTTCGCCGCCATCGCAGAAGGAAGCCCTGCTCCCATCGAAGCCAAAGCGTTATCGAGCAATACGGTGTTGGGCTCATACGCAGGATAGTTCCGCGCAAACCAAAGTTTATAGATACCATTATCTAAGGCGATGATCCCGCTGTCTGACACTGCATCGCGCACCACTTTTACCAACCGTTGTGGATCCATTGGGAAACCCGAGCGGTTCGCCCCTTCACCTATATGGGCGTCCATGGCGTCTTTGGTCTTTAGAAGAGGCGTGAATTGCCAACGCGACGATGCCGAGCAGGTTGCTCGCAAACGATCGATGGAATGGGCAATATCACCGATAAGCTCGATCTGCGGGAAATAGACGGGATCGACTTCCGCGCTGACGAAATGAACATGAATCACCGTTCGATCGCCTTCATCCATAAAGAAAGGGGGCTTCTCGACCACATCATGCCCTACATTGAGGATTAGATCCGATTGGCCGATGGCTCGGTGTACAAAGTCGCCCTCAGAGAGCGCCGCATTGCCCACACTCAATCGATGCGTTTCATCAATCACACCTTTGCCCATTTGGGTACTAACGAACGGAATCTCTAATTCATCCACCAATGCCCTAAGAGCCTTGCAAGCGCGATTCCGATTGGCGCCTGCCCCAACAAGCAGCAGGGGATGCTTCGCTTTCTGAATCGCTGCCACCGCCTCTCCGAGCACTTTGCTATCCACTTCCGGCCGCCTCACCGAACTAGGCTCAAAAGGCAGCCGTTCGGTCGATTCGCGAGCAATGTCCTCGGGAAGCTCCAGATGCACCGCCCCCGGACGTTCTTCTTGAGCCACTCGGAAAGCCTCTCTCACCAGCGAAGGGATACGGTCAGCGCTCACCACCTGCTTCGTAAACTTCGTGAGCGGTTGCATCATATCGACAACGTCTACGATCTGAAACTGCCCCTGCTTGCTCGACTTGATCGGCTTCTGCCCTGTGATCATGAGCATCGGCATGGCACCCAAATTGGCATAGGCCGCGGCAGTCACCAGGTTTGTCGCCCCTGGGCCTAAGGTTGCCAAACAGACGCCAGCCTTGCCTGTCAATCGTCCGTAAGTCGCCGCCATGAATCCTGCTGCTTGCTCATGACGCGTCAGCACCAATTGAATCGAACTTCGCGAAAGCGCATCAAGGAAATCAAGGTTCTCCTCACCCGGAACTCCAAAGATGCACTCCACGCCTTCGTTTTCAAGGCAGCGGACAAACAAGGCAGCCCCGCTCATGCTATCGTTAACCCTATCGCTCATTCGCACTCCGCTCATTCGTTTCGACCTGCGTCGCGACGCCAGCCGGGGCATCATCGGCCGCTCTTCGTGGAGCGATCGCACGTTTTACTAGCAGAACGAGAACAATCACCACCAACACCCCGATGAATGCGCGTCGTATCCATGGACGCTTTGGTGGCAATGTAGCCGTCGGTTGATCCTGTGTGTTCATACCATCGTCCCACGCAGGCAGCATACCAAGTCAGAGATGCCTAGTTTTGCAGGCTTTTCCAGCTCACTTCATCCCTATCTCCCTGCAACACGCATGCTCCATACAAACAACCATTGCAATACGCACGCCCCCCACTGGCCTCACCCACACCCCCTGCCTCAACACAATTCGCCCCAACCCTATCCCTTCGTTGTCTCGTTCTCGTTCTCACCTTTCCGCCTCCCCCATCCATCCTCTTCTTGCTGCCTCCTATTTCTGCCTTCCTCACGCTCCCCCTCTCGTCCCCATTCGATTCGGCTTCATTCGAGGCTCCCTATCACTCCAACCGTTCCCGCAGGTCGCGCAGCGACCGCAACTCCCCCCAATCCCCACCATGCATCTTCCGTCCTCCATCCTTCCGCTTCGGCCCAAAGTATTCCCGCTTCGCCTCAAAGAATGCATCCACAAACCCTTTCGACCCAATCACCACGCCATCCGTGAAATAACGCACCCGACACCGCAACAGCGCCGCCAACGACAGCTCCCCTCCTGCCTCACGCACCGCCGCCACCGCTTCCGCAGACGCCCCCTTCCGCACCACCTCTCCAGAAGCCGTCACCTGCGCCTCCCCCATCCCAAACAACACCCGCCGATACTCC
>JAUIAH010000036.1 GCA_030425385.1 Verrucomicrobiia bacterium | reverse complement strand
CAAGTGACGGAGCGCGACGAAGAGCAGGCTCAAATCCTTGACCTCTTGCAGGTGGCTGTGTAGCCACCTGCTTGAAATTTGCGAATAGCCGAACGGGCCTTGTTTTATAGGGTATCGGCATCAATAACCGCATTTCAAAGGGGGTAAAATGCGTCTAAGGACGGCGATGTCAGAATCGGTATCCGCGTGGCTCCTCTACGGCTAGCGGCAGTCGGTTTCTCTCGGCGCTGGCCGCTAAGGACTTTGATCGAGTACTTGCGCTCCAGTCCTGTGGTCTCACAGAACCTGTCGAGGAGCTTGCTGCGGGCGAGTTTTCCGGTCATGCGGGCATAGCGCTCGCGCATGTGTTCGATGTAATCATTGAGGCTTTTGTCCATGAGGTGCGGCATCCCCCACGGTGTCCTCTTTTATGAGGCATCAACCCCAATGGCACGCTAGCCTGGATCCCGCTTCGGTGTCTTCTTCAGTGAGTCACTGCGCATCCGGCTAGCTCGAAAGCCTCTTGTTGCATCGTAAAAAACAGTGTATTGTACCGTCACATGAAAGAGCCGTTTTTTGAGCCTTTTAAAAAAGATTGTTTTTTGCCAATATTGGGGTTTCCAAATGATCGTCGTTATGTGGGGACCAGATATGGTGGTAGACCTAGCCGGACCAAGCTGAGGGACTGGCCGCGCTGCGGGGCATGCAAAAAATCGATGACTTTCCTTTTTCAGATTGATCTCGCGGAGTTAGATTTGGAACAGAAGCGGACTAATCTAGTGCAACTTTTTATGTGCGCATCAGACAGATGTGCGCTTCGCGAAAGCGCTCATATAAATGAGCCTTTTAGTCCAGGAACGCGTGTGATAATATCTCCAGAGGATTCTCGTAAGATGTCTGAAGAGGGATTTCCTAACGATATCCAAGAAGTACCTAATCTGTTCGTAGTAGCTGACTGGAAGCGCATTTCGGATTATCCAAATCTAATTGAAATGGAAACACTTGGTCTCGCAGCTCCTGTGCTCGGCAGAGGACCTGGGCCTGTGCTCGGCAGAGGACCTAGAGGTCCTGGGGAAGCGATTTACCGATTCAGAGGTGAGAATGTGAATCAAGAAGTTAAGGATTTACAAAAGAAGACCTCGAGTGGAGATAAAGCTTTGGGCTGGCCTGTTTGGATTCAGGAAGTAGAATACCCTCATTGTGAGACTTGCCAGAAGCCCATGGAGTTACTTTACCAGATAGTCGACCAACTTTTTATCGATTTTGGTTTTTCGCCGGGCGCGGCTGGTTTTTTATTCTGGTGCTCTGAGCATGGAAAAGGCACCTTCATGTGCCAAGGGTAGGTGTCACTGAGCTGGAATTTTCCATTTAGCTGACAAGAGCCAACATCTTGCCTCCCTGGAGGAATACTTATTGGTAGAGCAAGACAACGAACACCGGCAGGTGCGTGTTCTCCTGTTCTCCGTAAAGACAACGAATGGGCGTTGGCACCAGAAGATAATGTCCAAGGCAATCGCACCATTCGGATGAGCTCGATTGATCTCACACTATCACTTGAGGATGTCTACGCTGTCTAAGGACAGCCTTCAGTTCACCACATGAAGGCGTTGATAGAGCGCCTCACGGTAGGACTGGCCTATGGGGAGTTTGGAATCACCGATGTGCAACTGATTGCCCTCGATCTGCCGGATGCGCTGTTCGTTGACGATGTAAGAGCGGTGAATGCGGATGAAGCCTTCAGGCAACTCTGCCTCTAATTTCCGAAGACTCACCAAGCTCATCACGGGCTTGCTTTTCTCAAACACAAACGAGGCGTAGTTAGACTGCGCTTCCACGTAGAGAAGTTGGGTGAGATCAACTCGTTGGATGGCATTTCCGTCACGGAGAAAGAAGGCATCGGGACGGGCAGCCGCTTGATCCAGGGCGACGGGCTGTTTCCCTTTCAATTTCACCATGGCTTTGGCAAAGCGGCTGAATTCTAGCGGTTTCACCAGATAATCTACCACATCGAAACCGTAGCTCTCCGCACCGAATTCAGCGCTGGCACTGATGACGACTACCGGTGTGTTGCTGGGAAGGGCTTTGAGAAGCGAGACGCCATCCATGCCCGGGAGCTGCAAGTCGAGAAAGACGGCATCGAAGCGCTCGGCAGCCAGCAGGTGTAAGGCGGTGGCACCATCGTTGACCTTAAGACAGTAGTCCACGCCCTCGATCCGCTGGAGAAAGGACTCCACCGTATCGCAGGTCAACGGATCATCATCGACCACCAGACACTTCATTCATCTACTGGTAGAGCGGTTTCGCATAGAATCCAAGGTGATTCGTGGATGCGCCCTTCCGTTTCCCCTCTCGCTGCGCTTCTTTCCCGCCAATGACACGAACCCACTCTCATCGAAACCACCGCGTAAGAACGGGTCTTGGGAGGGCCCTGATCGCGGTGGAGCTGGGTTGTCCGCGCAGTGGCCGTCACGGCGCATTGCAACTTAATTTGGTGTAGGGATTCCCGCAGCACGGGTTGAGCTGGCCGTGCTGCGGGATGTTTGGGATGGCCAATTTGCTTGGAGCAAAGGCCGATCCTCGGGTATGAAACATGCGCAGCCCGCATGGAATTGAATCGCCCGCATCGGTCCCCTTGGCGCCACTCAATGGCCATGCGCCTGGCTGTGGTCTGGGCACTGGTGCTGGGAGCGGCGGTGGGCCTATCGAGCTGGATTGCCTATCGCGCCGCCCGCGATCAGTTGTTGGACAATCTCACGCAATCGGTCTCTCAAGACTCGAGGGTCATGGCGTTGCGGCTGGAGACCTGGATGCGCACGTTCCAAGACGACGCGCGCTCCACCTCGCAATCGCCCATCTTGGCACGGTTCCTCCGGGCCCGTCTCAGCCAAGAGGAGTCCCTCTGGCGTCAGATGGCCGAGGATGAGTTTCGAGCTGCCTTCGCTGGGAAATCTGCCTATTTCCAAATGCGCCTTCTCCACATCGGCGGGGAAGAGGATGGCCGCGAAATCTTGCGACTCGATCGGCAAGACGGCAATCTTCTCGTGACCGCGCCCGATCGCCTTCAGAAGAAAGCCGGTCGCTCCTACTATCAGGAAGCGCTCACCGTTCCCACAGACGCCATCTACCTTTCGAAGATCAACCTCAACCGTGACTTCGGAGGGATCACCGAACCTCACATTCCCACCATCCGCGCCGCCACCCGGATCGAAAGCGTAGGGACCCCGCCGGCCATGTTGATCATCAACGCAGATCTCAGGCCCCTCTTTGAAGAGCTTCGCCAACTAACATCACCCGCAACCGAGACTCGACTAGCAGACGCTTCAGGCGACTTCCTCATGCATCCTCGCCCCGAGTTCAGATTTGCCACCGACCTCGGACACGAGCACCGCTTCACGTCCATTCCCTCACATGATGACGAACCGCTCGCGTTACCTTCCACCGTTACGTTCTCCTCTTGGCCCACGCGCACACTCACCCTACTTGTCTCGATACCTCGAGAGACTTGGCAATCCGTTCTGAGCCAGTCTACCCGTCGTGGCCTTTGGGCCACCATGCTTGCCACGATGGGAGGTGCCCTTCTGGCGGCCCTCCTTTCCCTACCATTCACACGACGTCTTGGCCGTCTATCCAGTGCGCTCCGACAGTTTGATGCCAGTGAGATGACAGACACCACGATCTTGAGTGATTCGAGGCAAGACGAGATCGGTGTGGCCATCTCACGCTTCCGCGAAATGGCTACCAACGTGCGCCAGCACGTCGATGACCTTCGCGCAGCCCGAGACGAAGCGCACGAGGCCAATGAAGCCAAGGAAACGTTTCTCGCCGTCATGAGTCACGAGATCCGCACTCCGATGAATGCAGTGGTGGGGCTAATCCGAGCGCTCGAGAAGAATCATCCGGCCGCCCATCAGCAACCCATCCTCGCTTCCCTCAAGGCCTCTAGCACCAATCTCATGACCTTGCTCAACACGGCCCTGGACTATACGAGGTTGCGGGAAGGAGTGATCGCTTATGGGTCCGAGATCTTCGATGCGGCCGCCGTGGCGCGGGAGGTCGCCGAAGCGCTCACCCCTTCTGCCTTGGCGAAACAGCTAGAGCTGCGACACGATCTTCCCGACACGCTTCTGGTCCTCGGGGATCCCGTGCGATTCCGTCAGGTGATCAACAATCTCTTGAACAACGCGATCAAGTTCACCGAGCGGGGTCACGTCCGCCTCACGCTCAAGCACACGAGCGAGAGACTTCAATGCACCGTTGCCGATACCGGACCCGGGATTGCGCCAGAAGATCACGAACGCATCTTCACTCCCTTCTTCACAGGCGCCTCCTCGGCTCACAATGCACTCGGTGCTGGTCTTGGCCTTTCGGTTTCGAAACAATTGATTGAGCAGCAAGGCGGCAAGCTCACGCTTCACAGCGCTCTCCAGGAGGGGGCCACTTTCACCGTCACCCTCCCCTACGCGCGACAAACCGAGGCCCCTACACCATCTCCCGCGCCGACACTACCGAAGCCGCGCCTACGCAAGGGGCTCAAGATTCTCTACGTGGAAGATGTCGCTTCCAATCAGGAAGTCATGGCCATTGTGCTAGACGATTCCGGCGTCGAGCTTCACTGCGTGGACACAGCTGCCGAAGCGCTTGCTCGGGTGAACCACGAAAGCTTTGACCTCGTCATGGTCGATCTCCAGCTACCAGACATGGCGGGCGATATCCTCGCCTCCGAGATCCTCACAGAGTCTCCACAAACGCCTATCATTGCGGTGACGGCACAATCCTCCGCCAAGACAGACCGACGCATACGCGAGGCGGGGATTGCCGCCGTCTTGCTCAAACCCTTCTCGGAGGAAAGCGTGCTGCAGATCATTCGCGAACACACCGGATTCGAGTGGAATCATGCGCTCGCCGCGCTGCATCCCCATGATCGCAAACGCCAAGCTCAGCTCGCGCGCACCATGGCGGGAGAATTCCGAACGGCCGCCGGCCAGGTGCGCGCGCTTCAGAAACGACGTGATTGGGAAACGATCGTTCGCGAACTCCGTCCTATCAGGCACAAACTCACCACCGCCCTCGCACAATTCCAACTCGCAAGTCTGCAAAGCAGTTTTGACCAATTGATCCAATCTAGCGCCGGTGAGCGGGATCGTTTAGAGAACATCGCGCGTGAGCTTTTGAATGTGGCAGAGGCTCTCCAAACGCAGGCGCCTCCAAGCTCGTGAGACTCCTGCTTGTATCTGCGTGCGGTTGATGGCTCAATGCAGCGCCCATGCGTTGCTCTCACGCCAGCGTCTATTGGAAATCTCTGTGCTCGCTCGACGCTCCCGTTCATCGAGCGCTCTGGTTCTGCGCAGGCATTCTGGGGATGTTAGGAGTGGCCACCTATCTTCCCTGGGCGGAGGTCTATCTGACGCCTCCCTTTCCAGCCCGCCATCGCGGCATGGGAACCATCTTCGCATTGGTCGATCACCCCATATGGACCGGTGCCGTCTTCATCATGGCCTTGGTGAGTTCGGTCGCCCTCCTAGCGGGGAAATTTCCACGGCTAGCGGCGGGCGGTCTCTTGCTCTTCTTCGCTGGGATCGTCTCGGCAGCACGACCGCTCACGAGTTCCGCCCTTGGCGTTCTCTGCGTTCTCTATGCCTGGGTCCTTCTGATGCCACGTTGGCAATCCACGCGCCCCACCCGTGGGGTGTCTGTTCTCGGATTGCGCGTCCAATTGGTTCTCATCTATTGGTGCGGCACGCTCTTCAAACTCTATGATCCAGCGTGGCAGGAAGGTTATCCGTTGGCCGGAGCCTTGGTTAGCCATACGTGGGAAAGCGGTTTCGGACGTTGGCTGGTCCTTCACCTTGGCCCCTCAAGCGTGACGATTGCAGCCAAAGTCGTGACGGGCGTCGAACTCATTGCTCCGCTCGCTTTGCTCTTCCCGTGGCCCACCATCCGCCGAGCCGGGGTGCTCGCTCTTGCAAGCTTCCACCTTGGCACGGCCATCTTGATGAAATTAGAACTGTTTCCTTTCGCCATGTTAGCCATGCTCATGGTCTTCATGGACGGCGAATGGCTCGATAGCATGAAAGGAAGGTTCAGACAGCTCTGCCCTTGGCTTAGCCGATTCCGACAAGGGATCGCTCTTCTGCTGTTAGGAGCCACTCTGGCGTTGGCCACCGCCCAAGCATTCCTTCCTCGCCTTGGGCTGGCTGATATTGGCAGACCAATCATCCGCCTGCTGCGACCGTTAAACGATACGGCACGCTTTGATCAGCGTTGGGCGATGTTCACTACGAGCACGCCTAAACCTTCGGAATCACGCGCCCGCGCCAAGAAGACCTACCGAACCACTCGGCTCCTGGTGAAGACGCTCGACGGGACATTATTTGATCCCTTTACCGGGAGAGTGAGCAGCGTTGAGACCTCCTTTCGTGAAGGGCATCGCCATCCCGCGGTGTCTCGCAAAGCGCTTTCTTACCTTCAAAAGCAGAAAGGCCGATGGCGCGATAGTCATTTGAGGAGCATGGCTCGCTGGTCGGTACAACGCACACGAGCCAGTGGCCGCGTGCCGGTGTCCATCTTAGTCTATCGCTTTCACATTCCGGTCGATTTCCATCGGGCGATCCGCGAACAGTTTGAGGAGACGGAAGCCATTGCCCGTCTGTGGGTGCGCATTGATATGGATGCTGAAGGCAGCGGCTTGGGAGCGCTCACCTACTTTGGAGAACGAGAGGCTGCTGCCATTCGCGTCCAGATTGAAGGTTGAACAGACGCCCAAAGGCGTGTTGTGCTCATGCCATGGCAAACGCATCCGCTATTGGCTGGGGCCTGGTGATCCTCGGATCTGCAGTCACGGTGATCGGCATCAAGCAGGCTTGGAAAGCATGGCGCATGAAACACTGGGAGCCGACCACTGGCGTGATCACTCAATGCGCGTTCACCGAAGTCTCCGGGTCTCGCCAGGGCGAAGATCGCGATCGACGCTATCATCTTTCACTCGCCTACACCTATCAGGTAGATTCCACTCCCTATGAGGGCACTCGGCTCCGCTATGGGATGGTCGGCAACGTCAACTCTCAGAAATGGGTGGAGCAAATGCGAGAACGGTATCCTCAAGGGTCGACCGTCACCGTATGGGTTGATCCCAAAGATCCCGCCCAATGCGCGCTCGAACGCGGCCCAGGATGGACTTGGTGGGTAGGCCCCATCGTCGGCGTGATCTTTCTAATTTCCGGACTTAAGCTCATCCTTATGTAGATATCCCACACGCTTCTTTGAGAGCTTCTTCCCATCGACTTTTATATTGACCATAAGAGAAGAAGTTCGCAAGATGTCCCCAGTCGTAACTACCCCACGGAGGGATGAACCGAGTTCTGTCGCACGCATTCGTATTTCTCATTGTCACCGGAATCACGCTCTCTAGCAGTTTTGCAGTGAGTCGTCTGGCGATCGGTCCGTCATCGGGCACCGCCAATTCTACCGGGGCACTCGCCATCCAATTTGACACCACGGCAGTGATTGCTGGGCTGCAAATCGATCTTGTCTTCAATCCTCTGGAAGTTGAATTCCCAGATCCGCCGACCCTCAGTGCCATTCATGAATCGCATTCGATCAATGGTAGCGTCATCGAAGCAGGCCGCTACCGATTGATCGTCGTCGCCCTCGCAGAAACACCTATTCGTTCCGGAGAACTCGCCACGCTTCCGATCCGATTCAAGCAAACCATCCCGGAAACCTCACAAGCCGTGACGCTCAGTGAAGTGATGGTGTCCAATCGCTATGGATTGGAATCTTCCTTCTCTTTCTCACCATTTGTAGCACTCAATGGATTGACGCCAGGCATGGAGGTGGCACCAGGGCAATCGCTTCCCATTGAGGCCGTGGCTTTTGGATTTGAGAGCGATCTGCAGCGATTGGAGGTGCTCATTAATGGTCAATTGGTCGGCGTCTCTTCGTCAGCACCATTCTCTGCCACGTGGACGCCCATTGAACCCGGAGCCGTCTTGGTCACGGCCATCGCACGCGATGCCTCTGGACAACAAGTCATTGCCCCGGGAGTCGAAGTGAATGTTCCTGGGGAACTCCTTGAAAGTTATGACGCTTGGCGCGCCTTCTTCTTTACGCCTGCCGAACAAGCTGATCCCTCTTTGTCTGGTCCTACCGCTGACTTCGATAAGGACGGAACCTTGAATATCTTCGAGTTCCTCAGCGGAACCAATCCGAAAGCAACGGAGCGTCTGGGCGACTCGTTCGAGCATGCTACCATCAACGATGGCGGCCAAGAATTTCTAACATTGACCGTGGTGCGCCGCTCGCAATTGGGAGACACCACTCTGAAGGCAATTTCTAGCAACAATCTGGCATTCCTCGACACGGCTGAGGCGGTGCCCGTATCTTTCGAACAATTGGGTGATTTCCAACGCATCACCTTCCGCGATACTATTCCGATCTCTGATACGGAACGGCGCTTTATTCGCGTCGAGCTCGATTACACCCCGAGCGCGCCCTGAGATTCTTCCATGCGCTTCCCATGAAGTTCCTAGTTTCATTTCTGCTTACGCTTTCCCTCTGCGGATCGGCTTTCGCGATCCCATCAATCAAGGGGGATTTAGATGAGGATGGTAGCCACTCGGTGAGAGATGTGGTTCGACTCGTCAATCATCTCCAACAGGTGGAATTTCTGCATCCTATTCTTCAGCCTTATGCGGATGTGGATGACGATGGCGATATCGATGGTGACGACGTTTCCTTCCTCATCGATGTCGTGCTGAAGAAACGTGAGATCACCACGTTCCCTCTCTTACGCCCCCTTGAGACCAGCCCTGTTCAGGGGGAAGATCACGTTTCCCTCACACGGGAAACGGTGGTGCGCTTTTCGCTTCCTCTGGCTGATGATGCCGTATTGGATGATGAAACTTTCTATGCCACGTTCGGAGGCCAGAAGATCTTGTCACGCATCGAGATTTCCGGGGATCGGCTGAAAGCTACTCTCTTCTACTTGGAGAACCTCCCAGGTAGTGCGCGGGTGCGCGTTCTCCTCAATGGTGATGATGTCAGGGACTCTATGGGGCGCGTAGCCGACATGGATCGTGACGGTCAACCTGGTGGGACGTTGGTGCTGGATTTCGAAACCGTAAGTATCACCCCTGTCCCTAACACTTCCGTAGTCGGTCGCGTCTTTGCTGCTGAAAGAGATACTGAAGGAAATAATCAGCCGCTAGGAGGCGTGATCGTCGAGGTCGTCGGTGACGAAGAGAACACGCGCGCCACCACAGGGCCCGATGGATCCTTCGTGCTCACCCCCGTTCCTGCAGGAGAATTCTTCGTCAATATCGATGGTCGCCAAGTCACCGGTGAGTATCCCGATGGAGCCTATTACCCATTAGTCGGCAAGGTATGGACGGCGAAGGCGGGGAAATCGGACAACCAAGCAGGCGGAACCGGCATCATCTATTTGCCCTATATCTGCCCAGGAACGCTCGTGCCGGTGAGTGCGATCGAGGAAACACCTATTCAATTTCCTCAAGACGTCCTCCAGAACAATCCGGATCTTTCAGGAACGGAATTGCAAGTGCCTCCCAACGCGCTCTTTAGCAATGATGGGGCGCGCGGTGGCCGCGTGGGAATAGCTCCCGTGCCACCAGATCGCCTGCCGGAGCCCCTCCCTCAAGGACTTGATCTACCGTTAGTGATCACCATTCAAACAGATGGTGCCACAAACTTTGATCGCCCTGTACCTGCGCGTTTTCCCAACGTTGTGAGCCCGATCACTGGTCGTCGGCTAGCTCCTGGCGAGCGCTCAGCTTTATGGAGCTTCGATCATGATACCGGTGAATGGGAGATCGCGGGGCCCATGCATGCGACGGCCGATGGTTTATGGGTGGAAACGGATCCCGGTGTCGGCGTTCGACAACCTGGCTGGCACGGTTCCGCTCCGGGATCACCCACCGGCGGCGGCGACCCAGATCCAGGTGGCCCCGGTCCTGGACCAGGCCCTGGACCCGACTCTGATACCGATACGGACACAGATACCGATACGGACACAGATACCGATACCGATACGGACACAGATACCGATACGGACACAGATACCGATACGGACACAGATACCGATACGGACACAGATACCGATACGGGCACCGACACGGACACAGATACCGACACGGACACAGATACCGACACGGACACAGATACCGATACGGACACAGATACCGATACGGACACAGATACCGATACGGACACAGATACCGATACGGACACAGATACCGATACGGACACAGATACCGATACGGACTCCGATGGGTGCGAGCCCGACGAGACGTGGACGGCTATCGGTGGCTCTGCAGAGGTTCCCAACATCAATGCCATCGCCAACAAGCTGAAGGTGTTGTTCTCCAAGGTCCCTGGAATCATCGTCACGCTGAATCCCGCTCAAGTTGGCATCACGGCCAAAGCACGCGATTGTTGTCAGGGCGACGACACCGTATCCAACGGCGAACGCGAAGTTGAAGGGTCCTACAAGATCTCGGGATCTGCCAAAGGCGTGATTTGGGGGCCACCTCCTATCAAACAGAATTTCGACTGGGGATTCGCCTCGGGAGATGTCACGTTTATTGCGGGTATCGTGCTAGATGTTCAGCCCTCGGTGACCGCCTCGGCAGGTGTGCGCAAGAACGACTGTAAGCCCGAGACTTGCTATTTCGGGAAAGCGACTATCGCCCTCTCGTTCGAACCTCAGGCGACCTTGGAAGTGAAGGCTGTCATTTACGCATTTGGATCCAAATACACGCCAGCCGACATCACCGTCACTCCTGCGAAAGTGATCATTCCTATCCAAGGGTCACTTGGTTGGGACAGCTGCATGGGCGGTTTCAATGGCTCCGCAGGTATTGGAGCGGTGCAATTCGAATCCGCATTCAAGCTGGCTGGCTATGAGATTAAGTATACCAAAGATATTTGGAAAGGAACGACATTCGATTTTTAGGTATTTGTGAGAATATTCGTTCTGGCTCTCGTTTACGTTATGTGTGTCGCGCCCCATCTTCCAGCCTTCGGCCAAGCCGCCGGAATGGATCGGCGACACCTGCGCGTGCCCGTGCGGATCGATGAAGGGAGCGTGCTGACAGATCTTTTATTGGAAGTGGATGTCGCCGATTACGGGATTCCCATCGACCGCTTTGGAGACACGGTATCGCTCCCCTCAGAACGCGCATTTGGCCAACTCATTGATGCCTTATCCGCTGGCAACGCCCAAGAGGCTGGCGGCTATCACCAGCCCGTGCCTTTCACAGAGGTTGATGCTGTCAATTTGGCGAACGCCTATGCCAATGCGTTTGCCGATGGCTGGGGAGCCGCCACCGTGACGCACCGGATCTCTCTAGGAATCGAGGATCTGTATCTCTGGCAAATGCCCCTCGAGGGGAGGCTGATTCCTCGCGCCTTTCGCATTGCGGCAAATGGCGAGGCACCTTTCTGGCGTGAAGAGCCCGCGACGGCAGGCATGCAAGCCCTGAAGACAGTCATCACAGAAGCGGCCCTCCTTGGGATCGACAGCACGGCATTTGCTGATCCCAGCGGTAATCTTGACCGCACTTATCTTCGGCAGGTACCTGGCACCTCGGCAACGTGGTGTTTTGACGGGCTTTCCGTCGATTGGAACGCTTTCGATGAAACGGCAGCCATTCCCGATCATCCTGCTGCTACGTTTTATGCCAATGCCTGCGCCGCTTTGAAATCGGGTGATGCGCAAGCCTACGGGTCCCAATTCTCACCCACGTCAGGCCAGCGCTTTCTCGAATGGGCCAATGAAATGGGTACCGAACGCTACGCAGCCTTCGTCGAGGACTCCGTCTCCCAAGGCCGTCGGGTAGTCTTTCTATTGGACGCCTCGCCCGCCACACTCGTCTTCTATCTCACGAGCGACAACCGATTGCTCTACGAAACGATTTATCGAGATCCTGACACCAATACCTTTCAGTTGGTGAGCTTTTATATGTATGGGCTTTTCGACAACCTCCTTAAGGATGTCGATTTCTTCCAACGCCCCGTTCTTATTCCTATCAGTGGTGGTGATGAGAACACGCTAAGCCTCGGCGCGCGAGCCCCAGAGCCACTCGTCTCCGGTGGAGACGAAGAAGAGGAGGAACCACAAGCGGAACGCGTGTCCGAGCCAGAATTCGCAGCTCCGACCACCACCGACCAACCTGAATCACAAGCACCCACCGCGATCACCAAGACGGGTTCCGCATGGCTGGTGGCGGTGCTCATCGGCCTACTCGTTGTGGGCTTGATCGCGCTTGTCCTTTATTTGATCCAACGTCAGCAATGAAGCGGCTAACCATTCTATCTACCTTAGTGCTCAGTTTCATCGGGTCGACGGTCGTCCAAGCACAGGACGACCCCGATACTCCTCCAGTGACAGGAGCTTCAGGCGCCGTGACGATTTCTAACAATACGGTTGATCCCGATGTCTTCGGAGGCGGCATCTTCTATTGGTCGATCGTCGATATTGAGCGAAACGAAACGGTCGCGCGCGGCACCATGGACGTGCAGGGAATTGATCGCATCATTCTCGCGCCTCAGACGGCTTTTCGAATGTTATCATTCTATGCCGAGACCCTTTCATTCGGATACATCGATTTCACGACGCCTCCGGCAGGGAATCAATGTCAGATAGCCTGCATGCCCTACCGATTAGCGGAAGCCGGGAGCGCGCCTGACGCTGATATGGATGATTTGCCTGATTTCTTGGAGGAAATTGCTGGCACCAATCCGAACAATCCCGATACGGACGGGGACGGCTTCAAAGACGGCCAGGAAGTGAAACAAGGCAAAGATCCGCTCGATGGCTTCTTCGCGGCGACTGGCATCATCGCGAGTGGTCCCACCCCGGCAGCCGCTTTGGATGTATGCACCATCAATAACACCGCCATTGTGGCCTGTGGGTTAGCTGGGATTTCGGTATTCAATGTTCGTCAGGGCGATGCCCCCACGCGGATTGCTCAGGTAGACACTCCTGGCAGTGCTGTTTCCGTCGCCTGCTTTAGCAATCTCATCGCGGTGGCCGACCGCCAAGCAGGTCTCGCGGTGGTGGACATTTCTGATCCGCCAGCGGCGCAGATCATTCACCTGCTACGATTCAGTTCTCCCGCCAATTGCGTGACGGCTCGCGGAAACTTTGCCTTTGTCGGGCTCGACAACGGCGACGTGGTGATGGTTGACATGGTGACTGGCGCTGAAGTCGGCCGCAATACGCTCATCAATGCCAAGATACAGGATTTAGGCGAACGCAATGGTTACGTCTATGCCCTCACGACGGGCACGCTTCACACGATCGAAATTGCAGAAGGCGCGCTCATCCGCGTCGATACAGAAACGTCTCCGGGCTCCATCGGCGCAGGGCAAGTTCGGCAACGGATCTTTGTCGGTGATGATTTCCTCTACACGACGGAAACGGCAGGCTTCAACACGTTCGATATTTCGGACCCTGCTGCTCCCGTGCATCTGGAACAGGTCCCCACCGCGCAACGCGGTTGGAAACACATCGTGGCCTCTGGATCCGGCCAAGCCGTTGCCGCCGTCTCCCCTAACAGTACGCCCGATGGCAATCACGATGTCGATCTTTATAATGTGGGTGCCGATAACCTCGGCTCTGATTATGTGTCGACGTTCTCGACGCCTGGGCGTGCGAATGCGGTGTCCCTCTACAATGGCCTGGCCTACATCGCCGACGGTGATCGTGGGCTCCAGGTTATCAATTATCTGGCATTCGATACTGGAAACGTGCCGCCGACGCTTGATCTGCAAGTGCAATCATCAGAAGGAGCCGTGGAGGAAGGGAAAGTCTTCTCCGTGCGCGCCGATGTCTCTGACGATGTCCTCGTGCGCAATGTTGAATTCTATATCGATGGCCAACCCGTGGCCTTGGATGGCAATTTCCCCTTCGAGATTGGCCTTATCAGTCCATCCATTGTGGGCGACAAAGACAGCTTTGAGATCTTTGCCATTGCGACTGATACAGGCGGCAATGCCACTCAGAGCCCCACACAGACTTTCAATCTCGTCCCTGACGCGACGCCTCCGCGTATTCGCTCTATGAACCCAAGGCCTGGCGCGGTCACCGGGCAAATTTCCACCGTTCTGATCAACTTTAGTGAGCCGATCGCCCCCGGCACGCTGGCGCCTTCCATTCGTCTGGCGCGCGTGGGTCCTGATGGAGCCTTTGACACCGCAGACGATATCCTCGTTCCCTACCGCCTCGATTACACAGAGGAAACGGCAACCCTAGCACTGGTCCTCACTTCGCCATCGATCCCTGGACTTTATCGCCTTCGCGCGGGTACCGTCTTGCGCGACCTCGCTGGCAATCGGTTAGAACAACCTTATGTAGGGCGATTCCGTGTTTATAGCTTCATTGACTCGGATCGCGATGGCGTGCCTGATGACTTGGAAGCGACCTTAGGTCTTGGATCGAACAATCCTGATTCTGATGCGAACGGCGTGCCTGATGGCCTTGAGGATGCGGATGGCGATGGCTTGGTCAATGCGGGAGAAGTGATCCTCAATCAAGACCCACTCAATCCGGATACAAACAACAATGGGATCGATGATGGATTTGAGGATCAAGATCTCGATGGTCTGCTAGATGGCGAAGAGATCCTTGCAGGAACTGATGCGCTTCAGATTGATTCCGATGGCGACAAAGTGCCTGATCCCACAGAGATCGAAGAAGGCACGGATCCCAATGACGCCAGTTCTTCACCGCTTTTCCCTGCCAGCTCCCTCATCGTTTCTTATGTCAACGGGACGCTCGGAGCCATTGATGGCAACATTCCCTTCTCCATCGTTTCCGCACCAGTGAGCTTTCTCAATGCTCAACAGGAGGTGCCGCCATCTGGTTTCCAATATTCGACCGCAAGTGCCCCTGTCAGTTATCTCAATGCTGTCGCTGGTCACGATTCACCCGATGGTAACACCTTCTTTGTCGCCTCCCCTGTTTATAGCTACGACCACCAACTCCCATAGATTTCCGAACCCTAACCGTCACACCAATCCGTTATGAAATCGACTCTTCGATTCCCTATCGTTGCTGCCTTTGCCATTCTGGCAGGAACTTCGTTCACCTCAGCCGTTGATCTCCCTTACGAAAGTGGATCCGATGGTTCGGACGGTGCCTTTGCACCGCCAGCAAGCCTTCCCAACCGCTATCGCCATGCCTCAGCCTACGATCCGGTGCGCAATCGCGTGGTCTGCTTCGGCGGCTACGACCGCGGCGAAAGTGGGCGTCGTTCGAGTGCTTGGCGCGGAGAGACCTGGCTCTTTGATGGCACCGAATGGGCACAGGTCCAACCCACCACATTTGTCCCCGCCCTCTCCGATCCCAAGATGGTATGGGATCCTGTCAGGCAGGTGATCGTCATGTTTGGTGGTCGCACCCATCCCGCCAATCAAGTCACCGACTCCACGTGGACGTGGGATGGCACGGATTGGACGGAAGAAGCTCCTGCCACGAGCCCACCAGCCCGTGACTACCCCTTGATGATCTGGGACGCGACCAATCAGAATGTCTTGATGTTTGGGGGCAAAGCTCAGAACGGAGGCTTGCTCCATGACGTTTGGGTGTGGAATGGGACCACGTGGACGGAAGTCGTCACCACCAATTCACCAGAGTCTAGTTTTTATACGGACTACGCTGACATGGTGTGGGATACGGCCAATGCCCGGCCTTTCTTATATTCCGAATGGCATCGGAAAACGTATACCTTTGATGGAACGACCTGGAGCAATCTTGGCTCAACGGACACACCCGACGCCGGTCGTTTCATGCGCATGGCTTACGATGAAACTCGAGGCGAACCCGTGGTCTTTTGTAGCATTCCACAGACTTGGGCGTATCGCTCCAATGAGTGGGTGAAGCTCTCCCCCACCAATCCCGATGTCGCCCGTTCTGGTAGCGGCATGGTCTGGCATTCGGGCATGCAGAAGATTATTCTCTTTGGGGGTGATAATGGTGATCGATTGCTCCAACGCACCTCGGCTTGGGATGGCACCGATTGGTCCGTGCTCTGCCAGCGCAATTTTTGGGTCGATATGTCGGCCAAAGCGAATGGGGTGTGGAATTACACCTCAATCACCATTCCCCAATGGGTGGATGTGCGCTTTCTCAAGAATGCCGCCAATAGTCCGGTGGTATGGTTGGCAACGATGGACGTGACAATCAATGGTCGGGTCATTCTCAACGGTGAATCGGGCCCGGCCAACGATTCCAGTGGTCGAGTCGCTATTGGTGGTCCCGGGGGATTCGACGGTGGCCTAGGCGGCATTCGCAAAGACGTGTCTGGCCAATATTCTGGAACGCCAGGCCAGGGCCCGGGCGGCGGGAGCGCACCCACGGGTTCGGGAGAGTATGGGGGGCACGCGTCCTATGCCACGAGCTATGGAAACACATTGATTCAGCCCATTCTAGGCGGCTCTGGAGGTGGCGGGGGAGCGTCCTCTGACACCGCCAACGGCGGCAATGGTGGAGCTGGTGGTGGAGCGATTCTGATCGCTTCTTCCCTGGACATCACCATTCCTGCAGGCGGCACGATCCAGGCTAAGGGTGGCAACTATTCCTGGGGAGGCGCCTCTTACGGTGGCTACGGCTCTGGCGGCGCGATCCGCTTGGTGGCCGACCGCGTGCAAGGCGATGGCTCTGTCGATGCGCGTGCCTGGAACAACAGCAACGATCTCCGAGGTCGCGTCCGAATCGAGGCCTTCTATCGCCCATTCGCACCTAACGCTTTCCCCGTGCCCTCGGCCACGGCACCTGTCGAGTCGTTTGACTTCTCTAGTGAACCGACCCTAGCCGTCATCTCTGTTTCCGGGACCAACGTCGCGCAACCGCCTTCTGGAAGTTTGACCTCTCCCGATGTGGTCTTCACGGAGGAAGGCACCATCGATATCGTCGTTCAAGGAACCAACATTCCCACAGGCACGGCCGTGACCTTACGCGTGACCACAAGCACAGGTGTGATCGAATTGCCCGCCGATGGCGATCCTGATGTCACGCTCGACGCGACCGGCATGGCGACTTTCTCGACAAGCGTCCCCGCAGGTCTCGGAACCGTTCAAGCCTTTGCTGAATTCACGCTCACTCCCTAATCTGACCTGCTTCGCTCTGGCCTGCACGAGCCTTCTGTTAGGAAGCGTTCGTGCAGGCGAGGCGTGGGTGGCTGATTGGAACGCGCTCTATCTCGATGAAGTGCGCGCGCATTCCTTGGCACCTCCGTTAGTCGCTCGGAATCTTGCCATCCTCCATCTCGCTGCCCACGATGCCTATCTCATGGCGGCGGGAGAGGCAGATGGCTGCTACCTCTCGGAGATCGATCCTGCGGAAGAACCGGAGAACGCCCATCCCAAGGCGGCGGCCTTGCAGGCCCTGAAGCTCGTGAGCCAAGCTTTGAGCCCTAGCAGTACGGCCAAGATTGAAGCACTATGGGAGAGCGCAGCGATCGAAGCTCCCGAGGGATCCCTTCGTGCTGGGCAGACCATTGGCCGGCAAGTAGCCAAGGTCTACCTAGAGAAGCGCTCTGGTGATGGCGCCTCTCGCACCATCACCTATGTCCCGTCCAAGGCCCCTGGGCACTGGCAGCGCACCCCACCACGGTTGCGCCCTCCCGAGCTTCCAGGGTGGGCTTTGGTGACGCCTTTCTGCCTGGAGCGTGCGGATCAGTTCCGCCCTCCACCCCCGCCCAGCCTCACTTCGGAAGCCTACGCAAAGGCCGTCAACGAAGTGAAAGCGTTAGGACAAATGCGGAAGACCGAGACCCGAACAGAAGATGTGACCGCTACCTTCTGGTCCTGTTTCTCCAAGACGGCCACGCCGGTAGGCCACTGGAACGTCATTCTCAACGAACTCTGCGAGCAGCAGCACTTTCCTGACAAAGATCTCTTGAAGGCCTACGCCGTCTTGAATCTTGCGATGGCGGATGCTGCCGTGGCCTGTTGGGACACCAAGTATCACTATCGCCTTTGGCGCCCCATCGATGCCGTTCGGCGCGCAGACGAGGATGGCAATGCCCTGACCGTGGCCGACGCCACTTGGGTATCCGTTCTCGAAGCGCCACCACATCCCGAATACGTTTCGGGCCATAGCACTTTTGCCGGATCAGGTGCCGAAGTTTTGAAGCGTCTCTGTCAAACTGATCACGTGGCGTTTGAAGCCACCAGCGACTCTGTCCCTGACGAGAGACGCCGCTACGAGAGCTTCACCTCATGTGCCATCGAGATGGGAAGGAGCCGCATCTACGGAGGCATTCATTTCTCCTTTTCTGATGAAGGAGGGCGTCAGCTAGGCCGGCGCGTGGGCACTTGGGTCTGGGATCGCTTTTGCCATCGCACGGGGACAACTCCCCAGCTGACCGTCCATCAGCTCTGATGGCTTTCGGATTCGAGGTTTGACAGTGTTTCTAGAAACCCTAGCGTTCCTAGATGACTGGCTCCTCCGTTATGGATTCTCTCCTTTCTCGTATCGCCTTGTTCCTTGTCTTATGGGTTCTCCCGGTCAGCGCTCAGGAAATCCCCCCAACGTACGAGGCTGATCCCTTCCGGCAGCTTGATGAGCTGTTGCCCACGCCAAACGACTATCGCGCAGCCTCTGGAGCTCCCGGGCACCGCTACTGGCAGCAGCGAGCCGACTATGACATTCACGTCACTTTGTTAGAAGATCGGCATGCGCTCGTCGCTGAGGAGACGATCACTTATCACAATAATGCTCCCTTAGCGCTGAATTATCTCTGGGTGCAATTGGACCAGAACCGCTTTGAGCCGGGCTCCACCGATATCAACACGCGTGTGACGCCCGATTTGAATGCATTCACTTATAAGGAATTGCGCGAACATCTGCACCGCGAAGACTTCCGCGGCGGGCACCAGATCACCAAAGTCACCGATATCGTCGGCGAACCGCTCGCCCACCAGATCGTCGGCACCATGCTCCGGATCGATTTGCCCGAGCCGCTCACTTCTGGCAGCAAGACGTCTTTCCAAATCGGATGGACCTATCAGATTGTCGACGCCAAGAAGATTCGCACACGCGGGGGCTACGAATTCTTTGAGGAGGATAAGAATGCCATCTACGAGATCGCCCAGTGGTTTCCTCGCATGGTGGCCTATACGGACGTCCACGGCTGGCAGAACAAGCAGTTCATCCGACGGGGTGAATTCACGCTCGAATTCGGCGACTATCGCGTGGCCATCACCGCACCCGAAGATCACATTGTTGCCTCGACAGGAGTCCTGCAGAATCCTGAGGAAGTTCTGACAGAAACGCAACAGAAACGCCTCCAAGAAGCTGAGAAAGCCACGTTGCCTCGGTTCATCGTCACCCCTGCGGAAGCCCTTGAGAATCAAGAAACGAAGGCTTCAGGAGTGAAGACCTGGATCTTTGAGGCCGAGAATGTGCGAGACTTTGCCTGGGCGAGTTCCCGCAAATTCATCTGGGACGCTGTGCGTCATCGCGCCCACGGGAATGACGCCTGGTGCATGTCGTATTACCCCAATGAAGGCGAGCCCCTCTGGAGCAAGTATTCCACCCACTCTATCATGCACACGCTAGATGTGTATTCGCGCTTCACGTTTCCCTATCCCTACCCCGTCGCCATTTCCGTCAATGGGCCTGTGGGCGGCATGGAATACCCTATGATTTGCTTCAATGGCCCCCGGCCAGAAGAAGATGGGACCTATAGCAAACGCATCAAATACGGCCTCATCTCAGTCATCATCCATGAAGTGGGACACAACTACTTTCCTATGATCGTCAATTCCGATGAGCGGCAATGGACATGGATCGATGAAGGGATCAATAGTTTCCTCCAATACCTGGCAGAGAAAGAATGGGAACCCGACTACCCTTCCCGGCGTGGTCCTGCCAAGAACATGATTGAGTATATGGTGAGCACGGAGCAGGTGCCCATCATGACTAATTCGGAATCGGTCCTGCAGTTTGGCAACAATGCCTACGGAAAACCAGCCACCGCCCTGAATATTCTCCGTGAAACCATCATGGGCAGAGAGCTCTTCGACTTTGCTTTCAAAGAGTTTTCTCAGCGATGGATGTTCAAGCGTCCGGAGCCTGCCGACCTCTTTCGAACGCTGGAGGATGCTTCTAGCATTGACCTAGATTGGTTCTGGCGTGGGTGGTTCTACACCACGAATCATGTGGATATCGGCATCGATCGCGTCCATTTGCTCGATCTTGATACCCTCGACCCCGAGATCGAGAAAGCAGAGGACAAGGCGAACCGAGACCAGGAACCCAAAGAGATCACGGAGCAGCGTAATGCTGATGTCAAGAAGCGCACCGAGCGTTATCCTGAATTGGTCGATTTCTACAATCACTATGACCCATTGGACGTCACCGCCAATGAACGGGAAGAAGCCGAAGCGTTGATCGCTTCTCTTGAGCCTGAGGAACGTGCTCTTTTAAAGACACAACGCCATTTCTATTCTATCGATTTCCGCAATGTGGGTGGTCTTGTCATGCCCATCATTCTCAAGGTAGTCTACGAGAATGGGACGGAAGAAACGCTGCGGTTACCTGCCGAAATTTGGCGGTCCAATTCCAAGCAAGTTTCCAAGTTGATTCTCGCGAAAGACCAAATCCGGCATCTGGAAATTGATCCCCTAAGAGAGACGGCCGATGCCGATCGCGAGAACAACTATTGGCCTTCCCGCCCCGTTGAGTCGCGTTTCCGCCTCTTCAAGCGGCAGACAGAGAATCCGATGCGCGAGGCACGCGAAGCCAATGAAGCGTCTTCTGAAGACGCTGCTCAGGACGGCAAATCTGACAACACTTCTTCTTCAGATTCCTGAGCGATGGTAGTGCTCCGCCACCTTCCTCTTCTCATTGCTGCTCTCTTCTTCGCCAAGGGCACGGTGGTGGCCCATCCGCATTATGTCTCGACAGGCACGGGCCATTGGATTTCCGAAACGCAAACGCTCGAACTCGCCTTGAAAGTTTCTGCCGAAGACCTTGAGGCAATCCTAACCAAAGCCGCCAAACGCGAAGTGTACCTTGAGGAGAAGCACGCGAGTGACCAGAAAGCCCTGCGGCAATACATTCTATCCAATCTATCGATCACTCGCGCCGATAAAACGCGCGTCCCCGCCAAATGGATCGGCTATGAAATTGAGGAAGCCGATGCCTGGATCTATGTCGAATTTCCCATCAAGCGAGCCTCGATGGAAGGCTGTGAGATGCGGCATCACATTCTCATCGATACCTTTGCTCAGCAGGTGAATATGGTGAATCTCATGATAGGCAAGAAGCGGAAGACCTTACGCTTCCGCAAGCGCCGCAGCACCGTCGCCATGCCAGCACCGAACGCCTTTCGATAGCCTCGTGAGTGCTCGGCTCTAACCGAGTCCCTTTTCGTAATCCTCCGGACTAAGGAGCTGATCCCAAGCGGGCTCCGCCGCGGGCTTGATCTTGACCAGCCAACCTTTCTCGTAGGGATCCTCGTTGATGAGACCGGGTTCGTTTCCAAGGGCTTCGTTCGCTTCCACGATTTGACCGGCGACAGGGGCGTAGATGTCACTGGCCGCTTTGACAGATTCGACCACAGCGAAGGCTTCACCGGCTTCCACCTCTCGGCCGATTTCCGGGAGTTCGACAAAGACGATCTCACCCATTTCTGATTGCGCGTGATCAGAGATGCCAACGGCAGCTGGATCATGACCGGTGGCGATCCATTCGTGCGATTCGAGGAACTTGAGGTGTTGAGGGATGCTCATGATTTCTTTGGATGGTAGAAGGGCTTCTTGACAGTGGTCACGGGAAATCGGCGTCCGCGAATATCAACCTCAAGATCGAGCCCCGGCTTCGTATGTCCGCTAGGAAGGTAGGCCATGCCAATACCGTGACCGAGACTGGGTGAAAGACATCCGCTGGTGAGTTCGGCGAGTTTCTCATCACCTTTCATGATCGCGTATCCATGCCGGAGCGGCGGCCCTTTGTCAGGCATGATAAGCCCGGTGAGTCGCGATGGAAGACCAGCCTCTCTCTGCACGATCAGGGCACCTTTTCCTACAAAGTCTACTGGCTTCGCCAGGCTAACAAAGAATCCAAGACCAGCTTCCAGCGGCGAATGCTCGGGCGAGAGATCTGCCCCATTAAGAGGGTACCCCATTTCCAGACGTAAGGTGTCCCGCGCGCCGAGACCGCAAGGGGTGACATCTGCAGCGAGGATCGTCTTCCAAAGATCCGTCGCCATGGCGTTCGGCACGAAGAGCTCGAATCCGTCTTCACCTGTGTAACCAGTCCGGCAAAGGAAGGCTTCTCCTTGGGGCGTGGCAAGGATCCTCACATGATTGCGATCTGGTAAAGCCGAATGCTCCGGCCATAGCTGGGCAGCGACGTCCGCAGCTCGCGGTCCTTGCACGGCGAGGCCCGCGTAGTCGGCACTGCGATTGTCCAAGTGCACGCCTGCGTCCAGGCGATCTCGGAGGCAAGCCGTATCCTCCTCTAGCTTGGCAGCATTCACCAAGAGTAAGAAGCGTTCACCAGCGAGGCGGTAGAGGATGAGGTCATCGATGACGCCTCCGTTAGGGTGAAGGAGAAGGGTGTAATGCGCCTGTCCTGGGGCCAGGGCGTCGACCGCATTTGTGAGTTGGCGTTCAAGCCATGTAGCGGCCTTAGGACCTTCCACAAAGAGCTGGCCCATGTGCGAAATATCAAAGACGCCGCACGACGCGCGCACCGCCCGATGCTCAGGCAGAATGCCCTCGTATTGCACAGGCATACGCCAACCGGCAAAGGGGACCATGCGCGCACCTTGTGCGTCGTGTTCCGCATGGAGCGGCGTTTCCTTGAGATCAGTGGCCATGGAGGCACGAACGGAGTGTTGGATGGTTTGTCAACGAACAAGCCCATCTGGATTGTGGTTGCGCCCTGCCCCGCTCTGCGTTTCATACTCGCCCATGCCCACCTATCTCCGTTTGGAGCAGAAATTCGGCCATCTGGGAATTCCCGGATTGATCCGGATCCTAGCATTCCTCAAACTCATCACCTGGGTCCTGATCAATCTGCAACCGGACTACTACCAGGCCTTGGTGTTTGACCTTGATGCCATTGCCAGCGGTCAGGTGTGGCGACTCCTCAGCTTCCTCCTCGTTCCTGCATCGAGCAGCATCATCTACATCCTCTTCGAGGTCATCTTTCTCTTCATGGTCGGCGATGGCTTGGAACGCGCCTGGGGGCCCTTTGGCGTCACGCTATATTTCTTTGCTAGTGCACTCTGCGGAGTCCTGGTCGCCACCCTCGTCAAGCTCACCGTCGGTGAGGCGATTCTCGCCAACTTCGCCATCTATGGATCCATCATCATGGCAGCCAGTTTCCTCTACGCGGACACGATCATTCACCTCTATCTCGTCATTCCGGTGAAGTTCAAATACATCGGCATGTTGACGGCGGGATTCATCCTCTTGCAGGCCTACTCGTTCTCGGCCTATCGCAATGGCTTTGTCAGTGGCAGCATCCCCATGCTGGCATGCCTCATTCCGTTTGTGGCCGTCTTTGGCCCGATCTTTGTGCGAGGGGCAAAGCACCGCAGCGAGGTTGCGGCGAGACGCAGTCGATTCGAATCGGCGAAGGTCCCAGCAAACGAGGCTTTTCACAAATGTGACCGCTGTGGAGCGACCGAAGTTTCGGAGCCAGATCGAGAATTTCGTATCACGGCCGATGGCAGAGAGGAACTGTGCAATGTGTGCCGCAGCACTAGCGATTGACGCATTGTGCTTTGCAAACCAATCGGGATCGGATTGACTCGTGGCATGAATCGCGTTCTTTCGACTCTCCTCTCGCTGGCATGCCTGCTAGGCACACTCGCCGCCAAACCTAACATCGTCTTTGTCATTACGGATGATCAGGGCTATGGCGACCTGGCCTGCCATGGCAATCCTATCATTAAGACACCGCACACCGATGCGCTCGCAGCAGAGTCCGTCTCGCTCACTGACTACCATGTGGCACCGACCTGCTCCCCTACCCGCGCAGCGCTGATCACGGGCCATTGGACCAATCGCACTGGCGTGTGGCATACGATTAATGGGCGCTCCATGCTACGTGAGAATGAGATCACGTTAGGACAGCTCCTGAAAGATGCCGGCTATGAGACAGGAATGTTCGGCAAATGGCACATGGGCGATAACTATCCCTATCGCCCGGAAGACCGTGGCTTCACGGAAGTGTATCGCCACGGCGGCGGCGGCGTGGGTCAGACCCCAGACGTGTGGGACAATGCCTACTTTGATGGGGCCTATTTCCACAATGGTACCATCGTTCAAGCCAAAGGCTTCTGCACGGATGTCTTCTTCGAGCAAGGCAACGCCTTCATCTCACGCTGCGCGAAGGAGGAGAAGCCATTCTTCGCTTACATTTGCACCAATGCACCGCATGGCCCGCTGCATTGCCCTCAGAAATACCTCGATCTCTACAAAGATCAAGACGACCGGATCGCGGCTTTCTTCGGCATGATCACCAACATTGATGACAATGTGGGGAAGACACGAGCGCTTCTGAAAGACCTAGGAATCGCTGACAACACCATCTTCATCTTCACGACGGACAACGGGACGGCTACGGGGGAGAAGATCTTCAATGCTGGCATGCGCGGTAAGAAAGGTTCGCCTTATGACGGAGGTCATCGCGTTCCTTTCCTCCTGCACTGGCCTGACAATGGACTCCACAAGAAGCTTGAGATCCCCACGCTGAGCCACGCGGTGGACATCGTGCCAACCTTGTTAGACTTTGCCGGTGTGGAGACGCCTCGGGGGCTCGCCTTTGATGGTGTCTCGCTTGCTCCTCTCATTACTGATGGCCCGCGCATCCGCTGGCGCGACCGATTCCTCATCACCGATTCCCAACGCGTTCGAGACCCCATCAAATGGAAAGACTCTGCAGTGATGTCCGAGCACTATCGGCTGATCCGCGGCAAGGAACTCTATCATATCGACAACGACCCTGGTCAGACAAACGACATTGCCGGAGATCATCCAGAGCAGGTAGCCAAGATGCGTGCTTTCTATGAAGCGTGGTGGGCTGAACTCGAACCCAGCTTTGCGCAAACCACGGAGATCGTGCTTGGGCATCCCGATCATCCAGAGGTCAGCCTCACGGCGCATGACTGGATCACGAGTCACGGCGTTCCTTGGAATCAGCGCCACATTCGCAATGGTCTCATGAATCGGCCGCGCCAACAGCCCAACGCTAAGGCACAGCATCGGGGGCATTGGGCCGTCAAGGTTGTCACCCCTGGCACTTACACCATCGATGTCCGTCGATGGCCAGCGGAAGCAGAGCACCCCATTTCCAAAGGCCTTCCCGCCGGAGCCGATGTTCCGGGTGCCACCAAGGCCTTTCGCGCCGTGGACGGCAAGGCCTTTGCGGTGACGCATGCTGCCATCGCACTCAATGATCAGGAGGTGGCGAAACAAGCCGTTCCCGACGACGCCACCGCCTCTACCTTCACCCTCACCCTAACAGAAGGCTCCCACCAACTCGCTCCCACCTTCACCACCGCGAGCGGAGACAACGTCGGGGCCTACTATGCAGTGGTGAGGAAAGCCAAGGACTGAGCGTGGACCCTCCATGGCAGCGACCTCAATGCAGTAGTCCATAGGGTGGTTGCTAAGAAGCCTTATGATAGGGTTTGACCTCTGCGGCCACTCGCTTGCCTTGTCCATGGGCTACCTGGCTGAGATCGTAGTCAGCCTGAAGTGCAACTAACAAGCCCGCTCGAATGCCCAAGTAAGCTTCCACTCGCAAGGCGGTGTCGATGGAAACGCGTTTGCGTCCCGCAAAGATATCACAGAGGCGACTCCGGGGGATGTTCATGGCCTTCGCGGCTTGTGATGCAGAGATCTCGTAGTGCTCAAGAGCATCTTCGATGGCTCCTGCCGCGGGGTTGCTTTTCAAGTTGGGGATCGTTCCTGGCTTTCTTCTTAAAGGCGTATTCATGCCAGTGTGTGTCTTCGATTTTTACCAACTCCACATCGCAGAGTTCTTCGTTGGTCCATGCGAATGTCAGACCCCACGCTGTTGGGACTTGCTCGGGACCATGACAGTCATTAGGATTCTTTCATGAAATCGACCCGTCGGCATTTCCTCAAATCATCGCTTGGGCTGGCTGGCCCTCTCATCGTTCCGTCCTCCGTGTTGGGCAAGGGCGGAGCCACGGCTCCGAATGACCGCGTGCAGATGGGCTGCATTGGTGTGGGCGGCATGGGCACGGGGAATCTCAAGTCATTCCTGCAAGACAAGCGTGTGGAAGTGTTGGCCATTTGCGATGTGGATGCGAAACACCGCGCGGCGGGCTTGAAGACGGCCGGGTTGAAAGAAGAAGCCGGCACCGGGGATTTTCGGGAACTGATCGCTCGTCAAGACCTGGACGCCTTCATGATCGCGACGCCGGATCACTGGCATGCGATCATCACCGGGGCAGCCGTGCAGGCGGGCAAAGACGTCTATTGTGAGAAACCCCTGGCGGCAAGTGTTGGCGAGGGGCGTTATGTTTGTGATCTTGTGAAGAAACATAAACGGGTCCTGCAATGTGGGACCTGGCGACGCTCTGGCATTTATACACGCATGGCGTGTGAGTGGGTGCGTAACGGCTACATCGGTGCCCTGAAACGGATTGAAGTGGGCGTGCCCGCGGCCTTTGCCATTCGCGGGGGCTATACGGGTTACGAAAAAGAGCAGCCGGTGCCGGAGGAACTCGATTATGACATGTGGTTAGGCCCGGCTGAGCAGGCTCCCTACACAGCAGCGCGGTGCCATTTCAATTTCCGATGGATTGAGGATTACGCACCAGGCTACATCACGGACTGGGGTGCCCATTTCCTCGATGTGGCGCAGTGGGGCAATGGTACCGATGACACCGCTCCGGTGAAGGTGATCGCGAGCGATGTGGTGCGCCGCGATCGCGGTCTCTACGATGCTGCGGAGGGCTTCCGAATCGACTATCAATATGCGAACGGCGTGGAAATGACGATGGTCGCGACCGCAGATGAGACGGCTTGGGGCACGAAGTTCATCGGCGAGAAGGGATGGGTGTTCACCGAGAATGACAAGCTGATCACGGAACCGAAGGCCTTGCGGACGACCAAGCTCAAGCCAACGGACACCAAGCTTTATGAGTCGGCCAACCACCATCGCAACTTCATCGATTGCGTCTACAGCCGGAAGGAAACAGCGGCTTCCGCCGAGTTGGCTCATCGAGCGGCGACCTGTTGCCACCTTGGCGCGATTGCCGCCGCCACGGGAATCGAGATTGACTACGACCCGAAAGCCGAAGCGATCACGAATTCTGAAGCGGCCTCGAAACAACTCCTGCGCCCCATGCGCGCCCCTTGGAAACTCGCCTGAGAAGGGCAACGGCGAACGCCTACAACCAGCATTGTTTTAAAAATATTTCAGATTTATTAAGAATTATCTAGATTTTAGAATAATTTCCATGTTGAGTGCCCTCGCTAGTCATGAGCGAGGTTTCCACACGACTTCTATCTGAGCGATCCGCCGGCCTGGAAGTGCCGGTATTCGCGATCCCCCGGGAGGGCGATCTCGGCTGTGGTGACACCCAGGTGGTCCACGAGCTGATCGATCTCGCCCATGCCCTCGGCCTGCAGAGTCTGACGATTCTCCCGATCCAAGAGACGGTGAAGGGGAATGATCCCTTCTCGCCTCTGAGCCTATTCGCGCTGGATCCCATTCATATCGATGCCTCACCGGAAAAGGTCGCGGACATCTCGAAAGAGAGCTATGAGGCGGTTCTGGCCTCGTTCCCAATGGCTCAGGAATCATCGCAGCGCTCACTACGGTACAATCGGGTGAAGAAGCTGAAGCTTGATCTTCTCTGGCGAGGATTCGAGGCGTTCTGGGAGACCCACTACCTCAAGGGCACGGAGCGAGCGCGCGACTATCATCGTTTCTGCACGCGGGAAGGGGCCTGGCTGCCGGACTACAGCTTATATCGGATGCTCATGGACTTCGAGCAGGGCCGCGAAAGCTGGGAGGACTGGAGCGAGGACTACGGGCGCTACGCTGACGCCAAGCAATTTGTCGCGACGATCGCCGCCAAGAAGCCGGAAGCGGTGGAGCGTCAGCTCGCCTTCTACGCCTATGTGCAGTGGATTGCAGACACGCAGTGGCAGGCCGTGAAAGCGCATGCTGAGCGGTGTGAGATCACGCTCATCACGGATCTGCGCTGTGCCATCTCCCCACATTGTGTCGAATTCTTCCGCGCCCCTGACAGCTACCGCACTGAACAAGTGGAGGGACAGCGCAAGGCAGTGTGCGAAGAGAATCTGCTCGGCCAGCTGGAAGCGCGTCTGCGACGGCTCGCGCCTCTCTTTGATCAATTCCGCGTCCTGGATTTCCAAGACACGACGACCAAGTTGGATGGAGACGGTGCCGTGCAAGCGTTCTTGAAGCGTTTTCCCCAATCCACGGGCGAAGAGCTCACGGAGAATCCTATCAAAGTGGCCTGGGAAAGTCTCCCTTCGTTATCGATGCAGACGACCGAACTTTGGCCAGCTCCCAATGGGAAACTCATTCCACCAATGGCCACCGGGCAGAGTTTCACCCAATTCGGTAGTGAATCGCTCAAACGGCTGTGGACGCATGACAAGGTCTTCCGACGACGCCTGGTGAATCAGTGGTCCGTGGACCCGAAAGAATTCGGTCAGGAAACCAGTCTCTCATTGTTGCGCAAGCTTTTCCAACATCCGGGGCGCCACGTGCAGATCTCCTTCCTAGATCTGGCGGGCTTGGAGAATGATCCCGGGACGCTGTGGCTGGCGCGTTTTGAGAAAGGGCCGCGCGAACTCATGGAAGATCCCCACTGGGACCGCTTCCGCACGTCGTTTCGCAAGATCCTGGAGCAAACCTCTCGGATTCGGCCTGTGTCGTCACCGGAAAAAGCCTTGGAATCCGTGTGACAAGGGAACGGTTGGGTGTTCAATAGCAGCACCCGTGTCCGTTCAGGAAATCTATCTCGACCAAATTCAGGCGGCCATCGCTACCTTGGAAGCTTCCAAGACCTTGCAGGATGAGGTTCAGGCGGCGGCCGAGTTACTTACAGAAACGCTGCGAAAGGATGGCCGCATCCTCGCCTGCGGCAATGGCGGGAGCGCTGCCGATGCCTGTCACTTTACTACAGAGCTCCTCTGCCGACTGAAAGATGACCGCGCCCCGCTCGCTGCGATTTCCCTCAGTTCGGACCCTTCCTTTCTCACGGCAACGGCGAACGATTACGGCTATGACCACGTCTTCGCGCGCCAGGTGCGTGGGCTCGGTCGGCCAGGCGACACGCTCGTGGCGATCTCCACCAGCGGCCAGTCTCCAAATGTCGTGCATGCGTTAGAAGAAGCACACACCAGCGGTCTCACTTCCATTTCTTTGTTAGGCAAGGACGGTGGCGCCTGTGCGGGTCTCGCCACCGTGGATCTGATTGTCCCTAGCACTTCTACAGCACGCATCCAAGAGGTCCACCAAGTGCTCATCCACACGCTTTGCCTCGCCATCGAGCATGCCCTCTTTGACATGCCTGCCACCCTTTGATTTCCCTCATTCCACTCTCTAACTCAGATACATAACGCATCCTCCTATGAAAGAACCTATCACAGTTGCAGTCACTGGTGCCGCCGGACAAATCGGCTACGCCCTCCTCTTCCGTATCGCTTCAGGCGCGATGTTTGGTCCCGATCAGCCGGTTAAGCTTCACCTCATTGAGATCCCGAAAGCGCTCGACGCCTTGCAAGGTGTGGTGATGGAGTTGGACGACTGCGCCTTCCCACTCCTTCAGGGCATCGTGCCCACCTCCGATCTCAATGAAGGTTTTCGTGGGGTGAACTGGGCCCTTCTCGTAGGCAGTGTCCCTCGAGGACCCGGCATGGAGCGGAAAGACTTGTTAGGCATCAACGGCAAGATCTTTACCGGTCAAGGCCAGGCCATTCAGGCAAATGCAGCCTCCGATGTCCGCACCGTCGTGGTGGGAAACCCCTGCAACACGAACTGCTTGATCGCCATGAATAACGCCAAGGATATCCCGCGCGATCGCTGGTTCGCCATGACCAAGCTGGATGAGAATCGTGCCAAGTCCCAGCTCGCAGCCAAAGCGGGTGTGCATGTGAGCAAAGTGAATCACATGATCATCTGGGGCAATCATTCCGCTACGCAGTATCCCGACTTCTACAACGCCCACATCGCCGGTCAGCCCGCAACCAGTGTCATTTCCGATGAAGCCTGGCTGAAAGGCGACTTCATCAGCACGGTGCAGCAACGCGGAGCCGCCATTATCAAAGCCCGCGGAGCTTCCTCGGCAGCCTCAGCCGCCAACGCCGTCGTCGATACCGTCCGCTGCCTCACGACACCCACACCGCAGTGGGATGTGAACAGCGTCTGCGTGTGTTCCGATGGGAGCTATGGCGTCGACGAGGGCCTCATCGCGTCGCTCCCGATTCGCAGCGATGGCCAGGGCGGCTGGTCCGTGGCAGAAGGCATCGACATCAATGATTTCAGCCGCGCCAAGATCGACGCCACCGTGGGCGAACTCAACGAAGAGCGCGACGCAGTGAAAGAGCTGCTCTAACTAACAGACTCCGCAAATTTCTGTCTAAATATCGCCAATTGGGCCCCTATTTGGCGTTAATTATACAGACTTTCTACCAGGGGAACCATTCGTGAGAATTCGCTTTTATTTGCAATCGGCTGGCATATAACGTGCTCGCGAAATGACCTCTGAGGACGGTCATTCTCCATCGAACGACCTCCCTCACCTATCCAAACCATAACCTAGTAGAAGCAACACACGATGCCCAAATTCAAACTGGAATACCTTTGGCTCGACGGATACACGCCCGTAGCGAACATCCGTGGCAAGACCAAGATCATGGAGTTCGACTCCTTCCCTACTCTCGACCAATTGCCTGAGTGGGGTTTTGACGGAAGCTCGACTCAACAAGCGGACGGGAGTGATTCCGATTGTATCCTCAAGCCCGTTGCCGTTTACCCAGACAGCACCCGCCGTAATGGCGGACTCGTCATGTGCGAAGTGATGCTGCCTAACGGTGAACCGCATCCTTCTAACACGCGTGCGGGCATTCCCGATGATCCCGATGCCTGGTTTGGCTTTGAGCAAGAGTATTTCCTCTATGAAGATGGGCGTCCGTTAGGCTTCCCCAAGCATGGATACCCCTTCCCTCAAGGACAATACTACACTGGTGTAGGCTTCAAGAACGTTGGCGACGTGGCACGTCAAATTGTGGAGGAGCACCTCGATATCTGCCTAGACGCTGGCATCAACCACGAAGGCATCAATGCTGAAGTGGCTAAGGGCCAATGGGAATTCCAGATCTTCGGCAAGGGTTCTGCCAATTGTGCTGACCAGATGTGGGTGGCCCGTTATATCCTCTTGCGTGTCTGTGAGACCTATGGCGTCGACGTCGAATGGCACTGCAAACCACTCGGAGATACGGACTGGAACGGCTCTGGCATGCACGCCAACTTCTCCACTAAGCATCTACGCGAAGTCGGTGGGAAAGAGTACTTTGAGAAACTCATGGACCGCTTCAAGGAGAACATGGAAGAGCACATCGCCGTCTACGGCCCTGATAACCACATGCGTTTGACTGGTCTCCACGAGACCCAGGCGATCGATACCTTCTCTTATGGCATCGCTGACCGTGGCGCATCGATCCGTGTGCCTCACAGTTTCGTTAATGCCGACTACAAAGGCTACTTGGAAGATCGACGCCCCAACTCACAGGGCGATCCTTACGCCATTGCCGGACGCATTCTCAAGACGATCAACGAAGTCGCCGTTTAGGCGAGCGATTTCGAAAGCATCTCTCAAGCCCACCTCTCTTCGTGAGGGGTGGGCTTTCTTGTTGCAAAGGATTGCCAACGAAAGGGCGATCCCCTCAAGATCAGCCCATGTTGCTGTCCCTTCGCTGCGTCACCCTCTCGCTCATCATCACTCTCACTCTTTCCTCAAATGCCCAGGAAGAGGCGCCCACCCTTGGATTTGTTGATCTCTTCAATGGCGAGGATCTGACGCATTGGGTGGATGTGAACACCTCCCCTGAGACCTGGTTTGTTCGCGAAGGCTTGCTCATTTGCTCTGGGCTGCCCATTGGCGTCATGCGCTCCGAGAAACAGTATGAGAATTTCATTCTCGTCATCGAATGGCGTCATATGGAGGCCGGTGGAAACTCTGGTGTGTTCCTATGGAGCGATGCCAAGCCTCAAGCCTCTCGCTTGCCCAAAGGCATGGAGGTGCAGATGCTAGAGCTCCAATGGCCTTACATTCATGCCACCCCCGATGGCGAGCCCCGACATTTGGGATATGTGAGTGGCGAGCTCTTTGGAGCTGGGGGCATGCAGGCAACCCCGGAGAATCCGAGAGGAACCCGGAGCATGTCCTACGAAATGCGTTGCCGAGGGAAAGGAGAGTGGAACCGCTATGTTGTCGTGGCCGTGGACGGTACGGTAAAGCTTTCGATCAATGGGAAGTTCGTCAACGGCATCCGAGAAGCCAACCTTCGTCGTGGCTATCTTTGTTTGGAGTCCGAGGGAGCCGAGATCCATTTCCGTAAGATTCAAATCATGGAACTACCCAGCGGTCGGGCAGCAGATTTGGGGATGACGCTTGAGCATTCCACCTCCCCTTGAGGGTTCTTAGGGTTCTTGATTGGGACCGCTTTCAGCCTTGACCCTAGCGGAAAGATTTCATCTTCTGGCCGGATGACCTCGTTCCACGAGGTCTTAAAGAAACCCTAACCCTGACATCTCCGTCCCATGAAGAGAACTCGACGACTCCACTCCCTCATCGGCCTCGCCTGCCTTGCGATCCCCTGGGCACACGCAGCCAAGACTGAACTCGATCAAACCAAGACGCGGCTAGCGCTCCCCATCAACGGGCCCATCATTATTGATGGAGTCATTGATACCGACACCGAGTGGGCTTCCGTTAGCCAAAGTGGCTGGACTTTCCGCATCGATCCCGCTGCCGACGGCGACGGTGTCCTTGGCGGCGATCTCGGGAGCGGTGATCTTCCTGATGACGATACCGATCTCAGTGCGGATATCTTTGCCGGGACACTGGATGGCTTTCTCTACATTGGCGTGCGCGTCTTCGACGAAACCATCGTTACCGACACCGCAGAGGCGCGCAGCGAGAATGGCAATACCTGGCAAGATGATAGTGTCGAGATCTTCATCGACGGCGACAACAGCAACGTCGATACACGGGACACCTCGGGAACCAATCCCGATATCGTCGACACGGGTGGGCAGTTTGTCATCACTGCCAACAATGCGTATCGCCACATGGAAGCTGGCAACCCCCTCTACGATCCGAGTTCGGGGTGGTTCGCGCAAACAAAGGAATCAGACGATGGTTATCATGCGGAATTCCGAATTCCCCTAAGCATGATCGGCAATCCGCAGCCGGGAGAACATATTGGTTTCACGGTCAATATCAACGACGACGACAACGGCGGCACGGACACGGAGAGTGTCCTCATTTGGACAGGAGAAACCCATGTGGAATCCACCTACGGAAATCTCGTCATTGGCCATCGCCGCTACGAAGCACTCAAGGCCACGCCTCCTGTTATTGATGGCAAGATCAATGATAGTGAATACCCCAATGCCGAAGTGGTAGAGATCAATCCCTTCACAGGTGTCTTCGTCGTGGGCGATGACGACGCTGACCTGGAAGACAACCGCTTCGAATGGCGACTCACCCATGACCAGGAAGCGATCTATGTGGCCGTCAAGGTCTGGGACACGCAGATCCGGGCAGACTCGGCGGAACCCAACTCTGAAGATGGCCAAACGTGGCAGGATGATAGTGTCGAGATCTTCTTTGATTCCAACGAAACCAACAAGCCGACTCGCATTGTTCCCGCAGACGACATCTATGATGGCCAGTTTGTCTTCACCACCAATGGTGCTTGGCGAGACGCCGAAGCGAATAATCCTACATATGGGGAGAACGCCGATTGGTGGGCGCAGTCAACCGTCGCTGAGGATGGCAAGTCCTACGAAATCGAATTTCTTGTGAAGAAGGCGACCCTCGTTGGGGGTGATCGCGAGGACATGGAGATGGGATTCAACGTCAACATCAATGACGACGACGCTGGCGGTGACCGCAAACTCCAGCTCAATTGGGACGGCAATCCGCACTTCGAGGATACGTATGGCACGCTGGTACTCCTCAGCGCCATTCCATCCGATCCCAACGCCGTGGCTGATCGCAGTGTCCGCTTGGGCCGTATTGACCAGTCATTAGCTGCGGGACAGGAAGCCCTTTCCATTCGCAATGCAGGCAGTTCTCAAACCCTCACATTGAGCAATCCTGAAATCTCGGGACCCAACGCTGATGCATTCTTCATTGTCGGCGACTTCCCCTCGGAAATCGCTCCTGGAGAGACCGTAGACGCTCTCATTGGATTCGATTCCAATGGGCAAACAGGCTCTTACACGGCCACCCTCACCTACAATACGAATGATCCTGACGCCACAGAATCGACGCTTTCGGCGACTCTGTCAGCGAGCGTGCTCAACCTCGCGGGGCCGATCGCACGCTGGTCGCTCGACGACGCTGATGGCACCGAAATGTTAGACATTTCCGGATGGAATCGTCACGGCACCTACTCGGGTGCAAGTCTCGGGCAGGACGCTTTGGTCTCTGGCACTTCCGCCCTCTTCCAAGGAGGCGCCTACGGTGCGGTTCCCGGTGAGACGTTTGATAGTTTCATCCGCTTCTCTGTTTCGACTTGGGTGGAAATGAATAGCCTCGACGGCTTTCAAACCATCTTCGCCAAAGGGCAAGAGAACGGCAGCCCGACCTTCGCGCTGCTCAACCAAGACGGCACCCTGCAGTGGTTCACGAATGATGCGCCCGAATTCGGCACTTCTGAACCCGTGCTCCAAGTGGGACAGAGCCATCACGTGGTCGCCACTTGGGAAACGGCTCGCGCTGCGATCTACGTCGACGGAGTGCTCGTTGCGGAACAGTCGGATCCCTTACAGGTCGAGATCCTCCAAGAGAATCCCTTCGTGATTGGCTCGTTCTTCAATAACTTGAATCTCGATGGCAGGATGGACGACGTCCAATTCTATGACCGCGCCATTTCTGCGGAAGACGTGGCTGGACTCTTTGCCGATCCTGGCAGTGAACTCACCAACGTCGAAGGTGGCGGTGCCGGCACCATCACCTGGGAGGATCCGAATCCCAATACCACCGCTCAGGACCTCATCGGTGGCTCTACCATTGCCTTCTCGCCCTTCATGTATGATGGAGGCAACGCCGAAGGCGACTTCTTCACGGGTGGTGGCGGCACCACTGGAAATGCTGCCCTCGACACGGTCTATAACAGCCATGGATGGAATGCCGATGGAGCCTCCATTGTAATCACGGGGCTCAATGCTGGCAATGTCTATCAGGTGCAATTGTTAGGCGCAGGCGATACTCGAGAATGCTGTGACACGCGCAATCAGGCCGGCTCCGATGGCACCAATGTCAGTGGCGACTTTGAGAGAGGCAACACTTCCGTCATTGGCACCTTCACCGCTGCAGCGAGTTCGCAAACCATTCAGATTGTATCTGGCACAGCCAATGGAGTTGATCCCGGCCTGAGTGGCTTCATCGTCGTCGACGCCGATGGGCAAGTGATCACGGCAGCCAATGTGGGGCGCACCGAAGGCGAGGACGTCGCCGTTTCCACACTTCCCCCTTCGCCGATTGATGAGCCGGGCACCCTCCCAGCGAACAGTGTGGAGGACTTCGGCGGGCCTGAAGTCGACAACGGTTGGCTCTACGGGTATCGCAATGTCGACCCTGCCAATGTCACCGTCGATTATGACCACACCACGGCCTTCATTGCCTTTCCCGAAGACTGGTGGACCGGAAATACCTGGGATGAACCCAATGCCGATGGGGACAATGTTCCCTGGACAACGCTCGCCAATGAGAGTGGACACCCTAACGGAGACAACAACGGTGAATTACATTGGGTGATCCGCCGGTGGACTTCTCCTGGTGGGCCGACCGAGATCACCTGGAACATTGCCAAACAGAATGTTGATTGCGGCAACGGCGTGACCGGTGCCGTTCACATCAACGGCACCCGCGTCGACAGCGCCACCATTGAAGGTTCCGACGGCGAGGGTGTGGAACAGACCATCCAGGCCAATCTCGCCGCTGGCGATGTGGTGGATCTCATCCTCTCACCCATGGGCACCGACGGCACCAATGCTGATGGCTGCGATGGTTCGCTCTTCGGCATGACCATTGCGGAAGGCACCGGCGGCGGCGGTGGGGCCGCTGGTGGCCTCGAAGGTTATTGGTCCCTTGACGAAGGCTCCGGATCCACAGCGGCCGACAGCACGGGCAACGGGAAAGATGCTAGTGTCCGCAACGGCACGCCTACCTGGATCGCGGGCGCGCAGGGCGGAGCACTTTCCTTCGATGGCGATGATGATCTGACGATTCCCGGTTGGAAAGGGATCAGCGGAGCCAACCCTCGCGCAGTTTCCTACTGGGTGAAGACAGACTGGGCCGTCGATGCCGCCGCGGGCACCGTGGCCTGGGGAAGCTCTGACACAGGTCTCAAATGGCACCTGCGCCTGAACGAGAATCCTGCCAATGGCCCCGTCGGCGCCGTCCGCACCGAGATCCAAGGCAGCTTTCATGTCGGCACCAAAGTGATCAATGATGGTCAGTGGCATCACGTGGTTTCGGTGTTCCCTGAGGGCGGCCAGTTCATGCAAGACCTCGTTCACTACGTGGATGGTGAATTGCAAGAAGTCGGCGGAACCGGGAGCACCACGGTGGAGGTGAATACCAATCCGGATGGTGAAGACGTCACCTTTGGATCTCGCTTGCAAGGTGCCGATCAGCAGTATTTCATCGGCGATCTCGATGAGATCTCCATTTGGAATCGTACGCTGACTCCTGAAGAGATCGTGGCGTTGGCGAATGGGGCGAAGCCGCCTCAAGTCGCCGAAGGTAACTTGGAGACACCTGGCGGCGGCGATCGCTTGCCAGCACTCACCAATGTCGGTATCGGTGAGGATGGAGCCTTCCAAATCACCCTTCCCGAGGGCACCACCGGAGAGGTGGAATACTCCACTGACCTGCTCAATTGGGAGATCATCGCCAATGGGGTGAACGGCACCGTTCAGGAGACGGACGCCGGGCGCGCAGCGGCCCCAGCAGGTTACTACCGCGTGCGGCAGTAGTCCTCCACCCTACCCTGAATCATCGCAAGAGGCGCCTGTGCAAGCAGGCGCCTCTTCGCATTCCACTCAGACAAAGTCTAACAACCACTCATGAACCTGAGTGGCATCCATTTCCATCGTTCCCTTCAGACCTGGGCCAATCAGCACGGGCCAATCCAGCGGATCCTCCGGCAGGCGTCCATGGGAGCCTCTCACGAGGTTGGCATCTAACGGAATGACATCCATTAACATGCGCATGCCCAGTTTCTTCATGAGCAATTTGCGCGCGATGGTGAGCTTGGCCAAAGGCTTCTCTGGATCGAGAAAGAGTTCGACGGGGTCGTAACCCGGCTTGCGATGGATATCGACACAACGAGCGAAGTCAGGAGCTCGACTATCATTCTCCCAATAGTAGTAAGTGAACCAACTGCGGGCGTCGGCCACCAGGACAAGGTCTCCCGCTCGGGGGTGATCCAATCCCGCCAACGCCCGCGATTCTCCCTCCAGAACCTGCTCCACTCCGGGAATGGCTGCGCACCGCTGCGCCACCGCCGAGCGGATCCGCGGGTCGTTGAGATAGACATGTGCCACCTGGTGATCCGCCACTGCAAACGCTCGGCTTGCCCCAGCATCTAACAGTTCTCTTCCTAGCTCCTCCTTCACCATCAGCCAACCTTCATCGCGGAGTGCGCGATTGATGGCAACCGGACGATCCACCGCTGTGATCCCGTACTCTGACAGCAAACACACGGAAACCTCTCGCGACTCCAGATAATCGATCAACTTGCCTAACAATTGATCAATCTCTTCAAGGTCGCGCTCTACTTCAGGGACATCAGGGCCCAAGCGTTGGAAATTGTAGTCCAAATGCGGCAGGTAGAGTAAGGTCAAGTCAGGCGCGTGCTTCTCCTCGACCCACCGACAACTGTCTGCGATCCACTGCGAACACGGCAATCCTGCAGCAGGCCCCCAGAAGGTGTGAAACGGAAAGGGGCCCAAGTCTGCCTTGATCTCCTCACGCATGCCCATCGGATGAGTGTAGACATCAAATACCTTGCGTCCATCTGCCGGATACATGGGGCGAGGTGTGATGCTCACATCTACGCTACTATACATGTTATACCACCAGAAGAGCTTGGCACATCGGAAATCTGGCCGCTCGTGCCGCAAGCGCTCCCACAGCTTCTCTCCCCTAACAAGGTGATTGGATTGTTTCCAGAACTGCACCTCTGCCAAGTCGCGGTCGTACCACCCATTCGCCACAATGCCATGCTCCGAGGGACGCTTACCCGTGAGATAGGTAGCCTGCATGGTGCACGTCACCGCCGGGAGTTGCGGACGCACGCTCGCAGCACCGTGAGTCTCAAGAAATTTCTGGATAGTAGGCGTGTGCTCGCCGATAGAACGACGACAGAGCCCCACCACATTGATCACCGCCGAACGTTTCTTCTTCACTCCGCATCGATAGACGCGCGCCTCCCGACTCACAAGATAGAATGCCTGATACCAGTTTCACGCCTATTGACGTCATCCTGAAAGACCTGTCCGAGGGCCGCATGGTCATCGTGACCGATGATGCGGATCGGGAGAACGAAGGGGACCTCATCATGGCCGCGGAGAAGGTGACACCTGCAGACGTGAATTTCATGGCGACTCACGGGCGCGGGCTCATTTGCGCTCCGCTCGATCCTTCACTCGCTGAAGACCTTGGATTGGACCACATGGTCCGGGTGAATCGCGAAAGTCACGGCACCGCGTTCACGGTCTCGGTCGATGCCGCCAAAGGCATCACGACAGGCATCAGCGCAGCTGATCGTGCGCACACACTCCGACTCCTCGCGGACCCTCTGACAAAGCCCCATGACTTGGTTCAGCCGGGTCACGTCTTTCCTCTACTATCCCGCGAGGGTGGGGTACTCCGACGAGCCGGGCACACGGAAGCCTCGATTGATCTCGCCCGCATGGCAGGGCTCGCCCCCGTGGCCGTTATCTGTGAGATCCTCAATGACGATGGAACCATGGCGCGCCTGCCTGACTTGGAAGCTTTCTCACAGAAGCACCAGATTCCCATTTGCACCATCGCCTCTCTCATCACCTACCGCCGCGAGCGCGAGAAGCTCGTTGAGCGAGAGAATGAAGAGACAGTTGAAACCATTGCGGGACACTTTCAGGCGCACCATTATCGGAGTATGTTAGATGGCACCCATCATTTGGCCCTTGTCCGCGGCACCATTCAGCCCAATACCCCTACGCTTGTCCGCGTTCAACGTGCTTCCGTGGTCGACGACGTGTTCGGCAATGGCGAAGGCGCCTTGCAAGCTTCCTTGCAAGAGATCGCCAAGAGCGCGCACGGCGTCCTCCTCTACATGCATCCACACGCCATGCCCGGCCTCCAGGGACAGCCACGTCGGCCAGATCCCATGGATCTGCGCGACTATGGAACTGGCGCTCAAATCCTCCACGATCTCGGCGTGCGGCAGATACGCCTCCTCACCACCTCCTCCAAGAAGATTGTGGGGTTGGAAGGCCACGATCTCGAGATCGTGGAAGAAGTTCCCCTAGGTCGCCGCTAGTTATCGGAAGCGCGGCAACTCTCTACCGCCTCTTTCGTCCTATGGTATTGTCAGGACACAGCCACTCATGTCCTGCATGAGCATGCACCGTCCGGTAGCTGCCCCACCACCGCTCACGTGTCTCACCACCTCCGTTTCCTCTCGACGTTGAGTTGTTTCCCGCTAAAGTAACCACTGGTCTTTCAACAGAATCTCAAGTTCCTGGGACGATTGTGGGAGATTCCGTTAGGACCGTTCACGCATCCAGTCACTTCCCGATTATGAAAGCCGTTCTCTTTGCCTTCGTCATCGCTGGCATGGCTTTCGCGATTCTAGCGGCCATCTTTCGCAGTGGCATGCAGCAGTTTAGCATGGGCATGGACCAATTGACACCCTCCCCTCACGCGGAAACTTTTCCCATTGTGTCCAGCGGAAGGCAGATTCATCCGTGGTCGGATGTGCCGGTGGCAGACCCCAATGCGAGTGCAGCGCCGGATCCCGTGATCTCCGATGAAACGCCGAGTGACGAAAGGACGGTGGCCGAGGTTGAGGAAATTGACCAGGAGACCTTGATGGCTTGGAGCGAGGAATTAGCGCAACGTGAGGAAGCCCTCCTCGCTGCCGAGGAAGCCCTCCAATCTCGCGAGACCGTTGACGGGGAAATGATGGCTGATCCCCAGTGGGAAACGACACCTGACGACAACGCCGCTATGTTAGAGCAGGCATCCGCCCAGCAGTTGGCAGAAGAAGCTGCCTGGCGAGACCACCAGCAATGGGAAGAACAAGCATCGTTTCAGGCGCAGGCGGCTCAATGGGAACAGGAACGCGCCCTCCTCGAACGCGAGCGCATCCACCAACAGGATCTGATCTATCAATACAACCAAAGCGTGGCAACTCACGCCTGGGCGCAGAATTTGATTCGGCAAGGGATCGATCCCAATGCCCCGCAAGTTGGCCGCCAACCGACGGGCTCCCTCACACAGCCCCCTCAGTCCTTCCCTCGAAATGGGCGACTCGCCCCGCCGCTCGCCACCATGGCCACTCCTCTACCTCGGAGCGCGGCTCCCATCGATACTCTGAAGAAACCGATCAGACGTTCAGAAGCCCCCATCACTCGGGTGGCGAAACCCCTTTCTCGCATCGCCACTCCCAAACAATGAATCGCATGACACGTTCCTCTCTCACAATCATGCTCACGAGCTTCGTCCTCGTTAGCATCTCCTATGCCCAGAACTTTCCGGTCACCCCTGCCAGCCCCACCGAATTCAAGCGTCGGAATCTTGGCGGCACTCTCGGATCCGCCGTTACCGGTGTACGCCAAGTGAAACCCAAGACCGTCACGATCCAATACATCGCCGTCTCTGACAAGCGCACCTTCGTCAGCACAGAAGGCAAGAAAGTCACCGCACATCTCCTCGCTTTTGAAGACGGCGGGGCAGCCCCTTCCGAGGCGCCCCTGACATTAATCAAGGAAGGCAAGATCCGCCTCCTCGTTGATGGCAATACCAAGCCCAACGTGCTCCCGCTCACGCGTCTCCGGCCAGAGGATCAGGCTTTTGTGAAAGCCTTAGAGAAGGCTCAGCTAGCGGCGTTGAAAGGCTCCGCCGAAGAGGAGAAATGATCCTTTCCTTCACCCTGAGAGGTCATTTCCATAGTACGTGATATCAGCGTCCTTCACCGCGTCACGGAAGAGGTCCTTTAGGCAATGCTCCCTAAACCCCTTCAGAAACAGCGGCTTGAATTCTTCAAACGGAGGCAGTTCTTTCCCTTCATTCTCGTACTTCGCCCTGAGTTTGGCGTCCATTTCAGGACTCGCGAGCGTCTCCTCTATCTGCTTCATCAACGTCTCCCGACCCTTCTCTCGAAGCCGCGCCCGAGCGAGATCAGAAGCTGTGGCCCCATACTTAGCAAAGCTGTCAGGATCTGCTTCCACTTGTTTCAGGGTTTCATGATAGAGCGGCACCATGCCCAGTTTTCCGATCACACTTTCCATTCGAATGAGCGTGGCCAGTACCTCCTGCGGATCGCCGACAGCTTCGGGATCCTGCTCACGCTGGCGCTTCTGATAGAGCGCCACCTCTCCCTGCGTGATCGTCCAGTCTCCCACTTTCGCCAAGCGCTGTCGTGGATCAGGCGTTCTCACGTGCAGCGCATTGAGTTCCAACTCGACCCATTCGCGCAGGCCATGCTCCCAAAGCGCCTCCATGAACGGGCGAAGTTCCTCCACCGTGATGGCCCCATCCGCCACCAGCCGCGGGTAGCCCTCCTGAAAGGTCTCCAGCAGCTCGCCGAGCTCCGCATCTCCCCGCGTGAGCACAGGAAAGGCCTCCGCATCGGCCTGAGCTAAGAGCTTCACGAGACGGAACATGCTTTCCCGAATGGGAGACTCCTGGGTAACGAGCGCTTCCCAATCCCGGCGGAATGCATCCGCCTCCAGACGCTCTTTCCCCAAGCGCACGAAACGCGTCACGGTGAGGGGCTCTCGCGATTCTCGATGCAATAGAAAGGCCACCGCAAGACACCCCACCGGACCTAACATTTCCCCTTCCGCCAAGTAATCAAGCACTGCTTCTCGATGGCCGTATTGCCCGATGAGAGAGGCATGCACTTCACGAGCAAGCATCCAATGCCAGGATTCATCAGCCATCACTTCGTGAAGTATTTGATTCAGCCCAACAGCTAACAGACGCCTCACATAATCCGGCAAGACCACTCCTTCCGGCTCCGATTGCACCCCTAGGACATCCCAGCAGGGAAAGGCAGCCGATTCAGAATCATCGTCACTAGCAAACAATCGAATGACTGGCGTGAAGCCATCTGCTAGAATCTCCACCAGTTTCCATTCAGGCGCTTCCGCTACTGGCACGGAAAACGAGATCGCGACGTATTTCATCAACGCCAGCGCCGACGGAATCGAACCATTCGCACCATCAATGGTCGCCCACCCCGGCCAGCTCCAATCAACGGCCTGCTCCGAAGTGCCGCCACGAACGTGGCTCGCAGGCAGACCTGCCTCGAATGTCAATGGCCGCCCACTCTCCTGATCGATCAGGATCTCCAACGGAACCGAAGCACTGGTAATGCGTATCAACTCCCCCTCTTCGTGAGCCTGGAGATCAGGAATGCGACAGCATTTGTTCAGCACCGCCGCAGGCATGAGAATGAGATCCATGATGGGTTTGTCAGGTTCTGAAGCCGAGACCGCTTTGAATCCTACCAAAAGGGAAAGAGGCTTCTCGTCATCCTCACTCGCACTCACATGAATGTAGGCGTTTGACCCGTCTATCGGGAGAGCCAGCACGGCCAAGCCCGATTCCTCATGAGATCGCCAATCCACACTCAACAAGGGAGGCTGCAACCACGCCTCAAGCCCCCGCCCCTCGGGAAGCTCTAACTGAAAGTGATGGCGCCGCCCCGGATGCATATCCATGGCCACCGAACCTTGATTCTCAACATCCAAATGAAGGTGTAGAGAATTCTTGGCATGTTCATTGGAGAGCCAGTGGGCCGCTCTCAGCACCGCTACCTGTGCCTTGGTGAGAGGCGCATCGAGCCGCGGAACACCCGGCATTTCCCGGACGAGTAAACGGACAGTGCCTGGATCATTCCCTTCCGGCTTCGTGGGGAAGAGACAGAAATCGGCAAAGCGCCCCGAGCGCCAGAGCTTGCGTTCGACTTCATCGAGGGTGCTCCAAGTGAACGTGTCAGGAAGTTCAAGGAAGTTAAGAATCTCTTCTGCGGTGTGCTCGAAACTCCCCTGGACGCGAAACTTGGGCATCTCCATCAGAGGCCCTAACGCCTTCACGTCTACTTCCAAGGCCACTTGACTCACCTCCCTTTCATCTAACCGAACAGCGAAATCAGCATTATCATATCCCAAATGCCCCAGGGCGGCAGCGATGGCCTCTCGCCGCTCCTCCATCGCACCTGCCATGCTATTGACCGCCCGCCCTTCTTGCCAAATAGGAGATTGCCAATGGGCACCCTTCCATTGCGGTGGCAACGTCCCGGTCTCTTTCAAGAACCGCTCACTCTCCGCACTCGCCAATCGTCCGAAAGTCTCGACAGATGCGCGCACGCGCTGGACCTCTGTCCGGAGGGAATCCGTGTCTACCTGCAAGAGCGCCCGCACCTGCTCTTGCACTTCATCTTCAAGCCCTCGCAGAGTCACCTTCCCCCAACAGTATTGGGGCCCTTCCTGGACCTCTATCAGCACCTTACGACTGGTCTCATCCACCTTAACATGCACCTGCACATCCCGATGCCCATCGATCAGGTATCCGTTGACGACTAATTTCTTCAACGTTGCGAGGTAATCCGGCAACGGAGCCATTGGATGCGAATCTCTCAGGAAATGATGGTTTGATCGAAGCGATTGACGTATGGCCTCCGTTCCTACGCGCTCGTTCCCGATGATCGTCAGGCGATTGGTCGATCCCAAGATCCCCACCAAGGCTTGCGATGGCTCATCCGCCCGCCCCCATGAGCAAGCGAGAAGAGCGAGCAGGATGAAGCCCCCACGCTTCATCAATGCCTCCGCCTTGTGATCCCTATCAAAAGCATCACGCATAATGACAGTGCCCAGGAAGGCTCCGGAACCCCCGTCGTCGGGCCCACAAGTGGCGAGCTCACCAACTGTGTGACCAAGCCGCCATCCCCCGATCCACTCGCCATATTCCCGCTTGCCGAACCTGCCACCCAGGCACTGGGCAAATGTGAGTGCGCGTCGAAAGCGTTCGGTCCCGCGAACAATAGCTCTCCAGAGTAGTTGCGAACCTCCATGAGAAGGTGACTCACAGCGGGATCATAGGTGAAGGCTTCTGCTAGAATAACGGCGATTTCAAACCCATGCGCAGGCCCCAGGGGAGACGAGCCACCATCCGTCGGTGAACCTCCGGTACCGGGCTGATCCCCCGGGGTAGGATCGGGTCCGGGATCTCCTGAAGGCTCTCCTCCAGGCCCGACCATTGGATCCGTCCCGGGCCCGGGTTCCGGCGAATCCGTCCCTGAGCCACTCGGTGGCGTGCCACCCGGCGGCGTCGTGTCTCCGCCTGGCGACGGGGAAGATCCATCGTCTCCCCCAGTCGACGGCCCGGGAGGAGGGTTGATTCCACCTGTCTCCCCGCCACTGCCATCGCTGGGACCAGAAGGTGACGATGGAGAGTCTCCAGGATCTGGGCCCGTCGGCCCTCCGCCAGTGGAGCCTCCCGTGGCCGAAAGCATCAAGGATCCTCGCGGAAACACCATCACCAGATCTTGTCCAAGATTCGCATCCAAATCACTCAGATCTAACACCGATGCCGTCGTGGTAGACAAGCTGATGGAGACATCAGAGATCATTCCCGAAAAGGCCCTACCCACTTCCCTGTCCAGCCGGAAACGCAGCTCCGTGATGGTCAATGCCGACGTGTAGGGCGAAAGGGAACTCGATGGATAGAGCTGCTGATACCGCATGGGCCCATCCGGTTGGAGAAAAGGGATGGCCGTATTTGAATCGCCATCCACCGAGCCTGGAATGGTGAGCACCGCGTGTAGGGTAGGAAGATAGGCGGACGCCAAGAAGACGAGTGAGAGAGTCCGAAGCATGATACGGTCAATGATAGGGATGCCCCCTGGCGAAAGCGAAGCTCTTTCTCACAAAAGTTTTCGAAGGCAGACAGTAGAATTCAGGCTCGTCATGAATTCTGGAATAGAATGAGATCACCAGAATGAAATCGATCTTCTGTTTGCCACTGCTCAGCGTCCTCCTCCTCTCCGCCGAAGGGCGGGAACCGAAGGAGTCTGACAACGACGTGATCTACGATGAGTCCCGGATCCCCGCTTACGATCTGCCCCCTCTGTTAGTCGGTCCCGATGGGAAAACCATCACGAATGCCCATGCATGGGAAACCGTTAGAAGACCGCAACTTCTCGCCTTGTTCTCCAATCTCCTCTATGGCCGCGTGCCGAAACCCCAGCATCTCCTGACACAAACCTATGAACTGGTGAACGAGAATCCGGAATTCATGGAGGGCAAGGCCACGCGTAAGGATGTGAAGATTCATTTCCGCAATGCAAAGGGTCACCTCTCGATGCACATCCTCGTGTTTGTGCCTAACAACGCCACCAAGCCGGTTCCCGCATTTCTCAAACACAGCTTCAACAACACCCAGGGCGATGACTTTGACGCCTCTTCAGAGCGGCCCGGCATGATCCGCTGTGGCTGGCCCTTGGGAGACTTCTTTGATCGAGGCTATGGGTTCTGTGCGGTGTATCAGCAGGACCTGGTCTCTCACAATGAGACCGAATTTCTCAAAAGTGTTCACAAGCTCTTCTATCCCGAAGGGCAAAGCTTTCCCAAGGCTCACGAGTGGGGCGTCCTCGCCACCTGTGCTTGGGGTGCCATGCGCGCGATGGATTATTTAGAAACGGACGATACCATTGATCACACCCGTGTAGCAATCATGGGCCATTCCAAGATGGGCAAGGCGACCTTGTGGACGGCAGCTCAGGACGAACGCTTCGCCCTTGCCATCTCCGCTCAGTCAGGTTGTGCCGGGGCGGCTTTGTGGCGTCGCAAGTCTGGCGAAACGCTCAAGAAGATGGTGACCCGCTTCCCTTATTGGCTTTGTCGTAATGCGTGGAAGTTCATGGAGCAGGAAGACGATCTCCCCGTGGATCAGCATATGCTGCTGGCCTGCATCGCCCCTCGTCCGGTCTACGTGCACAGCAGCGTGGACGATACTTGGGCAGACAGTCGCGGAGAATACCTCTCCGCGTATCACGCGAGCCCAGTCTATCAGCTCTACGAAAAGAAAGCGTTAGAGAATGTGGCTCAACCGGAACCGGGAAAACCCATCATCGAGAGCCACGTGGGCTACCATACACGCGAGGGCGGACACTCCATTAATCCCTATGATTGGAAATGCTTCTTGGACTTCGCCGACTATCATTTCAACTCATGAGGCGCAGCGGGCAATCTCACTTCGAATACGGTCTCCTTGCCATCACTCCGCAGCAAGCGGATCTGACCGCCATGCGCTTTCACAATCTCCTGGGATAAACTCAATCCCAGGCCGATGCCCTCATCGCGATTCGAGTGCGATCCTTCGACGCGATAGAAACGCTCGAAGAGGCGAGGCTGTGCCTCGATAGGGATGCCAGGGCCGGTGTTCGCCACACGCAACACCGCATCGGCTCCGTCGACCTCTAACACAAGGCTCACTGTGCCCTCGGGGCGATTGTATTTCGTCGCATTGGTGAGGAGATTATGGAGCACTTGCTGAAGCAATCCACGATCCCCCTCAACAGACACCTCCGGCGTGATGGATCGCTCGATCTGCAGTTCCCACGCCTCGGCCATCATCTCCGCATCGTCTGCCGCATCTGTCGCCAGAGCACTGAAAGAGAAGCGCTCCTGGTGCAGCGTGAGTTGACCAGAATCCGCCCGTGCGAGTAGCAGCAGGCTTTGGAGAATGGCCTGTTGATGCTCCGTCTCCTCCAATAGCTCCGTGTAGACCCGCTGCTCCCGTGAATTCTCTGGAGCTTCTGTCAGGGCGCGCTCAAGCGTACCCTTCATGATGGCCACTGGCGTCTTCAGTTCGTGAGAGGCATCCGCACTGAAGCGTGTGGCCTGGTGGAAACTCCGTTCTAAGCGCTCCATCATTCCATTATAGACGTCTATCAATGGCACGAACTCACGGTCGGCGTTCGGCAATGCAAGACGCTGACTGAGATCACTGGCTGAGACCCGTCGGGTGGCATCCGTCAAGGCTGCGATGGGGCTAAGAGCCTTGCGCGAGAGGAGCCATGCCCCGGCAACGATCAGCGCCAATGCTCCGATGGACGCGGTCGCCAAGGTCATCTGCAAAGCCCGCTGTTCCTGTTCAATGTTCGCGAGGTCCGCTCCAAGCAGCAGGTGGTAACGCCGATTCCCAAAGGCTCCGATCCGGAAACGACTCCCCACGTCGGCGGCGGTGTAGAACTGGGCCCGTTGCAGTTTCCGCACACCCCCTTTGATGCCGAGGCGACGGGCGATCCCATCCCGGCGCCAGCGACGACGTTCTTCGTCTGACAAATCGCCCAATTCCCGCAAGGTAGGACGCCGCTTCGGCCGCCCACTCGGACCGGCAGGCGGCGGGGGCCCATCCACCCAGTCAAATACCTCCTCAGATGCAGCATACGCGTCCGAAGACAGGTTCTCTGGCCAATTCGTCGTCTGATAGACCACACCATGATTCAGGCGACTGACTAACAGAAATCGTGATTCAAATTTCTCCTCGCCTAACACACCCTGCAACGAGCGGAAGAAAGCTTCCCACCCGTCGTCCGGAAGATTCCGACTGGCGAGCATGTAGCCAACGGTCTCCAAATCGCGGTCTAACTGACCAATCCGCTCTTTCCACCACAATCCGCTGGCGGCCCACCCAAAGACGAGCAGTCCAATCGCAGCGCTCCCCGCGGAGAGAAGCGCCAAGCGCAGTCGGAACGATCGCAGCCTCATCGAGCCGGGGTTTCCATTCCAAACGTGAAGAGGCAGTTCGGATCAGCGAGCCGTCCATCCTCAAACCGGACGCCCTCTTCCGCCAAAAGTCGTCGTTTCTTGGCAATCTTGGGACCCTGACGCTTTCCTGCAAATCCACCAATGGTGAGATCCGAAGCGACGATGCGGTGGCAGGGCACCTCCGGCGCAAATGGATTCCTGCGGAGCGCTTGGCCAATCGCGCGGGGCGATCGGCATCCAATCGCCAAGCCTAACCAACGGTAAGTCGTGACGAACCCATGAGGAATCTCTAACACCGCCTCATAAACGCGCCGTTGGAAGGGCGTGATATCAGCCTCTTCTAGCGGCATCATTCTCATGAAGGCTCACTTGCGCCATTCTCAGCGGCCGCATAATAGGACTGGAGGACGAGATCACTGAGGAAGCCCTCGGGATCCTCCACGGCTCGCGGCCCCAACTCAAACACCCGTTGGCGCGTGTTCTTCTGAATGAGTTTGAGGCCAAACTGATAGTCTCCAAATGTCTGTTCACACCAGGCAAGGGCGCTCATGTTGCGATCTCCGCTTCGTTGCGCGATGAGGCGAACCGCCGACGTTGTGAATCGCAGTTCCAAACCAAACTGTTCCCGGAAATGATGGGCAAAGGTATGGATCTCATTCTGAGCCGCCTGCGCTTCGGAATCCTCGCACAGGGCGAGCGCCGCCTCCAAGGCACGCTTCGGATCCTTCACCAGCACCTCATCGATCACCAATTCGGACAACCCCGAATCTGCCAACTCAAACTTGAAATCTCGGAGGATCGCCTCGGTCACGGTCATCAGCCCACGTGCGCCTGTCTTCTCGGTCACGGCCCGTTGCGCGATGATTTCCAAAGCCGAACGCTCGAACGAGGCCTTCACGCCGTAGGCTTCAAACTCCCTCTCATATTGACGAATGAGACTCCCTTCCGATTTCTCCATGATCTCACAAAGATCGGAAGCACTGAGGGGATCGCAGACCACCCGGATAGGCAAGCGTCCAATGAACTCCGCTTCGAACCCATACTCCAGGAAGTCCTGGGTCGAAACCTTGCGGAAGAGCGTCTCGCTCTCGTCTCCGCCACCGGCCACGGCTTTGAACCCGATCGCTTGGGCGCCGATACGCCGCGAAATGATCTCTTCCATACCGGAGAAGGCACCACTCACAATGAAGAGGATATGACGCGTCCGCACGGTGTCTCGCTTGGGGCCTTTGCCAGAGCGCATCTGAAACATGGCCTGCATCTGACTTTGAATATCCATGGGATTCCTCACCGACACTTCGGTGTCCTCCATCAGCTTGAGGAGAGCGGTCTGCACCCCACGGCCACTCACGTCACGGCCCATCATATTCCCTTTGGTCGCAAGCTTATCAATTTCGTCAATATAGACGATCCCGTACTCGGCGAGCTCAACGTCACCATCGGCTCGTTTGACTAACTCACGCACCAAATCATCCACATCTCCACCCACGTAGCCTGTCTCACTGAACTTGGTCGCGTCCGCCTTGACGAAAGGCACCCCGATGAGCTCGGCGATGTGTTTCACCAAGTAGGTCTTGCCCACGCCCGTCGGTCCTAGAACAATCACATTCTGCTTGGCAAACTCCACCCCATCGGACGCGCCTGGTTGTTCCGTCTCCAAGCGCCGGAGATACTTCGCATGATTGTAATGATCGCACACTGCTAGTGAGAGGACCTTCTTGGCCTCTTCCTGGCGGATGACGAACCGGTCGAGATGCCGCTTGATGTCTTTCGGGCGATAATCGAAATCAAAGATCGATTGGTCATTCGCAGGGGACTCGGGCGGATCTTCGGAAGGTTCCTCCTTGGTGCTTTCCGTTTCCCCCATGCCGGGAAACGTGGAGAAATTCACCTGTCCTCCGAAATTCGATTTCATGAAATCAGCCAATTTCTTACTGATCTCCTCAGGGGTGGGCGGTTTCTGATCGCTATTGTTCATGGGGACGTCTGATGAGCCATTCGGTTCCAGCGTTCGCGGAAAGGGCGGTTTTCCCGTTTCAAGATCGCGATCTCTGGTCGGACACTCTCTTCTCGGTTTGTCAGCCTTGCAAAGGCAATGAGCCCTTCCAAATCGCGATAGTATGCGTTGGAATCACGCTCAGCGGCGAGGTTCTCTCGAGCCCGTGCGATCACGCCTTTGGGATCAGCACTTCCTAACGGATCACTCACGGAATGCTGAAGCCGCTCTTGAAGAGCCCCCGCCTCCTGCCACCAATGCAGCACGTCCTCAAATGCCGCTTTCCGCTTCCCTTTGGCAACACGCGCTCGCTCCCCTCCTAACAACGCCACACCCTCCGCAAAGCCCTGCGATTCTGCCAGAGTGTCCAATTGCGCTAAGACTGCCTGCCATTCTCCATCGAGATCGGGATTCTCCAAACGCTCGAGACGCTCGCGCAGGATGGTTTCACGTTCACGGAACGCTTCCTTGCCGCGCGCTGTCTTCGCTCGCGCCACCCAATCAGGAAGATTCTCTAGCGCTTTTCGAATCGATTCTGCATCTACCAGTGTCTCTAGATCGGGCAAGGCCAGGTAGCGCTCCAGATCTGTCATGTGTGGCCTTACCAAGGCTCGATACTCGGTGAGCCAGGCAAACCGCCGCTCCGGCTGGTGCTCGAAGAAACGTTCCCAGTGCGCATGAGCCGCTTTAGGGGCTCCAGCTTCCCAGTTATGCAAGCCATAAACTAACAAAGCGGCACCATGACAGAAGCCATCTGGCATGTCTCTCGCCACTTTAGGAGGGATCGGCTCAGAACGGAGCACATGCTGTCCTATCGTCCGAAAGAAATCACGCCATTGGGATCGCGCATCCTCCCACACTGACAAATGAGCGAAAGCCTCGCGAGCATTCGACGGCTCTCCCTGCAAGAGGGCTGCTAGCCCCGCGTGGTACCAGGCCCACGGCACCGCGGCAGGCGTCTCTGTCGTCGTGGCCATCTCTTCAAAGCGTGCTCGGGCACCCTCCCAGTTGCTCGCCAACAACGCTTCGCGACCGTCGCGAAATCCTTGATGGCTACGCCATCCGCGGTCTGCCACTTCGTGGTTGGAACCCGATACTTCCTCGGAGACGCCTTCTTCTTCCACCGTCATCGCGTTGGTTGACTGCTCCGGTGAGGGTTTCGTCAGTTGCCAGACCCCTGCCGCCAGCACCAAGGAGCCCACGCCCAAGATACCCAGGAACCAGGCACGCTGGCGTCGGCGCTTGCGAAGCTGAAGTTGTTGCTTGGCCAGGAAGCGATCGCTGGCACTGATCGGATGAGCAGATCGCCGCGGGTTGGCCGCTGATTCAAGATCAGCCACCAGGTCATCATAGCTGTCTGGACGTTTGTCAGGATCAGGATCCATCATCGCTGCTACCAAGGAGGCGGTTCCTGGCGAGACGTGTGCGGCCACCTCGCGGACGTCCGGGGCCTGTGCCTTGGCGGCACTCAACTCCTCATAGCTGCCTGTGTTCACCTCAAAGCTTGGCTTGCCCGCGAGCAAATGATAGAGCGTCGCTCCCAGGCTGTAGATGTCACTGCGGTGGTCCTCGGAGGCACCCGCTAATTTCTCCGGCGCCACATAGTAGGGCGTCGCCCAGATGTCCTCCGACTCATCTACTTCTCGCCGGAACATCAGCGCCAACCCAAAGTCCACCAATTTGGCGCTCCCGTCTTGAGTGAGGAGTATATTCCCAGGCTTCACATCCCGATGAATCAGGCCATTCTGGTAGGCGGCCTGGAGCCCCTGCGCGGTTTCCAAGATCCACTTCAAGGCTTGCGACTCGTGGATAGCCCCTTGTTTCTGCATGCGCTCATCGAGACTTCCGTGCTCGACCAACTCCATCACGATAAAGAGATCCGCGTGGTCACGCCCCACAGAATACACTTTCACCACATGCGGGTGGGTGAAGCTCGCCGTGATCTGCGCCTCTTTCTCAAACTGCTGCACCCGTTCGTCACTGTCATGGAAGCTCTCCAGAAGGACCTTCATCGCGACCGCCCTCCCCAGGGCGGGATCATGCGCTCGAAAGACTCGGCTCATGCCCCCGCGACCAATTTCCGTCTCGATCTCGTATTGCTGGAAGGTTCGACGCACCCGCACTTCCACCTCGCAAGCCGGGCAAATCACCGGTGCGAATGGCGCACACCCCGTGACATCTACCTCAGCGGCACAGGCGGGGCAACGATCTAGGAGGGGGTCTGGTAAACTCAAGGGCCCCATGCTAACACCCTGTCGGGAACCGATCAATCACGGGAAGATCTGGCGGCCGAGCCTGATGCTTGATTGGGGAGTGTGGATCGCGGTCTCGATATAGAAGATGCTGAAATCCGTCTCATTGTAGCCTGTTTGGTCGGACTCCTCCAAGGAGTCGCTGTACTTTCTTGCTTTCTCAGGGGTTCACACGGCGACGCGGACGCTGCAAGATGACCAAAGCGGCGATGATCAGCCATCCCCCGGCAATCAATCCTGGCCCAGGGCGTTCATTGGCCACAAAGAGGGTCGCTTGGATGGCACCGGAAAGGGGGATGAGGAATCGGTAGCCGGCGAGGAGATTGACAGAGTATTCATGGGCCAAGCGGTTCCACACGCTGAAAGCAAGTCCGGAAATCGCCGCGAGGGCCAGGGTGGCGATTGCAATGGGCAAGGTGAGTTTATCCACGAAGGTAGCGGCCGCAGGACTGCCGATCAGCATCAGGAGCATGCCCCCAGCGAACAACGAGATTCCAGTTGCCGTCTTCGCATCAAGCGTGCGACTCAAAGGACGCATGGCAATGAGGCCGAGAGCTCCGAAGAGGGAAGCACTGAGAAAGCAAAGCGCTCCCAGGATCACCCGGCCACTGCCAGCTCCCGGCGCGTAAACCGCTAGCACAATCCCCAGCGTGCACAAAGTGAGGGCCAGCCAATCCCTTCCGGTCGCGCGTGGCGTCTTGAGCAACGACGGCGCTAACAATACCCACCAGAAACTACCCGAGCCGACCAACAGGGATCCTAACACGCCACTTGACACTGACATCCCCAGATAGAAGCAAGCATACTGCGCACACGTCTGCATCAAGGTGAGGATGACAAGAGGCTTCTTATCTGCTCGCTGCCATTTGGACCGGACATCGCGGCAGACTATCAAGATCCCGAGACCGGCAAGGGTGAATCGAACGCCTGCAAAGAAGAGGCAAAGAATGAACGTGTAAGTGCCCCAAGCTTGATAGACAAATTTGATCAAGGGAAAGGCCCCTCCCCACAGCAGGGCGCAGAAGAGCACCTGTGGGAGAAGTGTGAGGGATCGATTGCTGATCACACCCCAACGCTAACGACTCACCATGATAGGTTCAGGTTTCCCACCGTAGCGAGGCACCGTATCTAACACATAAACATCCAAGACTGCCTTAACACGTGCCAGGCACTCACGCACATGCGTCTTCAGCGCCTGTCGGATGGGCACGGGCTCCGAGGCCACCCCCACCACATCCAATCCAAAGTGCCTGCCAATGAAGATGGCTCGAGGAAGGTGAAACCCATCGGAAACGACCGTGAAGGCCTCCAATTGAAAGATCTCATGGGCACGTACCATCGAATCCAAGGTGCGAAAGCCAGCAAAGTCACGTGTGATTTGCGAACGGGGGACTCCGAGATCTTCCAACGCATCTCGCATGTCATTCGGCTCGTTGTAATAGCGACTGCCATTGTCCCCACTGACCAGGAGGTGCTTCACTTTCTCGGCCCGATACAATTGCCCGGCCCGGCGAATGCGATTCTCAAAGTGACGATTTCCCTGATCCGGCGAAATCTTCTTGGAGGTGCCCAAGATGAGCGCGACCTCATTGGCCCTTGCGGAATCGACATCCCTGGCGATGAAGCTATGCGTCGACCACACCACCAACACGTTACAAAGCACTACAAATGCCATCAAACTTAGAGGAATCCACGAAACCAATAGGAATAGCACACGTTTCCAGCCCTTCAGGCGCTTGCCCAGGAGGACGCTGGAAAGGAGTCGAAATGGTTTCATCGCGTGTGTGACGGGGAAAGAACCATCTTTCTTCGGAAATCTCCCACAAGGACTCCACTATGAGCACGACCCTGCGTGTCTTCAACTATACGAAGCGCTATCCCTGGCTCTCGATCGCCCAATTGGTATGCGCGATCCTCAGCACCCTTCTCGTCATCGTCTTCCCTCAGATCACGCGGGTGATCATTGACGATGTCATTGAAGGCGGCCAACACCAACTCCTCTGGCCCCTCGTCGGTGTGGCCTTGCTAGCCTTCCTTGGGCGGGATGGGTTTAATTCTGCCAGGATCTTTCTCAACAACACCTTCGAGCAGAAGGTCATCTTTGATCTGCGCAGCGAACTCTATGCCAAGATCCAGCGCCTACGTTTGCGCTGGTTCGACAATCGCCCTACCGGCGATGTGATGACTCGTGTGGCGGAAGATGTGACCGCCATGGAACGTGTCTTGATTGATGGGATCGAACAAGGGCTCGTGGCGGTCTTGCAAATTCTGATCATCGCCACCGTGATGTGTCTCACCGATGCCAAACTAGCATTCATCGCCATGATCCCGATGCCCTTTCTCGCGGTTGGCGCTTGGTTGTACACACGCACCGCCCACAAACGCTACCAAGGCGTGCGGAAAGCGACGAGTGCGATGAATTCCCTCTTACATGATAACATCGCAGGCATCCGTCAGATCAAGGCATACACCATGGAAGAGGCTGAGCACGCACGCTTCAACGCCTCCAGTGATCGCCTGCGACAAGCCTCACTGGTGGTGATGCGAGCGTGGGCTCTCTACAATCCTGGGATGAATTTCCTGGGGGCTTTAGGATTGGTGCTGGTGCTAGGGTTCGGTGGCCAGGCGGCCATCAATGGTGATCTCCAAGCAGGAGAACTCTCCGCCTTTGTGCTCATGCTCCAACTCCTCTACGATCCTATCAATCGTCTTCACTCTCTCAATCAGCTCATCCAAGCAGGGCGTGCCGCTGGCGAACGCGTCTTCGAGATCCTCGATACCGAGGATGAGCCTGGCATGGCAGACGGACGCCCATTAACCAAGGTGGAGGGCGCCATTGATTACCGTGGGGTACACTTTTCTTACAACGACAAGATGCCCACGCTCCACGACGTCAATCTCCACGCCTCGCCCGGAGAAACCATCGCTCTCGTCGGCCAAACGGGCGCGGGCAAATCGACCATTATCAATCTCCTCACGCGCTTTTACGAACATGATCAGGGGGAGATTCTCATCGATGGCCAGCCCGTTCACGAAACGCAGAAGACCTCTCTCCGCAGCCAGATCGGCTACGTCACTCAGGAGAGCTTTCTCTTCAATGATTCTGTGAGAGAGAATCTCCGCATCGCCAAACGAGACGCCACTGACGATGAGATGTGGGAAGCCTTGCGCATCGCCAATGCGGCACCCTTTGTCGAGCGCTTGAGTGAGCAGCTCGATACCGTCGTGGGCGAACGCGGGGTGAAACTCAGTGTTGGCGAGAAGCAACGCATCTCCATCGCACGCGCACTGCTGAAGAATCCTCCCATTCTCCTCCTAGATGAAGCCACGGCCAGTGTGGACACAGAAACCGAGCGCATCATTCAAGAAGCCCTCGAACGACTCATGTCGAGTCGGACAAGCATGGTGATCGCCCACCGGCTCTCCACGGTTCGCCGTGCCGATCGCATCTATGTGCTAGAACGCGGGCGCGTGATTGAAGAAGGGTCGCACGAAGAACTCCTCGCGCTTGGTGGCACCTATGCGAAATTATGTGAGACCGCCTTTCTCGAAGAGAAAACCGACCAGAGATCGTGAGCACATCCTCCCAGAAGCAAACAAGCCCGAACCCCAGGACGAGGTTCAGGCTCATAGGAACTAACAGCTTGCTAGAGCGTCTTCTTGAGAGCTGCCGACGGGATGAAGCGAATCGTCTTGGAAGCAGGAATCTTCATCGGCTCTTTCGTCTGTGGATTACGCCCCATGCGCTCCGCCCGTTCCGCAATCTTGAACGTGCCAAAGCCAATGAGCTGAATGCCCTTCGCATCCTTCTTCACGCCATCCGCAATCGCGTCCAACACAGCGGCCAGAGCACTCTCCGCCTGGGCCTTCGTCGCGTCATCGCCCAATCGGGCCTGAATAGAATCAATAAGTTCCGTCTTATTCATAATGGTGTTTCGGGTAACTATGGATATAGAATTTGCTTCCCACAGGGGGAAAGATGGGTGCTCACGTCCGATTTCTCTGGGACTTTTCAGGCCTAGGGAGTTTCGTCAGTCCTGACAAGCAAATTATCTTCCTTTCATCACATGGAGCGCCCCGCCTATCTAACGACCCCACCACGGATCGATCCCTCCGCATTTGTCGCTCCAGACGCTCGAGTCGTTGGAGATGTTAGCATTGGCCCCCATGCCAGCATCTGGTATCAGGCTGTTCTCAGGGCTGACATTCATGCCATCACTATTGGGGAAGGGTCCAACATTCAAGACGGCACCATTATTCACTTATCGTCCGATCAAGGAGTCGAAATCGGTCCCCATGTGACCGTGGGGCATCGTGCAATCATTCATGCTTGCCAAGTGGAAAGTGAAGTCCTCGTGGGCATGGGGGCCATCATCATGGATGGCGCAGTCATTGGCACACACTCTATCATTGGCGCCGGCGCTGTCGTCACCCAGGGAGCCGTGATTCCGTCAGGGTCACTGGTCCTTGGAACCCCGGCGAAAGTGATCCGTTCCTTGCGACCAGAGGAACGCCAATCTATCCGGCGCTCTGCTGAGAAATACAGACACGTAGCGCGCTTTCACCGCGAACTCTTGGAGAACCAGAATGGAGATTCGAGCCTTCGCTGAACGCGTCCTCTTCGCCACGACGTTAGAGGAGAAGCTGGCGCCTCCTGATTCGCGCCTGAGCGACACCTCTCCTGGCCCACCTGTCAACGCGCTCGATGCACCAGGACGCCCTGACAATCTTCAGTTCAGCAAAAGCGGCGAACGCTCTCCTATCCCTAAGGGTAATCTGTTAGAAAGCGAGGAAGATCGCGGTCGGCTTCTCCATTTCTTCGCCAATCACGAACTGCTAGCCGCGGAACTCATGGCTCTCGTTCTCCTGAGGTTTCCCCAGGCACCCCCAGCCTTCCGTGAGGGCGTGGCGCGCACCTTACAAGAGGAGCAGATGCACACACGCCTCTATTTGCGACGCCTGCAGCAGTGTGGTTGGACCTTTGGACAACAACCCGTGAACGGCTTCTTCTGGAATGCGGTCTCAAGCATGAAGACACCGGCAGACTATGTCGCACGACTGAGCCTGACATTCGAACAGGCCAACCTTGACTATTCCCGACATTTCGCCAAGGTCTTTGCGCAATCGGGTGATCTCCAATCAGCCAAGATTCTGGATCGGATCTACCGGGACGAGATCAACCACGTCGGTTACGGCTTGGAATGGTTTCGGCGGTGGAAGGAACCCCGCGAGAGCGATTGGGAGGCCTTTCGTCAACGCTTGGTCTTTCCACTCTCTCCCAGCCGTGCCAAGGGCAAGGGCATCTTCAATCGCGAAGGCCGACTTGAAGCAGGCTTGCCATCGGAGTTTATTGATCAGCTGGAGATCTTCACTCAATCCAAAGGCCGCACGCCGAATGTCTATCATTTCAACCCTGAAACGGAATGGTGCATCGCTCGCGAACAACAAGGCCTGCCCCTTCAGAAACCCGCAGGCACTCTCCTGACACTGAGCGAAGACCTCAGCGCTCTGACCCTCTATCTTGCCCGGCAAGATGACGTGGCCCTATTGGCGCGCCACCCCTCACTATCATTCCTACAAAAGCTCCGCCGGGTTGGGATGGAGATCCCTGAAATCCAAGAACGTTCCGCCATCCAGCTGTCAGAACGCAAGCTCGGCGAACTCCGTCCCTGGGGTTGGAGTCTTGACAGCGCCCGCCTGTTTGCTGATCTCGCAGATCAGGCGACATCGGCATCCTCCACCGCATGGGAGCCCGCCTGGGCCGAGCTTCATTCGAAAGTCTTCTCCACCCGATTAGCGCAATCGCTAGGGGATGCCCGGGGACAAGTATGTGAGAGTTGGGAAGGTGTAAGACGCGCCATGGAAACGCTGGGTCCAGCCTGCGTACTCAAGGCTCCCTTTGGCCTCGCGGGGAAAGGACTACGCTTCGAAGATAGCAAGGCCCCCTCCCCATCCCTTCGTCAATGGATCGCGGGCATCTTGAAGGAACAATCGGCCATCGTCGTGGAGCCTCAGCACGAGCGGGTGTTTGATTTCTCTGTGCAGTACGGCAAGCACATGCGTTTGTTAGGGTACACCGCCCTACACAATGACAAGCGTGGACGCTTTCTGGGGTGTTCCGTTGAGAAGACGCTGACGGCTTCCGCTGGCGAAGAGGCCACCCGGCTCTTCTATGGCAGGGATCGCGCCATCCAGCACTTCTACGAAGAAACGCTTCCAGCAACCCTCTCGCCCCTTCTCACACGTCTCCGATTCGACGGTCCACTAGGAGTGGACGCGATGCTAGCTCGCGATGCGGAAGGCCGATTGGTGCACCACCCCATCATTGAGATCAATCCCCGCACGACCATGGGACGGGTGACCCTCGAATTGGCTCGCTACGTGGTGAAAGGTGAACGGGCCCTCTTTCAGATCCTAACCAAAGCGCATCTCAAGAAGCACGGACATGCTGATTTCCCCAGCCTCGCCGCCGCTCTAGAATCTCGTCCCCCTGAGAGCGTCCGCTATCAGAATGGGCATCGGCGCCTACGATCGGGCACGGTGGTTCTCAACGATCCCTCGCACGCCAAGGCGTTTCTTGCCATCCTTCGCGTTGGCCAGGATGCCGATCTTCTGCTCTGGTAACTCCATGCACGCCATTCGTCTGATCATCGGTCTCGTTCTTTGCGGACTTGCGCTCTCGTGGGCAGACGAGCCGACAGCGTCGAAGGCGGTTCCGGAGCCGAAGAAGAGCTTTCAGCCCTATGTCGAAGGCCCCAAGACGCGCGATGGGACGGGCAAGTATTACATGGGGAGAGAAATATCCCAGGTGATGGGGCATCTTGGGGCGGGTTGGTTGGAACGCGAGGAGCGCGAACAGGAAGAGAAGCCAAGTCTCCTCATGAAGAACTTGGAGCTCGCCCCAGACGCTGTTGTGGCCGACATCGGAGCGGGGTCGGGCTATTTCACCTTCCGCCTTTCGGAGAAAGTGCCAGAGGGACGCGTCTACGCGGTCGATATCCAAGAAGAAATGATCGCTATCCTCAAGAAACGCATCAAGGCCTTCGGTGCGGAGAATGTCGTGCCAATCCATTCGACGATCGAAGACACGAAATTGCCCGAAAGTGAAGTGGACGGTATTCTGTTAGTGGATGCCTATCATGAATTCTCACACCCAAGAGAAATGCTAGCGTCCATGGAGAAAGCGCTCAAGCCGGGTGGACGCGTCTTCCTCCTCGAGTACCGCGCAGAAGATCCTCTCGTCCCTATCAAACCACTCCATAAGATGTCTCAGAAACAAGCCAAGCGCGAGTTTGCCGCCGCTGGCTTTCGCTGGGTGGAAACCCGCGATTTCCTCCCTCGCCAACACTTCATGATCTTTGAGAAGCCCTAACATGCGCCCCGTCGAGCAAGCTTTCCAATTCTGCCCATCCTGTGGGGCAAGCGTAGAGCAGCGCGTCAATCCGCTCAGCTGCGCCTGCGGTTTCCGTTATTTCTTCAATCCACCCAGCGCCGTCGGCGGGCTTCTCCGCGATCCCGAGGGAAACATGCTGTTCATCCGGCGCGAAAGAGACCCTGGCAAAGGCAAACTTGGCATGCCCGGCGGGTTTATCGATCCTGGGGAGACTGGGGAAGATGCGGTGAGGCGAGAAACGCAGGAGGAAGTGGGCCTGGAGGTCTCCAAACTAGACTATCTCACCTCGCATCCCAACGTCTACGCCTACGCGGGTGTGGTCTACCAAGTGATCGATTTCTTCTACACTGCCGAAGTAGCGCATTTCGATAACATCGAGCGCAATGAAGAAGAAGTCAGCGAATGGATCATTGCCCGCCCGGAGAGCATGAACGGTGATGATTTCGCCTTCGCCTCAAATTGGTTTGCGGTGCAGACCTTTGTACGGCGCTTTGTCCAAAGTTGACAGGACGGCGGACGGAGTCAGTCTCACCCATGGCACGCCGCATCGTTCTTAAATTCGGGTCTGGGATCCTCACGTCTCAAACCAAGCCCGACTTGGATGCGGATCAGTTAGAGGCACTCACCGCTGTCGTCGCCAAGCTGCGCCTAGCGGGGGACGAATGCATCGTCGTCTCCAGCGGTGCCGTCGCGGCTGGGCTCCCCAGTTTTCGAATGACGGAACGCCCCACGTCCATGGACGCTCTGCAAGCGTGTGCCGCCGTGGGGCAAACACGTCTCATGCATTTCTACGAGACCCTCTTTCGCCAACATGAGCTGCACGTGGGACAACTCCTCCTGACCCACGCCGATCTGGAAACCAATGAACGGCGACGCCATGTCTCCAACACGTTGAATCAATTGCTAACATTCCCACATGTCGTGCCGGTGATCAACGAGAATGACTCCGTCGCCGTGGAAGAGCTCCGTTATGGCGACAACGATTTGCTCTCTGCAGATGTCGCCGTTCTCATGAACGCCGACATCCTGGTTCTCCTCACCACGGTGGACGGACTTTACCCGCCAGACTCAAAGACGATCCTTCCCATCGTTGAGGATATTGAGAGTGTCACGCACTTTGCCACTACCGAGAAGGGCAACCACTCCGTAGGCGGCATGGTGACGAAACTTCGTGCGGCTCGGCGAGCCACCGCCTCTGGCACGGCGGTCTACATCGCTAACGGGCGAAACGCAGCGCAACTCCCAGCGCTGCTTGAGGGCAAGGGCCATGGGACCTATTTCCCGGCAACTCGTTTCTCCCCCAAAGCATGAAACGCATCCTCATTGATGTCGGTAACACGCGGGTCAAGGCCGTTCTTGCAGAGGACGCAGTGTTGCTGGGGCGCCGCTCATTGCCAACGCGCGAGCTGAGCGCCTCACGTATTCGCGAAGTTCTCGGCGATTGGATGACCCCGTTGCCGCGCGTCGTGCTCTGCTCGGTCGTCCCACGCACCAATGCCGCTTTTCAAGAAGCCTTTGCCGATCAGCTTCTCATCGTCACTCATGAGACACCGTTAGGAGTGGGGATCGATTATCCGGAGCCCGCTTCCATCGGTCCCGATCGCCTCGTCAACGCGGTTGCCCTCGCAGAACTCTATGGCAAGCCTGGCATTGTGGTTGACTTCGGAACTGCCGTCACTTTTGACGTGCTCTCCGATGCGGGAAATTACACGGGTGGAGTGATCGCTCCCGGTGTAGAAATGATGAACGACTACATGTGCGAACGCACCGCACTCCTTCCTCGCATTGATCTCATCAAGGATCCTCCTGTGCTGGGGCGCTCTACGGTTGGCGCCATGCAGTCTGGCGCCTTCTACGGGTACGCGGGGATGGTTCGCCGCATCCTTGATGAACTCTTGCAGACGTTCAACCGACCGGGATCGGCAGCCCTCGTCGCCACGGGTGGCGCGGGTGCCTTGTTTCATGATGAGCTCGGCATCCAAGCCTACGATCCTGATCTGACGCTTCATGGCCTGCGCCTCATCGACGCCTATCAATCCTCTTAGATCGCATGGATGACCCCATCAGAGCCGCTTTAGAAGCACGCTTTCGAGAAGCCTGTCGTTGGAGCGAAACGCAAGCGGTAGAGGACCATGAGCCGCTCACAGGCGCGGCCCTCGATTCTCTCGCATTCGCCAAGATGGTGGTGCAGTTGGAAATGGACTTAGGTTACGACCCATTTCTCATCTCTGAAAAGCCTGTGTATCCGCGAACGTTTGGAGAACTCCTCGCATTCTACCAAACGCACGCTTCTTCCACAGAGCCATGACTCGTGGCTTGTCGACTGGGGCGATCCCTGGCAAGGTGCCGCTCATGCGCCTCCTTCTTGTCCTCTTCCTTGCCCTCAGCAGTGGCCTTTCGTTGGCCCCTGCTAAAGAGCTGCCGCTCACGCTAGTCAGTTTCAATATTCGCATGATCACGGAAGACGACGGCAACAACCAATGGCACCTTCGTCGTGATCTGCTCTTCGATACGGTTCGCAAGATGGATCCTGATGTCCTCGGAATCCAAGAAGCTTACGCCGTGCAGTTGAAGGAACTCCTCAGCGCTTTTGATGATTATGCTTCTGTGGGGGTTGGCCGCGATGACGGCAAGGAAGCGGGAGAATATTCCGCTGTCCTCTACAAGAAGGCCCGCTTCACCAAGAAAGGTGGAGGGACCTTCTGGCTATCGGACACCCCACATGTGGTGGCTTCGAACACCTGGGACGCGGCCTGCAATCGCGTGTGTTCCTGGGTCACCCTCACCGACCAACAAACGGAGCGCAGCTTTTCCGTCTACAATGCGCACTTCGATCACAAATCGACCAAGGCACGCGAGATGAGTCCCATCGCCATCGTGAAGGAGATGGTAGCCAAAGGGCATGAGAAAGCGCCTCTCATTCTGATGGGGGACTTCAACTCCGGTCCGAATTCCCCACAAATGCGCTATCTCCTTGAAGGCACTGCCACCTTGAGTGGCGCTGAGGAGAAATGTCCCATTCTCTTTCGCAACACGCTTCCTGCCGAGGACGCACGGACGTCCGCCACTTACTCTGGCTGGGATGGCCGCACGGAAGGAAGACAGATTGATTATGTCTTGGTCGCCGGGAAGCAAGCGAAGATCGTTTCCGGTGAAATTGTCAGACATTCTCTCAATGGCCGATACCCCTCCGATCACTATCCTGTCCGTGCCGAAGTGATCTTTCCCTAGATGCCAGAGAGAAGCCAACTGGGATGGGACGCAGCCTTTGAGGAGGCTTTCCGTCCACATGCACAGCAGGGATTGCTCCCGGCGATCATCGTTCAAGACAACAAGATCAGTTACCTGGTCTACACCCCCGAATACGATTACCAAGAGGCTATCCTCTCGGGCAAAGTCTGGCATGAGGCCGAGACCAATGCGGACCTGCCAGCAGTGGGCGATTGGGTGGCCCTGGAACAGAAGGAAGCGAGTGAGGAAAGTGTGATTCGCGCTCGCCTGCCGAGGCGTACCTGTTTCTCACGCAAGATCCCAGGCAAGGGGACCGAACAGCAAGTGATCGGAGCCAATGTGAACACGGTGATGCTGATCACTGATCCACACACAGATCTTAATACGCGCCGTCTTGAGCGCTACATGATGATTGTGAATCGCAGTGGCGCCACCCCTGTCATTGTGATCAATAAATCGGAGACCCTCGACGCCGACGCGAAAGAGGCCTTGGAGGGAGCCCTCCGCGAGGTGACGCAAGAGGAAGCGCGTTTACACTTTGTCAGTGCGCTACACGCCGAGGGACTGGAGACGCTTTCAGGCTACTTCGGTCCCGGCAAGGGCATCGCTCTCGTGGGATCCTCGGGTGTGGGCAAGTCGACTCTCATCAACGCCATCACGGGTTCGGAGGAATGGACTGGTGAAGTGAACGACGCGACCGGCAAGGGACGCCATACGACGACTTGGCGCACGGTAGTCTTTCTCAAGGACGGCGGTTTCCTCATCGACAATCCCGGGATGCGCGAGATCCAGATGTGGACGGATGAGCAGAGCCTGCGCGAGAGCTTCCGAGACATTGATGCGCTCGCTACCGAGTGCCAATTTCACGACTGCAAGCATGGCACTGATCGCGGGTGCCGGGTGCGCGCAGCGCTCGAAGCAGGGACGCTCTCTCCAGAGCGCTTCGAGAACTACCTCCAGCTGGAAGAGGAGGTGGCGCACCTCCGTTTCCGCCAGAAGAAGCGTCGTATGCGCCTGGAGAAGAAATCCAAGCGCGAGAAAAGCCAAGTGCACCGCAATTTGGAGGACCGACGGGATTTCGATGACGAGCGGCGCTACGGCCGGGACTCATAGAGTCGGCATGAATTCTATAGTTTATTCTAAAAGTTATAGTTTACACCATTAATACCAAGGGTTAGGTAGATTTGCCAATCGTTCCTTCCCCACCTGTGCGTCGATTTCATCCCACCTTCACCTCCACAGAAAACGTTCCCGTAGCCCTCGCGGAACCCGATGAAGAGGAGGCCTCTTCCATCGCAAAGCCGCAAACGTCTCCACGGTTCATTGGCCAATCCCTCGATGAAGGCACCCGTCTCGCCTCCATGCTCGACGGCAAGATGCGGAAGCTTCCCAAGGAGGATGCGATCACGGTAGGGATTGCTTTCACCCATGCAGGGAGCCACTTGGATGTCGACGATCCAAAGACCTGGAAACGAATTGCTAGCCAAGCGGTATCGGTCAGCGGACCGACTGAGGCGGAACCCACGGAGAAGAGCCAGGACATCCTCACCATCTTGCAAGAAGCCTATGTGAGAATGGTGGTCACCCACGCTCCCGTTGAGGTCGAATTCACGTTGATCGAAGGGAAAGGGCGGCGGCAAGGCACCCTCACACTCACACCTAAGGAACCATCCGATGGCCTGTGCCTCGATGCCGAGGGCAGTGTGCAGATCCGGGCTACGAGCTTTCTGATCGATCCAAAGCTCACACCAGTACCACTCAAGGAAGACAACGCGCTCGGACGTCTCGAAAGCGTGGTGCGGAAGCTTGCCCTAGTCGTCTTTATGATAGGTATTGTGTTTCTGTGTGGGACCATGATCGTGGTCCCTGGCTTGCTTGAGAAGTCTCAAGAGGAGACGCCTTCGACCCATCACTCGACTTGGGACGGAGAAGAAGTCGCCCAAGAAGCCGAACGCGCTCAACAAGTCATTCACGCCTTCTTTGCTGCGGAGTCCTCCGGTGAACGCGCCCGCCACATCATCGGAGGCAAACAGAAACTTCCTCAACTCGAAACCTTCTACGCAGGTGAGGCCTATCACTCACAGAAGCTCGAGACGATTCTCCACTGGGACTTCGTTACCGTGGATGGCCGTCGTCACTACGCCGCGCAAGTGAGCGATACAGCAGGCCAACGGCTCCTCGCCATGGTGGATCTGTCAGGACCAGAACCCAAGCTGAATTGGGAAGCCCTCGTGGGCTTCAATGAACTGCCATTGAGAGCATTTCGCCAGGAGCAACGGAGTGTCCCCACCGTCATGCGCGTGCTGATCCGACCAGATGACTACTATAATCATGCCTACAGCGATTCCGGGCAGGTCGCCTGCTACACTCTCGAATGCCCGCACACCGGCACATCCATGCACGCCTATGTCGAACGCTTCAGCTCGGCTTACCGCCGTCTCGCAGAGCTCTTTCCCGATAAGAATCCTCTCACACCTTCACCACGGCAACTCACGGTTGGCACCTTGGCCGCACCCACCGTTCCGCCGCGACGGGTCACCCTTTCGATTGCCTTTGCAGACGAGGGCAAGCCTCATTCCCAAGCGCTCATCATGGAAGTGCTAGGGGAAGACTGGATCTACATGCCCGCTCCCCCATTGCTCACCCACTCTGCTGTGTCCTCCGAGGAGTAGTGCCATGCCCACGATCTCTCCTATCATTCTCCTTATCCTCTCCTTCCTACTCACGCTGTCTAGCCATGCCCATCAAATCAATTGGCGCGGCATCGGCGGGAGAGCCCATGAGATGAGCGACGGCACCCCCCTGGGCGCCACGTTTGTCTTCGAGATCGGCTCCTTCTCGGATGGCTTCGTTCCCACGCCCTCAAACACGGCTGAGTGGCAGGACCATTGGCAGGTGGCTGATCGCACCTCCTATCGAGAAGAGGAGAACCTGTTCGTGTCCTCTTTCGTGGTGGAATCCTCCAACCCAACCACCCCTCTCGGCGGCAAGGCCTATATCTGGGGTTATGATGCTCAATCTGGATCCGATGAATGGATTCTCATCCATTCCGAGACTTGGATCTGGCCCCGGGCCGGAAGCTCCCCATTTCCCAAGACCTGGGTCGTTTCGGCCTCGAGGGACCAGACCGTCATCGGCACGCTAGGGGATCAAGAAGGTACTCCCTACATCGCCACGGCCCCCGCAGAAGGTTCCATTCCGGTCATCCTGGCATCGGCTTGGCAGTCTGCCCACTTCACCCCAGAGGAGATCGGCGATGAGGCCATCGGTGCCTGGCTCGCGGACCCCGATCAAGATGGCTGGCCAAACCAACTCGAATTCGCCCTGGGCACGGATCCCTGGGTGCCTCAGAGCGCCCTCTCAACCTTCGAACTCAACTGGCTTGATGAGGACCGCGTGGGCCTGAGCATTGCGCGCCTTCCTGATCGACTCATCTCTGTCAGTATCCACTACTCCGACGATCACAGCCACTGGCTTGGGTCAGGCGACCTGTGGGCAGAGGGATTCGTCACGGAGACCCTGCGGATTCAGGAGGTAATCCACCTGGCGAGGACGCTGCCTCGCCGATTCTACCGACTCCAGGCTGAATGGTTGGTCCCTCCCTCTTGACTCCTATCCCTAAAATGAATGGAAATTATAGTTTGAATACTCAGTTGTTTTAACTATGTAAAATTCACAACTTTTCCTAGTGTCGTGCGCCGTTTCCGTCCTACCCCGAACCTTGACGACGATAAGGCCGTTATGGCGAAAGAAGCCGCCGCGGTCCTTGCAGACCTACAACGTAGCCGCGCCTCGTTAAGTCCCCAGGACGCTGCCTGGCTCGATGCCTTTCTCTCGTCGACGCAGGAATCCGCAGAAAGCGCCAGACCCAGAGACCGCATGGGCAAGGTCCGAGATGAGCGTCTCCGAGTCGCCTCCATGATGGATGGGCGGCCCAAGCAATTGCGAGAACCTGAGCATCGAGAGGAGGTAGCGTTCTTGCTCGATGGGCACGGGCAGTGGATTTCGACAGACGATCCAACCACGTGGGAAAAGATCACTCAGCGACCCGTTCACCTTTGCCAGCGATCCGAGTGGGTGGGCTTCCTCGATCCGTCTGTGCTCGCGCATCTGCACGAGGCCTTTCTTCGCATGACGACGATCGGTGGCCCCTTCAGCGAGGAAATTGCGCTCCCTTCTGAGGGTGAACGCGAATGGCGCGGACTCCTCACCCTCACGCCGTTCCGATACCAAGGCCAACCGATTCAATTCGTGCGAGGGCTCTTGCAGCGCCTCCCCCAGGACGATGCCATTTCGCCCAAACTCACTGCAGATCCTCTCTCCGAAAACAATCGACTGGCAGCTTACAATCAGTTCATTCGGAAAACCGCATTCAGTCTGTTAGGATTGGGAATCATCTCCGTGTGTGGAGCCATGGTCATGGTGCCCAGCCTTCTTCATCGCGACGACGCCAAGAATGATCCACTCTCTCAGAAAGTATCGACCGAACTTCAGGAGGATCAAGCGGCGGAACAAGAGGCCGCGTTGGCGAAGCAAGTGATTCACGACTTTCTCAGCGCGCCTTCTCTTGAAGAACGAGCCCGCCACATCCTTGGGGGCTCCTCCAAGCGCGACCGCCTCCAACACTATTACCAAGATCATGATCATCCCGTCGCCGAAGTCTCCAACATCCATCGTTGGGACATTGTCACGATCGATGATCGGCGGCACTACGCCGCCCAAGGCACGGACGTCTCCGGGCAACGCTTCCTGGCCATGGTGGACTTGTCAGGTCCACAGCCAAAGCTCAACTGGGAGGCCCTCGTGGGCTATTGCGAGATGCCCTATGAGGAATTTGTCAGGATCCGCCCATCGCAACCCACGCTCATGCGCCTGCTACTGCGCCCGGACGACTATTATAACCACGCCTATAGCGATTCTCGGCGCTATGCTTGTTTCGCTCTTGAAAGTCCTGATTCAGGAGAGATCACGCACGCCTACATCGACCGTGCGAGCGCGAACTTTCATCGCTTGGCTGAACTCTTTCCCCAAGAGACCCGTCCACAACATAGGTGGCAACCAGTCACGGCGGGAACCTCCTCCATCCAAACTATCCCGCCACGACGCGTGACCCTATCACTATCCTTCCACCCCGAGAATCAGGAGACGGCACAGGCGCAGATTCTCGAAGTTCATGGGGAAGAATGGGTCTACGTGCCGAGAGGAGAGCGCCCGCACTCGTCCCCTTGAATCCCGCCATGCGTTTTCAAGTATTCCTCCTCGGTCTAGCATTCACTCTTGGATTGACCATCCTCGCACAAGCACGACAAGTCAATTGGCGTGGCCTATCAAACCGCGCCCATGAAACGAGTTCCGGCGCTGCGTGGGATGCCACCTTCGTTCTCGAAGTCGGGGCGTTCGCTTCCGGTTTCACACCCACCCCTGCTAATACGGCGGATTGGCACACGCACTGGCACGCCGCCGACCGGACCGTCTTCCGACCGTCGGACCGTTTGTTCGTCTCCTCTCACGTGGTAGCATCGTCTAATAGCGCGACTCCCCTCGGGCAACAGGCTTACATCTGGGGATACTCGGCCCGAGCACAGAGTAGCGAATGGATCCTGCTCACTTCTGAAAGCTGGATCTGGCCTGCCGCCTCCAATCTTGCCTTCCCCCTCACCTGGGTCGTGACACCCGATCGCGCAGAAGCCATCCTCGGAACCCTCAGCGACGCCGAAGGAACTCCCTACCTCACCAGCGCCCCCGTGGACGCCCCCCTCCCGGTGCTCTTACCGTCTCAATGGCAAGCGACCCAATTCACTCCAGAGGATCTCAATGATGCCTCCATCTCCGCATGGCTCGCCGATCCAGACGGTGACGGCCTCACGAACCAGATGGAATTTGCTCTTGGTACCGATCCGTGGTCGCCGCTTGCCGGGCCCTCTCCCTTCTCTCTCTCATGGATCGATGAGGAACGGTTAGAACTCCGTCTCACACGACTCCCAGAGCGTCTGGTGCTGATCGAGATGCAGTATGCCACTCATTACCACGAGAATTGGATCCGCTTCGGTGATAGCGGCGCAGAAGGCTTCACGCGAAACTCCCTGGTCGCTCAAGTCCTCGAAGACTTCGTGCAACCGCTAGAGAAGCAATTCTATCGCTTGCAAGCAAGCTGGATCGTGCCACCGCCGTAACCGACCACTGCTGTCTTCAGACTTCCGCTAGAGTCGCCGGATACGAATCTGACGAAACCACACGGGGTGATTGTGATCCTGTAGCATGATGCGTCCCGGTTTCGTCGCGAAATCCTTACTCGCCCGGAACTTGCTATCCTCCAACGCATCCTTCCATGAATCTGTCTGCTGATCCACGTCTACCACGAGCACACCATTGAGATAGTGTTGGATCCGCGAGCCACGCGCCACAATTCGGGCTCGGTTGAATTCGCCCAACGGTTTCAAGCGCTTTGACTCGTAAGGAGGAATCACTTCGTATAGCGAAGCGGTGAGGCGATCGGCCCCATTCTTTCCATCGGGATGTTTGCTATCGTCCAGAATCTGAAACTCGGCCCCAATCAACTTGCCACCATAGTCGCCGAAGCGATACTTGACCCCACTGTTAGAACCTTCTGCCATCTTGAACTCGAACTCGAGTTCAAAGTCACCATAGATCTCTTTGGTAAAGATATCCCCCGTGGCTCCAGAGCGGAACAAGGCCTTCTCCTCCGTGATCACCCAGCCCGAGTCCACGGGAGTTCCATTTCCCCGCTGCCAATGGTCCAGCGAGCTTCCATCAAACAAGGAAACCCATTCACCATTACTAACAGAACTCTCCTTATCTTCCGCTCGGTTTGGGCTAAGCGACAGGATCAAGAGACCAATCACCGAAAGGAGATGATAATCGAAATACTTCATCACTCCTGATCGAATCCATCCTGATCCGTAGCGTCAAGACAAAGAATCCATCCACAAACCCCTTCGACCCTAGACACCGCAACAGCGCCGCCAACGACAACGCCCCTCCAGCCTCACGCACTGCCGCCACCGCTTCCGCAGACGCCCCCTTCCTTACCACCTCTCTTTGTTCACGCGGGATGGAAGCGTTTTCCGTTGCTGTGGCCCCGTTCGTTTCCTTACGCTGAGCTTCATGAAATGGTTTTTAGTTGTCTTCGCTATGGTGTCCACTGCCTTGGCTCGTGAACAGCCCAATATTGTCGTGATCATGGCAGATGACTTGGGATTCTCGGATCTTGGGTGCTACGGTTCTGAGATCGCCACCCCAAATCTGGATCGCTTAGCGGCCAGGGGTCTTCGATCGACGCAGTTCTACAACACAGCCAAATGTCACTCCTCCCGTGTCTCCCTCCTCACAGGGCTCTATTGCGATCAAGCCGGGAGCGAACAACTGACTCGCGGCGCAACGATTGCGGAAGCGTTAGGACAGGCAGGCTACTTTACCGCCATGTCAGGCAAATGGCACTTGAGCAAGCAACCGACGGACTTTGGCTTTGATCGCTATTGGGGACATCTGTCAGGGGCCACGAATTTCTTTACGGGAGACCCTACCTTCCGACTGAACGGCAAGCCATGGAAGGTGCCAGAGATGCTTCATGGCAAGCCGTTCTATGTTACGACGGCCATCACGGACTTTGCTCTCGATTTCCTCAACGAAGCAACCACCACAGAGAAGCCTTTCTTGCTCTACGCTGCCTTCAATGCTCCGCACTATCCCTTGCAAGCTCCCGAAGCCGCGGTGAGGAAGTACCAGGGCCATTACGATCAAGGCTGGGAGGCGCTGCGCCAAGCGCGCCATGAGAAGCAGCAACGCCTCTCCCTTTTCCCATCCCCATGGAAACTGAGCCCCCGCCCTCAGCACGTGCCTGCCTGGGAGAGTCTCAGCGCGGAGGACAAAGCATGGGAGGGGGATCGTATGGAAGTCTTTGCCGCCATGGTGGATGTCTTAGATGAGAACATTGGCAGGATCGTTCGTTTCCTCGAAGACAAACAACTGTTAGAGAATACCCTCATTCTCTTCTGTTCGGACAATGGCGCCTGCCCCTTTGAACGCACCCGGGGACGTGATCTTAAGCCCTGGGATCCCAAGTCCTACTGGACCTACGATGCGAGTTGGGCACATGTGGGCAACACGCCGTTTCGCCTCTACAAGCAGAATCAGCACGAGGGTGGTATCAGCTCGCCCTTCATCGCCCACTGGCCAAAGGGCATCACCACCCCACCGGGAACGATTCTGCATCAGCCCGGCCACTTGATCGATATCATGGCCACTTTGTTAGATGTGAGCGAGGCAAGTTATCCCAACCAGATAGACGATCGCCGCATGGATCCCTTGCAAGGCAAATCGCTTGTCCCTTGGTTTCGCGGAGAGTCACGCGCGGGCCACGAGAATCTCTATTTCCGCTTTGGCTCCGATCGCGCCTTGCGCCAAGGCCCATGGAAACTCGTCTCGGCGAAACGCGGGCGTTGGGAACTCTATCATTTAGAGAATGATCGGACGGAATTGAACGACCTTGCTGCCACGCATCCCGAGCGGGTCGAGGCCATGGCCAAGGAGTGGTTCCGCTGGGCCGAAGAGGTAGACCGCGCCCCGCCGCGTCATTTGAAACCAGTCCGCGACGCCATCACCCCGCTTTCGTTCCGCAAGGACACGCGCGGTTTGTGAGAGTCGCCATGTTGTTAGACTCCTTGTTTCCCTAAGGCTTCGGACCGCTCCGTGGCGGCCGTGACCGCGCTGATGAGGGCGTGACGGAGTCCACCAGCCTCCAAGGCAGCCACGCCTCGAATGGTGGTTCCGCCAGGACTCGTGACCTGATCCTTCAACACCCCAGGATGCTCGCCCGTTTCTAACACCATCTTGGCTGCTCCTAAAACGGTCTGCGCCGCGAGATCGATCGCCACTGGCCGCGGTAGTCCTTGATAAACTCCTGCATCTGCCATGGCTTCAATGACCTGATAGATGTAGGCGGGTCCGCTACCACTCAACCCCGTGACCGCATCTAACAATCGTTCAGGCACTTCATGGGCAATACCCACCGCTTGGAGCAACTGCTTGGTGAGCGCCCCGTCTTCAGCCGTGGCCCGTTCCCCTAACGCATATCCCGAAGCGCCCTCACCCACCAAGGCTGGCGTGTTGGGCATCACCCGGATGACCCGTTGATGGGCTCCCAGGTGCGCCTCAAGGAAGGAGAGTGGAATGCCTGCCGCGATGGAAATGCAGAGCGATGGGGTCGATGCCATGGCGATTTCTTGAGCCACGGTGCCCATGATGTTGGGCTTCACGCATAACAAGAGCACCTCTGCCGCTTCGGCCACCGCACGGTTGGAATCTACCGCCGTGATACGCGCATCGTCCTCCGCCAACGACTCGCATGCTGCCGCGACAGCGTCGTAGACATGCACCTGAGTCACGTCCACAGCACTCTTAAAGAGGCCGCGGAGAAGCGCGCCGCCCATCTTGCCACAACCGATGAGTCCGAGATCCATGCGGCGTTCTTATCCCCGGTTCTGTGAATTGTCGACCCAGGATTGGCCAGGGCTGGGCATGGTCCCTGCTTTCTGCGGCCTTGACGTGGAGACGGCCCGCTCCGACACTCACCCGGAACCTTCATTCTTGTTTCCTTTCATCCGCTTATGACTGCTTACGAAGACGATCGCGCCGCTGTAGAGAAACTCGCTGATGCCAGCGGCAAGATTCGGACTGAGATTCGAAAGGCGGTCATTGGACAGACCGAGGTGATCGACCAGATGCTGGTCGCCTTGTTCGCCGGAGGGCACTGTCTCCTCACAGGAGCCCCTGGTTTGGCCAAGACCCTCCTGGTCAGTTCCATCGCGGAAGTCTTCAGCCTCAAGTTCTCTCGGATTCAGTTCACGCCCGATCTCATGCCGACTGACATCGTGGGCACCGAGATTCTTCAGGAAACGGAGGGTGGCGGACGTGCATTGAAATTCGTGAAGGGCCCAGTCTTTGCCAACATCTTGCTGGCAGATGAGATCAACCGGACACCTCCGAAGACACAGGCCGCTTTGTTAGAGGCCATGCAGGAGAAACAGGTCACCGCGGCCGGGGTGCGCTACGAATTGGATCGCCCATTCTTTGTGCTCGCCACTCAGAATCCCATCGAGATGGACGGCACCTATCCCCTGCCAGAGGCACAGCTCGATCGTTTCATGTTTAACATCTTCGTCGACTATCTCTCAGAAGATGAGGAGGTGGAAGTCATCACCAAGACGACAGCCAATGATGATTATTCGTTAGAGACGCTATTCTCGGCCGACGACGTACGCATGTTTCATGACATTGTGCGCAAAGTGCCGGTGGCAGAAGACGTCGCTCGCTTTGCCGTGCGTTTGGCCACCCTATCGCGTCCAGGAGGCAAGGAGACACCAGACTTTATCAACAGTTGGGTATCTTGGGGAGCGGGGCTTCGCGCCGGTCAATTTCTGGTCTTGGGCGGCAAGGCTCGAGCCCTCTTGGCGGGACGTTCCCATGTGACCAAGGACGACATTTGCGCTCTGGCAGAGCCCGTGCTGCGCCATCGCGTGCTACTGAACTATCGCGCGGAGGCCGACGGCGTGAGCGTCGAGGATGTGATCAAGAAACTGTTAGAAGCAATCAACTAACACGAACATGGGTCCGGCGGAGATCACCAGACGCATTGATGCGACGACACTGATGCGCATCAAGTCGCTCGAATTGCGAGCCCGCCGGATTCTCGAAGGCTACGCACAAGGGCTGCATCGGAGTCCCTACCATGGATCATCAGTCGAGTTCAGCGAGTACCGCGCCTACGTCGAAGGGGACGATCCGAAACACATCGACTGGAAACTCTTTGCGCGCAGCGATCGCTACTGCATCAAGAAGTTTGAGGCGGAAACCAATCTGATTTGCCACATGGTGGTGGACCGGAGTCGCTCCATGGAGTTTGGATCTCTCGACTATACCAAGGCCGACTATGCGGCCACCTTGGCGGCCACCTTTGCCCAATTTCTCTTTTCCCAGGGCGATACTGTTGGTCTGGTGACCTGCACAGACGAGATCGCTGAATTGGTCCCGCCCAGGCGTTGGCGCGGGCAATTGCACCAGATCATTCTCAACCTGGAAAAGGAACCAACCAGTACCCGCACCAATTTGCGGAAATCGCTGAGCGACCTTGTTCCCGTCCTCAAGAAGCGTGGACTGATCGTCCTCTTCTCCGATCTCCTGGACGACTTTGAGGCTCTGTCCTCGCAGATCACCTACTTGCGTTCATGTGGTCATGACATCGTGGTCTTTCAAATCCTAGACCCTGCTGAGCGGCGATGGACCTTTGAAGAGAATGCCGTCTTTGAGGACATGGAAACGGGCGAGCGCTATCAGTTAGACCCCGCACGTGTCAGCGAACATTATCTTGAACAGTTAGGTGCCCACCAGGCAGCCGTGGAGAAACTCTGCAGCGGCTTAGCCATCGATCTCATCTCCGTAACGACTGATCAGCCGTTTGACGAAAGCCTCCACCACCTCCTGAGCTTGCGTTCCAAACTCGACCGGAAAGGACGGGCACGGTGAATTTCCTCTTCCCTCTCTATTTGTTAGGATTGGCTGCCCTCAGCGTACCCATCCTCCTTCACCTGCGCAATCGTGAGCTGAAGAAGGTGGTGCCCTTCAGTTCCTTGCGCTTTCTCAAACCCACACGCATTCAACAGCAACAGCGTTCGAAGATCGAGAACCTTCTCTTGCTCTTGCTACGTTGCGCGATTCTCGCTCTGTTAGCCTTTGCCTTCGGGCGCCCCTTTCTCCGCCAAGATCTGATGAAGGATTTCGCTGGGCAGAGCCAGCAAGTGGTCATTCTCCTCGACACGAGCGCGTCTATGCAGCGTGACGGCCAATGGGAAGATGCTCTTGAGGAGGTCAAAGACGTTATCGACGATCTGAAGCCAAGTGATGAGGTGCAGATGTTCACCTTTGATCAATCTGCGAGGCTCCTTCATGGATTCGACACCTGGCGTGAGGCCGCTGAGGATGAACGCAAGGCGAGTTTACTCGCCAAGCTGGAGACGTTGAAGCCCAGCTGGCAGCGGACGGATCTCGGTCAAGCCATGATCACGGCGGTGGAGTCATTCCGCGACGCCCTTGAGGACATCGATGCGGAAGCACCCGCGGAGCGCAAAGTGATCGTGGTCAGCGATCTCCAGGAAGGCGCTAATGTCGAAGCGTTAGGCCAATACGAGTGGCCTTTAGAAGTGGCTGTGGTAGAGAGACGCGTCGGCGAAACGAAGACGAACGCAAGTCTCCAGTTGCTACCCAAGGCGACGGGCATCGCTGAGCTTCAGAAGCAGGACGACCGTTTCCGTTTGACCAATGATCGCGCTTCCAAGGAGTCTCAATTCTCCGTTTCCTGGCGTCATCCCGATGGCACCGCAGCTAGCCAAGCCATCCGTGTGACTGTCCCGCCAGGAGAGACGGAAATTGTCACCGCGCCCAAGACCACCACAGGCGCCAGTGCGGCGGTGCTTCAGTTAGAGGGGGACGACGAAGCTTTCGACAACCGCTATTTCCAAAGCCCTCCGGTCGCAAAGCCGCTGCGACTCCTCTACCACAGCAACGAAGCGCCCGATCAACGTGGAGGGCCATTGTTCTTCTTTCAACGAGCGCTGATTGAGACCGCCACCTTCAAGCCAGAGTTGAATCTCAAGGCCCTGACCGAGTCACTGGAGAACATCGATTGGCGACTGTTAGACTTTGTCGTTCTCTCTGATCCTCATGGCAACGTGCCCATGGACGGTCTGCGTTCCTACTTCGAAGGAGGCGGAAGAGGCCTATTCGTGCTCCGCTCCGTCAATGCAGCCCCCACTCTTGCCGCATTGTTGGGCATGAGTCAGTTAGCAGCGGAAGAAGCATCGGTGCCTGACTATGCTCTCCTCACTAACGTGGACCGTCAGCATCCCTACCTTCAAGGCTTTTCAGAAGCACGCTTTGCCGATTTCACCAAGATTCACTATTGGCGCTACCGCAAACTCGACTTGGGTCAACTTGAGGGCGCACGAGTCCTTGCGACTTTTGATAGTGGGGATCCCGCGTGGATCGAGATTCCCATCGGCCAAGGATCCGTGGTCGTCATGACCTCTGGCTGGGGGCGCGAAGACAGTCAGCTCGCGCTCTCGACGAAATTCATCCCCCTGCTCTACGCCATGCTTACCCAAGACCCCGCTGGCCGAGACACCAAACGTGCCTACTTCATTGGAGACTCCATTCCCTTAGATGTCGGAGTGACTAAGACCGTGACAACTCCCAGCAATGAGGAACATGCCCTAGCGGAAGACGACCAACAGTTCACCATGACAGAGGAGCCTGGCCTCTACACGGTCGCCTACCCAGGGCGCACCTTCGCCGTGGCAGTGAATGTGCCGGTAGATGAGAGCCATCTCAGCCCCTTGGACGATGACGCTCTGGAACGCCTCCTCAAGCTTGACGAGGAGCGCGCGGAAGAGGGCAAGAAAGGCGAACTACCTCCAGCGAAACTATCCATCGAAGAACAAGAAGCCCGCCAGAAGGTCTGGCTCTGGCTGCTCTACCTGGTCCTCGGCCTCGTTCTGGTAGAGATCCTTTACTCAGCCCGCTGTGCGCAACCCAAACCCAACGCGGAGAACGCGTAACCAATCCCATGCAGAAAGCCATCATTCGAATCCTCGAAACGCTCTCCGATCGCGAGGCGACTGTTCATCGTTGGCAAGAGCAATCGCGGTTAGCCGCCATCTTGTTAGGGGGAGCCGTACTCTTGATAGTTCTTCTCTTCGCCCTGCAATGGTGGTCCTTCTGGTGGTCCCTGGGTCTCTTGATCCTCGCGTTCGGATTCTGGATCTGGGGTGGGCGCGGCTTGAATCCTAGCTTTGATGCAAAAGCTCTCGCGCAGAAGATTGAGGAATCACATCCCGATCTCCAGGCCCTCCTTCTCACCGCGGTCGAGCAACAGCCGGATCCGGAATCCGGCAAACTTAACTTTCTGCAAGAGCGCGTCGTCCAAGAAGCCATCACAAAGGCACACCAACAAGACTGGCTGGCGGAAGTCAGTCAAGAGGACATGGATCGCGCTCAGCGCGGGAGCCGCTGGATGCGGCGTGCCGCAGCGCTAGCGGTCTTCCTACCATTAGTCTTGGGGTTCCTAAAGTTCGGTCCCGCTGGTATCATGCCATCTTCTTCTGCTCAAGGAAAGGTGGCCGAGACACCCGCCACTGCTGCCCCGGATATCCCCGACACCGCCGTGGAAGTCACTCCTGGCAACGCGGAGATCGAGCGCGGTAGCCGCTTGGCCATCAGCGCGCTCTTCGGAGCCGAGACCATTCCCCTACAAGCCAATCTGCTCTACGGGCCGTCCGAAGATCAGTGGCAATCGATGCCCATGATCAAGAGCCTGGAAGATCCCCTCTTCGGAGTGATTCTGCCAGAGGTGAATGACGACTTCGTTTATCAGATTCAATTTGGCGAAGACTCCACGGAAACCTTTGCCATCACCACCTTTGAGTATCCGCGCCTAGACGTCGCCAACGTGACCATCACCCCACCAAGCTTCGTCGGAGGTGAGCCCAAGCCGCTCAAGGATGTGCGTCAATTCACTGCCTATGAGGACAGTCTCCTAGGGGTCGAACTCATTCTCAATAAACCCGTCAAGACGATCACTCTGACCGATGAGGAAACAAAGGAGAGCATTTCCCTAACGGTATCAGCCGAGGATCCCAAGATCTACACGAGTACGATCACCGCCGTCGAGAGCACGAAATTCATGCTTTCGTTAGAAGATGATAAGGGACGACTCAACAAAGCGCCCGAGATCCTCGAACTCACCGTCTTGCGAAATGAAGCCCCCGAAGTGGTGGCCGTGTTTCCAAAGAAAGACATCCAGGCCTCTCCCCTCGAGGAAGTCCAACTGCAAGCAAAGGCCGAAGACGACTTCGGCATCCTCGCGTATGGCATGAGTTACGCCTTCCGCGGGGAAGCCACGGAGCTCGTCTTTGGCGAGTCTGAAGAGAAACCTCTTCCCTCTGTGGAAATGGCCCATGTGTTAGCCCTAGAGGAGCTCGGTGTGCAAGAGGATGAACTCATTTCCTACTACTTCTGGGCTGATGACAAGGACAGCGAGGGAAATCGGCGTCGCGCCAAGAGCGACATCTATTTCATCGAAGTCCGCCCCTTCCTCAAATACTACACCGAAGGTGCCGGCGGCGGGGGTGGCGGCGGCGGTGGGGGTAACCAGCCTCAGCAGGAAGCTGCCAAACAGAAGGAACTCATCGCCGCCACGCACCGCGTGATTGAGAGCCCGCAGCGCAACGTCGAGCGCCAGAAGGAAGACATCAATGTGATCAAGCAGGGCCAGGAAGCCGGCATCGCCAGCATGGAAGAAATGAAGGCCGAACTCACCACCGCAGAAGCGCAAGAAATCGCCGACAACGCGATTGCGGAAATGCAACAGGCTGTGGAGGCGCTCGATGCCTGGCAGCAACAAGCTGATGTGACTCAGTTAGACAATGCCGAGAAAGCGCTAGAGCACGAGATGCAGGCCTACGACTGGATGCTGAAGTTGCGCGGACGGGATGTTCAAGTCGTCGAGGCAGAACAAGCGCAAGGCGGCGGGGGCGGTAGCCAGGATCCGCAGATGGAAGACATGAATCTTGGTGAGGAGGAGGAGCGCTATCAGAATCAGAACCAAGCCGATCAGCAAGCCCTGGCTCAACAGCGTGCCGAGAATCAAGAAGCCTTGGAATATCTCAATCGTCTCAAGGAACTCGCGAAACGACAAGAGGCTCTTACCGACAAACTCAAGGAATTGGAAGCCCAGTTAGAGGTCGCCGAGAACGAGGAGGAGAAAGAGAAGCTGAAACGCGAACTGAAGCGCCTCCGCGACCAACAGCGCGAGATGTTGCGAGACGTGGACGAGCTCCAACGCGACATGGATCAATCGGAATCTCGATCCGAATTGGCGGAAGCCCGGGAGCAGTTAGGCGAAGTCCGCGACGACCTGCAACAAGCCGCTGACGCCATGGGCCAGAACAATAACGAGCAGGCCATTGCCGAAGCCACACGTGCTGAGAATCAAATGAACGCTCTGAACGAAGAGTTGCGCGAACAGGCCGCCAATCGCTTCGCAGACGAAATGCGCGCCTTGCGTGATCAAGCGTTTGAGATTGAGGATCGTCAGGAAGAGATCGCGCAGCAACTTGCCAACGCCAATGATCCTGGCCAATCGCGTCGCCCCTCCCTCCGCGACGAGGGGTCGGAAGCGACAGACTCCCTAACAGAACAACAACAAGCGCTCAAGCAGATGATTGAGGATGCCAAGCAGATCGCCATGGCTGCCGAACTCACCGAGCCGCGGCTCTCCAGTCGCTTGGAAGACACCCTGCGTTCAGCCAAAGCAGATGAGCTCCCCGAACGCGTCGGCCAAGCAGCCGACATGATTGGCGGCAGCGAGCGTTCCCTACCGGATCCACTTGGTGCCGAGGCCCTCAACGAACAGAATGCAGCAGACATCGCAAAACTCACCCAAGGCATTGAGGAAGCCGCCCGAAGCATCTTGGGAGATGAAACTCAGGCGCTTGAACTAGCACAATCCGAAGTGCAGCAATTGATCGATCAGTTAGAACAACAAGCCCCTCAGGGCCAACCAAACGAGAACGCCGATCCATCACAGGAGGGACTAGGAGAACTCGCACAGAATGGCCAGCAACAAGGTCAGGGTCAGCAACAAGGTCAGGGTCAGCAACAAGGTCAGGGTCAGCAACAAGGTCAGGGCCAAGGCCAGCAACCAGGTCAGGGTCAGCAACAAGGTCAGGGCCAAGGCCAGCAACCAGGTCAGGGTCAGCAACAAGGTCAAGGTCAGGGCCAAGGCCAGCAACAGGGCCAGCTAGCTCAGAACAACCAACAGGACCAGGGTCAGCAACCAGGTCAGGGCGAAGGCCAGGGTCAGGGACAAGGCCAGGGTCAGCCAGCTCAGAACGACCAACAGGGTCAGGGTCAGGGCGAAGGCCAGGGTCAGCAACAGGGTCAGGGTCAAGGCCAACAACAGGGACAGGGTCAAGGCCAGCTAGCTCAGAACAACCAACAGGGTCAGGGCGAAGGCCAGGGTCAGCAACAG
>JAUIAH010000005.1 GCA_030425385.1 Verrucomicrobiia bacterium | reverse complement strand
AGAACGAAGATTTACAATGCATGGCTACAAATTGAAAGAATTAGAATGATGATAGCAGGGTGAATAGCCTTATTCTAAAGGCTCTGGTGGCTCATTGATGCGAATTTGCAGGGGGTAAAATCCGTTTAAAGAGGAAACGCCGCTGAGAGGGGCTCCCAGCGGCGTTCTGAGAACGCGTCGCGCAACGCGTTCATCCTGCATTTGCGTCTGAGGACGCTTACTTACACTACTTCTTGAGAGAATCGCGGATCTCGCGGAGGAGTTGGATGTCCTCGGGATCTTCTTTCACTTCGGGCTCAGGCTCGCCTTCAATGGCATGGCGCGCTTTGTTGACGGCTTTGACCATGAGAAAGATACAGAAGGCGATGATAATGAAATCAATCGTGGTCTGAAGGAGGGCCCCCAGTTTGATGGTGGCCGCTTCCTCGCCTTCCCCCAGGGGAATCATGAAGCTCTCGTCGAACTTCTTCCCGGAAGACACGGAGGCCACGATTGGCGTGATGACGTTGTCGACCAACGAACTCACAATCTTGCCGAAGGCACCGCCGATGACCACACCGACTGCCATGTCCATGACATTGCCTTTCATGGCAAATTCCTTAAATTCACTAATAAAGCCCATAATTATTTCGATTGGTTGAGGTTTCGCATTGGATTCTGCGAGGGCGTGCGACGTTGGCAGCGACCTTGCAGAACGTTTAGTTACCAAATCCTCTGTCTAAGGTCACTTCTGATTCCATCTTCTTGGAAAAGTTGACGGAAACGCTCCCTTGGCGGGTAATTCCCCGGCATGATCACTTACCTCCGTGGCGAGCTTGTAGAGAGTTTGCCCAATCAAATCACGATGGATGTCCAAGGCGTCGGTTACCAATGCCTCGTTCCTCTATCCACCTATGACGCCCTGGGAAATCCCTCGGGTCCCATCAAGATTCTCACGCACCTTCAAGTTCGCGAGGATGCGCACACGCTCTATGGCTTCGCGACGGGCGCGGAACGGGATCTCTTTCGCCTCCTCATCCAGCGCGTCAGCGGGGTGGGGCCCAAGATCGCTCTCGCCGTCCTTAGCGGCATTCCTGTGGAGGATTTCAAAGCGGCGGTGGTGCGGGGTGACGTGGAGAGCATCTCTCGCGTGAAGGGGCTCGGGAAGAAGACGGCTGAGCGCATTGTCCTGGAGTTGAAAGACAAGGTGGGCGTGGCCGAGGCCTGGAGCCAGGCGGCCGAAGCGACCGAACCCGCAGTCACGGCATTCAACGATGGGTTGCTGGCGCTCATTCACCTTGGATACAAACAGACAGAAGCAGCGAAAGCGATCGCGCAGCTGCGCAAACGTGAGGATTTCGCTGAGGACGTGAGCGTGGATGAAATCATCCGCGCTTGCTTGCGAATCCTCAACTAGCGGCGAGAGGTCCACACTCCGCATGACCGACGACGAAGCCCAGCGCCGCATGGAGGCCCTCCGCGCCGCCTTTCCTAAAGAAGGTCTGTTCTCTGAGAAGACCTGGCACTGGTCGCCCGAGCCCTTTCCTCTGCCGAAAGCCACGGTCAAGACGCTTGTTAGACTGGGGCCTGTGCTCCGGCGCTTCCAGCGTGCGTGCAACACCTTTTATCATCGCAGCGTCAAGGGGACCCTGCCTGAATGGATCGCGTCTTACCTCGATGCGGGCAAGCCGGACTGGCTCATTGACATGGGGCGGCACACGGCGATTCGCGAGCACCTCCCACAAGTCATCCGACCTGACCTCATCCTCACGGAAGACGGTTTGGCCCTGACAGAAGTCGATAACATCCCAGGAGGCATTGGAGTCACGGCGTGGCTGAATGAAGTCTACAGCCAATGGGACCCACAGAACCGCATCATCGGCGGCAAGACAGGCATGGTCGCCGGCTTTCGTCGGATCCTTCTCAAAGGTGGTGATCTCCTCATCTCAGATGAATCGGCCGACTACCGACCGGAAATGGCTTGGCTGGCTCGTCGCATGAACGAGGTCTTCTTTCATGAAGGGACGATTTGGAGAGCGCTCAAGGCAGATGATTATCCGGCAGCGCACTATCGAGCTGTTTATCGCTTCTTTGAACTCTTTGATTTGCACAATATTGCCGGTGCCAAGTTGCTCGGTCAGCAAGCCCTTGAGGGGATAGCCAATGTCACCCCGCCCTACAAGGCCTACTTGGAGGAGAAGCTCTGGCTAGCATTGTTCCATATGCGACCCTTACAGAAGCATTGGATCCGAGAGCTGCGCAAGAGCAACTATCATTTGCTCCGCGGGATCATCCCGCAGTCGTGGGTCATGGATCCCACGCCCCTGCCTCACCACGCGGTGCTGCCTGGACTCGAGATCAATTCGTGGAGGGAACTCGCCGATTTCACCCAGAGTGAGCGGCAACTTGTGCTCAAGATCAGTGGCTACTCGGAACTGGCCTGGGGGAGTCGAGGGGTGAGCATTGGCCAGGATCTGTCTCAGGATGAATGGACGGGGAAACTGACCGAAGCGCTCGAGAGCTTTCGGCATCACCCTTACATTCTTCAACGATTCCACAAAGGAAAGCGGGTGGTGCATCCTTACTGGGATGAGGAGGCTGGCCGTCTCCGTATGATGGAAGGTCGGGTGCGGCTCTGCCCGTATTACCTGCCAGATGATGATGGGAAACCTGCTCTCCACGGCGTCCTCGCCACCATCGTCCCTGCCGAGAAGAAGATCATCCATGGGATGCGTGACGCCATTCTCGTGCCATGCGTGATGGCGGATGATTGACACGCGCAGGCAATCGTCAGCACGGATTCGGAGGGAATCGCTTCGCTCGCGCACCTGACGGGATTCCTGCGAACGATTCTGAGAACGGGCGGGCGGGCAATTTCCGGTTGCATTGCGAGCGTCTATGTACAAGATCCGCCTTCCGCGAGCCCCACAACTGCTGTCGGTCCCTGGGTGCGGCCAATTTGGAGGTCGCCACCACGCTCGCCAGGGGGAACCCAGCAAACCCATACTACTGATGCCCGTTCGTTTAGCACGTTTCGAGATGCCCAACCGCCTCACCAAAGATGAGGCGAGTGCAACTGATACCTACTGCCAATTTGTCGCCGAACCCTTCGAGGGTGGCTACGGCCACACGATTGGAAATTCTCTCCGCCGAGTGCTCCTTTCCTCTCTGGAGGGCGCCGCCATCACGTCCGTGAAGATTGCCGGCGCGCCCCATGAGTTCACCACGCTTCCTGGCGTGGTGGAGGATGTCACCAAGATCGTCCTCAATCTCAAGCAGATCCGCTTCAAGCACCACGACAAGGAGCCACGGATCCTCTCGCTAAACGTGAACAAGAGTGGTCCCGTCACCGCAGGCGATATCACGGAAGACACTATGTATGAAATCGTGAATCCCGATCAGCTCATCTGCACCTTGGACCGCAAGACCAAGTTTGAAGCCGAGTTTGAAATCCGTGTCGGTCGTGGATTCGCCACCGGCGATGAGAACAAACGTGGGGACATGCCCATTGGCGTGATTCCTATCGATTCCATCTTCTCCCCCGTGCGCCGTGTGAAGTATGGCGTGGAGAATACCCGTGTTGGCCAGAAGACGGATTACGATAAGCTCGTGCTCGATATTTGGACGGATGGTCGCCTCACCCCTCCGGATGCGCTCACACAGGCGTCTTCCATTCTCCGTCACCACCTCGACGTCTTCGTCGACTATGACGATAGCCAGATTGAGTTCGAAGAGGCTCCCGAGGCGCAAAGCGAAGAGAATCAGGAGCTCAAGAAACTGCTCAACATGAGCGTGAATGAGATCGAGCTCTCTGTCCGGGCCGCCAACTGCTTGAACAACGCCAACATCACGACCGTGGGCCAATTGGCGATGAAGACGGAGGCCGAGATGCTCAAGTATCGGAATTTCGGGAAGAAATCGCTCAACGAGATCAAGGACAAGCTGTCCGAACTCGGTCTCAGCCTTGGCATGAGCATCGATCCTGCCTTGCTGGAATCACCCTTCGGCTCCCCCATGATCTCGGGTAGCGGAGGCAGCAGCTCCCGCTTTACCATCGCAGACGATGACGATGGTGGTGGCTTGGCCTCCCTCATCAGCCGCAACCTCGACTCCTAGGCTCGTCGGCGTGACCCAACTGAAACCAGAACGAATATGAGACACCGACGAAAGACCGTGAAACTGCAGCGCAAGGCTGGGCATCGCCGCTCGATGCTGGCCAACCAAGTCTGCAGCTTGATCGAACACCGCCGTATCAAGACCACCCTCGCCAAAGCGAAAGCCACGCGTCCCATCGCTGAGAAGATGGTCACGCTAGGCAAGCGCGGCACCATCCATGCCCGCCGCCAAGCAGCTGCCTTCCTCCGCCAGAAAGGTGCGGTGAAGAAGCTCTTCGAGGAAGTCGCACCCGCCTGTGAGGGGCGTCAAGGCGGCTACTGCCGGATCACCAAGCTGGGCCCTCGTCATAGTGACGCGGCTCCCATGGCGCTGCTCGAGTGGGTCGACTACGTCATCACGTCTGACGACGACCTCGTCACGAGCCCGGTCGAAGAGGAGGCAGCTTCCAGCGACTCCTAGCAGAGACACTGCTTTTTAGAGAAGATCTCGCATGAGGCGCCTGTTTCCGAACAGGCGCCTCATTTGCGTTCAGCCGTTCTCACGATGGAGAATCAATGGTAGAATTGATTCTCAAATAATTGATTATCATGGCAAATGGGGTCTCCATGGGTCCTTGTCATGAAATTTATTGTGCTTTCTATTATTGTTGTTGGGCTGAGTGCGTGCTCGTCGGGGCGTTTGGTGACGGTTCACGATCAGGCGAGTCGTCAGGGGACCGTGGTTGGGGTGGACATTGCCACTGGGGAAGAAGTGGGAGATTTGGATGACACCTTGGATGCCTTGCGTGGCTATCGGAGTGGGGAGCGTGACGGGGAAAGCGCCCGGGTGTCTCGCGAACTGAGCGCCAGTGGCGAGCCGGTGCGGGTGCAACAATGGGGAAGCCAGGAACACGTGACGCGAGTGATGGCCTATGAAGTGGGGACCGATGCGGATGGGACACCCATCACGGTGACCTGTTTCCAAGGCGGAAACCCACCCACGGGATTCTACGGAGCATTGCCAGAGCGTCGACGCCCTCAGCTTTAGTTGGTTCAGTGTCGACCTAGCTTTTTACAGAAAGACGACAGAGCGACGGCTAAAGACCCAAGACAGCCGACCGCAGAGAGACAGTCAGCATTGCCAAAAGTTATCTCCAATTCCTGTAGGGCTTGCCAGCTCAGGTAGTCACGAGGATTAATCCCTCGGCGCAGACAACTTCCTAACAACCGTAGAGTGTGGCTGCATACTGGCCCGCCCCCAACGTCGCCGATAAACATCCATCAGCGCGGAGCGCTTTCTAGCCTTTCGGATTCCCACTGCAGTTATTCTCTGAGTCGAGATTCGTTGAGCTCTTCAGAATACAACGGGTTGCCATTGGCCCAGCCTCCGCCCCAAATTAAATCCATCGCATCTGCAAGCGCATCGTAAAGAGGATCTTCACTGTCAAGTTGAGTGAATCTGTGGAGAAACGTTTTGTAGAGAACCACTTGTGATACCCCCTCATCTCGCAGGTCAACGGCGACTTGATGAACTGTTCCGAAGGATCCTCCGCTTCCATCGCCGCAGCAAGTTTATCTGCAGGCGTCTCGAATCCTGATGGTGTCACAATCTATAACGGGATGTGTCGTCTTGCGGCGAGGCCGACGGGGACGTCGGCGCGCCCAAGGGTGGCTCTTGGGTGCGGTCTTAGCTTTGGGACGTCACTTGGGTGTAGGCGAGGCCAGCGCCGACGAGGTCGCTGAGGGCCATGCCAATGGATTTGAAGAGTGTGATTTCTTCCGCGCTTTCTCGCAGAGGCACCGTGCCAGCACACATCTCCGTCAATTGCCCGACCACGTCTGTTTCCTTGAAGACGCCTTCGGATATCGGCACGAGCACTTCGCCCGCTTCGCGGAAGCAGTTGTCGCGGCTGTCGGCGTAGACCTTGGACTTCACGACGAGAGCGGTGTCACACTCACGCTTGGTAGCGTGGTGATTGCCGATGAAGTCCGTGTGGGTCCCCGGACGGATCCAGTCGCCCTGGACAAGGGGTTCGTGGGAGCCGGTGGCGCTGACGACAATGTCAGCTTCGCCACACGCTGCCTCGACAGCGTCCGCCACGGTGAACGTGACATCTGGAAACTGGGCTTCCATTTCCGAAACAACGCTGGCTGCCTTGCTAGGGGTGCGCCCCCAGACGAGGACTTTCTTCAGCGCGCGGACGCTGAGATTGGCGCGGATGATGTAGCTGGCCAGGTTGCCGGTGCCTAACAAGAGCATGGTTTGGGCATCTTCACGGGCTAACAAACGGGTCGCGAGACCGGAAATGCCTGCCGTGCGCCAGAAGGTCACCGTGGTGCCATCGACCAAGGCCAAGGGCTCCCCGTGTTCGCGGTCGAAGAGCATGATCTTGGAGTAGAGGCTTTTGTAAGGGGCTTGAGCTTCCGGGAAGTAAGTGAAGGCTTTCACCCCGATGAGCCGATCGTTCCACGAGGGGAGCAAGGCGAAGGCGTCGTGACTGCCAGAATGCTCATCTAACAGAAAGACCTTGCGAGGCGGCATGGTGAATTCCTTGCGAAACGCGTCCTGCAAGGCATCGACCAGGTCGGGATAACGGAGAGCGGTGTGGACTTCTTCGGCAGAGATGACTTTCATGGGCCCAAACCACGACAGACGTCCCTTTCCGTCAATCTCGAATTCAAGGAGTTTGGAGAACTCTAACGAACACGCACGCGGTAGAAACCGGGAGCGGCGTTGACGCGACCGGCATCGGTATCACGGGCGGTGGTCGAATCACCGGTCGCGTCCATTTGCAGAACTTCCGTCCAGGTGACGAGGTCTTGAGTGTACTCTAGCGCATACGCCTTGTCGGCCACGCTGGACCAGGTGAAGGTGGCACCATCGGCATCGCGCCTCACGGAAAGGATCCCAAAGACGGAGTTAGGGTCGTTGGGATCGGTTCCTGCCAGCGCTTCGGCGCCATTCGACTGACCGTCGCCGTCAGTGTCCTCGTGCGTTGGCTGTTGGGTGGGGACCTCTCCACCGCCCGGAAGGCCTGGTGTCCCACTATCAGCGGCGCTAGCCACCCAGAGGGCGCCATCACTCCAGTCAGCCATGGCGGTCGGGTCGTGGAGAATGAGTGATTTGCCGTCACCGTCCGCGCCTTGGGGCCAGGCGTCGTTGTCATTGTAGTCGAAATCGAGGATGGGCGTGCCGCCGCCGAAGGCAAGCTTGATGCGCTCCCCACCATCACTCAAACGCCCCTCCGCGTTGTCGCCATAGGCACCGGCCACGGGCAGCCCCTCACCATAACGGAGAGCGAAGGCGTCCAAGTGGCTCACGACGAGCACCACGTCTCCGGCGGCAAGGCTCGTGATGGCGCTGCCGTCGAAATCGAAATCGATGCCCTTGGTGAAGCGCACCCCGCGCAAGTCGAGCGTTTCCGTTCCCACATTCTGCAATTCCAGGTACTCGAAATCGGAGGTCTGATAGCCTTGAGCACGCTCCTCATCGCTCGCTGAGGCAGGGTGATACATAATTTCCGTGACGCGGAGATGCTCTGACAAGGTGTTCAAACGCGTGGGGGCGGTGGCTGTGAATTCGATGGGCTCAGACCAGTTGCTATGGCGACCGAGATCATCCGTCATCCGCACCCGTGCCCGGTAGGTGCGTCCTGTGCGGACAGCCGTGGCTGGAATGTCAATGGTTTCTTGGAATTCTGTGAGAGTTCCGCTCTGCCAGGTGGCATTCCATTCCCATAGAAACGGTGCGGCCGGATCGTAGTCGGGAAGCGATGGGTCGGTCACTTCTGCCAACCGCCACTCCATGGACGCGAAGGGTTTGCCTGCAAAGATGGAGGTCTTGTAGGCAGAGGAGGTGAATTGCAAGGCATCGACGGGAAAGCCGTCGCCTCCCGTGTAAGTGATGGTGGGGCGATTGGGAGCGTTGTCCTTGGCGGCAAAGTCGAGGTAGGCGTCGCGCCCTTCACGCCCTGAGACGCCGCCGTCCTTGGACGGATCGTTGCCCTCGCCTCCGATCCAACTGCCGCCTTCCCAGGCATAGCGCTTCATATCCGCCACCTTGTCCTCAACGGGTGGAATGCTCTCGGATCCCGAGTTGCGCGTGCCGCCAATCCATCGGTCGCGGTCCGCGAGGCTGAATGCGGCGATGCGTGCGTGCAAGCGGTCTAACACCGTATCGATCTGATCCGGTTGCCAAACGAGATCGCGAAACTCGCGCAAGGTGTTTCGGTAAGCGATCATCATGGGTTCGCGATCATCTTGGTTAGCCGTCAACGATTGCTTGGCGTAGTCGATCCCCGAATTCCAGTTAGGCCCCCAACTGGTGTCCGAATCCCATGGTAAGGTGTGAACTCGTCCAAGGGGATTGTCGTCGGTCGGTGGGCTGAAATAGAAGGAGCGATTCTTCAGATGTTCCGCCAGGTTTGGCTGCACATCGTAGTGGCGCACGGCCTCGACCACGGTGTGATAGCGATAGTAGTGATCGTAATTCACGTAGGTCTGCAGCCATTCAGCATCGCGGGCGGGGCGTAGCATCTGCAAGATGTTCGAGAAATCAGACGCATCCTCGACGGAGTATTTCCCCTGCACGCGCTGCACGTCCTTGCCGTTGGTGCGGGTGCTGATCAATTTGTAGAGATTGCCATCGGGCAGATTGTGAGAATCGAGAAAGCGTGTGTCGTAGTCTTCCAGGGCGAGATAAAGGCCAAAGAAATCGCCCTCATACTGCGCATTCTGGTTAGGGCCGAAGATGGATCCAGGAGGCACCTCATCGCGTTCTTTGACGACGCGGAAATGAAACCAGTGCGTCTCCGGGGCGGGTACGCCAATGAGATTCCATAACAGATTATTCATCGACTCGTGCAAGCCGAAATTCTTGCCGCCGCGTGCGCGCATCTTGCTTGAGTTGAGTGTCCGGCTCCGCTCGGGCAAGGGGTTGCCCCAGACGTCGGTGAAGCGCGGGTAATGACCGCGATTGAAGCGGAAGCGCATGCTGCGCTTGCCACCACCGCCGTAGCGATCATTCCGCTGACGCAGGCGGTAGCGGATGTTGTCATAGACGACGCCGTCATACACGAAGGTGCCGTTCCAGTTAAACGCGCTGCGGGCGTCGAAGTTGTCGCGCGAGACTTGGTCGCCACTGTTGTAGGCCACACATTGATCCAAATCCTCATCCCGTGTCACTAACGTATACACGGGAAGGCTGGTCATGACCTCTTGCGGATGGGTGTAAGGGGTGCCATCGGGATGCACCGTGCGCGTGTTCGCTTCATAGGCAGGGACGCCGTCGTAGACATAGTAGGCGAAGTTCATCGATGGATCGTCCGCATAGGGCACCCGCACAGAAGTGCCTGCACCGTCTTCCGCTTCAATGCGATAACGGACCACGGTCCGCGACTGGTCTTGCCCCGGCAAGGTGGCCGTGTAGATGGCATCGCCCGCCACGGCATCACCCTGAGTGCCATCATCCACCATGGCAATAGAGGTCCAGTTGTTAGGATCTTCGTAGGCGGGATTCGCCTCGCGAGGATCGTTAGGGCGAGAACGCAAGACGGAGGTGGTGTGGGGAAAGAAGGCGGGGATGTAGTTCCCCGGGGTGACCACTTGCGTGAGCAAGCGCACGGCGCTCACGCCATCGGGATCCGTCACTTTCACACTGATGACAGCCGCCTCTCCGACAGCGGGCATCTTGGGCGCATGATCCACTTGGCGAATCTGTGGGGGTGCTTGGTCTGCCCGATTGGTGTTCGGGAGATTCGGGGTGGGCTCCAAGGCCACGCGCCAACTGCCACCCAAGTCGTTGTCCAAATCGGGATGGATCAGTTCCATCGAGCCATCGCCATTTGCGCCGATGGGCCAGGGGAAATCGGACTGGTAATCGACCTCATCCATGGTTTCACCCGTGGCGTCTACCAGAGTCACGCGTTCGCCTTCATTGGACAGCACGCCATTCCAAGCATCGAACGCTTTCTTCCCGGTAGCAAAGAGCGAACCGAACTTCGCATCAAAGTGTGCCTTATTCTCGGTGATGACCAGAAAGGCATCAGGCGCCAGGGTCACCCCTTCAGCAAAGGTGTAATCCACCCCATTGTTGAATCGCCAGCCACTCAGGTCGGCGGTTTCGTCCCCCGCATTCAAGAGTTCGATGAATTCGACGTGTTCGGTCTTGGGTTCGGGATCGTAGTGGATCTCATTGATGACCACCTGTGGCGCAGCCCACAGAAGGGTCGGAATGAGAAGGGCGCATGTGGGAATGAGGGTCTTGGGCATCCCGAACCGTAGCCCACCACCAGTTCCCGTGGCAAGCCGTGCGTGGGAATCACTGCAAGAGATTGAGAAGGAGAAAGCTGATGCACAGGAAGAAGCCAATGATCGGGATCCAACCAGGATAGTGCACGGCACCAGCTTCGTCACCGTCACGACTTTTCAGGCGCCAAAGGGCTGCGTTGACCAAGGCGAAGACCATCAAGGTGACGGTGCTAGAGGTCTTGGCGAGGCCGACTAACGGGAAGCCCAAGGCTAACAAGAGAATCACCGCGGTCACGGCCCCGGTGGCCAGCAATGGTGTACGCGTCTTCGGATGGATGATGGCAAAGGTGGCTGGAGCGATCCCTTGGCTGCCCATGCCGTAGAGCACGCGCGAGGCCATGATGACCTGTATGAGGGCACCATTGATCACCGCGACCATGCTGATCAGGCTGATGATGGAGGCGGCCCAAGGGCCCTTCGCTGACAGGATCTTGGCCAGAGGCGCCTTCTCGCCAGCCAAGGCATCTGGAGATAATGCCAGGACAGCGATCAGTGCCACGATGACATAGAGAGCTGAGGCGATGGCCAAGCACATGAGGATCGCTCGAGGCACGTTCCTTCGTGGTTCTTTCACCTCCTCTGCCATGTTCACCATGTCTTCGAAACCGATGAAAGCGAAGAATGCCAAGTAGCCGCCTAACAAGATGGGTGACCATGAACCCCAAGCGAAGGAAGGGGTCAGTTCTCGCCAGCGTTCTGGGATGTCCGTGAGGTGGTGTCCTGAGAGGCCGATCACGAAGAGCAATCCCACGATCTCCAAGCCGGTAACCAAACTGGCGGCGATGACAGATTCGCCCACGCCCCAGGCGGCGAGCCCACCAATGATCAAGAGACTAACAATCATCACAGGGGCATCTGGAGAGGCGATGAAGACATCAAGGTAGCCCACGAATCCATGTGTCACGGTCGCTGCGGAAACGATTCCCGTGATCACCACGCCCCAGCCTGCGCACGCGGCGAGGATCTTCTTTCCAAAGGCGTGCTGAAGGTAGGCGGCTTCCCCCGCACTTTTAGGAATGCGTGAGGCTAGTTCCGCATACGAGAACGCGGTGAATCCCGAGACCACCGCGGCGACGAGGAACGCGATGGGCGCCTGCATCCCAGCGATTCCTGCCACTTCCCCCACGAGCACGTAGATTCCGGCTCCGAGGATGGTGCCGAGGCCATAGAAACAGAGCAGTGGCAAGGAGAGGGTTCGTCGCAAGGTGGGAGGAGTGGCCATGGTCCTTGGCATCATGGCCATAGGGCGTCGTCCTGTCGTCCCAGATGTTGTCCTCCGCTACGCTTCCATTTGCATGGGGGGCATCCTGGCATGAATTATCTTGATGGCGCGGTGGCTTCGAATCCTTCTCGTTCTCGCAGCCGGGATTGTCGTCGGAACGACTCTCCGCTGGTTCGCGCTTCCACCCGCCTTGACAGCACGCGAGAGCAGGCGGCTGCAGCCACTCGCAGAAACCCATAAGCCGGATTCAGCAGCCACTCATGTGAGAGCGGGGTCATCAGACTTCGATTTGCCAACACTTTCGCCACTGGAGATCGCCCAATGCCCTATCGAAGATTATCTTGAGAAGCTTGTGCCATTGGTGTCTATGTCAGGTCCTGAGGAGCTGCAGGCCCAGGCGCTGCTTCCACGTGGGTGGAAGGGCTCCCCGAGAGCCCCACGCGTTCCTGGGCCGCTTGGAACGTCGCTCAGCAATGGGCCAGGTTCGATCCAATCAAGGCAAAGGCCTGGCGCCTCTACGCAGACGGCCCGCCTCAATAGATCGCATGCCTTAAGGAACATCCCGCACGAGCGTCGATAGAACTGTTCGAGAGAGGCGTCTGGACAGGTGACATAGAAGGGTGCTATCGTCCATCCTGTGGCTGTTCCGACCATCCTCCGTAGAGTGCTCTTTGGTGTGGGAGGTTGTGTGATCGCCGTGGCAGCGATCGTGTGGCTGCATGGGCAGTTCCTGGCTATTGCCCATATTCCTGTGAGAACGCAGAAAGAGTATGTCGGGAAAGTGGAGCTAATGCTAACGCAGGCCCCGCCAAGCGATGCGTCACTCGGTGATTTCACCCATATGGACACGCCTGATTACACTGACACCGAGATCGCTGTGATACGATCACCCGCGATCTTAAGTGCGGCCGTCGAGGACCTTAAACTTCATGTTCGATGGAAATGCGGTGCCCAGCAAGCGGTCGAGCGACTTAGAGGTCAAACGGATGTCTCCGCCCGCAAATGGAATACTCTCGTGATTTCCTGTCGTTCAAACGAAGCAGAGCACGCTGCCGCGCTAGCATCCGCGATTGCTAACGCTTACAGGGAACACCGATCATTGCTGGATAAGAAGCGGTCAGAAGCCGCACTGGAGTCGCTAGAAGCGGCGCTCCGCGAACAAATCAAGCTCGTCGACCCAATTCCGTGAAGGGACCTTTGGGCACGGAATGACGAGCGAAGCTCTGGACTGCGCGCAGTCATGGTGCCGCTTTCGTGAACCAGCCTACTGGCCACGCCCCGCGTCTCAATAGATCGCATGCCTTAAGGAACATCCCGCACGAGCGTCCGATAGAACTGTTCAAGGCGCGGCCGATCTGTGGTCTCGTAGAGGCGAAGGTAAGCGTCAGGGACGGCCTTGGAATCAAGGATCCTTTCGAGCACTTTGGCGCCGCGTTTCTCGTCGGTGATGCGGTCGCTGTTAGGATCGAAACGGTCTGCGGGGCTGTTTGGGGACTTCTCAATGAGTTGGATGCGATAGTGGATGCGGAAGGCGTTGGATCGCGTGGTGAGACGCGAGTAGAGTCCTGCATAAGGACGTTCCAACGTGTTATCACCCGAAAGGCGATGGGCGTTCCAGAAGCTGCGGAGGCTTTCCGCGCCTGGAGCCCAGGTTTGGCCTTCGGGGACGAGGAATTGCTCACAGATTTCGGATTCTGTTAGAAAGATGTCGCCCTGGGCAAAGCGTGCTTCAAACTGCTTGAGCGTTTCCTCCGCATCGATGCGGTGCCGCCAGTTGGGATTATCGCGTGTGCTTTTGTAAGTGCCGCCAGCCGCGGTGGGGATGGCCAGGATTTCCTCTGCCTTGAGAACGGCGTGCATCGCGGTGGCGCGTTTGATGTGGGTGTAAGGGAAGAGCTGGTAGTTCATGTTCACCTTGCCTTGAGTCGCCAAGGGGCTGGCGATACCGGGATGGGTGGCGGTGGGCATCCAGAAGTAGTCGAGCCAAAGGTGGTCTGGAGGCAGCGCGGGATCATCCGTGACGGAAGCCATTTGAGGGACCTCAAGCCCATCGAGCGTGGAGCGATTGCGTTCCCAGATCATGCCGTGTCCGCGTTCGCCAAGATGAGGGTATCGGTTAGGATCGGAGACATTGGGGCGAAAGAGTAAGCAGGTCCAAGGAGCGTTGGCCTGCGCTGCGGATGGCAAGGATCCGAAGGCGACGGGCGATGGGGCCATGCGTCGGGGAAAGCGGGTTGCAAGCGGGGGCGGGGCGACGTCCGCAAGTTCGGCGTGATCGAAATAGGGCCATTTCTGATCAATCAACGAACTGGCGCTAGGAATGGCATCACCATGATCGGCGCTGTTGATATAGGGACCATCAGGCTCACGGGCCAAGCCGTTGTCAAAGTCTCGGGTGTGGGTAGGATCGATCGGAAAGTGATAGTGATCGCCTAACAGCGGAGCAAAGCGTGTCCGCAGGCGGGGATCGCCCACAAAGTCAGGAACGACTTCATCAGCGTAACGCACGCCTTCCACGAGGCCGCGCCCAATGGCTTCTGGGCCCTGGGTGGCGCCACGATCTCTGACATTGCCGTTGATCGTCGACCACGTGAGTGAGTGTGAGGAACGCCGCTTCTCTGCGAGTGGGTGGTGGGCCATGAGTTCGCTCGGAATGATTCGTTTCACAGCCACATGACGATGATCACCATGAGCGACCGAAAGGCCCTTCACCACCTCTGACTCAGAGCGGTCAAGCAATGGCGTGCTTCGGCCATCGAGAATGGGTTGGAGAGACGTTCGGACACGTCGTGTCCACCCGCCGTACGAGAGGAGGCCAGGTTCCGGCGCGGGCACGCGCAGTTCGCCGCCAGGCGGGGCCAGACGGAGATTGAAGATGCGTGAGAGTGCCCCGACATTCGCGCCCAGCGCATACGCATTGTATTGGGCGATCTGAATAGGCTCCTCCTGAGTGAAGACAAGTTCCTCCCCTTGCTCCAGCACGATCAGATTCTGACAAAACCAGTGAGAAAGCGGTCCCGAACCATTCGCGAGAAACGCAGTGCCGTGGTAGCCCTCAGCGTCTGGACCAAAAGTGAAGGTGCCGAACTGCATGAGGCGGGGTCCTCCCAGACCGCCGGTAGAGCGCCACTCCGGTGGGAATCGGTGGATCTCTGTCAGGATCGTGTCGGACTCGACCGTGGAAATGAGAGGGCCTTTCTGAGAACTCGCTGCATTCTCAACAGCGTGGCCCCAGAGGCTGAGGGATTCGCCGTTGAGCTTGAGGCCGCGATCCCAGCTAAGTCCGCCGCGGTAGCCCGGCCCGCCAGTGAGCAGCCGGAGCGATTGCTTCGGCGCTTTGCCAGGGTAGCCGTGCGCTGGCGAGAAGAGCTCGGGAAAGAGACCCACTTCGACCGCGTAGAAGGTCTTGCCCTCATCCGCAGCACTGAATTGGCGGCGGTATCCTGGATGTTCGTTGGCGAGGATGCGTTTTAATACCTCGCGATCACTACCCGTGTCGGCGTCGAACGTCGGCGCCCCATGATTCCAATGCTTGATGGTAGTACCCGCAGTGACATACGCCACGAGAACGACCTCGGAGAGCGTGTAGTTACGGCCGGCAGAGAGGGGCTCCAAGGTTGGTTCATCCCAGCGAGCCCCGTGCTGAGTCGACCCATTGTCGCCTTTGAAATCACGCCCAATGAGGCTCATCGGAACGACCATGCCAGAACCAGATCCGTGAGGAAGGCTATCCCCAGCGTAGGGATCGCCTACGGCGGGATCTGCAATGTTTGTGGTGCGGATCCTGTCAACCATCCCAAGGGCAATGGCATAGTGATCCTTGTCATAATCCCTATCGTCCGAGTAGTCTTCGGCGGACAGACGAGCCCCATACTTGGCCGCGAGGGATTTCCCATAGCCTGGCACGCGCGCGTAGGTTTGGTCCATGATCATCTTAAAAAGCTTCACATTGTGGCGATTGCTGCGTGTGTAGAATTCTCCGTGATGGGAACTGGGATCGCGACGGAGGAAATGATAGGGTGCGTCTCCCAAGGTGCTAAGAGCGGCTGACCGATCGTCGTAGGCGCTTCGAGCAGGGGATGCGTCCCGCTCGTGAAGCGGCCAGATACTCATGCGGGGGAACCCGTGAACCGTGATTTCAGGGGCTGGGTTGCTCGTCGTGACAAAGCCTGTGAGCTGATGGGCGTGAGTGAATCCCAGACGATGGGCCTTCCCTTTCCAAGATGCCTCTGTGAGGAACCATGGATCGTCGTCAAGAGTGAGTGTGCCCTCAGCCGGATCTCGATACGCGGCCCGCACGGCAAGCTCGAAGAGGTGCTTTAGCTCGGTCTCGCTAAGGCGTTTGTCAGGATCAGTGTGGTTGGCTAGCTTGCCAGGATAGAGCACGCTACTCAATGAGGTTTGTACGGGGTGCCCCGGATGGCGTTGGATCTCTTGGGTCAGCGGTTGCCTCCCTGCGTAGTCGCGTTCGCGGGGTGTGTCTGCGCGCGGCACGTCCCAGGGAATGCCCTCCGACGCGACATTCACATTGATCTTCGTGGATTCGTCATCAGCCCAATACGCAAGTCGGGCTGCGATCGGATTGCTCTCGGAAGGGGTGCCTTCACCGGTCCATCGGCCTCCGGCATCCACCGTGCCGAGCGAGCCGTCTTCCAGAACGTACAACCATTCGGCGGGCATGGGAAGAGCTTCTCCGGGAATGGTTCCTAGCAATGCCTCCTCATCAATGGCGAAGCCTTCCACGCCCACCGTCTCAGCACGCGGGTCGAGGATGGGGAAGCGCTTCTCGCCGTCGCCTTTTGCGATGGGCTCATTGAGATCGGTGAATTGGTGAGGCGCCTCCTGCCAATGATCCATAGCCTTCCATTCCTGGGAAAGCTCCGAAGAATCGCTCACAACACTATCATTGCTAGAGTATAGTTTGAACGCGCGTTCGAATCCGTCCGGCGTAAACACCCGGATCAGTCCCGGTTGACTCGCCCAGGCGTAGGGAACGACTCCTCCAAAGAGATTGCGAGAATGAACGCCATCGCCGTCATCTGGCGGCGTCTCGCCAAAGGCAGGATCATCGTGCGCCATCGGATTCACGGCGCGCTCGATCTGGCGTGCGTTCATTTCGGTCAGGCGCCACTCCAAAGCGCTGAGCGTGGTGCTTCCAAGCTCTGGCAAACGCACCAAACGATAAAAGGCCAACTGTTCGAATCGACTTTCGCTGAAAGTACGTTGACCGCGTGTGTCTAGCAACGTGGTCCAATCGTGCGTCGCAAGGGAGGGGGAGCGCTGTAGAACCACGTCTGGAGCTCCTTCCCAAACGAACGCCACCTGATGAGGCAAATCAGGGTCATTGGTCATCGTGAGTTCAAGCTCCAAGAGAGCGTCTTGTGCCGCGGCTATCCCTAACAGAGAAACGAGAGCCATGGCGACCCTGAGACGAGGCATCGCAATCATCGTAGCAGGGAGACTAGCAATTCACGGAGCCGCAGCCAAGAAAGAAAGGTTGGTTTTTTAATACATCGCGAAGGCGAATCGAGAAGTCGAGTCTTGCAAAGGAGCACGGAATCGCTAAATTATGCGCTTTTATACCCTGTCTCGAGATGAATTGTTGCTCCCTCGCCGCCTGCCTTCTGGGTTCAGTGGCCTTTCTGGTGGTCGGCCTTCAAGCCGAAGAACTGAAGAATATCGAGTCCCGTCGCCCCTTCACGGACTTCACCAACTTTGAGTCGGCCCATATTCATCCAATGGATCTCAGTCCTGATGGGCGCTTGCTCGCGGTGTGTAATACGGCCAACGCGGCGATTCATTTCTTTGATATCACCGAGCCGGAGCCGGCGATGGCTTTCACCGTGCCGGTGGGACTCGATCCAGTCAGTGTACGGTTCCGCTCCGCGACGGAAGCCTGGGCCGTGGCACATCTCTCGGACAATGTGAGTGTCATCGATGTGCCATCGGGCACCGTGACGCAAACCCTGGAAACGGGCGATGAGCCCTGTGACGTGGTCTTCGCTGGCGCGCCGGAGAAAGCCTATGTCTCCGTTTCTCAGGAGAATCGCTTGGAGATCTTCTCTTTGGATCCATTGGACCCAGAGCCGCGGGTGCTCCCCCTGAAGGGTGAGGAACCGCGTGCGCTCGCGGTGAGCCCGGATGGACAAGACGTGCATGTGGCCTTCTTTGAGACGGGCAACGGCACCACCATCCTTGCTGGCGGCATTCGCAATAAGGACATGTTAGCCTTTCCCCCAGACATGGTCAGCCATGAAGAATCCCCCTACGGAGGGGAGAATCCTGCGCCCTCGTCTTACAAAGCCACCTATCCCGTCCGGGAAGCGATCAATCGGAGCACGGCTCCCGAGACTGGATTCATCGTGAAACAGCGTGAGGATGGTGTCTGGATGGACGAGAATGGGGCCGATTGGACGACCTTCGTGAGTGGCGAGAGGGCCGCCATGTCAGGGCGGGTGCCTGGATGGAAACTGCTCGATCACGAAGTGGCCACCATTTCCACGAGCGACGAATCGATCCGCTATCGCGGAGGCACGATGAATCTTTGCATGGGCTTGGCCGTGCACCCTCTGAGTGGGATCCCGACGCTCGTGGGGACGGATGCGTTGAACCACATCCGCTATCAGCCCGTGCTCAATGGTGTCTTTCTAAGAGTGAAGATTGGTCTTCTGGACACCACGCACGATCTGAATCCCCATTTGGACTATCAATCACCTAGGGTGCCGCAGGCCATGCGTGAGCTGTCGTTGGGCGATCCACGAGCGATTCTGTGGTCTGTGGACGGCACCCGCGGCTACATCACGGGGAAAGGATCGAACAATCTCATCGTGATCGATGCTCAGGGGAAGCGCTTGGAGGAATCCTCGCCCGTCCGTCTGGGTGAAGGGCCCACGGGCATGGCGTTGAGCCCCGAAGGCAACCGGCTCTTCGTCTTGAATCGCTTTGGGGCATCTGTCAGTGTTGTGGACACGCTCACCATGAGAGAGCGTTCACGGACGCGATTCCCAGATTCCACCCCTGAAGTGGTGAAACGCGGGAGACGCCATTTGTTCGATACCCATCACAGCTCGGGGCTGGGGCATGTGTCGTGTGGCTCGTGCCATGTGGATGGGAGAATGGATCGCTTGGCCTGGGACCTTGGCGTGCCCGATGGCAAGAAGTTAGAAGTCACGAAGCGTTCCATGCCCATTGGCGGAGAGACGCCGCGCACACAGCATCCGATGAAAGGGCCCATGATCACTCAGACCTTTCAAGACATCATCGGCAAAGGACCCTTCCACTGGCGTGGCGACACGGCGACCTTCGAAGAGTTTAACCCAACCTATACGGATTTGTTAGGCCGCGAAGAAGTCTTGTCGGACGATGAAATGGTTGAATTCAAAGAGTACCTCCGCACCCTCCATTTCCCACCCAATCCCTTTCGAAACGAAGACAACTCCCTGCCGAGTGCGTTGCCGCTTCCCGACATGGTCACGGCGGGGCGTTTCGGTGAGGCCGGTGAGCCCTTGCCTAACGGGGACGCTAAGCGTGGGCTGACGCTCTTTCAACAGCGTCCACATCCCAAGATGAACAATCTCACCTGTTTCGGGTGCCATATACAAACGAGCGGCATTGGTGGGGGGCAACCCATGGATGGCGGTGAAATGGCGCATGCCATCACGGGGCTCACGGGCGCTGGTCAGGGCCCATTCAAGGTCGCGCAGCTGCGCAATCTCTATGATAAGCAGGGTCTCAGCCTTTCGCGCCAGGAGAGTCTCCACGGCTTCGGCTACTTCCATGATGGGAGCGTCGATACCTTGCCGCAGTTTCTCACGCAACCGATGTTCGATGTGCAATCGGTCGAGGAAGTCGCCGATCTCACCGCCTTTCTCCTGTCCTTCTCTGGCAATGATTCCTCTAACAGTGAACGTAGCAGTTGGTCTAGCCAAACGCCCAGCGTGGAAACGCACACCCTGACAGGGAAACAAGAAACCTACCGGTCCGACGAATTCCCTGCTGGGTCCAATGCGATGATGGACCGGATGACAAGCGTCATGCGCTTCGCGGAGGACGAAGGCACCATCTCAATCATTGCCCACGGACGGATCGATGGCGAAGCGCGGCATTGGATCATGCGAGAAACTGATTTCGTTCAAACCCACGGTTCGCCTCCCGGACGCACGATCAAGCTGCTCCCCCCTGAGGGCAATAGCCTCACCGATACCACTTACTTTGATTCGGATCAGATGAATGTCAGTTACAAACTGAAAGACCTCCTCAAACGCGTGGACGGCCTCACCTTCACCGTCGTTCCGCAAGGACGCGACGCCTTCCGCTTAAGCATCGATCACGACGGCGACGGTCTCTTCAATCGCGACGAAATTCGGGATCTTGATCCCCAGCGTGAGGGGCACCAGAACCCCTTTGACCCCAAACGCGCCGACGCGACCGGGAACGCGTATTCCCTCGTGCCAGACGGGGTCCTCGATGCACTCAACGACTTCGACAACGACGGAACGGCAAACCTTGTGGAGATGGACGAAGGCACAAACCCGGTCGAAGGGTGGACAGGCGGGACCGACCACATGCGCGTCGGACTCAGCGCCACCCGCGCATCCTCCCAGCCGCACCGGATCTCTTGGAATGGACGCCCAGGCTATCACTATCACCTTGAGAGCTCCACGGATCTCTCCGCATGGAAGGCAGTGAACGAAGAGCCCCTCACAGGAGGCGTTCGCGAGGATCGCCTGCATCACCTGTTACCTGACAGAGAGACGCGCTACTATCGCGTGCGCGAAACGAAAGATGAGTAGTGGACGTAGGAGAACGTATCGGCGGCGACACCTCTTCTTCAGCCTTACCGGAGGATTCCTCCTAGGAGCCGCGATTTATGGGATCAGCTCGGTGAGAGATGGTGCGGATGAACCGCTTTCCTCTGCCGCCGCATCGCCTTCCCTGACACTCACACGTCCCTCACAAAGTGCGGAAAGCAGGCGCCGCTTGACACCCGACGTTCGGAGATTGCTGACGGAAACGCCGAGCCCTAAACAGATTGAGACTTTTCTCGGCCAGCGGGGGCGCACGGCAGAGAACTTGGTCCTCGCCTATCGCTTGGGTTGGAAGGACGCGCATTTGCGTGAGGCCATGGAGATGTTCCCCGACGACCCACGAGTCGCGATGGTTGTATTGATGCATGACGTGGTTCCGCAGGAAGAGGCGCTCGTATGGGCGCAACGGCTGGTCGCGGCAGAGCCTGACAATGCCATGGCCCACTATCTCATGGCGACCGTCATAGCGGATGCGAAGCCCGAAGCGGCACTGGCAGCTCTCGCTACCGGCGCGGAATGTTCCGACTATAGCACTCACCAAACCGAAGAGTTGTTAGGCTGCATCTCGTTCTACGAATCCGTGGGTGTCGATCCAGCCGAAGCGGCTTGGATCGCGGCGTCCCGGCTTGGATCGCCTCACCCGGGCAAGCTCAGAAAGCTGGCGCAAACGATGGTCGAGCAGGCAGAAGTGCTCCGCGATCAAGGAGAAATCCCTGGTGCCAATGCAACGAACGCCATCACCCTCGCATTCGGACAACGGCTCAGTGATACCCAGTCCCTCATCATCGAGCGATTAGTCGGAAACTGGATTGAGAGGCGCGTGGTGGACAAACTCGATCCGGCGGAAGATTACCGGTTTCTTGGAATGAGTGTGAGTGACTACCGATCGACCCTCGATGAAAGGCGAGCAGAGGTGAAGGCAAAGCAGTTGCCTGAAGTGTCTACCCTCATGGAGTCAATGCATTCTGGGGCCGACTCGGTACCCTCCAGCGAGTTGGTTTATAGGGTGATGCTTCTGGGCGAAGAAAGGGCTTGGGAGTGGTTTCGGAATCGAGCGCATGTTGACGAGCGTTAGAGCTCTCCGGCAAACGTGTAGCCGACACGGTGGATTGTCTTGATCCATCGGGGCCGTCGAGGATCAGACTCCAGCTTCTTGCGCAGACTGGTGATGCACCGGTCGACGCTGCGATCAGTCACGAAGTGATCCGTGCCCCACACGTGATCGAGAATCTGATCGCGGGTCACGACACGATTGGCTTGACGAATCAGATAGATTAAGAGGTCGAATTCCTTAGGCTGGAGCTTCACGGAAACACCCCTTCGCGTCACCTGACGCTGCAAGGGATCCACGATGACGTCGCCAAAGTGACAGGGATTCAAGGCGAAATCCTCTCGTTTGTCTAGGAGACGCCGGACACGGGCATGAAGTTCGCGGATCCGGAAGGGCTTGGTCACATAGTCGTCGGCACCGAGATTGAGACCCAAGACCACATCTTCTTCCCGATTCTTGGCCGTGAGCATGATGATCGGGACTTCGTTTCCCCGTTGTCGAAGCGTCTGACAGATATCAAAGCCGTTACGTCCGGGAAGCATGATGTCTAGGAGAATCACGGCGGGTTTCACTTGCTCCGCGAGTTCGAGCGCCAGATTGCCGTCCACGGCGCATCGTGTGCGGTATCCCTCGTACTCAAAGCTGTCTTTCAATCCGCGCAAGATGGCGGGATCATCTTCGACAATGAGAATAGCGTGTCTGTTAGCAACCGGAGGCATCTTGGAGTAGTGGAAGGGTAACGGTGAAAGTGCTTCCCTGCCCGGGGTGACTCTCAATGGAGACGCTTCCCCCGTGCGCTCTCACAATGAAGTCAACTATGCTCAAGCCCAGACCGACGCCTTTGCGAGCGTTGGTGAGGCTCTGGTCGGCTCGGTAGAACTTTTCGAAGGCCTGACTGATTTCTTCGGCATTCATCCCAATCCCAGAATCGGAAACGGCGATGGTCGCGACGCTTCCTTCACTGCCATACGCGAGTTGAATGGTCTCCTCTGAGTATTTGATCGCGTTGTCCAACAGATTGACGACTACCGTGGTAAGCGCTGCGCGATCCCCTTCAAGGAGGAGCGCTTCTCGAGGAAACGCGTGCACGATCCGGGACGCCTCTTCGGGATAGCGCGCTTTCACCACCTTCACGGCTTCGTCTAAGATCTCTGACAAGGCGACAGGGGCGTTGTCGAAATGCCGTTTGTTCCGTTCCATCCGTGAGAATGATAGGAAATGGTCGATCAATCGCCCCAAGCGATCATTCTCCTTGCCGATCAAACCAAGATACTCGGTGATCTCTTGGGAAGAGCGGTCTTCAGAACGTTTATGATCCAAGTGATCTACTAACACACCAATCGCGGTGACCGGCGTCTTGAGTTCGTGCGTGACGGCGGCGAGGAAATCGTTCTTCAAGCGATTGAGCTTGGCCTCGCGAAGGATGGCGCGGCAGAGCACTGTCGCCACCAATGCCATGCCGGCAACTGACAAACCGCTCACCCATACGGTCAGGGGTTTCCTCAATCCCGCCGTGGCGGACAGGAGTTCGTTCGTCTGGCTCCCATCCACTGCCAGGGTCCAGCCTCGCAGAGGCCCTGAAAGTTCCTGTCGCAATTCTGAAGCGCTCTCGGTTTCAGAAGGCGGATGCACTGTCAGGAACGCATTGCCCTCACCTCCTCCACGGATGATCTGCGCGAGATCGGCTTCATCGAGAAAGACTTGGCTTCGTCCGTCGAAGGCGCGTGCTTTCCATAGAGCGTCCCCAGCAGGGACAAAGAGAAGAGGGCTTTCAGGTGGAGCGCGCTCTTCCGCAGTCAAGCTTGCGAGACGACGTTCGCTTGCCAGCGTGGGACAATCGATTCCCAATGCTGACAGCGTCTCCATGAAGAAGAGTCTCTGTGAAAGTGATAAGAGCACATTGGATCTCGTGGGCTCTCCTAACCAATCTCTCAGCTGGCTAGCAAGTGCCGTGGCGCTCTCTTCGGGCAGGTGACCATCTTCAAGGAGATAGAGAGCCGTTTCCCAGAGCGCGCGGTGATGGTTGGTAGACCTGCGCTGTTCCCATTCGCGAAAGGCCTCTCCGATGCGATGATCTTTGACCAGGCAACGGAGCTTCCCCTTCCACGCATTCCAAGCTTCCTCAGTATCCGCCGCCACGTGCTCAATGCCCGCATAACAAATGAGCGCTTCTTCAAAGCGGCCTTCTCGATACTCCAACCATCGAGCTTGCGGCCAGTCTCCGTGGAGAGGACGCGTCGGTTTCGACTCGGAGCCAACGTCGTCCGTAGGAAAGGGCGGATCTAGCCACATGATAGCCGCAAAGAGCGGTTCTTGGGCCAGGGATTCATAAGATGCCGCTTGCGTCCATCGCATTTCCGTCGCTTCCCATGCGCTTTCCCATCGACGCCGCCCTTGCATCAACTGATCCTGACACATGGCACGAAACCGCACGGCGATCATTTCACGATCCCTTTGGAGCGCCTTGCGAGAGAGCCAGGCAAGGGCCGCGCTCGGCACCATGACGGTGAGCGCAAGAAGCGCTAGCAAATGCACTAAGCGGTGCTTGGGATCCTGTGAGATTCGCGTCAACGTTGCAAACGATACCAAAGGAGGTCTCGATGGTCGAAGTCAATGTCCTCGGCTTCTACCCACGACGTCCGCGCGGCCGAAATGACGAGGCCATCCTGTTCGATTGGGGAAAGCCATTCGTCGGCGTAGAGTGGGTAGTCTTGCAGCTTGAAATAGGTGCTACCCGGCCCCATCACCTGCTTGGCCTTGAGCGTCCGTTTCTCCATCGTGCCGTCTTTCCACGTGATGGCCGTGAAGGAGATCTCGTTATTCTCTGCAGGTCCAGGGTTTCGTTTCAGAGCGAGGCGTTCGTCGCCAATCTCCACGAGCAAGAAGCATCCCGTCCGAGCCCGAATCTGATGGTCATTCGTGATGGTGCGGAATGCGACATAATTCTGATAGACAAATGGCGAGTGAATCTTCCGAGCATGACGGCCACGCACCCCCGGCAATGGAGCCAGGATGGACGGGGCATTGGCCGAGGTGTTGTGCAAGACGAGTCGATCCGGCAGGTCAGGATCTGCGAGAGTCTCCACCGTCCATGAACCTAGGTCTTCCTTGGGAGGAAGTGAGGTGATGAGCTTGGCTAACTGATTTCCGAGCGCGGCAGCAGGTCCAGGATCGCGATGGCGAAAAGCTGAGATTTCAAGTCGAGGGCCGTTCTCCCTCGCACGAACCGATAATCGATTCTCTAACATAAAGAGGATCTCTTCTTGCGGGATGTCTCCAAAGATCTCCAAGAAGGCTTCCCTTTCCTCATCGGACACGGTCTCCAAGGCCTTCTGGATCAGCTTCTCCTCAGCAATGCGAGAACGAAAGGCCATGGTGAGGTGGACGAGATCACTTCCTAGATAGGAATCCACGGGGCGCAGGATCGTCGTCCCGTGATAGACGCCATTGGCTGGTCTTGTATGGACCGGAGGGGCGTCGGGAAGGACGATCCCGATCTCCATCAGAGTCGGTGTCATGCGCCGTTCGATCAGGATTTGGAGAGATCCCGTCAGGGCTCTCGCGAGGGCCGTGCCACGGCGAGAGTCGCCTTCGAGATAAGCTTGTCGCAATTGTGATAGTTGGCGCTGTGTGGTGCGCGCGATCACTCCCGCAGGTGTGCCCTCTGTTGTCGTGGCGAAATGATAGACTGTGTGACGCAGCAACGATTGAATGGCTTCGTGCTCGCTCACCTCAACAAGGGCAAGGAGGATTCGAAAGCGGCTATCAAAGTAGCTCTGCAATGCCGCCCTTCGCGCTGCGAATGCCTCACTTTGAAACTTGCCACACAACTCGCCGGTAGAATCATCGTAGAACGCGAGACGGTTGTCGTGACGCGCAAAGAGAAAGCGGCCTTCATCAGAAGCCCTCTGTGGGCCGGAGCCGGTCAAGTTTAGCGTGGCACCGGAAAGGTGATAGTGTGCTGTCGATCCGAGTTCGTCCATGAGCTCGCGTGAAGAACTCTTGAATCGTCCTTTGCTAGGATAAGATTCGTATGGCTCTTCGAAGGTCATCGTCATCTCGACGCCATGAACTGCTCCTTTCCAAACGCCTACAACGCCTGAATGAGAGAAGCGATAGGGCGCAACATGTCGCTTCAATTCCTTTGCTGCCTGCCAATCATCCCAATGTAGGTTGTGAAAGCAACTCAACGCCGCGTTTCCAAGCTCCACATTTCCTCCTGTGTAGGCCTGCGTCGCCACATCAACAAGTGTCAGCCCAGCGCGTACAAGCAACGCTACGGGAGTGTTCTCGGAGAGTTGCTTCATTTCGACATCCAATTCTCGTGTGGAGGCTAGCAGATTAGCGAACTCTCTAGGATCGCCGCCTCCGCTAACAAAGGTGGAAGCGGCTTCCACCTCCTGCGCTTTCAGATTCAAGAGGGCGACGAGTTGACCAGAATTCCTAAGATTCTTTGGAAAGCGAAAGGGGCGTCGTTGGCGATGGAACCGTTGCTGCTTGCCTTCGGATGACTCTAGGAGGAGTTCATTGCCCAGAATCTGCCACTCGTATCGCCTTGCCTCACGTCCTGGAAGCGTGATCTCCAACTGGGCATCACTGTGGAACTCGTAGGAGCCGAGCGCTGTGGGCAGATCATCGAGGAATGGATACGGCCACTCTTGAAAGCGATTGTCGGGCAAGAATTCCAGGCAAGCCTCAGACGCCAAAGAAGTCCAAATGCCTAACAAGTCTGCTTGGGCAAAGAGTTCGGGCAAAGGCATGGTCGATTCCGCTCCCTCGCGCAATTGCTTGGCGTAGGCGCTTTGCGGGAAGCGCTTGAGGATCTCTCTACGAATGTCTTTGGCTTCGTCGTGACGCCCGAGATCCTGGAGGACTTGATGATAGTGTTGGAAAGCCGTTTCCAAAAGCCTCTGACTCGTGTTCTCATGGTGATTCTCCACCAATCGCTTCCATAATGCCGCCGCTTTCTCCAAATCCCCGGCGGTCTCCGTTTGATGGACGGCTTGATTGAAGAGGAATGTTTCGGCGCTCGAGGCAGGCGTATCCTCTTGGCCCCACGTCACGAGGGGATAGAGCGCGATGAGAAGAAGGAGTCGTCGTTTCATGAGATGTATCGTTCGGTGTCTTCAAGCGACCACACGAATGTTACCAAATTATGAGTACTCTGGCGATTCTTCCATGATTGTGGGAGCGTCTCGTGAAGACGGCTGGCTGATTTCTTAAAGATTCATGTTACTTTTGTCACTTGCCGCGCAGTTAGGATCAAACCGAGCGTTCCATTGGCCGAAACCGAGCATTCCAGTTTAGCACAATTTGCAGCGACCCAAGACGAAGCGAGCTTTTGCGAGATCGTCCGGGATTACAGCGGGCTCGTGTACTCGGGAGCCCTCCGTAGAACGCGAAATCCTCAGCTTGCGGAAGAGATCACGCAGAACGTGTTCATCGCGCTGGCAAAGAAGGCGAAGCAGGTGGCCACTCACCAATCGTTCACGGCATGGCTCTTCACCGCCACTCGCTTGGAGGCAGCACGGCGGATGCGAGAACTGGGACTCCACAAACAGAAGCTGGAGGCCTATGCCGTCGAATGCAACTCTGATAGGATCATGAATACAAGTGACGCGGATTCCTGGCGTGAGGTGCTGCCCGATCTCTACGAATCACTGGATCGCTTGGGGTGCAAGGACCGCGAAGTGATCTTGGCGCGTTACTTCTCCGGTCAGAGCTACCGCGAAATTGCCACTGTCACCGGCATCACCGAAGCCGCCTGCAAGATGCGTGCTCGGCGTGCGCTTGAGAAATTACAGCGATGGATGGGCAAACGTGGCGTGACCTTATCAGTCAGTGTGATTGCGACAGGACTAGCCGAGGAATTTGCAAATGCTGCCCCTACCCATCTCATCGCTTCGCTTCCTGCCAAAGCCCTGGCTCTTGCTCCGGCAGGCCCCACGAACAATCTCGTCGGGCAATCCATCTTCGCCATGAACCTAACAAAGCCATCCATTGCCGTGCTTGCGGTATTTGTCTGCACTTCGGTGCCCTTCGCTATCCAGCGTTTAGAGTCCAAGACACTTCAATTGCAGATCGACACTCTCCGCAGCAGCGTGGCAACGGCCCAGGTCGTGCCCGAGTCACGATGGTCGACACGGGAGCGACTACCACCCATCAAAGGGTTCCTGGCGAGTCTTGAGAAGCCTCTAAAGGCGGAACAGCTCATCCAAGAAATGACCGAGGCCATGGAGAGTCATGACATAGCGAGGATGGTTCGTGTGATGATTCCAATAGGACGACTTTCAAACGGAGACTTGCATGCCTTGACCGATGAAGTGGCGGCGACGGATACCCATGGACGCCCGAGAACGATGATCCTCCAGCTCCTAGCCGACTTGGACTCCAGCGAGCGTGGTTACCAACGCCTCTTTGAGAGAATCGCTGCCTCGGAAAACGAGGACCCACATGAATTGGCAGCCCTGTTTGGGCAGTGGGCCACGAGCGACTATCCGACAGCCTTGAGCTGGTTTCGCGAACATCGCCACGATGACTCCCTGCAGGGCAAGGGATTGGACGCCGCTCCTGTCAACCACATGCTCTCACAGTTGTGCATGGTTGGGGTCAATCGTGATCCTGACACAGCGGTCGAGCTTGCTATGGACGTCGACTCTCGTTTCCGCCAGCATCTCTACACGAACCTGATCACCAAGCTCGTCCCAACGGGCGGGGAAGGCGAAGCACGTGCGCTTCGCCTCATTGAGGCCGCCGATGCCTCCGATCGGCATCCATTGGTACAGGCTGCGCTTCATCACCTACCCGATGAATCTAAGGACTTGTTCATGGATAGGCTTCCACTTGGAGCCATGACACCCCCTACGCCCGCCAAACAAGACGTTCAGGAAGCAGAAGGAGTCTTGAGAAAAGCGCAGGCGACCGCGACCAACGAACCTGCTCCTATTCATCCATGAATAGCCCCGTTCTGAAAGCTATTCTAGCATCATTGCTCATTGCTAGCATTCTTCTTGCATGGCAACACTCAAAGCTCCGCCAGCTTCGCGCAAGAGTAGCCCGCCTCACAGATCAATCGACTGAAGTTGTCCTCACAAAGGAGTCGCCCGCATGGCAGACCATTCCGCAAGAATCACACGGACACGATTCGCATAACTCCACTCCCCTCCCTTCGATAGGAGAAATCCTCGCCCCCTTTGACACCGAGAGGTCTGAACTGGCTTTCATGGTTCGAAGCATGCCAGTGGTCTTGGATACCATGGAGAATTGCACTATCCATCAGATACTAACACTGATTGATCAATTGCAAGAAGTCAGCGATCCCGCACGAAGCAAGCAAGCAAAGATGGTGGCCTCATTTCTCCTCATTCTCATTGGAGAGCAAGATCCGGAACGAATACTCCGAGCGACGGAGACCGAACATCTCGACGAAGGAACACGTCAGGAAGTGCGCCTGTCAGCATTCTCCAAACTTGCCGAGTTGGATCCTCGGAAGGCAAGAGCGATACTGGACGAAGCTAGTTGGGCGACCGAATCCACACTGCCGCTTCGATCTTTGGTGATGGGGAAACTAGCGGAAACCGATCTGGTGGAGGCATTGGACTATGTCCAGGAACTTGGGCCGGAAGCACATCCTTTGGCAGTTTCCGCGATTGGCAAAGCGGCTGCAGACGCATGGGTACGTTCTGAAGGATGGAAAGTGATGGCTCAGACTCTAGACACGAGCATGCGATCTGTTCTCTCCCGCGGGTTGATCCGAGGTGAGTTCAAAGAGGGCGGCTTGGAGTCTGTCACGCAGGCCCTCACTCAACACCAGGATCTGCTCGATTCTGTAGCTCGAAACCACCTGATCATTGAAGCGGCGACCGTTGGGTTGAAAGACGCTCCTGAGGCTATGATAGAGTTCATGGAGCGAGAGCTGACAGGGGAGATCCGCTCTACGGCGATGAAGGGTGCCGTATCGATATGGGCAAACCGCGACTACAACGCCGTCGGAGCTTGGTTGGGAACTCGGCCTTCCTCTCCCGAGCGCGACGCCGCGATCATGGCCTATGCGTCTGTCGTCGCGAAGATCGATCCCAATGCTGCCATGGCCTGGACGGCCGAGATTGTCAACCATTCTAACAGAGAGGCCGCGCGGAACGAGATCCTCTCGCGGGATGAGTAGTCCTCGTTCCTCTCCTAGCGATCCGTTTCTCCTCGACATCCGCAGCCAACTGGTCATGCTTCATTCATGAAGGATGGCCAATTCTCAAGCCGATCTCTTTGGATCGTAGGTCTCGTTGGCGTGCTGTTAGGTGGCGTTGGCATGTCCTTTCTTGGTGACCTGATGCGCAGTCGCTCGGGCACTCAACAAGAGGAGTCCGATCCTGACAAGCACCTAGAGGCGGCCGCCGATCTGACGGTCCTCCCTGAGGAGCGAGGGGTAGCAGAAGAGAAGCCTGCGGTCTCTGAAAGATCCTTGGCAACACTGATAGCCTCCGCTGCCAATCCCAATCATGAGGACGTTGAGGCGTTTCTCAATGAGCGGGGACGCGATGCGGAATCCTTGGCATGCCTCTTCAAGCTCACCGGTGATGTGGCCCTGATTCGCGAGGCCTTGGATCGCTTCCCGGAGGATCCACTCGTGCTCTTCACTGCGGTTGCTTCGGACAAACTGGCACTTGCCGAGCGGCGCGAACTTTCGGGACACTTGGTGGAGCACGACCCTGACAATGCCCTTGCCTACGGGCTAGCCGCAACCCTGTGGGCAGAGGAAGCCCCTGACGTCGCAGCACAATTGGTGGTCGATGCCGTGCGGGCGGGCGGTTTTGAGAACCATGCGAAGGAGATGTTTCTCAATCTCACAGCCTTCTCGAGTTCCCTGGGATTCTCTTCGGAGGAGGCACCCATAGCAGGCCATATGCAGCAGCTTCAGAACGCCCTTCTACAGCCGAACACGATGCAGCGACTCATGAAGGTAATGAGTAGTCATGGCGCGGATCTCTATGACGCGGGAGACCGTGAGGCTGCGGATCGCGTGGTTGCCTCAGGGCTTGCGTTCAGTCAACGGTATGGAGAAGAGAGTGGCAATCTGATGAGCACGCTTGTTAGTCAGTCAATGGAAGCAATCCTGTTGGCGAAACTTGAACCGTCTGGAGAGTATGCCTTTCTCGAACACACGCCTGAGGCCTATCGCACAGCTTTGAAAGAAGAATCGAAGCAGCAGAGATCATTGCTGAAGTCTTCGCTCCTAGCAGAACAATGGATGAACCTCCCATTCGAGATCTCGGGGACGGTTCTGCGCGAGTATACGCATCGCAGCATGTTGTTAGGAGAATCAGAGGCCCTTCGATGGCTGAGCGAACAATCCCTCCCTGAGAAACCGTGAGCTTGCCATGAAGATCCGAAGAAGTGTGTTCGTCCTCATTGGCTTCAGTGTGGGGGCGACGCTGGCATGGCGATCGCCTTCCAGTGATGTGACCGAAATGATAGAGCGGAATGTCCAAGCAAGCGAGGTGGCCGCGATCCCTCCTTCTTCGGAGGTGAGCGCTGCCGCGCGTTATGATGCGCTCATGGCTTTACCTGAGGGCACGCCTAACAAGTGGTGGGATCGCGAGCTGCTTCTCTATCAATGGGCTGCCGAGGATCCAGAGGAAGCAGCGGCCCATCTGGCAGCGCTCGGGCATTCACCGGTGGCTCTCTTCGAAGCTTGGGCAGCCTTGGATCCTGCCAAGGCGCTGAAGGCAGCCCTTACCATTACCGATCCAGACTGGCGATTGACCAGCTTCTATCGCGCTGCAGCGGTGGCGGCGGAAGTGGATGCGGAGATGTTTCTCACCTTTTGTCAAGACATGCCAGATGACTGCTATCCTGCTGAGGGCATCCTCATCGCCTTCGAGGACGTGGCGTCCCGTGATCTTGAAAGGGCGCTTGCGGCAGAGGCGGGCTTGGAAGGGCGAGTCGAACTCGCCGCGCGTAAGGCGATTGCGAGAGCATGGGCCAGGCAAGATCCCGAAGGTGCCCTGGAGTGGGCAGAGATCTCTGGCGAACGGACATTGGAAGAGAAACGCGTGCGTCTCAGTGCTTTGCTAGGGATCTCGGAGAGTGATCCAGCCAGAGCGCTAGAGCTTCTTTCCCCCATGATCGACGAGAAGACAGTGTCAGGGTATTTCCGGGATTCGTGGTATGATGAAGAGGTGAAGGCAATGATAGAGCATCTTGCTTCCAAAGATGCGGTGGGTGCTTTGGAATGGGTTCAGAAACACTTGGGAATGAAGAGTTCCTTGACCCGGCAGACCGCCAAGTGGCTGCCACGCGATGATGTGGAATGGACGAGTCAGTGGCTTCGAGACTCCAACATGCGGGGCGAATGGTGGAAGGGGATCTGCGATGCGTGGTCGACAGAGGAAATCGGCAAATTGGCCGATGCGGTGCTGACGAAGGAGAATGATCATGAAGCCCGATCCGCCGTGCTGTGGGAGTGGGGAAAGCAGGCCTTTCCAGATGCGTGGGCCTACACGGATGCGATCGTGGATCCGGAGCGGAAGCGTTTGGCAAAGGCCATGGTGTTAGGGGCGTTGTCCACCACCATGCAATGGAAGGATGCGGAGGCGTACTCGCAAGAACTCGTATCCGATTGGCGCACGGCCCTGCCAGAGACCTGGCAGGGCGTGACGGATGAGGAGGTGATGACCTTGTCGTGGCAAGGAGTCGGGCAGTTCCAAGATGCCCGCACGCTCGCAAGCAACACTGCGTGGCGTCTAGGTATCCGCGACCCGGAGCGCGCCGTGCGTTGGGCTGGCGAGCATGCATTGGCGGATCAGTTAGGGCCTGCCATCCGCGAGCCGATGAAACAGTGGGCTGATCGCTCGCCGGAAGAAGCCTCGCAGTGGCTAGCGGAATTGCCTCCGTCCGCGTTGCGAGACCAGGCCGCACTAGCAATGATCCATGCGGTGGCAAAGTTTGATCCTGAAGGAGCCGACGCTTGGATATCAGAGATCGAATCATCACCCCTTCGCGAGGAAGCGGCGGGCGTGGTGCAAGCGGCTTGGGAACGCTTGTCCACGGGAGGGCTGCCAGAATGAAGCGATCCATGCGGCCTCTCAGTATCGATGGGTTACTGCTCGTGTTAGGTGGTTGCCTGGGATATGGCGTTATTCTGACAGTGAATTCGAAGGTGACTTCCCCCAATGGCACGGAGGAGGCGAAGGTGGCGAGTGCGTTGCAAATGGGCGAGGGTTTGAGAAGGTCAACGCTCTACGAACGCCGCTTGAGGCAATTGCAAACGCTGCGCTCCGCGACTACGGGTGACGCCTTTCGCCAGGCGTTGCAGGGAGAGCAGACGAAGCACTACCAAATTTGGAGTCAATGGGCATCACGTGATCCGGCGGGTTTCCTGGCCTATGGAGTGGCGCAACGAGATCCTCAGATGATCAGGAACGCGATGGACGTGCTCGTGGCGCGTGATCCTGACGAGGCGGAGCGGCTCGCTCTGGCCATCACCGATGGGAGAACGCGGCGCATGGCCGTAACGGCGTTGATCTTCCATGGATTCTCTCAGGATCCTACAATGGGACGAGCCTTTCTTCTTCGGCATCATGCGATGTTAGAGCCGAGCGATGCCTTGCTCCCGCTCGAGATGCCTGCCTTTGCCGAGGCTCTCTCAGCATTACCCGATTCCTATTTCACTCAAGAAATGGCCGATCGTGTGGCCTCGCGATGGGCAGCAAGCGATGCCGAGGCTGCCGCAAGCTGGGCCAAGCAACTCCCGTCCGGTGAAACGAGGCGGCGCGCCTTGCGACAAGCCTTTTCAAAGCTCGTGCAGGAAGATACTGGTGCGGCAGCGCAACTGTTAGAAGACGCAGCCCGTTTGGAGCCCGATTTCCGACCCTGGGGAAGCAGCCTGGCTCCACTAGTGAAAGAGCGTCTGTTAGACGATCCGCAAGGAACCATGGATTGGCTGAGTCGCTTCGCGGGATTGGGAGAACGCACGCAGACGATCGAGCGCGCGTTTGCGCAGCTGGCCAAAGACGATCTGGAAGGGGCGCACAAGGTGCTCGCATCCTTGCCTCTAAGCTTGCGCGATGCCGGGACGCACGCCGTAGCCACGATCATGGCAGAGACCGATCCGGGCCATGCCTTCGAGTGGATGGTTGCCCAACCGGGCGGACAACAATGGCAGCGGCGCTTGGAATCGATCGCTCTCAAGTGGGTCAAAGAGGATGCGGAAACGGTGAAGGCCACCTTAGCGCAATTGTCAGATGGCGAGAGGACATTGAAGCCCTTGGCGATGGCGCTCGTCAACGATCTCGACCAATGGCCAACGCCGGCGGACGCCGTTGATTTCGCCTATTCCTTGCCTGAGAGCATGCGCGCGGCCGCGATCACAGAGGGGATGCAGGCCTGGAGTGCGCAGCAGCCAGAGGCGGCTCTGCGCCACACAGTCTCTCTGCCAGAGGGGAAGGAGCGAAGAGAGGCGCTGTATCAGGCAGGAGCCAACCTCCTGCGAAGCAATGCCGATGAAGCGATGGCGTTCTTTCAAACCCTAACATCGCCCGAAGATCTGCGAGCGGCTCGCACTGCCATCCGCGTCGCCGCGCCGAGTGAGGCGGCACGCGAACGCCTGCTCAAGGCGCTTCCAGAGATGGAGAATGATTGAAATGATGGGATAGTGGTGGGCTACTCTCGCTGGTCTTCCCATTGTCGATTGGGTTTGAACGGCTGTTTGGCTTCTGGCGTGAGACGTCCGTCGACGACGCCGTCGCGGGCGTCGATGGCGTGGACGCGGGAGGCGAGGTCAGTGCGGGTCGCGAGATCCTTCTCTTCGAGCAGTTCAATCAATGCCTCGATGACCAGCGTGGCTTCCTCCAACTCTTTCTCAAGGGTGTCGATACGGTGTTGAGATTGTTTCGCGGCCAAGCGCTGATGGCGCTGCCGGTGGCTTGCAAAGCGTTCGCGGCGTTCGGTGAGTTCTGCAGAATCAGCAAGGCGGCGGAGGTGGCTGGCTTCCGCCCATTCAGGAAAGAAGAAATCGAAGAGGCTCATCGCTTGGAGCATCAGCGAGCTGCTCCGCTCTGACGATTACAAAGTGGTGGGATGGTTCTAAAGCCTCATTACTGTGCGGTGCGCCTGGGCCGATGCTGGCCTTCGCATGATGCGAGAGCCTCCCCAACGAGGAAGAGGGAGCCGGTGACCAGTCTTGGCTCTGGGTAGTCTAGCGCTTTGCGCAAAGCTTCTTCAAAGCTTTGCGCGATCTGTGAGGGTGCCGTCGTCTGAGAGGCGAGGGTGTCGGGGGACTCCGAGCGAGGCGAGTGGATTGGGAGGAAGACGAAACGAGCCGCAATGGGCTCTAACAAAGCAAGGCTCTCGGCGATGGCTTTCTCTTGAGCGCAGCCAAAGAGGATGGTGGCTTTCTGTGATCCGAACGTTTCCCGCCAGGTGGAGACGAGAGCGGCGATGGAGGCTGGGTTGTGAGCGCCGTCGATGATGAGGGTGCCGGCGTCATCGTGAAGCGTTTGAAAGCGCCCGGGCCACTGGGTTGCTGCGAGAGCATCTGCGGCGGTGTCCGTGTCTAACGGAATGCCTAGCATCTGGAAGGCGGCATGCGCAAGGGCAGCATTCTCTCGTTGGTGGGCGCCCGGAAGGCCAAGGGGGGCGTCATACACGTGGTCGACGAAGTGGATGGGCGCGGCGAGCGTGGCAGCCGCTTGGCGCAGGGCGACCTCGGCTTCCGGGGCTTGGGCGGCGCTGACGATCGGGGTGCCTGATCGGAAGATGCCGGCTTTCTCTTTGGCGATCGCTGCCAACGTGTCGCCCAGGATTTGGGTATGATCGAGGTGGATGGGGGTAATGACAGTGAGATCTTTCTCCGCGATAGCGTTGCTGGCATCGAGCCTTCCGCCTAACCCTGTTTCAAGAATGATGATCTCGACTTCGGCCTCATGGAAAGCGGCCATCCCCAGGGCGAGGGTGATTTCAAAGAAACTGGGATGCGGGTCCCAATCCGCAACGGTGGCTTTGATTTGCCCTAGCCAACGGTTCAACGAAGTGTCGCTGATAGGCTCGCCATCAATGCGGATCCGCTCGTGGTAACGGATGAGGTGGGGTGACGTGAAGAGGCCAGTGCGGAGGCCATGGGCGCGGGTGAGGGCATCGAGAAACGCGCAAACGGATCCCTTGCCGTTGGTGCCAGCGACGTGGATGAGGCGAGGAGGCGACGGAGGCTGGGGCAGGGTCGCCAGCAAGCGCCTGGTATTCTCAAGGCCTAACTTTACTCCGATGCCCTGGAGGCCGTAGAGCCAATCGAGCATGGATGGATCACGCCGAGGCGCGTACCTGATTCGGCATCATGTAGTCTAGCAGGGTGCCAATCGTGGCCTTCATTTCTTTGCGCTCCACGATGCGATCAACCAAGCCGTGCTCTAACATGAACTCAGCGGTTTGGAATCCGGGAGGGAGATTCTGATGGGTAGTCTCTTTGACAACGCGTGGGCCAGCAAAGCCGATCATGCATTTGGGTTCTGCGAGGATCACATCTCCCAACGTGGCGAAACTGGCAGTGACGCCGCCGGTGGTAGGGTGAGTGAGTATGGAGAGGTAGGGGAGCCCTGCCTCGCTGTGGCGGCCGAGAGCGGCACTGGTCTTGGCCATCTGCATGAGGCTGAGGATGCCCTCATGCATGCGTGCGCCCCCTGAGGCAGAGAAGACGATGGCCGCCCGTCGCTCTTTCGTGGCGCGTTCGATCACGCGAGTGATCTTCTCGCCCACGACGGAGCCCATGCTGGCACCGAGGAAACGGAAATCCATCACTCCGAGGCTAACAGGATGCCCCTGGATCGTCGCGCGCCCGGTGACGATGGCCTCGTTCAACGTGGTCTTCTCGCGATACTTGGCGACCTTCTGAGCGTAACCTTCAAAGCCCAAGGCATCGACGGTGTGGATGTCAGCATCCGTCTCTTCAAACGTATCCTCGTCCGTGACGAGCTTGAGCCGCGCCTCAGCCGAGAGTTGGAAATGATGCCCGCAGTGGTGGCAGACACGGTGGTTCTTTGCCAACTCGATGTCGTGGATGACCTTGGAGCAGTCTGGGCACTTGTGCCAGAGGCCTTCCGGCATCTCTTTCTTCTTGGTGCGTGTGAAGCCAAAGGGAGGTTTCTTGAAGATGGGCATGGAGTGAGCGGGTGGGTCTGGATGGGCGGGGAAATCTAGCCCCTAGCCAGAGTGATCACAACTACCTTTCTGGCTCCCGCAGCGCGGAGCACCCGTGCGCATTCGTGGGCGGTGGAGCCTGTGGTGAAGACGTCATCGACCAGGGCTACGTCGCGGTCTTGCAGCGCACGGGCGCGATACCAACGCACGGCGAAGGCGTCCTTGAGATTGGCGATGCGCTGATGGCGTTGATAACGTGTCTGTGAGGATGTGTAGCGCGTGCGCTTGAGGGCATTAAGGGTGGGAATGCCGCGGCGCTTCTTCAGTTCGCGACAGAGTTCCAGGGCTTGATTGAACTCGCGTTCGCGGAATCGGCGATGATGTAAGGGCACGGGGATGGTGCACCAATCAGGGGAGAGGGCCTGAAGGCGTTCGTCTTGCAGCGCCTCGGCGAGGAGGCGTCCCAGGTAAGGCCGGAGAAACAGATGTCCCTGATACTTGAGCCGATGAATGAGTTCTCGGAGAACGCCGCGACTTTGATAGGGAGCGACGGCAAATTCGAAGGCGAAGTTTCTCCCTTGGCAGGTTTGGCATTGAAAGCTGGCAGTGCCTGCGGGGAGGTAGCTCTCGCCACAGACGCGGCAACAGGGTTTCTCACAAGCCCACAAATCAGACTGGCATCGTGCGCACAGGGTGAGGGGCTCGCGTTCGCCTGCCCAATCGCCACAGCCGGGACACTGCGGTGGGTAAACGAGGTCGATCGTCGTGGTGCGAAACTGCTGCAACCAAGACGCCATGGTGTCGTCGATCAGGGGCGGAGCCAGGTATCGGTGACATACTCCACGATGTCGACCTGGGCGTTGTTCGTCGCTCCCGAACGGAAGCGGATATCGATGATCACGGGAATCTCGAACTCTTGTTCCTCGATATTGGCCACCTGATTGCCGCCGATGGCTTCGTAGACTCGCTCTCGCAGACGGCGAAATTGAGTGTCGTTGGTGCTGTAGTATCCGTAAACCACGTGCTCGCGTGTGGGATCTTCCAAGCGCAAGACCCGATAACGATCCTTGTCGTAGGGAGGCTCGAAATAATTGGCCTCTGACAAATACGCACGCATCCGTGTGGTCTTTGTGGCTCTGGAATCGATGAAGGCCTTCCAGGGCATTTCGCCCAGACCGACGAAGCTTTCCCAATCGACACGGTAACCATGGGACTTGGTCTTCTCGATGTAGAGCGTGTAGCGATCGGATCCGGCGATCATGACATATTTGCTAAAGTCTTTCGGCAGATCTCGCGTGTCACTATCCACATCAAAGCGGGTGGCATTGAGGGCGGGCAAGGTATCCCCGCCATAGTAGTTGCGAATGACGGGCTCGAGCCGTTTCGGAGAGCGGATGAGTTTGAGGAGTTGATCCACCGTCGAGGCCTTATGAAATTGGCCTAACAACTGCTCTTTCGTACCGATCTCGGGGCCGATAGGCTTGCTGTCCACGTAGAGGATGTCCGTGCTTTCTTCAATGGAGTCCTCGTCAGCTAACTGATCCTTGTACATTTGAGAGGCTCCCCACAGGGACAGCCCGATCACGGTGAAGGCGGCGAGGCCGCATAGGATATAGAGCCGCATGGCCCGCTGGCCTTCGGTGGCGCGCTTCTTCCGTGTGCGCACGCGGATACGCTTGTATTTCCCACCGCTCTGCTCCTCGATGACGGCATTCAGCTCTGTTTCATCTTGCTGCTTGGTCTCGTTGTCCTTGGTCGCCTCGACGCGTCGTCGCTCTAGCTCTAACGCTGATCGCACGGGTAGTTTGGAAGGAATGGGCGGCTTGTTATCCTCCCCACTCTCCTCGATTTCGGCCGGAGCGAGATTCAGTTTCACCACGCCTTCCGAAGGCAAACTCGAAAGGGTAGGGCGGCTCTTGGGGGCCTTCTGGCGTGGTTCTCCCGTACCTCGAGGACCGCGACGCCGACGGCGAGCAGGGGTCTTCTTGGGGGGTAATTTGACATCACGGTCTAACAGAGGTTCAAAGGCGGCCGCACAGGAAGGGCACTCGATGTTATGGACGCCGTCTTTGCGATCCAGCTTGATGGTCTGTGAGCAGTGCGGGCAATCGAAGATCAGCCAGTTATCGACCACCATGACGTCCATGCGGGTGGACTGCTCTTCGGTGGCGGCTTCAGTGGCAGATGGGTTCTCAGCAGGGGCAGACATCATTTGCGGGTGTCGCTGGGAGGCTCTGACTTCTCATCGTCATCAGAGGCGTCCCGAGGTTCGTCCTCTCTCTGGTCAATACTCGGCTGATCGTCAATGTCTACCCGATCGCGATTCTCAGCCGTGTCCTTCTCATGCCTGTCCTCGCTCTCCTGGTAGTGTTGGTTATGGAAATCTTCACTATTATAGGAATCGATGTCCTCTGGTGGCCCAAATCCTTCCTCGTAGTCATCGTGTTCGGGAGGGCTGTCGGCGTCATCGTCCTGCAGGGCATCATTGGCGTCGAAGGCAGACTTGGCATCGTCGTCCGTCATGGCAGCAGGAGGAGAACCGGGCTCGTCACTGGTGGCCGACTGCGCGACTGTCCCAGCTGGCGGCAAGGCCTTGGCGAGGGCTTCGGCACGTTCCTTGGAACGACGCTCGCGTGCGAGAGCGCGTTCGGCTTCTTCCTCGGCTTCCAAGCGCTTGCGCTTGCGATCCATGAAGAAGGCCATCCAGATGCAGAATTCGTAGAGAATGACCATCGGCACCGCGAGGAGACAGAGGGTAGGCGCATCCGGTGTCGGCGTGATGATGGCTGCCACCGTGAAGATGATGATGATGGCGTAGGAGCGATTCTTCGCCATGAATTGATAGCTGAGAATCTCGAGCTTGACGAGGGTCAGCACCACGACGGGTAATTCAAAGCTCAGGCCAAAGATCAGCACTAGCTGACTCACAAAACTGACATAGTAGCCAATACGCCATTCTGAGGCGACACCCAATTCATCGGCATAGCCGTGGAAGAATTCCAACACGCGTGGCGTCACCACCCAATAGGCAAAGGCGGCCCCCACGAGAAAGAGCCCGAAGCCAATGCCCACCGCTGGCAGGACGGCGCGTTTCTCTTTCGCGGTGAGACCTGGAAAGATGAATTGCGCGAGGAAGTAGAGAAGTAATGGAAGTGATAGGATCAGCCCGGCGAAGAGAGAGATCTTCAAGGACAGCATGAATACCTCAGGCACGTTGAGCGCGCTCATCTCGATGAGGTTCCCCTGGCGATCCACCTTGGCGTCAGGATTCTTCTCCACGAGCTTGAGCACGGTGTCTCGCAACTCGGTGTCATTGCTGAGAGCCTCCCTCACAAACGCCTCACGGACCTCTTTGTCCAGAACTAGGGTCGCGTTGAAGATGGGCAAGGCTTGAACGTAGTGACTCAAATGCGCCTCTTCTTCTCCCAAAGCTTTGGCGAAGAAATTGGTGCGGATGTCAGGGTCGAGGTCGCGCGCTGTCTTGGCCAGGGTTTGAACGCGACGCCATTCCTGTTTGTTGACATCGTCAGGGAGATCAATGGTTGCGCCCAAGCCTGCCAATTCCACCGGGCGCTTGATGAAATCCATCAAGGGTTCGCGGAAGACAAACGCACCGATCGTGACGATGATCAGCGTGATGATGATCTTCATCAGCGTCTGACGCAATTCTTCGAGATGCTCCAGAAACGGCATCTCCTTGTCGTCGTGTCCGCGCTGCTTAGCGAGCTTCTCGCGCGCTCCGAAGACCTTTGCTAGGACGGCTTTCATAAAACTGCTAGTCGGACATGCCCAGCGCCGTCGCCCAGTTCGCGAGCTCCTTGCGGACGCGTGTCGGCGAGGGGGCGCCGATGGCTTGACGGGCCTCCAAGGCCTTGTCGAGCTCAAGCATGGCAAACACATCCTCGCCAAAGGCTTCCGAAAACTGTTGGAATTCTGCCAGAGACATGTCGGGGAAGGCTTTCTCGTGCTCTAGCGAATAGGCGGTCAATTGGCCCACCACCTCGTGCGCTTGACGGAAGGGTACGCCAGCCTTGACCAAGTAGTCGGCTAAATCAGTGGCCAAGAGAAAGGGATCGCTCGCCGCCTCCCGCATGGCGGCTTCATTCACGGTCGCTTCAGCCATCATCTCGGCAAAGATGCTCAAGCAAAGCTCGGCGGTATCAATTGAGTCAAAGAGGCGTTCCTTATCCTCTTGCAGATCACGATTGTAGGTCATGGGCAAGCCCTTGAGTGTCGTGAGCAAGGCGATGAGGTTGCCATACAAGCGCCCTGTCTTGCCGCGCGTCAGTTCGGCGGCATCGGGATTCTTCTTCTGCGGCATCAGGCTGGAGCCAGTCGTGTGGGCGTCACTAAGACTCATGAATCCGAACTCAGCCGAGACCCAGAGAATGACGTCCTCACTCAGTCGCGAAAGGTGCGTGCCTAACAACGCCAACGCGAATAACATTTCTGCCATGAAGTCGCGATCACTCACGGCATCCATGCTGTTGCGACTGACGCAGGCAAAGCCGAGATCTTTGGCGACCGCCTCCCGATCAATCAGAATGGTAGAGCCCGCCAGAGCACCGCTCCCCAAGGGCATGCAGTCCACCCGCACGCGCGCGTCCAGCAAACGTCCGCGATCACGCTCTAACATCTCCACGTAGGCTAACAAGTGATGTCCCAAGAGAACGGGTTGGCCTCGTTGCAAGTGGGTGTAGCCCGGAAGGACAGCCCCGGGAAAGCGCCGGCTGAGGCCGACCAGGCTCCGTTGCAGTTCCTGAATCTTGCCGCCGATGAGATCGATCGTTTCCTTGGCGTAAAGACGCATGTCCACTGCGACCTGGTCATTGCGACTGCGCGCGGTGTGGAGTTTCGCGCCTGCAGGACCGATGCGGTTGGTCAGCGCCTTCTCGATATTCATGTGGATGTCTTCGAGGTCGACACTGAAAGCGAAGGTGCCTTCTGCGATTTCGCCCTCAATCTCGCGCAATCCTGAAGAGATCTGCGCCACTTCTTCGGCTGTTAAGATCCCCGCACGCTCAAGTCCTCGCGCATGCGCGATCGATGCACGGATATCGTGTTTGAAGAGTCGCCAATCGAACGAGATGGACTCGCCGAAACGCTTCATCAAATCGGTGGTCTCTTCCTGAAAGCGGCCTTTCCACATGAGGGTGGGAAGATGGTGGGCGCACCCTAGGGCGCAAGTCCTTTAATCATCCCCATCGGACGCGCTCTCCTCATTGCGACTGCACGCCCCAAGACGTTTCAGTTCATCACAGGAGGCCTCGATCCGGATCATCTTGCGGTTTGGTTTGAAGCCCAAGCGCCGCGTGATGCAATCTTCCAAGAGATTGATGTGGTCATCCTCGAACTCCACCACCTTCTCACAGTCGGTGCAGATCAGGTGGTTGTGATTCGGGTGATCGAGGAAATTTGGATCGTAATGACGATTCTCTTTCCCAAGATCGATCTCGTGGAGCAGCCCACTCTCAACCAGGAGCGAAAGCGTCCGGTAGACGGTGGCACGCGACGTGGAGGCGTCTTGTTTCCGAGCACGATCCCAAAGATCGTCCGCTGTGAAATGCTCCGAAGAGGCGAAGGCGGATTGCACAATAGCCTCGCGCTGAGGCGTTTGACGCAGCCCCTTCTCCTTCAGAAAGGTTTCAAATCGATCCTGGACGTCCGCGAGCTGCATGGGCGCAAAGGTAGGATAGAAGGAGGAAGTGGGTCAACCGCAAGTGAGGGGAGGAAAGGGAGATGCCAGGAAACTATGACAATGACGGACATACTACCGTTGCTCCCTTTCGGGCCTGGCGGGGTTCGCAAGCCGACACTCCATAGTCCCTGGCACGGAAGGGATAGACCGCATGACTCGCGCGGCAACCCCTTTTTAAGAAAGAACACTTCGCCCTTGCCATAGCCACTGAGCGCTGCGAAATTAGCGTCAAGCCTCACTTTGAGTCGGTTTCTCCTGAGAATGTTCTCAGAAAAGGGTTGCCAAAGCCCGCTTTCTTCGAGACAAAACCCAATCCTTGCCCAGCATTTAGACGCCTGAGTTTCTCTACAACCTTCGTAACCTTAGTAATCGAACACCCATGCATAGTTTGCTCACCACGTTGGCGCTCCTCGCGCTGATAGGCTCCGCCGTCCTTAGCTACATGAATAAGGAGAGTCTCACCGCCGCCCGAGCGGATAACGAGGCGCAAGTGAAATCCTTGGCGCGTCTTGAGACCGATTTGGAAGATGCTAAAGGCACGCTTGCTGATCTCACGTCTCAAGTGGAGTCCACGACGCAAGAAGGCGAGACCCTTGCTGATGAGGCTGCGAAATTAGATGCTGAGAAATTGAAGAAGGAGGAGGAGATTGATCTCCTGAGTGGTGAGCTCGACACGGCGAAGGGCGAGTTGGAAGCTTTGAAACTTCAACTTTCTGAAGTGGGGAATCTCGAAGAGGCAGTGGCCCGTCTTGATTCCCTCCGCACGAAGAACGCCTCGCTCTCAAATCGCCTTTCCAGCCTGGAAGGTCAGGTCGGGAGCGCTCAGCGTTCTGCCGAGAATCTCCAATCCCAAATTGATAAGCTTAGCAAAGAGATCGAAGACCGGCGCGAAGGGCGTCTTCCTGAGAATTTCTCGGCTTCGATCACTCAGGTCTACCCGCAGTGGGGCTTTGTCATCGTGGGGGCTGGCAATCAGCAGAAGGCCGCTGAAGGTGCCCGCCTGGCTGTCCGACGCGGCGGTGTGGAAATTGGGCAAATCGAGATCACGGATCTCCTCCAGAACCGTGCGGTCGCGGATGTGGTCAAAGGCACAGTCGCTCCCGGGGTCCAACTTCGCGCAGGTGACCGCGTTTACCCGCTGCCCAAAGAGCAAGCCAGCAACTAACGATCCAGTTTTTAAGAAGCAAGTATCATGACGAAGATCATCCTCCTTCTCGCGGCCATCGCTGCCGGCTATGGCGCTTTCGTTGCCAATGAGAACAAGTCTGAATTCCTCAAGCTCCATACGGAGAACAAGGATTTGGAATCCAAGATCACCCGTCTCAAAGGAGACATGCGCTCCGAAGAGGCCTCGATTGGTGATCAGGAAAGCGCCCTCGCGACTGCGAAGACCGTGCGCAATGACGCTGAAGCCCGCCGCGATTTCAACCGCCGCGAGGTGCGGTCCCGGACCAACAGCGTCAACACCACACGGACTCAACTCAACGGCGTGAACACCGAGATCCAAGAGATCACGACCATTCTCACGAGTTCCAACGTTCCCGATCCCGATGCTCTCAACAGCTCCTTGGAAGAGGAGTCGACCAAGCAAGTGGAGCTGGAACAAGCCATTGAGGAGCAAGAAAGCGAACTCGATGGTCTCCGTGCCCAAGTGAATGACAAACGCGGCGTCCTCGGCAACCTTCGCAAGACGATCGCCGAAGCCAATGCGGCCTTCAATCGCAAGACCCGTCGCGCCCGGATCACGGCGGTCGATCCTGAGTGGGGTTTCGCCATCATGAACATGGGAAACACAGCTGGTATCAGTCCCAATGACCGTGTCATTGTCGAGCGTGCGGGCCAACGCGTGGGCATGGTCGTCGTCAAGACGGTCTCTGGCGGACGCGTGGTCGGCAACGTGGTCCCAGAAGCTGGCACCACCGCACCGCAGCCAGGCGATACGGTGATCTTTGAGAGCAAGAAGGAGAGCAACGAGTAACCATGAAGGGCACTTGGCACATCCTGCTGGCGGCATCCTGCTTTCTGCTCTTCGGGGCGTGTGAAAGCATGCAATGGCGGGGCACGGAAAGCGGCCCCACTCAGCCTTGGGCGAGCCCCGAGGGTTTTGAGAATTCTGGTGCTGGCACCCCTTTGGGAATGATGGGGGGCATGCAGCGCCGATAGAACCTTCTCATCCGATCTTTCCAACAACCATTTTTCCATTTCATTGGTTCAAAGGCGGCTCTCTGGAGCCGCCTTTGTGCGTTTCTGAAGGACAACGTTCATGAAGAGCCTTTCCATCTACCAGGAGCATCATCCACAGCCCCTCACGCGTTCGCTTGAAAGCGAACGGCCTCCCGTCACGCCGTGGTTCGCACTCGCGATCACTCAGGACGCTTTGCGCTTCACGGTGGGCTGCGAGAGCCCGCCGCACAACCCTCTCGCAATGGCCGCGCCAGGGACGTTCACGCCGGATCTTTGGCGCCATGATGTGGGTGAGCTGTTTCTCAAACACGCCTCCAATGAGACCTATTTGGAGATCAATCTGGGTCCATGGGGCGCTTGGTGGGCCTGTCGGTTTCAAGCGCATCGGCAGCCGGCAGAAGAGAAGCCATCGCGGCCCTTCATCCCCACGGCGCTTTCTGACAAAACCTCTCCTTCCAGTTGGCAAACGGCGCTCACCATTCCGCTGACCTATCTCCAAGACCACTATGCTTTCGGACCGGATTCCTGCGCCAACGTCTGCTTCATTCTAGGCCCTTCCGAAGCGCGCCACCACTTCTCTGCCGCTCCGCTTGCCCATGATCCTCCAGACTTTCATCAGGTTGCTGATTTCCTGCCGGTAGCACTTTCCCAGGTGGGTCCCTGAACGAGATTTCGGTTGTCGATCTTGCGAATTTCGCCCACGCTCCCAAACACCGATCACGGGGTGTAGCACAGCCTGGTAGTGCGCTGCGTTCGGGACGCAGAGGTCGTGGGTTCGAATCCCGCCACCCCGATGTGCTTAGGCGATGAGTGCTTGCTAGTGAGTAAACGGTCCAGTCACTGGCGTGTCTTGGTCACGTCGAGATTGTAGAGGGCGCTCGTGACCATGGTCCATGCGGCTAAGCGCGAGGCATCCTTCGTATCCACGCCCTCACATAGATCGATGGCGAGTTCCGGTGTCGCCGCGTAGAGCGTCTTGAGTTCTTCAAAAGCTTCATGGAGAGCTTTCGTTTCCTTCGCGTCTGGAAGATGGCTCGTGATGGTTTCGTAGAGCCAAGCGATCCGTTGTTCCGTTCGCAATGATGGCGACTCTGTGAGGCTCGCGTGTGCAAGATGACGGGCTGCCCGGAGGTATTCCGATTCATTGAGAAGGAGGAGTGCTTGCAACGGCGTGTTTGTCCGTTCGCGCCGGGCGGTGCACGCCTCGCGCGTCGGGGCATTGAGAATGGTCATTTGGGGTGGCGGCATCCCACGTTTCCAGAAGGTGTAGACGCTGCGGCGATAGATGCGATCGCCCTCGTCGGCGACAAAGGCTTTGGGGTAAGAACTGGGCATGCCAACGGCGCGCCACAGCCCAGCAGGTTGCGGTGGCTTCACACTTTTGCCATAGAGTTCGCGATGAAGGAGGCCGCTCGTGGCGAGGATCTGATCGCGGATCATCTCCGAGTCCATGCGGAAACGCGCGCCGCGTGCCAAATGGCGATTCTCCGGATCCTTGGCGAAGGCTTCCGGGTCCGCGTCTGCGGATTGCTGATAGGTTTCTGTCAGGACAATGCGCTTGACGAGATCCTTCACATCCCATCCGGAAGCCATGAAGGAAACCGCCAGATGGTCTAACAAGTCCGGATGGCTCGGCCATTCACCTTGGGCGCCAAAGTCTTCCGAGGTCTTGACGAGACCCACCCCAAAGAACTGTTGCCAGATCCGATTCACCGCGACTCGCGCCGTGAGTGGGTGGTCGGAGCGGAGGAACCAGTTGGCCAGGTCCATCCGGCTGGCGAGCCCTTCCTTAGGGGCATCCGTGAGGGGTGGGAGGAAGCCGGGGGTGTCACGGGTGACCTCTTCTCCAGGGGCATCATAAGCGCCGCGAATGAGCAGGTGCGCGGGACGTGGATCCTCACGTTCTCTCATGACCATGGCGGCGGGAAGACTCAGAAGGAAGTCGTCATGCGCCTGCTGCGCTTTCTTGAATGGCGCGCTCTTCTCTCCCTCAGCTTTGGCTGCGGCCAACGCTTTCTGAAGCTGCTCCAAGGTTGCGGCTTCCGCTTCCGTCGTGAGATTGATGTAAGGGGACTGCAACCCGCGACGGAAATCCGTGCCGCTGCGTCGCCCCGTCTCTGGTGTGGCATCAATGTTATTGAAGAAGGCGTAGAGCTGGTAGAAGTCCTTCATCGTCAGCGGATCGTATTTGTGATCATGACAGACCGCGCATTGCACGGTCAGCCCCATGAAGGCAGTACCCACGGCGGTGACCCGATCGATGACATTGCGCACATGACTCTCCTCGGGGAGCGCGGTTCCGACATCGATGATCAGGTGAAGACGATGAAAGCCCGAGGCGATGAGCTGATCGCGCGTGGGGTTGGGATGGAGATCGCCAGCGAGTTGATCTCTCACAAAGTCACTATAAGGGAGATTCTCGTTGAAGGCGCGAATGACCCAGTCGCGGTAGGGAGTCATTTCCCGGTAGTGATCGTGATGGATGCCGTTCGTATCGGCAAAGCGCACGAGGTCGAGCCAATACTTCGTCATGTGCTCGCCATAGGCCGGAGACTTGAGCAAGCGATCCACCAGATGCTCGTAGGCTTGCGGGGAATCGTCAGCGAGGAATGCGGCGATTTCCTGTCGAGTGGGTGGCAAGCCCGTAAGATCAAATGTCACACGACGAATGAGGGTGCGTTTGTCCGCGCGAGGACTGGGCTGGAGCGCCTGGCGATCCAGGGTGCGCAAGACAAAGTGATCGATCGGTTGCGCACTCCAAGAGGGATCCTTGACCTGTGGTGGAGCAGGCTCTTTCGGTGGGACAAAGGCCCAGAAATCTTCGTAAGGTGCTCCTTGGGCAATCCACGCTTCAATCAACGCTTTCTCTTCCGCGCTCAAAGGCGGCTTGTTTGATTCTGGAGGTGGCATGAGGGCATCGGGATCATCCGTGGTGATCCGATGCCAAACCGTGCTTTTGTCAGGATGCTCTGGCAGAATGGCGGTTTCGCCTCGGTGCGTGCGCAGGGCTCCTTCCGCGCCGTCGGGCTGATCCAGACGCAAGTTGCCTTGGCGCTCGTGCCCGTCGGGACCGTGGCATTCGTAGCAGCTCCGCGAGAGGAGCGGGCGGATGTCGCGGTCAAAGCGGATGTCTTGGGCGGACGCTGGGAGGGAGACCAGCGCCAGGACAAGCAGCGTGAAGCGATTCATGCGGTGGACCTTAGAGGAAGCCATCCTTCCTGGCGAGTGGGCATTTGCGCCGCTCGGCCCGGGCGATTAGCATCGCAGATGCGCGCTCGCCTACTCCCATGTCTCTGTGTCACCATCGGCCTTCTAGGAACCATGACGGCCGAGAATCCCTCCGGCGTTGTCCTCGACAACTTCGACACTAGTGTCCGGCCTCAAGATGATTTCTTTCGTCACGTCAATGGTACGTGGCTGAAGAACACTCCGATTCCGGAGGACAGGTCGCGCTATGCATCCTTCACGGAACTGGCGGACCAGGCGGAGGTGAATCTGCGCCAAATCATTGAGGAAGCGACCTCGGCGACGGATCGGGCCGAAGGTTCGGATGCCCAGAAAGTGGGCGATCTTTACCGGAGCTTCATGGATGTGAAGGCGATCGATGCCTTGGGCGCCCAACCGATCGCCCAGGATTTGCAAGCGATCGCTGCGCTTGAATCTAAAGAGGCAATCGTCCAGCACCTGGGACACTTGCAAAGCCTTAATATCACCGCGCCCATCGGCGCGTATGTGGATCAGGACTCCAAGAAATCGGACGAATACATCGTTAAATTCACGCAAGCGGGTCTCGGGTTGCCGGATCGTGACTATTACCTCAACGACGGCGAGAAGTTTGAAACCATTCGGGAAGGCTATCTTGAGGCGATCGAGGATCTCTTAACGCTGGCAGAAATGCCTAACGCTGATCGTGCGGCCACTGCTATCCTGGCCTTAGAGAAACAGCTGGCCGAGGCCCAGTGGTCACGCGTGAAAAGCCGAGACCGTGAAGCCACCTATAATAAAGTTGCATGGGGAGCCTTGGGTGAAGCGTTCAAAGGATGGCCCTGGGATGCCTTTGCCCAAGGCGCGGACCTTCCTGCATCGGGAAATGTCATCGTGCGTCAGCCTTCTTATGTGGAAGCTCTTCCTGCCATTCTGGCAGAAACCCCAATCGAAACATGGAAGCACTATATGGCCTTCCATGTGATTCGCGATGCAGCGCCCTATCTGAGTCCAGCATTCGTGGATCGGCACTTTGCGTTCTTTGGGAAAACGCTCAGTGGTGTCGAGGCGAATCGTCCGCGATGGAAGCGAGCCGTCTCCATGGTGGAAAGTGCGCTGGGGGAAATGGTGGGCAAGCTCTATGTGGCGCGCCATTTCAAACCTGAAGCCAAAGAGCGGATGGAGATCTTGGTCGCGAATCTCTTGCGCGCTTTTAAAGTAGGCATTGATGGCTTGGAATGGATGGGCCCAGAGACGAAGGCCGCAGCTCAAGAGAAATTGGCTGCGTTCACGACGAAGATTGGATACTCCGATGAGTGGCGCGATTACAGCGCCCTGACCATTCGCGCGGGAGATCTCTTTGGGAATCGCCGGCGAGCGATCGAATTCGAGCATCAGCGGAATTTGAACAAATTAGGGCAACCGGTGGATAAGAATGAGTGGTTCATGACGCCGCAAACGGTGAATGCCTATTACAATCCCGAAGGCAATGAGATCGTTTTTCCCGCGGCGATTCTCCAGCCGCCCTTCTTTGATGTGGAGGCCGATGATGCCATCAATTATGGAGCAATTGGAGGCGTGATCGGACATGAGATCAGCCATGGATTTGATGATCAGGGGCGCAAATACGCGGGTGACGGGAACTTGCGTGATTGGTGGACAGAGGAAGATGCGACCCGTTTCCAAGAGCGCGCTGCCGGGTTGGTCGACCAATACAATGCATACAGCCCTCTTGACAAGATGGCGGTTAATGGTGAACTCACTTTGGGTGAGAATATTGGAGATCTCGCCGGGATCACCGTCGCTTATCAAGCCTACCAATTGGCCTTGGATGGAAAGGAGGCTCCCGTTCTGGACGGCCTCACGGGAAACCAACGCTTCTTCATTGGGTGGGCGCAGTGTTTTCGAGGCAAATATCGTGACGCCGAATTGAGCAAGCGCCTGCTCACGGATCCGCATTCGCCTATGGAATATCGTGTCAACGGTGTCATGAAGAATGTCCCGGGCTTTTATGATGCATTCGAGCTGAAAGACGGGGACCGTCTCTATCTGCCAAGAGCCGAGCGGGTCAAGATCTGGTAATAGGCGCAAGTCAATGCGCAAATTGCCGCACATTCACCACCCGATATTGATAGAAACCCTCTAGTGACGGCTCGTTAGGTTCGGCTTGGTGATTGAGATAATCAGGCATGCCGGGAGCATTGGGGTCGAGGTAACGTTCAATGACGGCTGAGCCCCGATACTCTGCGGTGACCTGATCCGTCCCAGGCACAAAAGTGTTGGGCGGCGTGGTGCGGTCTTTCTGCAGGGTCTGCACGGTCATATAGACTTTGAAGGTATTCGATTTGGTTGTGAGTCGCGGATACAGATTCCCGTAAGGGCGCTCCAACGTGTTGTCGCCGGTGAGCCGGTGTTTCCACCAGAATTGGCGAATGTTATGCCCTTCCTCATCCCAGGTTTCACCCTCTGGATAGAGGAACATTTCGCAGATCTCACTGGCAGACTTGAAGACGCCACCCTCGGCAAAGCGTGCCTCCCATTGCTTCAACGTCTCATTCGCATCAATCTTGTGATACCAACCGCGGTCCCATTTCCGCATGTCCTTATAGCTTTCGCCAGCCGTAGCGGGGATGGCTAACAAACGCTCTGATTTGAGGACAGCGTGCAAGGCGGTGGCGCGCTTGATATGCTGGAATGGCATCATGTGATAGTTCAAATTCACTTTGCCCGAGGTCGCAAAGGGATCGCTGATGGGATAGGGCTCCACAATCGGCATCCAGAAGAGATCGAGCCAATGGTGATCTGCCGGGAGTTGCGGGTCGTCCGTCACGGACGCCATTTGTGGGACGCTGAATCCATCCATCGTGTCGCGATCACCGACATGGCGCATGCCGTTTCCGGGTTCGCCGAGATGGGGGTGCTGATCGGGACTAGGAGCGACATTGGGTCGGAAGAGGAGGCAGGTCCAAGGGGCGTTGGCTTGACTCGCGCTGGGGAGCGAACCAAAGGTCACCGCGGAGGCGACCATGCGGTTTGGCGAGAAATTCTCCACATTGCGATCACTGTAGCTGTCACCGGCCGTCCATTCACCCGCGTCGTAGTAGGGATATTTCAGATTAAAGATATTGCTGCCCGGAACGTCATCGGCGCCGTCGTCGGCTTTGTTGATATAGGCTCCATCAGGTGCTGCTCCGACGCCATTGTCGAAATCCCGTGTGATCGTGGGATCGATGGGAAAGCGATAGGCGTTGCCTAGCAAAGGTGCGAAAGTGTCACGGTCATTGGGGTCAAAAGTGAAGTCGGGACGATTCCCGCGATCGTAGTTCACGCCGTCGACGAGGTTGCGACCATGGAGGTCATCACCCAGAGTGATTCCCGGGGCGATTTCAGCGCCATTGGGCAGGGCCCAGACGAGGGAGTGGGCCGCCTGATGAGTTTCGGTGCGCGGGTGACGGCGGAAGAGTTCGCTTGGCACGTTCCGTTTCGCCGCGACATGACGGTAATCGCCATGACTAACCACGAGGCCTTTCACCAACTCGCGTCCTTCGCGCTCTAACAGGCGTATGGGATTCTCGCGGGCGTTGGCACTGGCGGCGCGGTTGAAACGGCGGGTCCATCCGGCGTAGTCACCCGTGTTGCGTTTGGGAGGATCGAAGGTGATCGACTCGCCTGGATCGGCCCACCGTAGATTGAAGACTTGAACAATATTCCCTGTGCCCGTCGCCTGGGTGCCGATGGTGTCATAGAGCACGAGCCGAATGGGAGCGTCCTGTTCTAATGTGAGTGTCTCGTCTTCTCGGAGGACGATCGGGGTCTGGCAGTAGAAAGCTCTCAGAGGGCCTTGGCCGTTGGCGAGGAAGGCATCTCCATGCCAACCGGGATCACTGGGACTCAATTGGAATTCGCCAAAGCGTAAGAGACGGTAACCGCCACTTCCTCCCCAGCCATACCAACCCGCAGGGAGATCGCCACGGATATCACTGCTTTCGGGATTGGCGGTCATCACGACTGGACCACGGATGGAGTTGTCAGGAGCGGAGACGCTTTGACCCCACAGTTGCAACGGGATGCCGTTCACTCGGAGCCCCACTTCCTCATCGAAGCCACCTCGGTAGCCCGTCCCGCCAACCAGCAAGCGCAAGCTTTGTTTCGGATGGATCTGATGATAGCCCTGACTCACGCTGAAGAGTTCTGGGATCAATCCTACTTCGACAAAGGCGAACGTTTTTCCCACATCTTCAGGACCGTACTTCCTGCCGATCCATTCGGCGTATTGGGGATGGTTGTTAGAGACAATGCGTTGCACGACGCGGGCGTCGCCACTTTGGCCGCCTATCATTTGGAAGCGCGGTTGCCCTCCCTCTGGCCAGGCAGTGAGCCGCACCTCGGCCGTGGTGTAGAGCACCAGAGCGGCCTCAGAGAGTGTGAACAAGCGCCCCGGGCCGCGTGGCTCGAGCGTTTCCTGATGCCAGCGTGCGCCTTGCTGATCCGTCCCATTGTCGCTCAGGAGGCGACGCCCGATGAGGTTAATGCCGGCGATTTGCCCAAATGAGCTGCTGCTGCCATCGAGCGGCGCGTAGGGCTGGGCGACGTTGCCATCGTGCAGATTCACCCCGCGGATGTAGTCGATCATCATGAGTGGAATGGCGAAGTGATCGAGCTTGTATTCGCTCTCATCTTCATAGTAACGCGGGGAGAAAGGCGCTCGCTTCTGGGCTCCGTATTTCTCTGCTAACGACTTTCCTAAGCCTGGGATGGGGCGGTAGACTTGGTGCATCAGATAGAGAAAGAGATCCACGTTCTCGCCATCCGCCCGGCGATAGAATTCGCCGTGCCGAGAGGAGTGGTCGCGACGTTGAAAGAAATACTTGTTGTTGCCCTCACGCAGCGTGGAGGCAAAGGCGAGGAACTGATCATAGCTCGTGCGTGTGTCGTCACTGTCCTCTTCGTGAATGGGCCAGAGATTGATGCGCGGTCGCCCGTGGGCATTCAGTTCGGGAGCATGGCTACGCGTGGTCAAGAGGCCGCGGGCGCGTTCGATGTGGCCTTTGCCATCCGGCAAGAGTTGGAGAAGCGGACTGTCTTCCCGGCGAACATTGAAGACCGCGTCGTCCACGGAGGCATAGAGACGATCACGATCCAAGACGATGGGATCGTCGCTGTCGCGCGTGCCATCTGCAGTGCCGCCAAAGCGCACCTTGGGGGCCAACTCTGTGATTGCTTGCAATTCTGACAGGGTCAGTTTGTGGTCTCCCTCGCCATCGACGTATTTGTTCGGAAAGAACACGGCGCTCAGGCAAGTGGTGGCTGGGTGGCCTGGATAGCGCTGCACCTCATTGGTCACCGGCTGGATCTGAGCAAAGCGCTTGCCTTCTTCCGTTGTTGCTACGGGTTTGGCCCAAGGCACGCCCTCTGCCGCGTTGTTCACATTGATCTTACTCGTTTCGTCATCTGTCCAGAAAGCTAAGCGGGCCACGATGGGATTGCGATCGCTGACCTGAGCGTCGGGGTCACTACTCACAAAGCTACCGTTGGTATCGAGGGTGCCCCAACGCCCATCTTCTAACACATACAACCATTCCACCGGCATGGGCAGCCGTTTCCCTTCCTGATAACCAGGGAAGGACGCGAAATCCAAACCCTCCACGCCATCCACCGTCTTGGCACGCGGATCGAGGATGGGGAAATGCCGCCCATCTTCTCTCCCGGCGGTGTCATAGGTGATGGCCGGAGCGTTGATGTCCACATAGCGGTGTGGTTGCTGTTGCCAGCGTTCCAGTGCACGCGCTTCCGCTTCCAGCTCGGCCGGGTCCGAGATCACCATGCGCGCTGCCGAATAGAGTTTGAACGACTCGCCAACGGTGCCGTCCGTCTGAAAGGTGCGGATCATGCCTGGCTGCGAGGTCCACAGCGTGGGCTGAATCTTGCCAAAGAGGCTCTTTGAGCGATCCGGACGCACAGCCTCGCGGATCTGACTCAAGGCGAGGTTCACCGGGATGTCCGCCAACTGGCGCACCCGTACCCCGTCCGAATAGGCCGACGCCGAACGCTGCTCGGTCCCCGCCAGACTAAAGATGGCAATGAGGAGAATCACGAGCACAGCCAAGATGCTCATCACCGTCACCAGCGCCACCCCTGCCTGACGCCGTCTGATTCTGATTGGAAGCGAACGACATGTCTTCATACATTCCAAGAAACTACTTTGTAATTACAAAGTCAATCAACAAATGGATCGGCTGACATTTCTTTGCTTTCACGCAAACGCCGTGGCCGCGATTTCATAGTAAGGAGTGAACCCACCCTGAATTCCTGTGAGAAATGCCTTCGTTACGTTCTGTGCCTTCGTCCTCCTGATCCTCGTGTGGAGGCACGCACGTCCATGGGATCCAACAAAGGAGTTCACAGCTCCGGAGGTGCCGGAATCCAGAGACATCCCCGCCCTTCAACCTGGTGCGGGGGTCACGATCATGCCGGCACCGGGGCCGGATCACCTGGATGCGGACGAATCCTATGCGGCACCAGATCTGGGGAGACGGTCGTTGTATCGGCTCGCGGGCGGGGTCTCGGTTCGGGCCGTGGAAGGGGTGTCTCCGCCTGTGTTCGCGGCGGCTTTAATCAAGGTAGGTGGACCTCTGGAAGGCTATCGTTGGCGCGGGACCTGGCCCAATGGCGTGGTGGAGTTGATGGCGCCGCCTGAGGAGATCTCAAGGCAACACGCCGATCCAGCCCGTTTGGATCGCGTGATTGAAGACGTGCGCGAGGCGGGGCTCGCAGATTTCGAGGCCGCCAATCCAATCCACATTGATCCCGACACAGGGCTGAAGCTGATCGCGTTTGGCGACATGATTGTGAAACTGGCTCCGGGGGTGGAAGCGGAGACCTACTTTGGAGCCGAGTGGGATGATGTGAGACCCCTCAAAGGGAGCAGAGATGAGTTTATCCTAACGCTGTCCGACAAGCGAGCGGAGCATCTCTTTGCCCAAGTGGATGCGCTCAGTGCGGATCCTCGTGTGGTTTGGGCAGAACCTGATTTCATCTCCGAATCGCGTCCGGCAAGCGTTCCCAATGATCCGCTTTATCCCGATTCCTGGCATCTTGAGAACAAGGGCCAGATCGACGGCAAGTTGGATGCGGATGTGGATGCGGAAGAAGCTTGGCGCACAAGCAAAGGCTCGCCTGAGATTGTGGTGGCCGTGATCGATGATGCCTTCGATCTCGATCATGAAGACCTTAAGCCTAACTTAGCCATCAACGAGGGGGAGACGGGGACGGATGCAAATGGAAATGATCGGCGGACCAATGGGATCGATGATGACGCCAATGGCTTCATTGATGATGTCAATGGCTGGGATTCCTATGCGGACGACAACGATCCGAGCTCCTTTCTCGGGCGCTCCACCTTTGACTACATCCGCGGTGGAAATGGCGTCCGTTACAGTGTGTCCTTGGGTGCGCCTGACATTTCTGGCTTTGATAGGATCTTCTTTGACCCGAACGATTACGTCCCGGCGCCCGCGGTCGGCACGCCACGGGTCTACATCAGTAGGGAAGTTGGAGAGACGGAGCTGTTCTTCAAGGTCTACAATGTCAACGGCGACATCACTCTCGAAATGTCCGAAGACGACGTGGAGTCGTATCGCACAGACTACTTGACGCTCTTGCGTGCGGCCTTGCCGGATTTCCCTGACGACGAGGCCTATGTGGTCCAGCCTAACCGCGATGACTTGATCGACCTCGTTTCTGCCTTGTTTAACAAGCCCTATGGGCGTTCCAATCATGGCACGGCCGTGTCGGGTGTGGCGGTGGCCAAAGGGGACAATGGCAAAGGCAGCTCTGGCATCGCTCCTAACTGCTCGTGGCTTCCCATGAAATTGGGAAGCACCAATTCTCAAAAGGCAGAAGGGATGCGTTATGTCGCTGGATTGACGGGAACGGGGAACAGCTGGCAGGGCGCGGATGTGGTCAACATGAGCTTCTCCGCAGGTTCAAGCGCTGTCTACAACTCCGCACTGGATGCTGCTGCCACGCAGGGGAGAAATGGCAAGGGCTGTCTTCTCTTTGCCGCAACTGGCAATAGTGCTAGTGGATGGATGCGTGTGAAGGTCGATCTTCGGACGTTTCTGGGTGGGATCTTTGATCCTTCTGGTGCGCAGAGCTTTCGTTGGCGTTACCATCGAAATCCTACTATAGGGGATGGGGATAATGCGGTGTGGATTGACAATGTTAGCGTGCCGACCAGCGAGGGCACGGTTGTGTCTGGATTTGATGATGGCACTGCTGAGGGTTTCACCACGAGTTCGGCGAACGGATGGGAACTGGCGTTCGACAGTGGGCGTGCCAAGGGCACGGGTGGGAATGGCACGTTGAGGACGGGTAACGTGCAAGGAAGTGAGACTGCTGATCTCACCTACATCGTGGAAACGGTGTCCGGCCAGATCGAGTTTGATCTCTGGGTGTCGACTGAGCAGGACAAGGATCTCTTCGAATTCTACATCGACGATGTCAAGCTGCTGACGGTTTCGGGGATACCTGGTCGCATGACGTTTACCAAGCACTCCTCGCGCGTGAAAGGATTCGCTGCAGATAGTGTCAGGACCGATCCTGGCTATCCCGCCAGCCGGCCGTCGGTCATCGGGGTGGGTGGCAGCACGACGTATGACAATCGTGTCGATTACTCGCAGTTCGGCACCCAAGCGCAAGGGCTCGATCTGGTCACGCCCACTGGATTTCTGGCAGGAAACATCGTCACCACGGACATCAGTGGCGAAGAAGGCTACACAACGAGCAACTACACCTACACTTTCAATGGCACCTCTTCCGCCTCGCCCTTGGCATCTGGAATCGGTGCTTTGCTGCTTTCGGTCAATCCAGATCTGGATGCCGCGACCGCGCGGAATCTCCTGCATGAAGCCTGCGATAAGATTGGCCCTGACACTTACACTGCGGACGCCAATGGGCGCACGCGCAACAATTTCTATGGCTACGGAAAGCTGAATGCGGCTTTGGCGGTGCGCAAAGGAATCGAGTCCTATGGTTTGAAGAAGCCTAACAATCTTGCTGGAACCTACACCGGTGGGGTGGAGAACCGCATCACTTGGGACTATGACTATCCCTACGAACGCAGCGTCCTGTATGTGAATACCTCACCGAGCCTCGACGGCGCCTCCAGTCTTGGTCTGCGCGAGGATCAGGGATCGACTTCACATTACAGCGCCGCAGTAGGCGATTTCTACTACGCGGTCCGGGTCTACGGACCGGTGACAGGGCAGGAGAGCGCGCTGAGTGATTGGGTCAAGGTCGAGCGCGCCATTCCTACACCAGACAATTTCCGAGCGAGTAAGGGCAATTACTTTGACCGCGTGGTGGTGAGTTGGCTTCCCGTGAGCGGCATCGATGACTACGTGCTGACTCGGAGTGTCAATGGGGGAGCCGCCACGACCATCACAGTGACTCAATCGCCTTACATTGACACCAACGTCAGTCTGGGCGAAGTCGTGACCTATAGCATTCGGGCACGCAAAGGCAACGCAGCCAGCGCCGCGTCCCCGGACGACACGGGAAGCATCGGTGAGCCAGTGAGTATCACGGCCACTCAAGGCACGCTCGCGGGCAAAGTGAGTATCAATTGGGATCCCATTCCCAACACGCTTGGCAGCGCGCTCTATCGCACCACGACGACGTCACCACCGCAGGACGCAGATTTCTCAGGTCGCCCTGACATTGATCCTGTTTCCCAGCAGTTTCTCGGTACCTCGACCACGGATGAAACGGCTTTGGATGGTCAATTGTACTACTATTGGGTTGGCGGTTACCGTGAAGACGGCACACTCTCGGCCTTGAGCGGTCCGGCCCAGGGATTCGCCGCCCCCTCGCCTTCCTATGCGTCCGGTGGTACGAATGTGAGTCATCCTGAAGACGTTCCCTTTCGTTGGATTGACATTTCCGAGAGCGGCGAAGCCATCATGACGGAGACCGACGACGGCATTGTGGAGGCACCCTTGGGCATTTCGTTCCCTTTCTTTGGCGACACGCTCTTCAGCATCTATCTGTCTTCCAATGGTTACCTGACGAGTGATGAGAATGATCTCGGAAATGATCACTCGAACGATTGCCCCATCCCAGCCGTTCCCAATGTGGGTGGTGGTGCAAGAATCTATCCCTATCACGATGACCTTGTCGTCGAAGGGGATGCGGCGGTGTATCACCAGACCTTCCGCTACCAAGCACATCCGTATCGCCCGCCCATTCCCTCCGGAGGCCGCGGTTGGATCAGCATTTATCAATGGAACAACGTGCGTCCATTCAATGGAACGGCGACGTTCAGTTTCCAAGTCATCCTCTTTGAAAGCGGCGACATCATTTACCAATACTTGCCCGGCAACCCAGGTGGCGAGAGTGCTAGCATTGGAGTGCAAAGCGATGGGGCTGATCAAGGCGTGAGCATCGCTTGCAACACCGCCGGAAGCATTCCCACCGATGCTGAGCACGCCATCCTCATCAAGGCACCGGCTCCCACACCCATCACGACTCCGGTCGAGGTCATCGTCACGACCCATCTCGATGAAGACGATGGCGATCTCGGCCTCGGTGCTGGCGATTCGCTCCGCGAAGTCGCGCACTATTCTGCCGGAAACATCATTCGATTCGATCCCTCCTTGACGGACAAGACGATCCTCATCACGGGCACCCCTGTGACCATGTCCAGCCGCATTTGGGATGGACGCGATGCGCCCGGACTCACCATCAGCGGCGGGGGGACCATTCGGCCCGTGAGGTTCTTCTCTGGCTTTGGCATGACCTTGAAGAATCTCACCATTGCCGATTCGTATGTCGATGGTGACGGCGGTGCTCTGGAGAACTACGGCGCCCTCTTCTTAGAGAACGTCACCATCCGCAACTGCGAAGCGACCGGCAAAGGCGGTGCTCTCTACTGCAAATACGACAGCAGTGTCTTCTCGCTCTCGCCCTTGATCCACATGATCAATTGCACGTTCTCGGACAACGAATCCGGTGACAGCGGCGGGGCCATCTATTTGGAGAACGTCGATCGTTTCAATATCATCCAATGCACCATCGCTGATAATTTCTCCAGCGGACAGTTCTCAAGTGGCGGCGGCATCTTCTTGGCCAATCCCGGACCCGGGTTCTTCTACAATAACATTGTGGCTAATAACGCTGCAGTGGGTTCTTTCCATGAAGACATCGATGGCGATCCTTCTAGCGATGGCTATAACATGGTGAGGATCACGCACGGCACCACCCTGGCCGCTACCGATATCCATGCCGATCCCTTGCTCTTGCCGCTTGCGCGCAATGGTGGCCCCACGCAAACGCATGGCTTGCAGCAGGGCAGCCCTGCCATTGATGCCGGTGGCACAGCCAACTCTGGCTTCGATCAACGGGGACGCCCCCGTGGCCGCGATGGCAACCTCGATGGGGTGGCCGGACCCGACATGGGCGCCTTTGAAGCTGACATCCCAGCCATTGTCGTGACGACCGGGCAAGACGTCGTGGATGCGAATGACGACCTCCTATCATTGCGCGAAGCCGTCGCCCTCACCAACAGTGGCATCGGCAACCGCATCGGCTTTGACACCAACGCCATGGGCACGCAGACCTGCACCCTGGCCAATGGCAGCATCAATCTCAACGGCGGCAACACCCTCACCATCGCGGGCGGCGCCTCGGCCCAACTTGCCAATGGCGAACTCCTTGGCTTCTGGCGATTTGATGACGATCAAGGTGGCGAGGTGCCCAATGACGTCGCCCGCGATGGAGCCGTCGTCATCAGTGGCAGCGCCACGCGCAGCTCGACTAACGCGCGGCCCAGCTTTGGGGACGCGCTCGACACCGCCAACAGCGGCCACGCGGCCGACATCTTGCCTAACCGATTCACCCCAGAGGAACAAGTCACCGTCGCGGCTTGGGTGCGCCCTAGCAGTTATTCCGACGTTCGGGCTATCGTGAGCAATGACGCTGCCTTCGCGCTATCCGGTTGGTTCGGGGGCTACTTCCTTTGGAGCATCAAGACCAGCGATGGCGTCCAGTCCATCTTGAGTCTTGGTGGGACGCCTGCGGATCAATGGGTCTTCGTCGTAGGCACCTACGATGGTCATGAAATGCGTCTCTATCTCAACGGACTCTTACAGACCACGAAGGCAGTATCCGGAAACATCGTCTACGATCCCTCGGCCGCGCACGCTCTTCATATCGGTAGCAATCCCCTGGTGGGAAATCAGTTCGATGGCCTCATCGATGATGTCATGCTTTATGACACCGGCGCGAGCACTGCCGAGGTGCAGCAACTCATGAACTTGGCTCCACTCGACGGTATCGTGATCGATGCAAACGACACCAGCCGCGTCTTCGCACTCAGTGGCACGACCAACGCGACGTTTGAGAACCTCAAGATCACCGGTGGCAATTCGCATGGCATTTCTGTCAGTAGCTCGGCCATCCTCACCATGAACGATTGCCAGCTCTACGGCAACGTCTCCTCCGGCGGTGGGGGCGGCATGCGCAATGAAGGGACGGCCATTCTCAATCGCTGCTCCGTCTATGACAACACCGCCACGGGCGCCTGGGGCGGCGGCATCGATAACGTCTTTGGTGGCCGTTTGACCTTAAATCACAGCACCGTTTCCAACAACCACGCCCTGGCAGGCAATGGCGGCGGTATCGATAATTTCTCGAACACGATCCTGGTGCTCAACCATACGACAATCAGTGGCAACACGGCCTCCGGTTCGGGTGGCGGCGTCTACAATCACGGAGACATTTCCGAACTCTATCACTGTACCTTCGCGAACAATAGTGCTGGCATTACCGGAGACGGCATGCACAACAATGCCGGTGCCGTTCAGTCAGGCTTCAGCCTCTTCGCCAATCACGAGGGGCCTGATTACACGGGCGAGCTGATGTCCTTGGGCCATAATCTCTTGGAGGATGCGTCTGGCGCGACCATCACCGGCGAGAGTGGGACGGATAGGTTGGGGCTGCAGGCGGAACTCGCGACGGCATTGCGAGACAACGGGGGAGTGACCCTCACCCACGCCTTGGGCGCAGGGAGCCCTGCCATTGATGTCGAGGATGATGTTCTCCGAAGGGACATTGTGCGTCCTGGCGATCCCGTGGCCGCGAGTGGTCCGAATAACAGCCCGCCCGCTGCAGGACCCGAGATGGCCTTCGACAATGATTCGGCGACAGTCTATCAATCATACGATACGCATTTGCTTGCCTTCTGGGACTTCAATGAGACCGGGGATCCGACCGATCGGGTGCGCGGCATCACCGGCACGTTGGAATCGGAGACTAGCATTTCAGCAGATGGTCAGGGCCGGAGCGGTGAAGCGGGTGACCGTGCCCTCTACCTGGCGGAGTCCGAACAAGGCATGACGGCATCGGGAACGTTCGTCAATGAAGTGGCTCTGCGTGATACGGTCACCGTCAGTTGGTGGCAGAAACGGGCGAATGCTAGTGAAGCCAATGGAGCGCTCGCGTTGATTTCCCCGGGAAGCGCTGAAGGATGGGGATTGGTTGCGGGGGCACCCGGGATCAAGTCGGAAACGGAGATCAGTTTCATCACGAGCACGACTGGGGGAGACTCAGGACTCGATGTGGCCACTCCGGGAAATGTTGATTGGACGGCATGGCATCATCTCGTCGTCGTGAAGAATGGGTTCCAACGGCAGATCTGGCTCGATGGCGAGCTTGTTGGGTCCGATACGGGAGCGGCTCCCCTGCTGGATGACTTCACGACGCTCCTTTTCGGATTTGCCGAAGGCAGCTATGACGACCTTGCGCTCTTTGGGGTCGCTCTCACCAAGTCCCAGATCACCACACTCTTCAATGAAGGGGTCGCTTCCGCGGGAGCGGAGTTCATCGTCTCGCCAAGCATTGGCCTTGGGACCGTGAATGGAATGGAGCTTACTTCCGCGCCCACGCTGCCCGCGGCGGATCCGGCGGCTTATCGTATCGAAGGAAGCGTGGATGGCACCCGCTACACGCTCATTTCCGAAGGCACCATACCGGCTTTCCCAGGACGCGGGAGCAGCCAGGTCTTGGAATTTGATTCCCCAGGCGCCTATCGCCATTTTCGTCTATCATTTCCCTCAACCGCCGATCCCTCTCAGACTTCCGTGCTTCAGTTAGGCGAGATCGCCCTGCTCAACATCCCTGCCCGCGATCAACGGGAACGCACCCGCATCGCCGATGGCGACGGCAACCGCACCAAGCTGGCCGACATTGGCGCCTACGAACTGCAGACTTATGTCGTCGATTCCGATATCGATGGTGCCGTCACCACTTGGGATCCCGATCGCCTCGGCAGTGGCGAGCTGCGCTCGGCCGTGGAAGCCCTTGAGCCAGCGGACCTCATCGTCTTTGATCCCCTGACGATGGATGGTGCTACACTACGTATCAATCCTAGCAAACACGCCATTATTGTGGATCACCAACTGACGATTGATGCGTCGTCCCTCACAGATGGCCTCACCCTTGATGGGCAAACCGCTGCACTAGGCCTCTTTGAGATTGGCCCTAACGCAGATCTGACCTTGAAGGGCCTCACCTTGCGCAATAGCCAAGCACCTGCCTTGGTCAACTACGGGGTCTTCACCCTTCGAAATTGCACCGTTCGCAACAATGTGATGTTCAAGAAAGACGGAGCCGGGCTTCTCAATCACGGCACCGCCCTCGTGGAGAACTGCACCTTCTCCGCGAATCGTTCCCTCACGATGGATGGTGATCTTGGGGAAGGCGGAGCCATTCACAACACCGGGACGTTAACATTGCGACATAGCACCCTTGCCTTTAACGAGGCGGACTACGGTGGTGGACTCTACAATGCCAGCGGCGCCACGGCGAATATCGGCCATACCATCATCGCCAACAACGCCGCCGATATTCAGGGGCCCAATGTCTTCGGCAACGTCGTTTCCCTCCGCTACAACCTGGTGGAGAATACTTTGCACAGCGCCGGCTGGATTGCTCCTGAGGACCGCTTCGGCCAAGCCCACCTCAGCCCACTCGCTCGCAATGGTGGTCCGACCGAAACCCACGCCCTGCAATCGCAGAGCCCCGCGCTCGATGCTGGAGACCCTAACATCACCACGGCTCCGCTCACAGATCAACGCGGCAGCCTCCGTATCGCCGGGAACCGCATCGACATCGGCGCCCACGAACACAACGAAGGCAATCTCAAGACCGGCCTCACCGTCAACGCGCTCAACGTGACCGAAGCCTGGGCTGAATTCTACGGCTTCGCTGCCGATATCCAAGCCAATGCCCTGCTCGACAGCGACGGCGACGGCCTCACCAACGCCCAAGAATCGGATGCCGGTACTGATCCGCTTGATCCTCATTCCAAATTGGAGTTCACCTCCAACTCCACCCTCACAGCAGACACTATGATGTTAGAATGGGAATCAGTCCCAGACATCGTCTACAGCATTTGGGAATCGGACAACCTCAGGGACTGGGATCCCATCCCCGATTCCACTACGCTCGCCACGGGCCCTATCAGTTCCATCACCCTTGATGCCAACGAGCGCACCCGCAGCTTCTACGAAGTTCGCGTCGGCCCCGTCCCGAGTGAAGACGTCGAAGATCGTGTCGCAGGGGATGATTGATCCCTTCAAGGTGAGCGAACGACTGCTCTTGTCGGGAGGGCAGGCTGCAGTGGGATGGAAATGAACGAATCTATCCAGGGGCTTGAGGGATAGGGCCGCGATCATGCCTTCCTTTTGAGATTAGATTGGAGTAGGCTGGCCTTATGAGACGCTGGTTGATTTCATTTCTGATGTTGGTGTTGACGGTCGCTGCACGAGGCGAAGAAATTTCGTGGAAGGCGGGCTCAGCGATGGTGGCGATCACGCCGCCGTTAGGGACTCCGTTAGCCGGGTATTATCACCGACGTGGTTCGGAAGGGGTGCATGATGATCTCTACGCGCGGGCATGGGTCCTGGAGCAGGCGGAGACGACGGTGGCGATGGTGGCCTTGGATTTGATCAGCACGCGGCGGGCGTTTGTGGAAGAGGCGCGTGCCTTGGTGGAAGCGCAGACGGGGATTCCCGCCGCCCACGTGATGATCAGTGCAACGCACGCCCATACGGGACCAGTGTTGGCGGGGAATGCTTTGTATGATCGTCAGGGCGCGAATGAACCCTTGGCCCAGGCATTCAGTGAGGCGCTGCCAGCGAAGATTGCGCAAGCGGTGTCGGAAGCCTCTCAGAAGCGCGTGCCGATTGAACTCCTGGCGGCAGAAGGTGAGGAGGATAGCATCGCCTTTCATCGGCGCTTTCACATGCGTGATGGCACGGTGGGGTGGAATCCCGGCAAGATGAACCCTAACATTATCAAGCCAGTGGGACCCATTGACCCGGCAGTTCCCGTGGTCGCTTGGAGAGAGCGGTCCGAGGCGGGACGCTTCCTCGGTGCCTATGTCAATCACGCCGTGCATTTGGATAACGTGGGCGGCCCTATCATTTCGGCGGATTTGCCCTTCACACTCACAGAGAATCTCCGCGCGGCGATCGATGCGGACTTGGTGACTCTCTACACGAGCGGAGCGTGCGGCGACCTGAATCACGTGGATGTGACGTGGAACGCGCGGCAGAAAGGGCCGGAGAATGCGGCTCGGATGGGCACGATCCTTGCCGGTGAGGTGTTGAAGACCTGGCGCCATCTCGAGCCAGTTGTGGGGAAACTGCAAGTGCGGTCGACACGGGTGGCATTGGATTTGCCCAAGTTGAGCGAGGATGCTGCGGTCAAGGCGAAGGCGATTCTTGAAGGGGAGACGACTGATCGTAATCGAGGGAGCTTCATGCAGCTGGTCTTCGCGCACAAAGTCATGGACGTGGTCCAACGTGAGGGACGCCCATTTGAGGTGGAGGTGCAAGTCATCACGGTGGGGGACGCGCTGTGTTGGGTGGCGTTGCCGGGAGAGATCTTTGTGGAGTTAGGCTTGGATTTGAAAGCAGCCTCACCCTTCGGCCAAACCATCATCACGGAGCTGTCGAACGGGAGCATTGGCTACGTCCCCACGCGCAAAGGATTCCGGCAAGGAGCTTATGAAGTGGTGAGCTCACGCGTGGCCGCGGGATCAGGAGAACGCCTCGTTGAGGAGGCGCATGCGCTCTTGCATGCGTGTTATGTCGCTTTGGGAAATGATTCGAAATGATGAGATTCGCTGTATTGATATATTTGTTAGGGATCGTGTCGCTGCGTGGGCTGGAGATTGAACTCGACTACTCGCTGGACACTTACGGTTTCTTCGGAGAAACGGGGTCCCAAGAGCGGGCGGCACTTCGAGCAGTGGCCGATTTCTATGAATCGATCCTCCAAGATGACCTGGAGCCTATCGATGCGGAAGCGTTTGTGGGCAATGTCAGTTGGTCGGCGCGGATTTCGCATCCAGGGACTGGTGCCTCGTATGAGATTCCCAATTTGGTGGTCCCGCGAGACACGCTCATCGTTTATGCGGGTGGGCAACCCTTGGCCTCCGCTGGCCGTGGCGGCGCGGGTGGGTTCCGAGCGAGCGGGAACCAAGCGTGGTTCGATCACATCCAAGCGCGTGGGGAGACGAACCCCGATGGTAGCCCTGCTCACGGAGAGGGCGCTCTCGATTTCGGTCCGTGGGGTGGCCAGATCACCTTTGATACGGAGCGAACGTGGAATTTCTCTCTCACGGAACGGCGTGAGGATGGCTCATGGGGTTCGGACTTTGTCCCGACAGCACTGCATGAATTAGGGCACCTGCTAGGTCTGGGGTCCTCCTCGGATTCATGGCAGACCCACACGGATACGAGCGATCCTGCCGCGCCCGTCTTTCGGGGACCACATGCCGTGGCTTCCTTTGGTGGTCCCGTGCCGATGCAGCCCAGCACGTATCCGAGTCACTGGCAGGATGATGGTGCCTGTGTGTATCCCTTGGGGCATGACCCGGACAATGGGCGCAACGTCCTCAGTCTCACCTTGGAGCAGTTCGGCGTGCCAGCAGGGGTCGAGCAGATTGCCCGCATGGACCCGAGTAGTTGTGCGACAGGCACGCGACTCCGGGTCTTCACCGAACTCGATGTCGCCGCGTTGCAGGATGTGGGCTGGGACATTGAAATGGGCAGCGCTCCCACGCGAGACCTCCCCGTTCTGAATCTAGACGTCTTGCCAGACGGGGCGCGGCGCCTCCAGTGGGACGCCGTTCCCGGGGCCCGTTACCAAGTCGAATCCAGTCGCGACCTCTCTCAGTGGACACCGTTGGGTACGTGGCTGGAGGCAAATGAGGCGACACTTCATGCCGATGACACCTCGCCAAGTGGGATTCGCCTGTTTTACCGGCTTCGGCAGGAATAAAGACTCGAAAGAGCGCCGATTCTCCGAATAGTTCGGCGATCCAAGTGTCCAAGGCCAATTAATCAATAAGTTTTGTTGAATTTCTCTCAAATCTTATTAAAATTTGATAATCATGGCCTCTTCAACTCCTCCACAACCTCGTTGTGAGCCTGTAAACCATGGTGTTTATGGCCGCTGGCTAGCAGCTGCCGTGGCACTGGTCGCGGCCAGTTGCACGTATGACCCGGCAGCTTTCCATCGGCAAGGAGGGGCGCTGCCGCAGACACCACGCTACCAGACGGGCTGGGCGACTACCCAACAACCGATGGTTCCACAGCAGCCGATGGTCTCTCCGGGAACCGCGCAGCGGGTCACAACGATGCCGCCTGCCGGCTACGGAGGTTATGCGCCAAACGCCGGGGCCTCTCCCTACCCGACGCCCATGCCTTCGGCAACGGTAGCCCAGCCGGGACAGCGCTTCACGCCCAATGGGCAGCCGTTGACAACAGTGCAACCGGCGCCACCCCAAGTCGCCGCCCCCATGGCGACGCCGTCGACCCCCGCGTCTTCGTGGCAGACAGCACCGTACTATTCCGGTCCGAGTGCGGTAGTCCCGCAGGCCACGACGAACGTCGCACGGCACCATGTCATTCAACGAGGCGATACCCTTTCCGAGATCTCTGTGCGTTTCGGTGTGTCCCAGGCGTCCATCATGCGAGCCAATGGCCTCACCTCGGACCGCATTATTGCTGGCAACACTCTCGTGATCCCTGCCCAATGAGCGAGATTTGACTAAGCGGTGAAGGATTCTGCCAGTCCCTCTTGTCCTAACATGCCCCTGGGTTTTGTGCGCTCCTGAAGGGGCGCGTTCAGACAGCCAAGGTCGCAAAAGTTGTGATAGGCTCGATCCCGCTTCAAGACGCTCCGTCCGCTTTTCTAAGGTCACACTACCGTTGGCCGGGCGTTGGGGGATTAGGCGGCGGGGGCTTCCATCGCCTCTGTGGCTGTCGTCTCGATGGGTTGCTCGTCTTCAGGCTGGATCTCCAAGAGCTTGCCGCGCGCTTCTTGATACCAGTTCTCAAGTTCCAGATCGACGGCCGTGGCGAGCGCATCTGCCTCAAGGCCCTGCTCTATCAGGGCAAGATGGCGAGCTTCCCGCTCGCGATCCAATTGAAGTAGACCCAGGCGCGTGTCCGGAGTGGGGGCGACTTGGGCATACTGACGTTCCGCGGCGAGGAGGTCGAGCGCCTGTGAGATGCCAGCGCCGTGGAGGCGGGTCTCTAGCCCGAGCGCGTCCAACAAGGCACTGGATCCCTCGGTAAGAGCTAGTTCAAGAGTGTCGAGCGCGTCGTAGCGTTCTGGTAGAGGCAATTCTGTGAGGGTATGGATTTCTGCTCGAACCCAAGGGAAGTATTCGGCATCGAGCGCGGCGATGAGCTTGGCCTCTGCTTCCTCTCTTGTCTTGGTGGTCTTCAGAATGTGATCAAACCGAGCGGTCCATTTCTGGATGGCCTCGGCTTCTTCGGCATTCCATTCGGTGGTGATTGGGTCGGTGGGAAGGGGGGTGGTAGCGGTTGGCGCGGTGGCTTCGGGAAAGAAGGAGAATGCTTGTGGAGGAAGGGTGAGTTGGGGTGAAGAGGCGGGTGCTTCTGCGGGAGAGTCTAACAAGAGGTAACCGATTCCGAGGCTGCTGACAGCAAGGCCGGTCCAGAGGAAACAGTGTAAGGCTTTCATGAATTGAGGAGGGTGTGAGAGCGGCGCGTTCCGGTGAGAAACGCGCCGCTCGGGTGAGATGAAGGTTGGAGTAGTGTGAGGCTTCCTTACTGGGTCCGGGTGATGGTGACGCGGACGGAACCGGCGTTGTCGCCGTAGGCGAAGAAGTTCTCGTTGGCCAAGAGGTTGAGGAAGCCGTGCCGAGAGGCGGTGATGGTGCGAGAGGTGCCGATGCGGAAGGCGCGACCGCTGTAGGTGAGGATGTTGTTCTTGTTAAAGTATTCTCCTACGAGGGCCATCGTGTTGTAGGCGGCGTGGCGATTCTTCTCCCAGAAGGTGGGCAAGGTGCCGTTGGCGGAGACATAGCTTGCCCAGGGGGCTTTGCGCCAATTGCCGGTGGCTTGGAAGCGATAGCGCTGTCCGGCGACGAGGTGCACGTGCCCCAACTTGTTAGCCTGATTGGCATAGACGCGGATGACTTTGGACTCACCGACATCGAGCTGTTTCTCATCATCGAAGATCAGGTGACGCTGGCCGAGAACAACGGGGCGCGATTGTTCGATCATGGTCATGGCTTCGCAGGTGGGATCGCCGAGGCAGTGCGCTTCATCGGCCAGGCTGTCGCCATAGATGGGCGTCCACAGGGCACGGGAGTAGGTGAAGGAATCATGGGCTGCCTCGGACACGCGCTTGTCACCGTGGATGAAGCCGTTGAAGAAGAGGTTGATCATGGGCTCTGGCATGAAGTTGTTGAAACGAGAACCCACGGACACTTTGGCACCAGCGGCGATCCAGTCATCGTTCAGCGTGCTACCCCAGCAGTTGCACATGTAGACGAGGCGTAAGTTGAATGCGGTGATCTCGCCGTTGGTGAGTGTGCTAGCGTCACGGCGGAGAGAGCGGATGTTGCCGCGAGTGCCGCCGGTGAGTTCACCACTGTCTGCGACGAAGGGAAGGCGTCGGATCGAGGGAAAGGTGAAACGGCTGCTGAAGCGGCTGTTGATTTGCAGGCTTGGTGGTTCGTGTAGAATGAGTTTCTCCCGCGTTCCGTGCCCGAGGATGACGAGATCGATGTCATAGCCATCGCGTGTCTGGCGGATGAGTTCGTTGAGGAGGTTGTTCCGGGTGCAACGCGTATCGCTCAAATTGACGAAGCGCTGGTATTTGCCCGCGACCAAGGACTGAAACTGAGAGGTTTCGAATCCCTCGGCGAGATTGTCGATGAAGTCGACGACGGCGTCCTCTAGCGGACCATCGATGTAGTCGTTGAGGCCGGTGTTTCCGGTGTTCTCCTGGAGGAGAATGAGGGTGCGATCGGTGGCTGCTTGGCTCAAGGCGGCGGAAGCGAGGAGCGTGGCAGAGGCGAGGCTGACTTTCAGGATGCTGGCGAGGGTGGATGTGCTTTTCATGGTTCTGAGGATGTGTTGAAGGTGAGGTCAGGCGTTTGGTTGTTTGCCTGCACCCCTTCATTCAGAACCAGGAGGGGAAGGTGACGGGGAAAGATGAAGATTTCTCAGAACGGTCTTTCAGCTTGCAAATCAGCAGGATGACTGTTCACATGAACAATATTGGAGCGTAGTTCGGCGAGGGGCTTAGTGCTTCTTGTCCTGAGCCCATGCATGCGTGCTGGGCAATCCTCTGATCAATGGAATTGATGGCACTCCCTTGGCTGGGCACCAGGTTGACCCACTCGAAGTCGTCGAAGGTAGAATGCTGTCTTGCTCATCGGGCTCCATCATCGCTCCAGCTGAGCCGTTCGTTGAAGGTTTGGAGACCGGCTACACTAGGCCAGTGCCCACTTCGCCTTGAAATGAGACGTGCCACGATTTTGGAGATGGCCAGGATTTGATCTGCTGTTCACATTCAATCAATCTACGGCACATACGTGAAGGGCCAGGTCCCGGTGAGTTCGGCGCAGAGATCGAAGAAGTGGCGTAGACGGGTTTCAGGCCCTAACACGGCATGGATGTTGAGCCGATCCGAGCGGCTTGCTTCCACTGGGCTGAGGAGGCTGAAGTCCTCGGTATTCACCAGCTGCGGGATCAGATCCGTGGCGGTCTCATAAGTCCAGACGATGTCGGCGACTGGAACCGCGTCGTGCCCTCCGAGCTGTAGCGTGACGCCGGGGGGCATGATCGTGGGTATCTGTGAGAGTGGGGTTAGATGAGGTTCGCCCTCGAGCTGGATAAACTCGAGAACGCAGCTGTCCAGGAGGGGATCCAATCCAAGCACGAAGGCTAAGAGATTGGGCACGCCATCATGGTTGGGATCGGCGAGGGGGCCACTGATGAGCGGATCCGCACGGTCAGCAGGATCCGTGAAGTAGAGGGCGTCCCAGAGATCACGGTGAGTGACCACGGTAAACGTGTCTTCGATGTGGTGGCGTTCCTGACCCTCGTTGTCTAACAAATACATTTCCAACCGATAAGGATCGGGATCGACCATGAGGTGGTGTGTTTCCGCGATGTCCTCTACATCCGAGGGGAAGGGAATGACGGCGTCCTGACCAAATAGCTGGCCCTCTTCCACCAATTGATCCTGGGGATCATAGATGTTGTAGCGAAGCCGCGCCATCAGAGCCGCGGTGAGCTGAGGTTCGGGAATCAGGGTGGTGCGCGTGTGTGTCATGGACCACCGACCGGCCTCATCCTGAAAGCGCACACCGAGATGGTGGACGCCTGCGGCATCCGGTGGAAAGGCGGACCCGGGAATGGCAGCCGCCACGGTGAGTGTTCCGTCGATCGCGGCAGGTAGGGCAATCGGGGTGCCGCTGCCCAAGGCGGGCGGGGTAAGCGGGTCTCCGTCAGGAAGAATGAAATATTCACCCGCAACAATGGTGGTCCCTTCATCCATCGCCCCATTGAGATCTGGGACGGCAAAGGTGCGCGTCTGCGGGATGGACCAGTCCCCTTGATCATCTTGGAAACGCATGGTGATTGTATACGTGCCAGGATCGAGTGCGGCGATGTCTTCTGGCGGGAGGGTGGCCATGAGCATCAGCTCTCCGCTAACAGGGTCCGGCAACAGGAGCATGTCTCCTGATCCCAAGCCTGCTGGGAGCAGGGTGCCATCCATGGCTGCGATCGTGTACTCGCCTTTCACAATGGCATCGCCATCCGCCTCGGGAATGGGCGCGCGCATGAAGAGGCGCTGCTGGGTCACCGACCACGCGCCGAGGCTGTCTTGGAAACGGAGGGAGAGCGTGTAGAGCTCACCCGGGACGAGTGTGGCGATGGTGCTAGAGGGAACCTGGAAAGCGATCTCATGGGTGCCATCGTTCGCCTCACCCAGCGGGATGGGCGTTCCTGAACCCAATGCCGGGGGCGTGGTGTTTTCGTGAGGGAGGATGAGGTATTCACCACTGGCCACGGTGGCAGCCGCTCCTGGGAGGTCCGTCGCGGGGATCACGTGAAACGTGCGAGCAGCGGCGATGGACCAATCGGATCCCGAGGATACCTCGTCTTCGGTGGTCAGGCTGATAGTCACTGCGGACGTGACGGGATCGGTCGTCACCGTGAAGCTTTCTAAGGATGTGAGGGTTTCGTCAGGCGTGTCATCTTGATACCGTACGACGACTTGATGCGTGCCGGGACCTAGCGCGGCGATGTCCTCTGGCGGGATGCTCAGATCGAAGCCGGTGAATCCCGGGTCATCGGGATCGAGGTCGATGGGCGTCCCGTTTCCAACACCGGGATCGGTATTGAAGAAATACTCTGCCCGGATGACCTTGGCTGCGCCTGGAGTCAAGGTGACCAGAAGCAGGGCGAGAACAGCGAGGATGCGGTTCATGAACGGCCGATCACGGATTGGGTTCGCTCACAGTGACCTTCACATTCAGACCACTGGTGGGCGAGGCGAGTCCAGGAACGACCAGATTGGAAATCTTGGGAATGCTCGGTTGGCCTGCGAGGCGATAAGGCACGGGGCCACCCGTGAAGCCGATGTTTGTCCCATCGGAGGCATTTCCCAACGCAGGGTTGGCGGCATTGCTCGTATTTAGCGTGTAATAGAAGTCGTTCGCGTAGGGCTGCGCGGGTGCCTGAATGACGGTACCCAAGTCGGCGAACGGGATGTTGGCATAGTTGCCGTTGATATCGGGGGTGCCAGGGGTGCTGGAGCCCGTGGATGGCAAATCGACATTGATGGCGACGCAGTGGGTGACACTCCCGGTGATCTGGTGTCCCCAGCCATTGTTCGACCACCGGATGAGAATCGAATTGGTGAGGGCAGACGCGCCGTCCACGACCAACCAAGAGGCACTGCCCGTCCCGCGAATGGTGCAGTGTGAGGCCACGGCTCCATGATTCAGAGAGATACGGTTGATGTTGCAGCCGATCGCGGAGCAGTTGGTGCTGGAGGCGATCGTGAAATTGCCATCGAGGTAACAGCGCGTGATGCGGAGGTCGATGCCCCCACTCCACGAAATGTGCTGGAGGAAGCGGCAGCGATCCCAGTGGAGATCTGAGACAACGGGTCCGTAATTGATACTCGTGATCGTCAGGCCGACAAAGCGGGAACCAGACACGGTGGTGTGGACAAAACTCAACGCCATGGTCGCTGGCTGATCACCGACGCCGGGAGTCACGCTGGGGAGATTATTCTCTGCCAGGAAATAGCCGGGCCCCACGATCTTGAGGGGCTTGTCCAACGTCGCGGTCCCGTAGCTGGTGGCCGATCCGGCGACCAAGAGGGTGTCCCCTGCGGACGCGGCCGCAATGGCATCTGCCATGTTGCTGTGATCGGCGACGGCGCCGACGTTGTTATTAACCGTGATGGTGGCCGCTGAAAGGGCGCTGGTTCCGGCGAGGATGGTGATCCCTGCCCCGATGAGCTTGAGGACGTTGGCGACGTTCATAGAGGGTGATGGACCAATCTCTAAGTCACGGTGGCTTCGCGCAAGTGAAGGGTGCCGAGAGCGCGTTTCTGCCTCATATCTGAGAGGAGGGGAGGCTTTCTCGCATGCGTTATCCGCTCTCTTCAGGGCGCGGCGGCATTCGACAGGGTGCGGCGTTCATGTCATGATGCCGCCATGAACCGACGTCACCTCCTCCGCTCCGCCACGGCCGCTTCCCTCGGGGGCCTCATGGCGAACCACCTTGGGACTGCGTTTGCTGCGGATGCCGCAAGCGATGCCAGCGTGCCACTGCCGCCAAACCGCATCGGCGTGTCTACCTATTCTTTCTGGCGCTTTCGCAATGCCGACTACCGACCGATCGAGCCCTGCTTGGATCATGCCGCGCGCATGGGATTCGATGGTGTAGAGATCTTGCAGAAGCAAATGCCGGACACGAGCAACGCTGCCTTACAGAAGATCAAACGGCACGCATTCTTGTTAGGCCTCGACCTCATGGGATTCTCCACGCACCAGGACTTTGTTTCCCCTGACAAAGATTCACGGCAGAAGAATATCGATCATACGTTGGACACGATCGAGCAAGCGTATCAGTTAGGCATTCCGACCCTTCGTCTCAACACCGGACGCTGGGGCACGATCAAGTCCTTTGATGATCTCATGGAAGCGAGGGGTATCGAGCCCCGTTTAGAAGGCTACACGGAGGATCAAGGATTTGATTGGGTCATCGAGTCGGTCGCCAAGCTCATTCCCAAAGCTGCGGCATGTGGAGTCACGTTGGGCTTAGAGAATCACTGGGGCCTGGGACTCACTCCCGAGGGGGTGATGCGCGTGGTAGAGGCGATCGATTCTCCTTGGCTCAAGGTCACCCTCGACACAGGAAACTTCCTTGAGAATCCCTATGAACGTCTGGAGCAATTGGCTCCGCACACGGTCCTCTTGCAGGCCAAGACTTACTATGGCGGTGGGACTTGGTATACCTTGGACCTCGACTACGCGCGGATCGCGAGCATCATGAAGAAGGCGAACTACCGCGGGTACGTCTCATTGGAGTACGAAGGGGAGGCGCCTTTGTTAGAAGCGATTCCCAAGAGTCTCGCATTGTTGCGGGAACATTTCTAATCGGGATGAGAAATCCTCTCAGATGCTGGCCGCGTCTCGTCCTCGGCATGCTCGCCTTTGCCCATCTGTCATGGGGGCAAACCGCGCATCGTGTCGATCTGCGTGACTCCCCTAGCGGAGACACCTATTCGCGTTATCTCGGAGCCTTCGGAAATGGCCGCTTCGGCGTGCCGGTCTGTGGCGGGCATGATTGTGATGGGGATGGACTGCTCGACCTGGCGCTTTCGGCACCCTCTGGCAGTCCAGCAGGACGGACTGCCGCTGGCAATGTGACCCTGCTATGGGGACGTGAAGAGCCCTTCGGGCAGACGATCAACACCGAACGGGTGGCCGAGGATCTTTTGCATATTGCGGGCGCCAATGCCCTTGAGGTTTGTGGTGCAGAAATCTGGATGGACGACGTCGATGGCGATGGCCTCGGGGATCTTCTCATTGGTCGACAGAATTTCATCCCTACTCTGGCGCGGCGAGGTGCTGGTGCGCTCACCATCATCTTTGGCGGGCCAATCCTTCGTGAACTCTCGCCAAATGGTGTGATCGATCTGCGGGATCCGCCCGAGAACTTGCCTCACATGCACGTGATCGGAGGGCGTGCCTACGATCGCCTGGGCATCTGGATGCGGACGGGTGATCTTGACGGGGATGGCATCGCTGACATCGCGGTGGGCGCGGATGAGGTCGACAAGGATCGCGAGGCCAATCGCGGAGAAGTCTTTCTCATCCGAGGCGGTTCGCATCTTCGTGAGGTTCCTTATGTGGATCTGGTAGAGTATCCTCCCGCGAATCTTCCCGAGCACGTCATGCGAGTACAGCCGCCGCCCTTATCGGCTGGTGCCCACTTCGGAGCCACCGTGCACGTGGGGGATTTGGATGGGAATGGGCGTGCCGAGGTAGCCATTGCTGCGACCTTGGATCGCTCGGGTGCGGGCTTGAATCTTGGCAATGCCCCGAATGGCACTGGTGCAGGATCTGGCGGATTGGGACGGGGAATGGCCTTCGTCCTTTGGGACAACTGGTTCGCACCGGAACGCTGGGAATCTGGCGCCGAGGTGCTGCTCAGCGGGGTCGATGTCGGCGTGACCTTAGTGTCAGGCGGTGGGCGGAATTTGCGCTTTGGTGAGGAACTGCTCGCGGGCGGTGATTTCGATGGCGATGGGAAAGGCGACCTCTTTGTGGGGGACTTGAAAGGGTCCGGTGTCAATGGCGCGGCTTCGGGTCTCGGTTACGTCTTCTTTGATGCGGCTCAGATTCGTAGTCGCGGGCTTAATGTGGATCAGATCCCAGGGGATGTCCGTTACACGGTGATCCAGGGAGTGGCTCCAGGGGCGCTCGGAGCTGATGCTGCGGGGTATGGCGATCTCGATGGCGACGGGATCGATGATCTTGTGTTAGGGAATCCTCATCAGAATCCGTTGAATCGGATCAGCGCCGGGAGCCTGCACGTCCTTTACGGGCAGACAGCTGGGTGGCCGGAGGAGATCAATTTGGCGGCCAATGCTTTGCCCGAGGACGTCCGCATCAGTCACGTCATTGGCGCGCGCGGCAACACGCTTGTCGACAAAGGAGACACGCTGGGCTACAGCCTCGCGGTGGTGGATGCCAATGGGGATGGTGTTTCTGACATCATCACCAATGAGATGCAAGGAAACGGCGCGCGTCAGCTCGATGTGGGCAATCTCATCGTGTTTCATGGGCGGGCGCTCTTTCCGCCCATCAATGAGATCCCGTTAGGAAGCTATGAGTGGGTGACGGCCGCCGGGGTGCCCACGTTGCGGTGGGAGGGGCGCTGGGGACTTCGATACGAGGTGGAGCGGAGCACCGACTTGCTTTCGTGGGAGCGTGTGAGTGCGCCCTTCGAAGGATTAGGGCAACCGTTAGAGTTTCAGGACACGGATCCCGTGGGAGGAACCAATTTCTACCGGTTGATGAGCGAGTCCGCAGATTAGGAACGCACGCGCGCCTATGTATTGCCCTTCCTGTGATCACCGTCTCGAACCCGGCATTGACCGTTGCGATCTCTGTGGCTTCCACATGGGCATCCTGCAAGCGCGATTCGGGCGAGACGAGGTCGCCATGGAGCAGATCACGGATACGACCCACTTCCTCCGGACCTCTGATAAGGATCGCTTGTTGGATGCGATCGACGATTTCGAAAGGCAATTTCCGCAGTTCTATCCGGCCTTCTATCTAGCGGAATTGCCAGAAGGCACCAAGCTCACGGAGTTCGCCGCCTGGATGCTCAACCACGCGCGCGTCTCTGTGCTCGATGAGCTGCGCAACAGTGAGAACGTCTTCCTCTTCATCATCGATCTCACCAGTCAGAGCATGACGATGAACGCAGGCTACCGAGCTGAGCAATATGTCAGTGAGAATGATCTGCGTGAGCTTCTGCATGACACTAGTCCATACATCGCGGCGGGAGATCTCTGTGAGGGCCTGGAAAAGCTGCTCGACGATCTTCGCAGGGTGCTCCGGCGCAATCATCGGCTCCTATTGAAGAATCTGAAACCCGGCCGAGCCTTGGCGTCCGCACCCCTGGAAGACACCAAGGCTCGTTCTGGGCGTTTGAAATCCTGGTGGCAGGCTATCAAACGATGGCGTCGATGACTTCGGTGCGATAACGACACGCATTGGGTGAGCCAGCTTATCCATCACGGCGATCCTTCATCTCCTGGAAAGCGTCGAGCGCACGCTTCCGGCCGTCTTCGTGGGAGATGATGGGCTCCGGGTAATCGCGGCCCAAGACCACATCACAACCGGAGAGGGCGAGTTCTCCCATTTCCCACGGGCGGTGGATGAATTTCTTTGGAACTTTAGCCAGCTCAGGCACATACTTCCTCACATAAGCGCCATCGGCATCGAAGCGTTCGCCCTGAGTCATCGGATTGAAGATTCGGAAATAGGGAGCGGCGTCGGCACCACAGCCGCCGATCCATTGCCAGCCAAGGGTATTGTTAGCCAGGTCAGCGTCCACGAGGGTGTCCCAGAACCAGCGCGCGCCTTCGTGCCAATGTTGGAGCAGGTGCTTGACCAGGAGTGATCCCACAATCATGCGCACGCGATTGTGCATCCACCCCGTTTGCCAGAGTTGGCGCATGCCTGCATCGACAATGGGATAACCCGTTTCGCCTTTCTGCCAGGCGTTGACGAAAGCTTTGGACGACTTCCACGGAAACATTTCATAGCCATCTTGCAGCGGCTTCTCGGGCGTCTCGGAGAAATGATAAAGGAGGTGGTGGGCAAATTCGCGCCAGATGATCTGCCGCATGATGCCTTCGTCAAAGCGGGCACTGTGGTTGGATGCCTGGGCGAAGCGTGCCCATACTTCACGTGGCCCAAGTTGACCAAAGTGTAGGAACGGCGAGAGGCGTGTGGTGCCGTCTTCAGCTGGGAGGTCTCGTGCATCAGGATAGGCTTCCGCACGGTCCTCAATGAAGCTGTCGAGACGGTTGAGCATGTGGTCCCGCGTGGGCGATTCCCAGAAGCGATGAAAGCCGGTGTCCCAGGGAATGGAGGGTAGGAGGTCAAGGGACTCAAGTGGATCGCCGGTGGGGAGTCTGCTAGGGAAACGGAGATCGTCGGCGGGCAGCGATACCACGGGAGGCACTGTGAGCGACTGATAGTGTTTCCACATCGGCGTGAAGACTTTGAATGGCTTCCCTGACCGATTGGCGATCTCATGCGGTTCAAAGAGCATGCTGCTGTTGGCGCTCTCGACCTCGAATCCGTCTTCTCGCAAGGCCGCTTTGATCGCTTTATCGCGGGCGATGGCTGCTGGCTCGTAGCGCCGGTTCCAGTAGATGGCGTCGGCACCAGTGGTCTTGGCGAGGTCGCGGAGGATGCTCTCCGAACTGTCGTCGGGCTGGGCGCGTCGGAGGATCAAGCGCGAAGCGCCGCGTTCTTGCAACTGCGCATCGAGATCCTCCAAGGCGTGATGCAGCCACCAACGAGAGGCGCCGCCGGGTGCCCAAGAGCCATCTTCGTGTGGAGCCCAGATGTAGACGGGCACGATCTCGTGTCCAGCTGTGACCGCCTGGGCGAGGGCAGCGTTGTCGTCCAGGCGGAGGTCCTGACGGAACCATAAGAGAGCTTTGCTCATCGAATCAATTTCAGGTATTGGGTTCGAATCATTTCCACTGAAAGACTTCCAAGCGATTGAGAGAGCGCACCAGTAAGCGATCCCCCGAGATGGCCAGGTGCGCCCAGCAGTCTTTCGTTTCCAGGGAACGCCTTGAGAGGATCTGAAACGCTTTAGGATCGGCAGCGACTAACAAGAGCTCGCCGCGTTCATCCAGGGCAAGGATCCGATCACCCCGCGCGATGAGGCTCCAGTACTTTCCAAATTTCGCTTTCGTTTCCCAGGCGATGGCTCCCGTTTCAAGATTCACGCAAGCCACGCGTTGATTGCGCAAGAGGAGGTAGGCGTGCCCATCGATGACCACCGGAGACGTCATGTAGCCCTGCATCTTGGCTTCCCAAGCCACCGAGGGGTTCCATTGCTGTTCCGCATCTTGGGATAGTGTCAGTCCAATGGCTTTGCCACCATAGGTGGCTGTGAACACGGTGTCTCGATGAACGCTAGGTGTGAGAATATTCATGCCTCGAAAAGCGGGGATCTCCTGACGCCAAAGCACCGTCCCAAGCTTGGGGTCCATTCCGCAGAGTTCGGTGCGCGTCTGCACGAGCAACTGCTCTGCGCCGTGCACGTTGCGGATGATCGGAGACGAGAACGCGCTCCCGTTCATGCCGCCGCCATCTTCCAAGCTCCGCCACACGGTTTCCCCGTTGCGTTTGTCTAACGAAACGACAGAGGCCCCCGCCTGGACGATGACCGTCTGATCGGTGAGAAGCGGCGAACTCACAAATCCGAAGGCAGGAAGTTCGGTGCCAAAGCGGTCCATGAAATCGACGCGCCAGATCTCGTTCCCCGTCTTGGCCTCCAAACACACGAGCACATCGCGCATGCCTGCAACATAGAGGCGCTCCCCATCGGTGGCGGGGGTGGATCGGATCCAGGAGCCATTGCTCCGGGCGAAGAAAGGGACGCGCATGACGCCTTCCCAGGAGATCTTCCAACGCTCGGCCCCCGTTGCCAGATCAAAGGCGCGCACCACCTCGCGCTCTTTGTTAGCAGTTTCTGTCACATACACCAAGCCATCCCGAACCACAGGGCCAGAGTAGCTCGGGTCCAACGGGACGTTCCACAGGCTCTGCAAATGGGCATCGTCGAGAGATTCGGGAAAGGCCTCGCCTGTCGTCAGGCCATCGCGGGCTTGGCCACGCCATTGGGGCCAGTCTGTCAGATGAGCCATGGCGGCATTACCGAGGAGAATCAGAAGAAGGGTGGGGAGGGATTTCATTGGCAAATGGGAATGGTTGATAAAATGGTCGCGTCCCATTTGGAACTCCAAGAGAAATGTTTGTTTATTCCTGTCAGTTGCCATCCACAGAGCGCACCCTTTGGGAAACCCGCTTGGACGCCGCCGCGCCCGCCAGCGTCGTCTGGACGGCTATGGGGAAGGATCGCTTGGCATTGGAGGCCTATTTCATAGAGGAAAGCCACGCGCATATCTTTCAGATGGCCTTTGGAGGATCCCTGCGTCCCCTGGATGCCAGTGACGGCGACGACGGCTGGGAGCCCTTGCCGGCAGTGATTGGGGATCGCTTTCTCGTAGTGGCTCCCGAGGCGGCGCAGCCACCTGGCTCGCCGCACGCAGTCCTCCAACTGCGTCACTGCCCAGAGGGTGTCTTTGCCGGGCATGCCCACCCGACGACGCTCACCTGTCTCCGCGTCCTGGTGGCCCTGGCTGATCGCGGTCTGCTTTCAAGCCGCACGCGCTGTCTCGACATGGGATGTGGAGCAGGTTGGTTAGGAATCGCCATGGCGCAGCTTGGGGCTGCCTGGGTGGACGGCGTGGATCCAGACGCAACAGCCATTGCGGCGGCAGAGGCCAATGCACGCGAGACGCAATCGACATGCACCGCCTGGCATGTGGCTTCGCTAGGAGAATGGGAAGCCGTACGCCCCTACGATCTCGTCGTCGCCAATCTCTTTAGCGCCTTGCTAGAAACGCACATCGGCGATTTCAATCGCCTTATCGGACATGAAGGAATCCTCGTGCTTTCCGGAATTCTCACACGCTTCGAAGAGCGCATTCGCCATGCAGCCACCGCGGCAGGATGGACGGTCAACGAAACATCGACACGTGGTCCCTGGGTGACCCTCGTGCTCGCACAGACGGGTGTCTGCTAGGCCTCTGTCCTGCCAGGAGGCTACGATATTTCGAAGAATTCTTAGACAAATCCTCGCCGTCCCAGTCGTCTGTTCATCAACGGATGAATCCTGACGCCCTCGAAGAACTCTACGACACCCAAGCGGAACCCCTCTTCCGCTACCTTTGTGTCTTGGTCCGGTGTGAGGCGGAAGCGAAAGATCGCCTCCAAGAACTCTTCCTCAAGATCGCCCGAAATCCTGGATGTCTCAAGGATGTCACGGAGGTGAGAGCCTACCTCTTCCGGCTCGCTCACAATCTTGCCGTGGATGCCTTCCGACGTCGCACCCGGCAGCATGAGAAATACGAGCGCCTCGGTGCTGAACCCCTCCCCATCTTCGCCCCGGCCACCGATCCCGATCTCCAGATCTGGCGCCAGTCCATGGCGACAGCTCTTGCAGACCTTCCTTAAGAACAATGTGAGGCTGTCTGCCTCAAGCTCTTTGAAGAGATGACCTTCGACGCCATCGCCAATCTCCTCTCCATCCCCGTCAATACCGCCGCCAGCCGTTACCGCTACGGCATGGCCAAACTCCGCTGCGCCCTCCAACCCCTCTACGACGAACTCAATGAAGACGCTTGAAGATCAAATAAAGTCCCAGGAACGGCGACCGCTTCCCCGCGAATGGAAAGCCGAGATCCTCACAAATGCAGCCGTCACGCCCAAACAGGATCCATCGGGAGCCATCGCCTGGCTCTTTCCAAGGTGGCTACGCTTAGGCATCGCTGTGGTGTGGACCATCACGCTAACGTTACACTTATCGATTCCTCGTGATCCTCATGCTCGTGAGATCATCACCCAACGACCTTCTACACCGCCAAGTGTGTGGCTGGCTAGCAATCCGCACGACTTCGAACAGCTCTCAAACCTCCTCTTACCCTATGACTAACGCCCCCTTTAAACGGCCATCGGCAGGCAAACGGTGGACACGGCGATTGCTTTGGGCGGCACTCCTTCTTGGCACCCTCGTGCCACTCTACTACGCGGTCGTAAACTGGCGCGGAGCCAAAGCCTGGCAGAAGGCAAAAGCCGCCTATGAAGCCGCTGGCGAGACCCTCGATTGGGAGGGACTCCTGCCCTCCAAGAAAGTTCCTGAGGCTCAGAACTTCTTTGCCATCCCATTGTTTCAAGATCTCGGCCTGCCCCATAACGACGAAGCTGACATCCGGCGGCAGCGACTGACAGCTTCCAAGATCCGTCTCAGCGCTCGGGAGCCAGCCGAGAAAGAAGCCCTCGGCGGATTCGCGTTTGGCCGGCCCCTCGACTATGCGGTCTGGCGTCACATTGCCCTCGAGAATGGCCTCCCCATGCCAGAGGACGAACCCAATGACGCTCGGGCCATCCTCACAGGCATCGAAGAATCGATTGATTGGTTCCATCAGGTCGATCAAGCCGCCACGCGGCCCCGCGCGCAGATTCTCCCACTCATCCGTGACCATTTCGATCGCTCGCAGCCCTGGACACTAGCGCTACCATATTTAAGCGCTGTTCGCTCGGCCGCTCTCTGGTTGAGTTATCGCGCTCAGGCGGCCATTGGCTGTGGCGACACAGAGACCGCCAAAGTGAGCCTAACAGGAATCCTGCGGCTCATTCAAGGGATGGAGAATGAGCCTATGCTCATCAATCAAATTGCCAGCTATTCAATGAGAGCCATGCTCATCCATCAACTTTGGATGTCCCTCCATCGCCGTCTTTGGGACGATGCCGAACTGCAGGAATGGGAGCGTGAGCTGGCCCAGCTCCAGCCCTACCAAAGATTCCGATATAGCCTCCGCACCGAAACCGCTTTCATGATGACTAGTTTAGAGCATTTTAAAGAGCTCTCCTTGAGTGAAGCTCTCGGCCCCCAGCCCAGTTTGTTCGCGCGCATGCAGCTCGCCCTCATGCCCAAAGGACGTTTGGATCAGGAGAAAGCCAAGGGAATCGAGCGCTTCACGCGCATGCAGAAAGCCTTGGAAGTCGCAAACTTCAGTCTAGCCAAGCCACTCATGGAAGCGCTCGATCACGAATATCAGAACGAGCGCTCATCGCTTATGCAAGGGCTCGACAATCCTGACATGGTCCGCAGATGGATGGTCTCGGCGGCAGTCGCCACCACGCTTGTCCGCCAAGCTCGCATCGCCATCGCCTTGGAGCGTCACTTCCTCGCCCATCAACGTTACCCCGAGACTTTGGAAGCACTGGTGCCAAACGCCATCGATGTCCTCCCCGAAGATCCCATGGGTCAGCCTTGGCAATATCGCCCCACCTCCCAGCGTGACACCTACACCCTCTATTCGGTAGGGTGGAACCTCAGCGACGATGGAGGCATCCCAGCAGAACGCGGCCACCCCGATATGGGCGACTACGTGTGGACCCGCTAGTGGAGGCCAGTTCTTGCAACTGCTTGAATATGTCGTTGCTCTTGAGGTGGGGCATCTCATTGCGCCCGATATGGACCGACCTGGAGGGCACGAGCTTCCAGAAAACTCTGCTGGGAGACTTATGGGAGACCTTCTTCCGGTAACCAACGGCATCCCTATGAATCTCGCCGATCTGGAATGGGGACAGGGTGAAAGCATCGAAACGACGATTTTTAGAAACAGGAGGTCCGATAATCTCTAACGCTGTCAATTGTCCTAGAACTAGTATGAATCGGAACCTACTATTGGCACTGTTCGCTTCCCTTGCCTCGCTTCAAGGTTCACCCCTTGCCTGGGAGATTCATCAGGCCTTTCCCTCTTGGATTGAGGGCGAACGGTTTCGAGCGTTCGTTAAGGTCACGAATGTAGGAGAAGAGGTGATTCCATTGGCGGGACATAGTTGGAACGCAGTGATCGAGCAGACGCGTTTGGTCCCAAAGTGGAAAGAAGGGATGCAACATGTGCATGGAGGGCTTCTTCACTCGCACCATCTGCCTCAAACGGCTGAGCCCTGGAAGGCAAAACAGGATTGGACGGTGTCATTGTATGAATTTGAGAGAGATACTAGCCGAGCCTTGAGGCCGGGCCAGAGCGAAGTGTTGGGAGATCTCTCACTGCGCGGACTCTGGCACCACTATGAGATGCCAAACACTCATTTGGAGAGTTTTCAGTTAGCACTCCGGATAGGGCAGGACCGTTATGCTTTTTCAGAGCCTCAACGCTTGGTCATCGCCGAGGCTGCTCGCGTCGGAAGCTATCCTGGAAACTATCCAGTGATTGCTGAAGTTGAACGAGTCGGTGGGCACATGATAAGCCTTTCCGAGATTGAAATCGATGGAGAAAGGTGGCTCTTCAACAGACGTTTTCGGCTTGCGCGTGTCCCAGGTGGGGCGACGCCGCGGTTTCGCACCGAAGACGAGAAGGAGACCTTAGTCATTGAATTCGATGGGGTGGACGAGGAGCCCGTTCGTATCGATGTGCGGCAGTTGTTTCCACAGAGCGGCTCCGAACGAACCGTGCCGCATCTTCATCTGTGGCGCAGCCTGACGGATCGCTCGATGCATGAGATGGCTGGGATTCCGGGCGGATTTTACAAGGAGAGTGGCCTTACGGTGGAGCAGGCCCTCAAACTCAAATGGGACGGCAGCGATCCCGAGTTGAAGGCTGCCTCTTTCCAACCAGAAGACGGAGCCGATCCGCCAGGAGTCGGCGCGGAGGAGGGAGAGCCCGAGGCTTCTCCGACCGGTGCTTTACCGGAGAGCGTTAAAAGGCAGGGGCAAGGGAGTGGGCGTCGGCTTTGGTTGGGCGTGGTCATCGCGTTGCTCGGACTGGTTGCGTTCGCTGTCAGAGTGATGAGAAGCAGAGCATAGATCGCTGAAGGTACTGGACGAATTGATTTGCCCACGAGCCAAACCGAAAGAGCCGTCTTGCCCATCGCACACCCCAGCTTTGGGATGGCGAGGTCTTGGGCTTGCCGGGATCGGATAGCCTATTTCTTTCCACCGAGCGCCCGCACACGGGCAGCCGCTTCAGCCGAGGAAGTCATCGTGAGGCTTTCGCGCAACAACACACGAAGCTCCGCCAAGGGAAGCGCTTTGATCGCAGTCACCAACTCTGTCTCCAGCGCTCCGCCGATGCGCGATTCTAACACGGTGATCACGGCTTCCTCCAATCCCTCGTCATGGCCTTCTTCCCGGCCAACTTCGCGCCCTTCCTCACGGCCAACTTCGCGCCCTCTGCCAATGCCTTCTTCGTAAATTTCCCTGCCGGCACGGGTGTCTTTGATGCTGGGAAGATCGAGGATCATGGCGAGGTCTTGGGCGTTCTTGTTTTGAAAGCGTTCAAGGAGCCAACTGACAAACACTTCCGACAAGGCGTCGATCTGTCTTTCTGCCAGTCCGCTCGTTTGAATGCAACGATAGTGCTTGGCGGCTTCGCTTTCAAGCGTTTTGGCGTCATCCTCAAGCACGGGCTTGAAGACTGCCACGATGGGATCTTGAGGCATCCGAGCCTCGCGTTCCCGCAGCACTTCATCCAGGTAGACGACACGGATCGTCTCTGCCCAAGGTTGCGTTTGTGGGTCCAAAGGTCGCGTTGCAAAGAAGATGATCCCGCGCACAGACCTGAAATCATGCTCTTGCTGGATCTGCGCCATGGTCAGGACCAGGCGATTGTAGATGGAGGCATCGCGTTGGAATTGCACCTCCATCAGCGTCAGCGGTTCATCCGGACTCTCTGAACGCAAGAGGCCATCCGTCGTGCGTTCAAGCGCTTTGACGGCGACGGATTCCAAATGATACGGCCCCCGCGCTTGGATGCCAGCGAGCTCGAAGGCCTTCTCAGGGCAGTATTTGAAGAGTTGGTATACCTGTTTGTCCGTATGCATGAGAAGGCTCCTTGACCTTCGTGATCTCCCTGAGTCTGTCGAGCCTCGATACGCTTACTCTTTACTCTACATGGGTAGGTTATCTCCAAGGGGACGGCACCTGGCCGTCTGCAAGAGGGCGCTTTCTGAGCAGGAAGACACAAAGGCTGATCGACTTTAGGTTCCAGTCACGGGAGCGAAGAGTTTCTCTAAGGTTTCAGGAGTGAGGCTGAGTTGTTGAGTGGCTCCGCGGAGGAGGTCGGTGGCGAGGGTTCCTTTGCGGGTTTGCATCTGTTGGATGCGTTCTTCGACCGTTCCCTCACAAATGAGTTTGTGGACGAAGACGGGTTTCTCTTGGCCAATCCGGTAAGCGCGGTCGGTGGCTTGGTTCTCGGCGGCGGGATTCCACCAGGGATCGTAGTGGATGACGCGGTCCGCACCGGTGAGCGTGAGCCCCGTGCCGCCGGCTTTGAGTGAGATGAGAAAGAGTTCGCCTTCACCGCCCTGAAACCGCTCGACGAGGCTTTGCCGATCTTTGGTTCCGCCTGTCAGTTTCAGGTAGGGACAGTGGATCGCCTCCAGGTGGCGCTCGATCAGGGCGAGCATGGAGGTGAATTGGGAGAAGAGGAGGATCCGATGCCCTTCTTGCCGGAGGGTGTCTAGCAAGTCCACCAAGTAATCAAACTTGGCGGAGCGTGTCTCAGTTTCCTGGCCATCGAGCAGGCTGGGATGACAACAAATTTGACGGAGTTTCAGAAGGGCGTCGAGGAAGACGATCTGCGATTGTTGCCCTTGGAGTTCGAGGGCTTCGCGCACGTGTTTGTCCATGGTGGCGCGGACGGTTTCATAGAGATCCTTCTGTTCTTCTGTGAGAGCGATGGTGTGAAGGATCTCGGTCTTGGGTGGCAGTTCTTTGGCCACATCGTGTTTGGTGCGCCGTAGAATGAGGGGGCCGACCCGCGCGGCGAGGGAGCTTCGTTTCCCTTCGTGCGCGTTCTTCTCAATGGGATTCCGATAGACTTCATTGAAGGTGTCTTGCGTGCCTAACAAGCCGGGCATGAGGAAGTGCATCAGGCTCCAGAGTTCCCCTAAGTGATTCTCGACTGGCGTGCCGGAAAGGCAAAGACGGTGGCGCGCGTCTAACTGGCACACGGCTTGCGTGATCTTGGCATGGGGATTCTTGATATGCTGCGCCTCATCGAGGATGAGCAAGTGATAGTCGTGTTGGAGAAGTGTCTCGAGGTCTCGATGGACGAGGGCATACGACGTGAGGACGAGGTCAGAGGTGGGGATCTTGTGCGTGCGCGCGTGCCGATCGTCTCCTTGTAAGATGAGGATGGTGAGAGCGGGGGTGAACTTGGCGGCCTCGCGTTGCCAATTCACGACGACACTGGTGGGGGCGATGACGAGAGACGGTTTCCCGGCGTTGCGTCCTGCTTCTTTCTCTGCGAGGAGATGGGTAAGGGTTTGCAGTGTCTTTCCCAGGCCCATGTCGTCCGCCAGGATACCGTTCAATGCGTAGCGGGCGAGAAATTGCATCCAATGATAGCCATCGCGTTGATACTGGCGCAGCGTGGCTTGCAGCCCTGCGGGTTCGGCCACGCGTTCGACCCTTTCAAAGTGCCCAAGTTCACGCCCTAGCGCTTTCACTTCTGCCGGGGCGTTGCTTTCTAGGGTCTCGTCTTCGGCGAGGCGGGCGGCATCGGCTTTGGTGAGTTTGAGAGGGCCATTCGTGAATTTGAAGGCGATGAGTTCGCCCAGGGTGGTGAGAATCTTACGGAAACGGCCCACGGGAAGGACGAGGCCGCGTCCGTCTGGCAGAAACACCATGAACTCCTGTCCTGACGGCATGGTTTCCGTCACGTCGAGGAATCGATTCCGGACGAGGGCGGCGAGGATGGGTTGCAGGTCGAAGGATTCGCCATCGATCTCGAATCCGGCGGAGAGGGTGAACCATCCCTTGCCTTCGTCCACGATCTCTGCGCGCCAGGATTCTGACCGAAACACCAACGGTTTGGGAACGGTGTGCGGGGAGAATCGCACCTCCCATCCACGGCGTTCCAAGGCCGCTGCTCCTTCATGGCGGAATCGTTGCCAGTAGAATTCGGGATGCGGCCAGGCCTTCTTGTCCGGCCGCCACACGAGTGATTCGTTGGGGAGCAGATCGAGCGCGTAGAGGCATTGCAAGGCCTGCATCTCGGAGGGGCGCTCGCGGGTGATCTTCTCTGTCGGCGTGACAATGGGGCGGAGAAGTCCAGAGGGCTCTAACGGAACGGCGTGCTCGCCGTAGACGGCACTCGCGTGGGCAATGATGTCGCCCCCACTTTCGGCTTTGTCCACGCGCAGTTGGAAGCGGGGACCTTTCGGTGAATCGTTGGTCACGCGTGGCGTCTCTAAGGAGAGGTGTTGCCCCTGGGTCATGGTTTCGGCATGGGGCTGTTCGCCCAAGGCCGCCGCCAGCCGGACGCCGGGTTTGCCCTTGGCGAGATAGTCTAACACAGCGACGGCGTGTTCGCAGGAGACGCCTACTGGACAGGAACAACTGGCGTCGAGTTGGCAGTCCTCGCCTTCTTGCCAAATTGCCAGGACGGCCTCGGCCCACTCGTCGTTCTCCAACGCCACCTGGCCCGTGATCTCCATGTCACCCGTGTCTAACATCTCGGCGCGGACACAAGAGACGCGTCGGGCACGCATGGCTTTGGCGCCCCGCGTGAGCGCGCCGGAATCGAAGAGGCGTCGCCAGTCTCCCCGGAGGAAATCGGCCACGTCATCAGTCGTCATGGGCCCACTATGGAGACGTCTCCTCTGCGCGCAGGTGCAAATTTCTGAAACGTTTCGCGTCACCTTGGTGAGCCATTTCTGAAGGAAGGCGGTGAACCTCAACACCACTTCTTTATGAAACGAACACGATATCTTCTCGCCATCATCGCCGCGTTTGCCACTGCTGCCCAGGCAGATGAGCGCGGCAAATGGATCGCCATCGATGGGAAAGCCCAACCGGGCGATCCTGTCTTGGTGAATGTACAATCCTCAACCAACGATCGGACAGTTCTCAATGTGCACGTCTCCGGAGTTTGGGCCCGCGATGTGGACTACGGGGCCGGGAAATACACCGCGCTCACGTATCCACCGACCTTCATGATGGGAAAGGGTTTCCCACGTGAAATGGACGAGCGTGGTTGGTGGGATTTCCCGCAGGAAGCCAAGCAGCCGCTTGTCCCAGGAGACCGCTATTTGCGTTCCATGGAGACGGGCGTGCGCCAGGCGGACATTTCTGAAAGAGCCGCTCTGAGCAATCCAAAGACCCTCACACAGTTGCTGCGTGCCGGCGTGGATGCCAGCGGGGCGCGTCCTGGGGTGCCCCATCTGCGAGGCCTCATCAGTGTCGATGGGCAATCCCAGCCTGACAAAGACATCATGGTGCAATTCAATCGCGTCAGCCGCCGGACGGTGAAGCTCCCCCAGCCATTGCTCCCTGCGGGCTATGCGGGTATCGACGCGGGCGAGCGCAGCTACGCGGGACCGCAGATTGTCGACACGACCTTCTATCGCACGAACCGTACGCTCTACAAAGGGGCGGAGAAGATGGTGGGTGCCGTTAGCCGATCAGGTCCATTCACTGTCTGTCCGATTAGCATGCCACTGTTAGAGTTTCGTCTGCAGAACTGGGTCTCATTCTACACCGATTTCACCGTGACGATTCATCATCGCCGTGGGGCTTCTGATGTGGATAGCGATGTGTCTTGGGATTCGTGGATGTTCAAACAGCCGTTCCTCAATGGCCACGCCGTGATCGAGGCGTTCCGCTTGCACGGGATTCACGTGCTTGGAAGCCGCCGGGCGCGTTACCTGATCGTCACTCCGCGCACGTATCGCGATGAACTCGATGCGTTTGCGCAGTGGAAGCGAGCCAAGGGGCTCGCGGTTGACTTTGCCTTCGTGGGAAATGGGATCTTCGCCAATGTGCCAGCGGATCGGGATGAGATCGATGACTATATCGAGGATTACTATCACACTCACCAACGGCGTGCCGTTTATGTGCTCATCGTGGGTGATGTGGACGTGGTGCCTAGTGGTCGTACCACTCGGATCAATGCGGGTCCCGACTTTGCCAACGGGGATTCGGATCACGTCTACGAAGTGATTGGCAACGATCAGTTCCCCAGCGTCTATGTCGGTCGCCTTTCGGTGAACGATGAAGACGAATTGACCACTCAGTTAGACAAGATTCTCTCATACGAACGGGCCCCGGCTCCCGGAGATTGGCCGCTCAAGGCTGTCTTGGCTGCCAACAGCGAGAATGATGATGGCACGCGGGGGGTGAGCGCCTCATGGCCTTCCAAGTATGCGGGAGCTGTGAACGAAATCGCTGGCTATAGCAGTTACACCAATCCGCCTGCTTTTGAAGTCTTGCATGCCGGTGCCTCCAGCGCCTCCATGACGCGGGCGACGAACCAGGACGTGATCGATGCGATTGATGCAGGGGTGGGGCACGTGCTCTACCGCGGCCACGGTAGCGACAACGCCTGGGTCGCCGGTTGGGATGGTTCCTCTACGAATGGCAATAGCTTCGACAAGACGAATGATGTTCCCGATGTGACCAATAGCGCATTCCCTATCATGTATTCCATCGCTTGCGTGAACAACCGCGTAGTGACCGACGACTGCATGGGCGAGCGCTGGATGAGCCAGCCGCACGGTGCTGTCGCGCACTGGAGCGCCACGGTGAACAGCTACACGACTGAGAATCACGAGCGAGCCAAGGGAGTCTTCCGCGCGCTCTATGAAAGTCACATCTCTCGTCTTGCGCCCGCTCTTGCCGAGGCTGAGCGCCTCAGCTTCAACACGATCGGCAGCACCAATGCCTGGGACAACAATACGTTCTGCTACCTCTTGTTAGGCGATCCCGAATTGACCATCCGTCATCAGCGCGTCATGCCACGCTTCACTCTCACGCCCGACACCCTCCGCTTGGTGAAGGGACCTCTCAGTGGTCTCATCGCTCAGGCCGATGTCTCCACGGTCAAGCCGGCCATGGCTCTTGATCCTGCGATCTTTGGGTTGGATCCAGCTGTATCCGTGAAAGTGGCGGCTCAGCAGGCAGGCGAGACGGTGAAGAGTGCGCCCGTCGTGGACGACAGCGCCATGGAAGTCGCCTTGGCCCAAGCGTTGGAGGCTGGGAAACAGCAAGTTCTCAACCATCCTGAGCAGTTCGGCCTCACCCCACAAGACCTGCCAAGCCTCGATGCCAACGCTGGTTTGACCATTCGCCGCGATGCGGACGGGCAGTTTGAGCTCAGTCTTCAGCTTCAGCGTTCTGCCGATCTCCAAGAGTGGGAGGATGCCGGGGAAGCCATCACCTGGGTGCTTGAGCCCAGCGCTGATCAGGAATTCTTCCGGATCGCGTCCGACAATTGAAGGAAGGCAAAGGGCCACACCGCACCTCCACCAGATCCCCAATGGCTCCAGCGCGGGCGTCCTCATCGAGAGGACGCCCGTTTGCGTGCCGTGCCAACGCTTCCAGTCACTGAAATATTTCTCCTCTCAAATACTTGATAATTATGAAAAACATTGTTTCTTTGGTCGCACAACACGCTCCTACTTATGGTTGACGCTCTCTTTCATCGCCCGTTCACGGTCACTTTGGGCCTCGTCACAATCCTTGCCGCTCCGATCTTTGCGGGTAATCCCTGGGATTCAGAACCCACCCTCATCCCCGAGGAGGCCTATGAAGTTCCTGAAATCCTTGGGCGGAATCCCAAGCACCGGTTCGGTGCCCACGGTGGCGTTCTCTTTGGTGTGAAGGCCAAATTTCTAACCAAAGCATTCACTGGCACCAACATCACGGTGGATCCCGCTGTCGGTCCAGAGATCGAGGTCAATGTGGACCGCGTCCGTGGAAGCGATAAAGAAGAAGGGGCTCTCGGGGCTGACCTCTTTTATGAGTTGGTCCTGGGCGAATCAGACTTTGCATCGGAAGGCGTCAATGAAACCTGGGGTCTCCACTTCGGGATCGGCTATAACGAACTTCGATTCCGCGACAAATCGGTGGTCGATGGCTTTGACGGCGGTGGGAATTTCCTCGGCTCTGGGCTCATCTCCCAAGAAATGGAAGCCGATCTCTGGCGTGCCGATATTGGTCTCTTCAAGGAAAGCCATCTTACGGATCGCTTCTACGCCAAAGTGGGTGGTGGCCTTACCCTTGCCTACATGGACGCTGAAGTGCGCACCAGCGGCCCCTTTAATTTCGAAGATGACCTCAACGACGAACAAGAGTTTCTCTTTGGCGGCTACCTTGATCTCACCCTGGGATATGACATCACCCGAAGCTGGGGACTTTATGCGGGCCTGCGCTATCAGTACCTCACCAGCTTCGACATGGACACTGGCCTCACGGAAGCCGAAGTCAAATTCAACCAATCCTACATGGCCTTCCTGGGAATGCGCTTCGCATTCTAACGAAAGTCGAGAGATCGCGAGAGGAGTTGGGAAGCTAGGCTTTGGCTCAGGCGATAATGTGCGAAGTAGAGGGTCGCACAAAGAGCGTAACCGAGATCCAATTTAGATCGGAAGGTGGGCTGGTTGGGAAACACCCGTTCCAGAATCAAGCGATGAAGGGGAGGCCTGAAGGCCGCATAGTGCTGGGCCACTGCATCATGATAGCTCTCGGTCATCACGGTGTCCCTATAACACACGAGGGAGGCAGCGGCGTGCTGCTGTTCAATCCTCGTGTGTGAGCCTTAGGAGGCCGTGGGCGTATTTGCGTATTTGTTTCTTCGTGGGGTTATCTGCAAGGTTCGAGAGCATGTCGGCAATCTTCACCTTTGTGGCAATTCGTGACGACGCGACCCGCTCTAGGTAGTCCTCGTAGTTGGTCCCTTGAGTCTTGGTTAGGAGGGCAACATCAGATACCAGAGAGGCTGGAATGCCCGCGTCTTCCAATGAGGCAGCCGTATGATCGGAATCTTCGAGCACGTCATGCAGCCAGGCGACCACTTGGGCGTTTGGATCCTTTCCAACTCTCGCGACCACTGCTCTCGGGTGCTCAATATAGGGAACCGTGCTATCCCGACGAAATTGACCCGCGTGGGCGTTCGTGGCGATATCTTTCGCCAAGGCAACCAGCTCTTCAGGAGACATCAGTTTATCTGTTAGGGTCAACTTTCTCCCCTGTGAACCCAGTGAGGGTCGGCGAGCGCCCTGTCCTTTGAGGGATTGGTTCCCTTCTCTATTCCGCGGCCGTCGATTTGGCGACGTAGTCAACTACGAGCACCTTGTCGAGGTGCGGTTTGAGAATGGCGACAAAGTCTTGGTGAGCTTTGTGGGGGAGATATGCTTCCAGGTCGGCTTTGTTCTTAAACGTGACGAAGAAGCAATGGGTGAAGCCATCGTCCAAGCCTTCTGGGCTTTCATTCTTTCCCCATTCATAATCTTGGATGTTCAATGCTTTCACGTCCTTCAGAGCGGCGAAGGCTTTCTCCACTTTCTGAACGTCTTCCGTGCTGGAGGAATCTTTGAACTTAAAGAGCACCACGTGGCGATAGGGGCCATCGGCAGCCATGGCGGAAGGGGTCACAATCATGAGGAGGGCAATGATGCTGAGGATAGAGGCGAGTATACGCATGCCGTGAACTTGAATGAAGGCATCGTGGAGAGGCAAGCTTTGGATGTGAGGAAATGGAAGGTCCGGTGGAGCTTCTCTGGCCACGCGCGCGTGTCGTGGCATGGTGGGCCATGCGTATCAGTCAATCAGGCCGCGTCTTGGCGGCTGAGATCCTGGATTCGCTTCCCGCCGACGATCCGGCGGCGAAGCGGAGCCGTCGTGATCTGCGGGTGATCAATGCGTTGATGGGCAATTTCCGCTGGCTGCGGAGCCAACTGGAAGCGGTGGGAGCAGCGGATGGGAAGGTGCTTGAACTTGGTGCCGGCGATGGGCGCTTCGGGCTCTCGTTGAGCGATCCCGAACGGTGGGCGTACACTGGGGTGGATCTCTTGCCACGTCCGGCTGATTGGCCATCGTCCTGGCAGTGGCACCAAGGAGATCTCTTCCAGTTTCTTCCCGAAAGCGAGGCGTCGGTGGTGCTGGTGAATCTCTTCCTTCACCACCTCGCGCCTGCCCAACTGTACTTGTTAGGCCAGCGGCTTGAGGAGTCTCCTTGTCGCTATCTCCTAGTGAACGAGCCCGCTCGTCGCACGCGGCATCTTTGTCAGGGCAAGCTCTTGCACCTGACGGGATTGCATGCGGTCACGCGGCACGACATGGATGTGAGCATTCGCGCCGGCTTCTTGGGTAACGAGTTGCCTGAGGCCATGGGGCTTTCGCCCTCGGTGTGGGACTGGCAAATACACCACAGCTTCCTGGGCGCCTACCGCCTGATAGCCACTCGGCGAAAGTCATGAAGGAGATCGCGATCATTGGAGGCGGGGTGGCTGGATTGACGCTTGGGGTCGCTCTTCGTCGGCGTGGGATTCCCGTGACGCTCTATGAAACGGGGACGTATCCGCGACACCGTGTTTGTGGCGAGTTTCTCAATGGCCTCACGAGCGATCTCGCGCGTATCCTCGGGATCAGCGAGTTGCTGACGCTTGGGGTGGAGAACCGGTCGGTCGCTTGGTATCTGGGAGAGACGCCGTTCGCGACGGTTCGCTTGGCGCAACCGGCGATGGGACTCTCGCGTTATACTATGGATGCGTGGTTGCTCAGGCGCTTCCAATCGTTGGGTGGCGAGTGGCGCCACGGCAACGCGTCTCCTGGAGAGAAAGCCGAAGGGTGGGTCTACTCGACGGGGCGATGTCCTGACAAAGCGTCGACATGGGTGGGGCTGAAATGTCATGTGACTTCCTTCCCAATGGAGGCGGATTTAGAGATGCATCTAGGAGCACGGGCGTATATCGGTATGTCGCGGGTGGAAGATGGTTTTGTCAATGTGTGTGGGTTGTTTGACACCGCGGCGCGCCCGCTCCGAGGGAAACGCGGGGATCTTCTCCTCGATCAGCTGGATCAGCACGGACTCACAGCGCTTCGTACGCGATTGGAAGATGCTGAGTGGCGGCCGGGTTCTTTCAAGAGTGTGGCTAACATTCATTTAGGGAAACAACAAGCCCCTAGCGGAAAGATACAGCTGGGCGACCAACGCACCGTCATTTGTCCTTTCACTGGCAATGGCATGACCATGGCGATGGAGAGCGCGGCTTGGAGTGCCCCGATCCTCTCACGGTATGCCGAAGGGCGTGCGGGCTGGGAACCTACTCTTCGGGCCGTGGATGGGTGCTTGGAACGCGGTCACCGGGGGCGTGTGCGGCGTTCCCTTTGGCTGCAGCCGTTCCTATTCTCGAGTCATCGACGGCATCAACTGCTCGTGCGGCTCATGAAGGCTCGCGTGCTCCCCTTTCAACTGCTCTGGCGCAGTTTGCGCTAACGAATTCACCATGTTCCTCCAATCGATCGCCTCTGCCTTTCCTTCACAAACCTGTTCTCAGAATGACTGTTGGGAACTCTTGCGTCGAGCGGACGGGTTCGGGCAGTTGCGACCTGCGTCCGCAAGGTTGTTAGAAAAGGTGTTGTTAGGCGGGGAGTCTGGGATCGCCAAGCGTCACTTGGCGATTGAGCCGATGGAATCCATCCTCTCAAAAGCACCAGAAGCGCAGAATCGTGCCTTCGAGCGTCATGCACCCGCACTGGCGGCGCGCGCCTTGACCAAAGCGGTGGCGAAGGCGAGCCATGCCATGGATGAGATCGATGCCCTCTTTGTTTGCACCTGCACGGGGTACTTGTGTCCGGGCGTGTCGAGCCATGTGGCGGAGACGGTGGGGATGCGGAGCGATGCCTGTTTGCATGATGTGGTCGGGTTAGGGTGCGGTGCAGCCTTGCCCACCTTGCGGCAAGCGTCCTGTTACCTCGCGGCTCATCCCGAGGCCACCGTTGCGGTCGTGGCCGTGGAGATTTGTTCGGCCGCATTCTACATCGATGACGATCCTGGCGTGCTCATCAGTCTCTGTCTCTTTGGTGATGGTGCGAGTGCGTCCGTGTGGAGTCACCGGCCGTCATCGTGGCAGGCGGGAAGATTTCAATCCCTGCATCTGCCGGAGCACCGTGAAGAGATACGCTTCGTCAATGCGCGTGGGCACTTGCGCAATCAACTCTCGCGCGCGGTGCCGGAGTTGGCGGCTGAAGCTGTGGAGAATCTCTATGCACAACGTGGGCGTTCTTCGCCTCACGTGATCACCCATACGGGTGGCCGCGAGGTGCTCAGGGCGATTCGGCATCGCTTGCCTCAAGCGCCCCTCACCGAGTCCGAACGGGTGCTGCGAGACTATGGAAATCTATCCAGCCCCTCCGTCCTCGTGGCGCTGGAGCGTCACTTGGAGAACGAAGAGGCTTCTGATAGTTGGTTGGCAGCGTTCGGAGCAGGATTCTCCTGTCATTCTGGCGAAATCTTTCGCCAGGTGTCACCCTAGCGTGGCTACGCCTGGTGATCCTTCGGGTGCGGATGCTTCCAAGGGGCACGATAAGGGCGGGCGAGGCGCTCGTTGGCTCCTGGATCGCCTATGACGCGTCCATTCTCCGCATCCCATTCTAACGTCCGCCCCAAATCCATGGCAATGTTCGCCAAGAAACAGGAGGCTGAGGAAATGTGTCCTTGTTCGATATCGGCCACAGGACGGCCGCGATCCGCCACCCTTGCGAGGAAATCGACCATATGCCCGCGGACGGCAGAGGCCACGTGCTGTTCCAGGTCTTTCTCCGTCTTGTCCTCTGGATACTTGTCATACTCGAAGAGAGGCTCGCCTTTCATCGGCTTCATCCCACGCGCACGCGGGATGAACTCGTATTTATTCACACTGGCTTTCAAGGTGCCCTTCTCCCCGTAGATGAAGAGGGCCCAGGGATACTCGGGATCCGGAGCGTGTCCCCAGGAGCGGTGGGTCCAATTCACATGCATGTGGCCAAAGTCAAAAGTCGCCGATTGGGTGTCGCTGGTATTGGCCTTGCTTTCTTTCTCCACCAGGATACCCCCGTTGGAACTGATTCTCTTGGGCCAACCCAGATCTAACATCCATCGAACAGTGTCAAGCATGTGCACGCACATGTCGCCAACGATGCCGTTCGAGTATTCCATGAACGCGCGCCAACTGCGGGGATGGACGAGTTCATTGTAAGGGCGGAGCGGAGCGGGGCCCGTCCAGAAATCGTAGTCGAAGTGCTCGGGTGGCGTGCTATCGGCGGGGTTCTTCCGGCTGCGCATGTGATAGTAACAGCAAATGTCCGCATGCGCGATCTTGCCAAGTTTCCCCGACTTCACGACCTCGTTGAGAGCTTCGATGAGATGCGGGGTGCTACGGCGTTGCGTGCCCACCTGGACGACGCGGCCATGTTTCCGCGCGGCGGCTAGCATGGCTTGACTCTCCACCACGTCCACCCCGGTGGGCTTCTGCACATAGACATCGGCACCTGCTTCCACCGCGGCGATCATCGGTAAAGCGTGCCAATGATCGGGAGTCGCCACTAACACGATGTCGAGATCCTTCTCCTTGAGCATCTCACGGTAATCATGATAGAGTCGCGGCGTCTTCTTGGAGCGTTGGCGAGAGGCAACGATCTCGCCCGCTTCCTTCAGCATCTTGCGATCCACGTCACAGAGGGAAACGACCTCGACGGGGGACACCTGGATCAAGCGGAGAAGATCCACCTTGCCGTACCAGCCGGAGCCGATCAATCCCACGCGCTTGGGTTTGGCATCCAATTCACCTTCTGCGTAGCCGGCGAACTTGGAGGAAGAGAGGGCCACGCTCGCGGCGGCTCCCGTTTGGAGAAAGTCACGTCGTTTCATAGGCGGGCATCATCTTCAGATCGATGGAAACTGTCAACCCGCCTGGGGCCGCCCGCCGTGGATGACGATTCCCATTGTTGTCCCATGCACGGTCCACTAGTGTCCGCCGGAAAGCGAAACCCAATGCTATGAAAGCCCTCACATTCGTTAGTCTTGCTCTCGTCACCGTCGCCAGCGCCTAGGACGAAGTCCTTTCCTTGAAAGAAGCGGTGGGCGATCGCTTTCAGTTGGGGGTGGGCGTGGGCCACTGGGTGCTCGAGAACAGTGAGGACGCCGCGCTGATCCAGAAACACTTCGAGATCCTCACGCCGGAGAATTGCATGAAACCGCAGGGCATTCAGCCTGCGGAGGGTGCGTGGGCCTTTGAGGCCACTGACCGCTTCATGGAGTTTGTGCGCGAACACGATCTCAAGGCTGTGGGGCATTGCCTGGTCTGGGCCAAGGACGATCGCACGGACCCGTGGATGATGGAGGAGGATGGGGTGCCGGTCTCGAAAGAGACGTTGTTAGGACGGATCCAAACGCACGTCGATACCGTGGTCGGACGCTATGCGGATGCGGTGACCATGTGGGATGTGGTCAACGAAGCGGTGAGCGATGGGGATGGCGAGACCTTGTTGCGTGACTCGGTCTATTCACGGACGACGGGCATGGATTTCATGGTGACCGCATTCCAAGCGGCACGTGCCCAAGATCCTGACGCGCTCCTTATCTATAACGATTACAACGGACACAAGCCCGAGAAACGGAAGAAGCTCCTCGCCTTCTTGCAGCAATTGAAAGAACGTGGTGCACCCGTCGACGCCTACGGCATGCAGGGACATTTCGAATTAGGAGACGATTCCCTGGCACAATTGCGTGAGACATTCGATGCCCTCCGGGTCTTAGGATTGAAAGTCGTCGTCTCCGAATTGGATATCGACGTAGTGACGCGTGGCCGCTGGTGGGCTGATGGAGGCCGTCACCGCCCCTTTCTGACCAATTATGATCCATACGCAACGGGACTTTATGACGAGTTGCAGCGCCAATTGAGTTGGGAATATGTGGCCCTCTTTCATCTCTTTGTCGAATATAGCGATATCATCGAGCGTGTCTCCTTCTGGAACCTTCACGACGGTCACAGCTGGTTGAATTCCTTTCCATGGAAGCGGACCAATCATCCATTGCTCTTTGATCGCGAACGCCAACCCAAGCCCTGTTTCCATGCGGTGCAGAGCTTTCTGCGCTCGGGCGATCGGCCGCCCCGCCCGCATCGCGCCATGCCACGAGGTGATGCGAACTCGAAGAAAGCGCATGAGCAACTGCTAGAGAAAGCCAAGCAAGGCACGATCGATGTCTACTTTCAAGGGGACTCAATCACACGTCGATGGGGAGCGACTGATTATCCTGAGCTATTGGCTCATTGGAACACGCATTTCCATGGTTGGAACGCGGCAAACTTTGCATGGGGCGGCGACGCCACGTGGAACATTCTCTGGCGCATGCAGCATGGTGAATTGGAAGGAGTCGCGCCGAAAGTGGTGGTCCTACAAGCTGGCACTAATAACTTGCCTTGGAACGGGTCTGCCAATGAGACAGCGATAGACGAGGTCTGTCATGGACTGGAAGCCATCATGGCAACTTTCCGAAGGCAGACGCCGGAGGCTATCATTCTCCTCACTGGTCTCTTCCCACGGACGCAGAACCTGGCATTAGCCCCTGCAATCAACGAGATCAATGAAAGGATTTCCAAACTCTCCGATGGGGAACGGATTCGCTACATCAATATTAATGCGCAGATTGGAGACGAGGACGGGCGGCTCTTGCCGGGCATGTCATCGGACGGATTGCATTTGGAAGCCCCCGCCTATGATATCTGGGCTGCTGCGTTGAAACCCCATCTCACCGAGATCCTCGGCCCACCAACACCGGAAGATCAGGCCCCGCCCGCAACCGGAAACCCGGCTGCGGCTTCCCAAGAGTGAATGATGAGCAGCCATGTCGGAGCTCTAAAAGGGCATTTCGTCGAGTTCACCGAGGAACTCAATCATGGGATCCTCTTCGAATGCGCGAGTCAGGGTGTTTCTGATGGCGGTAAGATCGGGGCCGATGTCAATGCGGCGAAGTTTCGCCCAACTCCAGACCTTGTCCTTCTCTGGGCTGGCTGAACACACGAACTGACATTCGGTGTTGCTATCGTGTTCACGATAGCAAGTGATTCCTATAGAAGTGCTAGGAAGTTTCACCTCTACCCACCATCCCCAGTCCTCACACGCGATGAAGGGGATCTCGTATCCAGCATTCTTAAGAGAGGATTCAATGAACTGAGAGAACGCTTTGCCAAAGACTCCCGCATGCAAGATTTCATCTTCTTCCCCGTCAAGAATCGGAAACTTCTCGGTCCGAATATGAAGTAAGGATGGCATGCTTAGGATTGAGGGTTGGCGTAGCTTGTCTCACAACCCTGGTTCAGGCCTGAAGGATCACGTCCACGAATGCCCTTTGTTTGATCTCTTGTCAGCGAATAGCCGGTGCACGAGTGGTGATTGGTTGGATTTGCCTTTTCATGTCATTACAAAGCAGTTACTGTGCCTTTGTGTCGAGATTTGTTGACTGATGCCGTTACGATTGTTTCAGCATGCTGTGTTCGCTGGATTGGTGCTATTGAAGTCGCTCTGGGCGAATCCTGGTGCGTTGGATAGGACGTTCCAGCCGGCTTTTGACGATGTTTCGGCGGCGGTGATTTCGGCGGATGGGCAGTTGGTGGTGCAGCGGGGGGATGGATCGGTCGCGGTGCTGTTGAAGTCTGGGCGCGTGGATCGGTCGGTGCCTGTTTCTCCAGGGAATGATGTGTATTCTTTGGCTCCTCCGCTGCGCCCGTTTTCGTATCGCGGATTTCATGCGTTGCCTGATGGGAGGGTATTGGCGATGGATCCCCCGCGGCTTCTCTTTCCTAGTCGTGGACTGAGTTGGCCGTTGTTGCCTCCGGGTGCGGATCTGTCCAGGGTGAGCGACGGGGCGGTTCTAGACGATGGGTCGGTGGTCTTGCGAGAACGCCCGTGGATTCTTCTGGCTCCGACCGGGGCGGATATCACACCCCATCCATTGGGGGAGACATGGATGGGGGCGTTGGCTGGGGTGCGCCGCTTTGTGGTGGGTTCTGATGGTGCTTGGTTGGTGATGGGAACGGATGATCAGGTGAATCATCGTGTGCGGAGATTGACACCAGAGGGCTCCTTGGACGAATCTTTCGGGCCGCGCTTTGAGTCTTTCTCGACCGTGGTGGCTGCGGAGAAAGGGGCGTGTTATGTGGCGACGAATGGGCATCCCTTTGGGCTCTCTTACATTTGGCGACTCTTGCCGGATGGCGAGATAGATCCCACGTTTGAGGCGGCTGCGATGGATGTTGATACGTATGGGCATGTGGTGGGTGCGATGGCGTACGATCCTGTGAGTGGTGGTGTTTTTGTGGGGATTGAGCGGTGGAATATTGTTCGGGAAGAGCGCTCGCTAGCATCGTTGCATTTCATTGATCGTGAGGGGCGGCGGAGTGCTTTCTTCACGGATCATGCGGGCGTGGAGGGATCGATCCAGCGTTTGGCTTTCGATGCGGAGAATCGGAAGTTGTATGTGGTAGGATATTTGAAAGCGCGCGGGAGTGCGGAGTATTTGACGACGATGGTGCGCTTGGAGGCCGATACGACGCGTTTGGGGGGACCGCGATTTCGGCGGCAGGTGTCCGATGTGGAGGTTCTGCGCGGCGAGGAGGTGCGTCTGGAGGGTGAATTGGAAGAGAGTTTGGATGGGGAGCTGCTCTATCAATGGTTTATGGATGGAGAGGCGATCAAAGGGGCAGAGGAATCGGTGCTATTCTTGTCGGAGGTGCAGTTTGAGGATGCGGGTCGTTATCAGTTGCGAGTCACAAATGCCGTGGGCGAACGGTGGTCGCGAGAGGCGCGCGTGACGGTGAGTGGAACGGTGGATGCGCGCGATAAAGGGTTTATGTTAGATGAGCGAGTGACGCCTCAGTCGGTAGTGGCGATGCTTCCCGACGGTAGGATTCTGTTAAGAGCTGTCGTGGGGATCGGCGAGAAGGCGCGGGAGACCTATGTGCGGCTGCATGCGGATGGACGTTTGGATGAGAGCTATGCGGTTGTGGAGATGACGGAGTTCTTTGATTATCCTGTCGCGAGTGCGGATGGTACCTTGTATGGAACTCTGGGCGCTGGCTTTGGGCGGCGATTTGCAGATGGGAGAGTGGAAATGCTAGACACGCCGAAGGGATATGAAGAGGTGAATGCAATGCCTGCGGTGTTGTCAGATGGGCGCTTCCTGCGAGTCTTACGTTCGTTGGCATCGCCGAGGGGGGCGGTTCTCTTCCGCTTCCTTTCTGATGGGGGCGTGGATCCGGCTTTTCCTGAGTTGGTTTTGGATCCGATGACTGGGGATTCTTTGGTTTCCGTCAATTTCTTGACGTCGTTTGCGAATGGTAAGGTCCTTCTGGGTGGCAGGTGGGGAGCCGTGAATGGTGGCTCAATGAGTAATCACCTTTTACGGATTGATCCGGATGGTTCGGTCGATATGTCTTTCGAGGATATAGGCGTTTTCTCTGGGTATTTCCTGCAATCGGTGGCGGTTGGAGAGCGGATTCTCGTTTCGGATGGGACGTCGATTCGCCTGATGGATGGAGAGGGGAACTGGGATCATTCTTTTGCCTTTGATAGTGCGATTGGATTTGTTTCGGCTACGATGGATTTGCAGGGGCGGGTGTATGTTTCTCGGTTTCGTGATGCCTGGCTGCGATTGACTCCTGCCGGAGATTGGGATCGGTTCTTTCCTTTTGGGGTGAGTCAGGAAAGGTACACCACTGATGCGATGCCTCATTTAGATGGGATGTTAGTTGGGCGTTTCTCAGATCCTTTCTATTCCGGAAGAGGAGCGTTGGTGCGTTATCGTCCCGTTGAGGAGGTGCCCGTTGTCTTTGCCGATGGGCAATTGGAGGCCGCGCTTCAGCGGCAGTTGGGCTTGGGGAATGCCCCCGTGACGCTCGGGAACTTGGCGGTGGTGGAGAGGCTCGATCTGGCTGGGCAAGGAATTGTGGATCTGCGAGGTTTGGAGAATGCGCATGGGCTCCGGTGGCTTTCGATCAGGGACAATCCGGTGCAGGATCTTAGGCCCTTGCGTGATCTTGTTGGGCTGGAGCATGTGGACGCTGATGAAGGGCTTTCGGAGGTGGGTAATGGTCCACGGCCGCAACTGAGGGTGGGGCGTGATCGCTTTTCGGGAGTCTTTCTCCAATGGGACGGGGAACCGGGAGCACTCTATCTTCTTGAAGAGAGTTTAGACCTTCGGAGGTGGTTGCCGATCACTCCTCTGCTGGAGGCGACTGCTGCCACGATGACCGCACCAGAGGGATTCTCATTAACATCGATGGGCTCTGAGCGATACTACCGCGTGGTGCGGCGGTGAGTGAGTTGCGAAAGACTCGCTTGGGTGACTGGCAACGATGAGGAAATGGGGTGTTGCTATGGTTTCTCGTGGCATTCATTCTAGAAGACATGGAAATTATCTGAAATATACACGAGGGTGTTGTCATGAAAGTCGTGATTCTTGGTTCCACCTTCCCACTCCATGACGATGACGCTCAGGTCCCGTGGTTGCGCGAGACGGCGAAGCGGCTTCGTGGCTTCGGGCATGAGGTGACCGTCTTGGCTCCTGCGTTTCGTGGTCGGAAGAGCCACCGTATTGATGGCGTGCCGGTGAAGCGGTTCCGCTATGCCCCTGCCTCTTGGGAGATGCTCACCCATGATTCGGGTGCGCCTAACAAGGTTTCACAATCCAAGTGGCTTAAGCTCTTGACCATTCCCTATATCCTTTCGGGGTTGCTTGCGACTTTCTGGCATTTACTCAAAGAACGCCCAGATGTCATCAACGTGCATTGGCCGTTTCCCCATGGATTGATGGCGTGGTTTCCCGCCCGTCTCACGGGAACGAAGATCGTGTCGACCTGTCATGGGGCTGAGTTGGCTATTGTGCGAGGGAGTAAGCCGCTTTCAGCAGTGCTGCGTTGGCTCTTGCGACATACCGACGAGATCACGTGCAACAGCTCGCACACGCGCAAGCAGATCACGGATCTCGCGGGTGAGGATCTTGATATCCACGTGCTGCCCTATGGATCGACGGTGCCGGCGTATGAGGCGCGTCCCAGCACCCTGGTCTCTGAGGAGGGGCCCAAGCTGCTCTTAACGTGTGGTCGGATCATTGAGCGGAAGGGATTGCCCTACTTGGTTGATGCCTTGCCAAAGATCCTATCAGAACAGCCAGTGAAGCTGGTGATCACTGGAGAAGGCGATCAGAAAGCGGCGGTGCAGCGGTTGGTCGCGGAGAAAGGGTTGGAGGAGCACGTCGAGTTTGCGGGTTTTGTCTCCAATGAACGTCTGGGTGAGCTTTATCGGACAGCGGACCTCTATGTGCATCCAAGCATCCATGATCGTCGCGGCGATACAGAAGGCCTTGGGGTCGTGCTCGTGGAGGCCTTGGCAAACAAGCGTCCCGTCGTGGCGTGCGGCGTCGGTGGTATCGTGGACGTGATCAAGGATGGGGAGACTGGAGTGCTCGTTGAGGAGAAGAATGCAGCCGCCCTAGCGGAGGCTGTGAATCGGCTTCTCGCCGACCCAGAGGAACGGCGGCGCTTGGCGGAAGCAGGGTATGCGTTTGCGAGGAGCCATTTCGATTGGGACCGGATCATCTTGGCATTAGTGAAAGTCTTTGCCGCCGGGAAAGAAGAGCTTTTGTTAGGCGAGAAAGTGGGCGCCGCGAAACCCTCGCCCTCGACCCAAGCGGCGTGAAAGGGGCATCCATCGGTCCCTGGTTGAAACGGCTCGCCTTGGCGGTCGTTCTCATCACCATGGTCTTGGCCATCTATCAGATGCGCCATGAATTGGTGCGCCTGCTAGCCGAGGCGGACTGGCGTTATGTCGTGGCAGCAGGTGTGGTGGCTTTTCTCTATTTGCCGTTCAATGCCTCGGTTTGGGGGCTGGTTCTCCGGTCACTGGGCGCGGATGGCGCCCTCTCGCGTTCCCAAAGCGCAGCGATCTGGATTCGCTGTGAGGCCATGCGGTATCTGCCAGGGGGCATCTGGGGTTACGCCTCGCGAGTGGTCGAAGCGCGGCGCCTTGGGGTGGGTAAGAGCTTGGCCGCGCTGAGTCTGACAGTGGAGTTGGCAATCACAGCGCTTGCCTGGGGCACCGTGGCCCTTACAGGACTGGTGATTTCTGGTGTGGGCCTCGATCTCGTGGAAAAGTGGCTGCCAGGGACGCAAGTGTTCTGGATCGTCGGTGGTGTTCTGTTAGGATTGCTTGGGATCGCCGTGATGTGGTGGCGATTCGGCGACAAGGTTCGGGCGCTCTTCCAGGGGCAACTTCGACCCGCCATTGCTGCCCGCGCGTTGTTCGAATACACGGCGCTTAACTTCTTCTTTGGCCTGGGTTTCTACCTCACCTTTCGGGGGCTGGCAGGTGAGGCAGCCCCTGGCTTCTTTGCCGCGACGGGAGTCAACGCGGTGGCGTGGTTCGCAGGTATGCTAGCCATTGGTGTCCCAGCGGGTTTGGGGGTGCGGGAAGGGGCGTGCTACGTGATGTTCCAGCCCTTTGGGCTTGGCGAAACGGCGGCAGCGGCGGCGCTACTCTTCCGCGCGGTGCAGATGATGGTGGAGTGTCTCGTGCTGGGCGCTACGGTTGCCCTGGGGAGGCGATTGGGGGGATCGGAGGAGCCAGCGGACATTTCCGACCCGGTTACTCAGGTCTCTTGATTCTCTGAGCAATGTTCTAATCGTTCCAGCCTTCTGGTTCGGCGCGGAACCCGTCGAGTTTCCCGGTCGCCCGATCCCAGAGGTAGACGTCCCAGAGGTAGGCTCGGTAGGTGAGGCGACAATTGTTCCTCACAAAGAGGTCAAACCGAGCGCCCGGATACTCCCACCGAAGATTGCGCCCGCGCGTGCGAAATTTCTCGCGATTGAGGAGGATCCAGATGCGATCATGCTGCGCCATGGCGCGTTGCAGGGTGCCCAGTCGGCCCATGGACTCGGCACCTCCGTTGCGATCGATGAGACGACCTTGAGCGTCGCGGTAGACAAAGTCATAGAGGATGGGGACGGCGATGTCGTAGTCGGCTCGACCCGTTTCTAACAAAGCCGCGTGTGGATGCGGTTCCGTGATGGCCACCGCATCGCCCTCTCGCAGATGGGCGCGCACATAGCTGGTGGCACCTGAGGAATCGCCGAGGATGCGCAAGTGATAGGATGGGGGGATCCGCCAAGGGCTATAGCTGAGAATCCCAAAACCGATGATGGTGCAGCCTAAGGTAACGAGGGCGGGGCGCGCGTGGGCACCACAAGCTTGCGCGGAAACCACGCGGATCCCATAGGCCGCGGTCACCACCCACAGGGGCAGCACTGAATACTGGTAGCGGAAACCGGTGGCGGTGACTAACAAGACCGTGCCAACGATGCCAATCACGAGGAAGAAGGTGACGGCGATCATGCCGGGCTCGCGTTTGCGGAAGCCTGCTAACATTCCGATCAATGAGAACACGCCGAGGAAGACGTGCAGGCGAGAATAGCCCAGCCACATTGAAAGGAAATTGAGCGGCTCGTAGAAATGCGGCTTCAAGGTGGACTCCACGTTGGGGGAGATCCCGTCCAGGCGCGTGAGGCACACGACTTTGAAGACAAGGAGATTGAGAAAGACAACGCCACCCGTCAGACACACGACGAGAGCCAGCTTGATCTCATTGCGGAGCGGAGCGGGGCGTGCCATGAGGGCATAACAGAAGCCGAAAGGAACGGCGATGAGGAGGCTGATCTCTTGACTGAGCACGGCGAGACCTGCGCAGATCACCGCGGCTGCGCGATGCCAGGGCTTGCCGTGTTGGACAAAGCCGCTGATGAAGAAATAGACCGTTGCTACGGTGAGGGTCTGTTGTTGCTGGTAGAAGCGAGCGATGTGCGAGGTGAAGATGCAGAAGGGATTGAGAGCCACAAGAAGGGATGCAGCGATGCCCATGGCGCGGCTTTCCAGAAGGCGAGAACCTAGCAAATAGGTGAAGAACACGCTCAGAACCCCAGCGAGGATCGCGGGAAGACGAAGGGCCCAAATGTTCTCGCCAAACAGGATGACGAAAAGCGAAGCGGCATAGTGATAGAATGGACCGCGTGTGTAGTAGATGCCCGGAGCGATCTCTGGTACGCCCTTCTTCGCGATGGACAGGGTGGCTTGTACGGAGGCGTATTCGTCATCATCCAAGGCTTGGATATCCAGTTCGTAGGCGCGGGCGACGAATGCAAGCACCAGAACACCTAACAAAACCACGCGATACCAGGCGGACCCGCGTCCATCTGCCTGTGTGTTCCCTTTCTTGATCTGGGAAACAGCGAAAGCGGTGAGCGCACCTAGCACAAGCACTGCGCCGCGCCAGGCTGGGAATCCTGTCATCCACAACTCTTCGGAACGCTCCCGCATGGTCACCTCGAGCAAGAGCCCGCACCCGCTGACTACTCCTAACACAAGGATAAGCGTGGCGAGTTCTCGGGGCCAGCGGTGGCCGGTGAAGAGGGCCAGGAGCATGATGGCCATGGGGAACCACCTCCCTGGAGCTTCAGGCTGAGCGATCCGGCGAAACTCATGTTTCATCACGCCAGGCACCGCAGCTCGACTGGTAGCCGCGGGTTGCCCATCACGGGTCCAGGAGGTGCCCTCGCTCAAGGCTAGTTGCGGGGCGCCGTGCGAGACGACGCCCGCATCGAGCGCCAATCGCATGCGCCGCGCACGCTGGTAGAGTAAGCCTTCGACGGGGGGGAGGGTGATGATCTCAATCTGATTCTCCCCACGTTTCAACCAATGCGTGACTTCGAATCCCGTCACGCTGGGCGCTCCTCGCGCGTGCGCCGTTTGCACAGGACTTCGCCCTCGGATCGCTTCGCCCGTCCCATCGTTCTCGGTGGGGCGTGCAGGTTTCGATTCGCCTGCTTTCGTGAGGAGATTGCCGCGTTGCTCACTCGTGAAACTATCTTGCGAGAGATCGAGTGGATCCCTTCCCCCGGCATACTCATTCTCTGTGGGGTCTCCGTGCCTCGGAGAAAGAAACTCTTCGCCAAGATAGTTCTGCGCGCCTTCTCCGGGATCGAGAAGTTCTGGGGGCACGGAGAGAATGCGCCGGCTCAGTGGGCGAGCGATCCATTCGCCTTCCGCCGGATGCCGCTTGGCACCGCCGAGCGGTCGGAGAACAGTGCCATTCACTTTGAGGAGATAATCGGCATCGCTCGCTACCCTGACAAAAGCCTTATCGCAAGGTTGATCAAGTGTCCAAGAGGTGGCAAAGGTGTGCCGAGACCCATCCATAGGCACTTGCAGCCATTGTCCGGCGAAGGGCAGTTCGAAGACACCCGGAGGCGGGAAGCGCCATGCTTGTCCGGGGCGTGGCTTCGATAGTCTAGCAAAGGGCCAGGAATCTGCGAGATACCGCTGGTTCTGCCATTCGCGATCGAAGAGAGTTTCGGGTGTTTTGATAGATCGCCACGTGGGATTGCTGTGCAGGGGAATGCGCCGCCCACTGCTTAGGAGGATCTCGCCCGTGAGACGGAAAGCGGGTTCTTCGTGGCGAGCGTGAGCGATGACGCAAAGAGCGTTGCGATGGCCGGTGATGAGTTGGCTCGTGATATCGACGAAGAGGGGGAGCTTCCAGTTCGCATTGTCGGACCATTGGAATTCACGAGGGTAGTTGAGGGAAAGGGCGGAGGGGGCATAGCGCAGTTTCTGGCCGTAGCGGGAATGGCCTGCTTGAAACGGGCGCGTAGGCCGATAGAGGTCCCAGCGGACCACGGGGTTGCCATTGACGATCACTTCCACGCCGGAGTCGGCCGCCACCGCGATCCACGCACGCTCGATCGCGATGGGAGGCACTTGGAAATCCAGTCGAAAGCCTGCTGAGGCTTGGGGTTCTTCGCCATCCTTGGCGGCGGTGATCCACGAGGCTTCTTGAGGAAAGTGAAAGGGATGCTGTTCGGTAGGATTTGGGAAGAGCCAGGTGACGGTGAGCCATGCGATGGCCCCGCAGGCCAGGACCAGGGGGAGGGGCCAACGTCTCATTTCTCCAATTGGATGCGGTAGACGAATTGCTGCCAGGCCTCATGGTAATCGCCTTGGGAAAAGGCGAGTTCTCCCAAGTGCTGGTGTCCCGACGAGAGATAGGCGCGCTTCTCGCCCAGACCGATTCCTTTCGCTATGGTGTAAAGGTCACGGTGACATTGATAGGCCACGTCGACTTCGCCGAGACGCACGGCGAGGAGGAAACGAACGTAACGTGCCTTGGGGAGAGCGGGAAATGCCTGGATGAAGGCTTCTGTCAGGCGCAACGCTTCCGTTTCCTGACCTGAATTGAAATCGATGATCCCTAGACGAAAGAGGGCGCGATGGGCTTCACGCCGGATGGCTTCGTGGGAGGCGTTAGTGAGAGAAGCGTAGATGGCCTCCGCTTGGGTTTTGAGGTTGGCGCTCTCCAGGCGCACCGCTCGGAAGTAGCGGGCGGCGGGCGTGATCTGGCGGCTTTGATAGTGATAAAGGCCTAACTGAAGGAGTAAGCCAGTATCGTATCCAATGCAGGGCAGGTGCTTCATGGCACGCTCAATGCGTTGGGCGGCTTCCGCGTAACGGGCATTGTCGCCGAGTGCGCGGGCATCTTGCAGGGCTCCGGCCGCTAGCCAGGCGCGGGTGCCGACAAAGCTGAGAAAGAGCAGCACAGGGAGGCCAGCGGCACGGAGCCCGAAGCTCACGAGTGCCGGAGACAGTTGGTCGTCACTCTGAGAACGGCGTGTCGCCATCGCGCCGACCATGACAAAGATGCTACCTACCATGAGAAATCCCCAACCCTTGACTTTGAAGGTCGTGAACGGGGAGCCCAAGCCCATCCATTCGAACCAATCGTGGAGGATAGCCAAGTCCGCGGACCGATGCGGGAGAGGGACGACACCGAGAATCTGGGGAGGGTCCTTGATCATCAGATCCAAGCCTCCTCCAGCGGGTTCATATTCCCGAGCGGTGTAGATGTCACCTCCGAGCCATGTCAGGCCATCGTGTTGGGACACGACCCAGGCCGCCTGATGGGAAAGGGCTGCTTCATCGACCACGACTAGATGGGCAAAGATCAGGCCGATAAGAAACCCGAGCACTCCAATCGAGAATAGTGACTGCCCACGACGGATGGGTTTGAACCAATGATAGAGGGCGATGCCGATTCCCGTAAGAAGTCCCAGCGCGAAGATCGCTTTCAAAGGCTTTTCGGAAACAGCGGTCGCGTAAACCAACTCGCCTGCGGCATCAATGTCGGCGGGGACGCGATACCAGGGGGCTTTGAGACTCAGTAAGACCATTAATAGGCCTAGTGTGAGGATGCCTGCCCCAGCGAGCACTGGAAGATTCGGCGCTTGGATCCATCCCCATAGCCAGCGCCCAAGCTGACTTAGGCGTCCATTCACTTTACCAATCCTTGTCTTCCACACGGATCTTATCTCCTTCCTTGAGGATACGATGCCCTCGCGAAAGCACCTTTGTCCCTGCCTCCAAGTCAAAGACTTCAATCCACGTCTCGCCAACATACCCAACGCCCACGGGGCGGACAGCCCAGGACTCTCCGCTAGGAACCATGACAAGGCCGCGGCCGGCAGCGATGGAAAGGACGGATCCGCGAGGAACGGTCACGGCATCGCCACCGGTCAGCACCCTAACATTGCCCGTCATACCAAGAGCGATGCCTGAGCGGTCTTCATCAGTGATCTCAAAGCGAACGCGAAAGGTGGCGGCCCATTCGGGAGAACCGGTCCCCCGTGGACGGAGTGGCCGTGAGATTTCGGGGCCGCCTTCTGCGAAGGTGACTTCCGGAATCACGCGGCTGACCTGAGCTTGCCAGCGTTTTCCCGGGAAGGCCTCCAGGAAGACCTCGGCGGCTTGTCCCACGTTGAGCCGCGAGAGCACGGCTTGGTCGAAGTAGCCTTCGAACCAGGTGCCCGTGGTGAGGAGTAGCGCGGGTTTGCCGGTGTCTTGGTTGTACTCTCCCTCACGCACGAGGACGAGACTCACCAAGCCATCAGCCGGCGCCCGGATGGTGTGGTGCTCCACCTGGGTCTTACGAAATGCGAGTGCCTGCTGCGCATCTCTGAGCGCGTTGATCGCGATCTGCTGGCTCTGAGAGAAGCCTTCGGACGACATCTTGGCGAAATACTCGGCTTCCTTGAGCTTGGTGCGGGCTTCCAGGAGAAGGCGCTCGACCTCCAACACGCGTTCTCGCGCGATGAGGCCTCGGGCATACATGTCTTGATTGGCGGCCAATTTCTCCTCCAGTAGCCGGGCATTCTCGGCCGCGCCTTCCAGCTCGATGCTGTCGTGTTCAGGACGTTCCTGGGCGAGCACGTAGGCAGAGCCGATCTTGACGCGTTCCAGTTCAGCAGTGGCCGTTTCCATTGCCAGCTCGGCAGAAGCAAGGTTTCGCTGCGCCTCAGTATCATCGAGGATGACTAAGACATCGCCCTTCTTCACGGTATCACCCTCCGTCACGCGCACCTCCTTGATCATGGCCATGGGCACCACCGGAACGCGGAGAGGCTCGCCGGCCACGATGCCTTCGCCGAGGTAGGGGATCTGCACCTTCTGCTGCCGCGCCTGCACGGCCTCGACATCAAATGGCGTGCCCAGTTTGCGTTTCACCGCCGCGTAACCGAGCCCAGACGTGTACATCCGGCTGGAGGAATCGCGATACCCTGGAATCAGCACGGTCACGAGCAAGGCGAGCCCAAAGAGGCTCACAAGGAGTGCCGCGATGGCATACCCCCTGTGCGCCCAGAGCTCCCTAACCGCGATGCTCCAGCATTTCTTGAAATAGTCTTTGATGAGGCAGGATAATTATAATAGGTATAGTATCAATATCTATTTGGAAGTTGACGAGCCACGAGTTTAGAAGGCAGCGATCCTTGGCCCTCACGTTGCCGTTCCTCCTGGCTTGCCTCGTGGGGGGGTGCAGCGTGGGTCCTGAGTATGTACGCCCAGAGATCGCGCTTCCCGAGAGCTGGGAGCATTTGCCTGAATCGCAGCGTTCGAGACTGGTAGAGCTGGCGATGGGCAAGAACAAGATTCAAGTGGTGGATGATCCCGCCCATGATGGCTCCCTGCCGGAGAATACTCAGGTGTGGTGGGAGGCGTTTTGTGATGGAGACATGAAGCGGCTCATCGCGCGGCTCATCGCGGCCAATCCCGATTTGCATCGGGCCCGTGCTCGGATCGATGAGGCCCTCGCACAACGGCGCACGCACACGGCCGCGCACTGGCCTCACGCCGATTTCAATGCGCGGACGGATCGTGGCTTTGGGGAATTCGACAGCCGGGGACGCGTGCGCGCGTCGCGGCCGCGCTCGAAGGAGGAGTTCTGGCAATTGGACGCTGGTTGGGAATTGGATCTCTTTGGCGAGCACGCACGCAAGGTGGAGGCTTCCGATCGGCAGGCTCAGGCGACGATTGAGTCGTGGCGGGACACGCTTGTGTTCCTTATCGGAGAAATTGGTCTCTACTACATCGAGATGCGGGTCAATGAGGAGCGAGCACGGCTCGCGGTGGAATTCGCCGAAGCGTATCGCGACGTTGCTCGCATCACCGCGCTGAAAGAGGAGCGCGGCGCGGCGAGTCGTCTTGAGGTGGAGGAGTCGGAAGCGCGTTTGCGGCGACAGGAAGCGTTCATTCCGGAGTATGAGCGTTTGGCGGCGCAAGCCCGCCACCAGCTCGCGCGGCTTCTCGCCACCTCGAGTCGAGGCTTGTCCAAATATCTCACACGGAGCGGTCCCGTCCCGACGCCACCTCCTACGATCTATGCCGGGATTCCCGCTGAAGTCATGCGTGCGCGGGCAGACATCCGGGCGGCGGAAGACCGGATCGCGGCACAGGTGGCGCGGGTGGGCGAAGCCACGGCTCAGCTCTACCCGAAGCTCCGACTTTCCGGCGCCATCACTTTCGAATCCCTCGCCACAGGCGATGTCACTTCCTTCGTGCGGCGGACGATCGGCGGCGGGGCCGGTCTGACGAAACGCATCTTCCATGCAGGGGCTGACAAGGCACGAGTGGCCGAGCAGGACGCCTTATTGCAACAGACCATTCGCCAGTATGAGTCCGCGGTGTATCAGGCGATGAATGAAGTGAACGACGCTCTCGCCGACCTCCACTATGGGTATCAGCGTCGGGAATCGCTCGATGACGCGGTGCTTTCGAGCGCCAACGCTAGCCGTCGGGTGCGCGACGCTTACAGAAGTGGCTTGGTCGACATCAGCAAGCTCCTTCGAGTGGTGGAGGAGGACTTTGAGATTCAGACGGAACACCTCTTCGCCCGCAATCTCTTGGCCAAAGCCAGTGTGCGGCTCTACAAGGCGACGGGTGGTGGGCAACTTCCACTGCCGCCGAAAGAAACGCCCATCAACCTGGTGGCCACCGAGGTGCCGGGAGATTATCGCCCTCTCTCCGTGCTTTTCTCTTTAGGGGCAGACGAGAAATGGACCCTGCATCGGCGGCGGATGCTGGCCGCGAGGAAACGCGCCACCGAGACCCGCGAATTGCTTCATGGAGTCGAGCGCGCCCCTACCCTGCCCAACTTCCGGCGGCAGCCGCTCCAGAAATCGAAAGCATACCCCTTCGCCAGGGCCTATTTCCCTCAGGGAGACTGAGGACACACAAATGTGGTTGCAATTTCCAGGCATTGTATTATTAAATTAATTGAAATTATATTAATTACAAGATGCGTGCGGACTTGCCCTTTCTTTCCTTCCTCATCCCTCTCATGAACGAGGAGGCGACTCTCCGTGAACTCTTTGATCGCATCAAGGAGCAAGCAGACGTCGTCAGCCGAGAGTGGGAGATCATCTTTATCGATGATGGCAGCACCGATAGCAGTTGGTCTGTGGTGCAAGCGTTGGCTGAGGAGCATCCGGAACACGTGGAGGCGATCAAGTTTCGCACCAACCAGGGCAAAGCGGCTGCGCTCAACGCGGGATACGAGAAAGCGGAAGGCGAAATCGTCTTCACCCTCGACGCTGACCTGCAGGACGATCCCAAGGAGATACCTCGATTCCTGGAGAAACTAGCCGAGGGATTTGACATTGTCAGTGGCTGGAAACAGAAGCGGCACGATCCCTGGCATAAAGTGCTCCCTAGCAGAGTCTTTAACAAGATGCTCAGCAAGCTCAACGGCGTGCATTTGCATGATCACAACTGTGGATTCAAATGTTACCGCCGCGACGTCGTCAAGGCTCTCCCGATGTATGGTGAAATGCATCGCATGGTGCCTTCGCTAGGGAGTATTCAAGGATTTAAGACAGCAGAGATTCCAGTGGAACACCACGCGCGCCAACACGGCGTGAGCAAGTACGGCGTGAAGCGCTTTCTCAGGGGATTTATGGACATGTGGTCTGTCTATTTCCTCAAGAATTTCCGCGAGCGTCCCCAGCATTTCATGGGTGGGATCGCCATCGCGGTAGGCGCCCTCGGGGCGAGCATGGTGGGCCTCGCATTGCTCAATCTCCTCGCCTCATCATTCATCGTCGCAGGCTGTGTCTTCATTGGCACGGCTCTATGCATTCTCATGATAGGTTTCCTAGCAGAATTAAAGGTGCACCATGAGATGAAAGGTGCTCAGGAACATCCGGTGGTGGAAGCGATTGAGCGCATTGCTCCAGGCTCTTCTGAGAAGATCATGCGTCTCTCAACCGCTCGGCAACGTGGAGAAGTGACGGCAAAGGAGAAGAAAGCACTCGTGGTGGATGATTGTCCGATCATGCGTCGATTGATCGCCAAGGCGTTGACTGAGGATGATTGGGAAACGGTGCTGGCGGAAGACGGAGCCCAAGCCAGTGCCATCTCGGATGATGCCGTATCGGCAATCTTTCTCGACATTCAAATGCCCAAAGTCAATGGGCTTGCCTTGATCCCCCGGCTGAAGAAGCAATGCCCGCATGCGAAGATCTATATGGTATCCTCGGACGACGATGTGCGGGCCGGGGTGGAAGCGATGAAACGTGGTGCCGATGACTATTTGACGAAACCTGTCACCGCCGAGCGCGTGCAGGAATTGGCGACGAACGCCCTCAAACCAGGCGATACCTTGATTGCGCTCTCCTCGTAGGAGTGGAAAGGGGATGGTGTCCCCGTGCACTGCCCTTGGGGTTCAGGACGCCTTGTGATGGGGTGATCGATGGTGGGCTCCATCAGGGAATTGACCGGTGTCTCGATTCGTTGGATATCGGCTCCGAAGACCCTCGCAGAAATATGCGCGGGCGGCTTGCCCGGGTCGCGAGAGAATGAGTCGTGAGGCATCAGACCTCTCGCGCCCCTTCAGGGCGCCGGGGAGAACGGGAACGAATTCCCAAGGCTTAAGCCTTGGGCTCTGCTCACAGGGGCCTTCAGCCCCGCATCTGGAGGGGCCGCCCTCTATGAGTGGCTCGCCCGAAAGAACAGAAAGGGGGCGTGGCCTGAAAGGTCGCAAGAGCCCAGCCCAAGGCTTAAGCCTTGGGGGTGGCCGGGTCCGTCGGCGAAAGCGGCCTGACAGGTCGCGAGAATGGTTCGTGAGGCATCAGTACCGTCCTCGACAAGCCAACGCGAAGGTGGCCGAGATTCTTGTTGCGACTGAGTCTCAATAGCATTAAACACGGCGCGACCAGTGTGTCTGTCCTTATGAAGCGCTTCCAATCTCTGTTCACTGTCCCGTCAACCCTCGTGCTCCTGGCGCTGCCCTCGTGGGGGCAAGGGTCGGAGGAGCCTCTCCTTCTTGAGGATCCCAACCAGCCCTTGCTGTCAACCATGACGGTCATTGGAAGCAAGGATGAGGTGGTGGCGTTGGAGGGCTCGGGGTACTTCGTGGATTCCGAAGAGATCCGCGCCCGCCCTGATGGCAATGTGAATCGTATCCTGTCCCGCGTCCCAGGGGTGTATGTGCGTGAGGAGGATGGCTACGGCAACTTTCCGAATATCTCGTTACGCGGCGCGGATGGGACCCGTTCCGAGAAGGCGACGATCATGGAAGATGGCATACTCTCCGCTCCCGCGACGTACTCGGCGCCAGGTGCCTACTACTCGCCACGAGCAGGGCGGATGAGCGGCATTGAGGTTTTGAAAGGGTCGAGCCAGGTGAAATACGGCCCGCATACCACCGGTGGTGTGATCAATTACTTGTCGACACCTATCCCAGACGAATCGCGTGTTTATGGACGCTACACCTTCGGAACGGACAATACCCATCTGGGGCATTTCTATCATGGTAACACGGTGGATACTGATGCGGGCCGTTTCGGCTATTTGTTTGAAATCTTTGCTCAGTCCACGGATGGTTTTCGCGGTATTCAACCTGGCACGGGCTATGGAGGATCGGATGAGACTGGGTTCACCCTGATGGAGCCCATGGTCAAGTTGTCCTGGGAACCAAACACGGCCGTTCGTCAACGATTTGAGTTTAAGTACGGGTATACAGACTTTGATGCGGATGAATCCTACACCGGGTTGTCAGAAAGCGATGTGCGGCGACATCCAGATTGGCGCTACGCAGCGACGCGTTTCGACAATATGAAGACGGAGCATCACCGTACCTATTTGAAATATGTCATTGAGCCGACTGATCAGGTTCGATTGGAAGCATCGGCCTACTATAATGAGTTCTCAAGAAACTGGTATAAATTGGATGGCGCCACGGGGGACACCTTTGGCAATGTGCGGAGCGCGCTCTTGGATCCTGCTGGATTGGCATTTCTACAGGGCCGTGGAGCCGGAACGGGCCGTGTGCGGGCGAATAGCCGTGACTATAAGCTCTATGGAATTCAGTTGGCGGGTGACTACGAATTCTCTACTGGAAGTGTGGAGCACCAATTGCATTTCGGTGGGCGCATTCATCAGGATGAGATTCGACGCTATCAGCGGGATGATCAGTTCGTGCAGGATGACACAGGTCAAGTGGTGGACTTCATCCGCGGAGAAGAGGGCAGTGGGGGGAATCGCGCCCAGGAAACCACGGCGATTGCCCTCTGGCTGCAGGATACGATCTCACTAGGCGCCTTTTCCATCACGCCAGGGATACGCTACGAAACCATTGATCAACGCTATGTCGATTATGCGAGTGATTCATCCCACACACGGACGGGTGGCGAGAGTGAGACTCTGGATTATTTCGTGCCTGGAGTGAGTTTCCAATGGGATCTTTCAGAATCGGATCAGCTCTTTGGAGGTGTCTTTCGAGGGATCTCCGTGCCGGGGCCACGATCAGTGGTTCGTAGTGGGGTGGATTTGGAAGAATCGATTGGCTATGAGTTAGGGTATCGTACCGATAGAGACAATGGCCTCTTTGGAGAGTTTGTCTGGTTCTACACTGATTTCGACAACTTGATTGGAACGGACGCAGGTTTCGGGCAGAACAATGCTGAGACGAATGCAGGGGAAGCCAAGGTATGGGGATTCGAGGGAGCCCTGCGATATGATCCGCTCATGGCAAGTGGTTCCGACTGGTCCTTGCCCCTTTATTTGAGTGCGACCTGGACGAGTGCCGAGTTTGCCTCGGACTTGGCCGCTGGTGGAGGTGATGATATCTATGCAGGTGCTCGGGATGGCTCTGAGATTCCGTATATTCCCGAGTGGCAGTTGGCTGCTGGAATCGGCCTGGAGACTGAGCGATGGGGGCTTCAATTAGACGTGACGTATCAATCAGAGACCTTCGGAACAGGATTGAATTTGGACGAGCCCCGTGATCACGCGCGTCAGGGCAAGATCGATGATCTCTTATTGGTCGATCTCTCGGCATCGTATCAATTGAATGATCAGTGGAAATTGATTGGTGGCGTGACCAATCTCACTGATGAGCGGGAGGTGATTTCTCGATTGGCTCGCGGACCTCGAACCAATCAAGGGCGTGCTTTCTGGATTGGTGCCGAAGTAGACTATTAAATTGACTTACCAAGTGGTCCTCAGGCGAGTGGCTGATCAAGCTCGGGCTTGGTCTCAAGAATGGGAGCGGCCTCGACCTGCTCGATCTCCATCACGGTGACGAGCTGTTCCACTGCATCGGCGATGCGTTGCTGATCGGTGGAAGACAGTTCGCGGAGACCCGCGACGAGGTCCTCGTGGAGGGCTGAGGGCGAGGTTTCCACCAGGCGACGGCCATCCTCGGTGGGCACCACTTTCACAAGGCGCTTGTCTGGTTTCGAGCGGTGGCGTTCCACCAAGCCCCGGGTCTCAAGGCGATCGATGATGCCCACGATCGTGCTCGGACTGAGATAGATCTCGGCAGCGAGCGCCTTGATCGAGACGCCGCCGGAGTGGACGACGTGGTTGAGGCAGAGCAGTTGGGGAACGGTGATCCCATGCTGGGCCGCAAGCCTCCGTGAGAAGAGATCTGCCGCCCGGATGATGCGCCGGATTCCCGACAACACGCGAAGGTCGTGCCGATTCTGGGGGATATCTGGAGAATCGGCCGTTTCGTCAACGGAGCGATGCGAGCGTTCGTTCATGGTGGGTAGCATCAACTATGCCATTGCTTGCTGGATCGTCACGTTCATTTGAGGCCCAGCCTTTCGATGGCAAATGATTCGCACACAAATCATTTGTGCTCAAAGGCAATGCGATGTTAAGCAGTCCTTGTCTTGAATCCCTTCAATGGAATCCTTCTGACGATCGGTCTCCTCTTTGTCATCGGCACGAGCCCGGTTGCGGGGCAGCAGGTAGCGCCCGTGCTCACGGGCAATGAGCAGGTCTCCCGAGTGCATGTCCCAGATGGGAAGGTCGAGCTGGCCTATGATCGTCCGGAAGGAAGGACCATTCTTCTGCAGGAGGCACGTGATCCTAGCTTTGCGGATGCTCGGCAGCGCTATCAGGGTACGGATCCTGCCACTGTGGTGACGGGGTTGGCCGAGGGAGACTACTATTACCGAATTGCCTATGCGGATACGAAAGGAGAGCCGGTCTGGTCCGATGTCCTCCATGTCGAGGTGACGTTCATGGCGCGGGGACCGTTGTTCACCTTGTTGGGAACGGGGCTGGTCGTCGTGCTGCTCACCGCGGGAGCGATTCTGATCGGACAGCGAAGGTCTGGAGGGGCCGTTCCAGCATGATGGTCGCCGCCTCGATCAGTCCTGTGACTAGTTGGGCCATCGTGATCACGTTAGGGGTCCTTTGGGTGTTCCTGGGCGTCTATTGGGGACGCAAGGCGCAAACGAGTGAGCAATTCATGCTTGCGGGTCGGAATGTGGGGCTTTCGTTAGGATCTGCCACCGCCATGGCGACCTGGGTGACCTCGAACACGATGATGGTCGCGCCCGTGCTCGCTCTGGAAAAGGGTGTGTGGGGAATGTTGGCTTACGCGACCGCGAGCTTTGGGCTGTTGCTCTTTGCGCCCATGGCCAAGCGCATCAAGGCCATTCTCCCTCACGGATTCACCAGTGGTGATTTCTTTCGCCTCCGTTTCGGGCGCCTGGGTTGGGCCGTGTTCTTGGTGATCACACTGGTTTACTCCATCACGTGGCTGGTCACCATGGCCATTGCAGGTGGGAAATTGTTAGAAGCGCTCGGCAATATTCCCTACGCGCAGGGAATGAGCTTAATCCTCATCGTGTGCGTGCTCTATACGCTCTTTGGCGGGCTCTATGCGGTCATTGGAACGGACTTTATTCAGAGTGTGATCATTCTGATTGGCGTGGTCTTCGTCGGTGTCTTGGTCTTGGGGCAAGTAGGTGTGGAGCAAACTTATGAGCACCTTTCCACCCATCAGCCAGCGCTTCTCGATGTGCTCATGCCCGCAGCACTCCTCGCCTTCTTCAATAATATGATCTTTGGCTTTGGAGAAGTGTTTCACAACAATGTGTGGTGGAGCCGTGCTTATGCCATGCGAGAGACTGTTGCTCCCAAGGCATTCTTCCTTTCGGGACTTCTATGGTTTCCCATTCCCATCGCGGCGGGATTCATCGCCTTGGCTGCGGGCCCCTTGGGATTGAATGTGCCGGATGCGAGCAAGGTGGGTCCCATGGTGGCGGAACACGTGTTGAGCGGAGCGGGATTGGGTTCTGCTGCTGGAATCATCATCCTAATCGTGCTGTTCTGTTCAATCGCTTCTTCGGTGGATTCGTTGCTGGCAGCGACCTCGGACTTGTTAGTCAAGGACATCTATGGGGGACTCTTTGGGAAAGAACTCTCTGATAGGCACTTTCGCACTGTGGTGGGCGTGACCATCCTCACCGTGGGCGTGATCGCCTGGGCACTGGCATTGACGGGATGGAATATTGCCCTCGTCCTCTTCAGTGCGGGTCCCCTGGTCGCCAGTTTGATATGGCCCGTCATCGCGGGATTGTTCTGGTCGGCCTGCAATCGGCTATTGGTGATTGTGGGCATGATTGCCGGTTGCGCCTGCGGCCTCTTTGGATACTTTTATATTGAGCCGTATATCGGTGCCCTCGTCGGTGGGGCCGTGTCCATGGTGTTCACTATTGCTGCTCGTTATATTGCGCCGACACCCTTCGCTCACGCTGATTGAGACAATTATCGCTCATGTTCTCATCTGGATTTCTCTCCTTTCTCATCGTGGCCGCCCTGGTCTGGACGGCTCTCGGTGCGGTGCTTCTGATTGCCTTGCTGATCCGCGATATCATTCGTGGTGAGTTGTGGTGAGTTGTCGTTTCCCTTTCGATTCCCTTATTCACGACCCCCTGTCATGAATCCCGAACTACCCCCCAATACCATGCAACCCGTCCTCGTGCCTCCCGAGGATGCCGATACACTTCACCCAGAAGCGGGTGACCTCTTTAAAGACAACCCCATTGATCGGCGATGTCTGCGAGAGCTTTCTGGCAAGTCCATCATCAATGTGGCGGATCTCTCGCGGTCCGAGATCATTGAATTATGCAAATTGGCGGCCGTCTTGGAGAAGATTGAGATTGCCCCGTATCATCCACTGGATGGCAAGGTTGCCGTCACGGCATTCTTTGAAGCGAGCACGCGGACACGACTCTCATTTGAGAGTTCGATGTTACGATTGGATGGCAAGATCATCAGCATTGCGGATGGCAAGCTAACAGGCGTGGCGAAAGGTGAGTCACTCTATGACATCGGTGAGATGTTTAATGCTTACTGTGACCTGGTGATCATGCGCCATACGGATACCGATGCCGTGGATCAATTGCGTCAAACCCTGCGCGTTCCGTTGATCAATGCCGGCAATGGAAGCGGAGAGCACCCCACTCAGGCATTGGCTGATTGGTATGCGTTGTTGAAGTGGCGACCGGAGTTGAGTTCGACGAAGCCGAGCAAGGACAACGAGAAACTCGAGCTTGGTATTCTCGGGACGCCGGGGAGCATGCGGGCGGTAAAGAGTTTCTTGCTGATGTCGTTGTATTTCTCGCAGCACATCAAGCGCGTGACCGTGATCTCGGAAATGGCCGATCCGTTTGGAGCAGATGTGATTGATCACCTGAAAGCGGCCCATATCGATTACGAAGTGACTAATGATATTCAGGAAATTCTTCCTCAGCTCGATATCGTCTATATGAATTCCATCGCGTTCCTGGGTGACAGTTATAAGACCCTGGACACGCGTTACAAACTGGACTCCGAGAGCGCCCTGAAAGAAAGTGCGGTCGTGTTGCATCCCCTGGCTCGTCAGGATGAGTTGGATAAGTCATTGGATCGGACGTCTCATAATCTCTATTTCTCTCAGGCGCATGGCGCGGTGTTTGTGCGGCAAGCGCTCCTGATGTCTGTTTTTAACCGGCTTGATCGCTTGCCCGGCCAAGTCCCGACCATCGGCTGATTCTCTTTCTTCTTTTTATGTGTGGTATAGCAGGTTATTTCTCCGCTAGTGAAATCGATCCCGACAGCACGTCCGCTGTGCTCGATGGGATGCTGGATACGTTGCACCATCGCGGCCCGGACGCGCGCGATGCGCATATCGATGCCAAACGCGGTCTCGCCATGGGGCACACGCGACTGTCAATCAATGACTTGGCAGGTGGGTGTCAGCCGCTCTATAGCGATGACAAGCAATTGGTGCTCACGGTTAATGGTGAGTTTTATGACTTTAAGCGGCATCGCTCCACGCTGATGGCAGAGGGACAACGTCTCACGACGAAATCGGACAGTGAGATTGCGCTCGGATTGTATCGCAAACTTGGCCTTGAGTTTACCGAAGCCTTGCGTGGTGAGTTTGCTTTCGTGCTTTATGACGTCGCCAAAGATGAACTGATCTTGGTGCGTGATCGCTTTGGAGTGCGGCCGCTCTTCTTCTCGATTCAGAACGATGACACCTTGATCTGGGGTTCTGAGGTGAAGGCGGTGCTCGCCCATCCCAAGGTGGAGCCGCAATTGGATCATCAAAGCGTTCTCCACCAATTGATGCAAACGATTGTGCCGGGGACGAGTTGTTTCCGAGGGGTGCAACAGGTCGAGCCTGGGCACCTGGTGCGGGTGCAACGGCGGAACGGGAAGCTTCATGTGCATGCGCACCGCTATTGGGATTTGGATTTCCCTACTTTGGAAGAGCGGCCAGCTCAGGTGGATGCACGCGACCACATTGAACGGATTCGGGATGAATTGATTCGTGCCATTGTCTTTCGCTTGGAAGCCGACGTTCCCGTGGGCTGTTATTTATCGGGAGGCATTGACAGTTGTTGTATTCTCGGCCTCGCCACGGGGGCCATGCAGAGTCCCGTCAAAGCGTTCACGATTAGTTTCGACGATGATGCCTATGATGAGGCGTCCATTGCCCGCGAGATGGCGGAGAGCATGGACGCCGATCAGGAAGTCATTCATCTTAAAGCGGAAGATCTTTATGGAGAAAACTTTGTAAAGACAGTCTGGCATGCGGAGCGGAGCTTCTACAACACGCTTGGCGTGGCGAAGTATCTGATGAGTCAACGCGTTCATGAGTGTGGCTATAAAACAGTGATCACGGGTGAAGGTGCGGACGAACTCTTCGCCGGTTATCCAGCTCTGAAACGCGATATGTTTCTCCATGGATTGCATGAAGAATCGCCCGAAGTGCGTGCTGAATTGCAGGCGGCCTTGGATCGCTCCAATCAACTATTCAAGGGAGCGATTCTTGCCGAAGAACAAGCGACGCACCCTGCTTGGAATCATTTGTGTGGATTCACGCCCAGTTGGATCCAGCCCTGGATGGCCACCCTAGACTTGGCGCGCCCCCTTATTTCGCAAGACTTGCAGCAAGAACTTCGTGACTATGACCCTATTGAAGCCATTGCGGCCAAGATTGATCCGCAGCAATTGACGGGGAGGCATCCGCTGGATAAGGCGCAATACACGTGGAGCAAATGTCAGTTGGAAGGACAGATTCTCAATTGGGGAGGTGATCGTGTCGACATGGCGAATTCGATGGAATCGCGGCCGGCCTTTCTTGATCATCATTTGGCCAAAGCGGCGACGGAAGTGCCCCCGGGATTGCGGATTCAAGGAAACATCGAGAAATGGGTGCTGCGGGAAGCGGTGCGCGGCGTCCTTCCAGAAGTCCTTTACAAACGCGAGAAATTTGCCTTCATGGCGCCTCCTGCCCATACGGATGCCTCGAAGAAGGCGCGGGTGGAAGCGTTGATCTCGGAATATTTGAATGCTTCCAGAGTGCAAGACGCCGGCGTTCTTGATCCCTCAGCGGTGACAGCGTTTGTGGAAGGGTGGCGTTCGGACAAGGATCCGGTTTCGCTGACGCGCAAAGATACGTTATTGAATCATTTGCTCTGTGTGCAGATCTTGCACCAGCAGTTTTGTCATTCATGAGTGGTGTCACGAATGGGAAGACGACGATCCAATTGGATCGATTGAAAGACGATATCTTGGCGCTGAGCGAGATTGGTGCGGATCCCGATGACCGCGGGATTTATCGCATGGCCTTTACGGATGCCGACATGGAGGGGAAGCGCTGGCTCATGCAGCGGATGGAAGCCGCCGGTGCCGAGATCCGCATGGACGGGGCTGGCAATGTGATAGGACGATTGTCTGGATCGGCCCCTGAGGCGCCCGCCATTGTCATTGGTTCCCACACGGACACGGTGCCGCGTGCGGGAATGTTAGATGGTTCTTTGGGAGTGCTTTGTGGCCTCGAATGCCTCCGAGTCATTCACGAACAGGGCATTTCCCTTCCGAAACCCGTCGAGTTGATTTCGTTCAGCGATGAGGAAGGGCGCTTTGGGGGGATGTTAGGTTCGCAGTCGTTCGCCGGCATGATCACCCCGGAGACGCTCTTTGCGACGGACCTCGATGGGATGGTCCTGCGGGATGCCATGCAGGCGCAGGGGCTCGAGCCCATGGAGGCGCTTGGCGCGCGGCGGCTACCCGAATCGTTGGCAGGATATTTCGAATTGCACATTGAGCAGGGACCAGTGCTGGATCGCAGTCAGGAGAGCGTGGGAATTGTCGAGAACATCACGGGATTGGTGAAATGGGTGGTTCGTTTCCGTGGAGAAGCGAATCATGCCGGGACCACCCCAATGGAGATGCGACGCGATGCCTTTATGGGGCTGGCCGATTTCGCCCATGAATGCCCGCGAATCCTGGATGAGAATGGAGGAGAATACAGCCGAGCGACGATTGGTTCGGTGCAAATCGTTCCGGGGGCACCGAACACGGTGCCTGGCGAGGTGGAGTTCTCGCTCGATGTGCGCGACACCGATGCGGCTCTGTTAGAAGAGCTCACACGCGCCATGCGCAAAGCGCTGTCGGCCATCGCGCGTCGTCGGCATCTGATGATGGAATTCGAAGTGCAGAGTGAGATTGCGCCGGTCCCTTGTGACACTGGATTTGTAGATCTTCTAGAATCGCAAGCCAAAGCGCTCGACCTCTCTTATCGACGCATGCCCAGTGGGGCCGCTCATGATGCGCAGATCGTCGCTTCCATCGCTCCGATCGCCATGATCTTCGTGCCCAGCCGCGACGGGGTCAGTCATTCTCCCGCGGAGTGGACAGACTGGGAGCATGTGAAGAATGGGGCGCAACTCTTGCTCCACAGTGTCCTCGAGGCGGCTCGCTCCTGAAGAATTCGCTTGTTTGGAGGAGGCAGGATGCGAGGATGCTTCTTCCTGTATCGTGAGTTCTAACATTACCAAACCTCCAAACGGAGCACGAGATCCTCTTCGGGAGACGTATCGTGAATCCATCGTCAAAGCGCCTCAGCACATGGAGTCGCTGGCCTCACGCGGCACGGCCTTGCTGTGCATCGACATGCAGTATCTCGATGCTGCAGATGGGTATGGTGTCTTCGCGGATCCGGAGGCAAGCGGTGTGCCGCGCACGGGGCGCCGCTACTACTTTACCAGCTTGCGCGAATGGGTTCTGCCAAATGTGCGAATCTTGCAAGACACCTTTCGGACGCATGGTTTGGAGGTCATCCATTGCCGGATTCAGGCATTGACTCAGAATGGGCGGGATCGTGGCACAGGACACAAACGGCTCGGACTGCTCGCGGCCCCGGGCAGCAAAGAATCAGAGTTTCTGGAAGAAGTGGCCCCGGTGGGTGACGAGATCATTATCAATAAAACGGCGAGCGGGGTCTTCTGTAGCACCAATCTCAACTACGTGCTGCAGAATCTTGGCATCTCGGCTCTTTATGTCACGGGTGTGTATACGAATGAATGCGTGGAAACCACGGTACGGGATGCGTGTGATTTGGGCTATTTCGTCACGATGGTCGAAGATGCCTGTACCACGCAAACGCCCGATCTTCATGAGGCTACCATCAAGACTTTACGGGATCGTTACGCGAGGATCGTGAGCACGGAAGAGGCAGTGGAAGACATCGGGAAGCGCGTGAAGCCCCTCCTCGTCGACGCGTGATCACGATGGCATTTGGTCGCTAACATTTGACAAGCCACCGTTAGCGGGCCCATGGACGCACGCCATGGTGTCCCATCATGGCCCAGTTCAATACCGACTATCGCATGCCTTCTAGGCAGCCACTGCTTTCCGCGTGTCTGCGCAAACGCATCGAGGAAGCAAGATTGCTATCGAGAATGGCGCGCACCCACGCGGAGAAGAAGCGATTGGGAAAGGCACTTTCTCATTCGGAACAAATTAATTAATTAAGGCTCGATGATGATATCTTCTTCGTCCTCTTCATTATCACCTTCCAAGTCGAGCGCACAATCAATCAAGGCGAGGTGGCTATAAGCTTGCGGGAAGTTTCCCAATTGCCGACGCGATTTGAAATCAAGGTCTTCGGCGAATAGGCCTTTCGGATTGGCGCAGGCCAAGAGTCTTTCGAACATTGCCCGTGCATCGGTGAGGCGACCAATGGCGATGCGCGCTTTGACTAACCAGAAAGAACAGACCGTGAAGGCGCTGCTAGGTTCGCCGAAATCGTCTTGATTGCGATAGCGATACATGAGCCCATCGCGGCACAGATCTTCCTCAATCCGTTCGACGGTAGAAACGAAACGTGGATCGCGTGGTGGGAGAAATCCATAGTGAGCGAGAAGCAAATTGGCGGCATCGAGAGCGGTGCTCCCATAGGCTTGCGTGAACGCCTGCGCCTCTTCATTCCATCCATTCTGGCAGATATCGAAATGGATCTCATCAGCCAAGGGCGCGTACTGGTGATACCACGCTTCCTTTCCGAGTAATTGGGCAATCTTGAGGGCGCGGTCAATAGCGACCCAGCAGAGCACTTTGGAGAAGACAAAGTGTTTCGATTCCCCCCGGATCTCCCAAATGCCACGGTCAGGCTGGCGCCATTGTTGAGAAACGGAGCGCACCACCGATCGCACGCGAGTCCAGACTTGATCCAGCCTTTCAGGAGTTCGAATCCGTTCATCGATGTCCTGGTGAATCACGTCTAACAAGATGCCATAAATATCGTGCTGCTGTTGCGTGTAAGCCGCGTTCCCAGTGCGAACGGGAGAGGAGTGGTGGTAGCCAGCAAGATGATTCAGTTGCTCCTCGTGCAGGGTGCGTTCGCCACGGATCCCATACATGATCTGCAAATGATCGTCCTTGGTGGGGACGGTGCGCAGCATCCAATCAATAAAACGTGACGCCATTCGCGGATGGCCGATTCGGCGTAACGTGGAAACGGTCATCGAAGCGTCACGGATCCAACAATAGCGATAGTCCCAATTGCGCTCTTCGCCAATCGTCTCCGGCAATGAGGTGGTGGCCGCCGCGACCAAGGCTCCCGTGACATCGAATTGCATCAGTTTCAGGGCAAGCGCAGAACGGAGGACAGGGGTCGCGTAACGTTCGGGTCGATGAGTCCGTTCCGACCATAACAACCAATACGCTCGCGTTCGCTGGAGCATCAATTCCACCGTCTCCTGATTCGGTGGCTGCACTTTGTCGTGATAACTGACGAGAAGGTAGCTGAGTGACTGAAGCGCGATCGGTTGTTGATTGAGGATCGCTTGCTTGGAGAGATTGGTATACAGAAAGATGGATTCGTAGATTTCGTGTCCATCGTCCCGCAGCCCACAAGTACTGACCTTGATGCTATCATTGGTCGAGTCCAGGCCGGTCTCCGCCGGAAAACGTCCATATTCTGGGCGGGGCGCGTAGTGAACCGTGATGGTCGGTTCACCACGAATGGGCTCAATGACGCGCACAATATCCGATGCCGCGTCACCCGTTCGCCCGGCCTTGCCATCGGAGGTATAACGCGGCATGAAATCGATCACCCGAAAGGCGGCTTCCTTATCATCTGAAACGAAGGTCGTGACGAGGATATTGGTGCGCGGCTCGTAGGCCTGTTCGATTGCCCTCCCATTGGGCATGGAAAGACGCATGCATCCGCCATTCTCAGCGTCGAGAAGGGAGGCAAAGATGGTGCCCGAATCGAAATCGGGTAAGCAGGCGAACGAGATGGTGGAGTCCGGCTCGATGAGGGCGCAACTCCGCCCATTTCCAATCACGCCTTGATAATAATTATCGTCGAAATGCATGAGATCAGTCCTTTCCTCCGGTCAACCGTTCATCGAGACCAACGAGGAATCGCCGGAGTCCGTTGATATCGGTGCGCCGATCAGCATGGGTGGCTAGGTCTGTGCCCACCTTCACAGTGACATACTCGACGTGTTCGGGCAGATCCAAGGCAAACATGGTCTCATCCGTTTGATCATCGCCAGCCGCCAACGCAATTGCTGGTGCCCAATCGTTTAATAATGCTTTCACCGCTTGTCCTTTATTGACCAATTGGGAGGCGACCTCAACAATCTTCTTGCCGTGATGGACAGCGACCGGAAGGCTAGCGGTCACGTCGGTAAGTTCTGACAACAACCCATGAGCGCGCCAAAGTCCGAATTCAGGATCCGCACGTCGATAATGCCAGACAATCGACGATTGTTTCTCTTCTAAATGGGATCCCGGAGTGAGATCGACGGATTGTTCCAGCAGAGGCATCACCTCGTCTTTCCAATCCGTATCGATATGTCCATGGACAAGATCCCACCCGTCGGCATCCGCGCGCCGCCATCGATAGCCGTGTTCCGCCACCAGTGTGATGTGCTTCTCAGGGAAATGCGCTTCCAGGAAATCTAAGGGGCGCCCGCTGACTAACGCGATGTGCAAATAGGGTACGCTGCTCAGTCGCGTCAGTAGTGGGCAGAGATCGGGATCGGGCACGGCATCTTCTGGTTTGGCGACGAATTCTCGGAGGGTGCCATCGTAATCGAGGAATAATGCGGTGGGCTTCCGCGAGGCGATTATGCTGGTGAAACGATCCGTGAGCCTAGGAAACTGGGGCGAATCATTGGCGTCCTCGCTGATGAGCGGTTGCCGCTTGAGATCTCCCAGAAAGGTGGTGGCCCAGGCGGCGGAATCAGTGCGCTGCAGCCGAGCGCGCATGGCGCGTGTGCGCTCCCATTTCTCGTCAGCACTCATGACGAAGGCTTCTTTCAAGGCCCGCGCCGTTTCCACCACATCGTAAGGATTGACTAATAATGCGTGAGAAAGCTCTTGAGCCGCTCCCGCGAATTCGCTCAATACCAAGACGCCCGGTCGGGCGCCTTCGCCTTCATGTTTGCAATCAATGAATTCCTTCGCCACAAGGTTCATCCCATCCACCAATGGCGTGACGAGGCAGGCGTCAGCGAGCGCATAGAGGGCGGCAAGTTCTGGCTGCGGAAAGCTGCGATGAAGGAATTGTACCGGGGCATGCCCCACACCACCATAAGCACCATTGATCGCCCCCACTTCGCGCTGAACGTCTTCGGTCAATTGGCGGTATTCATCGACGTCGCCTCGGGAGGGCACGGCGATGATGACAAAGACCACACGAGAACGTTCCTCAGGATGCTCGCTGAGAAAGAGGCGAATGGCTTCTAACTTTTGGGGAATGCCTTTGGTATAGTCGAGGCGTTCCACGCTGAGAAACAATTGTTTGCCTGCCAACTCTTGCTGATGTTTCTCCAACGTCTCATGAATGGAAGCGCTCTGCAGTGCCTCACCGAAGCCCTTGGCATCGTGACCGATTGGATAGACGCCCAAAGAGACATCACGTTGTTCTCGCCGTATCGACTCCACCTCGGATTCGACACCCAACACGCGAAGGATCGCCGAGCGGAAATGCCGCAAGTAGTTGTAAGTGTGAAAGCCGATCAGATCGCAACCCAAGAGACCCCGGAGAATGGCGTGTCTTTCTGGTAGGGCGCGGAAGATCTCGCTGCTGGGAAAGGGCGTGTGGAGAAAGAAGGCGATACGCAGTTGCTTGTCTGATTGGCGAAGCAATTCAGGCAAGAGAAACAAATGATAGTCGTGGATCCATACAGAGTCACCATTCTCTACTTCGGCCAGGACGGTCTCGGCAAAGGCTTCATTGGCTCGTCGATAGAAAGGATACCAGGCGGGATCGAAGCGGGCACGTTCGAGCATGTAGTGGAGGATGGGCCAAACGGTGGAGTTGGCGTAGCCGTGATAGTAGCCATCGATCGTTTCTTCATCGAGGATGACGGGAGCCACGTCGACCTCGGCGAGCGACGCTCGTAGTTTGGCTTCGTCCGTCACTTCTTCCGCCGGTATCCCAGGCCATCCCACCCATTGGGCGTCGATCCCAGCTCCTGCCAATGCCGAGGCGAGCCCTCCCGTCGTGCGCACGGTGCTGCCATCTTCTTCGATGCGAATGGGGAGTCGATTGGAAACTAGGAGGGTGCGGTTCATGCTGAGAACAGCAAAGAACCGAGCACGCGCGGGCGCAAGCGATTCAACGGGAAACCCGTTCTTGTTCGTAGGAATAGATGACTTTCCCTAACGCTTGCATGAAAGGGTCGCCAATGGTCTCGTACTCGTAAGTATCGTCGTTGAAGATCTCATTGGCGTTCACGTGCAAGGCCATCGCAAGAAAGAATGTGATGCCGTGCTCTCGATCATTGATGTAAGTGTTATCAATCAGATAGCCGTAGGCTTCGCCCGATTTATTGTAGTAGCGGAGGGAATCGCGAATCGGCGTCTCATGCCAGCCGAGGAAACGTTTCACATAGGTGTCGGGTTTGGCACGGAGGGCCGCGTCGGCCGTCTCGGTGCATTCGCGGGGAACCTGGCTCATGGCCGTTAATACGAAGGCACGGTCTTGCTCCGATAGACGCCATCGCTGTCCCTCGGGGACGGAATCAGGAAAGAGGAGGGTACGCAGGAGGCGGTGCTGATCGGGGAGGGGAAAGACATTGTTGTCCGAGAAATCCATGGGCTCGGGGATCAATTCTCCTTGGGAAATGTAGCCCTTCCCCTTGAGGATGGTCTCTCCGTGATGGTAATTCTGTGAGGCCACCATGGCTTCCTGTCGATAGAGAATGTCACCCGCGTCGTTGAGGAAGCGGATGGGATTGCTGAAGCGTCCGTGGTGAGGCGCACGCTTCACCGCCAGGCGATGGACAATGTGGGTCTGTGAGGCGCCGAGTTCGCGGAGACGTTTGTGGATGGCCTCAACGCCGACGAATTCGAAAAGACGATTGTAGGCGTCGTTATCGCTCACGAGAAAGATCATCCTGACATCATGCTCAATCGATGGCTTTCCCGAGAGCGCGCTCGGGTCGTCGTGGCGCTTTGTTTGCCAGTCCTCGGCTGTGTCCGTGAGCATGGTCGTTCCGCGCTCCACGCCGTGCTTCTTCAGGGTTGCCAGTTTCTCAAGAGCCATGAGGGCCACCGGAAACTTCACCGTGCTGGCGGGATAAAAGTAACGTTCAGGAGCCAAACCCCAGCTGTGCTCGTGAAAGCGAGGGCCATTGGACGTCTCTTGCACCTGCACATAGAGGATCTGAAGCTCGTGTTCAGGTCGTTGGACCGTCGCCCATAGCTCCTCCGGAAGCGTCTGGAGGATCTCCGACAAGAGCGGGCTGGAAGCGCGGTCATCAGCGTGAGCCATGGTGGCCAACATGAGGCAAAGACAGCCGATGAGAAACGATTTCATGGCGCCAGCCTAGCCGTCTGCATCGCAACGTCCACGCTTTCTAGTTGGCGTTCTGCGAGCGCTCGGCCTAGGGTTTGCGCATGAAACGCGGTCTGATCCTCGCCTTGAGCTGCTGGTTGCTTGGCTTCCTGGTGGGATGCTTGGAGGTCGAACAGCAGTGCACGATCAATGCGGATCGTTCGGCGAAGATCCGCGTGACGATGGCCTTTGATCTGGGGCTGCTAAAACGCGTGCAATCCTCAACAGGGATCGATATGGGGAATGAGATCATGGAGGCAGAGGACACGATGCGCTCGCTGGTCCAACAGTGTTTCAGCCGCGCTCAAGGTGTGGAGGCGTGGACAGACTACAGCTTGCAGCAGGAGGAGGACCTCATTGTGGCGCGGATGACGGCCTACACGCGCGACATCACGCACTATGTCTTGAATCCCGAAGATAGTGAGGTGCCTAACATGACGCTCAAATGGCACTCTACTCCTGAAGGGCATCATCAGTGGCAGCTGCATCTGCCAGGGGTGAATGACCATCCCGAAGACCCCTTGCCTCCCAAAGTGGATGCGGAGGAGCTGAAGGAAATCCTCACGGATCGGCGACGTCAGTTCGATGAGGAAGCGGAGGAATCCAAGGTTCTCTTTGATGCCCTGAAGATCCGGTCTGTCTTGCGATTTCCTAGCAAAGTCCTAGCAACAAGTAATGCGGAACAGCTTTCCCGTCAGGAGGCGGCGGTCACCTTCTCGGGAAAGCGTTTCTACGCCATGATGGAGAAGATCCTGGCCGATGATGACTTGGCGAAACGGGCCTTTGGGCAGGGGTCAGAATTGCATGCCCATCTGGCTTTGCCAGGGAGTCAAGTGAATGCCTGGCTCTTTGGCGAGAATGCGCCTGTCACCGTGACGACGGCGGCAGGCGGGCGCGATCTGTTTGACTATGAGAAAGAATTGGCGCGTGCCAAAGCGTCTCCGCCGCCGAAGCTGATCGATGATGAACGTTAGGTATTTGTTTCTCGCTGGCTGGGTTTTAGGAGCGTTTTGTCAGGGTCAGCAAGTCTTCATCAACGAGATCCATTACGACAACTCGGGGAGTGATGTGGATGAGTTCGTGGAGATCCTCGCTCCCGCCGGCACCGACCTCAGCCGTTATGGTTTGGCCTTCTACAATGGTGCCAATGGTCAGGTCTACCGTGCGCTCGAACTTTCTGGAGTGGTGCCTCCTAGCACGACCGCCCCTGGGGTGGGTGCCGTGGCGTTTCTGGTTCCGGGCATTCAGAATGGCGCGCCGGATGGCATCGCGCTGATTGATGCGGTGAGTGATCAGGTTATCGAGTTCCTCAGTTATGAGGGGATCTTCATTGCCTCAGGAGGCTTGGCTAATGGCCTGGAGAGCCGTGACATAGGCGTGTTTGAAAGTTCCAGTGTGGCGGCGGGACAGTCGCTCCAGCGTCAGGGAAGCGGGAGAACTCGAGAGGATTTCGAATGGGCCGCGCCTGCAGTCGCCTCGCCGGGTGAACTCAACGCCGGGCAAACTTTTGTCGGCGAAGCAGAACCGATTCTCCTGGCGCAGGTGACCCCGCCATCTCTCGCGGAAACCGCCGGTCCAGCGGCTGTCACCCTGACATTACAATTGGTGCCTGCTCCTGAGGAGCCGGTGCCTCTCGATCTTTCGAGCGCGGATGGGCGCGTGGTGGTTCCGGAGCGGGTCTCCGTTCCCGTCGATGGCGTGCTTTCATTGGCTGTCGATATTGTGGATAATGGGGTCGTCGATGAGAGTGCCTTGGCGCGTGTCACGGTGAGTGATCCCTCAGGCGTGCGGTCGGCCGTCACGGTGAGTCTGACATTGATCGACGATGATCGGTTGAGTTTGCCTTTCGAGGGCGACTTGCGAGTGGCTACGTTCAATGTGCGCAATGGCGTGGGCGCCTCGAATTCGCCAGGATTTGAAGCGATCAAGGCCATCCTCGCGCGAGTGAACCCCGACGTGATCGCCTTCCAAGAAACCTCGTCTGTGGATCGCTTTCGCCAGTTGAAGGCGTTGTTAGGGCATTTGGGGTTCTTCACCGAGTCCACGTATCTGGCAACGAGTGGAGATGGATTCAGCTTTGCGGAGAATGGGCAGTTTACCAGTGATCAGCACGTGGCGATTGCGAGTCGCTATCCTATCAAACGCACGGTACAGATCGGGCGTGGCGTGGCAGGAAGGCGTGAGCTGACGCGGTATCCGCTCTTTGTGGAAATTGATCTGCCGGAGACTGATCACGATCCAGCTTTCGTGGCGGTGCATTTGAAGGCTGGGCGTAGCCAAGCGGATCAGTTTCGGAAACGGGTGGAAGCTTACCGTGTGATCGCGTTTCTGCAGGACGAAGGATTCGATGGGCGGGACGATCCCGTGGTGGTGTTGGGAGATTTCAATGAGAATCGCGAGGCGAGCACCTTTCAAACCGCGCGATTCAGCTTTCCCCCACGCTTCACCGATGGGTCGACGCTCCCGGTAAGCTATCAGTTAGGATCGGATTTAGAAGATTCGGGGCAATCGTTGCCCTATCGCACCTTTCCTGATCGTGCCTTCCAAGGGTTTGGCCTGCGTCGCGTTGACGCGTTTCACGTCAACGGGCGCAACACGGGCACCTTCATTTCCGAGATGACCGGAGAAGATGCCCCGCTTGACTATATCTTTGTGAGTCAAGCGATCTATCAGAATGGCACGCCCTGGGCGGAGGTCGTCAATGCCCGCTTTGATGCCTTCGCCGACGGCCTGCCCAAGCCGGGGCTTGCGATCGAGCCCGGGACGGATGCGATCGCGTCGGATCACCGTTTGGTCTATGCGGATCTGGCCCTGTTCCCGCGACCGGACGTGGAGGTGTTGGTGGACGATGCTCAGACCGTCCTGGAAGGCGGCCCTGCGGTGGCGGGGCGGATTCAGTTGGCAATGGCGCTGACGGAACCGCTCATCGGTTCATTGACAAGTTCACGTCCCGAGTTGTTAGAGGTGGTCCCTTCGCAATGGGAGATTCCTGCAGGAACGTTAGAATTGCCCATCACACTGCGCCCCTTAGCTGATGGGGTATCGCGGGCGGATCGACGTGTGTCGATGTTAGCAGAGGTGGATAACCGCCTGGTAGGGATCGGGGCCCTGATGGTTCGAAATGTCGAGGCATCGGGCACGGCAGTGATCAGTCAATACCGTGAACCTGCTAGTGGAATGCGAGGGCGAGCTATTGAACTCTATCATGCTGGCGAAGAGGTCATACGCTTCGCACGGCAACCTTTGGTCCTGCGGCGCTACGCGGAAGGGAGCCTGGAACCCGTGGTGGAGACGCGAGTGGAGACCGGCTTATGGCACCCTGGGACGGTGCTCGTCATCGGTGACACGGGCACGCGCGAGGCGCTTGCTTCCAATGGTTACCTCGACGAGGTGGCGAGCATGGACGATCGCGGCTCGGATGGAGTCCTGTTTCAATCTGGCGATGGAGCCGTGCGCTTTGTCTTGGACAATTTGGGTTTCAATGGTGATGACGCCCTGGAGGTTCAGTTAGGCTTTCAACGATCAGATGTGTTTGGACGGATCGGCGTGGACCCGGGTGAAGCCTGGAGTGGAGGAGACGTGGTCACTCAGAACAGCCACCTGGAAAGGCACCCGATGGTTCCGTTTGGCATCAGTGGTTTCGATGATCCAAGTGGCACCTTTCGCCTGGCCATCGCGGGCGGACTCAGCGGGCTTGGAGAGCCTCCTATGCTTGATGAGAGTTATCGACAGTGGGTCGAAAGTGTTTCGCTTCCGCGGCGTTTCTGGAATCTCGATGCCGATCCAGATCGCGATGGGCTCTCTAATTTCGAAGAGTTTGCCTTTCAGTTGGATCCTAACAAGCGTTCGGTGATCCCGTTCGGTTGGGAAGGAGAGAATCTCCGATTGGCCGCCGAGTCGCCCCTGCCGATCGTGGTGGAAATGTCAGAAGACCTTCAATCCTGGACGGCCATCAGATTGGAACTGCCCTTTGCCCCGGTGGGCGAGCAGCCCCAGATCTACTTCCGCGTGAGGGTGCAGGCGCCGTGAGTCTGGGTCTGCTTACCGTGAAGCGGAGCGATCGAATCGGCGCAGATTGACGCCTTTGATAGAATCACCACGAAGAAATGTTAGGAATGCTTGGGCCTCATCCCCCAGGGTCAGCGCAGCGGCCTCGGCCTGGGCTTCGGTAGCGGAAAGAGCAGACCGGTAGAACAAGCGGAAGAGTTCTTTAATCTCCGCACGCGATTCTTTGCTGAATCCCGCACGTCGTAGCCCGATGCTGTTGATGCCAGCGATGCGATTCATGCTCATGCCAACCATAAGGTAGGGAGGCACGTCCATGCTGATCCCAGCCAAACCTTGGACCATGATACGGTCACCCAGACGCACGAACTGGTGAACACCGCAGGCACCCCCGAGAAAGGCGCCATTGCCTAACTGAACGTGTCCTGCGAGAAGAACATTGTTGGCAAGTGTGTTATCATCGCCGACGTGGCAATCATGCCCTAGGTGGGCCCCGCCCATGAGGAAATTGCGCTCTCCGAGAATGGTCCATCCTCCCGCCTGAGTGCTGCGGTGAATGGTCACATTCTCGCGCAAATCGTTGTCGGCACCCACGCGCACCCCTGACACCGTATCGGGGGCGAAGCCTTTATCCTGCGGGTCGCCCCCGATGATGGCACCCGCTCCGATGCGGCAACGGGGACCGATCTCCACCTGACCGAGTATCTGCGCGTGGCCAGCAATGTGGCACCCTGAGTCCACGTGAACCCCCGCCTCAATGATAGCGAATGGCCCGACGTCGATGTCGGGAGCAAGCTGCGCAGCGGGGTCCACGAGGGCAGTGGGATGAATGGCCATGCGCGTCCATAGCCGCCAAGCCCACCCCTGCCAAGTCGCCATTTGGCAGGGCGATGGCTATTGCCGGGGCTGCCTTGCAAGGCGGCTCAGGACCGCCGAGTTGACGGCTCTGCAGGCCGTGCCTAGCGTTTGTCTTTGGAGGTTCTATGAAACAACGCTTGTCCCTGTTCTTAATCCTGCCCTTGATGTTCTTGGGGTGCGCGCATCACGAAGAAATTGCCATTGATGCGGAGGTGCCGACTTACGTGCCCCCCGAAGTCCCCGTGGCGACCATCCCTGATGAGTGGGCCGCAGCTTTGGAAGCCGAGGAGGCGCGGGAGCGTGAATCTGAAGTGGCTAGCTTTGTTGTCAAAGGGCTGATTGGAGCCGGGTTGTCTGCCATCTTTAGGGACAAAGAAAGTCGGCGTGAGAAACGATGGAAACGGAGCCGTGAGCGAAAGATCCTCGTGAAGAAGGGTTACATTGATGAGGATTCCCCGGCTCCATCGTGGTATTGAGTGATGGTCGCGTCTGGGTGACGATGTGAGGACAGGATCAATCGCTCAGGGAGAGAATCCGTCTTAGCGCGCTTCTGAGAAATCGAAGTAGCCATCCCAGAGCGCGTCGAGTTGTTGGTTGGCTTGATTGATGGAAATGACAGACCAAGCCCCGCCTGTTTCGTGCGCCAGCTGGAGGCGATCGAGTTTCTCAAGCGCATCTTGCACGTCGAAGTCGAGTTGCCAGCCGTGTTGTTTCTCGAACCAATCTTCAATACGGTGGTCGAGCGCCTCGGCGGTCAGCGGTTTGGCGCTGATGGAAAGAAAGTAGTAGGCGAGAATGCTCTCTTTGAGTTCTTCGTCTTCCGCACCGCTCATGAGGTGAAAGAGGACGCCCGCGTTGTTATCGAGGTTCTTGAAATAGAGCTGATCCGAAAGGGTTTTGAGGAAACGGATCTTCCGATTCTTGTAGCTGCTGATCTGCTTGAAGATATAGCCAATGGCCGCCCCGAGTCCCGCCCCTGCGGCGACGAGGGCTTTGGTATCGATGGTAGGGTGCGTGTCCTTGATCTTGAGCAGCGCAAGCACAACGCCGAAAGCAAGCAGGATGGGCGCCATCAGTTTCGTGGCGAGAACAACAATGCCGCCGATAGCCGCCGGGATGCCGATAAGCAATTTATCGATCGTTCGCATCTTGATCTTCACATTGGGGAAGAGGATCTCCAGATCGGCCTTGGGCACGTTTCGAAACAGCTTGAGGACTGTGGAGCCAGGGACGAAATCGAGGTCCTTTCGCTTCTGCTGGTCAAAGTAGGCTTGGTCTTTGAAACGGACGTAGATGGCGACGCGTTCATAAACGTCGAATTGGACGGTGGTGCGCTTGAAGCCTTTGCGAACATCTTCTTCGCGTCGGCGCTCGCCCCTGGCGAAGAAGACAATATCCTCGAAGTCATCGAAATCGACGTCCAGCCGAAGTTTGAAGAGTGAGGAATCTGCGAGAGCCGCCTCCAACTCGTCTCGACTCAAGCGATGATAGTTGGCCTTCTCAAGAGCGTGAGTGATTCCCGAGAAGAGTTTCTGACGGGCGCGATCCATTTCTTCTGGTGAAGGGAGATCGAGGGGCCTGGTGTCGGCATCGGGATCGAAGGGAGCGTAGGCAGCTTTCAGTTGGGTCAACGTTTCGTGGAATTCGTGATGGAAGATGTGCGAAAGCATCTTCGCGAGATCGCGGAAGCTCCGTTGATCCTTGCCACTGAGCCGCGTGCCCGCATCGCGGAGACACATCTCGATGACGTCGGAGGCTTTGAAGGGGATGAAGGTCTCGCGGACGGTATTCTCGGAGGCGGCCATGGCAGCAGCGAACCACGGGTATGGGCGGCCGCAATCGCCGTGCGTGGGGCAAGGAGAAGAAGTCGCAGCGATGGAAGGACCAGAGGAGCTGAGCATCGCATCTTTGCGAGCGTGGATGGCGATTCTGTCACCTGAGGGCGCTCACCGCGAAGCCTTCGCCTTGTAAGCCGCCTTCTGCGCCTCGCGAGGTGACACGATTGTCACATCTTGCCCATCGCTCATTCGGAGCGTGCCCCACAAATTCTTAGGGTAGCAATGACGCGAAATTCACGGACATCACGATCAAGCAACGTGGCTCTTGGGGCACTGTTCCTCATTTCCTCTTCCCTGGCTTGGGGTCAGAATGAGGCGGCCGAGAAGGACATCGCGTTGATTCAAACCTACATCAAGCAACGCATCTCGGCGGGGCAAGACCTGGCGAAGAAACGGACGGATTGGAAGTTTGAGAAAGAGATCCTGCAAGCGACGAAGCAGACCTTGCAGGGGGAAGTCGCGCAGATTCAGGAACAGATCGAGCAAGCGAAGAAAGACGAGCAAACGGCAGATACCGATACCAAGGAGTTGGCCAAAGAAGATGTGGCCCTGACAAAAGCGGCGGAAACAATCGAATCTGCGTTGGGACCGTTGGAAGACCGTCTCGTGAAGATGGTGGTGCAGTTTCCACCCTATTTGAAGAAGAATCTGGGAGCGGACTTGGAGCTTCTAAACAATAAATCAAAACGCGAATCCGAGGGCATTGCCACCCGCATCACGACGGTGACAAACATCCTGACGGAAGCTGAGAAGGCCAATAGTGAAATCGTGACGGTGCATGAGGAACGAGATGTGAATGGAAAGACGCAAAGCGTTCGAACCGTCTACTTCGGATTGGCCATGGCTTACTCATCCACGGAAGACGAGTCTGTCGGCTGGATTGGAACTCCTGGCCCTACCGGATGGACGTTTGAGGAGAATGCGAGCGAGGCCAAGGCAATCGCCAAGGTGGTCGCGATCGCCAATGACGAGGCAGACGTCAGTTTCGTGCCCGTGACCGCCAAAATCATAGACTAACGGATGCACTCATTTCCCATGTCGAGAACCTTTCTACTACTGACCTGGACGTGCTTGGCGCTTTCGAGCGTGGTGCAGGGGCAGACCCTGAGCAGCGCGGTTGCGCAAGCCAAGAAGGAGTTGGACGCGGTCCAGAGCCAATTGCGTACGCTGGACGCCCAGATAGCGGGTGAGAAGATTCCGCTCAATGCCGATATCAATCTGCTCGAGGCGCAAGTGCGCGAAGAGGGGAGCACTCTCCGGGATCTGCGCCGGGAACAAGCGGCGCGCTCGCGGGATCAATTGAACCTGGATAAGGCCGTGAAAGCGCGTCAGGTGGAAGCCACGTTCATGAGCAGCGTCTTGCGAGACTATGCGCGCGGCTTTCTCAATCGCGTGCATGCGAGCGAATACCAAATTTATAAAGAAGCAGTAGAGGCTAGCAACGCTCGTATTGAAGCAGGAAATCTCTCGCGAGCGGAAGAATTCGCGGATCGTTTGGACGTCGTCAACAAAGCGGTGGATCGCTTGGAGAAGGCTATTGGGGGGATGACGTATGAGGGCAAGGCCCTCACCGCAACGGAAGGCGTGGTGGATGGCACGTATGCACTGATGGGACCCATGGCGTTCTTCACCTCTTCAGATGGTCAATTGAACGGCATCACCAATGATGTGACGGAGGAAGGGGTGAAGCCCACCGCGGTGGATGTGGGTAATGGCGAGGGCATCAATCAATTGATCAACAATAAGGTAGGAGTCGTGCCGACCGATGCCTCGGGCGGTCGAGCCTTGGTCATGGACCGCGCCAAGGATTCCATTGCCGAGCACGTGGCCAAAGGTGGCATCGTTGGTTATTGCATCTTGGCTCTTGGGGCCTTCGCCCTGCTCGTTGCCATCTTCAAGTTCTTGGAAATCATGCGCTTTGCGGTACCGAGCGCCCGCCAGGTGCAGACGATCTTGGAGAATTTGATCGATGGGAAGAAACGCGACGCCGAGAATATCGCCAATCGGGTGTCCGGCGCGGCGGGAGAGATGATGCGTGTCGGTGTGAACAATTTCCATCGCAAACGCCGAGCCTTGGAGGAATTGCTCTATGAAAAACTGCTTGGGATCCGTCCCAAGTTGGAGCGTTTCCTGCCCTTTCTCGCCGTGACCGCAGCGGCAGCCCCGTTGATGGGCTTGCTAGGAACGGTGATGGGGATGATTAAGACGTTCACATTGATCACAGAGTTTGGCACGGGCGATGCCAAGAGCCTTTCTTCCGGGATTTCGGAAGCCTTGGTGACCACCGAGCTTGGACTCGTGGTGGCCATTCCCATTCTCATCTTGCACGGCATCCTTACCCGCATGGCCCGCGGCAAAGTGGGGCGGATGGAAGGAGCCGCCATGGCGTTCCTCAACGGCATCGATGCCGAACCTCCCAGTGCGGAACAACCCAAAGTGAAAGTGAAATCAGACTCTGAACCGTCGGATGAGACGCCGGTTCCCAATCCAGCCTAATTGAGCCTTATGAGCATCCAAGAAATCTTCAGTATCCTCCAAAGCGGTGGGTGGGTGATGATCCTACTCGCGATCCTCGCATTGTTACTCTATGTCACGGCATTTGACCTGATTCATTATGTGTATTCGGGGAACCTCGGCCGGAGTCGAAAGAAGTGGCTCGATTGGGTGCATCGGCCCGAAGAAGGCGAGGGTCAAGTCGGCGAGATTGTTCAATACACCCAGCACGGGAATCCTTCTCCCAAGCGCATCCAGCAACGATTCGAAGAGGTCCGGTTTGAAACTTCCTCAAGGGTGAAATATCGACTGGGTCTCCTCAATACCTTGGTCGCGGCGGCGCCGTTGGCGGGCTTGCTAGGAACGGTGATTGGCATGTTAAATACCTTTTCCGGATTGGCTGCCGGTGGGGGGGAATCCATTGGCCTCGTGGCGGGTGGCATTCGTGAAGCCTTACTGACGACTCAGACAGGATTGATGATCGCGCTTCCAGGTGTCTTCATTTCTCTGGTGATCAAGCGCCGGAAGGGGTCTTTAGAAGAAGCCATCTCCGCACTGGAAAGCATGACCTTGATCCATAAGACGGGTCTCGAAGCGGTCGTGGCGGCGGAAGAGGTTGACGAAGAGGATGAAGCTCCAGCTCCAGCCGTCACTGAGCCTGCCATTGATTCGATTCTTGGCGAAGGCGCCTTGCAGCCAGCCTGATCAACCTCATCTTAAGGATCTAGAGCGATGTTAGGTAGGCGCGGTGCCAGTGACGAATCGGATGAGGTGGAGATCAATCTCTCCCCCATGATTGATTGTATCTTCATCCTGCTCATCTTCTTCATCGTCACAACCGTGTTCGTGAACGAAACCGGGGTGACCGTCAATAAGCCCGAAGTGAAAGGGGCTCAGGCGCTCGACAAGAATAGCATCTTGATCGCGGTGACCGCGGACAATGACGTCGCCTATGATGGCAAGATCATTGGCATCCCAGGAGTGGCCACGGTGGTGAAGCAGGCGTTGAAAGATGATAAAGAAATGCCGGTGATCATCCAGGGCGATTCGGATGCGAGCCATGGCATTGTGCAAATGGTTCACGGGGAAGCCAAAGTGGCCGGAGCCACCAAGATCTCGGTTTCCACGAAGCAGTAGCTGGACGGCACGAAAGTCATGGCCAGTGATCACCTCGTTTATCGCCCACCGCACTCGAAGAAAGCGGTGTTGGTCGCTGCAGGGGGTGGCTTGCTCATGACGGGCATGATCTTTCTGGCCATCCCATTGAGTCAGATGCTCGAAAAGCTGACCATGCCAGCGCCCGACCAGCCGCAAGCGGCGGCGATGATGGCTCCGCCCCCGCCCCCGCCTCCCCCACCGCCCCCGCCGGAAGAGGAGCCGCCTGAGGAGGAAGAGCCGCCTCCAGAAATGGAACCGGAACAGCCGGATCTCGATATCCCCATGCCGGATCTTCCCGATGGAATGGGAGCGGGCAGCTTCTTTATCGACGATAAATACGCCATTGATCTCTCACAGGAATCGTTGGGGTCCGATGGTATCTTCGACGCGGACAGCCTGGACGGACGCCCGCGCCCAGTTCGAGCCATGCCCCCGCGTTATCCTTCGGCCATGAAGCGGGCGAAGAAGGAGGGTAGAGTGACCATCTACATGGTGATTGATGAGGCGGGAAAGGTCATGTCTGCCGAAGTTCATAAGTCGACTGATCCCGGCTTCAACGATGCCGCCCTTGCGGCGGTGCGAAAGTGGCAATTCAAGCCTGGCACCAAGAATGGCAAGCCTGTTAGGGCCAAGATCCTCCAACCCATCTCTTTCCGTCTAGGCCGATGAGACTTTATCAGACCCACAGTCGCTCTCGGCGAATGGCTGCCTTATTGGGAGGTGTGGGGATGACAGTGGTCATCTTTAGCATCGTCCCGCTTTCCCAATTAGTGGGGCAGGGAGCTCCCTCCGAATCCATCGATCAGTTGCCGATGGCGGTGCCGATGGTTATTCCAGACGACTTCCAGCCGTCGGTTCCCGATCCGGTGGATACTCCTCCAGAGGATCCTGTCGAAGAGGTGATGGATCTTGTCGAGGGGCTTCCTGAACTTCCGATCGGAGAGGGTTTCCATCTGCCGGAGACGTGGTGGAAACAAGAGGTGAACGTCAGTGCTGACACGGACATGCTAACGGATTTCTTAGAGAGCGATCCTCCGCGCTTAGCGAAACCGGCTGCGCTTCACTATCCAAAAGGTTTAGCACGAGCTCGGGTAGAGGGTCACGTTGTCTGTCTCGTGACGATCGATGTGGATGGGTCTCCGATTGATGTCGAGGTTCGATCCACTTCCGATCGCCGATTCAATGACGCTGCCATCGCGTTTCTCAAGGCCTCCCGCTATGCCCCAGCTCGTCGGAATGGGAAACCTGTTCGCAGTCGCGCCGAGCAGACGATCACCTTCAAACTTCCTCGCTAACATCATTCTCATGAAGCATCTCCTTTCCATCACCTTCCTCGCGCTGGGTTCCGTTGTGGGCCAACAGCCTTCTACAGAGGTCTTCAAGGATCCCGAATTTCAAAAGCGCTTCATGGGTTCTTACGGGTTCTTACCCGATGTAGAGCCTAGCATCGATACGAACGACGAAGAGGAACGGGCCTACTTTCTTTCCATCAAAGAGTTGCTTGCGGCTGACAACATGGCGGCCTTGAAAGCCAAACTGCAACAGGACATCAATCCTGAGCTTTCCAATCCCGCCTTGATCTTCATGTTAGCCAACATCTGGTTTCAGGAAGACAACAATGCGGAGGCGGAGAAATGGTATCAGCTGGCCATCAAGCGCTTCCCTTCCTACCTGCGCGCGCACAAGAATCTTGGACTCGTCTATTTCCGCTTGGGTGACAACACCAAGGCCATTGAATCGCTTTCCGAAGCGGTCCGACTGGGAGATCATTCCGCGCAAACCGTGGGCCTCTTAGGCGCCTGTCACATGGGAAATGAGAACTGGCTGGCGGCGGAATCGGCCCTTCGCCAGGCGGTGGTGTTAGAGCCTGAGAAGAAGCAGTGGAAGAACTCGCTCCTCAAGGTGTTCTTTGAAAGTGGGCAATACGAGGCCGCACTGGGCATGGTGGAGCCGCAACTGCGGGAGAATCCGAACGATGATAAGCTTTGGGCCATGAAAGCGCGCGCCCTCATGGAACTCGGGCGTCAGGAGGACGCGACCGTTGCCTTCGAAACCTTGCATCACATGGGCAAAGCCACGCCACAGATCTTGGAAATCCTCGGAGCGATCTACATGGATCAAGAGAAGCCTAACGCGGCTCTTAAAGCCTACACCGCTGCGGCCAAGGGTTCGCAGAAACTGAAGGGATCTTCCGTGCTGCGCACGGCGAACTTGCTCTTTGGCTATCAATACGTGGATCAAGCCAAGCGTTATGTCAGTCAATTGCGGCCACGAGTGAAGGAGCTGACGCCTGCCGAGCAGTTGGAACTGAAGACGCTGGAAGCCAAGATTGCGCGTCTTGAGGGCAATGTGAGTCGTGCCATGACCACATTGGAGGAGATCATCTTGAAGGATCACCTTAATGGTGATGCCCGAATCGAGTTGGCGCAGCTTTATGAGAATCTCGCTCGCGAGGCCGAGGAAGAGACGAAGAAGGCCGAGCACTACGCCCGCGCGCAGCTCTACTTTGACCAGGCCTTGCAGATTCCCGACAGCGAAGCGCTGGCGGCTTTGCGCTATGGGCAGATGCTCGTTCGGAAGAGCGATTACATTAAGGCCGTACCCCTCTTGCAGCGTTCGTATCGACTGCGACCCAAGGACGAGGTGGATCAATACGTGAAGCGTGTCGAGCGGGCCGCCCGTCAGCAAGAAGCGAAGGAGGCGGAGTTGAAGAAGGCCCAGGCGCCGTTGCCCGGCACGAAGAAGGATGAAGAGGGCGAGAAAGAGGACGATGCCTAATGGTGTCCTCCCATCAGCACCCTCCCTCCCGGAAACGGACGATTCTCATCGTCGAAGATGAGAAAGATTTGGTCGACTTGTTAGCCTACAACTTGGAGGCGGAAGGCTTCGGCGTCCTCAAGGCGTTCGATGGGGTCAGCGGTTTGGAGAAGGCGCGGGCAGAATTTCCTGACCTGATTGTGTTAGACCTGAACCTGCCAGAAATGCATGGGCATGAGGTTTATCGACAGTTGTCAGAGGATGCCAGTCTTCGTCAGATTCCCGTCATGATGATGGCTGCGCGGGGAATGTTGGCCGAGCGTATCGAGGGCTTGTCGCTTGGGGCAGACGATTTCCTCCCCAAACCCTTCAGCCCGCTGGAATTTGTGCTCCGCGTCCAGGCGATCTTGCGGCGGGTCGAGCGCGCTTCCGTAGCGAGCGATTTCACCGTCGGCCCCATGAGATTCGACAAGGGGAACTTCCAGTGCTTCCTCGACGATGAGCCTTTGGACCTCACCAAGACGGAGCTCAAATTGCTCTCTCTCTTTCTGGAGCGGCATGGAGAACCGGTGGAGAGAGCGCAGTTGTTGCGAGACGTGTGGGGCAACACGGGTGATGTCCATTCACGCACGCTCGACACGCATGTGAAGCGGTTGCGCGGCAAGCTCGGTCAATACAGTTGCTGTTTGGAAACCATTCGCAACGTGGGTTATCGACTCGATCTTGAATGTGACGTCTGCGAAGCGTGTTAGTTGGACGTGGATTATGGCTGGCTCCTCGGCGCTCCCTGGTGGAAGGCCCGTTCCCTCTCGTTGCGCCATGCTTGGGCCGCTTCTGTTTCGAGCCATGTGGTCCACGCCTGGCCTGGACCGAGATGGTCTAGTCGGGGACCAGGCGTGGGAGTGAGGGCCTGACATTCAGACGAACGCCGGATGGCTCCAGGAGAGAGGTGCTCGGGTTCGCCACGTTCGCCGCCTTCCAACCAGATGGGATCTGCGAAAGCGTGGGCTTCCTGTGCTTCCATCGCGAAATCGAGCCACTCAGCAAGCGTGTGACGGAGGACACGTTCTTGGGTGAAAGCCCGACGGTAAACACTCACAAAGGCTGGCCCCTCACTGAAGACATTGTGATAGCCATGCCAGCTCAGCATGCGCTTGGGAGCCGTGTGGGTGGGTAATTGGAAGAAGGCTCGATTGAAATCAAAGATGGAGTCTCGTGCATGGACGATGAAAGGCGGGCGTTGATGTCCTATCATGCCAAAGAGAGTGCGTTGATTGTGAAAGAGGGTGCTCGAAATTTGAATTTGGAGAGTGCTCGCATCGGGATGGGCAAAGGCGAGCCCGCTACGACCGATCAACGCGCATTGATGGATGATCACTTCCTGTACGTGCTCTCCTTCACTAACGCTTTGCAAACAAGCTGCTCGTGGCGTCACGAAGAGGCAGTGACGTAGCTCGAGCGCGCCGTTGCGGAGTTTGATCGCGGGGGCTGCTGAAGGCGCTGCCAGGGCACGAACGAATGCGCGATTGAAGCGGCAATGATTCGCTATCAGCTGGCCACCATCAATCTCAATGACCGGGCCACCGATGTCAGCGCTCTGCGTATCCGGAGCGTGCGTGAACGTGAGCCCTTCCAGCCAGAGGCGCCCCGATGTGCGGATGACGGGAGCCTTTGGGTGGTAGTGGAGGATGGGGGCCACGCCCGATTTCGCGCGCAGGATGAGGTCCTTGTGAGCCAGGCTGAGATTCTGGACTTTCCAAGGGCCCGCACGCTCGATGGTGACCACGCTTCCTGTTGCTGCTGCTGATAGCGCTTCTGCGAGAGTGGCATAGCGCCCTTGGTCGTCGACGCGAAAGGGGTGGGTCTCGCGGGAGAGCATCGACCACGCCAGGAGTGTGGCCACCACAGCGAGGGAGGCGATGGCCAGGCGGAGCCATCGCCGGGAGGGCGCGGTGGGTGATTGGCGTGTTTGCAAGGCTTGGAGCACTGCGGTGGCATGGGGAAACCGCCGCTGCGGTGATTTCTCCAGGAGACGGTCTATGGTGGCACCGAACCATTTGGGGATCGACGGATTGCTAGCGCTGACCTCGGGGTGAGGCTCTTCGGAGATCTTTCGCGCGAGACTAGCAATGTCGTCAGAGTCAAAGGGGGCACGGCCACAGACGAGGAAATAGAGGACGGCTCCGAGACTGAAGAGATCGCTGCGAATGGTAGCATCGCCATCGGTCGCCTGTTCGGGTGCCATGTATTGAGGCGTGCCGGAAATGACTGCCTCAGGAGAGTCTTGTCCGTCTGAAAGGACGCGAGCCAGTCCAAAGTCAGCTAGCAGAACGCGGCCCGTCCCGGAGTCTAACAAGATGTTGGCTGGTTTGAGGTCGCGGTGAATGACGCCCTGCCGGTGAGCGTGCTCGAGTGCCCGTGTGACCTTGATGGCGATGGTGCGCATCTCTTCTGAGGTGAGGGCTGGCTCTTGGTGAACCCGCTCCTCCAGAGTGAGGCCTTTGATGAATGGCATCACGAGGTAGGGCAGAGGATGCGCCGCTTTCACCGCGTAGATGGGCATGATGTTTTCGTGCTCGAGAGCGGCGGCCGCACGGGCCTCGTTCATGAATCGCTCGCGGGCTTCCTGACTGGCAGCCAGGGCGGGCGCTAACACTTTGATGGCTACCTTGCGCTGAAGCGCGGGTTCCCAGGCTTCCATGACCAGTCCCATGCCCCCACGCGCAATGATGCGCCGGACGTGGTAGTCGCCGAGTTTCCCAATCTCATCGGAGTCGTCGGACGGCTGCAAGAAGGAGAGGTCCACCTGATGGGAGGCCCGCTTCACAGCCTCCGTCTCAAACGACTGCGATTGCAGACGGGCGATGAGGTGCGTCATCTCTTTAGGTTGGGTTGCCGAGAGCGCGCGTTTGTCGACAAGCGTGTGGAGATCATCGATTCCACTCATCTCGTCGAGGCGTTGCTGACAGGCCTCACAGTCATCGAGATGAGCCGTGATGGCTTCGAGCTTCTTGGTATCGAGCTCGGCTCGTAAGAGTTGCCAGAGGTCGCTCTCAGGTGGGCAACGTTGCGTGTTCATGGCGAAACTGGCCCGTTCATAGTCATTGGTTCATCCCAGTCTCCAGCGACCGAGGTGATCTTCTCACGGAGCCTTGCCATCACGCGTGATTTGGCAACGTAGATCGCGCCTCGCGATAATGATAGAGCATCGCATGCTTCGGGGATGTCGCGTTCCTCTACCGCGGTCATCCAGAAGGCTTGCCAGGTCTTCTCCGCGAATTCGGGTTTGATCTGTTGGGCGGCCCATTCGAAGAGACGTCGGCGATAGTCCTGGTCCCAGTGATGGGCTTCTCTCGGATCGATGTGCTCTTGTACTTTCACGGCCATGGTGGACCCGCCGATCGCTTGAGGACGACGCGCGCGGGCTCGGAAGTAATTGCTGATCTTGCTGCGGGCCACGGTGAAGAGCCAGTTGCGAAAGGAACTAGCATCAGGATCGTAATGAAAGCGTTCGATAGCGCTGGCCACCCCACGGAAGGTATCTTGAATGATGTCTTCGCGTTCTGCGGCAGGGATGCCGCGTCTTTCGGCAAAGCGATAGAGAAGTGGCGTGTAGATGTCCACAAACTCAGCCCATGCGGATTCATTGGTCTTGCCTTTGAGACGGACCAGGAGAGTAGGGCGAGTACGGTGGACGTCCACGTGGGTCTGAGGGGGCTCCTCGACCCATCCAACGGCAGGCTTTGAGTGCTTGCAAGGGTTTCCGGCTATGGGAGTAGCCAGCGGAGACGCACGAAACGGCTGCGATCGGCGGGGGTGAACCTGGCCTCGTGTTGCGCTCCTGTGACCTCGATGCTGGCGTGGGGAACTGGATCCCAGCGAGTCAGATCCTCAGACGACTCAAGTGTCACCACGACGTCAGAGGCGCTTTCTACATGGTGCCAACGCGCGATCACCTCGTTGCTATTCGGATAGTAAGTGATCGTTCGCAGGGGATGATTGCCCACGGTGGGATCCGTCCCGGCGGCGTATTCCTCCGCCGTTGATTGCCCGTCATAATCGGGGTCTGCAAAGAAGACGTCGTCGTGGCTGCTCCCAAAGTAAGCCCCCGCCCACGCAGCGAATCCGTCCTGGCCTAACGCTGCCCGCATCACGAGTCCGCTCCTCCCCACGGCCACAAGATTATCAGGCCCGTGAACGACGTCGGAGATGGTGAGTCTGTGAGGGAAATGAGTGGATTCCCAGTCGCTGACCGGATCTGCACCGGGGGCGTGCCACCAGAGATGACCGCCAGTCACGCCATAGATTCCCAGAATGGGATCGACCTGTGCTTGGGCGCCAGAGATCGAAGGCATGTCATCAGGTTGGGTCCAAACCATGCCATCTCCGCTAACAAAGGGGGCTTTTCGCAAGCGATCGAAGGCAAAGAAGTGCGTGCCGTCGTGAAGGACTCGGACCAGATTTGCATTGGGATCATTGAGAGAACGGGCAGTCCAGGTCTGTAGATCGGGGCTGGTGTGGAGGAAACCCTCGCTCCCAACGACGACATAAAGGCCGTCTGCATGAGTGAGGTGATCAATGGAACCCGAAGTGTTCAAGAGGTGCGTGGACCAACTTTCGGTGTCATCTGTGACTAACAAGATGCCTTCATAGGAGGCGATAGCGATGAGGTGATCATTGGTGACTTGCAAGGTGTCGACAGTCGGGAGATCGATGGGAAGCGGTGACGCCTCCCAGGCGACGCCGTTGGTACTGCTCCAAAGCCCTGAATTCCCTAGGATGCGAAACGCGCCTTGGTAGAAGGTGACGCTGGAGAGGTGGCGTTCTTCTAGCGTCATTGCGAGGGTCCATTGGGAGCCATCGGCACTGTGATAGATGCTTTGATCGCGCGTGTCCACCGTCACGAAGACGCCATTGCCGTGAGCCACGGATTCGAAGTCGGCGCCTAGCCGCCTCGTGGCGTCGGTCCAGGTGGCTCCGTCAAGCGAGCGTGTGATGGCTCCCGCCAAGCCGCAGGCGATGAAGTGGCCTTCTCCATCCTGGGCGATGGCGGATTGACCGCTCACTCCCGTGGATCCTGATTGGAATGTGATCCAATCATCGGTGATGAGCAGGTTTCCGCCTGAGCCCTTGATGACGTAGAGGCCATCGTTCCAAGTGACAGTTTCGATAGGATAAGTGACGCCCGTCTCCCGCGTCGTCCAGGTTTCGGCATCGGGACTGGTGAGGAGGATGCCATGGCGAGCGCCAATCGTGTAGAGATCATGTGCATGGCTCAAGGTGGTGGCAAAGAGGGTGCTTGAGATCGTCGAGAGAGGTGTCCAGGTTTCTCCATCAATGCTAGTGAGAATGTCAGACCCGCTCGCCGCGACGAAGCGGTCATCGGCGAACACGATGGTGGAGAGGGACCACGGGTCGGGGAGATCGTGCGCTTCCCAGATCATTCCGTCCGTGCTGATGCGCACGCGGCCATTGGTACCGACAGCGACAAAGCGCTCATTGCCGAAGGCGACCGCGTTCGGAAGAAAGAAGGAACCGAAACGCGCACTCTCCCAGGTGACCAGATCACTTGACGTGGCCCAGGTCGAAGGCCCTAACATCACGGCAATGCCGTTCCCGAAAGCACCCGTGGTCCAGTTGGAGGTCCCCGCGGAAACGGAAGACCAGTGATCGCCCCCATCCTGAGTGGTCAGAATGATCCCCCCGTCGCCCGCGAGCACGAACGTGTTCTCGGCCGCGGCGATCGCAACTTCGAGATTGGTGGCCGTGGGGAGGGGGCTTTGAAGGGCAAGTGCAAGCAGGTCATCGGTGGTCAACCCGCGAAGCGGCGTGGTGCTGACGACGAGGAGAAGTGTCCACAGGGAGAGAAAGCAATGGTTCATCTCCCAGGTGAACCCGCCTCGGGCTCATCTCTTACAGGAAAGTCGAAGGAAAGAGTGCGCGACCGTCGGAACAGGGCCAGACCAAGTCCGGAAATGAGCAGCGACGCGGTGTGCGGCTCGGGAATGACCAGGCGACGGGCGAGGGTGAAGGTGGGCTGATCCACGACCTGCCCCACCGTTCCTCGGTGCCGTCCAAATTCGCCAATGAGCACCGTGCCTTCGTCCTCGGAGAGCAGTGCGGGATCGTTGCGACTGGGATCGGGGAGAAAGACTTGGTCGTGCTCGAAGATGAGAAGTTCTGTCGCGTCGCGCAGGCGGCCCATGTTGGAGACCACCGTGTAGACCTGCTGATTGGCAAAGGCGTCGCCGTCGACCACGGTTTGAGTGACGGCATCTTGATAGAGCCCTGGCAAACCATCGAAATTGACCGCCGTGGCCCTGCCAAATTGGCGAAATTGTGTTTCCAGGAGAAGATAGTCCTGGTCCGCGCCCGCCTGGCGAATGGCTTCTGAGTCGATCTCAAACGTGCCGACCCACACGAGCCCATTGGCAAAGAGGGTGCCGTCTTCTTGGGTGAGGAGGCGGGACGACGGGCCATTGAAATTCGTCACCGTGACTGTCGCCGCCTCGCTGCTGAGAATCCCTAGCAGAAAGGTGAGGAATAGCCTAACTGCTGACATTGCTACCATGCCACTGAAGTTTGTGCCTGAGAGTGCGATAGAAGCTCTGCTCCGGAAGAAAGACGAGTTGCACCTCATGAGACGATTTCTGCACGGTGATCCGGCTGTTCGGCTGCACCTGATGCACGCTGCGTCCGTCGAGGGTGAGCACGACCTGATCGCGGGGTTCCACCGGGACGATCTCAATGACGGCATCTTGTTTCACCACCAACGATCGGTTGGAGAGGGCGTGCGGGCAAATCGGCGTGATGACAAAGACGCCACTTTCGGGATCGATGATGGGCCCGCCAGCCGAGAGAGAGTAGGCGGTGGAACCGGTCGGTGTGGAAATGATCAGGCCATCCGCATTGTAGTGATTCAGATATTCTCCATTGATGTGCGCTTCCAGATGGATGAGGCGGGAGACATTCTCGCGACACACCGTGATCTCATTCAGGCCAAAGAACGTTGCCTGCTCTTCATCGGCAAAACTCACCGTAGCTTCCACGAGCGCACGCCTCGACGTCCGATAAAGATCGCGGCGGATCCAGTCGCCCACGCGGTTCACCGCATCTTGGGTCGCACAGGTTAGGAATCCTAACGTTCCGATATTGATTCCCATGATGGGAACCGACACGCCGTGGGTGAGCCAGGCCACACTGAGAATGGTACCATCTCCGCCTAACACAATGAGGAGATCGACGGTTTCCGCCAAGTCGCGGAGATCGAGTGCGACGGGATCTTCGCCATCTAACAAGCGTGCGGATTGTTTCTCCAAAGTCACGCGCAGATCGCACCGTTCCAAGTGAGAGCGCAATTGTGTGAGGACCTCTCGAGCGTTTGGCTTCGAGACGTTTGCCGTGATGCCTATGTGGGTTGCAGCCATGCCAGGAATTCTTGATTGCCATCTGTGCCGGTGATGGGGGAGTCGATCACGCCACACCATTTCCCGTTCAAGCGGTCTTCGACGAAGCGCTGGATCTTCGTGACCGCGCGTGCGCGCAGGGCGGCTTCGCGCACGATGCCTCCTTTCCCCACGTCGTCACGCTCCAATTCAAACTGAGGCTTGATCAAGCAAACGACGTCGGCACTTGGCCTCAGGATCTGCCAGCAGGCTGGTAGAATGTTTGTTAGGGAAATGAATGAGACGTCGAGCACCACGAGATCGACGGGTTCACCGACGTCGTCCGCAGTCATGTGGCGGACATTGAATTTCTCGCGCACGATCACACGGGGATCCTGACGCAACTTCCACACCAGTTGATTCGTGCCCACATCGTAGGCGTACACTTTGGTGGCCTCTCCTTGGAGCAGGCAATCCGTGAAGCCGCCGGTGGACGCCCCAGCATCGAAGCACACCTTGCCTTCGGGTGAGAGGCCGAAGGCTTCGAGTGCGCCTTCAAGTTTGAGACCACCGCGACTCACGTATTTCGGCTTCGCCTTGACGGTGGCCAGCGTTCCCATAGGTACCGCCATGCTGGGCTTGTCCCACACGGTTGTGCCGACCATGACTTCGCCTGCCAGGATCAGACGCTTGGCTTGCTCGCGAGAATCAGCGAGGCCATGACGCACCAAGTGCTGGTCGAGCCGTTCTTTCTTCGGTGAAGGAGCCGCAGGCATGCGCTGGCAGCCTGAAGTCAGCTCGCCCCGGTTGCAAGCAGCGGTGTCTCCTAGAAATCATCCATGTCCACCTCTTCCGCATTTGGAAGCCACCAGATCGCTTTGGTGAACTCGCTGGAGTGATTGGGAAACGCCTGCTCCTTGGCCTTCAGGACCAAGAAAGTCGCCAGCACCGCCGTGATCATGCACAGAAGAAACATCTCCGCACCGAGAGGATCCGTCTTGTTTGTCCTCAGAATGAACAGCAAACAGCCCACCGCGATGGGAAAGGCGTAGTTGAGAGCGTTGATCAAGCCTTCGCGATGATTGGCCGAGGTTGTGGGATCATAGCCCTTGTCCAGCAACGTGCATTCGTAGAGGGCATAGACCGCCACGGCGATCAGCCACGCGGCGGCAACGAAGATGGTGATCAGAGCAAGTTGTTTCAAAGCACGGGAACGAGTAGTTATTGTAATTATCGCAAATATGGGCATTGCTGCAAGTGGTAATTTGCCCCTCCCACAATCACACGTTGCACGGGGGGTGATTGCCCCGATGATTCGGGGGACAAGGCGATGCCAACGGAACCTAATCGTGCCAAGGATTCCCTTCGGGATGAAAGAAACGGCTGTGAGATCAACCTGGCCACACCGTTGTCGCTGCGAGCGGCTTTCTGCTTCCCTCTGCAATCGGCGCTCTCCCGATGGGAAATCGTGAAGGGAGCCTGCCTGCTTGGCATCCCCGTGATTGGCTGGATCCTCAACATGGGACACCGCATCGAGATGACGCACCGGATGCAGCATGGACTATCGGCGTGGCCCGCGTGGACAAACTATCCGCAACGACTGCGTGATGGCGTCATCACCTTGCTAGGAATGATCGAGTACCACGCGCCGTGATCATCGAGTGCCTCGCCTGGCACTATGAGCGCCCTGAGCTCCACCTGCTCTCCATCCCCCTATGGCTGGTCGCGACCGCAGCCGTGCCGGGATACATGTCGCACTACTGTTATGCGCGCGATCCCAGCGAGGTCTTCAATCCACTGAAAGCGCTAAGGCGCGTGTTCCAAACTGGAAGAGGCTATTGGCACGCTTGGGGCATCGCGCTTGCCGCGATGGTGCTTTCCTTTCTCGGTCTGTTAGCCTTTGGTGTCGGCTTCCTGGTCACGAGTGTGTGGTTTTGGCAAGTGGCAGGATTCGCCTTTGCCACGCAGTTCACCAAGACCTTCGCCCTCACCCAAGAACGAAGGGCAAGGTGAGATGCCAGGTAATCAGAAGGAAGAGCAGCGTTTTCATTTACCGACTCCGCCAATCTGAAGGCCAGGTGAAGAGCATAGATTGGAAACGAGTTGATTCCGTCATAACGGATGTTATAATCAGTCATGACACAGAAAGTGAAGATCACACAGATCGGCAACTCCGTTGGGATCGTACTGCCTAAGGAAATGCTCGCGAAGCTCCGTGTCGGCAAGGGAGATACACTCACGGTGACGGAAACACCTGATGGCGTGCAGCTGACGCCCTGGGATGAGGTCAAGCAACGGCAGCTCGATGCTGCCGAGATGGTCATGCGCAAGAACCGTAACCTGCTCCGGAAACTGGCCCAATGATTCCGCCAGACGAGCCTGCATGGTTCGAAGAAGATGTTGTCAAAGCGATTCACAGTCGCCAGTTAGCTGAACACGGTGGAGGTGATGGCATTCGAGATCACGGCATGCTGGAGTCAGCCCTCGCTCGCCCCAAGCAGCTATGGGCCTATGCGAACCCGGATGTTTACGCATTAGCGGCAAGCTACGCCTATGGTCTATCAAAGAATCATCCTTTCGTGGATGGGAATAAGCGCATTGCTGCAGTCATTTGCGAAACATTCCTCGCTCTCTATCAGCGTGAGGTCCTACTCTCAGAAGCCGAGAAGTACATCCAGTACATTGCACTCGCCGCTGGCGAACACACGGAAGACTCCTTCGCCAAATGGCTCAGAGAACATTCGGGCCCTCTGAGCGAAGACTAACGCATTCATTTCCTATCAAAGTCCTAGGAATGCGTGGACGCCAAACTCGCGGTCGCCTGGCCATGCCGTTTGTCCTTCTCACTTGGCGTGTGCATGGCGGTGCGCACTCCTCAGCCATGATCCCCGACCATTCATCGACAGGCGCGCCTTCCCGATAATCGATTGGTGCAAAGGCAAGCTCATCCTTCGCCCTCACCCTCACCCACGCAGCCGCGTATTGAGCTGGACAGTGGCGGCTTGTTCGCTCCTTACTACCTGAGAAACGACTCATGGACAAGGTAGCCCTCGCTTCACAGGTGATCATCGCTCTCGGGATCTTCAATGTTTGGATCCTTCGCTTCAACCAGTCGACGGGATACCGGCCCGGCTCGGCGGGAGACATGAAAGAGGAATTCTCTGCTTATGGTCTTCCTTCTTGGGCGGTCTACGTCATCGGCAGTCTCAAGGGTCTTCTCGCCCTCTCCCTCGTGGTCGGCATTTGGGTGCCTTCACTCGTGAAGCCAGCTGCCGCAGGAATGGCGCTCCTCATGCTCGGAGCTATCGTCATGCATTTCAAAGTCAAGGACCCGCCGAAGAAAGCCCTTCCGGCCTCAGGGATGCTCGTCCTCTCGGTGCTTGTGATTCTCTTTCACGGAACGTGACAAGGCGGAGGGGTCAGTCCGTGAGGCGGCGGACGCGGTAGAAGCGTGCCGTGCTTCCGTTAGTCTCGTCCGTGAACGTCGCTCCCGAGGCAGTGGCGGTGACCGCGGCGTTGGGGTGGTCGCCGTTCCACGACTGCAACTGGTCGCTGATTTCGACGAGGAAACGGTCTCCGACGTTACCGGACCAGCTGAGTTCGGCCGTGCCCATGGAGGTGATGACCATTTGGAGATCGTCAATCGCATCGGGTTCTGTTGGTTCTTCCTCGGTGCTGGAGGCGCGCACGGACCAGTTGTCGAAGTACATCCAGTTCGTGCCGGGATTGTCGAGGTCATCGATTTCCCATTCAGCAGCCACGTCTCCGAGATTCATGATCACGTCACCGCTGGTGAATGGGGAATCTTGGAAGAGTGTCAGATCGTCGAGAGTTGCCGTCCAAAGATTGTTGGCGAAATCGATCGTCATTTCCAAATGATACGACTGCCCATGGTTGAAGCGGATATCTAAGTCGTCGAAGTCCTCGCCATCATAGCGCCAGATGCCGAAGTTCTCCACCGTGTTGTCGAAGATGACGCTCCCTAACAACGTGTCGTCTTGGTTGTAGATCGAGTAGTAGAAGCTGTCATAGAAATCGTTGTCCGAATCGGCGATCGCGGTGTCGACGGAGAAGTGGATCAGGGTGCCGTCGGCGATGGGGTCGACATCGATGGGACGCCAGAGGGTGACGACATTGAAGTCATCCTCACTCTCCGCTGGGATCCCAAAGCCAATGTTCCCACTGCGATTGCCTGCTTCAAAGATACCATCAAGCGTGCCGTGTAAGCCCTCGAGAGGGTGCGTGCTCATCCATCCATTGTTCCCGACCAGGGTGTCGTCTCCGAGCTCAAATTCTGAGAAATCGGTGCTGTAGAGGGTGGTTTCGACGGCAGAGAGAGGAAGCAGGGTGCCCAACCACAAGGTGGCGCAGGCAATGGTAGAAAGAGGGGACGTAGAGGGCATGGCTAACCTTAGACGGAATCGGCCTCGATTCCATTCACTTTGCTCGCCGAGAGCGCCCTTTGTGCCGATCTGGTCAACTTGGCAGATGGCGGGAAAGGGCCCGTGTGACCAACTTGCAAGATTGGATCAAGGGTTTTGTTAGTTCTGACGAAACCGTTGCAGTTCTCGCATGGCAGCGCCTTTCAGTGGCGCGCATACAGGAGGCGTTACCTTCTTCAAGGTCTAACGTAGACACCACCATTCTCTTGATCGTATCCTCTCTATGAAACATCTCCTATCACGTATATCGATGCCAGCCATCATGGCGGGCTCTCTCTGGACGACGTCTTTGCTTCCGGCGCAGGAGACGTTGTGGGATGAATCCTTTGCCGGTGGTTCCCTCGGCGCGTGGCGGGCCATCAGTGTGGCTAGCAATGAGAATTGGGAAGCGTCCGAACGTGATGGCCTGACATTTGCCGAAGCCAATGGCTTTGGCGCTGATGAGGCGAGTGATGACTGGCTCGTTTCTCCCGCCATAGACTTTGCCGCGGCAATGGGAGAAATCCTCACCTTTGATACCATTCGTGGATTCTCTGGACCGGATCTGGAGGTGCTGCTTTCCACCGATTATGATGGCGGCGCGGATCCCACGGCGGCGACTTGGGAACCGCTTTCGGCCGTCCTTTCAGGCGGGGACTTCGCGCAGGTGGCATCCGGAGACATTGATCTTTCGGACAAGGAGGGCACTGGTTATCTCGCGTTCCGCTACACCACGACCGGCACGGGTGGCGGTGAAGGCGCGCTGTGGCGGGTGACGAACATCAAGCTGGTGGGCCAGCCTGAAGGCGTGCTCTACCCACAAGTGATCCCCACAGACGCACCAACGGTTCTGTTAGAAAGTGAAGGCCGTGAAGTGCGCAACGGTGGATACGGTTCGGGCATGGCTAAGCACCCGCAGTTAGACGATGTCTACTATCTGCTGACGGATCGCGGACCGAATCTCAATGGGCCCAATGCCGGTGAGAAGATCTTTCCAACACCGGGTTTCCATCCTCAGATTGGACGTTTCCGACTCGTTGACGGTCAGCTGATTAAGGAAGACGTCATCACGCTTAAGAACGCGCAAGGGCGCGAAATCACGGGCTTGCCTAACCAGATTGGTTCAGGTGACACGGGAGAAACGCCACTCACCTTGGACGGCACCGGTGCTGGTCGTGACTTCGATGGTCTGGACTCGGAAGGTCTGGTGGCTATGCCAGACGGGACGTTCTGGGTATCGGACGAATACGGCCCTCACATTGTTCACTTTAATGTGGATGGCACGACGTTAGAGCGGATCAATCCATTCAACCTGAATGGTCGGACCATCCCTCGCGTCTTTGGCAATCGCCGTCCCAATCGCGGGATGGAAGGGCTCACCATCACCCCAGATGGTCGCAAGTTGGTGGGCATCATGCAGTCAGCTCTCGACAATCCGGTCGACGATCGGGCCAACATCCGTGCCAATTCCAACGTGACGCGAATCGTGGTGTTCGATCTCGTCACCGGCACGAGTGAGGAATTCCTCTACCTGCAAGAGAAAGCGAACCTTTCCAACAGCGAGATTCGCGCTCTGACAAACACGACATTTGTCGTGCTCGAGCGCGACGGGAAATTTCCCACGGGACCTGGCACGGCCATCAAGAAGTTCTACGAGATCGATCTCGAAGGGGCGACGAATGTGACTGATCCGCACAACGGCATTCATGGTCGGATGATTGACGGCAAGACCTTGGAGCAACTGACGGAGGATGAATTGGCTGATGCGGGCATCGTTCCGGTGTCCAAGAAGATCGTGTTAGATCTCCTCACGGCAGCACCCAACTACGGTCACGATAAGCCGGAAGGTTTCGAAGTGTTAGAAGATGGCGTCTTTGCCATCATCAACGATGACGACTTTGCCATCACCACCAACGACGAAGGTGAGTTCGTGCAGAAGCTCCTGCCCAATGGCGAGATCGACGGCAACGTGCTTTATATGGTCAAGGCTCCTAGCTTGAGTGTGGACTTTGGGGTGAATGCCAGTGCGCTTCTCACGAGCGAACCGGCCACCTTCAGCCCGGTGATCTCGGGCGGCACGGGGGAACTCCAGTATTCCTGGGACTTTGGCGATGGGACAACGTCTGACGACGCCGAACCCACCCACTTCTACAGTGCTACGGGCACTTACACCGTGACCTTGACGGTCACGGATGCGCTCGGAAACGAAGCCTCGTTTACCAAACCTGATTTCGTCAGCGCCACCTTGGCGACAGAGGAGGTGATTCCAGGAGCAGCCGGCGAGTTTCGCGTGGCCACTTTCAACGCCTCGCTCAATCGTGGGAATGCAGGCGATCTCATTGCCGATCTCAGCACCCCTGACAATGGGCAAGCACAGCAAGTGGCTGAGATCATTCAGTTAGCCAATGCCGACGTCATTCTCATCAACGAGTTTGACTACGATGAGGCTGGTGAAGCGGTCGCTCTCTTCAAGGCAAACTACTTGGAACAAGGTCAGAATGGCCTCGCGGGTGTGACGTATCCCTACGTCTATCTTGCTCCATCGAACACGGGGATTGATTCCGGATTCGATCTCGATAACAACGGGGAGTTGGAAGGTTCCGGCCAAGACGCCTTTGGGTTCGGGAACTTTCCGGGTCAGTATGGGATGGTGCTCCTTTCCAAGGTTCCTATCGTGGAAGACCAAGTGCGCACCTTCCAGACGTTCTTGTGGAAAGACATGCCGGACGCCCTGCTGCCAGACGATCCCGCCACGGCGGAACCAAACGACTGGTATTCGGCAGAAGAACTGGACGTGTTCCGTCTCTCTTCCAAGAGCCACTGGGACGTCCCGGTGGAGATCAATGGTCGGGTAGTGCACGTGTTAGCAAGTCATCCCACGCCGCCTGTCTTCGACGGTGCGGAAGATCGCAATGGGACACGCAATCATGATGAGATCCGTTTCTGGGCCGACTATGTGGATCCTAACAAGTCTGGCTACATTTATGATGATCACGGGGTGATGGGTGGTCTCACGGCGGGGGCGCGCTTTGTGATTCTGGGAGACCAGAATGCCGATCCGAACGACGGCGATAGCACGAACAATGCGATTGATCAGTTGCTCAGCAGCGCGCTGATCAACACGAGCTTCACGCCAAGCAGTGCAGGAGGTGCGGAGAACAACGATGGGGGAAATGCCCAGACGGGTGATCCCGCCGAAGACACCGCGAGTTTTAACCTGCGCGCTGACTACGTCTTGCCATCTGCAGCCGGACTTCGTGTCGGTGGCAGTGGTGTCTACTGGCCAATTTCGACAGATGTAAGGGCTAAGCTAGTCGCGGCGGCTTCCGATCATCGCCTCGTCTATGTCGATCTTTCGCACCAAGTGAACTCGGCCTTCGCCATGCAGATCTTGCATAGCTCTGACAACGAGTCGTCCTTCCAAGATCCCAACACCTTGGAGCCGAAAGTCCTGCATTACGCATCGGTAGCGCAGTGCCTGGAAGTCATCGCGGAACAAGAAGGCCTCCCTAGCATTCACGTCACGGCGGGGGACCACACTTTGCCCGGACCGTTCTATCAAGCGGCTGCCGAAGCGGATTCGAAGCCAGGTCTTTCTGACATTGGCATCTTCAATGCCCTCGGCCTCGCAGCCAATGGGATGGGCAATCACGAGTTCGACGGTGGCATCGATGAGTTCGCCGCGATGCTCGACTTTGCCAAGTATCCTTTCCTCGCGGTGAACCTGGATTTCGCCAACGTGCAATTGCAGGAAGGCACGCCTGCGATCCAGATCGGGGTCGATGGAGCGAGTGTGGAGGAGAATGCTGGCAAAGTGGCCAAGAGTTCCTATATCGAGGTTGGCGGTGAGAAGATTGGTCTCATTGGGAGAGCGCCCGCTGATTTCTTCAATGTGGTCGCGGATCCCGCCATGACCTTGCCCGGCCTTGACTTCGTCGGGGGTCGTGATCCGGAGACGAATCAGCCGTTGGAGTCGGCTCTGGGGCAGGTGCTTGAGCAAGTGGCTCTCCTAGAGTCGCAGGGGATCAACAAGATTATCTTGTTAGACCACGCTCAGGATTTCACAGGAGATCCGTTAGCCGCGGAGTTCCTCAATGGCATCGACATCATCGTTTCTGCCGGGAGCACGGGCTTCATGGCCAATGATCGGGTTGAGGGTCCTTTCAATCTGCTTCGTGCTGGTGATAGCGGCAATGCCCACTACCCCACGATGCAGGCGGATGCCGATGGCAATCCCGTTCTCGTGGTGAACAGCGAGCAGCTTTATCGTTATGTGGGCCACTTGATCGTGGGTTTCGACGCGGATGGCGTCGTGGACTTTGTCGATGGGCGTAGCGGTCCGATCGCCACCACGGAAGAGGCAGTGAATCTCCTTCGCGAAGCGGCAGGCCAGCAAGATGCCTTCAAGCCCGTCGCGCAAGTGCAGGCCATCTGGGACTCCCTGCAAGGCACACCCCTCATTCAGCGCCTTTTCGAGGTCGTGGGCACGACGAGCGCGCCCCTCAATGGCTTGCGTGCGGACGTGCGCTCGCGCGAGACGAATCTCGGGCGCTTGGCAGCGGATTCCACGCTTTGGTTTGCTAACAACCATGTGCAATCGGAAGGGCTTCCTTTGCCAGCCGTGGACATCGCTCTGAAGAATGGCGGCGGGATTCGCGATACCATCGCTGGTCCTAACATCACGCGATTAGCCGTGAGCGCTGCCTTGGCGTTCGATAACCAACTCGCGATTGTGGAAGTAACCGCTGCGGAACTGCTTGCCACCATGGAGAACGCGGTGAGCCGATTTCCGGCTCGGGATGGCCGTTTCCCACAGCTTGCGGGCATCTATTTCGAGTTCGATCCCTCTCGTCCCGGGGTGTCCGATCAGAAGGCGCTCTTTACGGGCACGCGCATTGGCACACTCGTGGTGACTCGTGCCGATGGGACGGAAGACGTGGTCGTGGAGAATTTCCAAATGATGGGAGATCCTAGCAGAACGTTCGTCTTGGCCACGAACAACTTCCTCCTTACTGGAGGTGATGGTTACCGTGCCTTGAAGGCCGTCAATGATGATCCTAACAGGCCTGCTTACATCACGGAGTTGGGCGAACAAGACATCCTCTCCGACTATATCGCCGATGCGTTGGGAGGATCTGTCGACTTGAGCGAACCGTTGGGCAATCCTCGCCAGGGCCGCTGGTCTTCTGGTCGGGTGGCGTCTTCCTACTTCGCTGGCGATGATGCCTTTGACGAGAGTGCCGCCGAGATCCTCGATTACTCTTATATAGCACAGCGCTTCTTCGTCGTGAACGGTAACGATGACACCATCGACGTGCTTGACGCGCGTGATCCTGACAACTTGGTCCTGGTGGATCAGATCACGGGTATGGGTGGTGCCGCAAACAGCTTGGCTATTCACAATGGCGTGCTCGCCGTGGCCGTGCAGAACGAAGAGAAGACGGAACCCGGCTGGGTGGTCTTCTACGACACCGTGCAACTCGATGAACTGAATCGCCTAGAAGTGGGTGTACTTCCTGACATGCTGACATTCACGCCAGATGGCAAGTACTTGCTCACGGCCAACGAAGCGGAGCCCAACGACGACTACTCGGTCGATCCCCACGGCTCCATCTCCATCATTCACTTTGACGTGGCCTCGATCACGGATGTGGTGGAACTGAGTCAGCGGGAAGTGAAGACCGTTGGTTTCGAAGGACTCGATTTCTTCCCCTTCCTCGCCGATGTCTTTCGAGCGAATGGTATCCGAATCTTCGGTCAGATTCACGATGACAACGGTGACTTTGTCAGACCTTCCAGTATTGCTGAGGACTTAGAGCCTGAATACATTGCGATCAGTGCCGACAGCAAGACGGCCTACGCTGTGCTGCAAGAGAACAATGCTCTCGCCATCATTGACATTGAGGCCGGACGCTTGCTGGATCTGAAACCGTTAGGCTACAAGGATCATTCGATCGAAGGCAATGGCTTTGACGCCAGCAATCGTGACGACGAGATCAACATTCGGACATGGCCTGTGCTCGGCATGTATCAGCCAGATGCCATTGTCGCCTTTGAATCCGAAGGGAAGACCTTCCTCATCACGGCGAACGAAGGCGATGCGCGTGACTACGATGGTTATAGCGAGGAAGTGAGAGTCGATGACCTCGATCTCGATCCGACAGCCTATCCTGATGCGGAGACGCTCCAAGATGATGCCGTGCTAGGACGCCTGAAGACAACCACGGCGACAGGTGACACGGATGGTGACGGTGATGTGGACCAGATCTATTCTTATGGTGCCCGTTCGTTCTCGATCTGGTCTGCAGAAGGGGAATTGATCTTCGATTCAGGTCAACTGTTAGAAGAGATCGTCGCCGAACGCTTCCCTGAGGTGTTTAACTCGTCGAACGATGGGACGGGCTTCGACAACCGGAGCGATGACAAAGGCCCAGAGCCTGAAGGCATCGCCGTGGGTGAGATTGACGGACGTCAGATCCTCTTCCTCGGTCTCGAGCGCATGGGTGGCTTCATGATGTTTGACATCACGTTTCCTTACTCGCCCGTATTTCTCGACTATGTCATCGAGCGCAATTTTAACGTCGATCCCGAGGAGAACCTGTCCGGGTCCGGTGACCTTGGTCCGGAGGGGCTCAAGTTCCTCGCCGCTGATATTAGCCCAACAGGGACTGATGCGGTGGCGGTTGCCAATGAAGTCAGCGGAACCACGACCGTTTACGAGATCATCTTGCCTCCAGTGCCTGGCGGTTTCGCTTTGCAGGTCTTGCACAGCTCTGACAATGAGTCGGCTTTCCAAGATCCCAATACCTTGGAGCCTAAGATTCTCGGATACGCCACGATCGTCGATGGTCTCCAGACTCTGGCACATCGCGAGCGCTTCGGGACATTGCACCTCACGGCGGGGGATCACACCTTGCCTGGACCGTTCTACCAAGCCTCCCGCGAGGTGGAAGCGTTTGGTCAGCCAGGGTTGGCAGACATTGCCTTCTACAATGCCATGGGCCTTACCGCGAATGGCATCGGCAATCACGAGTTCGATGGCGGGATCGATGAATTCGCACACCTGTTAGAAGCGGCGCAATATCCTTTCATTGCGGCCAACCTTGATTTTTCCAATGTCATGCTGGCGGACGGATCGCCCGCCATTGAGATCGGTGAAGACGGCGGATCGGTCGAGGAGAATGCCGGTAAGATCGTGCGTAGTGCCTATGTGATGGTGAACGGCGAGAAGATCGGCTTGGTCGGACGTGCTCCGGCGGACTTCTTCAATGTCGTGGCCGATCCAGACACGACGCTCCCTGGTCTCGACTTCTTCGGAGGGCGCAACCCGGACGACAATCAGCCGCTCGTTTCCGCTGTGGATCAAGTGCTCGAACAGGTGGACTTGCTAGAGAGTAAAGGGATCAATAAGATCATCTTGTTAGACCACGCTCAGGACTTCACTGGCGATCCGCTCAGCGCGCAGAACCTCCGTGGCATTGACATCGTCGTCGCTGCGGGATCCACCGGATTCATGGCGAATGCCGACGCTCAGGGCCCTTTCAATTTCCTTCGTCCTGGGGACGCGCCTGGCGCGGACTACCCCACGGTGCGTGAGGATAGCGAAGGGAATACGGTGGTCGTGGTGAATAGCGATCAGCTCTACACCTACGTGGGGAATCTCATGGTGACCTTCGATGCTGCCGGTCATATCAGCCGTATCGATGATCGCAGTGGACCTATTGCGACGACCCAAGAAGCCGTCGCGTTGTTAGGTGAGGAGCTGAACTTGCCACTCCAAACGCCTTCCGAGGTGGCGCGGGTCTACGACCTCCTGCAGGGCACGGATCTCATCACAACGCAATTCGAGGTGGTGGGCTCCACAGCTTACGAATTGAACGGGGAACGTGCCGATGTGCGTAGCCGGGAAACCAACCTTGGGCGCCTCGCGGCGGATTCCACTTTGTGGTTCGCTCGGCAGACCTTGCCAGGTGTGGACGTGGACATCGCGCTGAAGAATGGTGGAGGTATCCGGTCGACGATCCTCGGGCCTAACATCACGCGACTCACCATTGGGGCGGCTTTGGCCTTCGATAACAAACTTGCCATCGTTGAGCTGACAGGTTCGGAATTGTTGGCCACCATGGAGAATGCAGTGAGCCGTTTCCCCGCGCGTGATGGCCGTTTCCCGCAGCTCGCGGGCGTGCATCTGGAGTTCGATCCATCCAAAGATGGCGTCTCGGATCAAGTAACGCTCGATACCGCCTCGCGGGTGAAACGCCTTGTCGTGACACGGGCCAATGGCGAAGAAGATGTCGTTGTGGAGGACTTTGTCAGTCAAGGGGACCTTAGTCGTAGCTTTGTGTTAGCGACGAATAGCTTCCTGCTCACGGGCGGCGACGGCTATCGCGGCCTGCAGGCGGCAGGTGAAGATCCCTCTCGCATGGTCACCACCACCGAGCTCGGCGAGCAAGCGATCCTGGCTGACTACATCATGGATGCCCTCGGTGGCGAGGTGGCGCTCATGGATCCGTCGGACTCTCCGCGTGTGATCATCCTGGAAGCGGTCGAAGCGCCCGAAGCGTCGGGTCTCCTTGCGCAGGGATACACCCGATGGCAGCAAGAGCAGTTTGGGAGCACGTCGTTGTCGGGCACCCAGCCTGGCGATGACTTCAACGGCGATGGTCAATCGAATCTCTTCGCCTATGCGTTCGATCTCGATCCTCGCGTCGCTGATGCTCGTCCTGACATTGCGGTGGAACGCGAGGGTGAGTGGGTGTCCTTGACATTCACGCATCGTGCGGATCCTGAGCTGCAATGTCAGTGTGAGTTCTCACCAGACTTGAGCACATGGCAAACGCTGGTAGAAGAGAGCCACTACCGCGTGGAGGTCGACCGCGTGGTCGGTGATCAGCGCCAACGCACGCTTCGAATTCCCGTCGATGCCGAGATCGGCGGCGCCTACTTCCGCCTTCGGGTGGAGTAGGAATAGATTTCTCTTCAGTAAAGGGAATTACAGGGTAATGAGCCCCTGGGCGTGCGCGTCCAGGGGCTTTCCTCATGAGTTAGGGGGACGTTCGTTGCAGGGATCCCAGGTTAGGGATTGATGACCGCTTCGATGATGTAGAATTGCCGGATGGCGTTGGGGTCTTGAGGGATAGCGAATCGGCTAGCGCCTTCATGAGGGAAATTGATCAAGCGTGGAATGAGGACCTGCTCCCAATCATCCGGAAACACGTCGCCAGGGTGGTTGTTGATGGATCTGCGAAGGATGAATCCATCCACTGGAGCATCAGTCCGCTCTTCGAAATCGATGATGAACTCGCTCGTTTCTGCATTCATCCCGCTGGACGCGAGAATGTCGATCTCAACGGGTGGAGCGAGTAATTCGGATTGGGTGCCGACACTGAGGAGGACATCGACACTGACGCTTGCATTAGGAGCTAGGGTAGCCAGATCAAAGCACATGGCTCCACTGACCCAACGGCCCTCGGGAGGAGAGAAGAAGTCGGTGCCGTCCAAGGTGTGGGCTTCGACAGAGAAATGAACGCCGACGCTGGGCTTGCCTTCAATGTGATTGTCAGGGCTGTCTTGCGCTTCGCGCCCGTAGTAGCCGACTTCAAATTCGGCTGGGGCCATCTTGGCATGCATGGCCACGGTATCTTGATGAGAGATGATTTCTCCGGTTTCACTGTGAAATCCCCTCACGGTTCCTTGCTGCGTGCTATCGAAATGGTATTCTGATAGAGGGCCTCCGTAGTCGCGATTGTCTTGAAGGGCGATGCCCGTGTTGAGTCCGTGGAGAAATTGGTAGAGGTGCACGTTGGAGAGTACGCCCCCCGAGATGTTCCTGATTTCATAGGTTTGCTGGAGGACAAAGCGGTTGCTGAGAACGGAAGAGCCGTCTCCCCCCACGCCATGAGCGGTGGTGCCCTGGGCGATGCCTGTCCCGGTATCGATCATTTCATAACGGATGGTGATCTCGACATCCTCGTTGGCAATGATAGAGAAGAGCCGCTCGGCGCCGTGGACATTCACGTTGGGTGTGTCGACGGTCATGGGCTGGGTCACTTCAAAGTTCGAGTTGGTTTCCCAGCAAGGAAAGGCGAAGACCTTGCGAAACCAGATCGCTTCTTCAGGATTGCTTCCGCCCTCGTAGTGGATCGCGGCGGCCCATTCGCCTGACAGATACTCACGATCGACAAAGCCGCCACGCTTGTCGAAGGCGACATCGGAGTAGCCCTCGGCTGTCATGAGGATGCGCCATTTGGATTCGGGATGGTCGATGGAGACGCCGGGCGCTGAGGGATCCGCCCGCAGACTAATGAGAGGGAGCAGTGCGGTGGTTAGGAAGAGGTTGAAGAGGTGTCGATACATGGTTAGGAATGGTGGAGTTCGTGTGACAGTGCGAGGGATTCCAGGGTTCTGAGACGTTGCCGCATGCGATAGAGGAGGACGCGGACGCTCCCGGGTTGAAGGCCCAGTTCGCGGGCGATCTCGACGATGGAGGCCTGTTGGCTGTCTTCGTGGAGGTGTGGGGAAAGCAGTCGATAGGCGTGGCCTTGGCCCCGTTGAATCATCTCTTCGCGGAGGCGCCTGAGACACTGGAGCGCCGTTTGTTGACGCTCCTTGAGAACGAGGGCCTCATCGGGAGACGGAGGAGCAGGGCGGTTGGAGAGCGGATCCGGCTGGTTCTGCATGGGGAGGCGTTTCTCCGCACGTTGCTTCCGATAGGTGTCGGTGAGGACGCGACGCGAAAGGAGGTAGAGCCGATTGAGAGCGTGTTCGGGTGAACGCGCACGCGCTTCCCACGCGGCGAGATTGGTGCGCTTCAAGAGGGCGAGAAAAGCATTCTGTGCGTGATCTTCGGCATCGGCATGGGAAAGCCCGCGATGGCGAACGTCGCGATAGAGGCGCTCCCAGAGATCTTGAAGGTTAGGGTGTTCTGTCAACACCCCTGTATCCTAGACCTCATGAGGACCCCGACGATCCGCCATGGGGATGAGATGTTGTCATGCGAAGAGATGACAAGAGATGGCGAGTGAGCTTAGGACGAGAGGAGGTCTGGTAGCCGCTCGAAGACATCGTCTTTCGCGATGAGGTGGCTGACGCTTGAGGGACACCGTTGCTGATGGTAGCGCACAGCGTCTTCGCAGGCGACAATCGTGATCAGGTTCGGATCGCGTTTGCGCAGAACCTCACAGATTTCGAAACCGCCGAGTTTGGCAACCTGGAGATCGACGATGACCGTATCAGGCTGCAAGCGCTCGGCAAGCTCAACGCCACCGAGCCCATCGACTGCGAACCCACACGTCTCTACGCCTGGTAGCGTCGCGAGAAACTCGCAGAGCGTGCGGCGATAAAGCGGGTGGTCTTCGATGACGAGTACACGCATGAAAGCGTCACGCTCGGCCGGAAACCCTCAAGTCGCTTGGCTGCGGATGGATGATTCTGTGTCATCTCTTTGCATGACATCCGTACCTCTTGGCGAGCCCGGTTCTGTCTAATCGACGAAGCCACGGTCGAGCGCATACCGCACCAACTCGCCCGTGGTGTGGAGGTCGAGCTTGTCCATGAGGCGCGCGCGGTGCGTACGCACGGTGTTGACGCTGATGCTCATCTGGCTGGCGATCTCTTTGTTAGTCATCCCATCAGCGATGAAGGTGAGGACTTCACGTTCTCTTTGGGAAAGCTGTTTGAGATCGTGGATGGTGGTGCGTTGCTGAGTGATGATGAGAGAGGCGATGGTGGGGCTAATGTACGGTTTCCCTTGTATGGCAGAGCGAATGCTCATTTCGAGGTCCTCAAAGGCGTCGTCTTTCAGGACGTAACCATCGACTCCGAGCTCGATCGCAGTGGCGGCATCGGCGGCTTTCCGATCACTTGTGAGCAGGATGATCTTGGTGGCGAGTTTCTGATGGCGCACGGCCTTCAAGATCTCAAGGCCACTGCTTTCAGGTAGGTGAATGTCGACGACGGCGAGATCAGGTTGAGTGTCTTGAATGAGTGTGAGGCCTTCGCGCCCATCGCTTGCCTGGCCGATGACGGAGATGTCTTCATGCACGCTGAGGAGGGACTGAAGTCCTTCTCGGAAGATCTGATGATCGTCGATGAGCACAATGCGCATGGCTGTTAGTGAAGCGAGTGTTGTGGGATGGTGAGGGTGATGGTCGTGCCTAGATCTGGATGGCTGTCAATGAGGCAATCGCCACCGAGAAGCTGCGTGCGGTCTTTCATGTTCGTCAAGCCAATGCCAGCGCCCCGTCCATTCCGTCGATGGGAACCTATCTCGAAGCCGCGTCCATTGTCATGAATGGTCACCGTGAGGTCGTCCTCAGTATCCACGAGGGAAAGGCAGATCTTCGTAGCGTGTCCGTGGCGAATGGCATTGATCACTCCTTCTTGGCAAATGCGATAGAGATGCTCGACGGTCCGCTGTGGGGGTTGTCGGCGAAGCTGATCCTGGATCTCAATGCGTTCAACCTCCGTTTGATCTTCCATCTGGTGGCCATACCACGAGAGTGCTTCGCCTAACGTCATCGTATCAAGGGAAGCGGGACGTAGATCCCGTGACACGGCACGGAGTTCATCGAGCGTCTTACCAATGTCTTCATCAAGTTGATCCAACGCGGGCTCGACCTGTTCTGGCTCGGGTGCGCGCGCGCGCACGATCTTCGTCTTTAGGCGGATGGCTTGAAGGGACTGCGCCACACCATCGTGAAGTTCACGGGAAAGGCGTGCGCGCTCCTCTTCGTGCGCAAGGAGAACGCGGTCCGAGAGTGTGGCGACCTGCTTGGAGACGCGCAAATGCTGGAGCGTTCCGGCGATGGCCATGCTCATGAGAAATCCTAGCAAAGCGATATCTTCGATGATGTAACTATCGATCCAGCGTGGGAACACGGTAGACACCCCCGTGATGGGGAGGAGATAAGCAATGCAAAGTCCGGAGAGGCCGACAATGACGGCGATCCATTCGGGATGACGAGCACAGATCCCTTGCTGGAGGGTGCGCAAGAGGAGAGTGAGATTGAGAGTTGTGCTGAGCAGCCACGTGGCTGTAAGGACCCACGTCAGCCAGTGATCTTGGTTGGTCTGCCAGATATGAGGAAAGTGTAAGAGAGTCGCGCTGATGAGCGTCAGCCAAAAGGTGAGCCGCCAGAGCCTTTGGGGAAGAGATTTCTGGATGAGTGCGGCGGTGAAGTGCGTGGTGGCGAGGGGGGCAAAGAGATACCCTGTCAGGAGCCAGACAAAGGAGCGGTGCTGGAACCATCCCCACTCGTAGATGGGAAAGCTGGTGATCCCGCGCATGAAGAGGAGCAGCAGGAGCAGTGACAAGAGACGCTTGAGGACAGGGCCAACCTGGATCGCGAATGAGAGGAGAATCGCTCCGAGACAGAAGATGGCGATGACGGCGAGGGTAATGGCCTCAATGATCCGGGCAGGCTGCTCGGCAAGGTAGGCTTGGTTCTTCAGTCTCTCATAGGGCCCAATCACCACAGGGCCATGGCTGATGCCTCCGTGGCCGAAGGCCGTCCACACGCGCACGGCGAGAAGATGATGGGTTCGCGCCTTGAGAATGGGGGTGGGTATCCGGTACACACGTTCAAGCCGCGGGGCGATCGCGGGAAATGGCAAGGTTCTTCCATGCTGGCCTAACAAGATGCCATCCACATAGACGGCGTCTGCATTTCCAATCAGCCCTAGAGAGATGGCGAGATCTTCATGGCTTAGCGTTTCTGGTAGGGTGAATGCGATCCGATACCAACCGTTCCGCCACGATTGGTAATGGATGGGTTCATGAAAGAGATTGGCCGGAATCGTGACTGTGGCCCAATCCGCATCGTCCATGTCAGGGTCTGCCCATCGCGAATCGTCGCCGAGGCGAAACTTGGCAGGTCCCGACAAGTCGACCACCTGGCCATGGAGTGGCAGGCTGAACGCCCAGAGGGCAATTAGCAAAGCGGCGGCGACAAGAGACACTGCCGAAGGCTACCGCGAAGGGAGGCGATACGGCAAGTGACGGCTCTCGTTTCGGTCGCCGCCTCAGCCCGCGGCTTGTAAGGGGATGGTCTCCATCGGACCGTCGACGTCTTCGTGGAGGCTTTGATCACCGAGCGCGATGGCGTGTTGGAAGATTTCCAAAGCATGAGCCGCGTCCACTGGGCGATCTTCGGCATCGCGAGATAACATCATCATCAACCATTCTCCCAGGGGACGAGGGAGGTCGCGCCGGATCATGTGGACGGGAATGACCCGTGCTTGCAGGTGCGCCTTCATGATCTCAGATGGCGAGTCGCCGCGGAAAGGCATGAGTCCTGTGAGACCGAGATAGAGAATGCAGGCGAGAGCGTAGAGATCCGTCCGTTTGTCCAAAGGCTGGCGTTTGAATTGCTCCGGCGCCATGAAGTGAATCGTCCCATAGATCGCCTTATTATGATCCTCCGTCTGATGCAGCGGCACGGGCGCATACTTTGCCATGCCGAAATCAAGGATCTTCACGCGGTAGTTTCCAGATGGCAGCCAGGAAACCATGATGTTTCCCGGCTTGAGATCCCGATGCAAGAGCCCCAAGTCCTGCGCGGCCATGAGACCATCAAGGATCTGACGCGTCATTTCAATGAAGTCGGGCGGTGTCAGCGTACCCTGTTGGAAAACTTCTGTCAGCGTTTCCCCATCCACATACTCCATCACGAGGTAGGCCCCTTCCGCGTCGATTCCGCCGTCGTAGACGGACACGATATTCGGATGCTGGATGGCACCGGTGAGGGATGCTTCATGCAGGAGCTTCTGCTCTTCCTTGGGGTTGGGCTTCTTCCCGTCTTGCAGCGGCTTCAGCCGTTTGATCGCGACAAGTCGGTTCAGCTGAGTGTCCCGGCCTTTGCAAACAGTGCCGAGCCCACCAGAACTGATGGGGCCTAGGATGTCGTAGCGATCGGTTGCCATTTATAAAAACAATAATTAATGACATATTCAATAATCACAGCAACAAGAAACGTCGATAATTGCCATTTCTCACCCCTGCGGCTCAGGCATTCGCAGGCTTGCAAGAAAGCCTCACGACGCCGCTGCCGTCCCGGCGAGGTAGCCAGTCGTCCAGGCATTCTGGAAATTGAATCCCCCCGTGAGACCATCGATGTCGAGCACCTCTCCGGCGAAATAGAGGCCGGGACACACGCGGCTTTCCATGGTCTTCAAATGGATCTCCTTCAGCGGCACGCCTCCACAGGTGACGAACTCCTCTTTGTGTAAGCTCTTGCCTTGGACCCGGAACGTGCTGGCGTGCACTTGGGCGTGCAGACTTTTCGCTTGTGCTTTGGTGAGTCGCGCCCAAATGAGATCGGGAGGGATGCCAGCTGCCTCGACCAGGCGTTCCCACAACCGTCGCGGCAAGGGATCGAAGGGGGAACGCGCAGCGATCTGACGCTTTCCCCAACCCTGCCGCCATCGGTCAAATCGCGGAGGCGTCTCCTTCTCTGGTAACCAGTTGACGATCACGTCGAAGGCATAGTCGCGCTCCGCCAGCCACCGTGCGCCCCATGCCGAGAGCCGGAGAATTCCAGGCCCACTCAGTCCCCAATGCGTGACTAACAAAGGGCCCTCTGCGCGGAGCTTGGATCCCACGATCGTCGCCCGCGCATGCGGCACCGAGACGCCCGCGAGATCGCGCAAGCGCGGATCTGCGATCTTAAAGGTGAACAAGGACGGCACCGCCGGGATGAGGGTGTGTCCCAAGCCTTCGGCCAGGCGCGCCCCACTGGCTTCCCGTGTCCCGCCCGTGGCCAAGAGGACATGGCGAGCCAGGAAGGAACGCCCTGACACTGTTTCCACGACAAACGTCTCTCCGTCATGGGTCAGACGCTTTACCGGACGCTGACATTGTACTTCTACGCCAGCCTCACGCGCTGCGTCCTGGAGGCATTCGATGATCGTTTGCGAATCATTGGTGACGGGAAACAGGCGGCCATCGGGTTCCGTCTTGAGTTCGACCCCATGAGCTTCAAACCACCGCACGGTTTCCTCCGCGCCCCACCGATGGAGAGGGCCAATCAAGGCCTTCTCCCCGCGCGGGTAATGGATGCTCATCTGTCTCGGATCCATGGCATCATGCGTGACATTGCACCGTCCCCCTCCTGAAACCTTCACCTTGGTAAGCGTTCGTGCCGTCTTTTCGAGAATCAGGGTCGACCTGCCATCATGGGACCCGTGGATGATGGCGCCAAAGGTTCCTGCCGCACCTCCACCAATCACAAGAAGATCCCAAACGTTAGGAGGCGCATTGGAGACGGTTGGCATCGCGCCTCCTGTAGGGCATGTCGGCAAAAGCTCAACCCAGGACTGCTCGACAAGACGCTCTCGCCTCGCTATCTCTCAAGGGTGAATGCGATCCGCAGCAGCCTGATTCTTCTAGCACTATCATGGTCATTGGGGCGCGCTTGGGAGCCGCCGCCGAATGAATCGCTTCCCTCGACGGATGGCCTTCCTGACCTCTTTCGCTTTGCCAATGGGGATACTGTCGCGTCGCCGGATGACTGGAATCGGCGACGTGAGGAACTCAAAGCGATGCTGCTCTACTATCAATATGGCCGAATGCCCGGCCAACCCGATGCAGTCACGGCGACCGTCGATCGCGAAGTGACCCGCACTGATGGACTCGGCCGCGAGGAATGGCTCACGCTGTCCATCGGATCCGACACGCCGCTTTCCATGCGCCTGGTGCTCTACCTGCCCAACCAAGCAGGTCCGCGGCCTGTCATTATTCGAGAGGAAGGAACCCTCGGTAGGACCAAGCAAGTCCCACTCTTCTTGGCGAATGGTTATGCATTCGTCGAATACGCACGGCACGATCTGGATCCTGACGAGAAAGCGACGGTCGGTCCCGCCCAAGCTGCCTATCCCGAGTTCGACTGGGCCACCTTGGCCGTGTGGGCCTGGGGCGGGATGCGCGTGGTCGACTACCTGGAGACGCGCGATGAGATCGATAAAGAACGTATCGCCATCACGGGCCATTCGCGCGGCGGCAAGATGGCCTTGTTAGCCGGGGCGCTCGATGAACGCATCGCTCTCGTGGTTCCCAATGGCTCAGGTGCAGGCGGGGCGGGCTCGTCGCGCCTCCTTGGACCCGGTGCCGAATCTCTCGGCATGAATGACAAGCCGCATTGGTACCATGAAAGGATCCAATGGTTCGCAGGAAAGGAAGATCGTTTGCCTATCGACCAACACATGCTCAAAGCGCTCGTTGCCCCGCGTGCCCTGCTATGCACGGAGTCCTCGGACGATCTCTTTGCCAATCCCTACGGCACGCAAGAAACGTCGCGCGCCGCGCGCGCTGCTTGGGAAATGTTAGGTGCGCCGGTGGAACGCAACGGCATCGCCTTCCGCACGGGCGAGCACGCTTCCAATGATGACGACTGGGCCACCTTGTTAGCCTTTGCCGAATGGCACTTCTTTGGCCGCGCCCCGGACGATCCATCGGCATTCTGGGCCTTCCCCGATCCCGAGATCGATTACCGCTGGCGCGATTCCGGGCCCGTCCGCTATGTCACCATCCATGGTCTCGACAATCCGCCCGACGCCGATCACTTCGGCACCGGTGCGAGAGGCCAAGTGAAGCATCTCTATCGCATCTGCTACCGCAAGGTTGGCCAAGGTGAATACACGATCTTCCTCAACGCCGTCGCCCAAAGCGATCCGCATGGACTCTATCATGATGCCATGGACATCATCCGCTCTGGCACGGACGGTGCCTACACCTATGACGTCTCTGGACGCGTCGCCCACCATCCTGTGCGGCACGTCTCCTGGTTCGATGCCCTCCGCTATTGCAATTGGCTGCACCACGGCAAACCCAAGGGACCCAGTTCGCCGCACACCACCGAAGCCGGTGCCTATGACCTCAGTCGCGTACCTGAGGAAATTGTCAGGGCGGCAGATGCCAAGTTCTTCCTCCCCACCATTGATGAATGGTATAAAGCTGCCTACTACGACCCTGAGAAACGATCCTATCACTTATTCCCCTTGCCGGATCAGCAAGGCATCGATGGCACCTGGTTCCACGCCAATCGCAGCGCCTATTTCATGGAGCACACGGAAGATCCCGTCTGGGAATGGATGGAATCCGCCATTGGCAAACCGTTCCGCGGCCTCCGATCCGACTCCTGGTTCCAAGGAAACAACCGGCAAGCCGCCGGTCATTTCTACAGCAACCCCGACCTCAAACGCAGCAACATCGGATTCCGCGTCGCCCGAGCACCCAAGTGAAGAGTGAAGGTCTTGTTTGGGGTAGGCATGCGTGGAACATCGTAGTTGAAACCCTTCTCGCGACCCTTCAGGCCGCCAGGTCGTGGTTGTGGAGACCCAAGGCTGAAGCCTTGGGCTAGGCTCTTCCGACCTTTCAGGCCGCTGGATGGAAATGCTCGCCTAGTTGATGCGATTCCGCCCTATCATCAATACACGGTCGGCGGTTCACGCGAAGAGGTGAATCTGGGCGCAAAGCCCAAGGCTTCAACCTTGGGGTGCGTTCTTCCAACCGCTTCTCGCGAACTGCAGGAAGGGAATGCTCTCCTGGTTGATGCGAGTCTGCCCTATCATCAATACATGGTCGGTGGGTTCACGCGAAGGGGTGAGTCATGGGGCTGAAGGCCCCAGAGAGCAAAGCCCAAGGCTTCAGCCTTGGGATGCGTTTTAGAGTAAGGGAAGCGCGGCCTGAAGGGAATGCTCGCCTGGTTGATGCAAGTCCGCCCTATCATCAATACACGGTCGGCGAGTTCACGCGAAAGGGTGAGTCATGGGGCTGAAGGCCCCAGAGAGCAAAGCCCAAGGCTTCAGCCTTGGGATGCGTTCTATCATCAATACACGGTCGGCGAGTTCACGCGAAGGGGTGAGTCATGGGGCTGAAGGCCCCAGAGAGCAAAGCCCAAGGCTTTAGCCTTGGGATGCATTTTAGAGAAAGGGAAGCGCGGCCTGAAGGGTCGCGAGAGGTTTTCATTGAAATGTTGGATCTGAGAACTCCCATCGCGCGAACCCCCGGGGCGAGAACCGTTGTCAAAAGAGGGTGTAGATGAAAGGAGCGATCCCGCTTCCACCGGCGATGAGTAAGGGACCCACAATGAGGAGGACAATGATGATGGGGAGAGCCACCGTTTCTTGTTCGCGCTCATGAGCCGAAGAGTTTACTGATCCAATGTGAGAAAAGAGATACAAACTTTGACATTTATGCCGCCCTGATTCTAAATGTTCACTGATTGGATTCTGCTATGGATGTTTTATCTCTCTCTAAGGATTCCGGAGCCGTCGGTGATGATACTATTGGGCGTGACTGGGGTGTTGTTTTTCTTCAGGAGGTTCCGTTGAGGGGAATGAGAAACCTTCTTGGATGAGAGTGTTTTTTGTGAGCGTTAGAATCGATGCTATGCGTTTCATTCTCGCGGCCGGGTACGAATCTCGGAACCGACGCCAACGGTAAGTGGCATTGGGTATCCTTCCGCGCCCTTGGGATGGAAGCTGACCTCTTTCATGCAGGTCACGCCTCCAATGAATGAATGAACTGCCGGCGAAGCCCAGAGAGCGAAGTCCAAGGCTTCAGCCTTGGTCGGGAGAGGCCTTCTTTCATCAAGGGGATGGCTTCAATTCGCCACGAGGTTTTTGGTGAGTCCTTGTTGAGCGGCCTGTTGGGCAATGTAGTCGATCATGGCGCGGTTGCCTGCTTCGGTGAGGTGGACTTCGTCGATGAAACAGATCTCCTCGGTCTGATCGAAGGCTTTGGTCGCATCAATGACATGGACTTGCCCAGGAAATTCTGTGGCTGTCATGCGTTCGCGGAGGGCGCGGAATCCTTTGGCGGTGTAGGTGCCGCGGTAGGCGTAGATCTTGGCCACGGCTTTCTCTTCGTCGCTGAGATTGTTGCGTAGGTGAATGTAAGGTTGCAAGACCATGAGATGCGGGATGTCCATGCCTTTGGCGATCTGGGCCATGGAGGTGAGGGCTTCTTCACAATGATCGATGGTTTCACCTAACAAGGCATCATTCTCTTGGGCTTTCCCTTCGACGGAACGTTCGCGGAGCTTATTGACGCAATTGACGAATTGCGAGTTGCGGATGAGGCCTAACAATCCGTTGAAGACGGGGCGATTGACGCCGAGGGCAACGAAGTCGTTGGCGTAGGCGATGCCGGGACGGAGTGTCTTAGAGGTGGTGACGATATCGTTGGCACCATTGAGCGTGAGGAGGAGATCGGGTTTCACTTTCATGCCGTGGAGCAGGAGGGTGATCCGTTCCTGGTTCATGATGTAGGCGCCTTGCCCGTAGTTGATGACCTCCACTTCGCGACCGACGACGGGTTCAAATGCCGCCTCCAGCATTTCGGGTGGCATGAGGTTGGCGGTGGATCCGCCGATGACGAGGAGACGGAAGGCATCGCTCTTGGCCGGGACGGGTTCGTGGATGCGATCGTCCGTGCGTGTGAGGATTTAAGGCTCGTACATGAACTTCCAGTTCATGCCGTGATCGTGGGCGCCGTATTTCTTGGAGACGTAGAGTCGGGCAGCGCTTTCCAGACCCACCAAGATGAGCGTGATCGGCAGGACCATGAGGGCGAGCTTGACCCACCAGCGCGTGGCCTTGCGGTTTCCTCGAGTGGCCACGTCTAAAAGAGGGTGTAGATGAAGGGTGCGAGTCCGCTGCCACCGGCGATGAGCAAGAGACCGACGAGGAGGAGAACGACGATGATGGGCGAGAGCCACCATTTCTTGTTCTCGCTCATAAAGCCGATGAGTTCGCTAATGAGATTGCTCTGCTTCTGCTCGGCGGCTTGGAGGAATTCGTCTTTATTCTGATTGGAATCGTTGTCAGACATAATGTGGGAAATGTTAGAAGGAGATACTAGTATTGGCGATAGTAAGTGGCAGGTGCCGGCATGGGTTTGCGTTCGCTCCAATAAGAATCTTGGCCCCAACGGCGTTCCATGGGATCTTTGCCCAACAAACGGAGCCCTAGACCGATCGGCGTGAAGACGAGGTAGTAGATGGCTGGGAGGAGCACCCCACCCATGATAAACCCGATGGGAAAGGCGAGAATGACGAGGGCGAGGTAGACCGGCGTGATGGTGCGGGGAAAGAGGAGGCCGAGGACACACACAACGGCTCCGATGATGGCGCAAATGCCGATGAGGTTGTCTGGGGGCGTGACCTTGGCCAATGGGAGAAGCTTGGTGAGAAGTAGGCCGATGAGGGGGAAGCCGACGAGTGAGGCGGCGGCAAATTGGCGCAACTTGCGCGGACTGGGTTTCCAATCGATATCGATCATAGGACAAATAAGGTGAGAGAATTAATCGAGCGCGAACTGGGCGAGGTAATCGTCATTACTGATCTCGCCCGCATTGGGTTGATCGCTCTTGAGGAGAATGGCGCGTCCGAGAACGAGGACGTCCATGTTGGTGCCGAGGAAACAATGATAGGCATCGGCCGGTGCACAAACGATGGGTTCGCCGCGCACGTTGAAGCTCGTATTGATCATCACCGGGGAACCGGTCTTCTCCTCGAATGATTTGAGGAGTTTATGATACACGCCGTGGCGTTCTGGATCCGTCGTTTGCACGCGTGCCGAGTAATCGACGTGGGTGATGGCGGGGACGACGGAACGTTGGAGATTCAGTTTGTCCAATCCCTGGACGCTCTCCGAATCACCGTTGAGAGGGAGGCGTTTGCTCTCTTGCACGGGAGCGACGAGGAGCATGTAAGGGCTGTCTTCATTCTCGCGCACCTGGAAATAGTCGTGGGCGCGTTCTCGCAGAATGACCGGGGCAAAGGGGCGGAAAGATTCGCGAAATTTGATCTTCAGATTCATCACCTTCTGCATCTCGGGGGATCGCGCATCGCCTAGGATGCTGCGGGCACCGAGCGCGCGAGGACCAAACTCCATCCGCCCCTGGAACCACCCAATGACTTTCTCGTCCGCCACGAGAGCCGCGACCTTGTCCGCGAGGATATCGTCATTGGCGGCCACCGTGTAGACGGCTTCCTTGGAGTCGAGGAACTGATTGATCTCTTCCTGCGAATACTCTGGGCCGAAGTAGCTGGGCCCCTGATCGGAATCGGTCGTGCGAGGATTGTCTAACAATTGATGCCAAACAAACTGCGCCGCTCCCAAGGCTCCCCCGGCATCACCGGCCGCTGGTTGGATCCACACATTCTCAAAAGGTCCCTCGCGCAGAAGCTTGCCATTGGCCACGCAGTTCAACGCCACACCGCCCGCGAGACAGAGATTCTTCTTGCCGGTGACGCGATGCACGTGGCGGCCAAGCTTGAGAATGACGTCCTCCGTCACGGCTTGAATGCTCGCGGCAACATCCATGTAGAATGGTGTGAGTTCCGTCTCGGATGGGCGCTTGGGCTGACCCATGAGTGCTTCAAACTTGCGGTTGGTCATGGTCAGGCCCTGACAGTAATTGAAGTACTTCATGTCGAGCCGGAAAGAACCATCTTCACGGATATCGATGAGCTTGCCGACGATCCGATCGACATACTTGGGTTCGCCGTATGGGGCGAGTCCCATGAGCTTATACTCGCCGCTGTTGACCTTGAAGCCGCAGTAGTAAGTGAAGGCAGAGTAGAGCAATCCTAACGAATGCGGAAAGGTGATCTCCCCCTCGAGTTGGATCTTGTGACCTTCGCCGACCCCGTAGGTGGTCGTGGCCCATTCGCCGACGCCATCCACCGTCAGGATGGCGGCGTCCTCGAAGGGACTTGGAAAGAAAGCGCTGGCGGCGTGGGATTCGTGGTGCTCGGTGAAGACGTAGCGTCCCTTGAATCCAGGCCCCATGCCAGCGTTCATCTCGCGGCGCAGGAAGAGCTTCTTCTTCAACCAAACGGGGAGAGCCATGCGAAAGCTGCGGAAACCCGCGGGCGCATAGGACACGTAGGTTTCTAACAGGCGATCGAACTTGAGGAGAGGCTTCTCGTAAAAGGCCACGAAATCGATCTGCTCCGCATTGATGCCTGCTTCTCGCAAACAGTAGGCAATCGCCTCCTTTGGAAAAGCGGCATCATGCTTGATCCGCGTGAAGCGCTCCTCCTGAGCGGCCGCGACGATCTTCCCATCGCAGATGAGAGCGGCAGCGGAGTCGTGATAGAAGGCAGAGATCCCAAGGATATTCATGAATCAGGCATCTCGAATGGCAGCAAAGCGACTGCTGGCGATCCGAGAGTTATGGTATTTGCAAATGTGCGTTTAAATATTGAAATAATTGTGAATATGGATAAGGCCTGCTCTGTTCCGTCGTGATACCGGATCCCCATCGGGGCGGATTTCCGATGAGAAGGCGTAAGGTTTCACGGTCACACCCCTAATATAGATAAGCATGAATGCGAAACGTAGCTCGAAATCTTGGTGGATCCTGATCTTCTGCTGGGCATCGGCCCTGTGGGTTCAGGGACAGGAACTGTCCGCCAATCTCGCGAATCTGGGTGCCCGGATGCGCGTACTCTCGCCCACTGCCGGTGCGTCCCATCTTGACGGGCTGGCCTATGGGGAAGGGTTCCTCGTCGCCGTGGGGGAGCGTGGCACTCTGGCAGTGAGTGAGGATGCCGGGGAGACGTGGCGTCGTGTGGCGATCGGGTTGAACCTGGACGATTCCTTGGAGGATGTGGCCTATGGGGCGGGGCGATTTCTGGTCGCGGCGAGCGGTCATGGGCTCCTCTCGGCCTCCGCTGGAGCGTTGGATGAGTGGGAGCTGAGCGGTATTCCGAATGTGGATCGCCCGCAGTCGATCGATTTCATCGAAGGGCAATTCATCGCGCTGGATGGGAACACCGGGGCCACGAGTGTGGATGGGCTTGATTGGCAACCTCTCACCGGATTGCCAGAGGGCACCTTCACGGACGTCGCCTTCGGTGCGGGCGTCTATGTGCTCGTGGGCTCTAACGGAATCATCTACACAAGTCCCGATCTCGTGACCTGGACCTTGCAAGACAGCGATACGGCGGACTGGGAGAAGGGCGATAGCCTCTTTGGGGTGCGTTATGCGGGAGACCACTTTCTGGCCACAGGCTTCAGCGGACTCTTCATCACCAGCCCAGACGGTGTCGAGTGGACGCGACGCGATCCCCCCATCAGCCGGTTCCTTTATGACTGCGTCTACTTTGCTGGCTACTATTGGTTAGGAAACTCGGGGATCACCTTGTATCGCACCACAGACTTTGGGGAGTGGGAGAGAGTGATTCATGGCGGGCACACCACCGTGAATGTATTCGCCGATGCCGGAGACGTGATCTATGGGGCAGGGCGTGAGGGGACCCTGGTGAGGACGACAGATGGCGAAACCTGGGAGAATATCCAGGGCGGCATGGATGGTGGCTATGGCGAGGCGCTCTTCGCCAAAGGGAAGTTCACCATTGCGACGCATGACCGCATTGATGTTAGTGTGGATGGTTTCGAGTGGGAGACCGTTTACGAACTCACCGATGGTGGTTCATTGATAGAGCTCATGGAAGTGGACGGATTCCTCTATGGAGTCGCCTCAAATGGCCCCATCCTCCGGTCCTCAGACGGCAACAGTTGGGAAGTGGTTGGAACGACGCCTCACCGGGTGGACTCGGTCACTGTCCATGAGGGGATCTGGTATCTCGGAGGCATCCGCCCTTTCCTCATGTGGGGCACCGATCTTACCAACTGGGAGACCTTGGAGGTGGATACGAATGAATATGTCACGGGTTTTGCGGTGGGTAGCGGACGCGTGGTGGCCCTCGGGTCGCGGGGACTGATCCACACCTCACCGGCAACGGGTCCGGTCAACTGGCAGGTGACCACAGCCGTTCCGAACAACTCAAGCCGGTCGACCGTGGCATACTTTGACGATCATTTCCTGGCAGAAGGCCAAGGAAGAGCCTGGCAAAGTGACGATGGTATCACGTGGGAAGAGGTGGAATGGTTTGGCCCATCGAATCCTTCTGAAGTGCTAAAGTTAGGGGAGGAAGGCTATTTGAGTTATGGCTACTTGGGAACCATCAGCACCAGCGTGGATGGCATGGACTGGGATTCACAGTCCACGCCTAGCAATATCACCATTCGAGACATGGTGCGTGGCGACGACGGCATGTGGGTGGCTGTGGGCAATCACGGGTTGATCATGACGGCGCGTCCGCAGGCTGAGTGGAGGGTCTTGTTAGGCCAGGCCGGGCTGGGGACGGTAGAGGCCAATGACGATCTCTCGCAACCGATCCCTCATGGGACCGAGGTGAGCTTCAATGCCGTGCCCGCTGAGGGATACATTCTCAGCTATTGGGATGGGCTTGAGGAGGAGGACGGCCTTTCCGGCACGCTCACCGTGACCGAGAATCAAGTTGTTCGCGCGGTCTTCATCCCGACGCCTTACTATGACGTGGTGATCGAGATTGATGGAGACGAAGCCTCTGGACAGGTGGAGCGTGCGCCGGAAAGAGCATCATACCCACACGGATCTGATGTCACGCTCACGGCAGTGCCGGCAGAAGGCTACGAGTTTGTGCGCTGGCGCGGAAGCAGCTCATCCCGCGACAATCCGCTCACGCTCACCATCACCCGTGATCAGGAAATCTCGGCCACCTTCACACCGTTGCCGCGTTACACGATCAATCCCAGCGTCATCGGTGAGGGCACCGTGACCGTGAGCCCAGACCAAGATGACTATCAGAAAGGCGATGACATCACGATTGAAGCCACGCCTGCGGATGGCCACGCCTTTGTCCGGTGGTCAGGGAATGTCACTGGTACTGAGAATCCGCTCACCTTCTCGATTCTTCGGAACTCCACGGTGCGAGCCCACTTTGAACCGGCAACGACGACGTATGTGTTAGAAATTGGCTCCGCGGAAGGCGGGGAGATTCTGGCCGATCCAGCGGAAGGTCCATATGATGCGGGGACCACGGTGCAACTCACCCCTGTACCCGCATCGGGTTATCGCTTTCTTCATTGGACGGGAGCAGCGGGAGGACCATCGGCGCCCTTGTCCCTGACCATGGATGAGGACAAATCCATCGCGGCGGTCTTCGTGGCCGAGGCGTCTTTCCAGGGCTGGGCACTAACGCAATTCCCCAATGAAACCGCCCTTCCTGAGGGTGATCCCGATGGGGATGGCCGATCCAATCTGGAAGAGTACGCCCTGCTGACCGATCCGAATGATCCTGGCAGTGTCCCCAGTATCGTCGTCATGTGGGACGGGGGCCTCCAATTGCGCTGGCAGCAACGGCAGGGCATTCTCGTCACTCCGGAAGTCAGTAGCGATTTGCAAACCTTCGCCGAGGCGGGTGTCGACGTGGTTGCCGAGACCGTGAATGATGCTGCTGGCACGCTGACGAGAACGGTTCGCCTCCAAGGATCGGCGGCCCTTTGGCGGGGGATGCGCCTGCGCCTAAGCTTGCCATAGCGGCACAGCGTGCCCATCCTTATTGAGACTGGGTCGCAACAAAGGGTTGACGGCCTGCCGTTGCGCCCGTTTGCTGGCGACCTTTACTCGCCTCGGAATGTCTTTCCACGTCGTTGATCTCTTCCACAAAGGTGGTGCCTTCATGTGGCCCCTTCTCGCCCTCTCCGTGATCTCACTGGCACTGATCGTGGAGCGCCTCCTCTTCTTTGCCAAGCATCGCTACCGGGTGGGCGACAGTCTGGAGGCTCTTCAACAAGCGCAGCGGGCCCCGCAAATGCTCGGCGATCCTCCCAACCCTCTCTTGAGGATGGGGCAAACTTTCCTCCAAGCGGCCACGGGGGGAGAGGAACACTGTCGCAATCTTTCAGAAAGAGAATCCTCCCGATGGGTCAACCGCCATGAGCGTGGGTTGCGGATCCTCAGTGTCATCGGAAGCATCTCGCCCCTGGTAGGTCTGTTAGGGACCGTGTGGGGCATGGTGAAAGCATTCGCCCAAATATCGGAACTGGGTGACAAGGTGACACCAGCAGACTTTGCGGGAGGGATTTGGACAGGGCTGTTGACCACGGTTGCTGGTTTGTTAGTAGCCATTCCAGCCGTGACGGCCTGTCGACTCTTCGAAGCGCGTATTGATAAACTGGTGCACGATTTCAACGAAGTAGCCTCGCACTTGCACGAATGGTGCTTCTCCATTCCCAAGGAGCCTTCCTGATATGACGCTAGTCAAGCGAGAGCGGCGCATCGATAGCTCCATCGATCTCACTCCATTGATCGATGTGGTCTTTCAGTTGCTCATCTTTCTCATGGTGAGTAGCCAGTTCACCAAGCCGGAGTCCATGGTCGAACTGCCACAGACCAAGGAGGAGGCTTCGCCGGTCGATCCACAACCAGATCGGCTCGCGATCGTCATTCAGAAGGACGGGCAAGTCATGCTCGATGGGGAAACGGTGAGTTTGGAGACCTTTGGTGAGGCTGTGGAGAAGCGAATCGCAGCCACAGGGAACACGCGTGCAGAAGTACGCGGAGATCGCTTGGCGCACTACGGGATCTTTGTGGAAGTCATGGTCACGGCCAAAGCGCACGGAGTCGAAAGTCTCGGCATCGTCCAGAAACCGAAAGGGGAGGGATCGAATGAGTGACCCTGGCATAGATCGCGAGGCTTCTGCTAGATGGACGGTAGGGATTTCTGTGGCCGCGGTGGTGCATTTACTCCTCTTCTCCTTGGTGTTGGGACGAGTGACTCCAGACGAACTCGAAGAGCCCGAAGTCATCTACGAAGTGGAATTCATAGAGGAGCCAGAGCCAGAGCCAGAGCCAGAGCCAGAGCCAGAGCCAGAGCCCGAGCCCGAACCCGAACCCGAACCCGAACCCGAACCCGAACCCGAACCCGAACCCGAACCCGAACCCGAACCCGAACCGGAACCGGAACCGGAACCGGAACCGGAACCGGAACCGGAACCGGAACCAGAGCCCGAACCGGAACCAGAGCCCGAACCGGAACCAGAGCCCATTCAAAAGCCCGAACCTCCGAAGAAGATTGTTCCAGCGAAGCCTGTCCAGCGGTATGTCCCGCCGCCGCCTCCTCGCCCGCAACCCAAACCGCGCGTGGAGCGGAAACCGGCACCCAAGCCTCCCCCCAAGCCGCGCCGTCAACTGGCCCCGGTCCCTCGTCCACAACCCAAGCCCAAGCCGAGAGCCACCCCCAAACCGGCCAAACGGCGAGCGGTGCGGGGCATGCCCGAGCCGTATCGTCAGACCAAGCCCACTTACCCGCGGGCTCTTCGCCGCGCAGGCGTCGAAGGCGTGGTTTACCTCAGCGTGCAGGTGGATGCCAAAGGGAGAGTCAGTGCCGTCCGCGTGACCCGCAGCTCTGGAGCGTCAGGCCTCGATCAATCAGCCGCGGCGGCCGTGCGCCGGTGGCGTTTCAAGCCCAAGACCGACGCGCAAGGCAATCCCATTCCAGGTGTGGTTGGGGTTCCTGTAGAGTTTAAACTCCGTTAGGGCCTCAGAAGGAAAGGGCAAGAGGGACACGAGTTTGTGTCAGGGTGGTGAAGGGCCTGCCCGATGGTGCCGTCAAGATGTCAGCAGAACTCGCCGAAGCTGCATATGAAGGGGGCAATCCGCGAGGGCTTTCTCCCATTTGATGCCATAAGCTGTCAAAGTGAGGACGACGCTATCCATTGATGATGATCTTGCGCAGTCGATTGAGAATCTGCGAAATCGGAAGAATCCCTGTAAGGATTGGGCATGTGGTTCTCTTAGGATTTATTCGCATCTCCACGCATCCACCGTCTTCTCAATTCCCCTCACACTGGAACAAACCATCGACGTGATTGAAGGTTGGCTTGGGCAACCTAATGTTGACCTGATCGCCCCGGCCGGGACGCATTGGGACAATCTCAAAGCCATGCTGGAAGCTGGGGCAACAGGCGGAAACCTGACGACCGATACGCATATCGCCGCTCTAGCTGCAGACTAACATTAACTGTGGGCTGATCATCCGGCGTCGCCGCGTAGGCCGCCATGATCAACTGCACTGCATTCTTGATGCTCAAATGCGCCCGCTCACCTTCCAAGCCACCACGCACGATCGCATGCAGCGCGATCCGCCCACCGGCAGGCACCTCCGAAGCCGCATCGACCAAGGCCGTCGGATAGGTGCGCGAACCCACCTTCACTTGGACCGATCCCGGATCGAAATAGATCGCCGTGTCGCTCTGGTTCTCGATCCGCGCATCGATGAAGAGCGCGTCTTCCTTCGGAAACCGATGCAGCTTCGTCACCACCGTCGCCACCTTGCCGTCATCACGCCGATAGCTGACCGTGCGCGATTCCACATCCTCGTAGAGATGCGGCACCGCCACGCGAAACGTCCGCGCGTTCTTGCCCAGCTTCAGCAGGTTGAAAAGCCGTGCCGTGCTGTGATCCAGCCGCCTCTTGGCCAAGCTTTCCGCATCCACCGGCCGCACCGCCGAAAGCGACGCCGCCGTGCCTGAGCTCTCACTCAAGCGCACCAGCACCGCCGGATCATTCGTCGGTTTCAAATGCAAGACATACAGATCCTCCGCGTCTAACAAGACCGTCAGAAACGTCTCCTTGTCCGGCATCAGATTGCGCAAGGCCAAGACCCGCGACGCTTGTGGATGCGCATAATGATAGGTCCCCGGCACCTCACCCGTCGTCAGCCCATAGCCAAAGATCCCCTGCAACGGCCGGGGAAACTGCAAGGTCGTCACCGCCTTGTTCCCGATCCCCATCGTCAGCGGCTTGTCCGTCGTCAGCCTGCGTGCACAATTGGCGAGGCCACTCCCTTGCAGACCAGCCAAGCACTCAGCCAAAGCGAAACCAGCCAACGCCCCGCCATGGTCGTCATCGACCACGGAAACGGTGTTAAGCTGCAGCATTAGGAAACTTTCCCGCTAAACTTTGCTGGAAGAGATGATCGTAGACACTCTTAGCAATCGACTGTTTATCGTCGGACGAATAACTCTCCCCGAGTTCCCGGTAAACATGATCGAGAATCGTCGTTTCAACTTCGGCGCGAGTCGCTTCCTTCTCATTCCATCCTTTCACCCCAGAGAGAATTCTGCGGAGCTCGGCGAGCAACTCCCGGCTGGCCTGTTTCACCCGCTCGCGATCAGCCTTTGTTAGCCGCTCTTTCTGCATGAGATCGAACACGGCCAACTCGTCCTCCTCTAAACCCTCTCGGGCAGCTCGGGCATCTTCCTCGGTCATCGCCGCCATCAGGTCGGTCAACTGCTCGAAAGTTTGCTCGATGGTGACGCGATCTTTCTCACGATTGTACTCTGCGATGATTTCTTGATACTTGGCGTTAAAATCCATCCGCAGCGGGTTCCTCGCTAACATCTGCCGAAGCTTCTCTTCCACGAGCGACCGGATCTCCTGCACGGCGGTGTTCTTGCGGGGCGTCGTTGCAAATTCGTCTCGCAGCTTTTCCAGATCGATCTTGCTCAGATCGTAGACCTTGGAGGCAGGGTGATCCTGCGAGTCCTCAACTCGCGTCCCGATAGCCTGATTCACCACCCTATGCAATTCCTGCAGCGCGGCGTGTACATCGGCCAAATCACGCTCGCGATGCAGCTTGTGGAGAATAGTTTCAATGTTATCACGACGCTTGGCGAACTTGTAGGCGGCTCGCTCAGTGATCAAGGCATTGAATCGCGAAATCACCGCTCTCGCCATGATCTCAAAGCGCTTACGAGCTTCGTCTGAAGCAAATAAAGCGTTCGTCGCGTCACGCAGCACTTGGATCTTATCGAATCCTTTCACACCTTCCAACCGTTTCACATCGAAACCAAGACCAGCAAGATGTGCTTCCGTAAGTTCGATAGCCTCCCGCAAATCATTCATCAAATCGCCAATTGGTGGCAGGATCTCCTCGTCTTCTTCTGGATTCGATTCGCCATCGCTACCCGTGCCTCCTTCGTCTTCACCAAGAGCGTACGTCGCCATGGCTTTGCGAAGGCTCTTCAGCATCCCGTTGTAGTCGACGATGACGCCGCAAGCTTTGCCTGGAAAAACTCGATTCGCCCTCGCAATGGCCTGCATCAATGTGTGCGCCTTAAGCGGTTTATCGAGATAGAGCGTGGACAGGCACTCCACATCGAAGCCCGTCAGCCACATCGCACAGACGATGCCGATGCGGAAAGGATGCTCTGGATCTTTGAAAGCGTCATCCATGGCAACGGTTTCGCCGGCGGCATCCTCAAAGCCCTGCTTGATCAGTGCCCGATGAGGCACCACGTCCATGCCCCATTTCCGAAACTCGCCCACCTCGCCTTGTGATTCACTCATCACGATAGAAATGATCGTCGTCTCCATCCAGGCGATCTGATCCTTGAGCCGGTCGATCTGCTGTCGCTTCTTGGGATCCTCGGGTTGGTCGCGGGTCTCACGACGACGCATGCGATACCGGTCAAGCTCACGCAACTCCATTCGCAGCTGGTCAATCTTTCGTTGCCAGAGCGGGATAATCATTTCGTAGAGCCGCCCACAAGTGACCTTGTCAATGCAGACAAAGAGAGCTTTCCCGGCTTGCCACCGCATCGAGGCGTGTTCCACGAAGTCTTCGGCGATCTGCCAGAGCCGTTCATCAGCCGTGATGATCTCGTAGTCTTTGCCTAGTAGATTCTCTAGCCGCATCTCTTCCTCAGGCGAGAGGTCTGCCATGTCGATACGTTCGGCGATCGAGTCATTCAGCTCAGTCGTCGTGAGGCCTAACTTCTCGCCGCGATTCTCATAGAGCAACTTGACGGTGGCTCCATCTTGTTCGGAGCGCTTGAAGTCATAACGAGAAACATAACTTCCGAAGATCCGCCGAGTCAGCTCATCCTGCTTGAAAAGTGGCGTCCCTGTGAAGCCGATGAATGAAGCATTAGGCAAGGCAAGCCGCATGTTGCGCGCCAGCCTGCCACCTTGAGTGCGATGCGCCTCATCGGAGATGACAATGATATCATCCCGTTTCGAATACGGTTTGTTAGGATCGACCGGCTGATTGAACTTGTGGATCAGGCTGAAGACATAGCGATGATTCCCCTGCAAAACCTTCTCCATCTCCGAGCCTTTGGAGACGCGTGGATGAATCTGTTCCGCAGCCCCACAGCCGGTGAACGTCTTGTAGATCTGATCATCCAAGTCTGTGCGATCTGTCATCAGCACAAAGGTGAAATCACCCGCCACGCGTCGCCGTACCTTCTCGGCAAAGAAGAGCATGGAGTACGACTTCCCACTTCCCTGCGTGTGCCAGAAGACGCCCAACCGTCCCAGATCTTTGTGCGCCAGTCGCAAATACTTCTCCGGCTTGGCCTTTGGTGCCGCCTCTGCCTGATCGAGTAGCGCCAGGTTCTCCCGTGGCGGCTCTTCAGAGTAAACAAGCCGCTTATCGGGCGGATAGCGCTTCTTCAGTTCTTGCTGCCGCTCGACGGATCCTACCGCCTTGTTCACGCCCATCCACTGATGATTGCGCGCCACCACTTTGCGCACGCCTCCCGAGCGGCTGCCATCAAAGAGAATGAAGTTCTCAAACAAGTCCAACAAACGCTCTTTCGCCAGCATGCCGTTGAGCAAGACGCGCGCATCCACGTCGCCTTCCTCCTCTTCCTTCTGCCGCTTCCATTCGTAAAAATGCGGCCATTCGCTGGTGATGGACCCATACTTTGCTCGATCCCCATTGCTCACGATGAGAAAGGCATTGTGATGAAAGACATGCGGAATGGTGTCTTTGTAATCGCTGATGTTCCCATCGTAACCCTGACGGATATTCAAATAGACCGCTTTCAGTTCAATGAAGACAAGCGGCAAGCCGTTGACGAAACAGACGATGTCAGCGCGACGATTGTATTCTGGCGCCCGCAGTCCCGTGACCTTCAACTCGCGCACCGCCACAAAGCGATTCTCCTCAGGCCGTTCGAAATCAATCACCCGGAGATCTGGATGTTCCGTTTGCCCTTCATCACTGCGGACGGTCACTGGCACGCCATCGCGGCACCAACGATAGAATTCCTCATTGTGCTGGAGCATCGAGCGCGAGAAGTCGACTCGCGTCAATTTCTCTAACGCTTCGGCGATCGCATGATCCGGCGCTTCCGGATTGAACTTCCGCAGCGCGGCTTCCAAATGCGGCTTCAGAACCACATCCTTCGTGCTTTCACGGCCGAGCGTTCCTGTCTGTCCAAACGTCTCCTGATTCCAAGCGAAGACGTTCTCCCAACCCAGCTCCGTTTCGAGATGATTGGCAAAGGTTTCCTGAACCAGCCGGTCCTCGCTGTTGATATCGGTGATCAAGATCTATTCGCTAAGCGAGCGGGCTAACTAATTCTAATTCTAATTCTTACTGAGGTACAATCGACATTGATACGAAGATGCGCCTTGAATTTCGAAAGAGGTACTTCGAATCCTTTCTCCTTTGCTAGAGTGTGTAGCTTTTCAGCTTCACGATTGAAGTCAACCTCGGCTTCTCTCGCGCTCGGGGCGTCGGGATCGAGCGCGTCATGATAGCGCTCAAAGAGCGCAGCGAGCTTTGCGACTGTCTCCGTTGTGATCAGACCTTTGGATTCCTCAGCCATCCGTCCCGAACAATCCCCCTGGCACCTCGCCAACGCATTCGCGTTCCTCCTGCGCCTCGTCCCTTCGTTGTGTCGCCGCTGTCCGATACTCTAACAGCTCATTATAAAGATCAGGAGTGCCGCAATAAGGAAAGCGCTCACGAAGATCTCTAACAATGTCCAGACTCTGATCAATGAACCGGATGAGAATATTCCAGCAGCGAATCATCTCATCAAGGTCCGAGCTGCCTTTCAGGCAAGTAACGATGTGCCGGTAAGCCAGTTTCACCGTCGCCTTGTGCAGCGCCACTTCTTCAGTGAAGGCCACACAGGCCTCTTCAGAATCGCCGTTGGGATAAATCGATCCCAAGCGTTCGAGCTCTGAAGACACAGGCACGAACATGTTGGTGAAGTAGGCTTCTGCCTCGTTTGAACAGCTCGTCATGGCTTCTAAGCTACCTCACGCGTTCACCGAATTCAACCTGCCTTATACAAGCAGTTCCTAGTCCTCAGGCCCCTCACGCACCACCAAAGACTCCATCGGCTCAGGTTTCGTAAACAATCTTGTCCGCTGGGCGCGCGATAAATTCCGTGCCTGTCTCCTCGGCCAGACGGCGCGCCTCCTCGGCAGCCTGGACCATGGCGATGGTGGCACGATCAATGACCTCATCGAGATCGATCTCAAGTAGCGAAGGCTCAGTCATGGCTGCAGGGATCCTCTCTCCAGGATGCGGGGTGGATTCTGAAAACTATCATAAACTGCCCAGGCATCCACCAAAGGTTTGTAGAGATCCTCAAAGTTTCGCCAACCAGCCGCAAACCGGCGGCGGATGGTATCGGGCGGAATGGCGTGCCCTCCCTGGCGAATCCGTTCCGCGACCCGGGCCACCGCCGTATCGGCATCCGGAAGCCGCAGAAAGAAGAGGATCACTTCATAGCCCTGGTTTCGCCAGCGTGGAATGGCTCTGGCATAGGTGCGACCGCTGAGCGTGGTTTCCACCACGAAACTCCCACCTGCCGTGACCTGCACCGCGATCAACTCTAACAGCCTTCGGCCCGCAGCTATGGCAACGCTCTCTGGGTCGTCGGGACACATCTCGGCTGCGATGTTGTCTGCATTGAGAAAAGGGATCTGCGCCGTCTCTTTGCTCAGGTAACTGTTGGCAAACGTCGTCTTGCCCGCGCCATTCGGACCAGCAATGATGAAGATGCGTTTCGGCATAGTGTGAGGACGAACACTCTTAAACCTCGATCTCGCCTCGCATCAAGCGGGGGAGCAGGTGATCGCGGGCCTCTGCTAGGAGGGCGTTCTGTTGAAGCAGATTATCTCTCTGAGAATACATCACCTTTACCTGCGAATGAAAAATTTCTTGAATCGGCGGAGTCGGCACTAGCAAACGCGCGCGACCAATCGTCTTGGCGTTGGCATTCGGTTGAGCAGCGCCAGCAATGTTAGCCCAGATATAGTCTTTGAAACTTTGTGATTCCACAAAGACTCCTAGCAAAGTATCGGAAACTTTTTCCGAAGGCTTTAGGCGAATGAGATAGGAAGCAAACACCGACGGAGGAGCATTACTGCCAATTCTCTTGGCATATCCGGTAGTAGCACCGGTCCTTGCTACAACGACGTCTCCTTCGCTAAGGAGATATTGATCAGAATTACTCGGAGGAGTTTCACAATAAGGAACTGCACTCCAATCGATGAATTCATGAACAATGTCAGTGATTCGGAGAAACTTTGCGCCTGTGTTCTCCTTTGAGGCGCTCGTAGTATACCCGTAACTGATGCTAGAGCATAGCTCCTTAAGCGTATGCTTTTCCCACCCCTGGGGCACGCCGTTGCGAATGGGAGTCGACTCATGACCGGGGAAGCGGAGGCGGACGAACCATTCGCGGTAGAGTTGTCGCGCCGCTTCCTCCAACAACGCCATCCGCCGCCGATTGTTCTCTATTAGATCGTCGTAGCTTGAGAGAACATCCGCAATCTTCTGCTGGTCGACCGGTTTGGGTATCCGAATCTTTAGTGGATGAACGTGATTTCGATTCAGCGTTGGATTAGCTGCTCCTGCATCTAGCCTCTCAAGTCGAAGGGTCTTCAGAAAGTAGTAGACGAATTTCGGCGAGTTTCCTCTAAAGTCTTTAACCCATAACACTGTGCTATGTGGCCAATAATTTCTGTTTGTAAAATGGACGGTTCCCAGAGTACCCTTCCTTCCAACCATGACGCCCGGCCCTTGGACTTTAAATTCTGTATGAGTGCTTCCAAAGCCACCAGATGAGATCACAGGAAACGGCCCATCAGTCTGCTCAGCTTTACTGATGTCAAACCCCCTTTGAAGGACACAGAGATCTGAAATAATCGCAGGGCGAAGTGTCATTAGGGCATCATATTGTTCCAGTTTGCATGAATCGTCTTTGTCAGCTTTGCGGCCTCACCGTTCAACACCGCCAGTTCCTCATGAATCTCCTTCATCCGCGTGTCGAAATCGAAATCCGGATCATCTTCCTCGGGAGCCACGCCCACGTAACGGCCGGGTGTTAAACTCCAATCATTCTCTTCGATTTCGGGTAGATCGACTGCTTTACAGAGGCCTTCCACATCCACATATTCATCATCGGGAAAGCGGTCGCGGAGCCAGAGGTAGTGGCGGGTGGTGGTCTCGTTCTCGGTGAGCGAGACTTGAAGACTGTTCAGCCCCGTTTGCATTTGCCCAAACACAGCGCGCCAATCGTCTTTCTTCTTTGGGTCTAACTTGAGCACTTCTTTGAGAATGCCTTCGAGACTGCGCTTGGTTTCCTGAACGACTTGGCGCAGCTTCCGGCAGGCACCTGCCAATTTGGAATGCGATTCTGAATCGGCAAACTTCCCGCCCTTCAGATTAGCGGCCATGGCATCCAGCGGCAGCGTGAGCGTTTGATAGGTAGCATCCATCCGCGTGCTGGTTTCATCGGCTTTCAAGGCACCGACACGATCTCGCAGTTTCGCCAATTCCGTATCCACGGGCTGGCAATGTTCGGCAATGGTGTCGCGGAAGGAGGCGCACTCGGCCGCGTAACCAGCTAACAGTTTCTTGAAACGCTTCGTTTCGCCGCGGTAGAGCCAGACAATGGCAGTGAGGTTCTGCAATTGCTCTGGGGCGAATTCATAGACCGTGCGCGTCATCTTCTGATGCACGTTGCGCGCGTCTAGCATGAGCACCGTGTTCTGACGCTTCTTCGCTTTGCCCTTGTCATAGAACCAGAGTTCACAGGGAACGGTCCGCGTGTAGAAGAACCCGCCACGAATGGCGATCATGACATCCACATGGCCCGTCTGGATGATCTTGCGCCGCACCTCCATTTCCTGCCCACCCGCGCTGGATGATTGTGAGGACATGACAAAGCCGGCCCGGCCTTTCTCATTGAGATAGGTATAGAAGTAGGACGCCCAGAGGTAATTGGCATTGCTCACCTTCTTCTTCTTGTTCACCCCCGGCAGACCAAACGGCAGCCGCAAATCGCCCTCAATCTTCTCCGCATCCACCATGTCGACATTGAAAGGCGGATTGGCCATGACGAAGTCGGCATTCCCTACCAGGGTGTGCTCATCCTGATAAAAGGTGTTGGCCTCCAGGATCTTCCCCTCTAACCCATGCACCGCGAGGTTCATCTTGGCCAAACGAATGGTCGCGGCCGTCTTCTCCTGACCATAGAAGGTCGCCACCTTGGCCGTGTCTTTCCCTTCGCTCTCGATGAAGTGACTCGACTGCACAAACATGCCACCGGAACCACAAGCGGGATCAAAGACATTGCCATGGTCCGGCTCGATGACATTGACGATTGTCTGCACGAGCGACGGCGGTGTGAAGAACTCGCCCGCATCTTGCGCCCCTTGCATGGCAAACTTCATGAGGAAGTATTCGTAAATTCTACCAAAGACATCCCCACTGGCTTCTTTCAGCGTCTCGCGATTAAAGATCTTCAAGAGATCGTCTAACAAATCCCTCTCAAAGATCTCATAGTCCCTCGGCAGCGCGCCCTTGAGTGGCTCGAAGGATTCCTCAATCGCCTTCATCGCCGCATTCACCGCCTTGCCCAGATTGCGAGACTTGGGCAGATCGACAATGGCATCAAACCGCGCCTTCTCAGGCAGGAACAAGGCCCGCCGTTTCACATAATCCGCCTGCACCGGCTCCCGATGCGTGATCTCCTGCTCGACCTCCGCATGCGCCACATTGAAGCGGTTCGTGGCATGGCGGAGGAAGATCACCCCCAGCACCGGCATGTAATACTCGGTTGAAGTCAGCTTGGAATTGGCCCGTAGCTGATCCGCAGCTTCCCACAGATCGTCTTCGAGTTTCTTGAGTTGGGCGGGATCGATCATGGCGCCCTGCTGGCATAGGTGGCTGCGGTCAGACCGTCAATGGGTATCAGTCACGAGAAGATGCTCTATCAAGGGGTGTTTGGCAGAGGACGCCTCCGTATTCATAGGGCGTGTGGTGGGCGGCGGCTTCCATGAGGGATTGGGTCATGAGGTTGGCCACGGCCCAGCCGAGGGGCCAGAGGATGAGGGAGAATAGCCCTAACACATAGCGCACAGCGATGCCTCGCGTGGCATTCAGCATGAGCATGGGGAGGAAGATCGGGGCAAGGGCGATGCCAAAGTAGACGAGGGCTTTGTGAAGAGTTGGTCCTGCCTTGTTTCTTGAAGACCGCTCTGAATGGGTTCTTCTTTTTCAAATTGACCAGCCCGTATCGGTGAATATGGTTACCCATATGAAGACTACTGTGGATATTGCTGACGATGTGCTCTTGCGAGCGAAGGCGTTTGCGGAGGAATCGGAGACGACGCTGAGGCGCTTGATCGAGGAAGGATTGCGCAGAGTTCTGGACCAGGCGGAATCGCCCGAATCGGGTCAGATCGAATGGGTGACCTTCAAAGGGAAGGGACTGCAACCAGAGTTCCGGGACAAGGGCTGGGACTCCATTCGCGACGCCATTTACAACGACTCTTAGATGATCGCGATCGACACGAACATCCTTGTCTACGCACATCGGGAAGACTCCGAGTGGCATGACAAGTCCGTTTCGGCGCTCAACGATCTGGCAAGCAGTGGGCGTCCGTGGGCGATTGCATGGAGTTCCGTTCATGAGTTCTTGGCTATCGTGACCCATCCTCGGATCTACAGCCCGCCGACTCCCCAAGAGGTGGCGTTCAAAGCCATCGAGGGCTGGCAGAATTCCAATACCCTTCGCTTTCTCCACGAAGGCCCGGGGTATTTGGAGCGGCTCGGAAATCTTTGTATCAATGCTAAGATTGCTGGAGGGCGTGTCCATGATGCTAGGATCGCCGCTCTCTGCCTGAACCACGGAGTGGCCGAACTTTGGACGGCTGATCGGGATTTTTCTAAGTTTCCGGAACTCAAGACTCACAATCCCTTGGTTGCCTGAGGTCGTCGAACGGCAGATCACGGAACTGGCAAACACTTCAGAATTCATCATTCAACATGCTCCGGCAAGTATCTGTCGCGTTTCCAACGGGATAGACCATCATCGTTCTTCATTCCTTCCGGTTTCCCCTACCGAATTGGTGCGTGGCGGTTTGGTGATGTCGCTAGTGAGTTCGATGCGGTTGCGTTGGAACATGAGAAGGGGGGCGCTGACGCTTGATTGATGATTTACGATTGATGATTTCTGATTTTTGAACTGATAATTTCCGGCTTCACCAGCCGTAGGCGGATTGGTCGAGGCGGTAGGTTTGGACATCGGCGCGGTTGGCGGCTTCAAAGCGGCGGGCGCTTTCTTCGCCCCGTGCTTTGGCTTCGGCGATGCGTTGGTTCTCGTTTTCCAAGGCCCGCGCTTCGGCATCGGCCTGGGCGATTTCCAATTCCTGATCGATGGCTTGCAGTTCGGTTTGTTGCCCGATGAGCTTCTTCACTTCGCTATCAGTCTCGGCACTTTCCAAGGAGTTCACCGTTTGGCTGATCTCTTCACGCAAGGCATCGCGACGCTCGACGACCTCGGCTTTCTTCTCGCGATACTGCGCGATGGTTTCCCGCGTGGCGTCCTCCGATTTGTAGCGATAGGGTTCGCGCTCGAATCTCATGCATGCATCCCACCTCGTCGAACAGGGGTCGGGCTTCCAATACCATCAAGAACGCGTGGGGTATCGTCTGTTTCTGTGGGGGCGTGCTTGGCTGGATCCAGCCTATTGACGGACGAGAGGAAAGCCGCGAAAGTGTCTCAGGGGCGAATCGATGGTTTCAAGCTGGCTCTTCATCACCTTCCTAATGGACATTCTTCTTGTGGGGAGTTTGTTAGCGTTGCCTGCCTGGATGGTTCGCCGGACGATTCTCAAGCAATGCGAGGATGCGCATTTGCTTTGGAAATTGCTAGGAGCGGGATTCTTCTTCGCGCTTGCTGCGGTCTCTGGAGTCCGGTGGCTCACGGCTGGCGAGGGAGACATGATGACCGTTTGGGCGTTGCCCCTGGTAGGTGCCTTCTACCTGCATGTGGCCGTGACACATGCGTTTGACATCACTGCCAGGATATCGCTTTGCTTCCTGGTCGTCAGCTATCCCGCGGAATGGCTCCGCTCGGAAATGCATGGGAGCGTGGTTTCCTCTCCGCTCGATGCGGTGTCTAGGACCCTCAATGAGTAGAGTCCCTTCAGTCCCCCTGGGGCGATGGGAACGAGTATATCATTTATCTAACGGCCTGATTTGGATGCTCCGAAACTTGACCCACCCATCGTGTCCTTCTGCGCCGTAAGTCTGCAGGGCGATGGTGCCTTTCTGCAGCAAGGCGGGTTTGGGGTCTGGGTCCGTGTAGTCGACGATCTTGGTTCCGTTCAACCAGGCTTCGATGTGTGGGCCTTGGGCGCGGATGCGGAGGTGATTCCAGTCGAGTTTCTTTCGGATCGTGTCGTCGGCATCGCCTTTGTCGAGCCAGTCGTTGAGGTAGAGGCCCACGGGTTCGTCTGCAGCACCACGGCCGATGTTGATTTGATAGCCTGTGCGCCGAGGTTGGTCAGGTGTGTTGCGCAGGTAGACACCGCTGTTGTACTTCCCGTGTTCATCGATCATGAATTCCAAGGTGAGGTCGAAGTCTTGAAAGCTGGCCTTGGTGTATAGCAGGCCGCTCCGCTTGGGGTCCCCGTCTTGGCCGCCCACGAGCACGTTTCCCTCGATCTTCCACTTGGCAGATCCGATGCTTTCCCAGGCATCAAGCGTGCTGCCATCGAAGAGGACTTGGGTGGTGGACGCCTTGGGTTCCTCTGCCTGCCCGTCGTGGAGAAGGAGACAGGCGAGGATGGGTGTTAGGATGAGAAGAGAGAGTGAAGAACGCATCATCGTGCAGATGTATCCGAAAGCAGCGTGGTGATTCAAGGGGAGTTCTTGGGGACTTCCCCGCCTTGACACTCGTGCAGGGGCCCGCGAGTCTGAGCGCATGGCCATGAATGTTGATTGGCGGGGCGTCTTTCCCGCCGTACCCACACAGTTTCACGAAGATTTCTCCCTCGATCTCCCAGCGACGCAGAAGCATGTTGAGGCGTTGCTTGAGAATGGGGTCCATGGGATTATCATGTTAGGGACGATTGGGGAGAACTGTTCCATTTCCCCTGAAGAGAAGGTGGCGGTATTGAAGGCGACGAAGGAAGTCGTGGGGGACACGGTGCCGCTTCTGAATGGCGTGGCGGAGTTTACCACTCAGACAGCTTGTGAGACGGCGCAGGCGGCAGAGTCTGTCGGCGTGGATGGCCTGATGGTCATGCCGGGCATGGTCTACCATTCCGATGCTCGAGAGACGGTACAACACTTTCGCACGATCGCTGCGGCCACGAGTCTTCCGATCATGTGCTACAACAACCCTCCGGTGTATCGAGTGGATATCACGCCAGCGATGTTTCAAGAGTTGGCAGATGTGGAGAATATCGTCTGCATCAAAGAAGCTGCGGGAGACGTGCGTCGTATCACGGATCTCTTCAACGCGTTGGGAGATCGCTACTTGATCTTTGCCGGGTTGGATGATGTCGCCCTGGAAAGTATCATGTTAGGGTGTTCAGGGTGGATCTCTGGACTCGTGGATGCATTTCCAAGGGAGAACGGTCTTCTATGGGACGCCGCCATGGCCGGAGATTATCAACGGGCTTTGGAGGTCTACCGATGGTACATGCCCATGTTGCACTTTGATAGCGTCCCCAAACTCGTTCAATATATCAAGCTAGCGTCGTCTGAGATGGGTTACGGGACGGAGACGGTGCGGGCGCCCCGCTTGCCTTTGGTGGGTGACGAGCGGGAAGAGGCCTTGCGCATCATCCACACCTGCGCGGCGACTCGTCCGGCGTAGAGGGGACCTTTCTTTCCCCGAAAGAGGCGGGGCGAGATACCCCGCCTCCTCCAAAGAACGTTCCTCGTTCCGCGCATCCCCCGACGGCATCACTCGGAACGGACAACAAACAAACAGAATCAATGCGTTACCTGGATAACGCTAAGGATACGGTTCTGGCTGAGCCTTCTTTCAGCGAATGTGAAAGAATTCCTTGCCCTCATTGATCAAGGAGGCGTCGCAGCCTTGCGAATGGGTGTCAGGGATGTGAGTGCACGTGAAAAGCCCTCTATGCGCTCACAATATTTATTATAATTTCCATAGATTTCACTCTCGAGGCGTGCTACGTTTCAAGGAACTCTGCAGCCGATGACCCGCATCCTGATCTACGAAACCGATTGCCGCGAAGCGGTGCACCTTTCCCAGTTTCTGCAAGCGTCGGGCTTTGCAGTGGCCACTGTCACCACGGCCCGCCAGGCGGTAAGCTTCGCCAGGGAGTATGATTTCGAGTTCTTTCTCGTCAATCTCGATGATCCAGGCGAGACGGGCTACACCACGGTGGCAGAGATCAAATGCCGCCCACGATCCGCAAATGTGGGCGTGATCGGATTTGTCCCTCAGGTGAATGCGCGGGGAGCCGCCGAGGAAGCGGGTTGCGACGCAGTTCTGGTAAGACCTTTCAATCATGAGCAGGTATTACGAAAGGTAACGGAACTTCTTGAGCGGTCTCGTAATTCCATTACTTGTATTCATCCTATGGAAACCACTGCCACGAATCCTTCTTTCGGGTCCCTCGCCGACTCCCTCTGTGAGGGCGTCCGCTGGCTTGAGACCCGCATGCCTGACTTGGGCGAGCAGGGACCGGTGGCCATCGAGAGCATGCGCGATGCGTCGACTTCTCTGCGGGAACGGCTTGCCGCGGATCAAGTGACGCCGGGGCAGGATCTGCCTGACTCTGTGCGTGATCGGCAAGTGCGTCACGATTTCCGTAATCTGCTGGCGGCCGTCAATGGGTTCGCTGAGATCCTCCTCCTTGAAGACGACCTGAAGGAAGACATTCAAGAGCGATTGCGCACGGTGAAGAAGGAGTCGCGCGAGTTCTGCAACATGCTGGATAATATCCGCGATTCCGCAGCGTAGGCTAACAACACTGTCTGGATTCGGTCATTCTAACATGAACTGATCGAATAGGCGCACAGCGCTGGACGGCTCCATGGTGTCGAAGACATAGCTCTTCACGGCTCCTTCAGCTGTATCGAATATCGAGAATACCGTGTGCCGATTGCTGGAGACGAACGGGAGCGGGTGATCGTAGCCTTCTAGTTCTTGAAGTGGATTCAGGATGTTGGGCGCGATGCTGGGCCGCCCGTGAGGATCTCCAGCAGGAAAGGACGTGCCAGGCCAGGTCTTGCTTCCGTCGAGGTCATCATAGCGAGCCCCGAAGCTGTCACCCACGTTGGACGTTTCCAGATAGTGCATGGGCCCGACCTTTGATCGATTCCATAAATGCGAATGACCAGTGAGCACTAGGTCGATGCCCGCGTCTATCAGCAGGGGCTCTATTGCGTTTCGCCACACATCTGCGTCGTCGGCATAGTGATAGTCGATCGAAATGATGGATCCTAACAACGGCGCAATGTCGGAGTCCCACGTTTCTTTGGAGATCGGGTAGGTGAGCTGTGACACTTCTTCTCCGGAACCATGGTCAAATCGGATCGTCACGTCTGAGGGCGCGAGCACAGGATAGGCATTGTCGCCTAGTCCGAACATCGTCTGATGGGCCATGACGATACGGAAACGCGCTTGCTGGCAGGCTTCACTTTCTAACACCTGCTCAAGCCACTGGTACTGGGCGCTGCCTGGGCCGAATGGCTCGAAGAGATGATCTCCGAATCCCCAGGCATCGGGGTTGTTCACATCAGCAGGGTCCTCACCTTCCTTGCCTTTCCGATCGCTTCCCCAAAGACGCCAGATGCGGTTGACGTGAAGACTAATGATAAAGATGTCCCCATAACAGCGTGACCAGTAGGGTAATCCTGGCTGGGGAGAGGGCCACATCTCGTCGTAAGTGATGGTTTCAAAGGAGTGATCGCGGATACAGGTGGCTGCCTCGGGATGGCCCGAGCCGAGCGCATTCTCATAGAGCATCTCAGCACGCCAACGGGGCTGGGAATCCGTATACATGGTAGTAATGTCATGCTGGTTAGGTCGCCAACGCCCCGCCACCTCGTGGTTTCCCAGAGCGCTCAAGAGGGTAGCATGCTGGAGGATTGGCCCTCCACGATAGGGAGAAGCCGAATGGATCTGGTCCCATCGTCCTTGCATAGTCGGATAGAAGGCTGGGCGGGTCGTGGAATTGCGATCGAACCATTCCGATGCTCTGTTAGGATAATCAACAAAGTCTCCCGCGAAGAGCACTGCGTCTAGTGGCCCGACCGTCTCATAGGCTTTCTGATAGTTTGCCGCCGACATGGGGCGGTTCTGCTGATCGGATGTTAGGAGAATCTTGAGAGGGTGGCCAGGTGCAGGAAGGGGCTGTAGGCTGTAGGCTCGACTGCGAAAGTGCTCGCCATCGTCGCGAACACTTTCGACTAGGTAGGGGACGCGAAGGCCGGGAGTGAGGTTAGTTGCCGTGGCTTGATGTTTCCAAACGGACCGATGGCGCACACCGCTGGCGGAGGGAAATCCTAACTGATTGACGGAGGCGGGATGGAGCTGGGAATCGGTGTCCTCCAGCATGCGCGTGAGCTTCGTCGAAGTCGCGGTCGCTCTGTGGTCGAGATGATCGCCGTAGATCAGGGTATGGTCTGAGCCGAGAAAGGCCGTGTACCACACGACGTTTACCGTCTCAGAAGAGGGCGATTGCAAGATGGGGGCAGTGAGGAAGCCGTCGTCGATACGAAAAGGTTGCGCGTCTGTTAGGGGTGGGAAGAGATCCGCAGCATCGATGGCTCGCACCCGGAGAAAGCCACGTGAATCCTCGCCCGTAGAGGCGGCGCGCACCAAGATGCGTTCCACTGATCCCTCCATCTGGCGGTTCACGATATGGGAGGTGGCTGTGACCGGAATTTCGATCTCGGGAGAGAGGATGACTCCGGGCAACCACGTTTGAGCGTCCCAAGAGGTCTCAACCTGGAGGGCTACCGGATGATCAGTCTCCCGCCAGGGAAAGGAGAGGACGCTCGGGCTATCGGGGATGAGTGGGTCCGAGAAAGCATTGGGATCCGTGTCTTGAAGAAACTCAAGAAGATTGATGTAGCCATCGGCGTCGGGGTCGGCCTGGTTTCCCCAGCTGGTTGCTTCTTTGCTAGGATCATTCGCCGTTTGGGGAAAGTGAAGTAGACGCCAAGCGTCGAGATCGGTTTGGCACTGGGCGGAAACCGTGAGCACGAAGAATGCAAACAAAGCCTTCACGGCAGCACGTTAAGGAAAAGGGTCTTCGCACCCAAGTCGTAGGATTCTACCTTCATCGTGGATCGTGGATTAAGAAAGGCGGTGACCCCGAGGATCACCGCCTTTCAAGGTGGCACTCCGTGATGGAGTGCACAACCAGCCAGAGGAAACAGCTAAGAAAAGTCGAATGGTTGTTAGCGACGCCGACGGCGGAAACCTAACAAGAAGAGGCTCAGTCCAGCGAGGAGGGTTGTCGACGGCTCTGGGATCGTCGTGAAGGTGAGGTCGCCAACGGAGTAGGCCCAGGTCTGCAGGCGCTCTTCCGTATCGGGCGTCGCCGGTTCGTCAAAGCCAGGCGAGAAGGGCCCGACCTCGTTCTTGGCCACATTCGTCATGGTGAGGTCCACACGGTCGACGGGATCAGTGAATGTCAGCGTGACCGAGCCTTCGTCGGTGACGTGTTGATCTGCGAGGTCGTAGGGCTCGGGGTTGTCGAGGCCGATGCGGTTGAACCAATCACCGATCAATTCATCTCCCTGGCGGACAAAGCCGGGACCTTCGTTGGAATACTGCGGTGAACCTGCCGCGCTGGTGCCGAGAAATGCTTCAACGAGCATGAAGTCTTGGCTGTTGAACCCCGTGGTTTTCGTGAGGGCATTGATGCCGTTCATGTCGAAGCTCAAGGTGGAGACGGGCGCCTCGAAACCGATACTCAGGGTGTAGCTCACCGTATCGCCTTCCACGGGAATGGTGATTTCATTGGGAGGCGTGCTCGCGGTGAAGCCATTCTCCCCATAGAATCCGTAAAGCCCGAGGACGATGTCGTTGTTGGCGTTGGTGACAACGTTGAAGTCGCCTTCCGTGAATGACGGGGGTGGCGGCCAACGATTGATCGACCACTGGGAGGCGGAATCCATCCCGCTCGAGGTGCTATTGTGCTCCAGTTGAAAGGTCACCGCATTGGTGCTCGTGCTCACCGTGAAACTGTCGGTGGAGTCATCGAAGGCCTTGCCGAGTGTGCCCTGGGAGCCGGCCCACTGAATCACGTCCGCGTAGCCTGATGAAAGTAATCCGCATGCGGTGCCGATAAGAAGTTTGAGGGTGTTGAATTTCATGATGAAACAACAATTTAAAGAAATTCTGTGAATCGAATTTGATAAAGATTCTAGTAGTGAGAGTCGGATGGTCCACACGCATTTCGCGAAGAGGGCGTGAGGCGGGCATTTATTCGCAATCGCGAGAATTGTTTCTGGCCAGATGACGGTTGGCGGCGAATTCTTTCGCGATGCGAGAGCTCGACGAGGATTTGATCAAAGTGGTCTGGATGCGGGTCACCAGCGAGCCCCCCGAGGTGACGCTGGCGATCATGAAGCAGTTCAGTCAGGATCAGGTTCCGCTCTTCAAATGGCTGACCACGGGAATGGGTGAGACCGTTTCCGAGAAGGCGGTGGAAACCATTCTCTACCTGGGCACCACGATCCATGAAGTGATCGCCTGGCGAGAGTACCCTCGAGGACCACACAAGGTGGCGCTGGTCGACGACGTCATGATCCAGCGGCATTCCGCGAAACGAGAGGCCTCGGTGGGTGCGTTTCTCAAAGGCAAGCAGGCCCAGGCCGAACCCCTCGCCAACGCGCTCGAGATGCTGGTGGAGCGGTTCGATCTTCCTCAGCTTTCCCTCTTGGGACATGCGGCCGAGGCACTGCTCGTCGCCCACGAGGAAGAGGATCTGTCTCGGGAAGAAGCTGAGAAGGCCTTTGTGAAATTGCTCGTGCTCCTCGATGCGTTGGATCGGGTGGTGAAATCCTGAATCTCGACTACGCTGTTCTCCGATGTTTGAGATCCGAGAGAAACCTAACATGGTCGAGCGCGCCCTGCTCGTCAGCGTCTACTTTGACAAGAGTGAGGCCGAGGAATCGGAAAGTCTGTTAGATGAATTGCGTGAACTTGTGAAGACGTTGGGCATTGGCGTGGTGGATCAGCTCCTCGTCAAGGCACCCAAGCATCACGCGCGCTATCTGATGGGGACCGGCAAAGCTTCTGAGATCATGGATTTCGCGAAAGACATGGAGTGCGATTGCATCGTCTTCGATAACGAGCTGACACCCGCGCAACAACGGGCGTGGGAGGCGGAGACCAATCTCTGTGTCATCGATCGCCAAGAGGTGATCCTCGACATCTTCAATGAGCGGGCGCAGACCAAGGAAGCGCGTTTGCAAGTCCAGCTTGCGCGGATGGAATACTCGTTGCCACGTCTCGCTCGGATGTGGACGCACCTGGATCGGCAAGGCGGTGGCGTGGGGGCTCGTGGAGAAGGGGAGAAACAGTTAGAGACGGATCGTCGTCTTGCTCGGAAACGCATTGATCGCGTGAAGGCGCAATTGGAGGATGTGCGCAAGCAGCGGACCACCCAGCGGAAAGAACGTGAGCGCATGCCGGTGCCCCATGCCTCGATCGTGGGCTATACGAATGCAGGCAAGTCATCTCTCTTGAATGCCCTCACAGGAGCGCAAGTGTTAGCCGAAGACAAGCTCTTCGCCACGCTCGATACCACGACTCGCCGGATCGAGTTGCCCGATGGTCAGCCGCTCTTGCTCACGGATACGGTGGGTTTCATTCGGCGCCTTCCTCACCGCCTGGTGGAGGCGTTCAAGGCGACCTTGGAAGAAGCGCTCCTGGCGGATTTCTTGATTCATCTGTTAGATGCAAGCGATCCGGAGGTCTATGCCACCTATCAGACCACTCATGAAGTCCTCACAGAACTAGGCGCCGAAGAGAAGCGACGGCTTCTCGTGCTCAACAAGATCGATCTCATTGAGGATCCCGCGCAGCGCAAAGAGTTAGAGCGGCATTTCCCAGAGGCCTGCTTCGTTTCCGTACACTCGGGGCAGGGACTCGACGAGTTGCAACATCGGATGAGTGCCATGTTAGCCAATCGCGTGGCGCGGATCCACTTGCGGATCCCGCAGAGTCGTGCGGAGGTGGTCTCGCGTTTGCATCGGGATGGCAAAGTGATTTCTTGTGATTATGAGGGGAACGACATCCTTGTGCAAGCCGTGTTACCCAAAGCGCTCGAAGAGGTCGTGGCCCCGTTCATCGAGAGGGCGCCCTCTGCTGATGGCGCGGCGATGTCTGAGCCCGTTTCCTAACTTCGTTGCGCCGTCTGCCAAGGCATGCTTCTAGTCCCGGCATGAATCCTCTACTCGATCGCCTGCGCAAGGTGCGTGACGGTGGCCTGCCACTGGCGACGCTGACGGCCTATGATTATCCCACGGGTCGGCTCTTGGACGAGGCTGGGATTGATCTCATCCTGGTGGGAGATTCGCTCGGCATGGTCGTCTTGGGCTATGAAGACACCACGCATGTTAGCCTAGCGGAAATGCGACATCACACGCGAGCCGTGCGCCGTGGGGTGAAGCGTGCGATTCTCCTGGGAGATCTTCCCTACAAAACCTACGAAACGCCGGAGCAAGCGCTCGCCTCCGCCCGGCAATTGATGGACGATGGGGCGGATGCGGTGAAACTTGAAGGAGGGCGAGCCATCCAGGAGCAGATTCGCGCTTTGATCGCGGACGGGATCCCCGTGGTGGGACATTTGGGGATGTTGCCTCAGCACATCCAAGAAGAAGGCCGCTACAAGAAGAAAGGCAAGACGGACGAAGAGGCAGCCCGCCTGTTAGACGAAGCGCAACTGTTAGAAAAGTTGGGGGTGCGTGCCATTGTCCTCGAAAGCATGTTCAAACGGGTCGCCCGCACTATCACGGAAGCCGTGTCTATCCCGACCATCGGGATCGGGGCGGGGTCTGGCTGTGATGGTCAGATTCTGGTCACGCATGATTTGATTGGGATGTTTCCCTGGTTCTGCCCGCCCTTCGCCAAACCCAAGACCCACGTCGCAGAGTCGATTTCAAACGCGGTGCGGGCCTACATTGATGAAGTGCGGGCGGTGGATAGCGCCTCCTGACAGAGCATGGGCGTCCGTTTGTTCATCTATGGGACCCTGAAGCGCGGGCACCGCGCCCATCCCATGCTCAGTGAGCAGCGCTTTCTCGGTGAGGCTACAACGGTTCCCAGTTACCGGTTGCTGGATCTAGGATGGTATCCAGGATTAGCGATCTGTGAGGATCAGGGGCTTTCCATTGAGGGCGAGATTTGGGAAGTGAGCGAGAGCTGTCTGGTGGATCTCGACCGCTATGAGAGTGACGAATACGAAAAGGTGCCCATCGACCTGTTGCCTCCTCACAAAGGCACGACGGTCCTTGCCTACGTCCTTCGTGAACCCGACTGGACACGGCCAGATGCTGGTACGTGTTGGATGGGGGCGTGACGCGATGAATCCTTGGCTTGCCTACCTACCTATTTGTCGACAGCGGATGCCGTGGGAACCGGTCGCCGCTTCCACAGGTTGGCTAGGATGGATCCTGACACATTCATCCATGGACTGAAGATGGCAGAGGCAAGGCCTACTGTTCCGAGCTTGCCCATGGAAAGAGCGATGCCAGAGGCCATGCCACCATTCTGCAATCCAACTTCGAAGGCGATGGTGCGGGCGTCGTTCCGATCGAGTTGCATGAGGCGACTCAATGAATAGCCCAAGACATAGCCCGCGGCGTTGTGGAGAATCGCGGCGAGAAAGAGGAGCATTCCAACTTGGAGAAGAGATGCCTGGCCAGCAGCCGTGGCCACCGTGGTGAAATAGACGATGCCCGCCATCGAGGCATAGGGCATCGCCGCTTCGATACGAGGAAAGGCATTGGCGACCATGTGATAGAGCGTGCCCACGAGAAAGGTGCTCACGAGGTATCCCGGCAGCACGAAACCGAGTAAGCGTGTGTTCCCATCAACGCGGTCCGTAAGAAGTTGCCATCCACCCAAGATTAGGAAGAGGACCCATGCTGCTGCCACCGCAGCGATCCCGTAGACGACCTGCTTTCCTCGGGTCGAACCTTGGCGCAGGTAGTCGTGGAGAAGCGCAGCTCCCACCGGGACGATGACAATCTTCACCACGGTCGTCATCATGGAGAGGAACTTCACGTCGACCATCTCTCCGGCCAGCCATTTCATCCACAGAGGGGTCATCAATGGTGCGAGCAGAGTGGCGACAGATGTTAGGGTGATCGATAAGGCGAGGTTGGCCTTTGCCAGATACACCATGACGTTTGAGGCGAGCCCACTTGAGCAGGAACCAATGAGCACCATGCCCGCGGCAATCTCTGGAGGAAACCCAAGCGCTTTCGCCAAGCCAAAGCCTATCAATGGCATGATGGTAAACTGACAGACCAAGCCGATGACCACGCTCTTGGGCATCCTGAGGACCCCGGTGAAGTCCGCTAGCTTCATTTGCGTGCCCATCCCAAACATGACCGCCTGGACAATCAGCAATCCAGCCCATTTGAAGTCCTTGAATTGCTGAAAGTGTTGAGGAAAGAGCATGCCCGTGAGGAACGCAGTCACAATCCAAAGGGTGTATTGAAACCCTTTGGAAATCTCAAACGCACCGATTCCAACGGCCAGGCCGATAGCTGCCATCACGGCTGCCGATTTCCAAAGAACGGCATTTCCCATTGCCAACCCGACTCCTAGGAGCACCAAGGCGATGAGGGAAACGAGAAGTAAGCCCTGCCGGAGCCGCACTATCATTGACCGAGCATGTGAGCGAGGTAAGCCATGGCGAGCGGTGGGCTGGCGAGGATCGGTACTTTCTTCTCCTCAGTGGGGAGACCCTCCACGACGCGCGCCATTGATGCCTGGGCTAACAGAATGACGTCGACTGTTTCACTCAATTCCCGCAAGGCCTCGGCGACCATCGCATCGTGGGTAGCGCCGTCCCCGCTCATGAGTGCTTCGAAGGCTCCCTCACAAAGGCGATCGGTCAGGGTGATGTCGCGCTGGGCCACGACGGCACGGCGGCGCACGAGATCGGCGGTGGGCTCGAGCGTCGTCGGTAGGGTGGCGACAACCCCAATCCGTGCGCCGGTTCTGACGGCTTCATCGGCCATGGGTTGATCCACGCGGAGCACCGGTACTGGTGTGATGTTAGCGGCCGTTTCCACCGCGCGCCCGATGGAGGAACAAGTGACGAGAATGTGATCCGCGCCCGCGCGTGCTGCGGAGCCCACATGTTCGACCACGCGACGCCCAGTTTCAGGCGTGAGCGTGCCCCGCCGGATGACGTCCTGGATCAAGCTGTCGTCAACGATGTTGAAAGTGGTGATGTCAGGGAGATGGACCCGGACCAGCTCTTGAAAGACGGGGACTAGCGTGGCCGAGGTGTGGACGAAACCGAGAGTGGGTGCATTCATGAAGACGTGGAGGGATTGAACGGTGTCGAAGGTCCCTTGGCAAGACTCACCATGTAATCAGCGTCTCCGACTTGGCCTCCTTTGAAATTCACCTCCAACCCATCTACCGCCGCATCCGCCGAGTAGGCCCGGCAAAGGGGCGCGCCAGGCACGTGTGGCGTGATCATGGCCACGGCGACTAGTCCAAGGGCCCGGGCGGCATGACTGGAACTGTCACCCCCCGCAAAGCCAATCCGTTTGGTGCATCCAGCCGCCGCTGCCTCACGGGCAAGACGCCCAAGCGTCTCGCCTAACACTTGAGCGGTATCGACAGTGGCGGTATCAGCTTGAAGACGCGGATCGTCTGGCCCGCAACACGTGTGGACGATGACAGAGTGTCCGCTTGCTAATATGTCGTTGATCGGGCCTGGATCGGGCGTGAATCCCTGAAGGAGCGCGGTGGTATCCAGGGCGATCTCTTTGAATCCAGCATGCACCGCGGTCCGAATCTGCTCCGCAGTGACGGGCGAGGCGCTTCCGGACAAGATGAGTAGCGGACTCGCCTCAGACATTGCGGGCCACTCCTTGCGCGCGATCCATTGGCCAGTCGCCCCCCAGTGGGCGCCCAGAGCAGCACCCACTCCAGAGGAACCCACGGCAAAGAGCGTTTTGTGAGGACTCGCGTGCCGATCGAGTAAGGTGCCGATGGTTTCCAATTGCTCCTCGTCAAGAAGATCTATCAACACAATGTCAGGCTGGCTGTCCAGAATGGCGGATAAGCTGGCCCTGGCGACGTCCTCGCCTTCCCTCAAGGTTAAAATGTCTAACAAAGCCATGGAGAGATCTGTTTGCTTTGCCAGATGGCGGAGAAGATCGGCTTCATCCGCAGGCGTCACCGGATGGCGTGCCATTGCGGGATGTCGATCCAGCCGATGAATCGCCCCTTGGCTTCCGATGCCATAGCGGGCAAACAGATTGCCAAATACGCAGTGACGCCCTAACGAAGGTGCCCCGACAACCACCGGGACGAATGGGGTCTCGAAGACCTCCATCCCCACCTCAATCGCTCGTCCAATGCTGCCCATCTCAGGAGAGGAATCGAAGGTCGAGCACACCTTGTAATGGACGATTGGTGGGCGGAAATCTTTCAAAGCCACCAATGCGGGATGCAAGGCTGCCGCCATCGCTTCTGGCGGCAAGGCCCGAGTCATGCCAGCAATCCCAATCGCGTCGACTTTGGGGAATGCCGCCAGTTGGGATGGAGTTGGCGGATCGAGAAACAAGACCGTCCGGGCACCTGCGCGTGAAAGCGATTCTAACGCATCCGTCGACCCCGTGAAATCGTCTCCGTAGAAGGCGAGCTTGAGATTCGGAAGGATCATCCCTTCTTACCAAAGGTCTCCCAAGATCGTTCTAACAAAGCATCGCGGGACACGGCTTCTTCCATACTCCATCCATCAACTGCGACCTCCCACCAGCGTTGCAAGGCCTTGACGCCCGCCGCTGGCCCATCGGGATGCGCGGCGATTCCTCCCCCGGCTTGGTAAAGCAAATCAACCGTCTGCGTGCGCCGCCACGTTTCGGGAGCTTGCCCTCCCCATTGTCCAGATGAAACCACCGGCAACGGGCATGCCCCGTTGAGAAATGGTTCCTGACAATCGTCGATTGATCGGACGACCGCATCATCACTTTCCCAGAATTTGTTATCGATGCCATTGACATGCATCTGATCCACACCTGCGAGTCGCCACAGCTTGTTGTAGGCAGGAAACTCGATGCCTATGGCAGGCTCGCGATTCAGCATGCCCCATCCATTGCGATGTCCATGAATGGGAAGTTGCCCACGATCTGCGATCACTTTCCCAGCCACCAAGCCGACGCTGTTGAGACTAACCATCACACAAGTCCCTCCGGCGGCCACGACCCTATCATAGTGCCGCTGCATGGCCTCCAATTCATCCGTGATATTGAATGCGAACATGACCTTCTTCCCTGTACGATCCGCGTGGGTGTTGATCACTCGCATCACCGCCTCTACCCGAGCCGCGAAGGGCGAATGAGGAGGATTGGCCATCAGTTCATCATCTTTGATGAAGTCGATCCCTGCCTGCACCAGAGTCTCTACCAACGTTGCGGTCTCGTCGGGAGTGAGCCCGACACTGGGTTTGATGATCGTCCCAATCAACGGCCGACCCTCAACGCCGGTCAACTCCCGGCATCCTGGCACTCCAAACCGTGGGCCAGGAAAGGGCTCGGCAAAGCACGGGGGAATCTTCAGATCAACCAGCTTCAAGCCCGTGAATTGACGCAGCTCGTAGAGATTGCCCTGCACCGTGGACACGAGCGTCGGCAAGTTGGCGCCGAAATTCTCCAACGGCCAGGACACGACAATCTCCGCCCTTCGAAAGCGTCCGTCCGGCGACGGCTTGCCACCGGGAAGACTCGGTTCTGTGACGGATTCCTGCTCCGTGATCGACTCCACTCGGGCGGCGAAGCGTTCTTTCAACGCATCCGTCTCACCCGGAATCTTGATGAAGGTGCCGCAAGACTGTTCTCCCGCCAACATGGCTGCCGCTTCGGCGACTTCCAGCGGGGTTTCGATCTGGTAGGTAGCAAAGAGGCGTTCCATCCTAACACGGAGTCGAAATCGAGTTGAGTAGCATTGAACGCGTCTACCATGACATGCAGCCTAGTTCACCTTAAAAACACTCGGAACCACAAGAACCGTGAGGATGGCGGCAAGGGCCGTGCTTACCGGAGTACTACTCGACGGTGAGTTTGAAACTTTGTTCTCTCGTCGTGACACCGTCTGAGATCTCGACCTTGTAGTAGGGCCACACATCGTCTCGATGGTAATCGGTCGCCGTGCCCAGTCGGAGTTCTCGTGAATTCTGCCCCGGGATCGGGGTGTCGGGATCAAACACACTGCCGGATCGTTTGATCCACTGGTAACTCAGTTGTCTCAAGTTGGAGGCAATGGCGCTCGGCGTGTCCGGGGCGCACACGATGTCCGCACCGAGTTTCGTCTTGCACTCCCTGCCCACGAGAACGGCAATGGCGAGATCATAGCCGAGTTCCACGCAGAAGAGCTCGATCGCTGGAACAATGGGGAGGGTGAGAGGGGTGTCGCTCCCCTCAAACCCGAAGAGATTGTAGAAATAGCCAATACCGAAGTCCAAACCCGCTTCCGCACATAGTTTCCCTGTGAGGGTCGCTTCGACGATCCTGTCACTATGGTAGCTTCCCTCGACGGTTCCCTTGATCTGTGCGTAAGGCTCGAGTTCAGCACGGAGGCCAGCCGCCAGATTGGCAAAGCTAACGCTCGTTTGATAGCCAAACCCGGCATTCAGATAGGGCTTTAAAGCAGCCTTCACGGTGACTTCGCCACTAGCATTCAGGTCCAACGGGAGTTTCTGAAAGCCGCCACCGGTGATACTCCATTTCGTTTCGTGCCGGTTGGATCGCTGATTGTCGAACGAATAGGTGAAGCTCATGCTCTTATCATAGCGAAACCCTGTTTCCGCCCTTCCCGTGAGCGATGCCTCGCCACTCAGCTCAAAGTCAACCCCTGCACTCGCTGTCACTGGAATGGAAATGGGTCCGACGGGAATATGATAGTTCCCAATGACTTTCTTGGGAATGATTTCCAGACTCTTCTCATACGTTCCCGTGATATTGGCCTGAATGAACGGCTTGCACTGCGCTTCGATGGCAGGAGTGACGGTCACCCGTGCACGCGCCCGGCCTCCCCCAAGAAGGCGCTTCTCCAGATGACCAGTCACATTGCTGCTGACCTGGAAATAGCTCTCAGTCAGCCCGGCCTCAATGGATCCTTGCACAGTCCCATTTCCTCCGATGGCTCCCGAGGCCGAGACGGTGAAGGTAGGATTGAAATCCAGACGGGCAGTGAAATTGGGAGAGGAGAATGTCCGGTTAATCGTGGTTAGACGGCGCACCACATTCTTCACCGCATTGGCGCCACGGCGAACACCACTCTCCACAGCGTCCTTCACTTTGTTGAATCCCTTCTCGACCGTCTTGCCGATCTTGTTGCCAAACTTCTCCACCAAGGCCCCAAGACGCGCGACGTCTGGGTTCTGCAAGAGCGCGTCACCGGGATCGTTCTCGAGATCCTCTTCCGAGGTCACATCGAGTTCCCAGAAGTATAATGGATTGCCTTCGTTATCTTCATCTTCAAACTCGATGACATCAAACCGGATAGCTGCAGCATCAATGCTGCAGGAAAGCTGGTCGAAGCATTCATCGATCGCGATATCAGCCGCTTGGATGATAAACCCATAGATCGGATCTCCTGTGTCTGGATCGGTATCTGTGAGGAGTTGTCCAATTGCCGTGATCCTCTTGGTGAATACCTGATGAAGAAATTTGGTCGTGGTATTCATGATCTGGTCACCCACGCTCAATCGACCGTGGATTGCCTGCGCGTCGATCAGGTCATCGCCCACGATGAGCACGCCGGTAGGATCCACTAAAGCAATCTCCCAAGTCTCCCTGCCATTCACGATCGCCTGGCCAAGTCTTTCCTTCATATAGATATCATCTGGGTCCAGAGCTTGCCCAAGACCCTGAGCCTCTACTCCCCCGAAGACGAACGTATTGGCTTTTAGAATGGTTTCCAATTGCGTTTGGAACGACCAAGTAACGGTCTGTTCGTTGCTATGGATATCGCTCACTTTTGCGGAAACGGAAACGCTCTCGTCCATGGCGGCGAAGGCGCTATCCGCTTCATATATGAATGCGCAATAGTACTCGAAGTCTTTGACTATTACGTTTCCTGTATTCGCAATAGTCACGGTTTCCGTGAACCCTGGCGCAGTGATTGTCAGTTCGAAGGTCGATGGATCGATTTCCGTTTCGTCAAAGAATTCAACGACAATGGGGTGCGTGGGGCGAATGGCGATGTCCCCATCAGCGGGATAGGTCGACGTCACTGTCGGCGGCGTGATGTCCGCCTCCTTGAGACGATAAAACATCCGATCGTTGCCATCCAAGTCGAAGTTCTTGGTAAAGGTGAGCCCAGTCGCGCTGAATGGCGTTTCCTCCGTCCACGTCTTCATATCCGGGCTATGCTCAAGCACATAGTCTTTGAAGGTGTCGGTGGCCCAGGCGATGCGGGTTTCATCCTGAGATAGAGGCTCAATCAGCCACTCAATGGCGAGTGCAGGCAAACTGAGCGCGAGAGAGATGATGACGAGAATGGGTTTCATGGGAGGATGGAAAGAGGGCTTGCTGCTGGCTACCACGAGATTCATGCCCGCAGGTCAGGAGGAAATGTGGGGTTTCTGACACACTCAGAAAAAACGGGGCGCCTGCTTTAGAGGCGCCCCGATGATACGATGTGACTTGGTGAGATGGATGAGATGAAGGTTAGTCTTCGACGACTCGGTAGTAGCCGCCGGCTCTTCCCACACGACCGGCATTGGTGTCTTCGTAATTAATGTCACCTGAGAGACCGGAGCCGATGGTGGTCCAGGCACGCATATCGATCGAGTGTTCGACGGTATACGTCTTACCCGCAGTGCCTTTGAGCGAAATGATGACTTTACTCTTATCACCGGTGACACGGCTGATGACGGGGCGTTCGCCGCCGCCAATGAGATTGGTGGCTTTGGCGCCGCTAGCGAGTTGGGCGATGGCTTCCGATGGCAGGGCAGAGGCGAAGATGGCCACTTCATCGATAAGGCCGTCAGGCGGTCCTGCGCCATAGTCGACACCGATCGATAGCTCGTTAAAGCCGAAGGGAAGCGGTGCCGTGTTCTGGCCTTCGAAGGCTTTCACACCATTCACCCATACGGACTTGGTCGGACCATCTTTGACAAAGGCATAATGATGCCAGCCGCCGCTCGTGAAGTCATGTCCAGCGGGAGGATTGCCACCAATATTCTGAGTATCGTCGCAGCAGCCGTTGGTCGCGAAGTAGAGGACGCCATCTCCCCAAGGAGCGTTCACCTCAGCTCCAGCAGCGTTTCCAGTTTCGTCTGCCCAGGCATAGATCACGCCCGTATCGGCGATGCTGTTGAGCTTCTGCCAGAAGGAGAAGGTCACCTTATCGAGTGCTTGAGCGCGATTGAGGGAGAGCATTTCCTTGGCGCCCCAAGTCCACATGGTGCCACCAGAAACGTCGAGTGCGTGGTCTCCAGGCTGGCCCGAGCGGCCTCCGGCATCGGCTGTTAACACGGCACCGGCAAGATTGCCCACAGTGAGGCCAACGCTATCGACCGCGATATCGTTGAACGCATTATCGATGTCATCAAATTCCCAGAAGGCGTAGAGCGAGTGGGGGTTATTGGTGAAACGAGACCGTGCCTTCGAGGTCTTCAGGAACGTGGGTAAGTCCAAGGGAGGGGCACTCACCGACCCTGCGACAATCCTCAAATTATCGATTTCAACGGTCTCGGTGTGGCCGCCGGTGCGGGCGAGGATAGAGAAGCCGTAGGCCGCGTCTCCCGAGAACCCCCACGTGGGCACAGAAGTGAAGGCTGCGTTCGTGCGGAGACCAGTGGTTCCGAAACTGGCGCCTAACACAGGATCCCAGGAGATGGTTGCTTGGCCACTGACGCTTTCGCTAGGCTTGAAATTGGCATATTCGCCCCAGGCAGGTTCCCTGACAAATTCCTCACCATTCACACCGATTCCAAGACCGGCGTCTTGATTCGGATCATCCCATTGCCAGGTATCGACTTGGAAGGAGACATGCGGGACCCCAGCGGCGTAGCCTTCTTCTGCGGGATCACCGTAATTGGCTCCAGAGGGAATCTCGCCGTAGTTGAAAGAGAAGCCATCGGCCGGCGTGTTGTCACCGGTATGCGTCACGGTAAAGTCAAAGGTCGCGGTCCAGCCATTGTGGAAGCCAGTGACGGGGATGACGAATGAAGAGGCCGTGTCGCCGGTCCCGGATTGTGTCATCCGAAGCGCGCCATCGATCACTTGATTGGTGCCGTCGTTGCTGGAGATAATAGAACCGTCACCCAGATCGGTGGTGCCATTGGCAGCCTGGAAATGCTGCACATACTCAGTTACCTCTGCCACCTTCACGGCGATAGAGACGGCGGCGGTTGCGGTCGTGCCTGCCAGGGTGGTGGTGAGAGTATAAGTGGTGTCGGTGTTAGGCTTCACGCTGATACTACCAGCGCCCTGGGCATTGGTCTCGGCGGCGAGATTGGCAAAGCCAGGAGTGATCGCGACGGTGGCCCCTGGGCACACATTCCAGGTGAGGGTAACGGGGTCACCCTCGGTGATGCTGGTGCTGTTCGCGCTCAGGTCTACAATCAAGTTGACCCGCACTTGGGCGCTTGCGGTGGCGTTGCCGCCCTCGTTCCCAACCGTCAAGGCATACTGGGTGGTGCTGGCTGGCGATACCTGGATAGAGCCGTCGCCTTCCGCGTTCGTCATGGGGAGGACGTCGCCAAGGCCCGTGATCGTTGCTGATGTCGCACCGCCCGTGAGCTTCCAACTCAACAGGGTGGACTCACCACAGGTGATCGCACTCTTGGCAGCGGCGAAGGAGGCAATGCTAGGAGCGGTTACCGGTGGGTCCACAGGCGGATCCGGATCGACCACGACAGGTTGTTTGACGGTCACGGCGACTTGTTGCGTGGCTGTCTGGCCTTCGTAGGTGGTCGTTAGGGTATAAGTCGTGTCCTGGGTGGGTTTCAGACTCAGGCTCCCGGCACCTTGAGCATTGGTTTCAGCTGCGAGATTCGCATAGCCAGGGGCAATCGCCACCGTGGCCCCGGGACACACATTCCAGGAAAGAGAAAGGGAGTCACCGGTATTGATGTTCGAAGCGCTTGCGGAGAACTCGGCTAACAAACTGACAGCCACGCTCAACTCTTTGCTAGCGTTCCCGGTTTCGTTCTGAACGGTGAGGGTGTACTTGGTGTCCTTGCTAGGTGACATTTGCATGGAGCCACCGGCATTGGTCACATCGGTCCCATTGAGGGTCACCATCGCCGCATCCTTGGTGGTCCATGAGAGAGTCGTGGCCTGACCACAGGTGATGGCGCTGGAGGAGGCTGTGAAGGCCGTGATGGTGGGGGCGGGGGTGACGACAGGGGCCGCGGCGAAGTCGGCGGCGTAGGCATCGACCTTCACGTTAGTGCCAGCGCGGTGCGTGAATGGCTTTTCCAAGGTCTTGCCATCGCGTGTGAAGCGTGCGGTGTAGGTGGCGCCGTCTGTGAGCGATTTGATATCGAGGTTGTAGCCACCCGCAGCCCACGTCTTGGTCTTGAGTTCGGTGCCTACGATTTCCACGTCCACGTCACCCAGTCCCTCGCCGACGGTGTAGAATTGGTTCCCATCGTTGTCATCGATGGCAACGCCGGTGAGCTTGGCGCCATTCTGCGGACCTTCCATCAAGTTCTGAACGACTCCGTAGGGGATGGGTGGGGAAATGCCGGGGATCTTGGAAGTGTCACCAAGAGCGATGCCAATCTCCTTCGCGGTTGCCTGCATCAAGTTGGTCCGGTGGCCACGGTTCGGGACGTTTTTATCCACGAACAGGATCTCATGCAACTTGTCGACGCCAGCGGCACCCGTGGGATAGCCGGCAGCAAGGTTTTCCCAGTTGCGTCCAGTCGCGTTGGGATCATTTCCAGCGATGAAGAGGAGACCGACATACTGAAGCCGCTCCAGCTGATTTCCCCCTGTGGCACTTCCCTTGGAGACATGGGAAAACGCGCCGCTGGCGCTGTTCATCCAAGCGAGGTGATTCTCAGACGCTTGAGTGATCTTGGCGTTGAACGCCAAGGGGCCCTTCGGTGAGGTCGAAATTTCTTTGGAGGCAGGAACGCCCTCATTCAGGGTAATCCCATGCTTGGCGGCCTCTGCCGTAGGATTGGCGCGGGCGCGATTGATGACTTCGACCATGTATTGTTCTTGAGGTGATGGGTCTTGGGCCAAGGCTCCGAGCGGGGAGCAAACGGCCAAGGCCACGGCGAAAGCGACAAAGAAATGAAGTCTCCCAGGGTGGTGAGAGGTCGAAAGGTGGGATCGGTGAAGGGTCATGATCTGGGACTAATTGGGTGGGATATCGTGACAGAATGAGAGTGGTCACCCCCTTTCACGGAATGCCACACAGGAAGTCAGGAACTTTCTAATCTGCCGCCGGGCATTTGCGGTCCCATAGCCTTCTGAGCACCGTCAATTCTCCTAACAAATAGCCGCCATCTCACGGGGGCGCTACCGACGGCGGGACTCGAACCCGCACGGCCTTGCGGCCAGCGGATTTTAAGTGAAAAAGTGGGGGTTAGAACAGGTGAAATTAGTTAGGCGCAGTTACACTCAATTTGGGTTGTAACCTGATGATAGCAAGCATTTTACGGGTTTGACTTAATGCTCAGTTTGGTTCACGTTGAAAACGTTCAGAACCTCAAAAGTGCACAGTATGTGCACAGCTGTGCACCATGAATTCAGACAAACCTTACCCACGATCCGACCTTCGCTACTGGCGTGAGAAAGTATGCAAAACGAAGTCTTCCAAAGGGACATATTCCCCTGATTTCTCCGTCCAGATTGCCTTCCGTGGCAAGCGCGTTCGCTTTCCTCTTCAGACCCCTAACAGAGATGCGGCAGCCAAGCGGGCACAGAAGATCTATCTGAGCCTTCAGGCAAACGGTTGGGAAGCCACCTTGGCCGAATTCAAGCCGGAGTCGTTCGCGGCTCCGCGTTCGGCGACGGTTGGAGAGTACATCGAGGAGGCAAGCGCGGTCGCAGACATCGGCGCTCGCACCTTTCAAGACTACGCGACGTCGTTCCGAAAGATCGTGGGGGACATCACCGGCAATCGACCTGCCAGCCGCCACGTACCGGTGATGAAGCAGTGGCGTGAGAATGTTGACCAGATTCACCTTGAGCAAATTGATGCGCAAAAGGTGCACCGCTGGAAACTCGACTACGTGAAGCGCGCTGGGAACGATCCCGTAAAGCAACGTTCAGCGAAGATCACCGCCAACAGCTTTATGCGAAAGTCCAAGGCACTCTTTGGGCGGAAGATTCGACCCTATATTTCCAAGGAGCTGATTCTTCCCGAGCCGCTTCCTCTTGCAGGGGTCTCGTTGTTCCCGAGAACATCGATGCGATACGTGTCCCGAATCGACGTCAAAGAGTTGATCGGTAAGGCGGGCAGCTGCCTGGGAGGGCCCAAGGGAGAGGACGAGAGCGTTTCTGAGTTCGAGCTACGCCTGGAAGTCTACAAAGCATTCCTCCTTGCCCTGTTTGCAGGCCTGCGACGAAAGGAGATCGATACGCTCCTTTGGCGACAGGTCGATTTCGATTCTGGAACCATCAGCATCGAGGCGACGCCCTATCATGTGCCGAAGACCGAGCAGTCCATGGGCGTCCTGGAAATCGACCCGGAGATCGTCGACTTGCTTCGCGGCTTCCGCGCGCGAGCAAAGGGAGAGTTCGTCATTGAAAGCGCCACCGCGCCTCAACTGGGTTCGAGCTACTCTCACTACCGTGCGATGCTCGTCTTCCAGCGACTCACCGCTTGGCTTCGCGAAAACGGGCTCGACGATCAGAAGCCCTTACACGCCCTTCGGAAGGAGGCTGGAAGCATTGTCTGCCAGAATAGCGGCTTGTTCGCCGCCAGCCGGTTCCTTCGCCACGCTGACATTCATATCACGGCCCAACACTACGTCGACAAACGGGAACGCGTGACGGTCGGACTGGGAAGCTTGCTCGCCACGAATGTTGACCGACAATCGCTGAAATCGAATTCCGACGGAGCGAAATCGGCCTGACAAACCCTGAAGTCTCCAGGAATCGCTTAACTTGGCGATCAGAAGATCGAGCGACATCGGAGCCAACGGTTCCATCAACCGCCAGTCTTGGCCAGCTGATACTCCCGCGAGAGGTCGATCCCCACATCCGTTCCCGGCATGATGAGTTGGAACGCGGCGTACATGCTGCTGACGATGCGCATCGCGGTAGACTCTCCAGATAAGCAGCGCAGTTGGTAGGTGGTCTCGGCGTCTTTCAGGTTCAGGCCGCATTGCCCGGCCATGGCGAGTTCGTAGGCGGCCAGGCGGAGTTCCTCCGGAGACATCTTCCCGAAGGCATCGAGGGTTTCGCGCATGTACATCACGGCGTCTGTCAGCGTCCATGCGTAGCATCTCCTTACCTTGCGAATCCTTGGGCCGCAGGTCGCGTCCGGTGTGGCGATTGATTCCAGCTTCGGCTTGCTCGGCGACACCATCAGGTGGCTGGAGCGCGAGACACTTTTTGTAAGCCTCAATCGATGACTCCCCATCGCCCAGCGAATTTCTGACTTGTCCCACACCCTGCCAGTTGATCGGACCGTCTGGGAACTGCGCCGCGGCTTTACCCAAGGCGGCTTCCGCGCTCGGGCAAAGGGCGAGTTCGTCATCGAAAGCGCCACCGCACTCCAGCTGGGCTCGAACTACTCTCACTACCGAGCAATGTTTGTCTTCCAGCACCTGAAGGCTTGGCTCAGAGAGAACGGCTTCGATGACCAGATACCTATGCACGCCCTGCGGAAGGAGGCGGGCAGCATTGTCTGTCAAAATAGTGGATTGTTCGCCGCCAGTCGGTTCCTCCGTCACGCCGACATTCATATCGCAGCCCAGCACTACGTCGATAAGAAGGGACGCGCTACGGTTGGCTTGGGTGGGCTGCTGGCCCGGAAAAATGTTTCGCCCAGGACCAAGAATGACGAAGCGAGATCGGCTTAATCGATCTGCAATGTGCTGATACGTTTGTAATGCACCGAGAAGGCGACCCACAGATCTTCAACGATTTTGCAATCAGAATATCCCCCGCAGAGATGCCCGCCTACGCCTGAGCCAACATCTAATTCGTGACCAGAACGACGTCTCACCGACGGCAGCTGGAGAGCTGGGACTGATTTCTCCGTCCTGGATTACCGTTTCGATATAATACTCCCTCTTTGCTGCTACGTTTCGTTGTCGTTCAGCATCAATCTGGCATGGTGTCCAAGGTTTCGCTTCACACACTTCACCTTGCTCGATCCAGTAGTGAGAACGGCAAGGCGAGTTCCAGTTTCCGATGGACGGCATTAGCGATACCGATTCTCCATCGAAAATCATCTTCCAGTCCGTCGGAGAAAACGGTGTCACCACCTCTTCGCCACATCCGCAGCAGCAACAATGAGCCGCAGTTCCAAATTCCATTGAAACATACAGCACGCCTGGCTCAAGACAGTCCGGTATGTGCTGCACGAATCGATTCTTAAGATGTCTGTGCTGCATCATCGGTGTGGCTGTTCAGTAGCAGATTGCCGTCCGTAGTGTAAGTACTGTGAAGTTCCTTTTCGAGATCGCGATAGAATCCGCGGAGCTTTTTCCATTTGATAGTTGCCATGATTGCATTCAACGCGTTGAGGTCGGCGACTTGGATGTTGGACGAATAGAGATCATCATCGCCATCCTCAAAGGAAACGCAGCCATTGTGAACGTGATCTCGCTTCTCGGGTATGCTCGTAGTGACCCGCAAGATTCCTCCGAGTGAGCCGTCAACCAACTCAAGCCCCATGCCGACATCCACGAAAGGGACGCCGAGTCTTTCAAGTTTTTCGACGATACGCTTCTTCGCTTCGCCCGCATCCATGTTGATGAAGGCAAACGAAATGCCCGCCAAGAGATGCAGATTGGTCTCATCGAGATGTTGAGGATGAGTAGCGATTCCTCGATGCATTCGCGAATAGATGCTTTTGAAATAGTCGACCTTCTTCGGTGCCTCACGCAGTTCATCTATCGATGGAGCCCCGGGTGCCCGAAAAGCATTGTGCTGCAAGAATTCATCGCCATCGAAGAGATGAATTTCTCGAACAGGTGTCTTCGCGACGATATCGAGTACGTACGATCCTGTGCCGCCCAGTCCGATGATCGCAATTCGTTCTGATGTCAGCAAGGCGGTCAGCACTCCAATCCCGGCTCTGTCAGAAGCCGTTTCCGTATAGTTAAACATGCTCGCATCTTCCTCCTCCGGAGCACCAAATGCTCTTGGGTTTGCATCCGGATCTAGAACCGCTGCCGGCCCTGAGAGTATCGAGGCGTAGGTAGTCATCTTGTGGTGATAGTCCGTGTATCCTCCGGTGGGCTTGCTTGAGAACCGGTGCCTAGCGATGATGCCGTTCCCGAGATCAAAGCGTTGACTTGAGTTCTTGATCTGTTCAATCGGCGCGCCGTCGGGCCTGCAGGGATATTCTCCATCGAAGAAGACTACGTGCGTGTCTGGCCTCTGTGTCACGTCTCCCGCGAGCGCCAGACTCGAAATCAGAGTGCCATTCTGCACCTGACGCTGTGCGTCGATGTAGGGCACCTTACGCATAACGAGGAAGCCACCGCGGATCTGAACGAAGTACCCCTCGTCGCGAAGGCGCTTGAGGTCGGGACTAAGACTGAACGGTTTTTGTGACATTGAAGATGGTTCCCTTCGTTTTGACTTGCACGCTTCCACCTGGACCGAGCTCCCCTGCGTGCGGCTTCGACGCAGCGTGCCGATAGGTCATGGAAAACGTCACATTCGGTTCATTGCAGTTTGGGTATGCGAGTTGCACCACCTGCTCGAAAGTGACGTATTGGCTATCGACGACTCGCGGTCTCGAATTGACGATGATTTCAAATGTCGAAGCTGGCTTTGGCGCGACCACGAATCGTTCAATCCCGGGATCGGTGAGATCGATCAGTTCGTTAGGTTCGGTCAATCGATCTTGACCACCACGGACTTCAAGAAAGACGGCCTCGTCGTCGGCAACTTTAGCCAGTTTATAGAGAGCGGCTCCGCTGATCGCAGGCTTTCCCCATCTGAGCTGATCTCCACGCAGAGTAAGCTTGTAGTCGCTGTCTGTCTGGAATGCTACGAATCGCTCCACTCCTCGCGCACGAAGGTCAAACGGTTCGTCGAGGCGAACGTCTTCAAAATCGCCGGATTTGAGGATGGCGAAGAGGGAGTAGCCATGCACTTCATCGACCCCTCCGCTTGCTAGAATCTGTCTCCCCAACGGCACCGGATCATCGATGACGATTGCATTGAATCTAAGATCCCCGTTCGCGAAAAGGGCTCGGTATCGTTGACCTACCCTCGGCTTTCGCCCCTCTCTAGCACAGACTTCAAGATCCTCGATCTCGTCCGACTCTAGATCATTGTTTTTGCTTTCGTTTATCATTACTATACTTTGTGTTTAGTTGGTGCTGCGTATCTGAATAGTCCTCTACCTAGCAGCAACGGTGGAGGAAAGAGTGTTAGTAAACGAACTCCCCCGGAGTTCATTGCCCAGCTCCCATGCAGCGCACTCGGCGTTGTCTTCATCGCCTGACAGAGTGATATCCAGCAGCTGAGAAGCGCGATCGCTCCGGCGAGCAGGGAGTATCTCAGTTCTGATTGCTTCTCCGCCAGAAGGTGGGGACTGACGTGCCTGAAACACGCTGACCGCACTGTTCGAAGGTGCCGCGTCCAAGACCCGACAAGGCGGAATCGACCTGTGAGCCCGGTTAGGATCGAGGCGGAATAGCTCCCTCCCCGAAGAGATAAAATCTAGGGTGACAAGGCTTAAAGACGAGTTCATGGTGGTCATGTTTGTTGGCGCGATAATCTAACGGCACAGAGATGAATTTGGTCGCAACGCACCGAACTTCGCCCCCCGGCGCTTGGGCGTCACCTTGGGGATGAGAGGCCTATGCCCCCCCATCTAGGGCAGTCCTGGGGCAAGTGTTTCCCTATGTCGGGATCACATAGGGCACACATAGGGCACTCTACCCTATGTGGGCTACGAGCAGTCTTCGCACGACAAGGCGGCTCACTCTGTTAGACTGAAACATGCTGCAATCCGAAGAGCCATCCCATCGCATCAGAAGTATAGAAGTCACTAGCGGATTCCTTGAGGACTTGAACCTCTCATTTGATCGCGGATTGAACTGCATTATCGGACCAAGGGGCACAGGGAAAAGCACGGTTCAGGAAATGGTTAGATTCGCGCTAAATGTGATGCCGGGAAGGAAAGGCGATCCCGTCCAAAAGCGGGTTCAATCGCTCATCGACACGAACCTGAGCGGAGGGAGAGTCGAATTGACCATCGAAACGAAGGATGACCTGGTCTATACGATCAGTCGGTCTGCAAACGAGGATCCCATACTAGTCGATTCTAGCGGTAACACTTTGCCCATGTCTCCGCAGGTTGCTCAGATCTTCCGGGCGGACATCTACAGCCAGAACGAGATCGAGTACATTGCGGAAACCCCTCACTACCAACTCGATCTTCTTGATAAATTCGAAGAAGAGAATCTTCGAGCGGTTCGCGCCAAGATCGGGGAAACTGTGAGGGCACTTGAATCCAACGCCTCGGCCATTCTTCCCTTGGCAGACGAGCAAGCAAACCTCGAAGGCGAACTAATACAGCTAGAAGGAATCAGAGAGAGACTGAAGGGTTTCTCGAATGAGGGGGGAGATAGTGCTCCGATCGTCAATCAAGCGCATATTAAAAAAGCGTCCAGGGATCGTGAAACACGCATCGTAGCCGATTCCGCCTCAGGCCTGCTGAGTCTCGCGGAAGAGATTCAAGAAATCATTGATGTGATCGATAGCCGCGGAACTGAAGAGATTCCGCGTGATCTAAAGGAGGGACCAAACGGTGAAATTGTTAGCAGGATCCAGGTCGCCACCCGAAGTGGAGTCGGCGAGGCTAAGAATATGCTAGCAAAAGTCGTTGATCTTCTGAAGACAACTAACCAATCGGTGCGGGGTGAGATCGCTGATCTCGAAAAACGACATGCTGCCCAAGAACTAGAGTTCCGAAAGACACTTGAAACGCAGCAGCAGAACCAAGCCCGATCCGCAGAGCGAATTAAGCTCGAAAAACAGCAGAATGAACTTCTTTCCAAAGCTGGGCGGCTTGAGGAAGTCAAAACCCTGATAAAGAAACACGTTGCGCAACGCGAGATTCTACTGGCTAGGCTCTCCGAGGAGAGGGACCGAAGGTTCGAGATTCGCCAGAAGGTGGCTAGTCACCTCAACGAACAGCTTCTGCCAAGCATTCGTGTCACCGTCACTCAGAATGCAGACCAAGAAGCCTTCCGTCGAGTTTTGGAGGAAGCACTGCGCGGATCGCGGATTCAACAGAGATCTGTTGCAGGCTCCATCAGCGCTGCCATATCTCCGCAGGAGCTTGGAGAGATGGTTCGCCAGGAAGACCAAACTGGCCTTCAGAGAGCCACCGGCATCAATCTGAAGCAGGCTGCCACCGTCATCAAGTGCCTTGCGCCGCCGGATCAGCTCATGACCCTGGAAGTTGTCGATAGCGAGGATTTGCCGTTGATCGAGCTGTGCGATAACGACGTCTACAAGGCGTCATCGGAGCTTTCAACCGGACAGAAATGCACTGCGATCCTGCCAATTCTGATGCTTGAGAGCGCCAACCCGCTGATGATCGACCAACCGGAGGACAATCTCGACAACAGCTATGTCTTCGAATCGATTGTGACCAGCGTTCGGAATGTCAAGACCCGTCGGCAGCTGATCTTCGTCACCCACAACCCGAACATTCCTGTCCTGGGGGAAGCGGAGCTCGTCCTCGTCATGCAATCCAATGGTCACTCAGGCGCCGTAAAAATGTGTGGGGGGGTTGACGATTGCCGGGATGAGATTATTAATCTCCTCGAGGGCGGCAAGGATGCCTTCCGGCTTCGAGGTGAGCGGTACAATGGATGAATTGATGACCGATCGTGGCACTACATCAGGCACACAAGGAGAGCCCCCCTCCTGGAGCAAGCGCAAACGGGAAGCTGAGACGGCTTGCTCTCTTATCCGAGAGAATGCTGCTAATACCGAGGCCCTACTTGCTCTCTCGAAGTATGCCAACGATCCCAAATGGGAAGTACGCAAGGTAGTCGCAGAAGCTCTTGCTTGGATTCCTGACGACTTGTTCAGGAGCCTGAGCGCGGTTCTCGCCGGAGACTCAAACGCACTGGTAAGCAAGACGGCAAAGAGATCACTCGAGCGCCGAAGCCCAGCATCGAGTCTCGCAAGTTCGAATCCAGCGATTATTCAACGAGCGCTCGAGACGATCGAGACGAAGTTCGGTTCTGATGCGCGCAACCTTTCCTTGAAGCTGGCCGAAAAGTTCGTTGAGCTGCACCTGAGGAGCGCCGTCCATGACATAAAAAATGTCCTAACGCATCTGAACGTGGATTTGGAAGAACTGAAGGGTGATGCAGCATCCTCCGCCATTAAGCAACGGGCACAGCGATTCAAAAACGGGAGAAGCTATCTCCAAGGCCTTGTGAGGATGATGTCAGACTATTCTGAAGACTTAGCCTTAAAGCTGAAGCCAGAACACATTCGCGAGCTTTGCCAGGAGTCGGTCAAGAGCGCCATTGACCAACTTAAGAGCCACGGGCGCGAGACCCATGGTGTCGAGTGCAAGGTCGAGGTTCCGCACGACCTAGTTTTCGACGTGTCTCGATTTCACATTGCTATGGTTCTCACGAATCTCATCAAGAACGGCATCGAGGCTCATGCAGTTTCCCCAACTTCAGTGAAGCCCGGTCAGGTCACCATCACTGCAGGCGTCAGGAATCAGTGCCTTGAAATTACGGTTCATGACACGGGCAAAGGGGTCGAACCTCGCGATCTAAAAAAGCTCCGGGAGTTCATCCCGGGCGGCTCATCTAAAAAGCGTGCAGGGTCGACCGAGGGCTTCGGCTCGGGTTACGGACTCCCAATCTGTCGCCGATATGTCAGTGCTCACGGTGGACAATTGACCCTATCCAGCGGACCGGAGAATGGAATGCAGGTTGAGATTCGAATCCCACAGGCTAGCAATCGCACCAAATCGACATGAGCAAGATTCTAATCGTAGACGACGAGGAGGACGTGAGAGAGGAACTCAAAGACCGTGTCTCCTCTATGGGCCACGAACATGACGACTGCGCCTCCCAAGAAAAGGCGATAAGACACTTGGAAACTCGAAAGTACGATCTTGTGCTTCTCGATCTCGCAATCCCCGTCAAATACGAAGGCGTCGCACGCGTCGAACACGGCAAGAACCTGCTGCAAAGAATTGTATCAGGCGAATCACCTCCACCAGTAATTGTCGTTACAGCAAATGGGCTTGATGGATACCTGCTTGCAAGGGAGATGATGGAACTTGGAGCTGCAAATTTCGTAGGGAAACCTTTCGACGAAGACAAGATCGAGCCCAAGATTGACAAGTACCTCAACGAAGGAGCGAAACCAAGGATCGAATCGGCCAATTCATCCGGTACTTTTGAGGGGGGATCAATGGTCGTCTACGACAACGGCATCGAGATTTGTGGCAAGCTCGTCGGCGGAACTAGGGGAAACGGATATATTCGAGATATTGTTAAGATTCTGGCGAAGAAGAAGGGCGGCAAGTTCCCATCCTTTTCTAGTGCGAGATTAGCTCAATTGCTAGGTGTTGAGACCAATGCAATCCCGAGCGCAATCGGCGATTTCCGCCGAAGGTGTAAGGACAAACTTGGATGCGAATCGAACGCCATCATCGAAACGGGAGATCGCGGCTACACATTGGTTGACTGGATGGAAGTGGAGGTGGCAAATGAGACTGTTGCCACGAGTCAGATTGAGGCTGACATGAGCCGTGTTGTTTCGACCGTGAAAAGGGTCAAGAAGGGGACCCGCCAACAGATCATAGATGAGTCAGGCGTTGGTTTGGAACGTGTGAAGCAAGCTATCTCAAGATTGACTGACGAAGGGGTAGTAGACAGAAAGGGAAGCGGAGCCAATGCCACCTACAAGTTGAGGCAAGGCACCGATTGAAACGTCGGCAATCATTCCCCGATCTCTGGTTCACTAACGTAATCTTTTTCGTTCTTTCTAATGAACTTCAACTATAGAGATCTTGACGACCGCACCCGCACCCTCATGAAGGAGGAAATTGACCTTGCAGCCCGCACTGGCCAGATCTACTACAGCAAACGGTTCAATTCCACAGGAACCGAGAACTGGGTCACCTGGCTTACGGAAGCCGCCGAATCTCACGATGAGCACTGGCTAGCATTCAGAATCTGGGCATGCGGGGGAATGAAGGGGTTTGAGGAGCGAACCACTCCATCAGGTGGCTACACCGTCACCCATGTTCCAGACACAGCCTCGCAGACCCTTGCAGATGGACAGTTCAATCGATTTTACATCGCCGCACTCTGCCGAAGAGCCTTAGACGATTCGACGCGAACCCTGACAATCTACCGTGCAAAGCAGTGTGCGGAAGCCCGCCCGGAGTCTGAGTTTCTAGAGGGCACATCAATTGACGCGAATTCTTTGCTGATGCAGCTGCGCAACAAACAAACGTCATTCACGTGCGCCCTGACAAAGCCCAATAGTGGCCTCAGCGTCCATCTGTGAGCAGTCAGTTCTTAAGGCCTGACCAGGGAGATTCACTTGATTGGCGTGAATGTTGTTTTCGGTACGAGCAATTGGCGCGCACCTTTGTCGGTCAACACCATGACTTCCCCGAGGTGACTGATGCTGAGCGCGCGGCTTTGTGCTGGGGCTCCGGGAATCTGGGAGAGGTCGATGCGCTTGCCGCTCTGCCACAGGTAGGCGTCGATGTCGGTGCCGCCGACGATTTGATCCAGATCGTTGATGCCGCGTGCGACGCCAAGCGTATCCAGATCGACAAATTGATAGGAGGCACCTTCCGTGCCCGGTTCCCAGTAGCATGCGCGACCGTTGCCGTCTTCATCGGAGAACCAGCCTACGACGACTCCCCGGCGGTTGATGGCGACGGCCACGGCATGAATGGCATTCTCTGGAACTGGCAGTGTGTGGCTTTGGTAGTTGCCTTCGGCGTCTTGTTTCCAAAGGGATGGAACTCGGTTCGACACGCCTCCATGCAGGATTTCCGTGTAGCCGCAGATAAGACCAGTGTTGTTGATGTCGAAAGCTCTACCACCTACCGTGAGTCGTTTCGTGGGGAGGTGGATTCGCTTCCATTCGGTTTCTGTTGATTGCCAGAGTGTGGGGCGCTCAATCCCATCGACTACTTCGTAGCCGACAACGTCTATGTCGAATCGGTTGTCTGAGCCAAGCGCTTCTCCCTGAAGAAGCGAAAGACGGATCGGTTGGGCTTCACGCTGTTTCCAGATCGCTGGATGGGACGCTATCTCCCGCCGAACAGCGCCGCTGAGGATCCGGCGTTCGTTGATGTGTTTGGCAACGAAGATCCCATTCTCCAGGTCGAGGATGGGGCCCAAGTCGTGAATGTCTGACTTGTCCGCGAGGGCCAACGAGGATTCCCAAAGCGGGCGACCTGCGGGTCGGGTGCCTGCCGGATGAGATGGGAACCGGTTCCAGCTACCTGCAAGGAGGCTCTTTACGGACTGTACCTCGAACTCCCGGAAGTTGAGTAGGACCGTTGGCTGCAGATTGGTGAATCCGTCAGCTTCCATCAGCAGATTGACGAATTCGAAGGAAGGAACCGTTGCGTCATGGCCGAGGAGGAGATCGATCCGGGTATGGTTGCCTTGCCTCTCAAACTGATGCTCTGATGACACGAGAAACTTGGAGCTATCCGACTGGAGCTGGCATTGGTCGAACCTTGTTTTCGTGGCCCAGAAGTTCAGTTCGCGTGTGCCATCTAACACAAAGATTGAAGGCAGTGGGTCTGAGGTGCTTGGGATCTTGTGCGTTGATCGTGCCATCGGTGCGCCAGCGATTTGGAGTTCGACTCGAGTGCCCGTCTCCAAGGTGGCACCGACGGATTTCACGTTCAGTCGTATGCGATCCCATTCTCCACTCCCGGGCTCACCGGTAGTAAGGTGTCGCTGTTCTTGATCCGTTAGTTTTGTTTCGTTCAGGAATACTTCTAATTCGCAGACGGCACCATCCGACACGCTTGTCGCGATACGCCCATCATTGGTGGGCCCTTGCGATTCGACCCATTGGATGGGGCCACGGCCAAGACGATGGCTGAGCTTAACGTCCAGTTGGATTGGTTCAATTGAAGCGGAACTTGTCTCATAGATCAACGTGTCATTCCTCGTTGTCAGGATGTCTCCAGCCCGCCAGGTAACAGCCACTTCGAGATTCTCTTTCCAGTAGTGGTAGCTTTGAGGGATGCCGTCCGCGGCCCAATCGGCTTGCACGGAAACAACCGCCTTTCCGGTGTCGTTGTGGAACCCGGCTTCCCAATGAATCCATGGCGTTTGCGCCTGGGTAACGGCGATTGAGCCTAGCCAGCATGCGAATGCAAGGATGTTGGGATGGCGCATCTCGTTGTCGCAGAAGGGCGAACAGCATTGCATGGTTTAGGCGCAAAGTCTATCATTGTGGCGATTAGAGTTTCCGCTCAATGGAGAATGACGATCCCATGGCCAACTTTCGTGATCTTCTCCGGAGCGCGGGTGAGTCCGCTCTGGAAGAAGGCGAGGCACGCTTGGCTGGCACCATGGGCAAGTACCAGCCGGATCGATTGATCACTTCCCACTCCGAAACGGGAGTGCGGGTCTATCTCGCACGCAACGACGACGGCCAACGAGTCGTGGTGAAGCTCTTGCCGCACTGGCTGAAGGAATCGCCAGAACTCCAGAAGCGGTTCTTTCGCGAATCCCGCACCATCGCGAGCTTGGCCAATCCTCACATCGTCACCTTTCTTGATTTCGGGAAAACGCCAGAGGACTACCCGTTCATGGTGATGGAATACGTGACGGGAGGATCGATCGCTGACCAGATTGCTGAAGGTACCCGTTTCGAACCGGAACAAGCCGTGCGCATCATGGCCGATGTCTGTCTCGGGCTGCAGGCACTGCATGAGAACGGAATCGTTCATCGTGACATCAAGCCGGGGAACATTCTTCTCGCCGAAGACGGCGTTCCGAAGCTTTGCGATTTCGGGTTGGCCAAAGTGTTGGGAGCGCAACGCATCTCCACCTCGCTAACCAGCAGCAATGACCGGATGGGCACCTACGGCTTCATGGCTCCGGAGCAACTGATCTCCTCCAAGAAGGTGGATGCTCGCGCTGACATCTTCAGTTTGGGTGCCGTTCTCTATTACATGCTGATCGGCACATGGCCTGGTGGAACGGTGCCATTGCTCAGCACGACACGCCCCGAGTTGAAGGCCTACGATCACGTCGTTGCCAAAGCGCTGGCAAGCGATCCGGCACAACGCTATCCCACGGCATTGGCATTTCGTGAGGCTTTGCTCGGATCGACCAGGAAGTTGTCGCGGCGGAGAGTGCTGGTGTTCGCCTCAGGAGGGTTGGCTATGGCAGGTGTGAGTGGATTCATGGTCTTTCAATCACGAGGAGAGAACGCCTTCTGGGCGGCAATTGATGAGGCACGTCGGGCGCTTCCCGAATCCGGAAAGCATGAAGTAGAGCTGCCTATCAATGACCGACTCGTTCGTTTCGCGGTCACACGTTCCGCCCCCTTCGAGATCGAAGCCATCGATGTTCCGACTCTCTATCAGGTGCCCATCGCAGCTTCCACTCAAGTAGCCTTGCGAAGGCACGGCGTTCCGGTTGCACTGATTACCAAACTTACCCAGCAGTCGTTGGCGATCATACTGCCTGATTTTCCTGATCGGCAAATTGCGTTCGTTAATGGTTCGCCAGAGTTCGCCGCCGCCTGCAAGATTCTCTCACTCATCGAAAGCAATGGTCTCTTCGTCCGTGATCCCGAGCACCTCCAACTCGATCCTGCCAAAGTCGCTGATTTCCCTCAATTCTGCGAGCAACTAGGCGTTCCAACCTTGCCGATTGCCGACTTGGACGAACAGGCAGCCTTGCGTCGCGTCGCGATCTACGAAGCGTTGCGCCACCCTGACATGAAGCGGCATCCGTTTTTCTCCGCGTTTGGCCCTGTGCAGATAGCGAATGCGACCACGCGCTCGCGCCTTGAAGTGCTCGCGGCCTTGATCGTCGGCGATGATCTCTACGTTCCAGGACAGGACAACGCTGAGGTCAAACGGGCGGTGTCCCTGCTGTTGAAGTCATCCTAACGCACGCCACCGCCGGAACCACTTCGCGACTCTGCCAGTGCCATCGACCGGAGCGATAAGCTTGCGGATGAAGCGCTTCGAGGGATGCACGATGACGGCGGTATGATCGCGCAGGTTCATGAGCACGGAAGGTTTCACCTTGTAGTCTTCGTCCTCGCGGCGGCTGTGGGTGGTGCCGCCACTGCCCCAGGGTTTCGACGAGGTCGACTTCTTCCACACCTTCTTCTTGCCGATGAAATCGGCGCTGGCGGTGGCCCCTTCCATGTCAGCCGCGCGGAAGATGAGTCTTGTGCGGAAGTTCAAGGCTAACACTTTGCGTTTGTCGCGCCCGATAGCTGGGTCGGCCGAGACTTCGCTCTGCATTCCGGCGATGATCGCGCACTTCGCCCCACGAATGCGATCGACGATGGTGTGATCGCTGACGCCATCTTCGCTGGCCGTAACGACGTCTTGGTATTCATCGGCAACGAGGAGCAGCTGGTTGCGTTTGCGCTGCTCAGCACTGGGCAACTCGTAGCGTCGGAGTGCGTGGTAGAAGAAGAGCATCTTCAGGTAGGTGTTGATGTAGCGCCGCTCACTGACAAAACGCTGTGGCATCGACGTGGCGATGACCGCGCCAGCATCGACCTCCGAGATCTCGAAGGTGTTGGGCTCGTCACTGGAGAACACTTCCACCAACGCTGGATCGAGAAAGAAACCGAGGTAGGTCTTGATCGTGCCTTCGATGCCCTCCCGTTGTTCGTGCGCCTTGGCATCGACGAACGTCGAGTGAAAGAAGTCTGACAAACGAATGAGATCTTCGGTCGGTTGCTGTTGTTCGAGTTCCTCCAGGGCTACTTTGAGTATGCGGTCTGAAGTGAGCAAGTGATAGGCTCGCACCAGGGTGACGGGATGGCCAAGCGCTTGAAGCAAAGTGAGAGCGTTCGCCAACGCCATCTGTGCCATCGGCTTGAAGAAGGCGTCTTGCCTCCCCGCCGTGAGGCTGGCTGCCGTGTCGACGATGGCCTTGGCGTGGGCTGTCCAGGGGAGTGAGCGATCGCTGAGCAAGTTGTAGCGGTGCGGCGGCTTCCAGTGAGCGTCGGCATCGGCGGGCCGCACTTGCACATGCACCAAGTGCTCTTGTCGCCCATGGGCGTCGAGCAATTCCTCGAGGAACTCGGTTTCGTCGCCTTTGACACCGACCACGAGCCCGCCCCATTCAGGAATGCGCTGCGTCATTCGCACGAGCAGCGCGTGAAAGCCGGACGAGGTCTTGCCACAACCCGTATCGCCGGTGATCAGGACGTGCCGGCAGAGTTCTTCTGCCGTCCAGCGCAGCCCACCCAACTGCAACACCGCCTTTCGCGTTGGCCAGATGACCAACAAGAAGCCGAGCACGCCGAGGCCAAGGCTCACCGGTTGCTGCGTCGGTGCCGAAAGGGTGAACCAGGCAACGACACCGGCACCGCCAAGCAGCAGGCCCGCGAGAAGTTTGAGCAGTGGCATCATGGGAGGAGTGCGAGGATGAAGAGGTGTCCCGCATAGGTGGTGAGCGGCCAATGTGCGAGTGTCAGGGCAACGGGTGGAATCTCCCAACTGCAGTTCCTTACGAGCAAGAGCACCGCAATGGCCACCGGGTGACCGAGGAGCACGATCAACAAGGTGGGCAAGGTTGCCCAGCCGAGCGCAGAACCGCAGGAGGTTGCGATCATAGCCACGACTGTAGACGCAACGATGTGCCCAAGCTGTTGGCTTCGCAGCCAGCTCGCCACGCCGACCTGATAGAGCAAGAGGAGTGGTGAGTAATCGAAGACAACACCGCCGAACTCCAGTGGGATCACAGCCAAGGCTCCGGACAAATAGGTGAGCGTTGGTGTAGCTCTGTGAGACATTCGGCTCCACCAGTGCAAGTACGGACTGACGATGGCGATGCTGACCAGAACGTCGAACATGGCATAGCCGAGCCTCACGGACAGGATGGCTGACGTGATTCCTGACAAAGCCACGATCTGCAGCCAACGTTTCCACTTCATGGCGTGGCGGCGTTCGAGGACGAGCCAAGCCATGACGAAGACAAACAGTGGTTCTGCGCAGCGGGTGACGGTCGTTCGCAAGAGCGTTGCGGCTGGACTCTCGGGAGTGAGAAACACGAGGGCGTGATCGACGACCATCAGCACGATGGCCACCCAACGCGCCTGATCCAGCCAGGCCAAGCGAGTGTCGTTCATCGCTCGAAGATCCGCATGAGGTGATCGAGTTCCTCCTCCAGCTCATCGAGATCGGTCAAAGTGTCAGCGACCACCGCCCGGAGTCGTTCCTGATAGCGTTGCCGCATCCGCGTGATGTGCATGCGGAAAGCATTCACCTGGAGTCCAAAGCTGGCAGCGACGTCCTCTTGGGTGCCGTCGCGATTGTGACGACTGAGGTAGGGCAGCATGGCCGTGAGCAACTCGCGCTTGCCACGCCGCTCGTAGTATTTCGTCAGATTCCCTAACGCTTGATCAATGACCGTGTTGGCCCACTGCTTTTCGAAGAGCGTTTCCGGTGTGTCAGTCGTGGCCGGTTCCGAGCGGTAGCGCTGGTCGGCATCTTCAGCGTCCAGCGGAATGAAAGTCGCTTCGCCGCCGCGTCGTTGTCGTTGCTCTCGGCGATGGTGATCGACGACGAATCGCTTGGCGGTCATGCAGAAGAAGGTGCGCAGTTTGCCCCGATCTGGGCTGGCCTGCATCAATCCACCGCGTTCGATCAGCGACGCGAAGTAGGCTTGGGTGAGGTCTTCCGCTTCATGGTGTTCCCGTCCCAAGTTGCGGATATAGGCGTAGACGGGATACCAATAGATACGGCAGAGGTCTTCGAGCGCTCGCGAAGCCACCTCGGGCTGATGTTGCCAGCGCGAGACGAGACTCCAGCGGGTATCGGGAAAGAGAGGATCGGGAGTGCTCATGCCGCTGATGTCAGTGATGGAGGTTGCAGGCAAATGCCCTCGGTTTGGCCCTTGAGCAAGCGCTCGCGCAGCGCCTGCCGGACAAAGCGTTCGATGCATCGCCGCATGGGGCGAGCGCCCAACCGGGGGTGGTAGCCTTCGCCCGTGAGGTGCGCGATCAGCCCGGCATCGTAGTCGATTTCAATCCCTGTCCGCTCCGATTGCTCACGGATTTCGCGCTCTAGCAGATGTCTGGCAATGGCCAGTTGATCGTCATAGCCGAGCCGATCAAAGACCGATACCACTTGGAAGCGCGCGAAGATCTCGGGCCGAAGCGCTGCTTGCGCTTGGGCTTCGACAAAGCGCACCAAAGTGGCCCTGACACTGTGCCTGACATCGAGGATGGCAGCTCCGGCGATGTTGGACGTGCACACGAGGTAGCACTCACTGAAATCCACCGTCTCGCCGTTGGCCATCGTGAGTCGCGCCGCGTCGAGCATTTGCAGAAGCAAATCCAGAACCCGTGGATGGGCTTTCTCGATCTCGTCGAGCAGCACCGTGCCTTTGCCTCCGACTTCACGCAGGCGACGGGCCACGAGTCCGGTCTCATGCTCCGAATGTCCTAGCAGAATGCCGACGCTTTCCTGATTCTGATACTCGCTCATGTCGAAGCGCACCAAGTGCTCGTCGCCGAAGAGATGACGCGTGAACGCCACGGTCAGTTCCGTCTTGCCGACACCAGTCGGCCCGAGAAAGAGGAAGCTCCCCTTGGGACGGCCCGCGCCCGTGAGCCCCAGTTCGCCATCGAGCAGGGTATCCACTACCGATGGAATCACTTCCCTTTGGCCAAGGATCTGCTGCTCTAACACGCCGCGCAAAGCCTGAAATCGTTCAACGTTTGCTTTCATCGTCCTCCAACTTGGCTTCCCACTGACGCAAGGACTGAGCGGGCGAAGGCTGGTTCGTCTCTTCGTTAGATTCTGAGGGCACTTGCGCTTTCAAGGTTGCGTTCTGCGCTTTCAAGGCGGCGACTTCTTGTCGTAGCCCGGCGATTTCCCGCCCGCTATTGTGTCGATCCATCAGTTGCGCTTCCGCTCGTGTCGCCGCTGCCGACAAACGCTCGCGAGCTTGTTCGAACTCCTCGCTGATAGCCCGTTGCCGGTTGTGCTCGGCGCGAATCTCGGAGGACTCGGGAGCTGGTTTGAAGGCGGAATCGACGACTTGATTGACCGGGCCGGTGCTGGCCAATGGCGGTTGATGGCGCAGCAAGTTCCAGCGGCTCGGTTTCTCCAGCCGGTAGACGCGGTGCGCTTCATGCATGGTGCGGCCCTGGCGACCTTTGACCGAACGTCCGACGTGATAGGTCTTCACGAATTCGCCCGTGCGGACGCGACGGATGTCGCTTGGCTGGAGGGTGGTTTGTCGCACTTGGGCGGATCGCTTTGTCGGCAGGGGAGGCGCGGTGGTGGGTTTTGGCGCTGTCGTGCAGGCTGACAACGCTAGGGTAGCAAGGTGCAATGGAAGTAAGGCGTTCATGTTAGGATTCGTTGAGGAGCCGCTCCATTTCAGCGCGTTCTTCGAGCGCTTCGCGCATGACACGTTGGCGGCTTGGCGAGGGTGTCGATTGCGTGGTGGGCGTTTCCGTTTGATTGGTCTGCCAGGAATTGATTGGGCGCTGGCCTTGGCGCAGTCCGGCCACACTGGCGAGCCGCGGCTCGAACACCTGCAAGGTATAGATGTAGAATTCGGTTCCGGCGGGCACTCTGACAAAGAGGCCATCGCCCTCGATCTGGTCGAGCATGAGGCGAGCGTAGCGCTCAGCGACCTCTTCACCACCATCGAGCACGGCGTTGTGAATACCGTTGTTCTCGTATTCACCGAAGACCGTCTTCGTGGTCTTCTTGGCATTCTGAGTCATGCCAGCCAGAGCGGAGGCAGCGAACATCTTGAACTCCAGGTATTGATCGGTCTTCTCAACTGTGCCGCGGATGCCAGCCGAGCCATCGGTGATGGTGAAGCTGTCGTCGTCAGGATCGTAGTCGCGATCCAGGGCGATACCATTGATGCGCCCTTCCTTGCCGTCCTGCCAAACAAACGTCCAGGTGCCGGTCACGGCGATGCGATCACGCACCCGTCCGCGTTTGGCGAAGCCATGCACCTCCGTGCCTGCGGGGACGATGAGATTCTGGTTGTGCCAGACATCATCGGTGACGATACCCACGACCGGCGTGTCGAGCGCACTGGAGTCGACGGTGATGACGAGTTGGCAGGGAATGAGCATTCCAGTGGGAGCAAAGACACGCGGTGCCGAGCGCTCAGTGGTTTCGTTAGGTTCATCAGGGGCTTCGCGGAACACATGTACCAGAGGCGGCAAGGCTGGACGTTGGTTCGGCTGGGCGGTCGGTGTGGGAAGCGGTGCCTGGGGATCGGCTTGCTCGTGCGGCACGTCGAATCGCTGCAGCTTGCCTTGATCGACCCATTGCGAGGTGAGCGGCTGGGAGGGGTCATGCGGTGCGTCCTCAGGGGACATCTGACCGAGCACGTTGACGCGTTCGCTCGACGCGACTTCGGCCGCCTTCCGTTCGCGATATTGGCGGACGAAGTAGAAGAACACGAACATCCCTACCAGAAACAGCACGCCCGCTCCGGCAGGCGATTTAAAGAAGCCAATGATCCGACCCATCATTTCGAGCCTCCTTTCTTCACGGGAATCGGATCAGGAAAGAGTGAAGCATCGGGCCCGTCCGGGAGCGGTTCCAGGATGGTGCCGAGCGCCTCTCGCAATGCCAAGGTGTCCGGCGAATCGGTGTATTCCGCCATGACGAGTTGGAACTCGTTCTTGATGCTGAGATGCGCGCGTTCGCCTTCGATCCCACCACGTATGATGGCGTGTACGTTGACGTTTCCCTTTGCCGGAATCTCGGAGGAAGCATCCACCAGGGCAGTTGGATAGGTGCGCGAGCCGACCTTCACTTGCAGCGAGCCGGGATCAAAGTAAAGCGGCTTGGCTGTTTGATTCTCGATTCGTGCGTTGAGGAAGATGGCATCTTCTTGCGGGAAGCGATGCACCCGTGTGATCACCGTCGCAACCTTGTCATCGTCCCATCGGTGCTCGACGTCTTTCGATTCGACATTTTGATAGAGGTGCGGCACGGCGATCCGAAACGTGCGCTCGTTCTTGCCCAGCTTGAGGAGGTTGAACAGGCGGGCCGTGTCGTGATCCAGCTTGCGCTCCTCAACCGCTTCGGGATCGATGGGACGTGCTTGCGCATGATGTGAGGTTGGCTCAGTCAAACGCACGAGCGCCGGCGGATCCGCCGAAGGCTTGAGGTGGAGCACGTAAAGATCTTCGCGTCCAAGCAAGACCGTCAGGAATGTCTCTTTGCCAGGCAGAAGGTTGCGCAAAGCCAGGACGCGCGAGCCTTCGGGATGCGCGTAATGATAGGTTCCCGGCTCCGCTCCGGTCGTGAGCCCATAGCCAAAGATCCCGTTCACGGCACGGGGAAACTGCAAAGTGGTGACCGCTTTGCTGCCGACGCCAATCGTCAACGGGCCATCGGTCTTGAGCGCTTGCTGTTCCACAGGATCGGCAGCGAGGGCGTGGCCGAGAGGCACGGCAACCAAGAGACTGAGGAGTTGGTGTGTGAGTGAGGATGGTTTCATGTGTTGGATTCCATGGTGAAATCGAAGGCGATGGCCACGGTGGGAAAGCGACCGTTCGCCGTCATGTCAGGGTTGAGGATGAACTTGAACTGGGCCTTCACGGCCAAGACCTCGGTGAAGGCCTTCCCGCGAAAGACGCCATTGCGGATCAGCTGGCCTTCGACGCCCGTGAGCACGGAGTCGTCGCGCACTTGCAAGACTTGGATTGGGCCCAGCTCGACCTTCTGGTGAATCTGTTTGTCGGCAAATTCGTCGGCTTCCTTGCCGAAGGTTTCCTGCGCCTTGCGATAGGCATCGCGCCCCAGAATCCGCTTCAGTCGCTCGGGACTATCTGGCCCACTCGGATCGCGATTAAACAGGGCTTCCATCGCCAAACGCGTCTGCGCCGCATGCACCTCCTTCGCACTGCCGAAGTCCATCGCCGACGGCAAGTAGTAGGTGTGATTGGCATCCATCACAAAGAACTGCGGCTTCGCCATCAGTTGCTTCACCAGTCGCTGCCGCTCCCACCAGAACCCGACCGACACCAGTAGCGCGACTGCGAACCAGAACAGCGCGACTTTGTCTTTGTGAATGAAGAGATCGATGGCTTGGGAGCGTTTCATAAAGGACGAAGAACTCGGTGCTGACCGCCGCAAACCGCGCGGTCACCGGGTAATTCGTCATTTGCTCGCCAACATCACAAAAAAGTTTCAAGCCGTTCGGACAGCAAATGCTGGAAGGTTCTTAGTGGCTCTGCATGTCTTCTGCGTCGAAGGAGCTTCAGCGATGGGTTACGCCACTTTTCCGCAGCCGTTTCACTAGAGTCGACTTCCTTCAAGGCTTCAACGCTTTCTCCATCTCGCGCAAGCCGCGGGTCATGGTGAGGCGCTTGCCGCTCTTGAGAACCACGGCATGCTCGCCCTTGAACATCGTCTCGATCCTATGGACGCAGTCGAGGTTGACGATGGCACTGCGGCTGACACGGAAGAACTGCTCGGGATCGAGCTGCTTCTCCAAGGCGGTCAAAGTTTCGCGCAGCAAGTGGTTGTTGTCGCCTTCGGCGGCGACGACGTAGTTGCCCGCAGATTCAAAAGATGTGACATCAGCCACTTGGACGAGAAGCACTTTGTCTTGGTGCTTCACCGTGAGTCGCGTCAGGTATTTCTTGGTAGAACCGGGCGGGCGGGTGTCCTGCTCTGCTAACATCGCTACCAAACGATGCACGGATTGGTTGCTATCCCGCTCCTTGAGACGTTGGCGCGCCCGCTGCATGGCTTGAGAGAATCGCGCGGTCTTGAAGGGCTTGAGAAGGTAGTCGAGGGCATGTGATTCAAAGGCCCGGAGTGCGTGCTGATCGTAAGCGGTGGTGAAGATGACGACGGGCAGCTGTTCCTCGGGAATTCGCTGAAGAACTTCGAAACCATCGATCCCTGGCATTTGCACATCCAGGAAGAGGAGATCGATGCTTTGCTCCTCCAGGATCGAGAGTGCTTCTTCGCCACTGGCACATTCCGCAATGAGCTCAACGTCATCTTCTTTGTCTAAAAGAAGCCGAACGCGTTTTCGTGCCAAGGGCTCGTCATCCACGATTACGGTGCTGATACTCATGTGATGGATTCGCTATCTGGGTTGCCTGGCACGGTGCGGAACGGAATTTCGATCTGCACCTCACAACCACCATCCTTTCTGTTACTGATCTCGAATCGTGCTTGCTTGCCATAGAGCTGTTCGAGTCGACTGCGTGTGTTGGTCACTCCGATGCCGCCTGGATTCGGATGCTCGGACAAGCCTATCCCAGAATCCGCGATCTGAAGGTGGAGACGATTGCCGTGCCGCGAACTCTTCAGCGTGATGGTGCCAGAAGAAGAAAGCGGTTCGATGCCGTGGCGTACGGCGTTCTCCACAATCGGCTGGAGTATAAAGGTGGGGACATAAGCGTCCAGGGTGTCTGGCGCGATCTCTTTGGCGATCTGCAAACGGTCGCCAAATCGGGTTTGCTCCACGCTCAGGTAGCGGCTTAGGAATTCCAACTCTCGTCGCAAGGAAACCTCCTGCTCACCGGCGCTGTCCAAGGAGACACGCAACAGTTCTCCAAGATCGCCTAACATGTCATCCGCAGCTTGGGAATCCGTGTGGACGAGAGTGGTGATGGCGTTGAGGGCATTGAATAGGAAATGCGGATTCAGCTGCATCTGGAGCGCTTGCAAGCGCGCCTCCGTAGCGCTGGCTTGTGCAGCGATGGATTGGCGTTCACGTTCGCGCGCGAGACGAGACCAACGGAGGGCCTGACAAGCACACACGACGCTCCAATAGATCAGGAAATCGAAGACAATCCTGGCACCTCGAATCGCCTTGGCTGGCCGACCGCGACGTGGAGGGCCTACCTCGAAAGGAGGTCGGGCTCCAAAGGGAGGGCCATTCAACTGGACGTCTTCTCCCAAGGATTCAACGACCCATGGTGGAGGGCCCGAAGGTCTGCTACCCATCCCGAAGGACACCGGCGGTTGAAGCATCCCAATCAGCTGGTTGGCTGCGATTGCCACGGCGCAGGCTGTCATGTGAATGCCAGCGTTGGCGAATAGGCGACGTCGCTCGAGAGGGAAACGGGTGCTCAGCAAGACCACGAGCGGAATCAACGCTGCCCACCCAATCCAAAGCCGGATCCCCAGTTTAACAGCGACCCATAGTTCCAATCCGCCAACGATGACTGCCTGCGTGGCGAACAAGACTAACAAGAGCAGCCAAGCCGCCACCGAGATCAGGAGAGGCACTAGCCAACGGCGATGGAACAACACAGACATTTGCAGAATCTATCGGACATTCACGACCTTGTCCTTTAGGAACTCGGGCTACGGCGCGGGCTCTCGGGTTTCCAGCCAGGCTCGGGCAGCGGTGGGATCCTGTGCAAGCCAACGCGTGGTCACGGAACGAAGCAGTTCATCGCGCAAACGCTCATCCTGAATGGCCGAAGACCAAACCGCAGCCGCCTCGAGATCGCGGCGCAGGTGGCGGGACTCCGTCATCGCCAAGATAGCGGCATCTTTGGTCGAGCCTTCTGGTAAGTCAGCGACCCAGGCAGAGGCACCCATCGGGTCATCTCTCATCCACGCCTGAGTCACGCTTGCGGTAGCTTCCGCTTGCTCCTTTCCCTCGGTGCTCGATTGAACCCACGCAGCAGCAGCATTGGGATCTTGATAGGCCCACTGACTCGCCAGCGTCTTGACACCCTCGCGCTGGGCATCTCCTGGCTCCATCGCCAAGACAGCGTTTGCCGCCTCTAACGGATCTTCTTGAGCAATCGCCGCAATGGTGCGGGCAACCACTTCACCTTGGAGGGGCTTCGGTAGGCGCGTTGCCCACTCAATGGCATCTGCGCTAGACTGCCTCGCCCATTCCGCGGCGAGATTCCCGGCCACACTGCCTTGATCTTCCCACGTTTCACCAAAGTCCTCTCGATTCTCCACAAAGTAGGCTGCCGCAGCGGTTGGATCGTCGGCTGCCCAAGCCTGCATCACCGTTTGCAGGCCAAACTCATGGTCGAGACCAGACATCGAATCAACAAATGTCAGGGCTGTTTCAGGATCCAAAGCGGCGTAGCGGGCCAATAGCAGTTGCTGTGCGAGAAAGTTGCTAGCATTCCCGGGCAAGTAGCGGCGATCTTTCAACTCAGAGAGAACCTCTGCCGTCGCCAACTGATCAATGCGCGAGGATTCTTGGCCCACCCGACCGACAAAGTCCAGCTGAGTAGAGAGAGAATCTTCTCCGGCGGAAACGTTGGGTTCTGATTCAACCAGAGAGAAACCACTGCTTGCATTGACCTGGCGTGGCGATGAGCTGGCATCGCTGGTGCCAGAGCGTCCGAACAAGAATGCGAGCCCTGCAAGAGCAAGGTGGGTAAGCACGAGAATGCTGCGTCGAGCAATCATGGTCATCATTCGAATCGTTGCACTCGGTAAAACCTAACGGAGCGGTTGCTAACGGTTTCATCGACGAATGACATCGAAGTTTCTGAGTCCGTCCCGGGGATACGATCCGCTCCAGGAAGATCAGACCGCCAAAGGATGCCGTCCTCGCTATGCTGCACTCGATAGGTGGCTGTTCCTTCGACCGGCTCCCAAGTGATCTGAGTCTCACCCGTGGGAAGCCTCGCTATCGAAGAAATCGCGAAAGGTGGTATTGGAGGACTAGCGTTGACCAGCTCTAGCGACCAGTCGTCAAACAGCAGCCAATTGTCACCCGGGTTGTTGACATCGACAAGGATCCATTCTGCCGCCACGCTTCCTAGCGTCTTGTCCACATCGGAGCGGGTGAAGTCAGCATCGGTGAAGATCGGAAGTCCGTCCAGATCAGCCGACCATCGGTTCGCGGAGAGATCAATGGTGACTGTGAGCAGGTAGAGAACGTCCATTTCAAACGACTCCCCGGTGTGAACCGCCTCGGATCCATCGTCCTGCCAGATGCCATAGTCTAACAGAGTGGTATCAAACTGGATGGCTGCTAGGTAGTCGTCATCTGCATTGTAGAAGGTGAAGGTGAAGATGTCCTCTCCGCCCTGAGTCGAAGCGGCAATGCCGAACACGGTCTGAAACTCGACCACAGCTTCAGATGTCACTGGGCTTGCGAGAGGGCGGAAGACGCTGACCGCTTCCGTCCCCGGACTCGGAGGAGCGGCACCTAAGTAAGCGCTTTGCCCGATACCGGCGATGGCCTCGGCATCAATGCCATGCACGCCCTGGCCAATATTCGTCCCCTCCCAACCATCATGGCCGACCAACTGATCTTCACCGACGGGAAAGTCAGAGAAGTCGGTGGAATACAGCTCGCTCGCGAAGGTGCTGATGACAGAACATAACAGACCAACAAACAGCCGAAGGGTCATCGAGTGATCAATACTCATGTGCTTAACCAGATCTTCAGGCGAAGTGAGGGATGAAGGCGGGCCCGTCGAGCGAGCCCGCCCCTAACATGATCGGTTGGGGTTATCTAACGCTAATCTAGCGACGACCACGACCGAATCCGAACCGCTCTGGACGACCAACACCTTCTGGACGACCAACGCCTTCTGGACGACCAACGCCTTCTGGACGACCAACGCCTTCTGGACGACCAACGCCTTCTGGACGCTGGCCTTCGGGACGCTCGCCAGTCTCAAGCGCTTGCTGAAGCATCGCGATGCGATCGGCCGCTTGCTCAGCGCTGACACCTTCGGGAAGGCTCCCGGACTCGATGGCCGCACTGATGCGATCAATGATCGCCTGCACGCGAGCGGCACCGCCCGGGAAACCAGCGCCCTGCGCACCCGCACCTTCGGGACGCACGACATTCGCCGGGCGTTCGCCGTCGGGACGCTCACCTGTTGCGAGAGCGTTCTCAAGCTTGGCGAGGCCTTCCGCTGCTTGCTCAGGGGTGACGCCCTCGGGAAGCTCGCCGCTTTCGATGGCCGCTTTCATTCGATCAATGATCGCTTGGGTGCGGGCCGCACGGTCACCTCCAAACATTGGCCGACGACCAGCAAAGGAACCGCGCCGCGCACCACGTTGGCGCATTTGGGGCCGCTCCGCTCTGAGAGCCGCGCGGGCTTCCTTGGCAGCTTCTCGCTCTGCCTTGTTCAGGACGCCATCGCCATCTGCATCGAATTCATCGATGAGAGCTTGGCGCGCTTCTTCGCGTTCGGTCTTGCTTGGAGAGTTCTCGCCACCGCGGCCAAAGAGCCGCTGGGCGCTTGCAGGGGTAATGGTGACCACCGCAAGGGCGGCTACCATGACTAGGGATGTTCTATTCATTGGATTTCTTAGGTATTTGCTTGTTCAGGGCCGCCAGGAGGAATTCCCGCGACCTTGCAAAGAAAGCCCAATGCCGTCCACTCCACGACGGGTTTGGGATGAACCGCCTCTAGCTTGAGATAAAGACCGATTTCTTGCAGATGGAGGTAAGAACGCAGCCAGGTAGTAGGGGCTCAGAACGCTTCCGAGCTTCCCATTTCCGGGCAGGATTCCATGCTGCGGCAATGAAGAACCTCCCGCCGTTCATCCTCTTTGCGCTCCTCTCGGCGTCGATCTCCTTCGCGGACGTCATCCGTGTGCCGACCGACTACGAAACCATCCAAAGCGCGATCGACGCCGTCGATGCTGGTGACACCATCGAAGTCTCCGCCGGGACATATCTGGAACGCCTTGTGCTGAAACCGGGCATCACGGTGCGCAGTGTCGGCGGGAACGAGAGAGGCAAGCTGGGCCTCATACGTGCCGAGACCACGATTCTCGATGGTGGGGGCGAGAACGGAGACGCCCCGGGCGTGACGATGGCCGAGGGTGCGACGCTGGACGGTTTCACCATCACACGGGTCGGCCTCTACGATGAGGAACAATGGAAGAGGCACTGGGACGAACAAGGGGAGAACCAGTCCCACGAACACATTGGAACCTTTGGCAAACCCGCCATCGCGATCACTGGCCTCAACTGCACGGTGACCAACAACATTGTCAGGCACAATGGGGACACTGGCATTGCCATTGTTGGTGTTGAGGGAACCTCCACGGCTCCGAGAGTTGCCGGCAACGTTTGCTATCGCAACATGGGAGGCGGCATTGGGTCAATGAAAGGCTCCACCGCGTTCATCGACAGCAACACCTGTTTCGAGAACCTCTACGCGGGGATCGGCCACAACGGCGCCAGCCCATTGGTGACGAACAACCGCTGCTATCGCAATGTGAGAGCCGGCATCGGTGTGAGTGAGGGTTCGAGCCCTGTCTTGCGGAATAACCGCTGCTATGGAAATCGTCGGGCAGGTATTGGGATTCGCACTGGGGCGAAGACCCGACCGATTGTGGAGGATAATGATTGCTATGAGAATGCGATGGCGGGTATCGGCGTGGAGGATGAAGCCGCACCCATTGTGCGAAGCAATCGGTGTTACCGCAACGAGGCCGCAGGCATTGGTTGTCGCAGTGATAGTGCTGCTCTAATTGTCGATAATGATTGCTTTGAGAACAAAGCGGCTGGAATCGGTGTCAACTCTGCCCAACCCCTACTACTCCAGAATCGTCTTGAGAAGAATGAAACGGCTGGCATTGGGATCCGTGGCGACTCGAACGCCCGCGTTCTTGAGAATACGTGTCTGGACAACCGCTTGGTGGCCGTGGGCATGCCGGATGGAGCCGAAGCGATCCTCCTGAACAATACGTTCGAGAGAACCGGCGGCATGCCGCCCATCGTTGCGATCCTCGGCGGATCGAAAGCTTCCCTGATCGGCAACAAGATCAAAGGAGGCGGTGTCGCAGGCGTCTTGTTAGACGGGAAACTGACCGCAACTGACAATGTTCTCGAAGGCAAGAACGGCGGCCATGGCATCCTAGCCAAAGAGAACAGTGAGGCCACGATCCTCGGAAACCGAATCGAGGGTTACCGCAAGCCGGTGAGCGATCATGGGGCGAAATCGATCGTGACCAAGGATCGCTAGGGTGTGTAATCTCGAACGAGAAACATGCACTTTCCTTCTTTGTTAACATCCATGGCAGCGCGCATGCCGCTCGCGCTCTTCGCGCTTTGTCTATCCCTTGAGAGCACTCACGCCCAAGAGGGCATTTCTCTAGAGGGTGTGCATGTCGTCCCCCATGTGCAGTCCACCGAGATGCGCTACCGCAAGGAAGCGGACTTTAGCCTCGGAGCGCGGGTCGAGGTCTTCCTCCGAAACACGTCAAAGGAGACGCTGACATTCCCAGCATCGACCGAGATCCGTCTGCGTGGTCAGACACCTGCAGAACTCGTGGAAACCGATGCCTGGGCCTGGCACGACCTGCCATCAGCCTGGACGGATCCGCTCGATCTTCCACCAGGTGCGATGACGGTGTGGAGCTGGAATGGCAAACGCGCTCCTTGGGGAGTTGGAAAGCAGGCAGAGTTGACACTGACACTTCCCAACGCCCCGCAGCCAAGTCGCTTGAAGGTGCCGATCGACAAGCCCAACGTCTGGCTCTCTGCCGTGACGTTTCTTGGTGAAGATGACAGCGTCCAACCCGACTCGATGGTCTTCCATGTCGTCAATCAAACCGAGGGCGCAGTGAAATTAGACGCCTGTCGGCTGTGGCTCCCCAAGAGCAATGCCACTTGGAGAGCGCTAGTGCCTCAACCCTGGATCCGTGCGGAGATGGCTCGCTTTCCGCAGGACAGCATGATTCCTGCCAAAGATCGCGGCGGCGCGCGTGTCTCCACCGGGCCACTTCCATTGACGTACGCCGCATTGCAAGTTCGACTAACAGATGCCGATGAGCAATCGATCACGGCCTGGGCTCATCAGCGGATCAAACGTGAGGTCTTTGACATCGGTGGCGGTTGGGTGGCGGATAAACTCGGAACGATCAATACGCTTCAGGCAGAACCGTATCTCAAGGCGTTGCGTCGCATGCATGTGAATACGGGCATGCACCAGGAAGTTTCTGGTTACTCTGACAGTGACCTCTTTGAGCGTTATCCGCTCAAATACATGAACCGTCTGCAACCGATCTCACATTACGACACAGACGAGATGCTTCCACGTATCCACGCAGTTGAGTTCCTTGGCGAGCCCCAATACGGCGGCGGCACACCCGTTTCGCCACAAGACGTTTGGAAGGCCTTTACCCCCTACGCACCCACACGCCTGCCCACGTCGGTCACGCATAGCGAAGAGCGAATCTGGCGCTTCTATGCCGGACTGTCCGACTACCCGCACTACGATGCTTACCGCGTGACCGCGCCGTCACCCGACTCATGGAGTCGCTATGATCGCTGGGACGGCGAGTCGATTCGCTGGGGAGCGCCCTTGGAAACGATCGGGGAAATGTCTCGTTCTCTACGCGAACTCAATCGGCCCCGCCCGGTTGCCTATTGGTCACAAGGCGCTCATCATGGATGGCGCGGCTACGGCGGGCGCGAACGTTCATCGCCGACCTCCGATGAACTCCGGCTTCAAGCCTACCACGGACTCAGCAGCCGAATCACTTCCCTCTATTGGTTCAACTTGAGCCTACGATCATTGTTAGCCTATCCAGATCTCATTGACCCAATCACACGGGTCGGGCGCGAGATCCGCATGCTCGAACACTATTACTTGGAAGGTGATGCCGTTAGTCACCAGCGCATCCTACGCGACGGCAAACCCGATTGGGATCTTGACGTGATCGCAGGGCCACGCGGCGCGGTGTTGTTTGCGCTTGATCTCGATTACAAAGCGGACAAACAGGAGCGCGTCTTTAAATTCGGCGCACCGCGGGAGACGACGTTTCAATTTAAGATTCCCGCTTATCTCAACGCCATTGATGAAGTCTTTCGCGTCGATGCCGATGGCCTCCGCGAAATAGACGCTACCGTGAACGACAGCACGATCATCATCCGCGATGAAGCCAGCCGCGTCGCCATCTATGTCGCCGCGGCGAAACCCGGCGAGCGCACTCGCATTGAAGCAAATCGCCAAGCCCTGATCGCCGCCGAGAACGCACTCGACTTTGATCCTGGCGGCAAAGAAACCGATCTCCAGGTATTACGGGAACTCCACGAATCATCCAGCAAGTGACACTTCCAATGAGAAACCTTCTATTCTTCCTAACATTCCTCACAACGACGGCTTACAGTGACCAAGCCGGTCGCAAGCACGCCGAGAATGACCTTCATGCCCAGCCCGCAGTACGCATCACTGTTGGGCATCGCGATGCGGACATCACAGGCAAGGACAATCGTGCGCTGCAGGCCGCCGTGGACTACGTCGGCAACCTCGGCGGTGGCATCGTTGAAATCGGCCCTGGCGAATACCTCATGCGCGACTCCCTTCATCTCCGCAGTCGAGTGACCATTCGCGGCGCGGGGGAGAAGACGGTGTTGAAGAAAGACCGCGAGTACCGCTCGCTTCTCGCGGCTGATGGCGACTTTGGCGAAGCGGCCATCACGGTGCAGAATCCAGAGGGCTTTACCATTGGTGGCGGCGTCTATGTCGCGTCGAAATCGCAGCGCAATTTCCATGGGGTCTGCGCGACGATCCTCAATGCTCGCGACCATTACTTCACGCTCACACGTTCGATGAACGCCGATATCATGATGCATGATGATGGCTTTGCCGCCACGATCTATCCGGTCATCAGTGGCTACCATCTCCAAGATGCACGCGTGGAGAATCTCAGCGTGGATGGCAATCGCAGCGAGAATCCGACCAAGGTTGATGGCTGCCGCACGGCAGGTATCTTTCTTTATCGTGGCGACAACTGTGTGATCACAAACTGCACGGTCCGTCACTACAATGGCGACGGCATCAGTTTCCAACAATCAAATGATGTCACGTTAGAGAAATGCGTGGTGGAATCCTGCGCGGGCTTTGGACTGCATCCGGGTAGCGGTTCGCAACGCCCCACGGTGAAAGACTGCCGGGCCGTTGACAATGGTGAAGACGGCTTCTTCTTCTGCTGGCGCGTTCGCGGTGGTGTCGCTGAAGGCAATTGGCTTGAGAACAATGGTGGCCACGGCATGTCCATAGGCCACAAGGACAGTGATAATTTCGTTCGTAACAACACCATGATCGGCAACAAACGCGGCGGCGTCTATTGGCGTGCCGAGACCAAGCCCATGGCAGCGCACCGCGTGACTTTTGAAGCCAACACCGTGCGGGATAACGACGGCTGGGGTCTCTTTGTCGATGGCGCCACGGAAGGAACGATCATTCGAAACAATGTCATTGAAGACACTGGCGCGGGAAGGCAGTCGACAGGAATTCGCATCGGGAAAGAAGCCGGTGCAGTTGTGTTAGAGGGTAACGAGATCAAAGCAGCCGATCGGTTGTTGGACGAGCGTCAGTCACGATGAGAACGTTAGTCCTCGGTTTTACGGCGGCCTTCATCGGATGGTTCTCAATTGCGACGCATGCCGTCGCTGATTCCCCGTGGTTCCATCGCGCGTTGGTCGGTCTGGAGGTCGGCCCGACCGGCGCACAATTTGCGGGCGGCAATCACGCGTCTGACTATGCCAGCCGCTTCGACGGTGCCGAAATCGTTCGAAAGAGCGTGGAGGCGAACGCCGAATACCTAGTGCTATGGGTGAGGGACGGAGAGTTCACCTTTCATAACTCCGAGCTGGTGCCAAAGCCAGTCGGCCTGGGTGATCGCGATGTGCTGCGCGAGGCGGTCGATGAGGCAAAGAAACATCAGTTGCCGATCATCGCCTACTGCCAGTTGCAGTATCCAGCACACGAACTGCGCCAGCATCCCGAATGGAAAGCGCGCCAAGCAGACGGCACTCCCATTGACCATCTCGTCTGCTTCAACTCGCCTTACGGGGATTCGGTTAAGGTGTTGCTAACAGAGATCGCGAGTTATGGCATCGCCGGCTTTCACCTGGACATGGTGGATCAGGGCTTCGGGCCACCCCTCGGATGCTGGTGTGAACATTGTCAGGATCGCTTCCAGACCGAACACGGCCACGCCCTGCCCAAAGGGGTAGATTGGAGTGATGAGAAGTGGGATCGGATGCTGCAATTCCGTTACGCCACCAGTGATCGCTTTGAGAAGATGCTAGCCGAGCACGTCCGCAGTCTCGATCCAGGTTTAACAGTGGATTTCAACTATCATGGTAACCCACCGTTCTCCTGGGAAGTGGGTCAAACTCCAGTGCTACACGCCGGCAACGGTGATTTCGTAACTGGCGAAGCGGGCCTATGGGCCTTCGGTGCGCTGTCGGCCAGCTTCAACGCTGAATGGTATCGCGCCGCCACACCAGGCAAACGGTTTCAGGTCGCTGTTCAGCGTGGTGTCAGGATGTATCACGATCAGACGACCCGTCCGCTGAATGACATGCGCTGGGAAATGTTCACCTTGTTGGCTCATGGTGCCTTCGCAACGATGATCGACAAGACAGCCTATGATGGTTGGCTTGATCCCGTTGCCTATGACCGCATCGGTGAACTCCTCGGCGAAGCACGTAACAAGCGATCCGAGTTCGGGCACTCGCCTGTGAGGGAGGTCGGCATCTACGTTAGCGCTCGATCCCGCGACTGGCTGGGAAAGGATCAGCCGACGACGTGGTACCGGAGCATCCAAGGCGCGCACAAAGCGTGCGTCTACGAACATCTCGGCTTCGGATTTCTGTTCGATGAGAACCTTACGCTCGAAGGCATGAGACAATTCCCTGTCATTCTCATCCCGAACACGGGAATTCTAACAGATCGCGAGTTAGCACTCTTTCGTAGCTACGTGGAGGCAGGTGGCCATCTCATCGTGACTGGACAGAGTGGCCAGTTCGATCACATGGACAAACCAAGGACAGCCTCGACGCTGGAATCTTTGATCGGAGCGAAGGTGCAACAACAGCTGGAGACCTCAGATAATTGGATGCGTTTCTCGCCTGAGACCGAGGCCGTAAAGGAATTGTCTGCAGAGATTCCTCCGAACTGGCCGTTTCTCGTCCGCGGTCCGTCTACAGTCTACGAAGCCACCACAGCGATCCCGGTAGGGCATTTGCTAGATTCCCATCGCCGATCCCTTGCCAAGCCTGAGAGTTACAACCCGGAGTGGCCACTAAGCGCCCGCAACGTCGTCGGCCCTGCCATTCTGGTGAATCCTCTAGGCGAAGGCAAGGTGCTCACCTTCGCAGGATCACCGGATTACACGACTGCTAGTGAGCACCACATCGTCGAGGCCAGAAAGGTGTTTGCCAACGCCGTGCGCTATCTGAATCCTGCTCCCCGCGTGAAGATTCAAGCACCAGCAAACGTTGAGGCCGTGGTAACGGATGATCCTGCATCAAAGACGCTGCGCATTCATTTCATCGCCTACAACGCGACATCGCAAACCACTCCGGTCAAGGATCGTCCTTACGTCCTGCCTGGCCTCATCGAAGACGCTCCCATGTTCCGGGCCAGCATCGAACTACGGGACAACTTCCACGACGCCAACGCCCTGAACCCCACGACGCAGATTAATAGGCGCGGCAAACGCCTGGAACTCATCGTGGATGACATCCACGAGGTCATTCAATGCCACTATTAGAATGCATTCCATACTGACACTTTCTTCCTCGGCAGTTTTTCTGGCGACTTTCGTCGTACACGCAGTAATCACCCCCGAGGCCGCTGCGGAGGACATCCCTGCCGTCGAACGCGTTGGCTCGCCCGCTTACTATGCGCCACCCGTCGAGCGCTATCGTTTTGGCAGTCCAGATGTAGACAACCCTTCCTACTATCCAATTCCCAAGACACCAGTGACTCGGGAGACTTACATGGAGTGGATCGAAGAAAGTGGAACGTTAGAATTCGTCGATCAGCCCAAGCGAGGAATGGGCGGCCCCACCTTGTTGCTCCCGGTATTGGCCAAATATGTGCAAACGAAGGAGGCGCGTTGGGGGCAAGCCTGCATCGACATGCTCAAAGACTACCATCGCGCCCTCAAGGCCGAGATCGAAGCCAAAGGCTGGGTGGAACAGTTCGCAGAGCCTCCTGCCTTTCTTCCTGTTTACCGGAAACACCTTCTGGCTGGTGGCTTGATCACCGCAAAGGAGGCCTGGTTTCGCGAACTTTGGCTCGATTACTGCCGGCATCTTCACGTGTGGGGAAGTGAGCCGATCGAATGGCGTGGCCCCTGTCATCGTTCGATGCCCGAGGCCTTAGCGAAAGGGTTAGCAGCCAAATGGTATCCCGACATCCCCGAGGCTGAGCATTGGAAACGCTATGCCGAACTGGTCTGGGAGGATTTCTGGAGCAAGAAAGATTTGCTTCAGAATGACACCGGCTATTTCCAGGATTCCGTCCGTGCTTATACCTTCTCCGGCGACCAGTTGTTAGGCGATGATCGGTATTTGTCAGACGACGACATGCAGAAGATCTGGGACCGGCTGATGATGGAAATCACGCCTGATGGAGCGATCAATCCTTACGGCCCCAACGGCGGCTGGAACAGCACAGCTGCCTTGCGTGTCGGTGTGTTAGAAGCGGCGGCATCGGCGACCAAGAAGGGCGCCTATCGTTTCGCAGCGCACAAGGCGATGAACTATTTGCTCTATCAGAACGACGCCACCTTGGGCGATGGCTATCTCTTGCACTCCGAAACCGCCCCTTACCTCGTGCTCGCCTGGTTGCGGGCCGATGACTCGATACAGCCGACCGAGCCCGCAGCAGGTGTACTCACCACGGAACGCCGCGAACACATTCGCATGCCGCATCGCGACAAAGACATCGTCGGGCGTTTCCTTTCCCATTTGGATCCGCATCCTGATCGCGCCAATCTCTGCTGCAACCAAGCCTTCACCGAGCGCATGGTTCCTGACAAACTCATTCTTCGAAGCGGTTGGGATCCAGGCGACTTCTTTGTGCTCGTCGAACTCGTGCCCACCAGTTTCCCCTACAATGCAGGCGGCATTGTCGGCATGAATCGGTGGGGCGCGCCCTTCACGCAATTGGTGACTTCGAAAGGCGAGAGTCCCGAGAATCGCATCGCCATCACCGATCTCTCCGGAAAAGCCAAGCTCCGTTACCTGCCTGACCCCGATCGCATCAACGAGCACTGGCAACGCGGCAAGATGCAAGACATGATGACGCGCGTTATTAAGATACAAGACACCGATCAAGCCAGCTTCGCGCGTGTGGAAATGCGCAACCCGATGGGGCTTCCTGTGCGGGTCATTCAGGATTATGTTTCTGTGAAGAATCGATTTCTCGTAAGACGTGAAACCGTGGAGTTTGAAGAATCTTTCCATGCCAGGGTCGCTGCGCTTTGGAACACCCAGAACATCGGCCCGCAGATCGGGAGCCATTGGGCTAACACCTTCATGACAGCTCCCGTGGCTTCTAATGGCAAAGTCGTCATGCGCACGCCGCCCGCGGATCTTCTCGTCTATTTCTCCCCGCAACCGAATTGGAGAATGCAGGTCGTCGATCGAACGGCCGAAGATCCGCGCACAGCGGTTACTCCGGCCCAGCTACGTTACGTTTGGGAAGGCACGCCGTCAGCCGGTGATCGCGTGCATTCGACTCAAGTGTATTACCCTCACGCAGCCACCAAAGCCCGAGTGTCTTCCAATCAACCAGGCGCCAAAGCGGAATACGCCAAAGGCGATCTCGGAGCCACCGCCGGCGCTTCCGGCATCACCGTGATTCGCGATGACCTTGGTGCCACCGTCTTGAAGCTACAGTTCGAGCCGAACCGCGTCGAGTGGGTCACGATCAAGCACGAAGACAAGGATATTCGTATCAATGGTAGGATCGTTTCCGGCGCTTGGCATTACACTTACACCACGGAACCAGGCAATGAACCGTGACATGGCCAATCGCAGCATGCGAAGACGCTCCCTCTTCCTGCTTCTGACTCTGCTAGCCTCACAGCTACAGGCTGAAGAAACCTTCACCCAGTATCAAGAAGACGCCGAGGTCCCGCGCAAGGTGGTCGACCTTTGGAAAGACTACGATGCCCGGAAGGAACCGCTCGACATTCGAGTCCTCAAGGAATGGCAGACCGAGGGGGTGGTCATTCGCTATGTCACGTTCAAGGTCGGGACCTTCAAGGGAACAGAGGCACGTATCGCTGCTTACTATTCCTTTCCCGATGATGGCAGGAAGCACGCGGCCTTTGTCTGGAGCCATGGCGGTGGTCAACGGGCGGAGCGTAATCGTGGCTTGTACTTCGCGAAGCAGGGCTTTGCGACCGTGGACATCAATTGGCTCGGTCGGCCTTTGGAAGATGACATCAAGATCAACACCGATTGGGGTAAGGTCGATCCGACTCAGGGGCCACGCTTCTATCGCAAAGCCTTGAGGGAAGGCTGGAAACGGAATCTCCAACCAGATGAACACACCATCGATCGCGTGCCCAGCCCTCGAAACGCCAATTGGTTCTTACTGACCGTCGCTGCACGTCGGGCGATCACCTTCCTCGAACAGCAACCCGAGGTGGAAGCAAATCGCATTGGGTTCAGTGGGTTCTCGATGGGCGGCATGATCACTTCGTTAGTCGCGATCGACCCGCGTCTGAAGGCAGTCGCCCCCTTCGTCGGTGGCAGCGGATTCAAACACGTCGACTTCCCTGGAAACATTGCAGGCAGCGGTATCAGCTCGTCTTTCAAGGATCTGGCACTTTACCAGTCGACTATCGACGCCAGCGTCTACTGGCCCTTGGTCAAGTGCCCCGTCGTGTTCATCAGCTCCTCCAACGATTTCCATTCGACGTTTGAAAGAATTTACCAATCGATGGCTCTGTTAGAACACAAGGACTGGCGCGTCACCTGCAACGTGCATCAGAATCACGCCCCTGATCCCGAACAATGGGTGATGCTCAATCTCTGGTTCGAACAGTATTTGAAAGGTCGCCCGCAGAACATTCCGCCCACCCCTCCATCGACTTTGAACGTGAACGGCGACATCGCCCGCTTCACGGTCACCCCTGACGCTCCAGATCGGCTGGTCCAGACGGAGATCTTCTACAGCTACGATCCCAATTCACGCACTCGATTCTGGGAGCGGGCAACGGCGATCCAATCCGACGCCAGTTGGACAGCAGAGCTTGCCGTCCATGAGGCATTGCCACTCTACGTCTTTGCCATTTGCCGCTACCAGCTTCCAGAAACGATACCCTTGGAGCGAGGTGAAACGTCGACCTACACCCTGAACTCGACCGAACAGATGATCGTGCCAAAGTCGGTTGATCGGCGCGCGCTAACGAAGTTGCAAAGGCCCGAGGTGATCTTTGAAGACTTCAAGAACGGTACGCGAGACTGGTCGAGCCGAGATGGACGAACGATCCGCACTTACAAGTTTCAAAGCCCTTATGTGGATCGCTCGAACACCAAGCAACTCGCCATGACCATCGACCCGCAGGGCGAGGCACTCTCGTTGCGACTACGCGCGGAAAGCCAGTTTCTAAGCAGGGAAGACAACCTCGGGAAATTCACCTTCACGAAACGGATCGAAGGCAAGGGCCCGCAGCGCATCCAAATCCGGCGGGACGATTTCAAAAGCGATGACGGGAAGACGCTCGAATGGTCAAAGATCACCACTCTTGAAGTGACCCTCGCGAAAGAGGCTACCCAGGAGAAAGTCAAACTTGCCTCGCCGGAGGGAATCAAGACCCTGCGCCGGATCGAGCTGGTCGACACGCCATGACGATCGCGATCAGGATGTCTTCGATATACTCCGTACTCTTCTTCCATTGATCCATTCCCTCGAAATACTGCGGCTCGGAATTGCCAATCCATCGATCAAAAACCATGCCTTCGGCGGGCGGGTTGGCCGTGATCATGACTCGATCGGACAGATCATGGTAGGTACCACCGCCACTGCCATTCATGACTTTCAGCTTTCTTGATCCTCCAGCTTTCACCGGTTCGATCTCAAATGAAATAGATTTCAGTCCTATTGGCACTGCTTGGAGTCAATCGCGAATCCGAATAGCTGCCGGCGTCTTTGATCTGCGGATGTGGGCCTTCCACTTGCGCTTGAGTTGGCGCTTCTCGGTGGCGAGTCCCCCGCTTGACGGTATACCGAATCGCGTGTCTCATTTCGGTATACCAAATGAGCGACCCTAAATCCATGACACTGGCAGGTTCCACCGCCGATCGCCTGCGTCGGGAGATCCACCGGGGCGAACTGACGCCCGGAACCCGGCTCGCCGAAGCCGCCGAGGCAAAGCGCCTGGGTGTGAGCCGTGTGCCGGTGCGCGAGGCCTTTGCCACCCTGGAACGGGAGGGGCTGCTGAAGTTTACCCGTACCAGCCGGACCGTGGTAAGAGAGCTAACGGTTCGCGATTTCGAGGAACTCTATGCGATGCGGCTTGTCCTGGAACCCGCCGCGGCCCGGGCGGCCTATCCACTGAGCCAACGGCGTTACGATGAGCTGCGGAGAATCGTTGGCGCCACGCGCGAGGCCGATTCTCTAGCCGATTCTCTAGCCGATGTCACCCGACTGGACCTCGACTTTCACGAAACGCTGGTCGCCGCTTCCGGGAACAGCCGCCTGCTCAAAGCCTGGCGTTCCCTGCGCGGCGAACTGGAGTTCTGGCTCGGCGATCTTTACCGTCACCATCGGGCGCAGGATCTGAACACCCTCAAGGACACCGCCGATTCCCACGATCAGATTCTGGATGTCTTCCGGAATCAGTCTGGCGTCGCCTGCGAGCGAATCCTGCGCAAACACATCCAGGCGTGGCGGGAATGGCTTCCGATCGGCGACGCAGAGGAGGAGCCCGCATGAAAACGCTGATCTCTACCATTGTCCTTTGTTGCAGCCTGACGGGTATCTCATGGGCGTCTGGCGATGGCATTGCGTTCTTCGAAAAACAGGTCCGACCGATCCTGATCAAGCACTGTTACGAGTGCCACGCCGAGATGAATTCAAAGGGAGGACTCCTCCTCGACACCCGGCAGGGTTGGGAAAAAGGTGGGGACAGCGGCCCGGTGATCGTTCCGGGAAATCCTGGCGAGTCGCTCCTCATCCAGGCGATCCAGTATCGGGATCCAGACCTGGCCATGCCACCGAAGAAAAAGGGCGGCAGACTAACCGATGCCCAGATCGCGTCATTGGAGGAGTGGGTTCGGATGGGCGCGCCGGACCCGCGCATTGCCGAAACGAAGCTCGGCGGGATGAGCGAGGAGGAGGCGAAGTCCTGGTGGGCGTTCCGGCCGCTGCCGGAGCCGACACCCGAGAAAATCGACGCCTTCATCGAGGAGAAGCTCTCCGAGAAATCGTTGGAGCCGGTTCCCGCCGCGGACAAGCGAACCTTGATTCGCCGGGCGACCTACGACCTCACCGGACTGCCGCCGACGCCGGAGGAAGTCGAGGCATTTCTGGCGGATGACTCGCCGGATGCGTTCGCGAAAGTCATCGACCGGCTGCTGGAATCTCGGCAATACGGCGTGCGCTGGGGGCGGCATTGGCTGGACGTGGTCCGCTATGCGGATACCGCGGGCGAAAACACGGACCGGCCGCTGCCTCACGCGTGGCGCTATCGCAACTGGGTGATTGAGTCGTTCAATGCGGACAAACCGTTTGATGAGTTTGTCAGGCTCCAACTGGCGGGCGATCTGATCCGCGCGGGGGAATCCCGGGAACGGCTCAACGAGGGTATCGTTGCCACCGGCTACCTCGCGATCGCGCGTCGTTTCGGTCACGATATCGACAAGCGCGCCTACCTGATGCACGAGGACGTGATCGACAATCTCGGCAAGAACTTTCTCGGCCTGACCACCGGCTGCGCGCGTTGTCACGATCACAAGTATGACCCGGTCACTGCGGAGGATTACTACGCGCTCTACGGGATTTTTGAGTCCACGCGATTCGCCTTTCCGGGCTGCGAACCGAAAGGTCAGCCACGCGATTTGATTCCGCTGATCCCACAGGCGGAGGTAGATGCGCTGCTCCAGCAGTGGCAGGCGAAGGTGGCTGAAGCTGACGCCACAAAGAAACAGAACGAGGAGATGGTCGAGGAGCTCAAGGGCTTGGTCGCAAGTAACGTTCACACAGTGGCCGAAGATAAGGTGGCGGAAGGGGCAAACGTCGATTTCGCGCGGAAGGAATTGGAGGTCAGGGAGGGTGAGGTCGTGCAGCTGACAGTTTTCCCAAATGGAAGCCACGCTGCAGACAGCACGCAGGTTCGCCTCAAAATCACCGAACGCGGTGGCGAACGGAGTTGGTCGCTGGAGGATTTGATCGACGGTTTTACCTCCGGGAATCCTCGGGGTGATCACGGAGCGACGTGGTGCTTCTACGAATCGACGGTCGGCCCGGCTTTTCTCACCACGTTGCACGAATCGCTCCAAAGCAACGCCTCGTTGAAAGCGTGGAAGCGCAAAGGCGACGCGCTTTCGGTGTTCGTGAACACGGACGAGCAAGTGGTTCGGGTCTGGACCACGCTTCCGGCCCGTTCGGTTTTCATGCATCCGGAACGAAACCGGCCCGTCTCCGTGGGCTGGGTGAGCCCGCTGGATGGCACGGTCGATATCTCGGGCATGGTCGAAGATGTCCACCCGAGCGGCGGCGACGGCGTTTCGTTTCAGCTTTCCCATCTCGCCACGCCGAAGTTGGGTGATGGGTTAGTCAAAACCGGAATAGACCTGAATCGCAAACACGTCGATCCCGGCCCGAAACCCGTCATCCCGGTCGCCTACGCGGTAACCGAAGGCGATCCGGCCAACGCCCGTTTCCAAGAGCGGGGAGATCACGAAAAACTAGGCGCCGAAGTTCCACGCCGATGGCTCTCGGTTTTCGGTGGCGATGACATTGCCGATCCCGGGCAAAGCGGTCGTCTTGAGCTGGGCGACTGGATCGCGGAACATCCGGTGACGGCGCGGGTCATGGTCAATCGCATCTGGCACTGGCATTTTGGCCGGGGCCTCGTAGGGACGCCGAACAATTTCGGTTCGCGTGGAGAAGCACCGACCCATCCCGAATTGCTCGACTGGCTCGCGGCCGAGTTCGTCGCCGGCGGCTATCGTGTGAAGCCGATGCACCGGCTGATCATGAACACGGCGGCGTATCAGCAGAGCAGCGACCGTCAGCTGCTGCTGGCCGAAGTCGATCCGGAAAATCGGCTGCTGGGACGCTTCGGCCGGCGGAGGCTTAGCGCGGAGGAGATCCGAGACAGCCTTCTGTTCGTGTCAGGGCAACTCGATCCGGAGCCAGCTGAGGCCCATCCGTTTCCGAAGGAGGAAACGTGGAAGTTCACCCAGCACCATCCCTTCAACGCGGTCTACGAAACCAAAAAGCGCAGCGCCTACCTCATGGTGCAGCGCCAGCGGCGGCACCCGTTCCTCGCCTTGTTCGACGGGGCCGATCCGAACGCGAGCACACCGGGACGGCAGACGAGCACCGTGCCGACGCAGGCCTTGTATTTCCTGAATGATCCGTTCTTCCACGAGCAGGCCGCCGCTTTCGCCGATCGCTTCGCCTCTCTCGAAGACGATAAAAAGCTCGGGCGGATCTACCGGGTTCTGTTTCAGCGGGAACCCGCCCCGGGGGAACGGGAGGCCGCGAAAGCTTTCCTGAAGCAATACCCCGCGGGCCCACCGGAAAAATGGCGCGCCTACGTGCGAGTGCTCCTGGCCGGAAATGAATTCCTCCACCTCGACTGATCCATGCAAAATCACTTTACCCGCCGCCGCTTTCTCCATTCCGCCGCCGCGGGTTCGGCGCTTTTTCCCGGCATTCTCCAGCAGTTGCTGGCGGACTCTGGCGATCCTCTGGCGCTGCGCGATCCGCATCACCCCGCCACGGCCAGAAACGTCATCTTCCTCTTCATGACCGGCGGCGTCTCGCACGTCGACACCTTCGACTCCAAGCCGGCACTGACCCGCGACCACGGCAAGGAGATCAAGGCCGATCACCCCGAGATCCAGAACCGGCCCGGCTACGAACGCATCTATCTCAAGCGCCCGCAGTGGGAGTTCGCGCCGCACGGGCAATGCGGCACCGAGGTCAGCACGCTCTTCCCGCACGTCGCCGGTTGCCTCGATGACATCGCGCTGATCCGCTCGATGCACACCTCGCACTCGAACCATTACAACGCGACGCTGGGGATGCACACCGGCTCCTTCGCCTTCGCCCGGCCCAGCATCGGGTCGTGGGTCAGCTACGGGCTCGGCACGATGAACCGCAACCTGCCGGGCTTCGTCGTCATCGCGCCGAAGCAGACTTACGCGGGCACTCAAGTTTACGCGAACGACTTCCTTCCCGGCGCGCACCAGGGGACGCTCGTGGTTCCGGGGGCACAGCCCGTCGCTAACGTTGCGCCTCGAATTCCAGCCGATCGTCAGGCTATCGAACTGGCCGCGCTGCGTGGGATCAACGAGGCCCACCTCGCCGCTCGGGGAAGCAACGATCCCCTGCTCGAAGCCCGCCTGCGCACCTTCGAAACCGCGTTCGGCATGCAGATGGCCGTGCCCGAGGCCTTCGATTTCAAGCAGGAAACCGACGCCACCCTGGAAAGCTATGCCCTGGAACGCGGTCAGACCAGCGGCTTTGGCTGGCAATGCCTCGCCGCCCGGAGGCTGGTCGAGCGCGGCGTCCGATTCGTCGAACTGATCGACACCGGTTCCTCCGGCAACTGGGACGCCCACGGCGACATGATGACCCATGTTGGCTTGGCGAAAAACGTCGACCAGCCCATCGCCGCCCTCCTTGAGGACCTGAAGCGGCGCGGTATGCTCGACGACACCCTTGTCGTCTGGACGACCGAATTCGGCCGCACCCCGTTCAACAACAACGCCGATGCCAAGGGGCGCGAACATCACAGCTGGGCCTTCAGTTCCTGGCTCGCGGGCGGCGGGGTCAAAGGCGGCATCGTCCATGGAGCGACGGACGAGCACGGCATGCGAGCGGTCGAAAAACCAGTCCACGTTCACGATTTTCACGCCACCATCCTGCACCTCATGGGTTTCGATCACGAAAAGCTGACCTACCGCCACGCGGGGCGGGATTACCGGCTCACGGATGTGGAAGGACACGTTGTCCGGGAGGTGTTGGCATGAAAAAGGCCATTGCTGCAATCTCCCTCTGGTTTGTCGCGACTATCGCGATGGGCAAACCCGCCGAACCGATCCCACCGCCGATTCAGCAGCTGCTGGGCCGCTACTGCCTCGATTGTCACGGCGCCGAAACGCAGAAGGGCGATCTCGATCTGGAGCGATTTACCTCAATTACTGAGATCGCGGCTGACTCCGGCGTTTGGGAGAATGTGCTTCATCAGATCGAGGACGGCGAGATGCCGCCGAAGAAGAAGCCGCAGTTCACGGCTGAGGAACGCAAGCAGTTCACGGCGTGGGTTCAGCAGACGCTCGATGGAATCGCGCTGGCCAATGCGGGCGATCCGGGGCCGGTTGTTTTGCGGCGGCTTTCGAACCACGAATACACCTACACGATTCGCGACCTGACGGGCGTCGAGTCGCTCGATCCGGCGCGGGAGTATCCGGTTGATGGCGCCGCGGGTGAGGGATTCACGAACGTGGGTTCGGCGCTCGTGATGTCGCCCGGGCTGCTAACGAAATATCTCGACGCGGCGAAGGAAATCGCGAGTCACGCGGTAATTTTGCCGGACCGGATTGAGTTTTCGCCGAGCGATTCGCGGGCGGATTGGACGAATGCAAAACTGGCTGCGATTCGCGAGTTTCATCTTCGACACGGACACCCGAGTGGTCAGGCTCCGGCTCACGGCACGACCGTCAAAGATGTTCCGGAGCGGACGGTGATTCCGCTCGAAGCCTATTTGCGCGCGCTGAAGACCGGCGAACGAAATGGGCTCAGCGAGAAATATTTGGCGACGCTTGAGGCGGCGTTGCAGAGCGATGAGCCATCCGTTTTGCTCGATCCGATTCGCTCGCATTTCCGCGAGGCCAAGCCGGATGAATTGGCTGAGATCGCGAAGATAATCCAGCAATTGCAATTGTCGCTTTTTTACTTTTCGAAAGTCGGCCACATCGGCAAACGCGGCGCGCCGAAACGCTGGCAGCTGCCAACGACGCCGGTCGCGAGTTTGCAGACCGTGAAGTTCAAATTGCCGGAACATCGCGACGGACGGACGATCACGATTTACCTCGCGGCGGGCGAAGCCGGAGACGGTCCGCAGGGCGAGGGCGATGCGATTGTCTGGCGTCAGCCGCAGCTGAGGTTTCCGAATCGCGCTCCGATTCCGCTTAGCAAGCTCGGTAGCCTGCTCGAAAAGGCGCAAGCGAAGCAGGATCGCGAACTGGCGCGAACGGCGGCGTATCTCGGAATCGTCGCCTTGGCTCATCAGAACGGGCAGCCGCTAGAGGAGTTGGCGATCAAGCGATCGCTCGATCCGGAACTGGCGACCGACTGGATGCAGCTGCTGAAGCTGGGCGACGCCGACATGAACCCGGGCGGGCATTTCACCGATAAAATGGAAAACGTCGGAGGCTGGGAGGCGTTGAAGGGTTGGCGGCGCGGAAATGGCTTGCCGAGCCTGCTCGTCAACCAGAGCGAGGACGCGATTTCGCACGTGACCTTCACCGTGCCGGGCCGCGCGGTGACCGTGCATCCGGCGCCGGACATTGATTCGATCGTGTTCTGGCAAAGCCCGATCGATGGAGAAGTGACCGTCGGCGGGTTGATCGCCGATGCCGATGGCGCCTGTGGCAACGGCGCTTCGTGGAAGGTCGAACGGTTGCGGGCGGCGGGATCCGATACGATCGCCAACGGGCGGTTCCCGAACGGCGGCCGCAATGACTTTTCCGACAAAACGTTGGCCGTAAAACGCGGAGAAGTGATCCGGCTTACAATCATGCCGATTGACCGCAATCATTCCTGCGACACGACGCGGATCAGCCTGACCATCACGGAAAATCGCGAGAGCGGCGATTCCTGGGATCTGGCGGGCGACATCGTCGATCGGATCCACGAAAGCAATCCGCTCGGCGTCTGGCACTTCGCCGATTCGAAGGCGGAGGAGTCCGGTCCGGCGGTTCCGCCCGATTCGGAACTCGGGAAATGGCGGGCTGCGATCCTCACGGGGGCGAAGGCGAACCCGCAAGCTGTTCAAGCGGCGCTTCTCAAGCCGGAGACGGATGCAGACAAGCAGGTTCGATCTCTCGTGACCGACCTGCGGGGCGAGTTTCGCTGGCTGCCCCAAGACACGGGCGAAGCTGAAGATATCGAGCAGGTCGCGCCCACGACGCTCGAGTTTCCAGTGCCCGATTCGCTGGCGTTTGGAGCGGAGTTTGAAGCGTTGGTCGAGCTGCACCCTGACAAGTCCACCAACGAGACGACGGCGCAGGCTTACGCGTCGGTCATCGCTCCGCCACACCCACTGCCGCTTTTGTTGGGCGAATTGAAACCGCTTGGCGCCGGCAAGGGAAAGGCGTGGACTGCGGCCGGTCCGCCGATGAGCCCCGAACGCCCGATTCTGGTGCGTGAAGGCGGCGCGGCCGAAACCAGCGTGCTCGCCGACATCGCCGAATTCCAAGCGCTCTTCCCCGCCGCCCTGACCTACACCCAGATCGTCCCCGTCGACGAAGTGGTCACGCTGGCCTTGTTTCACCGCGAGGATGAGGAGCTGAGCCGGCTGATGTTGGACGACGGGGAGGCCGCGGAGTTGAACCGGCTTTGGGACGAGTTGCGTTATGTCAGCCGGGAACCGCTTCGGTTGGCCGACGCCTATGATCAGCTTTGGCAGTTCGCGACACAGGACGCTGATCCGAGCGCGTTCGAGCCGATGCGCGAGCCGATCAAAACGCGCGCCGCGGCGTTTGAGAAACGTCTGGTCGAAGTCGAGCCGAATCAGGTGGCGGCGCTCGTCGAATTTGCCGAACGGGCTTGGCGGCGTCCCTTGAGCGAAGGCGAACGCGCTGAATTACCCGCCTTGTATGATGCCCTTCGCAGGCAGGATCTCGCGCACGAGGATGCGCTTCGGCAGCTGCTGGCGCGGGTGTTTGTTTCTCCGGCGTTTTTGTATCGCGGTGAACACGCCGCTCCCGGTTCCGATCCCGCGCCGATTTCGGATTGGGAATTGGCGACGCGGCTCAGCTACTTTTTGTGGTCCTCGACGCCGGACGCCGAACTCCTCGCTTCAGCCGCCGCCAGCGAATTGCGTGATCCCAAAGCGCTCGCCGTGCAATCCCGCCGGATGCTCGCCGACCCCAAAGTCCGCCGGCTGGCAACCGAGTTTGGCGCGCAGTGGCTGCATGTCAGGGATCTGGCGACGTTGGATGAAAAAAGCGAGCGGCATTTTCCGACGTTCGCGGATCTGCGTGACGACATGCAGGAAGAAGCCGTGCTCTTCTTCGTCGACCTGTTTCAGAACGACCGCCCGGTATTGTCGTTGCTCGACGCCGATTACAGCTTCGTGAATAAACCGCTCGCCGAGCACTACGGCATCGAGATCGAAGACGAGGGCTGGCGACGCGTCGACGGAATGCGCGAACGCGGACGCGGCGGGATTCTGGGCTTTGCCTCCACGTTAGCCAAACACAGCGGTGCCTCGCGGACCAGCCCGATCTTGCGCGGCAATTGGGTTTACGAAGTCGTCCTCGGCGAAAAACTTCCGAAGCCGCCCAAGGACGTCCCTGTTCTCCCGGACGAAGCGCCCGAGGGCCTGACCGAGCGGCAACTCATTGAAAAGCACAGCTCTGATCCGGCCTGCGCCCGCTGTCACGCGAAGGTCGACCCGCTTGGCTTTGCGCTGGAAGGGTTCGACGCCATCGGCCGCTCGCGGGGCGGCGCGGATACAACTGCGAATCTGGAAGACGGCACGCGATTCGTCGGCATCGAGGGGCTTCGTTCCTACCTGCTCGAATCGCGGCGTGACGACTTCGTCCGGCAGTTCTGCCGCAAGCTTTTGGGATATGCGTTAGGCCGGAGCGTGCAACTTTCGGATCAGCAACTGCTGGAGGAAATGCAGGCCGCTCTCGAAGCGAACGACCACCGCGTTCAAACCGCGATCGACCTGATCGTGCAAAGTCCGCAATTTCGAAACGTCCGGGGACATGATCCTGACAACTAAAACCAAATCAACCGCCATGAAAACCCACCAATTCACCCGCCGCAATTTCCTCCGTGGAGCCGGAGTCACCATGGCGCTGCCGTGGCTCGAATCTCACAACGTCTGGGGCGACGACCCGCGCTCGAACAAGCCCGCCAGCGAAGCGCCGGTTCGGCTCGCCGTCGTGTTTTCCGGGAACGGTTTCCACTCCAAAGAATGGTGGGCCAAGGGCGAGGGCCAAACCATGGAGCTGGGAAAGGTTCTCGCACCGCTCGCAGATTACCGCCAGAAAATGCTCTTCATCAGCGGCCTGTATCATGAGGAGGCGCGCAAGGGGAACATCCACAGTTCGCAGACCGGCAACCTGCTTTCCGGCGCGCCGATCGCGTCCGGCGGAGAGATTCGTTCAGGTACGAGTTTCGACCAATTGCTGGCGCAGAATTACGGCCGGTCGACGAAGGTTCCCAGTCTCGTGTTGGGCTGTGAGCGTTCGAACCCGTCGGTTCATAAGAACTACTCGATGCTCTACAGCTCGCACATTTCGTGGAATTCGCCGACCACACCGACACCGCTCGAAATCTTCCCGGCGCTCGCTTTCGACCGTCTCTTCAAAGACGCCGCGACACCCGCGGATAGGTCGGTGCTCGACGCAGTCCTCGCGGATGGGAAGGCGCTGCGCCGCAACATCAGCTCGGCCGATCAACAGAAACTCGACGAGTATTTGAATTCCGTCAGAGAGGTCGAACAACGCATCGAGAATGCCGGCCAACGCGGCGAACTTCAAGGTTGGCGGCCGACGTTGACCGAGCCAAACATCGCGCGGCCGGCCGACGGTATCCCGCAGGACATCGGCGAACACATGCGGCTGATGTGCGACATCATCACGCTTGGGTTTCAGACGGACACGACGCGGATCACGACGCTGAAGCTCAACAACGACCACAGCGCGTTGCGGTTTCCGAATCTCGGCTCAATTCAGCAGCCCGGCAACGGGATCGACTACATGATCCATCACCTGCTTTCCCATTCCGACAAGGAGGACTGGCTGAAAGTGAACCAGTTCTTCATGGAGCAGCTCGCTTACCTCGCCGGGAAGCTCGACGCAATCCGGGAAGGCGAACGGACGCTGCTCGACAACACGATGCTCCTGAGCTGTTCGAGCATGATGGCCGGCGCGAAGCACGACAACGATCAGTTGCCGATCCTGCTGCTCGGCGGCGCGGGAGGCCGAATCCAAGGCGGGCGGGTGCTGGATTATCGCGGGAAGCCCGATCGGCAATTGTGCCGGCTGTTCCTGTCGATGATGGACAAGATGGACGTCAGGCCGAAGAGCTTTGGCGATGCCTCGATGATGCTGGAAGAGGTTTGATGGTTTCGATCCCTTCCCGAAATCGTTTGGCTCCAAGTTCGTGGCTCCTTTTCAAAACTGAACAAGTCGTCCGGAAGAATCCGCGTTTACCTGATTTCCGTGACATGAAGAAATCGAAATCGACCCAACTGTGATCCGCCCCAACATGACCATGAGCCGATCTTGTTTCATCCTCCTTGCAACCTTCACCCTGGCAACAGTGGTTTCGGCAAAGGAGCCGTTCGAGGTCTTTCTCGAGACGCATTGTGTCAGCTGCCACGGCCCGGATAAGGAGAAGGGCGACCTGCGTGTCGACCAGCTCTCGCGTAATTTTCGAATGGGCGAAGACAGCCATCTCTGGGCGGAGGTCCTCGAAAAGGTCAACAGCGGCGAGATGCCTCCGGAAGACGAGCCGAAGCCGAAGCAGGATGAAATCGCGGCGTTCGTTGTGCAACTCGATTCCCGGATCAAGGAAGGTAAGGCGGCGCGGATGGCGGCGCGGCCTGCGGTGGCGCATTATCGGCTTAGCCGGAAGGAGTATCAAAACACAGTCTACGACCTGCTCGGCGTGCGCTACGATCCGACGAAACCGGGCGAGTTGAATGAGGACACGCTCTGGCACGGGTATGAGCGCATCGGCTCGCAGCTTTCGCTCTCGCCTTCGCATGTGGATCGTTATTACCGGGCCGCTGAGCTCGTGCTCGACCGCGCCTTTCCCTCCGCTTCGAGCGAGGCGCGCAAGGTTCGAAAGACGGCGGCGGAGTTGCGTTACGGTGGTGGCGAGAAGCAGCAGGAGGCGTTGGACCGGTTCGGCATCAAGCGGCCTCTGCGTTACCTCCTTTTCCCCGGCCGAACTCAGGCTGCCCTCCAACCTCACTGGTTTGGACGCACAGGTTCGGAACACAGCGGGCTTTACAAACTTCGCCTCCAGGCCAGCGGTATCCGCCCGCCCGGCGGCCAGCCGGCCCACCTCAGCATCGGCAAGGGAACCAGTGAGGAGACCGTGGAGGGCCTCATCGAATTCGACATCACGGCTCCGGAGGACAGTCCGGAGGTTTATGAGTTCGAGGTGTTTCTCGAGATGCCGACCGGGCTGCATTTCGCCGTGGTGGCAACCGATGTGATCGATCGAAGGGGAGGCGCCGCCTTCCGCAATGCGCTCGCCAGCCGGGGCGGATATATCTTCACGCACAGCAGCGAGACCCTGCTCTTGAATCCGAACGCCCCGCAGATGTTCGATGGTGAGGGGAATGGGATTTTTTCCACGGTGATCCTCGATTGGATCGAATGGGAGGGTCCGCTGGTGTCGGGGGCAGAGATGTCTCGGCGCAAGGGCGTGATCCCGCCCGATGATGCGACGACAGAGGTGGTCGCGGAGCATCTCCAGCGGTTTGCCGAACGCGCCTGGCGGCGATCGGTGCAGATGGAGGAGCTAAAGGGCTACCTCGAATCCTACCGCGTTGATCGCGAGGACGGTGAAACGGCGGCCGAGGCCTTTCGAGGGGCGATGCTGCGGGTGCTGACCTCGAGACATTTCATCTATTTGGTCGAGGGCGATCCCGTGGCCCGTGAACGCCTCACCGAGTGGGAACTCGCCTCGCGGCTCTCGTATTTTCTTTGGAGTTCGATGCCCGACGACGGTCTCTTCGCCGCGGCCAAAGGCGGCGCCCTGAACGGCGATGGGCTGCGGAAGGAAGTGGACCGGATGTTGGTGGACGAGCGAATCAACCGTTTCATCGAAGACTTCTCGCGGCAGTGGCTGCAACTGCATCGCGTCGGCATGTTCCCGCCGGACAGAAAGCTCTACCCGGTCTACGACGACTGGCTCGAGACGAGCATGCGCAATGAGCCGGTCGAGTTTTTCCGCGAGATGCTCGCGAAAAACCTACCTATCGATCATTTCCTCGATTCCGACTGGACCATGGTCAACGCCCGGCTCTGTGATTTCTACGGACTGCCGGAGCCGAATACCGGAGACTTCCAGCGCGTCTCCCTCAAACCGGAAGATCGTCGCGGCGGATTGCTGACGATGGGCGCGGTGCTCGGATTGACTTCGGACGGCACCCGCCACCGACCGGTCCACCGCGGCGTCTGGCTCAGCGAAGTGATTCTCAACAAGACGCCCCCGCCCCCGCCGGCGAACGTGGATCCCATCGAGCCCGTTCCTCCGGAAGGCGACAAGGTGACCGTCCGCCAGAGGTTGGAGGTGCACGCCACGGACGCAAACTGTGCGTCCTGCCACGCGAAAATCGATCCCCTGGGCTTTGCCTGGGATCACTACGATGCCATCGGCCAATGGCGAGACCGGGAGCGGGTTCCAAAGGGCAAGGGTGAGAACCCGGTGGTCGATGCTTCTGGTGTCATGCCAGATGGACGTGCCTTCCAAGACGCCAACGCATTCAAGAAGCTCTTGCTCGAAGGCCGCGACAAAGTCGCTCGAGCCTTCATTGAGCACCTCTGCACCTACGCCTTGCGCCGCGTGCTGACGGTGGATGACGAGGACCATCTAAACTCCATCCAGGCCGAAGCCAAGAAAACCGGTTACCGCGTCAAGGATACCATCCGCGCGGTGGCCCTCTCCGGCCTAATTAAAGAGCGCTAACGCCCAAAACACGAACAACGAACCAAGAACATTTATGAACTACCTATCCCAATCCTGGCGGATCAACCGCCGGCACGCGCTTCGCGCGATGGGCGCCTGCATTTCCCTGCCAATGCTGGAATGCATGGTCCCGCTCCGGGCGGCGGAGCGAACCACCGCATCGCCCCGGCGAAGCGCCTTCATTTACCTCGCCAACGGCGTCCACTCCCTGAACTACCAGATCCTCACGCCGGGGAAGAACTACCAGTTCTCCCGGTCGCTCAAGCCGCTGGAGAAGCACCGCGATGTCATCACGCCCATCAGCGGACTACATCACCCGGGAGCGCTCGGTCACCATCACAACTGTATCAACGTCTTCCTGACCGGCGGAAAGCTCGGACCCTCGGACCGCAATACCATTTCCGTGGACCAGAAGATGGCGGAGGTCACCGCGCAACACACCCGCTACCCCTCGATGGAAATCGCCCTCACGCAGGGTTCCCTCGCCTGGACCGCGGACGGCGTGCAATTGCCCGCACTGCGTCGTTGCAGTGAAATCTTCGCTTCCCTGTTTGAGGAACCGAAGGGCGGAGTCGATGCGCAGCGAAAATCCCTGCGTCGAAAGGCCAGCGTGCTCGATGACAATCTCGCCGAAGTACGCCAGTTGGAGAAGAAGATGGGCGCGGAGGACAGAGGCCGCCTCGACCAGTACCTCACCTCGGTGCGTGAGGCGGAAATCCGCACCCGGCGAGCTGATGCCTGGCTCGACACGCCGCTTCCGGAGATCTCCAATGCCGATCGCAAACGCACCAACCGGAACATTCCCAAGACCCAGGCGGGCGAATATTTCCGCACCGTCTACGACCTCATGGTGCTCGCGTTTCAGACGGACGTGACCCGCGTGGCCACCTTCAGCCTGGGCGGCGAGGGGGACGCCTTTTCGATTCCCGAAATCGGCATCACCGAGTCGCGCCACCAGCTCAGCCACCACGGCGGCGATGCCGGTTACATGGAAAAGCTCACCAACTACGACACCTTTGCCATCGAGCAGTTCAGCTACTTCCTCACCCGCCTCGGGGAGACGAAGGACCTCGATGGCAAGCCGCTGCTCGAGACCACCATGTCGCTCTTCGGCAGCGGAATGTGCTACGGCCACAGTCACGGCAACGCGAATCTCCCGCTGGTGCTCGCCGGCGGCTCGGGCCTCGGCCTGAAGCACGGCAGCCATCTCGACTTCAACCGCGACGCCGCAGCTTTCAAAGGCTACGCGCTGGACGCTGAAGGAGCGCTCACCTCCGCGCATTACCAGATCTGCGGACGCCCCGTGAACACTGACGCCCACCTGAGCAACCTGCTGCTTCTCATGGCGCAAAAGATGGGCGTCGCGACCGATCAGTTCGGCGACAGTAACCGGGTGATCGGGATATGAGTCGCGGTAATCTCAGGATTGGGACAAGTCCTATTCGACCGATCGGACTCATAGGCGGACTTGCCTTGTTGCTAGTCATATTTGCCGTAGCCGAAGACGAACCCTTCCGCCCCGAGCCCGGAAAATTCCCGCCTCTCGAAAAGGCGCACACCTACCGCGGAGAACTCGTTTTCGTGGACCATGCCAACCGCCGCGGCAGCATCCGCGTGCAAGGCGAAGGCACGTATTTCCGCAACGCGCCGCACCCCTTCGCCATGCTGCCTTATGGCATGGTGCGCTATCATGGGGCGCCAGCGGATCTCCGGGACATCCCGCTCGGCGCCGTCCTGCACGTTCGCGCTTTTCTTCCGCCCGATCCGACGATTTCCGCCGTGCCGGTGCTGCCTATTGATAGCAAAAACAAAACCTCTGGCTACAGCGGCAAAGGAATCGCGCCCGCCGAGAACCACGTCCTTCTTCTCGAAGACGAACCGAGCCACTGCCTGCGCGAAGGACTGGTCTGGAAGCTCAAGGAATTGGATCTCAAGAACAACGCAGGAACGATCGTTGCCAGCCGAGAACCGAAGGAAGGCACCGACTTTGAGGTCGAGGAGGAAACGATGACCTTCGACGCCGCCACCCGCATCTGGCGCGGTCGCGAACGCCTTGGAGTCGCGGACTTGATCGCCGAAAACATCTGGCCCGCCAGCGGCAAGAAATCCCTCGAAGATCAGACTGTTCTGCTCGGGGTCACTTGGAAACCCACGCCAAGCGGGGTGTTCACCCGGTTCCACATCTCGGACATTTGGCTGGACGACACCGCGATGCAGCGCGCCGCCCACGTCCAGACCGAAACGCACAAGGCATTTATCCGCAGCCGCTGGATGCCCGCCCGGGTCGATGCTGTCGAATATGGAAAGTTTGGTCACGCCACCGTGACGGTGACTTTGTTCGGCGGCATGGACGAATCGCTCTACGCCGACTTTAGGAAGGGTGTCTCGGCCATGATGAATGGAGTCGAAAACACCCTGAAGCACACTGGCGGCAACTATGGTCCCGCGCACATGGCCTCAAAGGGCACCATCCTCGACGTCACGAAAGCACCCGGCGAAGTCGCGCTTGCCAACAGTCGCACCCGGATTCGTTTTGCGACCGACCTGATCATCGAAGGCATCCGCCCCGGCAGGGTTATCCGCGTCTGCCCCGGCAACTGGCCCCGGGTCAACCTTCCCCGGGAAGAGTTCATCGGCGACGGAAGCGACCCCGAAGCCCGCTTTCCGACTCCTTCTATCTTTCCAAAATACTGACTTATGTGTTCCTGGTTCCTCGTTCGTAGTTCTTGGTTGTTGGCGCTTGGTGGTTCGTTCCTCGTCCTTGGAATTTCTGTCGGTCAACAACCAACAACCAAGAACCGGGAGCCGACCCTTTCCGCCCCAAGTCCGGAGAGTTCCCCCCACTGGAAAAGGCGCACTGCTATCGCGGTGAACTGGTGTTTGTCGATCATGCCAACCGCCGCGGCAGTCTCCGTGTGGCGGGCGATGGAAAGTTTTACCGAAATGACCCACAATCGTGGCGAAGCGCGGCGTCAAGCGCCCGCGACTCAGCACGCGATTTGCCAGAGCGTTTAGCCGCCATTGCCCTCATAGCGGAAGTGCCTGAGGCGAAGGAGGTCTTGTTAGAGCAGCTGGACGCAACACAGGTACCCGAAGTTCAGGAAGCTACCCTACGAGGGCTGCGCTTGCATGATTCAGATAACTTTGCTCAGGAGGTCATTCTACGGTGGCGCGGCCTGTCCCCAAGTTTTCGACCGCAGCTCATTCAATGGAGCCTTCGACGAACGTCAGGTCGTGTGGCGGTACTCGATGCGCTCGATGCCAAGCAGATCACGGTCCAGGAACTGAACTTGGATCTCGAACAGCGCCGCACGCTTTTGCGCTGGTCATCAGGCGCGATTGCCAAGCGTGCCAAGAGTTACTTTGGAGACGAAGAGTATAGCAATCGCAAAGCATTGGTCGAAGAGTGGTTAGGCAAACTTCCCGCCTCCGGTGACATCACCATTGGCAAGAAACTATTCGAAACACATTGTGCTTTGTGTCACCAGGCCGGAAGCCTGGGGAAGAACGTGGGGCCCAATCTCACCGGTGTTTCCCATCGTAGCGTGGAAGATCTGTTGTCGCACATCTGATGCACTAACATAGCCATTAATCCTAACTACGTCACCTGTGTCGTGGAGACGCATGACGGCACGGTCTTCACTGGCTTGCTGGCAGGAGATGATGCAAAGGGCGTTTCACTCAAGTTAGCACAGGGGCTCGAACAACGTGTGCCTCGACAATCCATCAAACGCAAAGAGGTGGTTGCAACTTCCCTAATGCCCGAAGGGATAGAAGCCGCCATCACACCCCAACAGATTCGCGATCTCATCGCGTTCCTCCAAGAATCTTAACCATAAGGGCATAGGCCTGATGCGGAATAACTCTTGCTGCTCTTTTACCGGAATGGTGAAGGCGGATGCCTTTGATTGCTTTCCTCCGCATTCCTGACTTCAATTCGCCCATGCTTCTTCACCGCTTGCTTCTAGGTACATACTGCAGTGCAATGTTGCTTTCTTCGATCTTGGCGGAGTCGCCTCTCGCGTTTCCAGGTGCGGAAGGTTACGGACGCTTCGCCACTGGTGGCCGAGGTGGCGACGTCTACCAGGTGACCCACTTGGAGGACTCTGGTGAGGGCTCCTTGCGATTTGGTATCGAAAGCGCCGAAGGACCACGTACCATCGTTTTCGAGCGGAGCGGAACCATTGCCCTCAAGAAGCCGCTTCGGGTGGAGAATCATGATGGGCTGACCATCGCTGGCCAGACAGCCCCGGGCGATGGGATCACGCTGCGCGATCACACCTTTCAGCTCAAGAACGCTTCTAACATTGTGGTGCGTTACCTGCGCTTCCGGCTGGGGGATGAGAGCAAGACCTCCGGCGATACTCTCCATCTCTCGCACGCTCGAAACGTCATCTTCGACCATGTCACGGCGACTTGGGGAGTGGACGGTACCATGGACACGGATCATCTTTCGAACTTCACCTTGCAATGGTCGCTTTTTGGTGAGGCACTGCATGACAGCACGCATCACAAGGGCCCGCATGCCATGCTCATGTCTTTGCGCAAGACCACGGGAAACGTTTCGCTCCATCACAATCTCTTCTTCAGCAGCCGCAATCGGCACCCAACCTTGGGCAGTCTGCCTCCTGAAGAAACCAATGGCGGCGCCATCTTCGACTTTCGCAACAATGTGATCTACAATTGGGAAGGCTCGCTGAATCTCGGGATCGGTCGTTTCAATATCGTGAACAACTACTATCGTCCGGGGCCAAACACACGGACGGCTGCCGACCGCTTTCCCATTCGTCCAAAGGTCAAAGTGGATCACGCGACCTTTGCCTACCTCAATGGATCGGTCTTTGAGTGGAACGACGCCTGGACCGCAGACAACCCCTCGGCCATGCAGTGGGGAGTCCGGGACAAGGGGTATCCTGGCAAAGTGCCCAAGGAAACCTCTCTCCTGCCCGGGCAGCTCGTTGCGGCCGATGACCGTCCGGCCACCCAGCCAGCCGAGGAAGCCTACACACAAGTGTTAGCTACCGCGGGAGCGTCCTTGGTCCGAGACGCGGCGGACAAGCGCGTGGTCCAAGGTGTTCGCGACCGGACGCATCGGCGGATTGATTCTCAAGCGGATGTCGGTGGCTGGCCGACGCTCACCTCCAAACCCGCTCCGATCGATTCGGATCGTGATGGCATGCCCGATGCCTGGGAGAAGGCCTGTGGTCTCGACCCATCCCACGGAAACGATCGCAACAACGACCAGGACGGTGATGGGTACACGAACTTAGAGGAGTACCTTCATTCGCTGATGCCTCCCCCGAATTAGCCGTGATTGGCGGCCGACCCACGCTTCAAGACGATGCGCCCCTTGCCGGCGGCACTTAACCTAGGAAGACGAGCCCAGTCCGAGACCGTCGGAATGGCTCGACGATGCCGAGCGTTTGACTAGGATGATCTCGTACCACTTCACTAGCAAGGCGGTGGACGCGAGCAGCGATGAAACGAACCAGGAATTTATGGGATCAGCACATGGCCATTCTAGCCGTCGCAATGTTCTCACTTAGTGCTCATGATAGTATGGGCGACACCACGACTCAAGATCTCACCCGCGGACTGGTGGGCCATTGGACGTTCGATGAAGGCAAGGGATCGATGGCACGCGATGTTTCCGGCAGGGGCAACCATGGGACGGTCATGGGTGGCGCGACATGGGTCGAGGGTCGAATCGGTGGTGCACTGCAATTCGACGGAACGGACGACTTCGTGTCGATTCCGAATGAAAGCGACTTTGACATCACGGGTAACGTTACGGTGTCCGCCTGGATTCTGGTGAAGGAGTTTACGAAGGCGTGGCAAGGGATTGTGACGAAAGGGGACCGCGCGTGGAGGCTGCATCGGGCTAACCAAACTGAGGGGGTGGGGTTTGCCACGTCGGATCTCTCGCGTGAACAAGTCGGTGATCTCGCTGGCAACAAGGACGTTGCCGATGGGCAGTGGCATCACGTGGTGGGGATGCTAGACGGCAGCAAACGGTTGATCTTCGTGAATGGTGTGCTAGACGCGTCGACGAACTCGTCACCTAGCATCAGTGTCAACGATTACACCGTACTCATCGGTGCGAACGCGCAAGCGACGGGAAGGCTCTTTCATGGCCTCATCGATGATGTGCGTGTCTATGATCGGGCGCTCTCACTCAAGGAACTGCGGGCTCTGGCCGAGGCTGGCGGTACGGTGGTGCCCGTTGATCAGATCCCGGCACCTGAGCCAGCTTCGCCGTTGCCGAGCTTCCCTGCGGGTGAGTTTCACAAGATCTTCGACGGCAAGACGCTTGAGGGCTGGCGGGCTCTGAACATGAGCTACTGGTCGATCCGAGACGGTGCGATCACTGGCCAGTCGACCGAAGAGAACCCTTGCACCTCAAATCAGTTCATGGTCTGGCAGGGCGGTGACGTGGCCGACTTCGAACTCAAGCTCAAGTTCCGCGTCCAGGGCAATGGCTGCAACTCCGGGGTGCAGTTTCGTAGTATGATTCGTGAGGACGGTCTGGCGATCGGATACCAAGCAGACATCTACCAATCCGGCGGGTATCTGGGTGGGGTCTGTGATGAGCTACACAAACGCGACGGACCGGAACTCCTCAGCGCCAATGGTTCCAAAACGGTGATCGATAAGGATGGCAAACGCACGCGAACCAAGATCGACTCGGAAGCGACGTTCAACAAGTGGCCTCAATGGAACGACTATCACATCTTCGCCAAGGGACACCAAATGATTTTGCGAATCAACGGTGTGACAGCGTCAGAGTTGATCGATAACGAGGAAGCCCACTACGATCTAGAGGGAATCCTCGGTTTGCAGCTGCGCTCAGGCAAGCCGATGACCGTGCAGTTCAAGGACATCTACTTGAAGCAGCCTCAATAAACCCCGACGCCGAATGAGCGGAGATCAAAGCGCTTCAAGGGCTCGTCCTGACTAAATCCTAAGGAAGAGTTTTCGACGATACATCCAGAACAGGATCAGCCACAGCATGAGAAGCGTCGCGGTGTCGTGCAAGAGGGGTTCATATGGCTTCCCAAGGAATTGAAAGAAGTCTTGGCCGAGAATCGTCTTGAGCATCGACGCGATGAAGTCGTCAAACAGGCCCGCCATGACGTAGGCGGCGATGGAGTTCATCCCGATCACGATCAGCGGAAACGCCCATGAGCGCTTCTGCCAGAGATCCATCACGGCGAAGAACCCGCCCAACAACAGAAAGCACCAGCCACCACTGAAGAGGGTCCAGCTCGGCGTCCAGATGCGTTTCACCACAGGACAGATGCCCGTCACGCCGAGGAGCCATCCAGCCATGAGAAAGCTGACACCCGCGATGATGAACCATTTCAGTTTCGCTTGCGCCGCGCGGTCGCTCTTCAACACTCCGCCAGCGATCAACCCCAGCACCATCGTTCCCAGTGTCGGAATGAAGCTGAGCGTCGCGTAACCGCCGCCGTTGTAGGCGAATGCCTCTTCGCGCGGGAACACGTTCAACCACCAGGTATCGAAGGCCCAGGCAAGGTTGCTATTCTTGTTCCAATGCGCCGAGAAGCCTTCCATCAGGTGTTGCTGTTGCCAGGCTTCGTTCACGCCCACCCTGGCATAGTCGAAGCCTGCGCCAGGCAGCGGATATAGGGCGAAGGCGGCCCAGTAACCAATCAGGATCGTGCCGAGGGCGATCCACTGGTCGCGATGCGGGCGGAAGCCTAACAGGAACAACACGCCGTAACCGAGGCCGATCTGGGTCAGCGTGTCTTCAAAAGTCCAGTTGAGAATCGGTTTATCGACGCTCCGCAGAAACACACCGAGCAGAATCAATATGAGTGCGCGTCCAAAGGCGTGGAGCGTCATCTGCCTGTGCGACTGACCGCGCGCCGTGCGGCTGGCGATTGAGAATGGCAACACCACGCCCACGAGAAAGGTGAACGACGGCTGGATCAAATCGTGCAGCGTACACCCGAGCCATTGCACGTGGGTCTGATTCCAAGCAAGTGCCTTCCAAAGCGTGCTGTCTGGGAGCGCGTTTGAAACCGCCTTCAGCCCGCCGGCCATCATCAAAAGCATGACGAAGCCGCGGTAGGCGTCAATGGAGGCGATGCGAGCTGGCGTTAGGGTCTTTGTCGATTCATTCATGCGATCTATTTCGGTGTGCTTACGGCGAGCGATCACTTCCTCCTATACGTGGCCGTAACGCTCGTCACGTAATCCAATTGGGTCACAAACGTGGTCGAGTCGTAGATGTCTTCGATATACTCCGTACTCTTCTTCCATTGATCCATTCCCTCGAAATACTGCGGCTCGGAATTGCCAATCCATCGATCAAAAACCATGCCTTCGGCGGGCGGGTTGGCCGTGATCATGACTCGATCGGACAGATCATGGTAGGTACCACCGCCACTGCCATTCATGACTTTCAGCTTTCTTGATCCTCCAGTCTTCACCGGTTCGATCTCAATGAAATAGATTTCTGTTCTATTGGCACTGCTTAGAGTCAATCGCGAATCCGAATAGCTGCCGCCGTCTTTGATCTCAACATTTTCGAACGGGTAGGCCTCGACCTTATCCGTCTCTATAGCATCATTAAGCGCCAACGGGGGAATATCTGAACGTGATTGCCCGAGGTTCACCTTGATCACCTTTTGGGATTGTTTGGCTCCTAGGCCTAGCTTCACGTTGTAGAAACCTCTTGGTAAGGCAATGCCCCAAGAATAACTGCTGTCCTCAGTTTCAAAAACATTGTGGGTTGCCAATGCTAAGTTCGATTCTGAAGGCTCATGTGAACCTGAAAGGTTGTATCCCCCAAGCCAACCGTAGGTATACCCATTCAGTTTCTCCGAATAAGGACTGCCACCATCTACCAAGTAGCCCGAAGGGGCATAAAAGCCTTCCAGCGGGCCGAAGGTGATCTTGATCGGTTTCTTGTATCGATCCATGGGGTCTTCGTTCGCCACAAACACGGGCTTTACGGTGATGTCCTTGGCGGTCTTGATCGTTAGCCGCTGATCGTCGCTTTCGACATCCTTAATCCATGCATGGAAACGGTAGCCTTCGTCTGGAATGGCCTCCATGGTGACATCGATCCCTTCCACATAGACTCCTCCCTCAGGCTGTAACACCACTTGTCCGTGGTGTGCGTCTTCTTCAATATTCACCCTGACGGATCTTGTTCCCACATACACCGAAGTGGTTTCCGTGCTCAGGTTGCCTGTGTTGTCCGTTGCTTTGATTGTAATGTGGTGCATCCCCGGTAAAACCCCGCTTAGCTTGGCCACGATTTGATTAGCGTTGTTGATCGTTCTTTCGAGTTGCTGATCCACATAAAGCTCAAGCTTGCTTATAGATCCGCCGTTATAGTTGTTAGCATAGGCATCAACCTCAATGCTCGCCTCATTGGGTGTGATGAAAATCGCATTCTTTGCAGGGCTAACGGTATGGATGCGTGGCTTCGTGTCTTGATGTTGGAGAGCTAATCCATTCAGATAATCTTCCATATTGGTGTAGCCATCGTTGTTTGCATCTTGGATCCCATCGCTGGGATCCTTAGGATCCAATCCCTTGGCAATCTCCCATTCATCCGGCATCCCGTCGCCATCCGTGTCAGCAGGCGCCGGCAATGATTTCAGTTCGGGCCAGCCGCCCACAGCGGCTTGCGTATCAATAAAACCATCGGTGCTGCCATTCCCTCCATCCATGCACGTTGCCGTGCCGGTGGTGACATCATGAACGATTCTCGCATCGACCGAGTCCCTCTGTAAACTGGCGCCCGCAAATTGCAGCACCTTCTCATACGCTTCCTCCGCGGAATGCGTGGTGACAATCCCGGCTTCCAGGGGGTCTTCCCGGCGCAAACCTTGTCTCTCAGCATCCGATATCTGGCTCCATTTGGAATCAAACTGCACGCCATAAGTCCAGTTATCTTTCGTCGCTCGTTCTGATCCCTCTAATACATTGCCATCAATGTAGAACTTCCCCCAAACGTTGTACAGGGCATCCCAGGTCTCCACTCGATTCCATATGGCCACGATTCTTTCTCGGTGTCTTGTGGTGGCGGGTCCTGGCTTGTAATAGTTGTTCACCATATTGACATTCATCCCTTCGCCTCCGTAACAACTGCTGCCTTGCCAGTTGTAGATTACATTATTTCGAATATCGACGAGATCGGATAGCGCATAAGAGGATGCATATTCCCCAAGCCTCGGATTTCTGCCGTCGTGATGCGCAAGCAAATTATGATGAAACGAGGCCTTCTTGCCGCCCCAGACGCCGCCAAATCCGTGCTTGCCGCTTTCGTGAACCGATTGGCGCAGACTTTCTCCAATCAAGCACCATTGCATGGTGAAACTCTCGTTGGCATAAAAGGAGGCGCATTCATCGGTGGACCAACTCATGGAACAATGATCGATGATCACGTTTCTGTTCTTTTGACCTCCAAGAGCATCCGCTTGTTGCCGGGCTTCATCACCCATTCGAAAACGAACATATCGAATAATGACGTCTTCACAGGCCTCAAGGAAGACCTCGTGATTCTTGATGCAGATGCCGTCTCCTGGAGCGGTTTGCCCAGCGATCGTGATCGATCCATTTCGTATGACGAGCCGACTCTCTAGGGCGATCGTCCCCGACACGTCAAAAACAACGATTCGCGCCCCTTCAGCTTCAATCGCGGCACGCAGACTGCCTTCGCCGCTGTCATGCAGGTTGGTCACTTTGATCACTCGCCCACCTCGTCCTCCGATGGCGTACCTCCCATGACCTTCGGCCCCAGGAAAGGCTGGGATCTCGTTCGCTAGAATCCATGAGGAGGGTACAAGTAAAGTCGCCAGGATGAGGACAGCCCGATGGAACCGCGTGGTGTTTCTATATTGCATCGCTGCGGTGGGCTTGGGTTGGGAACCTTCCAATCGCAATTGGTGGCATCGCTTCAGTATATCTATCATCTTGATTCAATATTGGCGGTTTTTGAGACAATCGAAATGCGCTTATCGTCAAAGGCGTAAACCCTATATGACGCTTCTGAACTGGATGTGTCAGGAACGCAGGTGAATCGGGTGACACCCGGCCCAACCGTGTCCAGAGTCGAATAGTTGCCATTGATATCGGCCCGTTGAATCACAAAACCCCGTTCACCATCCGAGATGTCCGTCCAGGAGAGAACCAGCGTTCGATCGTTCTCTAAGTGAGCTTCCAACCCGACCGGGGGAAGCAGGTAAGGCTGACCGGATGCCAACTCGTTTAGGTAGCGCTCTAGGTTGTCATAAACTTGCCCTTCACTCACATCGGCACGGTCCAATGGATCCCTGATGTCCAGCCCTTCGCGGATTTCCCAGTGATCGGGCATGCCGTCGTTATCAGTGTCTACGGGGATATCATTGGTCGACAATTCGGGCCATCCTCCCACCTGGTCGACGTTGTCGATAATGCCATTCCCAATGCTGGCCCGACCTCTGCGAACATCATCAATGATGCGCCGATCCACCAGATCTCTTTTAGGTGTCGTGACGCCAACGTGATTCAGCACCTCTAGGTAGGCCTGCTTTGCGTCTCGTGTATTGAAACCCGTATTCTCAAAAGGAGTGCGTGCCCGATTCTTCTCCATGCTGCATCCGGCTCTAAACCGCACTGCCCCATTCCAGTTATTCGCAGTTAACGCAGGAAATCCTTCAATATGATTGTCCGCTATGTACCATTGCGAGTTAAACCCGTATTTTTCAGATGACTGAATCTCTGCGACAACCTTCTTTCTGCTGGTTGGCGTGGCTGGGCCCGGCCGGTAGTAGTTGGCCACGAAATTAACGGCATGAGGTTTCCCGTCACACACCCGGGACACCCAGTTGTATACTACGTTGTTTCTGATATCGAGTTCGCTCCTCCTATTGCGGTCGCCCCCGCCGATGCTGGGATTCCTCCCTTTGTTGTGTGCTAATAGATTGTGGTGAAAGGAGGATCTGACTCCCCCAAGGGTGGCGGCATATCCATGCTCACGCTGCTGCACAGAATCGTTCAATGATTCTGCGAAGAGACACCACTGGATAGTGATATTGGCGTTTAGATTATTGGTATTGATAATCTCATCGGTCGACCAACTGGCTGAGCAATGGTCAATGATCACATTCCGAGAATGCTCGACAGCAATGGCGTCACTACTTTTTCCTTCTGGTAACCACTCAATGCCTGGTCGCACCCGGACCCCTCTTACAATGACATCATGAGTCTGAGTGATCCTCAGCGGAAAGTTCTTCAGACAGATTCCGTCGCCCGGCGCGGTCTGTCCAGCGATCGTGATATAAGGATGTTTGATCTCGAGATCTGATTTCAGTTCAATGGTTCCGGATACACGAAACAACACGGTTCTAGGATCAGGATCCTCCACCGCCCCACGGAGGCTACCTGGGCCGTCGTCATTCAGATTCTCTACAAAAATCACTTTGCCACCTCGCCCGCCCTTCGCATAAGCTCCCCACCCTTCAGCCTGTGGAAAGGCAGGCAGTCCTCCGATTGACTGCGCTTCCAATAGGCATGCCGTGAGCCCGCTCAGAAGCATGAAGAGCAATGGCTTTATCAATGGGTGTTTCTGTGAATTCAATCTCATAGGAATGATTGGTCTAGGGTTCCCGCTCAGTCGAATTAATCGGCAAACACCGTGGAGGGCAAACACCAAACAGACATCACGGTTGACAAAGCGATACCCAAAATCGTAGGCCAATCTCATGAAAGACCTGCATTATTCACCATCGATCAATCGCCGACATTTCCTCAAGCAAACCAGCGCGACTGGTGCGCTCACAGGCCTAACCATCATGTCAGGGCTTCGAGCACAGTCGCCTAACAACAAGCTGAACATTGCTGCGATTGGCATCGGGGGTCGAGGGGTGCCCGTCATCAGTGGATGTGCAGGCGAGAACATCGTGGCCTTATGTGATGTCGATGCCAAGCGCGGCGCGGAAACGTTCAAGCGCTTCCCCAAGGCAAAGCGCTTCAAAGATTTCCGGGTCATGCTAGACAAGATGGGCAAGGAAATCGATGCGGTGATCATCGCCACTCCGGACCACACCCACGCGGTGGCGACCATGGATGCTATGCAGCGTGGCAAACACGTCTACACTGAGAAGCCGCTGACCCATAGCATTTGGGAGGCGAGGCAACTGACCGAAGCCGCACGCAAATACAAAGTCGCCACCCAAATGGGAAACCAAGGCCATTCGTCCGAAGGCGCGCGCCAAACCGTGGAATGGATTCGCGCTGGGGTCATTGGAAAGGTGCGCGAAGTGCATTGCTGGAGTGATCGACCGCTTCGCGGCACGCGCTTTGACGGCGAATTGTATTGGCCACAAGGCGTTCCCTACCGGCCTGCGGACAAACCGCCGGTTCCGGACTCCTTGGATTGGGATCTTTGGTTAGGCCCAGCGCCACATCGCCCTTACCACCCCACTTATGTGCCCTTCGACTGGCGCGGTTGGTGGGACTTTGGCACGGGTGCCTTAGGCGACATGGGCTGCCACATCATCGATCACCCTTACTGGGCGCTTCAGTTAGGCCATCCGGAGAGTGTGGAGGCGAGTAGTTCGCATGTCAGTCGGGAAACGGCTCCGCTCGCTTCCATGATCACTTATCAATTTCCTGCCCGAGGCGACCTCCCGCCCGTAACCATGTACTGGTATGATGGTGGCCTTAAACCTCCCCGCCCTGCCGAACTTGGACCGGAAGACGAACTGTTAGTCGACGGATGTCTATATATCGGTGACAAAGGCAAGATCATGCATAAATCTCACGGCGGTAAACCATCGCTTATTCCTTTGTCGCGGATGGAAGATTTCGAAAGACCCGCCAAGACAATTCCTCGGGTCGACGATCACCAGCAGAACTGGATCGATGCTTGCAAAGGTGGCGAACCTGCGTGTTCGAACTTTGAATACGCCGGCCCCATGACCGAAGTGGTCTTGTTAGGCAATCTCGCCATCCGCAGCAACGGCCCCTTGCTCTGGGATGGCCCTAACATGCGTGTGACGAATAACGAATCTGCCAATCGGTTTGTGCGCCGAGAGTTTCGCAAGGGCTGGGCATGGTGAAAGTTTGCGTAATCGCCTGCATCATTTGCCAACAATGCCAACAATGCTCATTAATTCTCGACTTCGTATCCTGCGAAATGGTGATAGAAGCAGCGCCATCCAATGGCGCTTTACTGCATCAAGATCAGGCCTCCTGCCATCGACGCTCAACACCACTGACACGACGTTGGAATCTGCTAGCCGCATGGAGATCTGAAAGAGGTGCCGCCTTGTTGCCGAGAGGGCTGCGCCGCTGAGTGCCGACTCAAGAAGCAGGAGCAACAAGAATAATGAACATCTAGAAGACTGCATTCCGCAGCATGAGGTTGGATGAAGGCTTTGGAAAGCTGAGAGTGATAGCGTTAGAGTGCCAATTCAGTTGCGGTATTGCTTGTGGCACGAGATGCAGTTCTTGCGAACGAGCTTCAGCGATTCGTCCATGGGTGAAGGCTTTCCGGATCGAACGGCTGTTCGTAGAAATTTAGCGGCTTTTTCTCCGTCTTCTAGCAGTTTCCGGTAGGCCTCCGGGCGCGTTGGTGTTTCTGGTAGTCGCATGGTTTCGCGATAGCCCTCCCATAGCAATGTTGCCACTTCCCCAGGAGTGATGTCGGGGTGATCCGGCGGCGATTTCCAGCCTGCTTTCTGAACCCCCTTCAGGTCATCAAGATGCCGATCAAGGGCGACCATGGCTTCTACAATGCCAGGCGCTTCAACGGCCTCGGGGAGCTCGTCGGCGAAGACGTGTGGCTCTTCCTCAACTGGTTTCCATTCCCTCACCGCACGGAAGAGGCCTTGGTAATCCTCGGCCGTGCCTGCTGTCTCCAGCCAACCTTCGGCCTTCTCCGCTGACCATTCTTCCTGATCTCGACCGAGGATGGCGACGGCGGCTGGGCCTCGATGTTTGCCATGATGACAGTGCAGGTAGAGTTTCTCATCTTCGCCTAACAAACCAACGGCGCGAAGGAGTTGGGCTTGGCGTTCCGTTGGCACATCATCGTAGCCGATTGGCAGATGAACGTACCGGAGCCCGTGGCGCTTCGCCGCCTCAATGTCAGGCTTCTTGCCATCGACGCTCACCACCACGGACACTCCCATCTCTCTGAGAGCAGTAAATGTGGCTTCGCCATTGGGTTCCGAACCGGAAAGAATTTGCTCGGTGACAAGAAAGGCATTGGCCACCCCTGGGATCTCAACGGGTTCGGGATCGACTGCCCATAGGAAGATCTGACAGAGATGCAGCATGGCTGCCGAGAGCGCGAAGCGAAAGTCTATCATGTTCCGTAGTATGCGAAAACTCGCAGCTTTTCAAGACAAGGGCATGTCGAGATCAGGCTTCGTCTCCAAGATGGGCGCTGCATCGACTTGCTCGATCTCCATCACTGAGACAAGTTGCTCGATCGCGTCAGCGATGCGTTCTTGGTCTCCTCCTGACAACTCGCGAAACCCTGCCACCAAATCTTCGTGAAGCGCTGATGGGGAACGTTTGACGAGCTTTCTTCCGTCTTCGGTCGGGATGACTTTCACCAACCTCTTGTCGGGTTTGGATCGATGGCGTTCGACGAGGTGCCGTGTCTCCAATCGATCAATGATGCCAAAAACGGTGCTGGGGCTGAGGTAGATCTCTGTGGCTAGAACCTTGATGGACATACAGCCCGAACTGACGACATGGTTGAGGCTGAGCAGTTGGCGAAACGCGGCGAGCCCTGTAGCGGCCAGAGTCGGATACCCCGTGCGAGTGCAATTCTGTCAGGGAAGCGGTGTGCTTGATCAGATAGAACAGGCCGCCGAATCTTCGCCGGTGCTGTGATGCAGTGGCAATCAACTGGTCGATAGGTATTTCCGCCATCCCTTCGGGCGAGGTGTAGACGGGGACATCGGGAAGGTCTTCTTCGACCAGCTTGTCGCCGGTGACAATTCTTCCTGTTCTCGACCGAGGATGGCGACGGCTGGTCCTCGATCTTTGCCGTGATGACAGTGCAGGTAGAGTTCTCATCTTCACCTAGCCCGACTTTCACGATTCGGCGTGATTTGAGACTGTCGATCCTGTGTTTTCAGGGTTTTGGCGAAAAAGGTCTCCCCCACAAGCCAGGGGGGAAGGCGATTGGATCAGAGTTGGGCAGTCAGGTCGCGGAGGGTTGGGGGTGGTTGTTGGGGAAGCTCGAGCCCCATGCGGGTCAGGAGCAGGGTGAGGTCTTTGTCGGGGCGGGTGTAGCGGGGCATGATGAGTTCTTTGTCGTCTGCGGTGGGGAGGTGCACGTCGATCATTTGCAGGGTGCCGAATTTTTCGAGCACGGCTCGCGGGGTAAGTCCGCTAGCCAGGGGACGCAGTTTTGCACGCAGGGCGACGTGCAGGCAGTAGGATAAGAAACTCACGAAGATGTGGGCTTCGATCCGCTCGTCTGTTTGATGATACACGGGGCGGATGGCGAGGTCGCCTTTGAGGTTTTTGAAGCTTTCTTCTATCTCGGTTAGTCCGATGTATTGTCGCCAAATCTCGGGGGCTGGCATGGTGTCGGGAACGAAGGCGCGCAAAAGGTAGCGGCCTTCGCGGCGCATGGCGGCACGAAGTTTTTCGCGTCGCAGGGTGAAGGTGAAGGTCTGTGGGGTGACGGCTTGGTCGCTCGGATTGAGCTGGGGAATGTCGACTTTAACAAGATGCCACACGCGTCCGGCTTCTTTTTTGGCTGCTCCAAGACGCATGAGCAGTTCGTCGCGGGTTTGTTCCATGGTGCGCAGTTCTTTGAGCCGGGCCCAGAGTTTCTTGAGCCGACGCTTGCGCATGGAGCGTTCTTTGCCGACGCGTTTGCTGCTGCGGGCGAGCACGTATTGTTCGCCGGTTTCTTCGAGGTGTTTGACTTCAACTCCGGGGCGCACTTGTTCCCAGTCTTTCTCAAGGAAGCGTTTTTCGTAGCGTGTAAGTCTGCCTTTTGGGGTGCCGACGATGTAGTGCACGGGGGGATGGTCGGGCTTGTCCTGACGCATTTCGGCGAGGACTTCTTCGGTGGGGATGCCACGATCCATGACCCAGATGCGATCGGCTTTGCCGTAGAGGTTTTCGATTTTCTGCAGGAAGTCGCGAAGGGTCTGCTTGTCCTGGGTGTTGCCGGGGAGCACTTCGTAGGTCAACGGGAAGCCTTCGGGAGTGACAATGAGGGCGATGACGACTTGGACGCAGTCGGGGCGCTTGTCGCGACTGTAGCCGAAGCGGCGCTTGCTGGAGTCGGGGTCTTCGGGCGGATCGCTTTCGAAGTAGGTGCTGGTCAGGTCGTAGAGGAGGACTTCGAATTTGGCGTCGAAGAGGTCTTGCCAGCGATTTCTAAGATGCTGGAAGAGGGCGCTTTTGTGCTCGAGGAGTTTGTCGTGGCAGTGGTAGAGGGCGTTCTTTGGAACGATGTCAGGATGCATGCCGAGGAGGTCGCCCATGGCGCTCTGACGATACCATTCGCGGTGCAGGTACCACTCCGAAGAGGGCTTGATGAGGCGGGCGCAAACGAGTAGCTGCAGGATCTTGTACCATGGCGTGCCTTTGCGGCTGGGAGGCAGCTTTGGTGCGAAGAATTCGTCGAGGCCTAACAGGTTCCAAATTTGCAGGGCGAGCCAGCAGGCACCCCATTGCCGGGGGCGGCACAGTTCTATGGCTGCGACGTCGATTTTGATAGGTCGCACTTTGCGCCCGTTGTGCGAGAGTTCCCCAGGCGGTTGGCGATCGGTGGGAAACAGGGCGATTTGTTGTGGTTGCTGGGATCGGCCTTCGAGTGCTTCGATGGATCTGCACCAGGCCAACTTCTGGCTGTCGTTGATTTCGCCGAGGTAGAGAATCTGGCGCTTTGCTGTCTTGCCGTTGGCCAGCCGGTAGCTCTCGACCACGCTCCAGTAGCGGTGGAGCTTGCCGTCTTTTCTTCGCTTGTTGCACTTCAGATGCATTGCACCTGCAAAGTAGCGGCGCGCAATGCCTGGTAAAGGGGCAGGGTCTCCCCCACAAGCCTCCGCGAAAGAACGTCAAAATCTTTCCGAGACGACAACGGATTCCTTGCCTAATCCAAGCGCCTTCGGGACGCAAAATTTGAGAATAAGCCAACGAAAGCTGCCCACTTCACGAATCTTCACGAAAATCTAAAAAGAAAAAAACACCCTCTCCGCGAATCGTGAAAGTCGGGCTAGCAAACCAACAGCACGAAGGAGTTGGGCTGGTGCGCACGGCTCCAAAGTCGAGATGATTCAGAGAGTCCCAGAATCCTGAATCTCTATCGTGTGTCGATACTGCCCGATTTTAGCTTTTCGCCGCGAGAGCAGCAGCCTCAGCGTTGTAGTTGCTCGGAGTCTTGGAACCTTCTGAGTTCTTGCTGCCTCCGGTTGAGCTTCCGTCGCTTCCACTGCTCGCCTCTTCACCTGCGCTCGCGCCACCGCCGGTTACCATGGAGAATGCCCCCATGCCCGCACCTGTGGCCATCCCGGAACTGGGGCCGCCGATAGCTCCGCTGGTGAAGCCTCCGGCTCCGCCCATGGCAGCTCCGGCGACGGCTCCGGCCGGGCCGCCAACGCTGCCGCCGAGCATGGCACCTCCGACAGCGCCGCTTCCAGCACCGACCGCGCTTCCGGCGAAGCCGCCTAACAGGGCGCTGCCGATCTGGGCTCCGCTGGTGAGGATGCGGCTCATGATGATGGGCGCGCCGATGGTGCTGGCCACGAGCCATATGGAGGCGATGAGCATGAAGATGAGCATCTGCGGGGCATAGGAGGCTTGGCCTAATACACCACCGAATTCATACAGAGTTCGATCGGCGGCGTTGTCCATGAGGGATTGGGTCATGAGGTTGGCCACGGCCCAGCCGAGTGGCCACATGATGAGGGAGAGGAGGCCCATGATGTAACGCACGGCAATGCCACGCGTGGCGTTGAGCATGAGCATGGGGAGGAAGATGGGCGCGAGGGCAACGCCGAAATAGACGAGGGCTTTGTGAATGAAATAGGCCAGCCAAACGATCACCCAGGCGATCTTGGCCGCGATGAGGATGAGGCCTTTGGCTAACAGTTCGGCGATGGCGGTTTGGGCATCGAAGATTCGGTCGAGCCACGATTGGTCATCGCCTTCATCGACCGGGTTGGTGAGCAGTTCCCCGAAGCGCGTGTGCGTTTCGCGCGGATCGGTGTCGAGTCCTTCGAGGACGAACTCGGTCACGAGGTTGCCCGCATCGAAGACCCAGTCGTCGATGTAACCGAGGGCGATACTGAGGACGGCGACCGCCACCAAAGCTCTGACGATTTCGCTGAAACTGCCGAACATTCCCCTATAGGCGGCGAGCAGCAGCCCGAGCACCAAGGTGATGTAGGCGAAGACGAGAAGGCCTTCGTGCAGTTCGGCCACGTTGGCTTTGAACGTGGGGAAGAGAATGTCGAAATCGTCCATGGGGCGGTCGCCGTTTGGTTAGGCAGCTTGGTCTGCCGCTTCCAATTCCGCGTTTGCTTTGGGGAGGAGGAATTGCCAGTGGTTGACGCGGATGTAGTGGTGGAAGAGGCGCTCGCCGTCCTTTTCCCACTCCGCGAGTTGCAACGATCCTTCGATGTAGATGGGCTTCTTGCTGGTGACGTGTTCGACGAATGCTTCGCCTGATTTGCCCCAGATTTGAATCTCGACGGCAGTGAGCCGTTCGAAGGTTTCGCCGTTGGAACGCTGCACGGTTTCGTTGTGAATCAGCCTGGCCCGCGTGACGCTGGTGTCGCCAGCGGTGGCCGTCTTGGGTGGCTTGGTGATGTTGCCGGTGAGTTCGATGCGGTTGCGTTGGAACATAGTTTCAGGTGGCTTGTTAGGGTCGATGGGAGAGTGTGAATGCGATCACCAGCCATAGGGTGATTGATCGAGTCGGTAGGTCTGCACATCGGCGCGGTTGGCGGCTTCGAAGCGGCGCACTGTTTCTTCGGCACGGGCTTTCGCTTCGGCGATCCGCTGGTTCTCGTTCTCGATGGCCCGGGCTTCGGCGTCGCCTTTGGCAATCTCCAGTTCCTGATCGATGGCTTGCAGTTCAGTTTGTTGACCTATCAAAACACCAGTCAACTTCTTGACTTCACTGTCAGTCTCGGCGGATTGGATGGCGTTGACGGTTTGCGAGATGTTGTCTCGAAGAGCATCGCGTCGTTCGATGACTTCGGCTTTCTTCTCCCGATACTGGGCAATGGTTTCGCGAGTCGCGTCCTCGGGCTTGTAGCGTTCGGCATCGCGTTCCACTTCATCGCCGCCAACGACAATGTCAGGCTCGATGGGTTGAAAGAGCCCGTTGCCGTCGAATTCGAAGAGTTCCTCGCCAGTGAGATCAGGTAGGATGGCTTCGATGTCGAGCCCGCTGGTGGCTTGGCCGAGATCGTTGATGAGCCCATCAAATCCCGCGAGATCGAGGATCTCTTTGGGATCGCCGAAGCGTTCGAGGTAATTGTCCATCTGCTCAATCTGGGTGTAGAGCTGCTCGATCTGTTCATAGAGCTGGGTGATCTGCTCAACCTGCTTGGCAATCTGCGTTTGCTGATTGGCTTCGTGTAAGACCTGTTGGACATAGTCGATGGAGTGTGAGACTCGGTTCGCGGCGATGTGGGCCGCATCGACCACGGGGATGCCCGTGGCGTGACTCTTTGTTGGCAGCGAAGCGAGGGCGCAGGAGGCGATAAGGATCGTGAATAGGGTGGTTTTCATGGTTCGGTATCGTGGTTGGTTAGGTTTGGGTGATTCAGCGCCTTCGGATATGGGCGTTGGAAAGGGATGCCGTTGTGGGTGAGCGCACGGGCCAGCCGTTGGCTTTGGTAGGAGTCTTGAGCTGGTGCGATTCAACCTTGGCGAGCAATTGGTGAATCTGTTTGGGCTGCAGATCGAAGCGGGCGTCGTAGATGCCGACCTTGCCGTTCGCGGCGACCGCCACGAAGCGCTTGCGTTCCCCATCAACCGTCGCGGCGAGGTGCCGTTTCATGATGCCGTCTTCCAGGGTTTGCACCGGCTTCATGGTGACGGCGGTGACATTGCCGCCTGTATGTTCTGCCAGGGCTCGGCGCAATTGATAGGCTGCCTCGGGTGTGTCGATGCGTCTGATGGCGTTCATGACTCTAACGCTTCCTCCTTGAGGTGATGCCGATGCTTGGTGCAGCGGTCTCCGATTCACGTGATGGCCACGGGAGGGGAGTGGATAATGCGCCCGCGTGTGGATGGGTGAGGGCTATTTGCTCGTGCGACATCGTTTGCATGCCGGGAAACGTCGCACCTGACGGTGCGGTTGGAGCGGCAGGGCTCATCGCAGTTGGCCTTTTTGCCAACGGAGATAGCGTTAGTGGTTTGGCGAGGGCAGGCACTTGGCTTGCCATTGCCGAGTGATCCAAACGCCTTTGCCGTTCGAGTGCCTCGTCAGCACGGCGAAAGAGTTCGTGTTCGTTGTGCGCATGATGATCCAGCGCGCCGTCATGGGTGAATCGCGCTCTCATGGCTCCAGGACTTCGATGACTTCTGTGTGAGGCTCGATGATCGTGCCGTCCGAACTCACGTGCTCCGGCACGGGCATTTCGTAGTACGCCGGAAAGAGATCGGCCCCGTCGCTGAACTCGTCCCCACGATGCAGATTCTTCTGCACCCAGTAGAGCCGCTTCACTTCATCGCTCCGGCCCTTGTTGTAACCGGTCGTAAAAGCCTTGGCTTCCTTGCTCTGTTGGACGTGATGCAGCACTTCCCCAGTGACCACGCCTGCCGCCGCACCGAGAAGGGCCCCTTCCGGTTCACCATCCGTGAACTCATGGCCAAGGAGGGCTCCAGTGCTGGCAGCAACCGCATTGGTCGCCGCGTGCGGGACGCTACTACAACTAGTGGATGCAAGGCTCGTTGCCGCGATCAACACGGGCAACCCGACGGCTTTCCTGGCAAATGCTTTCATCGCCAGGGTAATTCGTCATTTTGTCGCCAACATCACAGTTTTTGTGAGAGTCCTCCGCCGGATCACAAGGGAGGGGAGTATTGAGAAAGTACCTGTGAAGTCGCTTGAACCTCGCAAGTGTGCTACCGCTAGACTCGACTTCATGCGGACTCAGATCAAAATATGTGGTATCGCATCACTGGCTGAAGCACAGCTAGCTCTTGCGGCAGGCGCCGATGCCCTCGGCTTCGTATGCGCGAGGCCCGCATCGTCGCGCACCATCGATGATCGTTTAGTCAGTGAGCCTGACGTTCGCAGCTTTACGCGCTAAGCCAGCAAAGACGGCTGTGGCAATGTCATCGACTAGATCGCTAAGCCGCCAAGCTGCGGACACTTCAGACCAAGAACTGCATAGAATGCAACGCGAAGCATGTGTTTCGTCTTTCATGCCAACCGCCATGAATGCAGCCGTTTTTGTTGAACCTGGCCGGATCGTCCTCGATGAGAAACCCATCCCGGAGGTGGGGCCGAGCGACGCGCTCATCCGGATCACCACCACGACGATCTGTGGAACCGATGTCCATATTCTGAAGGGGGAATACCCCGTCGCCAAGGGACTGACGGTTGGCCATGAGCCGGTTGGCATCATTGAGAAGCTCGGCCGCAATGTTGAGGGCTACCGTGAAGGCCAACGCGTCATCGCAGGCGCAATTTGCCCTAGCGGATACTCGAACGCTAGTCTCGATGGTTTGCACGCTCAGGATGGTCAGAGTGCCGCTCACGGCCTCAAGCCGATCGGCGGTTGGCGCTTCGGGAACACCATCGATGGTTCCCAAGCGGAGTATCTGTTAGTGCCAGACGCCATGGCGAACCTGGCTCCTGTGCCGGATGCCTTGACCGACGAGCAGGTGCTCATGTGCCCTGACATCATGTCCACGGGATTTGCTGGAGCGGAATCGGGGAACATCAAGATCGGTGATACTGTGGCGGTCTTTGCTCAGGGGCCCATTGGTCTCTGTGCGACTACGGGTGCCAAACTACGCGGTGCGACCACGATCATCGCCGTCGAGACCGTTCCCGAGCGGATCGAGATGGCCAAGCGCTTCGGTGCGGATCTCGTGATCGACTTCGGCGAGTCTGACCCTGTCGACGCCATCATGGAGGCCACCAATGGCCGGGGCGTCGATGTGGCGATCGAAGCCTTGGGGTTGCAGTCGACGTTTGAGAGTTGCCTCCGCGTGCTGAAGCCGGGAGGAACCCTGTCGAGCCTCGGCGTCTACTCCGAAGATTTGACCATCCCGCTCGCCGCGTTCCATGCAGGATTGGGTGACCACAAAATCGTCACGTCGCTGTGCCCGGGTGGGAAGGAACGCATGAGGCGGCTGATGAACGTGATCGCCACAGGACGCATCGATTGCGAGCCGCTGATCACGCACCGGTTTAGCTTGGAACAGATTGTGGAAGCCTACGAACTCTTCGCCAACCAGCGGGACGGGGTTCTCAAGATCGCCATCACTCCTTAGCCAATGGGAATCCTCTGGCACCATCAGGCACGAGAGGTTGTTCTCGGAAATCTAGCCAGCTCGACAGATGGCCTGTCCAATGAGGAGGCTGCGCACCGCTTGTCGAAGCACGGACCGAACCGTCTGCCAGAGCCGAAGAAGCGAAGTGCGCTGGTCCGGTTCGTCCTGCATTTCCACAATATTCTGATCTACGTTCTCTTGGGGGCGGCAGTCATCACCGCTTCGCTTGGGCACCTCATCGACACGATGGTCATCCTGGCGGTGGTCATCGCTAACGCAGCGATCGGCTTCATCCAAGAGGGCAAGGCCGAGAAGGCGATGGAGGCGATCCGCCGGATGCTCGCCCTCCGAGCCTCGGTCTTGCGAGGCGGCGTCCGCCGGAGCGTGGAGGGAGAGAGTATCGTTCCTGGGGACTTAGTCATCCTGGAGGCTGGGGATAAGGTGCCAGCCGACCTGCGCCTCATCCAGGCGAGCGGCCTTCAGATCCAGGAGGCCATTCTCACGGGGGAATCCGTGCCGGTGGAGAAGCAGACGGAGCCCGTAGCATCCGAGGCAGCACTTGGTGATCGTACTTGCATGGCATTCAGCGGGACGATGGTTACCAGCGGGATGGGACGCGGGGTCGTCGTCGCTACGGGTGGAAACACGGAAATCGGGCGTATCAGCGGCTTGCTCTCGGAAGTCGAGGTGCTCGCGACACCTCTGGTCAGGCAGATGAACGTCTTTGCCAAATGGCTGACCATCTTGATCCTTCTGATTGCCGCCGTCATGCTGGTCTTTGGGTATTTCGTCGAGCATTTCGAGTTCGCCGACCTGTTCATGGCAGTCGTGGGCTTGTCGGTCGCGGCCATACCCGAGGGGCTCCCAGCCGTCCTCACGATCACCCTGGCGGTGGGCGTGCAGGCCATGGCGCGGCGGCACGCCATCGTCCGTCGATTGCCGTCGATTGAGACGCTGGGCTCCGTTTCGGTGATCTGCTCCGACAAGACCGGCACCCTGACACGCAATGAGATGATGGCTGCCTCGGTCGCAACGCACAGCCATGTCTTCGTGCTTGAGGGAGCCGGATACGAACCTAACGGCATCATCAGATTGAACGACGCTACCGTGAGTGCTCGCGAACATGCGATCCTCGATGAACTCGGCCGATCGGCAGCGTTGTGCAACGACGCGTCGCTGCATGAACACGCGGGGGTCTGGACGGTCGAGGGCGACCCGATGGAAGGCGCGTTGCTCGCCTTGGCTGGAAAGATCGGCATCGACGTCAGAAGTACAGTGGCGTCGTGGACGCGCACCGACGCCATCCCCTTCGACGCGAAGCATCGGTTCATGGCCACCCTGAACCATGACCACAGCAAGAACGCCTTCATCTCGGTCAAAGGCGCGCCGGAACAGATCCTGTCGATGTGTGCGGAGCAGCGCAGCCTGACGGGTGGCACCGAGCCCTTGGATGGGGACTACTGGCACGAGAAAGCCGAGGCTGTAGCCGCGCAAGGGCAGCGCGTGCTCGCATTCGCCATCAGGCCAGTCTCACCGGAACACACCGTGCTCGAGTTTGCGGATGTTGAAAGCGGCCTGACCTTGCTCGGGTTGGTTGGGCTGATTGATCCACCGCGGCCCGAGGCGGTCGAGGCGGTGGCGGAGTGCCACGGTGCCGGCATCCGGGTGAAGATGATCACCGGAGATCACAAGGGAACGGCGGCTGCTATCGGCAGGCAGATCGGACTTCAAAATCCCAAACGGGTGCTCACCGGGGCCGACCTGGATGGAATGGATGACGCCACGCTGGCATCCGCGGTCTTGGATACGGACATCTTCGCCCGCACAAGCCCAGAGCACAAACTGAGGCTCGTCATGGCCTTGCAATCGCATGGCCTGACGGTGGCCATGACGGGCGATGGTGTGAACGATGCCCCGGCGCTCAAGCGTGCGGATGCTGGCATCGCCATGGGCGTGAGCGGCAGTGAGGCGGCCAAGGAAGCCGCCGAGCTGGTCCTTGCCGATGACAACTTTGCCTCGATCGTCGCCGCTGTGCGCGAGGGGCGCACCGTCTACGACAACATCAAGAAGGTGATCAGCTGGACCTTGCCGACCAACGCCGGTGAGGCCCTGACGATTCTCATCGCTTTGCTCCTGGGCATGAACCTACCGATTACGCCGGTACAGATCCTGTGGGTCAACCTGATCACCGCCGTCACCCTGGGGATCGCACTGGCCTTTGAGCCGACGGAATCCAATACCATGCGCCGCAGCCCGCGCCCGAGCAACGAGCCGCTGCTCACAGGGGGACTGGCGTGGCACATCGTGCTCGTCTCGACGCTGTTTCTCTCCGGCGTGTTTGGGATCTACGCGTATGCGGTCGACCGGGGTTACTCCGTCGAACTGGCGCGGACCATGGCGCTAAACACCCTCGTGGTCATGGAGATCTTTCACCTGTTCTTCATCCGGAACATCTACGGAACCTCGTTCACCTGGAAGTTGGTTAGGGGCACCAAGATGATCTGGGCAACCGTCGCGACCGTCACGATCGCCCAGTTCGCCATCACTTACCTGCCGCCACTACAGCGCATCTTCGAGACTGCAGCAGTGCCTTTGTTTGATGGAATGATCATCGTTAGTATCGGCGTGGTGTTGCTCTTGATCATCGAAACCGAGAAACAGATCCGGCTGCGCCTAAACCTAAAGAACCCGGTCTCACCAACAACGTAGCCCGTATCGCATTACCCCAATCTCAAACTAAGAAACAGCTAAGCATGGACAACTTCCACAGCATTCTCTACGTAAGCCATGGCATCGCGGATGAAACAGGGGGCCTGAAGCAAGCGCTCAGTCTGGCGCGGAACAACAAGGCTCCCCTCAAGGTCTTAGTGATGTCTCCCGGGTTCCCAGAGGATCTGCCAGACCACAAGGCGAAATTCGAACAATCCCTCTTGGAGCAGGCGACCAAGTCAGTGCATTCTGCCAAGCAAGCGATCAAGATCGAAGGGGACGCTGTTGAGATATCCGTCGAGTTAGTGAGCGGCAGGCGTCCCCCCATTCGCGTCATCGAGGAGATGTTGAGGAACGGTCATGACCTGCTCATCAAGGAGGCGGAAACCCACGATCGCGGTAGAGGTTTCAAAGCCTTCGACATGACGCTGCTGCGGAAGTGTCCATGCCCCGTTTGGTTGTCCCGGCCGATTAGCCGTTCGCGTGACGAGATCAAGGTCGCGGTCGCCATCGATCCTGATGACAAGGAACAAGAGCCAGAGGCTCTTTCGTTACGGATGTTGGAGCTCTCAGGTTCCCTCGCAGGAAGTTGCAGCGGGGAACTCCAGATCGTTTCATGTTGGGACTTCGAAATGGAGGGGTATGTGATTGATAACCCTTGGGTGAGGGTGGGCGAGGAGAAACTCGCCCAGGCTGCCTCCGAAGTACGGGCACGGCATCACGCTGCCCTTCAAACACTGCTGGAGAAGCTCGAGCTTCCTGCAAAGCAAGTTGTGCACCATCTTCGCGGGCGACCGGAGAAGTCGATACCGGAATTCATCCGGCGGAACGAGATCGACATCCTGGTGATGGGGACGGTCGCGAGGACGGGGATCGCCGGTTTCGTGATCGGAAACACGGCAGAGAACATCATCCAGGAGCTGAGCTGTTCGCTCATGGCACTCAAACCGCCGGGATTCGTTTCGCCCGTAAAGGCGTACTGAATCGTGATATGCCGAGCTTAGTATAGCTAGCGCGTAAATGATATTTCCAGATTTGGCCGAAACTCAAAGTGCTTCCCATGCTTGAATTGGAAGAACAGAAACAACTCGACCTCCTCGATGCCTACTGGAGAGCGTCGAACTACTTGTCGGTCGGGCAGATTTATCTTCTGGACAATCCTCTCTTGAAAGAGCCTCTTCGGAAAGAGCACATCAAGCCGAGGCTACTTGGACACTGGGGGACCACACCGGGTCTGAACTTCATCTACACCCATCTCAATCGCATCATCAATGAGCGCGACCTCAACATGCTCTACATCACCGGTCCGGGTCATGGCGGTCCGGGCCTGGTGGCGCACACCTACCTTGAAGGATCTTACACCGAGCATTACCCTAACATCACCCAAGATGAAGCGGGGATGAAACGGCTGTTCAAGCAATTCAGCTTCCCAGGCGGTATTCCCAGTCACGTCGCCCCCGAGACCCCCGGGAGCATCCACGAGGGCGGCGAACTTGGCTACGCCTTGTCGCATGCCTTTGGGGCCGCTTTCGACAATCCTGATCTGATCGTGGCGTGCGTCATTGGGGACGGCGAAGCAGAGACCGGGCCCCTCGCTACCAGTTGGCATTCTAACAAATTTCTGAACCCGCGTCATGATGGTGTGGTGCTGCCGATCCTCCACCTGAACGGCTACAAGATTGCCAACCCCACCGTCCTCGCTCGTATCAGCCACGAAGAGCTCGATCACCTCCTTCGCGGCTACGGGTACTCCCCATACTATGTTGAGGGGCGCGACCCGATGGAAATGCACCGCCTCATGGCGACAACCATGGTTCGCGTGGCGGAAGACATTCGCGTCATCAAGGAAAGAGCGACGGAAGACGCTACTCGGCCTTGCTGGCCAATGATTGTGTTGCGAACGCCGAAAGGATGGACCTGCCCTCGCGAGGTCGATGGCAACCCGGTGGAAGACAACTGGCGCAGTCATCAGGTGCCCATGGGAGAGATGCATGAGAAGCCGGATCACGTTACCTTGTTAGAAGAATGGATGAAGAGCTATCGACCTGAGGAGTTGTTTGATGACTTTGGTAGTCTGCGCCCGGAACTGGCCGCGCTGGTTCCCACCGGCGAGCGGCGGATGGGAGCCAACCCTCATGCAAACGGTGGTCTCCTCATGAAAAGCTTGCGTTTGCCGGACTATCGGGACTACGCCGTGGACGTCCCTCATCCCGGCGGTAGCTTCGCCGAAGCCACCCGAGTGCAAGGGAAGTTCATTCGGGATGTGATGAAACTGAACCTTGAAGCGCGAAACTTTCGTGTCTTCAGCCCGGACGAGAACGCTTCGAACCGTTGGGGCGATGTGTTCGACGTGACCGAGCGGGCCTTTGTGGGAAAGACGTTAGAAACGGACGACCACATTTCTCCAAATGGGCGTGTCATGGAGATGCTCTCAGAACACCAATGTCAGGGTTGGCTTGAGGGCTACTTGCTCACCGGGCGCCATGGGTTCTTTAATTGCTACGAAGCGTTCATTCACATCATCGACTCGATGTTCAACCAGCACGCCAAGTGGCTGAAGGTGTGCAACGACATCCCCTGGCGGCGCCCCATTGCCTCACTGAACTACTTACTGTCGTCGCATGTCTGGCGTCAGGACCACAACGGATTCAGTCACCAAGATCCGGGGTTCATCGATCACGTCGTGAACAAGAAGGCCGAGATCATCCGGGTCTATCTTCCACCCGATGCCAACTGCCTGCTTTCCGTGACCGATCACTGCCTTCGAAGTCGCAACTATGTGAACGTCATCGTTGCAGGCAAACAGCAGTCTCGACAATGGCTCACCATTGATGAAGCCATGACCCATTGCACCGCCGGGATCAGCATTTGGGAATGGGCAAGCAATGACCAGGGCGGCGAACCTGATGTCGTCCTCGCTTGCTGCGGCGACGTGCCTACTTTGGAAACCCTCGCTGCTGTGGACATCATTCGCCGTGAACTTCCAGAACTCAAAGTTCGTGTGATCAATGTGGTGAACCTCATGAAGTTGCAGTCCCCTAACGAACATCCCCACGGGCTGTCTGATCGGGATTTCGATGCGATGTTTACAACTGACAAACCCATCATCTTCGCATTCCACGGATATCCCTGGCTGATTCATCGTCTCGCCTATCGTCGATCGAATCACAGCAATCTTCATGTCCGTGGTTACAAAGAGGAAGGTACCACCACAACGCCGTTTGATATGGTCGTTCTGAATGATCTCGATCGCTTTCATCTCGTCCAGGATGTGATTGATCGAGTGCCCAATCTTGGTGCCAAGGCGGCGTATCTCAAGCAAGCCCTGCGTAACAAGCTGATCGAGCACAAACGCTACATTGCCGAGCACGGTCAGGACATGCCTGAGATCCGCGAATGGAGCTGGCCGCAGTCAAAGCGTTAGACCAATGGGGGTTCTCATCCTCAATTCCGGGTCCAGCACCCTCAAGTTCGCCGTCTTCGAAGGGCCCGAGCTTGAGGAGCGCGCACGGGGTCTCGTGGAATGGCCCGATCCTGAAGGCGCGCAGCTCTCCTGGCACTGTTCGAAGAAGGGGAAAGGGAAACGCGTCCTTGCCCAGCGTGACCCCGCCAGCCTCGTGGGTGAGATTCTCACTCTCCTCACCGATCGGGCCATTGGTCAACCCATCCAGGCGGTTGGCCATCGGGTCGTTCACGGCGGCACCGAGTTTCGACAACCCACGATGATTGATCGGCGATTGCTACAACACCTCTCCCAGCTCAGTGCACTCGCCCCTTTGCACAATCCACCAGCCTTGGAAACGATCCGAGCCGCCCTTGCCACACTGCCATCAGTGCGCCAAGTCGCGGTTTTTGACACCGCCTTCTTCGCCGATTTGCCGGCTCGCGCCCACGTCTACCCGGTCCCTTACGAATGGTATGAATGTTATGGCGTACGGCGCTTTGGATTTCACGGAATCAGCCACGCTTACTGTGCCAAACGGGTCACCGAAATGCTCAGGCGGACAGGTGACGAGACCCTGCGCACCATTGTCTGTCATTTAGGCAATGGGTGCTCAGCAACAGCGTTAGTCGGCGAACGCCCGATCTCGACCACCATGGGATTCACCCCATTGGATGGCTTGATGATGGGCACGCGCTCGGGCGCGGTCGATCCTGGCATTCTGCTTCACCTCCTTGAACATCATCGTATCGATCCTCGGGAGCTTTGCGAAGCCTTGAACAGCCGCTCGGGTCTTGCTGGTGTTTCAGGCATCTCTTCAGATTTCCGCAAGGTCACCCAAGCGGCCGAAGAGGGAAACGCCCGTGCCCAGCTGGCTCTCGATCTCTTCGCCGACCACGTCCGCTCAGCAATAGGAGCACTTGCCGTGACCCTCGGTGGGATCGATGCATTGGTCTTCACTGCGGGGATTGGAGAGCACTCAGCATCGCTGCGCAGACAAGTCTGTCAGGGTCTGGATTGCCTTGGCATCGACTTGGATGAGGCCAAGAATCAGCTCTGCGGTGAGGACAGAGACCTCTCTGGTCTTCGTTCAGAGGGTCGAGTGTTGGTGATCCGAGCCAAGGAAGAACGCATGATCGCCATGAAAACGGTGCGAGTTTGCTGCAGTCACGAATCGATGTGAGTCTCACACTAGCCCCATCAAATACACGATCTCCGCATCGACCTCGGCGGAGACACCGCCTGGAACGGTTTCGGCGACTTTTTGACGGAAGGTGGTGCCGTAGCGTTGGCGGAGGCGTTGGAGTTGGGTGCTGACGTTATTGACACTGATCTGCAGTTCGTCGGCGATGGCCTGGTGGGATTCGGTTTCGCGGTCGCCGCTGAGGAAGGGGCGGAGGGCGAGGAAGAGGGCGTGTTTGCCTCGGGCGCGGTAGTCGGCTTCGAGTTCGGTAAGGGCACGTTCGACGAGGGCTTGGGCCCATTGGAGGTCGAACTGGCGGTCGGGTGAATTGGGGTCGGTGGGTTGGCGATGGGGATCGAGTTCGTCGAGCGAGGTGTCCTCCATCCCGCCGCCGCGCTTCTGGCGGTTGCGTTTGCGGATCTCGTCAGCGACGAGGCGTCGAACGGCAACACAGACGAAGGTGCGGAGCTTGCCGCTTTCTTTCCGCACTTGCAGAAATAGATTCTTACCGACGACAAGCCGGTGGAAGAATTCCTGGGTGAGATCGCGGGCGTCGTGATCAGGGATCCCGAGGTAGACGATGTAGCGGCAGATGGGACGCCAGTAGGTGGCGCAGAGGGTGTCGATGGCTTTGTTAGGCGTTCCATCGTCGCCTGCGACGTCCTGGGCGCGTCGGACGGTGCTCCAGTGGGTGGTGGGAAAGAGCGCGGCGTGATCGAAGGATTTCATGGGGGAACTGGGCATGGCGAGTTTGTCAGGGTGAATGGTGGGGTTCAAGCTTGCGAAGCGGCGGCTTCGGCAATTCGTTGAGTGAGCGTTTTGTTAGCAGAGCCGGATTGCATTTCTTTGGCCCGGCGTTCGAAGGTGGCCCCGTCGCTGGCGGTGGCGTAGAGCATCTCTTGTGAGGCGGCGTTGCGGCCGTTGGCGATGACGGGTTTACCATCGGCTTCGCGGTAGTAGGCGAAGCTGGAGAAGTGTTTGGGTTCGGGGAAGTTGGCGATGGCGTGTTGGGTGACGTCCGGCAACGGGAAGGCTTCGGAGATGCGGTCGAGATCGAGTCGGTCGCGTTGCTTGAGGAGCATGAGCAGCCGGGAGTTGCCCATGACGCTGGCGCGCACGGGACTATCATAAAAGCGACTGAATTGTTGGATGACGGAGAAGACCCAGCAGTTGTATTTGCGCATGCGTTCGTAGAACTCGCGGGTGATGCGGTCGCCATCGGGGATGGTGAGAAAGGCGCTGAGTTCTTCCAGGATGACGCGCTTGCGGACATCGCGGCGACGCGTCATGACTTCGTTGCGCACGTGGTTGGTGATGAGAAAGGCTGCGACGGCACGGAGGTCTTGCGCGGACTCGGGGATGTAACCCAGTTCGAAGTGAGCCATCTTTCCGCGCAGACTCACGGTGTTCGTGCCGTCGAGGAGGGCGCCATAGTTGCCATGGGCACACCAGGATTCCAACAACTGCGCGAGTTGGCGCAGTTCTTCGGCGTGGGCTCCGTGGGTGCCGAGGCTGAGGTGTTCCTGCAATTGCCGGTGCGTGGGCATTTGCTCGGCTGACAGTTTGGCGAAGGCGAAGCGGAACAGGTCTTCAGTGAGCGCTTGGTCGCGTTCGGCCTGGTCGATGTGTTGAGCATCGATGTTAGCGAGCAATTCAGCACGCGTTTCCGGATCGGTGTCGCGGAGATCGATGTGAGCATCGAAGAGCGTCGCTCCGGGTGGAAGGCGTTGGTCGAGCCATTGTTTGGTAGCCACGACTTCGTGCACGAGGCCTCGGTGCTGATCCGGGTGGCGACGTTTCCAGTCGTCGTAGGCATCGCGGTAGAGTTGGCGAATGGCTCCTGACAATTGTGCGGCACGGAGTCGGTTGCGGTCTTCGTCCTGACAAACACCTGCCATGAGTTGGCAAAGGGCGGTGGCGTTGGAGATCTGCAAGGGACTGAGCGGAAGTCCGCCAGTGTCAAGGTAGTTGAAGGTGAGGGTGCCGTTGGGCTGGATGATGATGGGCTTGGTCTCGTCGTCGACGGTTTGTGAGTAGAGTCCATAGGAGAGGCCCTCTTCGACGATGACGGTGTAGTCGTAGTAGGGTTCGGTTTGGGTGAGGAGATCGATCATGTTGACCGATTTGCCCGCGCCGCTCATGCCGAACATGACGCCGTGTTGTGGGGCTTCGGCACCAGGACGACCGGCGAAGGTTTTGAGCCCGACGAGGTTGCGGTTGGCCCCGTCGTAGAGGGCTTCGGCATCGGCGAGATCGCCTGTGGGTGTCGCGGAAACCGGCAGCAGGTTGGCGAGGTTCATGTCCTCGATGTAGTGTGAGAAGTCGTCATACTTGTCCCAGCACCAACCGGGGATGGCGGCGTAGAAGTAGTTGCGGTTGCTGGTGGGGAGCGCGGGGTCGTAGTATTTGGCACCACTGAGTTTGGAGATGGCGCTGCGCAAGGCGGCGAGTTTGGCGCGGAGTCCGGCTTTGTCGGTGTCCCAGCAACGCACGATCAGTTGCGCTTGATAGGGCAGGACTTCGTTCGACATGAGTCGGGAAATCTTTTGTCCCTTCTTCTGCATGGCCGCGAGCATGCGCAACTTGGGCGAGTGCTGAATGGTATGCTGGAGTTTCTCGTATGCGCCTTCTTCTTTCTCGATCTCTTTCATGACATCGAGCGCCCGGATGTTGACCGTGATGGCGTAGTCTAACATGTCGAGACCCGTCAGTTGGGTGATCATGCCAGAGAAGGTGGTCTTGGGCAGGGTCTTGAGGACGAGGATGCCGTGGTAGTAGCCGTCGAGGTAGAAGCCCTGATCGGGTTTGGACAAGGGAGCGGCTTCCCCATTGAAACAGTTTTCGAGTAGGCTTCTGTCAGGATCGTAGAGTGCCTGGTAGTCGATGTCGGCGCAGTCGGGCGCGGAAGTGTTGAAGTAGCGATAGAATTCTTCAAAGTGCTCCTGCTCGCCTAACGCTTGTGCGGAGCCGCCGAGGCTTTGGAAGATCTGGGCGAACAGTTCTCCATACTGGTCGAGTTCGCGTCCGTTGGTGGCGAGGACGTGGTCGTAGATTTGGCGCTTGCCGCCTTCGCGCGGGAGGGCACCGGCGTCGATTTTGCTGGTGACATAGAGGTGGAGACGTTCGCGGCGCAGTTGGCGGTTCTCCATTTGCTTCCAGTAGCGGGTAAAGCGTTCGTTGCGCTGGCGCTGGCTCCATTCGTTGGAGGCCAGCTCTTTGGTCTTGGCGTAGTAGGCGAGGAGTTCGCGTTGGTAATCGGAATCGACCGACCAGTGGAACTGCATGCGCGAGGTGTCCTTGAGCGAGGCGAGGAGGACGCGGAGTTCGTCTTCGAGGTGGTTGAGCCAGCCAATGTCGGCGTTCTCGACATCGGGGGGATGGATGCGGAAGCCGCGCCCGACATAACCGCCTTTCTGCAGGCCGCGATAGACGATGAGATCGTCGACAAGATAGCCGTCGATGGGTTTGCTCATGAGGGTTTGTTAGGCTGAGATTGGGGACGACGTGCTGCAGTCGACTTGCGTGGGGCGAAGTAGGGCCGGTTGCGCAGCCAGCCAAGGTCATCGAGGGCTTGGCGCAGGCGAATGATGCCCCATTCGCCGAACTCGCGGTCGAAGCTCTTGGGCTTGCCGGACTTGAGCAGAACGACGTAGAGGGTGAAGATCGTGAGTGGGACGAGGCTGGCCGCGAGGGATTCGCCGAGGCTCCAGGCGAAGCACCCATGGGTGACACGGAACACGAGGAGGGCAAGCCCACACCCTAACACCATCCAGAGAACGTTGTTCCCTTCGAAGATGAAGATGACAGGCTTGGAATCCCTCCCCGCGTTCGCTTCGTGGTAACGTCGGCCGTCGCCGGTGCGATTCATGCGCGAAGTGTGAGAGCGGTTTGGCCGACGCGTGCCTAGAAGTTCTGCAACTGGATGCCGGGATCGACGCCGTTGCCTGCCTGGAAGAAGGTGTTGACGATGACCCACGCGAGCCCGCCGACCCCTGAGCCGACGAGGCCGTATTTGAGATATTCGGTACGCCCGATCATGAACATGATGGCGGCCATGAGCAGGCCTCCGAAGAAGAGGAGGATGCCGATGGCATTGAGCACTCCGGCGACTTGGCCGAGGTTTTGCGTGAGTCCGCCCGCCGCAGCGAGGAGAGTAACGGAGTTTTGGAATAGTGTATTCATTCGCGAATCAGTTGTTGGTTAGGATTCGCGGGGTAATTCGTTTTTTCGGCGGCTACATCACACTTTTTCTGCGATTGTTCTGCGAAAAGCGAATGTGTGAGGGTGGCAAGCGACTATTGTGGCGCTCTGGTGAGCCTCACAGCGTGTAGAGCCGGATGCGGTCGACGGCTCCACGGAAGCCGCGAATGCTCAGCCGGGCCGGGTTATCGTTGGCCCAATGCCGCCACTGGGTCAGCTCCCCGTCGATTTCGGCCTCGAAGCTCTTCAGGGGAAGTCCAGCGATGTCTTCTTGTGAGAGATGCTTGCGATAGGGGATTCGATCACGGCTGCCGAGGAAGTAGGCCCCGGTGGTGAGTCCGATGACGGCAGTGAGGGCGGCGAGCTGCATGCGGCGCTTCGCGGCTCGGCTGGGATCGAGTTGAGCCTTGGCGGCCTGGAACAACTCATTTGCGGAGCTGTAGCGTTGGTCTGCTTGTGGATGCAAGGCACGCTGAACAACGGGTGTGAGCTTTCGTGGCACGCGACGGAAGTTGCGGTCGGCGTTTTGCGCAGGCTTGGGTGGTTCACCCGTAAGCATCTTGTGAAGGATGGCACCGAGTCCGTAGATGTCGGCACGGGCATCGATCAGCGCCGGGTTCTCGATTTGCTCGGGAGCCATGTAGAACGGGGAACCGACGGCCATGCCCGATTTGGTGACGGTGGCACCTGACAACTCGTGATCGGCGATTCCTTTGACCAGGCCGAAGTCGCTGACCTTCGCTCGTCCTGAACCATCCAAGAGAATGTTAGACGGTTTGAGGTCACGGTGGATGACGCCCGCAAGATGCGCACAGGTCACCCCTTCACAGATGTCGGAGAGGATCTGCAGGATACGTGTTTTTGTGAGGGAGCCTGCCGTGAGTTCGTCTTCAAGCGTTTGCTGCATCCGCTCCATGACGAGGTAGTGCAAGTCATCGACCACACCGACATCGTAGATGGTGACGACGTGGGGATGATTGAGTCGGGCGAGGGCGGAGGCTTCACGGGCAAACCGAGCAGCGAATTCTGGGTTGTCCGTTTGTGCACGCATGGCCTTGATCGCCACGGTTCGGGAAAGTTCGCGGTCACGGGCTTCGAAGACGGCTCCGGTCGCGCCACGTCCGATCAACTTGGTGACATGGAATCGAGGAAGAGCCTGGGCGACTTCATCGAGGGTTGGTGGTTCGGCGGGTGTCCACTGATTGACAGAGGGAGGTGCGAGCAGGCATCGCTGACACAGACCGGAGGCATTGGGATTGGAGACGAGGGTGCCACAAGCGATACAGGAGATTTCTCCGACCGTTTCCGACTGGCTTTCCATGGTCAGTAGTTCGCTCTTTTGCAGGCAACATCACATTCGGATGGTCACTTTCTGGGCGGTTTTTCTGGGATCTGAGAGAAACGAGAAGGAATATGGTTGGAAGAGAGCAGTTTGGAGGGAGAGGTCTCTCCCTGCGCGCCTACTGCGTGCGGCGCGACCCTCTCTGCGGGACACCCGCAACGCCCGATCCGCTTCGCGGCAATTCTTTATGCGCTGACGCGTTTTGTTTGGATGCATGGATGACTTTCCACTCCGCCCCCACCGCAGAACCGTCGTGGATGCGTGCGCTTCTTCGTTCCAGCGGCGCGGGGGCTTGGTTTCCGCTTCCAGCTTCGAGGCTCTCGCATCCACGACCGTTCTTCCTCCACTACTCGCCACCCACCGATGATCGGCAGCACCCGGTTTCACCCGGTGCCGGAGGTTTGGAAGCTCCGCACCGCATGGGACGCCTGAGCCGACCACGATCCACACCCAGCCCTCGCGTCCCGCGTGCCATGGTTTGGGCTTCGCCTTTGGTGTGAGGGGTCTTGCACCGTGATGCAACCAGCCGGGAGACGACCACCGCGTTCCCACCCCTCGTCTCCCGGCTGGTTCCACACCGTGCGCTTTCTGAAGTCAGCCTCCCGTTGGTCGGTGGGTGATTTGGAGAAGCTCCGCACCCCGCACGGACGGTTGGGCGTCCACGGGAAAATGGGTATCCCAGAGGGAGCCCTCCTTCCCTGCGGCATTTTCCCTTAGGACGCCTGCACCGATCCGCGCCTCTCGCTTCGCGTCCTTTTTTCTCTCGAAAAAATGTTTTTTCTATCCGCCCTTCTTTCTTTCCTCATGGCTGACGCCGCTTCCTATATCCTTCTTGGTTGCTTGTTAGGCGCAACCGCATCTCTCGGCTCGTTGGCCGAGGGTGGTTCGGATCGGGTGGCTTGTTTTGGCGAAACAGACGGCTCACGGGATGCTTGTTAGGGTGGTGAGGCGCGTGCGCGCAATGCATTGTTTATCAATGATTTATAACTGCGTTTTTCTTCAGTATACCACTCGATTTCCATTGAAATTGTTCATTAGAACACTATACTATCATTACCACTTTGAGAGCGTATGAGGTGCTCTCACTTACAAACACAAAACCACATACCTACCCGAAAGGAACCTAACTATGTTCACGAAGAACCACATCCAATTGACCGGCAATATCGCGAAAGCTGCAGTGACTCGCCAAGCTGGTGAAACCACGGTGACGCGCGCTCGCTTGATCCACAATGAGACGGTGCGCAATGCCGATGGCGAAACGACGGAACGGCTGGTGGCCGTTGACCTCGATATCTGGGGAGCACGGGGCGAGGCATTCGCGAAGCATGTCACGACCAAGGTGCCTGTTTGCATCGAAGGGCGGTTGCAACTCGACCAGTGGGAACACGAAGGCCAGAAGCATTCGCGCCTGCTGGTGCGGGTGGATGACTGGCAGTTTCTTGCTGCGAAGCCCAGCGAGAAGGAGGAGAAAGCGGCCTAATCAACGACCGCTAGTTACAAAACACATGGCAAGCGCGGGGAGGGGTGGCAGCCCCTTCCCGCCAGAGCCTCAAAACCTAACTACGTCGGAAAACGGAAGCGATTATGAAACTCAATAATCTTTATTTACACTGTGGCGGGTCGCTTGTCGAGCCCGAGGAACTGGAGCGGGTGAAGACGCCGGAAGCGGTGGGACGTTGGCAGCCGGTGGGCCATGCCACCTTGGCAGCACAGGTGCGCCGGGGATTGCAAGACGCTGGCATGGAGATCCTCAACGAGGCCCATGCCCTGAACCGTGCCGGAGCCCATTACTTTGGATTGATGCAAGTGGCCATCGATGGCCAGGAGGGCGACCAATGGGGCACGATCGTTGGTTTGCGCAATTCGCATGACAAGCGCTTTCCCGCAGCGTTGGCCATGGGTTCCAGCGTGTTCGTTTGCGACAACACGTCTTTCTCTGGTGAGGTTGTGTTAGCGCGACGCCACACCACGAATATCTTGCGCGACCTGCCGGAGGTCACGACGCGAGCCATTGGCAAGTTGTCAGACTTTGTTGGCATGACGGAACGCCGAGCCAGTCTCTACCAGGAACGGGAAATGGGCAATGCGGAAGCGCATGACCTTATCGTGAGAGCACTGGATGCGCGGGCGATCACGACGACGATGGTGCCGAAGGTGCTGGAGCAATGGCGAGCCCCGAAGCATCCGGAATTCAATGACCGCAATCTGTGGTCGCTTTACAACGCCTTCACCGAAACCTTGAAGGGTGGTTTGATGCAGTTGCCTCGACGCAGCGAGGCCTTGCATGGCGTGTTGGATGGTGCGGCACAAGCGGCAGGTTCGGACTCGTCGCTGGCATTGCCTGCCTAACGTCCACACAGGAAAGGATCAGACCATGACGGTTTCACAACCTCAGGAGACAGCGACGATTAATTGGCGCGGGGAAGTTTACCCGCGACCTTCTGACGAAGCGCTTGAGTTCTGGAGTCTCGATAGCGTTTGCGAGACGCCCGAAGGCGACATCGTCGAACCGGATCATCCCGATAGTTGGCTGAGCCTGCTAGGGTTGATCTAACGCTCTAGCTGCAATGCTCTTTCATTGTAATTAGTGATCATTTGCACTGGGCTGTCCAAGGTGGTTGAATGGTCGTTTCACCCGATCATTCAACCGCTATGGACGCCCTCTTCACCACGTATCAACGCGCTGCCATCGTTTGGGCCGTAGGTGGCGTTCTCTTTGTCGTCGGTTGGTTGGGTTCTCACTGGATCCAGCGACGACGCTTCTACCGACGCAAGCTTGCCGATCCCTTCCCGAGTTACACGCGTTATTGGCTGGTGACACGTAGCGAGAGCCTGCTGGTGCTTGGCTTTGTAGGGGCGATCTTCATGGGACTGCTCTGCTTTTTGACTGGAGCAGTCGACATCATCGACGGGCCTAACATTTGATTATAATTTCCAGAATCGGGAAACTCCGGCGCGGCCATGCTGCGTGGAACTTGCATGGCCGCGCCGGAGGTCGGGCTTCAACGCCCGTGAGTTTGTGGCTGCGCCAGAAGATAGACTCAAGGGGGATGTGCCTCAGACTTCCCTGGATCGTATGAGGCGTTTCACCCAGTATTCTGCCGACGGCCTGTTTTACAAAGATGTTACAGTCAGACTGTGATCGCTGGCTATACTTGATGTTCAGATGAAGTTCGTTTATGCAACAATGGCGGTCATTGGCTCAGGAGTATTCTCTTACGCCACCGCTTTTCTTTTAACCGGGGCGAGCGAGCGAGATGTCGTTCCTCAAGACGGCCTCACGGAGGTCGCTCGGAACTCCGTGTTGCCACCAGAGGCTTCTTCGATTGGTTCTCATCGCGAAAAGGTCTCCGCATTATTTAAAGAATTGGAACAGGGGCACGTCGATACCGCGGGCGACAGAGAAAAAGCAATTCGACTACTGTTCGCAGACGATCCGGCACGGACTCTCGCATTTATCGATGGTCTGGAAGATCGCGCATTCGCACTTGAGCTCGCAAAGTCGATCGCCTTTTCTCCTCCTGAGAAGGAGACGTCGCGGTTGGCAAGGTGGGTAGAGCGCCAAGAGCCATTGTCGTTTCGTGCTGAAGTTCTGTCATCGATGATGTTGTCGTGGGCAGGAAGGGATTTCATGGCGGCGTTCGCCGCGATTGACCGGCTCCCCGACGATGCCGATAAGAGTAGCTTGCGAAAGAAGGCGATGAAGTATGTTCACAAGAGGGATCGCTTTGCTGCCTTGGAGATTCAACCTGAAGAGGATCGTGAACGATACATCGCAGATAATGGCAAAGCCCTTAGTCGTGACGTGCCGGAGGATACGTTTTCGTTGCTCTTGAGCCATCCATCTTCGAGCGGCAGAAATCATGCGCTCGCCCGGTTTGTTCAAAGTTGGGCAACACAGGATCCTTATCGAACGGTGCAAGCGCTGAGCGCTATCGACGATCCCACCGAGAGAGCAATGGCATATCGGGAAGCCGTGTACGGTTGGAGCAGCGTTGATTCCTATCGTGCTTCGGACTGGGTGGCAACGCTGCCTCCAGGGCTTAATCGTGACGCTGCCGTTTCGGGCTTAGCAGGAGAGCTGTCAAAGGAACAGCCAGATATGGCATTTCAGTGGGGAGCGAGCATCATGGATCCCGAGATTCGACTCACCGTCCTTCAGCAGGTGGTGGAGGCGTGGAAAGCGACCGAGCCACGGAATGTTCTAAATGCGGTCGCCAATTCAAGCCTGTCTGTGTCAGACCGCGAGGTACTCAGAGCAGCATTGACCGATCCTGATAAATGAAGACTGCACCCTTGATCTTCCTTTGCATTTTGGCATCCATCGGAGGCTGGAAACTAGGCACCCGCCGTCCAGATTTGCCGGCAGGATCACATCGAAGTTCTCCCGAGCTGGTTTCTTCCGCGGTCGCCACGAGTGAGATTGCCGAAGCCATAGAAGGCTCGTCGGCTGAATTGGAGCAAACCGCCCGCAACTGGGCTTACAAGAATCCTCGCAAGTTTCTCGCATGGCTGAGCGCTTCGGATCCGATTCCAGATCGGAGCGTTACGACAGCATTCTTTACAAGTTGGGTGACGGAGAACCCCGACGCTGCGTTCAACGCTGTCCTGGATCTGCCTCCGAAGTTCCCGCAATTCTACCTGAACAATGTGCGCGCAGCGATGCTGTACGCTTTGTTGAACGTCGACGCTATGGCCGCGTTTGCGTGGGTAGGGCAAATCCAGGACTACACGATACTACAGAATCAAGCAGCGGATTGGGACTGGCCTGAATCAGAGGCGTCCAAGCTTGCAGAAGCATTGACCAATTTGCCTCGCGGGAATGCTACAGACATGCTCATCTTGCAATTCGCCCGGAGATTTGCTGAACGCGACTTTGAATCTGCCAGAAAGTGGGCCCTGGGTTTATCCCCGGCAAAACGAGAGTGGGCTCTTTCGCCAGTATTACGTGAGTGGGCGAAACGAGATTTGCCAGCGGCGTTGGAATACCTTCAGAACACTGCGCCGTCATCAATCAGACAGGGACTTGGAGCTGTCGTACTCCAGGCTTATGCCCGGAGAGATCCAATTGCGGCTTTGGAATGGGTCGACACGCATCATGGAGTTCCCGGTGCAAGTAGACTCGTCCTTGATACATGGATGTTAGCAGACTCGAACAGTGTGACGGACTTTGTCCAGTCAATTGACGACCCCCAACGGAAGGGCGCAGTGACTCATTGAAATGGACACCGAACGATGCGTCGACGAGGCACTGAAGAGGGGTTGATGCCTCACAATTGAGGACACCGTGGCAAATGCCGCGAATGATGCCTGATTCTCTCGATGACTA
>JAUIAH010000035.1 GCA_030425385.1 Verrucomicrobiia bacterium | reverse complement strand
GCTCAAATCCTTGACCTCTTGCAGGTGGCTGTGTAGCCACCAGCTTGAAATTTGCGAATAGCCGAACGGGCCTTGTTTTATAGGGTATCGGCATCAATAACCGCATTTCAAAGGGGGTAAAATGCGTTTAAATTCCCGCTATGCAGTGGCGTCCTGGGAACGATGGCGTTGGCGATACCCCTTCGGACTGATCCCGAAGCGCTCCTTGAAGCGCGCGCTCAGGTATTCCGCCGTGAGAAATCCCGCCTGCTCGGCAATAGCAGCCATGGGCAGCGTGGATTCCCGCAAGAGCATTTCAGCCTTCTCAAAGCGGATCTGCTGGATCATCTCGTAGGGCGAGCGCTTGAGATGCCTCTGAAAGCCGCGCTCCAGGGCGGTCCGCGAGAGTGGGGTGGATGCGAGCACATCAGCCACCCGAATGCCATCAACGGCATGTTGCTGTATGAACCTGGCAGCCTGGGCAATGACGGGATCGTCAACGGCCACGAGATCGGTCGATCGCCGGATCGCTACCCCGCGAGGCTGGATCGGATAGGTCTTGGGGGCGACCCGTTTCCCTTCCATCATCCGGTCTAACAAGAGCGCCGCTTGATACCCCGCGCGCCGTGGGTTGGGGATCACGCTTGAGAGAGGCGGATCGCACAGTTCGCAGAGGAGGTGATCGTCGTGCTGCCCGATCACACCAACCTCGTCAGGCACAGCAATCTTGAGATGGCGACACACGTCGAGCACCTGCTGCCCACGGATGTCATAACACGTCATCACGCCCACGGGTTTCGGCAGCGCCGATAGCCAAGTCGCCAGTTTATGATGCTCCGCGAGCCAATTGGCGCTGTCTTTCTTGAGCGAGCGGAAGTATTGACAGGAAAACCCGTGAGACTCCAAGGCCCGAGAGAAATGGCGTCCGTGCTCGGTAGACCATGCAAAGCGCGCATCACCACAATAAGCGAAGGACCGGAACCCGCGTGCAATCAAATGTTCCGCCGCAAGCGTGGCGACCGCCTGACTATCGCTGATCACCGTGGGAAGGTCCCGCGCCAGGCCAGAGGCACTCACACTGACCACAGGCAGGCCTTTGGCCCGTACCGCTGACTCGATCCGGCGGTTCTCAATCCTGGCAATGATGCCATTTCCGTCCCAACGCCGCAACCACCTTGGTGGATGATCGCCCCTCCCGTGCTCGGTAAGGTGCACCGCCCAGTCGCGCCCCTCCTGCACGTAGGCACGGATCCCATGCAGCAGTTCGCGGCTATAACGATTGGATGTTTCGATGAGCAGGGCGACCGAACGAGGCGCAGGGGAAACGGGCATCGAGGAGTTTCGCCTGAAATGCCGCCATTTCACAAGACCCTTGTGTCATGGCAGCGGCAGCAGATCCTCACAGAGAGGTGGTAACGTCCAAATGATTGGTCACCTCATCGACGCCCGCTGCGGCTGCCGCCACCGTGCGGGCTTGTAGGAGATCATATTGAGAATGAACCTCACCCGAGAGCGTGACCGCCCCATTGGATACTCTAACCGTAATCTCATAGGCTTCAATGTCAGGATGGCGTTGGAAGGCGGCGACGATCGCGTCTCTGATAGCTTCATCATCACGCTCGCCCTCTGCCTTCACCATCAGATCATTGCGCACATCGGTCACGCCAATGGTGTCGCGCGCCACCTGCTCAGCCGCTTCTTTGGAAAGAAGATTGGGAACCTGTCCCGCCAACGTGACGACACCGTCCTCCGACTGCACCGTGATTGGAGCAGAATCGACCCGGTTATCGACATTCAGAGCCATGCCAATCGTCTTCGCGATGGAGGCATCATCAACCGTGCGGCCGTCTGGTGAAGCAGAGTCGTGCGTTGCAACCGCGAGGCCACCGGATTCCACACTGGTCACAGCGGTGACCCAAGCGAGATCATAAGCCAAGTCTCGCATCTCAAGCGACTCCACGTTGCCAGCGAGGACGACCTCGCCCTCATTCACGCTTACCGTGATTCGACTGCCGAGCAGGCGGATGTCATGGCGGTAGAGATTCTCAATGTGTTCACGGATGGCCTTGTCGGAGCGTTCTGCATCCCACTTCACTTCCAATTGGTTGACGACCTCAATGACCCCGCTCACAGCCCCACCTTCCCGTTCGGCCTTGTTGCGATGAGCCCATCCAAAGGCGATCCCCGATAAGGTGACGACGCCATCCTCAACACCCACCTCGATCCTCTGCGTAGCGATCTCGTTATTGTAGAGAAGGGCTGCCTCGACGTGTTCTTTGATCATGGCATCGCTCTTAGGACCGGGCTTGACGTGTATGTCGTTAATCAACGAACGAACCGCATTGGACTGCTTCACAATCGCACCAGCTCGCCGCTTTTGAAGGAAACTATCCACTTCTCCAGAGAGTGTGACGATACCACTGGTGGACCTGACATTGATCTTATCCGCCTTGACCCCCTGATCTGCAGTAAGGGCTTTCGTAATCTCTTCAGCGAATCGCCCGCCCGGTTCGTCGCCATAAGATGGAGACACCGAGACCGTACAAATGACAGCTGTGACAAATAATGGTAGTGTTGGATGCATGAATAATGATTAATTAAGGTGTATGAGCAATAGAGAGAAGGTCTTCATCATCACCCGCCAGTTTCTCTTCATCAATCTGCCGATCAATGTGAGAGTCTGGTGCGACATCGGCGCTGGACGCTTCTCGAGCAAGCTCCTTTGACTTCCGTTGCGCGTCCCTCTGCCGATTCACCTCTGATTGAGAAGGGGTCTTTGGACGCCTGATATTGACATCGTAAATGGGATTAGGCATGCCGATCTCTTCGCTATCGAAGACGACTTTGATTAGCCGAGTCGCATGGCTTCGGACTTTCTCGAAGTCCGTTTGAGACTGGTCTACCCATCCGAGAAATCTTAGCGCCACATTGGAATCGCCCAATTCGTCGACGACGCACTTCGGGGGCGGCTCTGACAATACCCCAGGCATCTCCGATAGCGTTCGCAAGCCCACTTCTTCCGCACGAATCAGATCTTCATCGGTTCCGACCCCGACCACGACGGCAAAGCGCCTTTCAGGATTGCGAGTGTAATTGATCACTTCTCCTTTAAAGACTGCCGCATTGGGAAGACGGACATGGTTGCCCTCAAGCGTCATGAGGACCGTCTCACTGGAGGTCAGCCGAACCACCTTTCCCATCGTGCCGTTGATATCCACAACATCCTTGATCTGAAACGGCTGGCGGAGGCTTAGAAGTACGCTGGCGAGGAAATTCTCGATGATATCGCGAAAAGCGAAACTGATCGCCAACCCAGCAACGCCGGCAGCTCCGAGCACGGCGCCGACGACGGCCGTCGCCCCGAGAATCTCGAGCGCGATATACAGCCCTATCAGAAAGACAGCAACTTTGAGCACATTCTCGAGGATGCCTCTGAGAAGTCGGTTCTGATTGGATAGTGGGCTGGCCCGGAAAGCCCAAGCAGCGAGTCGAGCCATCAGCCAGGCAACGAATAACACGCCCACAGCGATTCCGAGCAAGGGAATCAGTGTCTTCGTCTGATCTGCGAGCTTGTGGAGTCTGGTGACGCTTGGGGACAACCGCTCTGCGATTGCTGAAGCGATTTGAATGTCGTTATCTACATAGATGACATCAGGCAGGCCCTTCGCAACGGACTCGGCTTTCGAACGATCCTCTTCACTGGTCGCTTCACCCTCGAGTCGAACGACGCCGTTGGCGACGGTGACCTTGATATCACGTAATTCATCAACGTTCTCGAAGACTGTTTGCATCCTCGCCGCATTGAGAGCGTCTTGAGACTGAGCCTCCTCCTGTAAGTCGGTTTCTTGGGCATTGGAAACTAGGAGGGTCACCAACGACAAGAAGTAGGCGACGAGTATTCTTAAGCGCGTCAACTGCGGCGGTGACGTTGTCATCGATGATCAGGGCAGGAGGGGCCTCGCCGAGGGCTCAACCCCTCCTTGCCATCAGGTGTGTTAGGCTTTTCTACTAACGGCCTGGATCACATAAAGGATCACTCCTACCACGAGGAGAATCCAGCCGATGTTCAGTGCTAGTCCGCCCACGCCTCCGAAGCCGAGCGCCACGGCAATAAGACCGATAATAAAGAAGGTGATTGCTGATTGAGTCATGATATGCCTTTCGTTTGATTGGTTAAGTTTATGGTTACGTCCGAATGAAATCGGGCTGGCAGCGAGAGAAGCTCATTGCGTACCACCACTCCTTCACATGACACAAGTCATTGCGCCTTAGCTCTTTACACGATCCCACGAGAACCCAGCCACTATCTTTCACCATGCAACACGCACGGAAAGAATGCAGGCAGCATGCGAATTGAAAGGTGAAGCGGCCCAATGCTCACCCGTGGCTTGCCTGCAGGATGCACATTCTTGCGATGCAACTTGAAAGGTCAACAGCGGGGGCATGCAGGGAGATTCATAGTTCCGAAATCCTAAAATCCCTCTAATTGCCTCATACTGATAAGGTTCTGAGCTATTGCCACATCAGGCCAAGCGGTTGGCACGAGACACGCAATGGGGTGAGTTGATCGCAAGAGCGATCGGTGAACTTCATCACCACAACAACCTTATCATATACACATGAAACTGAACTCACTATTCGCCATTACCGCAGCCACCTCTCTTATTGTTGGATTCACCGCCTGTGACGTTGATAAAACGCAAGAAGGAGAGCTTCCCTCCGTCGATGTAGACGTTGAAGGCGGTCAGCTTCCCAAATACGACGTCGATGGACCCGACATCACTGTTGATACCAAGAAAGTAGAAGTTCCCGTCCCTGACATCGACGTGGAGCTTCCGAAAGACGACGACAACGAATAGTCCAAGCACGCAAACCCACGACGAAATCAAAGGGCGGTCCCGCTTCGGCAGGACCGCCCCTTCTTTATACCTTACTCCAGCTCTGCCGCGACCAACCTCCAAAGATTGGGCTGAAATAGAACAGAATTATGGGTGCCCAACAATTCGTGCCTCGGCATTCCCTCCCGTGGTCTCACCAACCACTCCCACTGCGCCCAAATTGTGGTATGCTTGACTGCACTCCCATCAACCAGATTCGCACTCGCCTCCTCGGGATCCGCCATGATCGCGATCTCAGCGAGCCGATCTCCACACCATCGATGGATCCATTGAGCGACCGGCACTTCTCGAATTACCGGGCAAATGGATATCCAGCGTGCGATAGAGACCTCCTCAAGGGAGGCCACTGCTTGGCGAGCGATCCAGTCTCCAAAACTGTGCGTGATCAACCCAACGGACCTTCCCATTCTATTCTCACGTTGCATCAAGGATGAAAGGGTCGCCACGCTCTCGTCGATATTGGAAAAGACGCGAGGATAGTCCCAAGTGATCACCCGCATCGGCGAGCGACGCAACTGACGTGCCAATGGAAGCAGCATCCAGCGCGGTGAGAAGAATCCTGGAATCAGATAAAGCGAGTCAGGTAAGGAATCACTCAATCCATCCGTTGGACTCGGCATGGGATTCGATTTCATGAGAGTTGGCTACCAAGAGCAGTTCGGATCCCGCTTCACGCGCTGCACGGACAGAACGATCTACCATAGAGCGGTTCACGGCTCCCGAATCTCGAATATAGGCGCAAAGAATGCGGCCCGGAAATTGAGCGATTGTCCGCGCGTAGATCGCCGGATCCTCCTCCCCTGAATCGCCCAGGAGAATGAATGGCAACTTCGGGTAGGTTGTGAGAATTTCGGCTATCTTTGCTTCCTTGTTCCCATGGCTGGCACCCAAGCTTGAGCCATTCCCGATACCCATATCACGGAGCAGCACTGGCCCCTTTGGCATATCAATCGCAGCCAAGAAATCAGTCAGCACAGAATACAGATTCCATGGACTACTTGAGACATAGAAGACGGGATTGACGTTCTCTTTCGCTGCGTTTGCGGCAAGCTTTCTGTAAAGGCGGCTCACCCCAGGCAATGGGAGGCGTGAGTAAGCATTGCCGAAAGCAGACCAGAGAACCATCTTGATTCGGCTGCGGACCTGAGTGTGCAACACGGTGTCATCGATATCGCTGATGATCCCGAATGGCGCCTCATGTGAGGGTATCAGGCACTCGCTCCATTGGTCGACGTGCTCGTTGGTCCCGTACGGGACAGAATTCATGCGCAATCGGATTGGAATCCAACCCTCAGGCATTGGACTTGCCGGAGCCAAGACGCCTTTAAGATACCCTTCCTCATCCGATGTGCTGATCGCCCGGCCTGCATAAGGTGCGGACGCCTCCACTCTAGCTCCTTCAATCTCATCAGATTCAAAGCGATGAAAGGACGCTCTCAGGTTCCGCCATATGGAATCGTGGATGGTTGATTGAGCGAGGCCAGGATCTCTGAGAACCCGGCCCATGTAGGCGATCTGATTCGGTGTTCCGAATGTCCGATAGGGTTGCACACCGATCCGCCACGACGTCCGGTCCCGTCCAACGAGATCTCTCGCTCGATCGACAAGGCTTTCCAACCTGGCCGGCCACTGGGCCCCTTGCTCCTTATTGTCTATGGTCGCCATGATGAACGGGGGACGGGCGAGGTCGCATGGGGAAGAAGCTCTTCCCCATGACCAGCCTCGCCCGTCCAGATTGATTGATGTTCGCTTGGAACAGGAATGGGTTAGATCTTGCCCACAAACTCATCGACCTCCTTCTCAGCCGCTTCCTTGCCACAGCCATACCGCTCCTGGATCTTTCCGACGAGGACGTCTTTCTTACCTTCGGCCAATTCCAAATCATCGTCCGTGAGCTTGCCCCATTTCTGTTTCAAATGACCTTTCGCTTGTTTCCAGTTCCCTTTCATTTGGTCCCAATTCATTTTTATCTAGAGGTTAAGTTTTTATTGGTTGGTTTGGACGGCGAAATCAACCTCAGTCGATGACGCCGCCTATGACCAATCCCGTTGCAAGCTCCATGCCGCCGGGCCCTACTTGAACGTATCTCCCTCACCTCAAATGCGTTACAACGTTTCTCCGCTTGTCGGCTGCTCACGATTCTGTTGCGCTTTGCAAGCAGGCCATCGGGCATGTCATGCAAATCATCGGTCTGCGAGATCGAATGCCTTGCCAATTAGGGAGCGTTCATTCTGCAAACTGCAAGGATCCCATTGCGTCTTGCACTATAGCTGGGGACCGGCGCCCCCTGACAGGCTGCTATCGTAGCTTTTCGATCATGGCATGTGTCGTGCTCTTGTCGTTGCTTGACCATGGCAACGCCACATCTCAATCCTAATATTAACACATTGCCGAGATGATTCGCTATCTCAACCCTGGGGTCGTCGTCCGCTTCCTGCGGAGCCCGCGGACACTGTGGCGGTGGCTGCGAAGGCGACCGAAACGGAGCATCGCGATCTTCATGGCCTTCGCTCACGTCTTGGGCATGATCACCTCTTTCGAAGTCCTTAATGAACACCGGAGCCCGACAGGTTCGGTGGCATGGGTCATCACGTTGAATACCGCGCCCTATCTCGCTGTGCCAGCCTACTGGATCTTTGGGCACCAGGATTTCGAAGGTTATCGAAGTGCACGGAGATCCGTCGAGGAACAGGGGAACTATCTCTACGAAGCGTGGTTGCAGGAACAACGCGAACGATCAGCGGAGGTCTCCCCTCCTCTACGCGTCTTGGAGAAGCTGGCCGGAATGCCGTTTATGGATCAGAACGAAATCACGCTGATGCCTGATGGCAGCCAGACATTTAAAACTATCTTCGAGATCATCGATGGAGCGAAAGATTATATCTTGCTCCAATACTATATCGTCAGGAGTGATCGCCTTGGGAAACAGTTGCGGGACAAGCTCTTGGCCAAGGCACGGGAGGGTGTCCGCATCTATTTTCTCTATGATGAGGTAGGCTGCGTGATGCTCGATTCTCAATATATCGACGACCTGCGGGCGGGCGGCGTCGATATCCGCCCCTTTGGCAGCAATATTGAGGGCGCGGTGGACTTTCGTTTGAATTTCCGAAATCACCGCAAAGTGACGATCGTCGATGGACAAGTAGCGGTGACCGGAGGGTGCAATATTGGTGACGAATATGTGGGAGAGGATCCCGATATCGGCGAGTGGCGTGATACGAACGTGTTGTTGCGAGGACCCGTGGTTCGGGCACTGCAAGTGCCTTTCTCGGAAGACTGGCGGTGGGCAGCCGGCGAGGAGATTCAGAATCTTCATTGGGAAGAACGATCAGGCACGCGGAACAGTCGGAGTCAGCAGGCGATCTGCCTTCCGACAGGCCCTGCCGATGACTTTGAAACCTGTGCGCTCGTTTTTCATACCCTCATTGGAGCGGCCTCGGAGCGGGTCTGGATCACGACGCCTTACTTCGTGCCCGATCTCCCGACCGTTTCCGCATTACAGTTAGCAGCGTTGCGAGGGGTCGACGTCCGCATCTTATTGCCGAAGGAATCTGATAGTCGGCTGGCCCACCTATCCTCGTTTACCTATCTCGAACCATTGGAAAAGGCAGGCGTGAAGGTTTTCCGGTACGACAAGGGATTCCTTCACCAGAAGGTGATCCTGGTGGATGATACATTTGCGAGCATTGGCACGGCGAATTTTGACAACCGATCCTTTCGCCTCAATTTCGAGGTCAATATTGGGGTCAGCGACCGAGCCTTTGCGGCTGAGGTCGCCGCGATGCTGCGTCAAGACTTTCAAAACGCCATCCCTGCACGGGCCTCTGATCTCCAAGAGCGTGGCTTTCTCTTTCAGATGGCGACCCGCGTGTCGCGTTTGCTCGCACCGATTCAGTAGAGAGGCACCCCCGAGCGTGAGTGGCATTGCGGATGTGACGCGGTAAGGTCGCGTCATGTCTCTGCCATCTCAATCGCTCTGTCTCCTCGTCATGCTCTGTGCCCCGGTTGGGCTAGGCGCACAGGAGATCCTCATCGAGCCACAGGGCACAGGGCTGCAACGTTTCGAGGCAACGCCAGACAGGGATGGACGCGCGTCGTTCGTGCTGCCGGCCAATGCTGAGGCGTTCGTGATGCCATTCTCGGCTGGCATTCACATTGAGGCCGCCGATGACGCGGGCATGGCGTGGCTACGAAAGGGTTCGCCTTGGGAGCTGCTTGAGCTTCCGCTGTTCGGTGCGCGCTATGGAGACCAAACCCTAGCAGTGATCTTGCCCTGGCCCCACTATGCACGCCTGACAATTGATGATCGCGTGCGGGTCACGTTCACGATGCCTCAAGGGCGACATGATGCGGCCCCTTGTGAGGTTGTGGCGGGGTGGACTGCAGACGACGATATTTTAGCAATCGCGCGGGTGTTCCGGCGCTGGCGGCATGCGGGCCAAGGGCTCGGAGTTATCCCGCGTCCCGTTAGGCTAACCGACAAGGTCAGCCAACGTCCTGGAGTGGCTCGATTACTCGGCGCTGCTCACTTCTATCTGTGGGGCAACGCGCGCTTCAGCCACCACGACGTTGCGAACAACCGATGGGGAGCCTTTGCAAAGGCGCTCGGTTCCGCCGAGACGGGCCCTATTGCCGACCTTGTGGGGGCATTGGATGCGGAAGCGCGTGAGGCTCTCCGCCAGCTGGCTGCGGCTGAGTGGCCGGAACTGTGGTTAAAACGTCAGGTAGCCAGCGCCATTGACAGCGCCTTTCAGCGGTCGCCCGAACTTGCTGGCCCACTCGCCGAGGCGGACCTTCCGGGATTGCGTCCAAAGGCGTCATGGGGTGATGGCGCATCGCTGCCGATGCTTGAAGCATTGACTAGCGCTGGCATCGATCGCGCGGTTCTGCTGACCTGCGACCTCTATCGCGACGCGGTGCGTGCTGATGTGGTCACGCGCGCCAACACCCTCGGCTTCGTTTTTGGTCCCTACGATTCCTACCACTCGGTGCACTCACCTGATGCGGCACCCGACTCGACATGGGAAACCGCTCAATTTGACGCCGAAGCCTATCTGCGGGGACGAGTTATCAACGCCGACGGCAGTGGCCACGCGGGCTTCAAAGGGCGAGGATTTCATTTCGCTCCTGCATCCGCGTGGCCCTACATGCAGGAACGGGTCGGCAGCATGCGGGCAGAGGCGCCATTCTCGACTTGGTTCATCGATTGTGACGCGACTGGCCAATGCTTCGATGACTACTCTGTGGACCACCCGGCAACGCGCATGGATGACATGCAACAGCGTCGTGAACGCCTGCGTTGGCTAACAAAGACCCATCAACTTGTCGTTGGAAGCGAAGGGGGCTCGGTCCTATTCGCCGACGTGATTGACTATGGGCACGGCGTGGACACGCCCTACATTGGGCATCTGGACCCAGCGCTCCGCGATCGTTCAAGCGCCCACTTTCTTGGCCGGCACTGGCCATCGGATGAGCCTGAGATGCAATTCCGGGCGGTGCCATTGCCACCATCCCTGCGAACGCCGTACTTCGATCCACGCTATCGGATCCCGCTCTATCGCGCTGCGATTGGCGATGAATTGGTGACCTCGCATCACTGGAGTTTTGATTCATTGAAGCTCCGCGACGTTGCGGGCCATCGCGCGTTGCTCGAACTGCTGGCGATGACGCCACCGATGTATCACCTGAGCCGCAGTGCTTGGCCGAAGCGCGCCAAGGCAATCGAGCGCCATTATCGTTTCTGGAGCCCACTGCACCGACGGCTGGCAACTGCTCCATTGATTCGCTTTGATTGGCTCACTGACGATCGTCTCCTACAGCGAGCGACGTATCGTACCGCCGATGGCGACATTGCTATCACAGTGAACTTTGCGGGTGAGCCACGCCAAGACCTCGCGCCGCGCAGCGTGGTGGTCCAGGGCGAGATCGGTGAAGCTGCTCGCAGCTATGCTCTTCAATGACCAGGCGCTCGACTCGGTCGAAAGACCTTCTATCTCACTTATCTCACTTGGATGATCACGCGAACCTGTTATGATCGCCAGCCTATGACGTCAGCTACAGCTTTAGATCGCCTACGGTCTGAAACCAAGGGGCTCCACCGAGATTTGGAATCGATCATTGATTTATTGATTTCCTTATTCCATAAAATTACGTCGCATTGCCCGTTCAGCTTCAGCATGTCTTTCAGAACTTGATTAGCAATGCGATTCAGTATCGAGGCCAGAACTCGCCTCAGATTCGGATTTCCGCCGAGGGTGATCCCGATGATGCGGCAAAGATTCGCTTTGCCGTTGCGGACAATGGCATTGGGATTCATCCAGATGTGCATGAACAGGTCTTTGAGATTTTTCATCGTTTGAATCCTGATGGCGATGTGGAGGGAACGGGGATTGGGCTCGGTTTCTGCAAGCAGGTTATTGAGCGTCATGATGGTCGCATCTGGGTGGAGTCGGAGGAGGGGGCAGGCGCGACTTTTTGCTTCACGCTTCCTCGGGCGCACTGAATCAGCGTTTTATGCCGCTAGTCACCTTCAACGAGAATGGGATCTACTGCGAGCATGGGGGATTCTATGTGGATCCGTGGCGGCCGGCGGCACGCGCTTTGATCACGCATGGCCACGCGGATCATAGCCGATATGGGAATGAACATTATTTATGCACGGATCTTGCTGCGCCTGTGATACGGCATCGGCTAGGGAAGGTCCATCTTGAGACGATTCGGTATGGAGAGAGACGCCTGATTAATGGAGTGACCGTCAGTTTTCACCCCGCGGGTCACATCATCGGGAGCGCTCAGATTCGATTGGAGTATGGAGGAGAGATATGGGTGGTCGGTGGTGATCACAAATTGGCGGACGATGGCATTGCCACACCGTTCGAGCCCGTTCGCTGCCACCACTTTATCTCTGAAAGCACCTTTGGGCTGCCTGTCTATAAGTGGAAGCCGCAAGCGGAGACCTTTACTGAAATCAACGACTGGTGGCGGCGCAATGCCGATCAGGGCATTTGTTCCGTGATTGCGGGATATGCGCTAGGCAAGGCGCAGCGTATTTTGCAAGGCGTTGATCACCATATTGGACCCGTGTTCACCCACGGAGCGGTGGAGAATGTGAATGCGGTGATTCGCGAACAAGGCATCGACCTGAAACCGAGTGAGCGCGTGACTGGTCGAGAGGCGAAAGAGGTCTATCGGAAAGCTTTGGTGATTTCGACACCAGGCGGGACGGGGAGTCCCTGGGCCAAGAAATTCATGCCGATGAGCATTGGCCTTTGCAGTGGATGGATGAGTCTACGCGGGCCTCGGCGACGCCGATCGGTGGACCGCGGATTCGTGATGAGCGATCATGCGGACTGGGATGAATTGTTGGAAACGATTCGGTTGACGGAGGCGTCTCACATTTATGTGACTCACGGATATACCCATATTTTTTCGCGTTACCTTCGGGAGCAAGGTTATGATGCTCACGCGTTGGACACTCAATTTGAAGGCGAGCTATCCGAGATCGGTGAAGGAACGGTGAACGAGGCTGCGGAGGAGGATTCTTCATGAAGCGCTTTGCCGAACTCTTCGCGGCGCTGGATCAAACAACGAGCACGCTCAAGAAAGTCGACGCGCTTGTGCGGTATTTCAACGGAGCGCCCGACCATGACAAGCTGTGGACGATTGCCATTCTGAGTTCGCGACGCCCCAAACGCTCCGTATCCACAAAGGAATTGCGCCTGTGGGCGGCCGCATTGGGCCGCATTCCTGATTGGTTATTTGAAGAAAGTTATTCGGTGGTCGGTGATCTGGCGGAATCCATCGCCCTGATTCTCCCTGAGCCGGAATCGGAATCGGATCGGAGTCTAACCGATTGGATTGAAACCATTCGCAGTCTCAAAGATCTCGACGAATCCGACAAACGGATGCGGGTCGAAGCGGCATGGCGGCAACTGGGTCGAACGGAGCGATTCATCTTTAACAAATTGATCACTGGTGGCTTCCGAATGGGGGTTTCTCAGAAGCTCATGACTCGAGCACTGAGCCGCCACTCTGGTGTTGATGAGGACGCCTTGGCCTATCGTTTGATGGGCGACTGGACGCCTGATTCGACGACCTATGATGATCTCCTCTTTGCGGAGAATGACGCGGCAGCGCACAGTCGTCCTTACCCATTCTATCTAGCATCACCCTTAGACGGTGAACCTGAAGATCTCGGCGAGCCTTCCGATTGGATGATTGAACGCAAGTGGGATGGGATCCGGGGCCAAGTCATTGTTCGAAGCGGCACCCTCCACGTTTGGAGCCGAGGCGAAGAATTGATGACGGACAAGTTCCCTGAATTGCACCCATTGGTATCCCTCTTACCTAATGGCACGGTGCTGGATGGCGAGATCCTGCCATGGTCCCAATCCGCTCCGCTTCCCTTCGCGGTCCTGCAGACGCGGATCGGACGGAAGAAGGTGACGAAAGCGGTGCTCGCGAAGGCACCTGTCACGTTCATGGCCTACGATCTCTTGGAGGCGCACGGAGAAGACGTGCGCGAGCGCCACCAATTTGAACGACGCACTCTCCTGGAGCATTTGGTCGACCAGGTAGGGAAGAATCCCATCCTCAAGCTTTCACCGCTCCTCAGCGATCATAGCTGGGAAGAGCTTCGCAAGGAGCGGGAGAACAGCCGTCCGCTGAAATGTGAGGGTCTGATGATCAAGCGACGGGAATCCCCGTATCGGGTGGGAAGGAAGAAGGGCGACTGGTGGAAATGGAAGATTGATCCGCTCACCATTGATGCCGTCATGATTTACGCCATGCGTGGTCATGGGCGACGCGCAAATCTCTACACCGATTACACCTTCGGTGTCTGGGAAGATGGGGAACTCGTTCCCTTTGCAAAGGCGTATAGCGGCCTCACGGATGCTGAGATTCGCAAGGTGGATCATTGGGTCAAACGCAACACGCTTGAGCGATTTGGACCGGTGCGTCGTGTGGAACCTGAATTGGTCATGGAGATCGCGTTCGAAGGCATTCAGAAATCTCCTCGCCATAAGTCTGGAATTGCCCTGCGTTTTCCTCGGATCGAGCGCTGGCGGGTGGACAAACCGCCGGAGGAAGCAAACACCTTGAATGACCTGAAAGCAATGTTAGACGCCTATCAATAGGCTTGGCCGTTCATGCGGCAAACTCACAAGACTTTTGTGGAAATGCCCAAAGACAGGGATTCGCGGATGGGTTTAGGCTCGTCGCCAACACCATGGCTTCCGTTGACCCTCGTACTCCCTCCTCTCCGAAGACCTATGAGATCGCCGTGCTTCCTGGCGACGGCATCGGGGTCGATGTGATGGCGGCGTGTTTGCGTGTCTTGCAGGCCTACGAAGCCAGCCGAGATGGCGAGGTCTGCTTCCAGCTCGTGGAATGTGCCGCCGGTGCTGGAGAATATCTGCGCAGTGGAAGCGCCCTACCTGAGGAGACGGTGGACACCTGCGCTCGGGCAGATGCGGTCTTGCTGGGGGCAATGGGGCTGCCTGAGGTTCGTTTACCCGATGGGAAAGAACTCACTCCGCAGATCGATCTGCGAGAGCAGTTCGAACTGTATGCGGGTCTGCGTCCCACCTATCTTTATCATCAAGACGATTCACCGCTGCGTGAGTATGCGGTGGGAGAGATTGATTTCGTGATTGTGCGAGAGAGTACAGAAGGCCTATTCTCAGCGCGTCTATCCGCTGCGGTGGAGGACGACCAAGAAGTGCGCGATGTCATGCGGATCACCCGCCAAGGGAGCGAACGTCTCTTTCGGGCAGCATTTGATCTGGCGCGGACGCGGCGGCGGAAGGTGACTTTGGTAGACAAGGCCAATGTACTCCCGTCGATGGTATTCCTCCGGCAAATCTTTGATGAGGTGGCGCAGTCTTATCCGGATGTGGAAACGGAACGTGTCTACGTGGACGCCGCAGCTCTCTTCCTTGTCCAACGACCGGGTGATTTCGACGTGATGGTGACGGAGAACATGTTTGGCGACATTCTGTCAGACCTTGCCTCTGGATTGATTGGAGGGATGGGGATGGCTCCTTCGGCGGACATCGGCGACCGATGCGCGGTCTTCCAACCGGCGCACGGGACAGCTCCCGACATCGCGGGCAAAGGCATTGCCAATCCCGTGGGGATGATCCTCTCGGTGGCCATGATGTTAGACTGGCTGCCGGGAACGGATGGCCACACCATACGAGACGCGGTCGCCGCCGCGCTGGCAAATCCAGAGAACCGGACTCCAGACATGAAGGGGACATTGTCCACGGAGCACATGACCGACGCAATCCTGAATCAACTGTAGCCATGCCCCGCATAGACACATTGTTAGAAGGAATACCAGACGCTTGGCCGGAGAATCTCCAGCCCGTCATCCGCACACTTGCCCTGGCATCGGGCATCACCCTAGTGGTGCTGGATGATGATCCGACGGGAACGCAGACTGTGCATGACGTCCCGGTGATCACCACATGGAAAGAGGGACATATACGACAACTGTTAGCCGATCACGTGCCGCTCTTCTACATCTTGACGAACTCTCGGGGCTGTTCTGCCGAAGAGGCTCGAGAGATCAATCGAGCCATTGCCAAGGAGCTTGTTGCCGCCAAAGCGGAAACGGGGCGGGCGTTTGCAGTCATCAGTCGCAGTGACTCCACGCTGCGGGGACACTATCCTTTGGAGACCGACGTGCTTGCCGAAGCGTTGTCGCTGCAAGGCGCACCGGTCCTATTGATTCCATTCTTTGAAGAGGGCGGTCGCGTCACCATCACCGGCGTTCACTATGTGGTGGAGGACGGACATGCCACACCTGCTTCAGAGACACCCTTTGCGTTGGATGCCGTCTTTGGATTCTCCCATGCGCACCTGCCATCCTGGGTGGAGGAGAAGACGAAGGGCAAGATTCGCGCCGATCAGGTCCGGTCCATTTCGTTGCCAATGATTCGGGAAGGAGGGCCTGCCCACGTAAGTGCGATGATCGAGTCGCTACGCGGGGGAGACGTTTGTGTCGTCAACGCGGTGACGATGCGTGACATGGAAGTGGTGGCCATGGCGATGCACCAGCATTGGGAACGGGGTGGCCAGATGCTCGTACGCAGCGCAGCGTCGATCGTTCGCGCCCTCGCAGGATTGCCTAAGAAGCCGCTACTCGAAGCGAGGGACCTCGTTCTCAATCAGGGTCATGGTGGTCTGATAGTGGTGGGCTCTCACGTGCCCAAATCGACCACGCAACTTGAGCGTTTACAGGAAGGCAGTGACGTGTTGACAGTGATGTTAGACGTCGAGGAAAGTGCTCACGCCAACGAGAATATCGCCGCAGCGATCCAGACGATTGACGAGACGATCACGAATGGGCGTGACGTCGTTCTCGCCACGAGCCGTGAGGTGGTGTTAGGGCGTGATGATCAGGAGAATATGCGCATCTCGCAACGGGTGTCTGAAATGTTGGTGCGTATTGTCTCGGGATTGCGTGCGACTCCACGATTCCTCATTGCGAAAGGAGGGATCACCTCTAGCGACATCGCCTCGAGGGCTCTTGGAGTGAAAGTGGCCACTGTCCTCGGCCAACTGCTCCCCGGGGTTCCCGTTTGGCGTCTTGGTGAGGAGACACGCTTTCCGGGGCTTGGCTTTGTCGTGTTTCCGGGAAATGTGGGCGATGACAACGCGTTGTTAGCGTCTGTGAGGAGGTTGCAAGCATGAGCACACGACCTCCTCTCCGCGGTGTCTGTGTGGGTGCAGGCTACTTTAGTCGTTTCCAGTATGAAGCATGGACGCGAATCCCCGAAGTGGAGATCGTGGCGAATGTTAATCGGTCCCTGGAGGGAGCGGAGAAGATGGCACGAGACTTCTCCATTGCGAGGAGCTACGCCTACGACGCTTTTGAGGCGATGCTCGAAACGGAATCACCTGACTTTGTCGACATCATCACGCCACCAGAGACCCACATGGCGCTGTGTCAGGCCGCGCTAGCGCGAGGTGTTTCGGTGATCTGCCAAAAGCCGTTGGCCCCCACCTATGAAGAGACGCTTGCCTTGGTGAAACTGGCGAATCGCTCCGATGCGCGGTTCATGGTGCATGAGAACTGGCGTTGGCAGCCCTGGTATCGCGAAATCAAGCACCTCCTCACGCAAGGAGCTCTTGGAGTTCCCTATCATTTATCCTTTCAATGTCGACTGGGCGATGGCTGGGGTAAGGATGCCTACTTGGATCGTCAGCCATTCTTTCGCGACTACCCGCGCTTGTTCATCTTCGAGACGGGCGTACATTTCCTCGACACCTTCCGCTATTTGTTAGGCGAGCCGCAATCGATCTACGCGCGGACAGCGCAACGGAATCCGGTCATCAAAGGAGAAGACAGCGCCCTGATTCTCTGTGAGTTCGCCAATGGAGTCACTGCCTTGCTCGACGCGAATCGCTATAATGAAAGTCTGGCGTCCAACCCGCGCTATACCTTTGGAACGCTGCGCCTGGAAGGATCTCAAGGGCACCTTGATCTGTCCAGTGATGGGAATATCACCATCAAGGAATTGGGAGAATCTCCCGTGGTGCATCCTTATCGTCCGTCAACGGATGGGTTTGCCGGCGACTGTGTTTACGCCGTGCAGCGGCACTTTGTGGATGCCGTGCTCGCGGGGACTCCTTTCGAAAGCGAAGCGGCGGACTACCTCAAGTCGGTCCAATTGGTTGAGGCTGCCTACGAATCGGCGTCTTCGCATCAGCCTGTTCCTATCATTGCCCTATCATAATCATGCGTGCGCGTTATCTCTTGGTCGTTGCGACCTTCCTCATTTCCCTCTTGCTCTACATTGATCGAGCCTGCATATCCGCCGCAAAGGGACCTGTGGTGGATGCGTTCTTTGGGGGACTGTCAGAAGAAGAACAGAACAAGCTCTTCGGATGGATCCTCTCGATCTTCACATTGGGCTATGCGTTAGGCCAGACACCCTCGGGCATCTTTGCGGACAAGTATGGTCCTCGTCGCGTCCTCACCGTCGTCATTGCGGCGTGGTCTGTTCTCACGGCACTCACGGGGGCCTGCTGGAACTACGTCTCCATGCTCGTGACGCGCTTCCTCTTTGGGGTTGGCGAGGCGGGAGCTTTTCCCGGACTGGCGCGGGCCACCTTCTCGTGGTTTCCGGTCAGTGAGCGGGGCTTGGTGACGGGAATCAATTTCTCGGCCTCTCGACTAGGCGGTGCAGCAGCCTTTCCCTTGATGGTAGGATTGATCGAGTGGTTAGGCTGGCGAGGCGCCTTCTACACTCTCGGAGCGGTAGGCGTGGTGATGGCCGTGTTATGGCACCTCTTCTTCCGTGATGACCCCTTGGAGCATGGGGGTGTCAGCGAGGCAGAGAAGCAGCACATTGCAAGCCATCGACAGCAAGCGGCGGCTGGAGAGTCTAGCAAATTACCCTTTGGGAAGATCATTGCTTCCGCAAACATGCGCCGAACGATGGCCCAGTATTTCTGCAGTAATTTCACTTTCTTCTTCTGTCTAGGCTGGTTGTTCACTCATGTGAAGGACACCTACGGGCTCACTTCAGGAGAAGCCAGTTGGCTGGCAGCCATGCCTTTGTTAGGAGGTGCGGCGGGAAATTGGTTCTCCGGATGGCTAGTGGATCGACTCTATGCAAAGGGCAAACACGTGGCCTCGCGACGCGCCCCAGCCATGATCGGGTTTGCCCTGGCGGCCTGCGGCTTGCTGCTCTCGGTCCACATGGAGACCGCTGTGGGCGCGGTAGCGCTCTTGACTGTGGCGATCTTTGGAGCCGACATGACCCTGAGTCCATCATGGTCCTTCTGTGTGGATATTGGAGGGCGCCATGCGGGGGCGGTGTCCGGGACCATGAACATGGCAGGGAATCTGGGCGCGTTTGCCACGACCCTCGCGTTTCCCTACCTTCAAAGCTGGTTCGGATCCACCCTGCCATTCTTCTATATCGGGGCCACACTCAATGTCCTGGCGGTATTCTTATGGATGGGCATGCGCCCGACGGAATCTCTCGTGCGTGAAGCGCACACCACAACCTAACGTAAACCCTCATATGAAGACACTTGCTGCTGCTCCGCTTGCCATCCTCGGATGGATTGCCGTGGGAAATGTGACCTTTTCCCTCAACCTCAAGGGCCAAGATACCTTCGATCTCCCTGCCTCCTGGGCCTATGCAATCGAGGCCAACGGGGAGACCCCTGGATTCACTGGTCGAATTGTTCAGGCGCGCAAGAATGCGGGCCTGACGGCGACCGTCGCTCGAGGAAATGCGCACTTGAGAGGGGCGCTCATCGATCCGGCGACCGAAATGCCGTATGACAACCTCGTCGTGGACACTGGTCAACCTGCGGCGACCAACGGAGGATGGGACGGCACCTTTCCGGTAGCCCCCGGCGGGAGCTTCACGGTGGAAGAAGTGATCAATTTCAGCAGCGACGCCGACGGGTTTCTGTTAGAAGATGGGAACTTTCCTGCGGATCACTATTTCCCGGGACTGCCGGGGTCCGACGACGATGCCTTCAACGTCTTTAGCAATGGACAGAATTTCTCCATAGAAGTCCTTACATTTATAGAATTGCCGGCAGGCGAAGTGGTCCTCGGCGTCCATCACGACGATGCGGTGGAGCTCGCCATGCACCCGAATGATGCGCGTGATCTCTTTCGCCAACGGATCACTGGATTCGACTCTAACTCCGGCAAGGCAGATCGCACGGTGACGCTCAACGTGGCTTCAGCAGGTTTGTATTCGGTGAGGATTCTGATGGCTCAATGGAATGGGGATGCCACGTTAGAGTTCTACAGTGGCGATCCTAGTGCTGGCGAACCCACGCTCATCAATGACGCCAGCGCGAACGCGCTATCGGCCTGGCAGTCATTGACCACGGACACGCGGCCCTACGTGGAAGCAGTGTCCCCGAGCATCAATGCCACCGGCGTCGCCAAGGACAGTGCCATTCAAGTGACGATGCGACAAGCGGGGGACGCTGTGCCCGAGATGAAGGTGAATGGGGAAACAGTCAGTGTTGAGAAGACCGTCGAGGGTGCGCAAACACGCTTCACCCACACGCCTGCGGCGCCCTTCGAATCAGGGCAAACGGTAACCGTCGATCTCAGCTATGGTGAAGCGACGGCGTCGTGGTCGTTCGTGACTCTCAGTGGGCGCAAAGCTCTTCTCATCACGGGTGGCGGCCAACTGAACGGCGCGGATGGCTGGGTGGCAGGCCGCTTGGGGTCGCAGTTTGGTTTTGATGTCGATGTGAGAGCGGATAACGCTGTGACCGTTGCGGACGCAGAGGGTGCGGCGTTGATCTTTAATTCATCAACGGTCAACAGTGGCAATGTGGCCCCGAACAATTTCGAGGACTTGCCCATTCCTATCGTCAACGTGGAGGCGGGCAATGTGGATGACTTCTTCCTAGCAGATGCCCCTTTGAGTTGGGGCAATGGACCCGCCAGCGGGTTCGACACCGTGATGATCACCGATGAAGAGCATCCCATGAATGCCGGCCTTGCTCCAGGCGAACAGGCATTCTCGACCAGCAAGGTCCAGTATCATTGGGGAATCCCACCGGAGGATTCCGTGGTGATTGGCCGCCCGCCTAACAATGACGAACAAGCAACGATCTACGCCATTGAGTCCGGGGCGGAGATGTTGGATGACCTTGGCGACGTCCTCTTTACCCATCCCGCACGACGCGTCTTCTTCGGCGTGACTGGCAATGACGGCGCGGCGAGTTTCACGGAGGACGGGATCAAGCTCTTCGATGCCGCCATCACCTGGGCTCTGGGATCGGCAGCAACAGAGAGCGATGTCCGTATCGCTGACATTACGCTAAACGAGAATGTGACCGTTTCGTTCGTATCCGAGAACCCTGACCAAGCATTTGTCCTGCAGCGAGCGACGACCTTGCAAGATTGGGCGGTGGTTGCAGATGCCACGCTAGGTGCAGAGGGCGAACGATTCACCTTCACGATCCCTAAGGGTGATGGGCCTGCGGCGCAGTATCGAGTGGGGGTGCTGCCTCCACCGGCCCTATTTGAAGAAGGATTTGAAGGTGATGTGAGTGGATGGGAAACCGAACTTGTGAGCGGAGACGCCGGTTGGGAACTAGGGACACCAGCTGTAGAGGGTCTAACAACCGCACACGGAGGAAGCACTGTCTACGGGACCGATCTCGATGGCGCGTATGGTGACTTTGTGAATGCGAGCCTAACCAGTCCGCTCATCGACCTGACAGAGGCTCGCCGCGCCCGCCTGAGCTTCTGGTATTATGTCGACACCGAGGAAGGATCTGAAGGCGTGCAACTCCGTTATCTCGATGAAAGTGGCGCGTCCCTTTCGATTCATGACACCATTCTGTCAGGACAGAGCGACGGGTGGATCCTGTTCGATGAACGGGTACCGAGCGAACTAGTCGGCAAGATGATCCGATTGCAATTTCTCTTCCTAACAGACGGCTCCGCTCCCTACGGGACGGGCTTCTATTTGGATGACGTACTCGTGGACGACTAGATGATGGGCATTCCCTCAAGGGCGATGGCGCGGCAAGGAGCGCCGTCGCCTTGAGCGATCTTCAGGGGGAGGGCAATGAACGTCACCATGGATGCGGTGAGGGCATCGAGATGAGTGAGGCCTTCGACAATCACGACCTCGGCCGACAGGAGGATCTGATGGATACGGGTGACCTCTTTCAGATCGAAGACATCGGCGACTGAAGGCGGTTCGACACCGAGCGCTGTCACCTGGTGATCGGCACACCAGGAGGCGAGTTCTTCGCTGATGCGGGGGAAGGCACGACGATAATAGTCGCCATCGTCCACGTGTTGGCTCCATCCGGTATGCAGGAGGAGACTCTCCCCGGCTTGGAAGCTCTCCGCCACAGGCCCCAGATCAGCCACGCGGATGGACGCTTTCGGAGCCAGATGCGTCAGAGGAATCACGTGGGCTTGGCTGATGCAGGCGCTCAGGGGAATCTCGTCAATTGTCTGGTCACCGCAATTGAAGTGCTTGGGGGCATCCATGTGTGTGCCGCTGTGCGAATAGAGATGGAGAAGCCGTGCGTTCCATCCATCCTTCTCGACCGTGGCAGCCGTTTCCCAGTCCACGCCGCGCATGGTGGGCTGATAGGTGAGTGTGAGATCGATGCTGCGAAGACTCATGGGGCGGTTTTAACCCAGAGCACGGGCCTTTCCGAGCGGCGTTTTCCCGCGAATGGTGTTACAACCGGCAGTATGGCTCGCTTTCTCCCCTGTAGTCTCAGCTTGATATTCATTCTTCTAGGCGCTGCGCGCGGAGAAGATCCACGGGCGGCGTTCTTCGAGGCCAACGTCCGTCCAGTGCTGGTCAATAACTGTTACCAGTGCCACGCGGCCGATACGAAGCAGAAAGCTGGTCTCCTGCTCGATAGCAAAGCGGGTTGGGCCATCGGTGGCGAGTCCGGCCCGGCGGTGATCCCAGGGGACCCGGATGGCAGCCTCATCATTCGCGCGGTGAGCTATGAAGAGCCCGGCATTCAGATGCCTCCGAAGAAACGCCTTTCGCCTCTCGCCATCGCGGATCTCCGGCAATGGATTGCGGATGGAGCCTACGATCCACGAGAAGGCGGCGCAGAGGCGGTGTCCCAAGCAGCAGCAACGATCGATGTCGCTGCCCGAAAAGCCGAACACTGGGCCTGGCAGCCGGTGAGCCATCCCAAGCCTCCGGTCGTGGCCGACACCGCGTGGCCACGCCAAAACGTGGACCGATTCATCCTCTCCAAACTCGAAGAGGCCGATCTCCGACCCAATGACGAGGCGCCAGCACGCGTGTTGGCGCGACGCGTCTTCTTCGATCTCATCGGCTTGCCCCCCACCCCCGAGCAAGTGCGCGCATTTGTCGCGGACCCGAGCGAAGAGGCCTATGTGGCCTTGGTCGACGACCTCCTGGAAAGCCCGCACTTTGGCGAACGCTGGGGACAGCATTGGCTCGATCTGGTGCGCTTTGCGGAAACCTGGGGTCATGAGCAGGATTTCGCCATCCCGGAAGCCTGGCGCTACCGGGACTACGTCATCCGCGCCTTCAACGCCGATGTCCCCTACCACGATTTCCTCACCGAACACGTCGCAGGCGATCTGTTAGACAAACCGCGCATTGATCCCGAACGGCGAACCAATGAATCCATTCAGGGCACTGGATTCTGGCACTTAGGCGAAGCCACCCATTCGCCCGTGGATGTGCGAGAAGATGAGAGTCTGCGGATCTCCAATCAGATCGATGTGTTTTCCAAAGCCTTCATGGGGCTCACGGTGATGTGTGCACGCTGTCATGATCACAAATTCGATGCCGTGACCGATGACGATTACTACGCGCTCGTCGGCTACTTACAGAGTTCTAACTATCAACTGGCTGACATTGCTGACCCTGAAGCACAGGCCGAGGCCTACCGGGCCCTGACAACGATTCAGCAATCGGAAGAGGCCGCCTTGCGAGAGGCCTTTACGCGAGAGTACTTCCTCAAACGCGCCGAAGGCCCCATCGATTGGACAGCGGCGGAAGGAGAGCCACTCGTGCCTCTTGAAGAGTCACCGCACACCATCCTCCAAGCATGGGCCGAGCGCGAGACAGCCTCCAAGGAGCGAGCCGCGGCTCAGACCGTGGTGCGTACGGAACGCAAAGGGGAACTCGATTTGATTCCCATCGAGGAACCGTTTGAGGCCGCGCGCCATGTGGTGGTGAATTATGCGGATCCAGAAGCCGGGTGGTATGTGAATGGCTATCGCTACGGTGCAGAGCCCGCCCACCCGGGCACTTTCCTGGGAGATCAAGGACTCGTGTTAGAGTCGGCGGCCCATTCGGATCTGCTCAGCGAACGCTTTTCTGGGCTCCTGCGTACGAAGACCTTCGAAGTGGTGGGAGATCGTCTCTGGATGCGCGTGCGAGGGCACGGAAAGCTCTTCGTAGCCGTGGATTCCCATCGCGTGTGCAAGGGGCCCTTACACAGTGACCGTTTGCGCAAAGAGATCAAGGTAGGCGACGCCTACCAGTGGGTCGCCCACGATCTCAGCAAGTATATCGGGCATCGCGTCCACTTGGAGTTCACCCCCACGCAAGGATTCGCCCTCCAAGAAGTGCGCTTCTCAAAAGACAAGCCACACACGCCCTGGAAGCCCAACTCGCATGTGGTGGCGATGTTACAATCGTTAGAAGGAAATGCTGACGTCAACGCTGGATTGAACCGCGTCCTCGACCGCGCGGTGGATGCCTGGGAACGCGGTGAGGCCGATGCGGATCAGGTGGCCCTTGTCGATTGGGCCTTCTTCCGTTCAGGCGTGTTTGCACCGACCATCAAGGATTCGCCACGTGTGGCGACTGCGCGTGCGCGATTCCGTCAGGACCGAGCTGAAGCCGAGCGTCAGATTCCCAAACCGATCCGTGCCTTGGCGCTCATGGACGGTAGCCCTGAGAATGAGCCAGTGCATCTGCGAGGCAATTACCGCACCCTTTCTCCGGAGCCCGTCCCGCGGCGCTTCCTCGAGGCACTCACAGAATCCTCAGATGCCGAAGCATCACCCTGTGATCACGGAAGTGGCCGCTTGCAACTCGCGCGACAGCTCACCGGTCTGGAGAATCCTCTCACGCATCGCGTCATGGTGAATCGCGTTTGGCATCATCTCTTTGGCAAAGGCATCGTGGAGACTGTCGATAACTTTGGCGTCACGGGAACGCCTCCCTCACACCCGGCGTTGCTTGATCACTTGGCGCATCGCTTTGGGCATGAGCATCAGGGCTCTATCAAAGCGCTCATCCGCGAGCTCGTTCTCTCCTCAACCTACCGGATGAGCAGCCAACCAGACCCTGACAAAACGCAGAGAGACCCGACCAATCGCCTCGTCCATCGCATGCCGATCCGTCGCCTCACGAGTGAAGCCATTCGCGATCAACTCTTGAGTGTGTCCGGCCGCCTCCAGCCCGACAAGATGTATGGCAAAAGTGTCATGGTGCACATCTCGCCATTCAACCGCACCAACCGCAGCCCCAATGGTAGTGGGCCGCTTGATGGCGACGGGCGTCGGAGCATCTACATCGAAGGGCGCCGCAATCACCTTGAGCCACTGCTGGTGGCGTTCGACAAACCCACGCCGTTCACCGCCATCGGGAAGCGCAACGTGTCCAACTCACCGGCGCAGCCGCTCATGCTCTTGAACAATGAGCTTGTGCATCAGGAGGCTGCGCGGTGGGCCAAGCACCTGCTCGCATTGCCAGCAGCCGATGATCGCACGCGCCTCGCAGAAGCCTATTGGAGGGCCTTCAGCCGGGCACCGGAAGCGGAGGAGATCGCGTTGGCGCTCGATTTCCTCGCCCTGCAACGAGAGCTCTATCAAGATGACCAATCTGAGCAGCGCGCCTGGCAGGACCTCGCCCACACGCTGATCAACGTGAAGGAATTCATCTACATCCCCTAACGCTTCGCCGGACCCACCCATGCATTGCCACCAATTCCAATCACAGCCGTTCACACGGCGTGCCATGCTCCAACGCTGTGCCAATGGCTTTGGAGCCGTCGCCCTAGCAGCCCTTTCTCATGACCGCGCCTATGGGAGCCTTTACAAAGGCCTCGCCACCGCGCCGCGAGACACGCATCACCGGGCCCGAGCCAAGAACGTCATCTTTCTCTATATGGACGGCGGGGTATCCCAAGTGGATTCCTTCGATCCCAAGCCCCTCCTCGACAAGGAACACGGGCAGCCGTTCAAGCCCAAGATGGAGCCGACGCAATTCGATAACATTGGCACCACATACAAGTCGCACTGGGCATTCCGCAACTACGGGCAAAGTGGTGTCCCGGTGAGTGATCTCTTCCCGTACATCGGCAGCTGCGCCGATGATCTCTGCGTCATCCGCTCCATGGTGGCCAATTTCTCAGAGCACAATCAGGCCAACTTCTTTCTTCACACGGGTTTCGGCCTGCAGGGACGCCCTAGCATGGGAGCCTGGGTGGGGTATGGGTTAGGAAGTGAGTGCCACAATCTCCCTGGCTTTGTCGTCCTCAATGGCGGCCTCATTCCCTCCGGCGGCATCGACAACTTTGGCAGCGGATTCCTCCCTGCCAGCTACCAGGGAACCATGTTTCGCGCAGGCGAGACGCCTTTGGCAAATGTCAAACCGTTAGAAACCTCGCCACAGATTCAGAATCGCAAGCTCGCCCTGTTACGCCGACTCGATCAGGGCGTGCTCGATCGCATGGGTCATGTGGATCAGTTAGAATCTGCCATTGCCAATTACGAAATGGCCTATCGCATGCAAGCCGCGGTTCCCAACTTGGTGGATTTGAAAGGCGAATCAGCGGCGACCAAGAAGCTCTATGGCTGTGATGCCAAGTATGACAAAACGCGCCTCTTTGCTGTGCAGTGTTTGTTAGCACGGCGCATGGTGGAGAAAGGGGTGCGTTTCATCGAACTCACCTGCCCACGCATCGGTGGCAACGATCGCTGGGATGCGCATTCCAACCTCAAACGCAACCACGGCACCAATGCCCTTGCCGTGGACCAGCCCATCGCGGGGTTACTCACCGATCTCAAGGCACGTGGTTTGTTAGAGCAAACGCTGGTCGTCTTCGCTGGTGAATTCGGCCGCACACCCTTCGCCCAGGGAAGCGATGGGCGTGACCACAACCCGTTTGGGTTCTCGATCTGGATGGCTGGCGGCGGCGTCAACGGTGGGCATATCCACGGAGCGACGGATGAATACGGCTACCGCACCATCGATGGGCGCGTCGACATGCATGACTTCCATGCCACGTTGCTGCATCTCCTAGGCTTGGATCACAAACGCGTCACCTATCATTTCGACGGCCGCGACATGCGCCTCACTGATGTCCACGGTCACGTCGTGAAAGAGATCCTCAGTTAGGTCTCCAGTCGGATCACCATCGCGCCGTAGACATCGCCTCGTGTCGTTTGTTCAGCTATCGGCCAGTCCCTGGCGGGAGGATCACGCGGCGTTGGTTCGTGGTGCCACTCTGCGAGGAACGGCCGCCACCGCGGTTGCCTCGACCGCCATTGCCGAAACGCTGGCGGCGTCCATCGGCGCCTTGGGTCGTGGGACCGCCGCCACCACCCCGGACATTTCCGGTTCCGCCTCCCCGGCGTCCGCCGGCTTCACGACCACGACCGTTGCGGTTCGGTTGATTGGCTTGGGCTGCCGGAGTGGCCGGCGCATTGGTCGCCCGCCCCGTCGTCGTGGGACGTTGCGTGGTGGCTGGTGAGGGAGCACGCGGGACAGGTTTGGCCGCAATGGCACGAGGATCATATTTCACGGTGGCTTCGCCAGTGGCGTCACCGGTGGCTTTGGCAACCGTGACAACGACTTGGGTGGGATCGCGATGGGCCTTGACCGCACGGATGGTGAGTCCGTCAGGGCCTCCATCCGCTGTGCCCTCGACGAGGCGAAAGGAACGAGGCGCCTCGCTGGTGCTCTTCGCCTTGGGAGACACAGGGGTGGTGTCCTCGATGTGCACCACATACCGCCCTTGGATCCTGGACACCCCGCGAAGGACAAGCCCTTTGGCCCAGTCTTCCGTTTGCTGCTCAGGGGCATCACTGGCAATCACTTCCTTCAAGAAGGGATTGCGTTTCCAAATGGCTTCGTACCGGCGGGCGTCGAAAGGACGCGGTGGGAAATCACCGTCGGTCTGGTTGTTGTCCTGATCTTGGCTGTGAGCCGATGGGATGATCACGGCGAACGCAGCGACGGCGAGGAGTGGAGCAGTGAAGCGTTTCATGGCATGAGAGGGAGGCGAAGGATCCCTCGGTTGAGAAAGCGCGATTCAGGCACGAATCCCGCAAAGGTCGTCCGTCTCTCGTCTAGGGAGCTGCCTTGATCGAGGCTCGGACGGATGGATCTTCAATCGCCGCGGACCACGCCGCGGCGGCTTCTGGGTCACGGGCGACGGCACGGGATTGTGTGAGGGCAACGATCGCCTGGTCTTTGACAGGTCCATTCTCTAGCTGACTCAGCCAGGTGGAGGCACTCATGGGATCCGTATCCATCCAGGCATTCATGAGTTGGGTCGTGGCGGCGAGTTGATCCGTTCCTTGGGTCGCATCCAGCATCCAGGCGGCGGCAGCTTGCGGATCCACATAGGCCCATTGGCGGACCATTGATTCTAACATTTCGGCGCGTTCGAAGCCAGTTTCCAAAGTATCCAGCGCCGCGACGGCTTGCGCAGGATCTTGGCGCACAAGTTCAGCAGCGACCTGGCCGTAGGCTTCCCCGCTGACTTCAGGCGGCAAACTGGCCGCCCAGTCAAGAGCAGCATCGGCGTCTTGCCGGGTCCACTCAGAAGCGATGGTTCCAGCAAGCGCCTTCTGGTGCGCATCCACCACACCAAAGTCGTCGAGATTCTCTTGGAAATAGGCGCTGGCAGCTTCGGGATCCTGGGCGGTCCAGGCGCTCAAGACCGTCGCCGTGCCTTCGCGGTAGTCCTTGCCTACTAACGTCGACACATAGGAAAGCGCCGTCTCGGGATCCAATTCACCGTAGCGTGCGAGCATGACTTGCTGGGCAAGCTGTTTGTCAGGATGCTCCGGGAGGTGACGGAGCGCTTTCAGAGCCTGAAGAACACTTCGGTCATCCATCTTCTCGACGCCTTGCAGCACAGCAGCGAACCGGCCACGGAGAGTATTCGCCGGAGGACCGTCCTTGAACGAAAGGGATGTGATAGCTCTGCTAGAATTGACGTTTCTTTCTGAAGAAGAACGGGAAAGCGTTGCGCTGATAGGCGTCTGCTCGTGACGAGACGATGCCTGTGCGGCCTCTGTGAGGGTCGTGAGAGATCGTTTCGTGCCGATCCAGAAGCCGAGCACTCCCACGAGGAGATTGGAAACGACAACGAGGGCAATGCGACGTGGCTTCATGAGTGGATTGATGTTAGCAATAAGGATTGATCCCGGAGGGAGCGCGCGGATGGGTGCTTGGCTTTCACCCACCCGTGTTTAAGATTGGGCCTCACACCTTTCTTAGCGCCACCCTCCGGGAAAACCGCTCATCCGACGGATGAATGGTAGGGAGGATTTCGATTCAGCTTAGCGACGACCGCGACCGTGGGAGCGGCGCCCCTTGGAAGACGAAGCACGCACCTCAAGAACGGCGGGCGTTTCCTCTACATCAGCATCAGCATCAGCATTCGTTTCATCATCAGCGTCTGCATCGGCGTCTGCATCGGCGTCTGCATCAGCATCCGTTTCATCATCGTCATGGCATCCCTTGCCGCGCCCATGCCCATGACCGCGCTTGCCGCGAACGGGCTTGGGTGGATCGATGAACTCTTCCAGAGTCACGGTGCCCGATTCGTCAGCATCGTAGCGGGCGATGATGGCGGCGAGGCGCTCTTCCGTCGCGAGGGTGGCGACTTGGATTTCCTCACTGCTGAGATCACCACTCTCATCGGTATCGATCTCCGCGAAGCGCGCCTCTTTGGCAGCAAGGCGTTCGGCCTCACGCGCTTCCTTGGCGGCCGCACGTTCCTCGGCGTTGAGGACGCCATCACCATCAGCGTCGTAATCATCAATGATCGCCTGGCGATCCGCCGCGCGCTCGGCTTGGCGCGCTTCCTGCCAGGCCGCTTTCTCCTCTTCGCTCAATTCGCCGTCACCGTCAGCATCGAATTCGTCGAGGATCGCTTGCTGACGCTCCGCGCGAATCGCTTCTTTCGCCGCAGCCAGTTCTTCGTCGCTGAGGACGCCGTCCGCATCTGTATCGTAAGCAGCCAAGTCCGTCGAGAGGCCAAGGCTACGAACGCGATCGTGTGCCTGCACGGTGCAGACCGATGCCATCGCTAGCACCATGAGGGGTATCGTGGTCTTCTTCATTTCGTTAGTGTGTAGTTATGTTCTGTTAGGGTTGGACACAGGTAGGTGAAAGGGGAGGAAAGAGAGTCGCTGTCTGGCCTAGATCTACGAGGCGGAAGGGTCAGTCCTTCCAGGTCGATTCGTATTTCAACAAATAGGCGCGGCGCTCATCGGCGAATTGTTTCAGTGATAGGCTAGGGCGACCTCGGCGACCTCGTGGTTCAGCATCGTTATCGCCAGTGTCGAGCGCCGAGGTGAGACTGGCTTGAAAGGCTTCGTTAGAAGAAACGTGTCGTGTGCTGGCGTTGACGTCATCGGCGATGAGGGCATGCAACTCTTCCGCGACAGGCCCTAAGGTTTCCCAATCCAGCCATTTCTCTGCGATCTCGCGGACATCGCTGAGATACTGCCGGCGCCATTCTTCGACCCCTAACAGTTTATAAATAAGCAACTTGCTCTCATCCTTGGCCGCCACGAGCGGGTCAAGATCCTCACTGCCCTCAGGACCGCCAGGTCCTCCTGGGCCGCCAAAGGGAGGCCCTCCTGGACCGCCGAACGGCGGGCCATTATCGCCTTCACGTGGGCCGCCTTCTGGACGCCCTCTCTCCCGCTCTCCACGCTCTCCGCGATCTTGCGGAGGGCCGAAGCCACGCGGACCACGTCCGCCTCCACCTCCGCGACCGTGGCTACGGGTAAAGGTCTCATTCACATCGTGCGGGATGATGTGAAACACGTCGTCGGTATCTTGATAGAGATAATAATCGCTCGTACGTGTGTAGTAGCCGTCGGAATTGACCAGGGCATTCTCCAGGGCGAGAAACTTCAGGGCACCATCGATGTCCAAGAGTGGTGGCAGTTTCTCTTTCAACTCGTCGTGTGGTGTCTCCGTGAGGACTTTGCACAGCTGGATGAGAGCTTTCCAACTCGACTCCTTGTCTTTGCTCTTAATCTCATAAATGTCCTTGTACTCTTCAGGATCGTCTCCCAAGTAGGCGAGACTGGCACTGCCCCGCGGGCTCCCAGGAGTCTTCCAACGGGCGCCCTTGCGTGTGTCGAACCATTCATCGATGAATTCCTTATTGATCTGCTGGCCATTCTGATAGACGCCCCAGTTCTCGCCATTGATGACGACACGGACGAGATTGGCCTTGGCCGCCGGAATGTAGTCGCGGGCAATCATCAAATAGAGCACCGCCCGCATCATCGAGGGATCATTGTTTGAATTGTGCAAGTTGAGCGTTTTGTAGCCGTCTAGACGCTGATCATCGTGCACGTAATCGATGGAAATATTGAGAGGGCGCTGGTAGCCTTCGCCAACGTGTGAGGAAGAAGCTCCGCGGACACGCACACCCACCTCCTTGTAAACGTCGCCGTCGACCGTGAGTGTCGCGGGGATCTCGACGTCCGTGTCGTTGAAGGCGATGAGCTGCTTTTCCCAGTCGCTGTCTTCGAACTCGAAGAAGAGCGTGCGGAGCGTCTTCATGTCGTAGAAATCGGCATCACCCGCGGGCTTCACGTCTTCGAGGGCAACCTTAGGACCGGGCTTCGGAGGCTCTTGGTCCTGGCCGCGCCCGCGTCCAAAGGGGCCACGCCGACGACGGTTGCCGCCTTCCACTTCTTCTTTCTGAAGAGACTCAAAGGCAGCGCGACGTTCTTCTGCATTCAGGCGATCATCGTCGTTCTGATCGAACTTCTCGACGATCTCGCGCTTCTGATTGAACCCCGGCCCGCCAGGTCCCCTCCCAGGAGGCGCTCCGTCAGGGCGTTGGGCGGAAGCGAGACTGATGGTCGCAAAGGCGACTGTACACACCCAGGCAGGGGTGATGCGAGTGGGAATGGAGCAGCGTTTCATAGAGATTCGTTTTAGATGTTTGGGCACGTCGCACTCTGGACGAGCCGAACTAAAGATTGGATGAAGACAGAGAAGATTTGAGAAGAATCTTCAAATCAGATTCAGAGCAACGGCTCCCAATCACAGATCATGCATCGTCGCGGTGTCTATCACACGAGTTTGCAACCCCGCGGGCTTGGAAACATGGGCTTTGAATTGTGCCCCATCTTCATCTTGCCTTTAGGTTTCATTGGTTAGCTTCCTCGTTGGTTATGAGAGTTCTTGTTGTCGAAGATGAACCGCGCCTGCGTCATAATTTGGCGAAGATCTTGCGGGAGGAGGGCTATGCGGTCGATGAGGCGGCGGATGGAGACGAGGGCTATTTCAAGGCGGAAGCCTATGACTACAGTGTGATTGTCTTAGATGTCATGTTGCCGATCATGGATGGTTGGCAACTGTTAGAAAAGCTACGCCAGACGAAGACGACTCCGGTGCTCATGCTCACGGCTCGAGATGCCTTCGCGGACCGGGTCAAAGGACTCGATAGCGGGGCCGATGACTATTTGGTGAAGCCATTCGATCTCGCGGAGTTGCTGGCGCGGATTCGCGCGATCATCCGCCGGGCCGCTGGGCAAGCACAACCCGTGATTCTGCTAGGTGACGTATGCGTGGACACGCGCGCCCGAGAAGTGCGGCGCGGAGAGGAGCCGGTGAGCCTCACAGCGCGCGAGTATGCGATTGTGGAGTATCTCTCTCTCAATGAAGGCAAAGTGGTGAGCCGGACGGAACTCTACGACCACTTGTTTGATGACACCGATGATTCCATGTCGAATCTGTTAGACGTTCACATTGGCAATATTCGAAAGAAGCTGGGCAAGACTTTCATTTCCACAAGGCGGGGGTTAGGCTATTGTATCAAGCGGGAGGCATTGACGTGAAATTCTACCATTCCATCCGTTGGCGTCTCCAGTTGTGGATGGGCATCATCCTCGCGACGGTGCTCACGGGATTTGGGCTCGTTGTGTATCAGTTAGAGCGCCGAGAAACATTCTCGGAGATTGATGGCGCATTGGCACAACGCTTGGAGGAAGTCAACAAAGCAGCTTCACCCATGGGTGGCGGCCCTGGTCCTGGTCCTGGTCCTGGCGGCCGGGGAAAGCCCAAGAAGCATCGCCGTGGGGGGCCGGATCCTGATCATGCGGAAGAAGGTCGACGGTTACCGCCGCGATTCCACGAACATGAACACGATTTCGAAGATCCTCGCGCCGCCCCCAGCAGAGGGGATCGGCCAGACTGGCCGGATCGCAGGCGACGCACGTTGGGACCAGTGGATGAAAGCTTGTTTGAGGAAGAGGACGGCTACTATTTCATCTTCTACAGCGCTCGCAAACGCGATGTGTTAGGGAAGGCGGGAGTCGTGCCCGAGGCATTGCCATGCCCCACACCTCCGGAGGACTCCCTGAGTCATTTCCGCACGTATGCACGCACGCATCGGCAGGCCTATCGCTTTAACGGGATTGGCGAATGTGCACTCGTGGGAAAGCCAATCAGCGAAGAGCTTGAGCGCTTGGATCGCTTCGCATGGATGCTTGGAGGTGGGGGTGCTGGCGTGCTCTTGCTAGGATTGGGAAGTGGATGGTGGTTGACCTCCCATACCATACGCCCTATCAAAGACATCAGCACAGCAGCACAACGGATCTCCACTGGCGATCTTTCGGAAAGGATTCCGCTAGGGAGAGAAGGCAACGAACTCAACGAACTCGCGACCGTGCTCAACGAGACCTTTGAGAAGCTCGATCATTCCTTTGCGAAACAGAAGCAATTCACGGGAGACGCCTCGCATGAACTGCGGACGCCCTTGGCCGTCATGATCTCCGAGGCGCAGACCGCGCTCAGTCGCGATCGGAGTAAGGAGGATTACAAGGAGACCATCGCCGTGTGTCTGGAGACGGCGCAGCAAATGAGTAGCCTGACAGATTCTTTGTTAGATCTGACGCGATTGGACTCAGGCAAGAATACCCTTCACTGCGAGCCGCTCAATCTCGCGGAGCTTGGCCAGGCATCGTGTGAGCGTTTGCGGCCTTTGGTAGAGGATCGCGGGTGCACCCTGCACGTCGAGGTTTCGGATGCGCTCGTGGAGGGCGATGCCTCTCGCCTCACTCAAGTCATCACGAACCTGATCTCCAACGCTTGGCGTTACAGCGCTCCGGGGGGCACGATCGTGCTGCGAACCGGCACGTCTCAGGCGAAGGCCTTCCTCGAAGTGGAAGACACGGGAGAAGGGATCGCCGAGGAAGACTTGCCCCACCTCTTTGAGCGCTTCTTCCGCGCCGATCGCGCGCGTTCTCAGCCCGCCGGGCGCACGGGACTGGGCCTCGCCATTTGCAAAGCGATTATCGAAAGCCATGGAGGCACCTTCGCAGTCACGAGCACTGTCGGCGAAGGCAGCACCTTTCGATTTGAGCTGGCCTTGGCTTCCGTTGCGAAAGCGTGAGCGTGCGCCTACCGCCGTTTCTTTCCCTTCTTCTTGCGACGGTGCTTCTTGGGCCGATTCGTATTGCCTTTGGCATGCTTGCCGGTGCGCACATTCGGGCCTTTGCCCGCTTTGGGACTGTAGACTGCTTCGGGGTCGTATCCGCGCTTGATCATCAAGGCGCGCGTCTCCTCTACCCACTGCGCGTAATCCTCTTGATTGGTGGGTGGTTCGCGAAAGTCATCGTCGCCGTCGCTCTCACGATCATCGTCATCCTCGGAAGGGACCGCTTTCGGTTCAGGAGCGGGTGTTTTGTGAGACTTGGGACGCGTTGCCTTTCCTTTCTCTGGCGTGGGCGCGTGGGGATCTCGCAGGTAGGAATGATCGCCAACGTAATCAAAGTCTTCGGGAAGATGAGGGATGCCTTCGAAGTAGATGGGGATCTCCATGTCTTTCACGACGCGGCGCGTGTAAGGCAGGCTACAATTCTGGGGAGTGACTTCTCCTAACAGTTCTGCCAGCTCCGTATCCTTCAGCCGATCCCGCCGGGGAATCTTGCTACCGACGCGGAATCCCCGCTCGGCGTAGGCTTTCTTGACCGCAGCGAAGAAGGCGCGTTCCTCTTTCTCCGACAGGGGACGAAACTTCTTCCGTCCGCGCTTCTGTTGTTTTAGATCACCCTGCTCGCGGTAACGCTGCACCCAATTGTGCACCGCTTGCCGAGAAATGCCCCATTCCTCGGCCACTTCCACGCCCGTCCTCTCACCAGCCAAGATGGCGCGGACGGCAGCCTCTTTCTTGAGGCGGGTCTCGTCATTGCTGGTGGAGTGGGCGGCGCTCACGGCATGGGAACAGGAGATGAGTGGCAGGTTACGTGCTCGCGGGCGTTTCGCAAGGGCGAGAGCCTGGGATCAGTTCGCCTTCAGCGAGTGGTCACGGTAAGGCTGCCCCCGATCGTAGAACGCTTGCTGGGCGTCGATGGATTCCGTGGACTTCTCGGCGGCAAGGAGCAACGGGCGGGCACGCCCGATCGCTGCTAACGCTTTCTCAAACTGACCCGCCTCGGCATAGGCAGCGGCCAGGGTGCTGAGGAAATTGGGATCCTTACTGGCATTCAGCTGAACCACTTGCTCGGCGAGCCGAACGGCTTCGGTGCCGTTGCGAAGGCTTTTGTCAGGATGAGTCGCTTGGATCCAGGCAATGTTGTTAGCAGCATTGAGAAGACGGGAATCGATCTTGAGGGTACGCTGGTAGGCAGCGAGCGCCTCTTGCGTGCGACCGGTTTGGCGCAAGGCGTTCCCGAGGTAATAATGCAGGCGCGGGTCTTGCGGGCGCATCTGACAAAGCCGCTGGAAGTAGGGCAAGGCTTCGGGGGCTTGGTCCAATTGCAAATGCGCCATGGCGAGCCGCTGTTGCACCTCAAAGTCCTGCGGGTTGATCTTGTAAGCAGCGGTCCATTCACCAATCGCTTGGGGAATCTGTTGGTGTCGGCGCAGGAGATCCCCGAGATCTTTCCGCACACGAAAGTCCTTGGGATTGAGATCGCGCGCCTTAACATACGCCTTGACGGCTTCGTTAGGCTCATTCTGCTCAGCGAGAATGGAGGCGACGATGTAGTAGCGATCGGCAAAGGTAGTCTTCGAGAATTTGTCAGGACGAAGCTGTTGATCGCGCTCAGTGGCGTGCTGGAGATAACTGAGCGCCTGCGGAATGAGATCGTGATCAAAGAATTGCGTCACCGCATAGGAGGGATCCGGCAAGTTGGGATCATGCGACCAGATGCCGGGGAAAGGGATGGCATGATCCCGACGCTTCTCGGGCGTGGCACCGGAGAGAGTTCGCCAATCCGTGAGGATCTGACTGTGAGTGGTAGGCCCTTTGTAGATAGCGATGAGGAAGCCTTGCTCGTCGATGAGAAAGCTACAGGGAATGGGCAACGGTTCCCAGTGATCAAGCACACTGCGCTGGATGATATCGAGGGCACGCGTGCTTTCCGGCGTCAATTCACGTGCGGGGAAAGGACAGCCAATCTTGGAGAGAATCGCCGCCGCATCCTTCCGCCCAGCATCATCTTCATCGACATTGAGCGGGATGACTTGCAGGCCGGCCTCTGCGAACGCGGCCGCCTCTGAAGTCCAGGCCGTCAGTTCTTCCAGGCAAGGACGACACCAGCTGGCCCAGAGATTGAGAAGCATCGGCTTTCCTTGCCCGACAGCAATTTCCTGGTCGTTGGTGTCTTTGAGAGGCGGGATGGAAAGGCCGTCCGTGAGAATAGTGCGGGTGTTGGCCTCAGAATCCGGAAACGGAAGCGCGTCAGAACCCTCTCGCAGATCGAGCAGCCCTTGGGGCTTCTGCCAGGGTTGTGCTCGCCCTGTACCCTGACGGAGCACAAAGAACTGGTTCGGCTGCAACCCTAGAAAGCGCTCGGTCGTCCCTCCGGGCCAACGCACACTGACATCTACCGGCGCCGATTGTTCCCCCAGTCCAAAGTGGAGCCAGCCACTCCCCTGAGAAAGGAATCCTTCCCCAGCATAAGTCGATTTGATCAATGGCGTTTCAGTTAGGACCGTGACCCGTGCGCCGATGGCATGGCGATTCGTCTTGCTGCTGGTCCCTTCGAGCGAAAGAGCGAGGAAGGCTCCTGAATGCTTGCCTTGATTAGCCAAGAAACGGATCCGTGGCGCCGTGCGGTGCGTGATCCAGAGATCCATGTCCCCATCCAGATCCCAATCGACGGGGCCCAAGCCGCGACCATCCTCTGGGAAATCAAGTCCACTAACAGCGGAAATATCGGCGTATTTGCCAGAGCCACTATTCAGGTAGGCATTGTGTTTCTCATTACCACTGAAGGAGCGATTCTCGTGGAGGAGACGGTTCAGCGCCTGCCAGCCCTGACGGTATCGCAGGACGGACTGATCGGAAAAGTCATCGACGGGAGATTGCGACACGACCTGTCGCCAGTAGACACTTCACAAATCGCCCGTGTCTTCGGTCGTGATAAACCCGTTCGCGATGACAAGGTCCAGGTGACTATCATTGTTCAGATCCACGAAATTGGACGCCCATGCCCAGCGTCCCATGGTGACGTCCGCCTCCACACTCACATCTTGAAACGCTCCATTACCGATGCCTTCGAAAAGGGAATTGCCCCGGGCATGCCGTTGGAAGATGGATCGCGTATCCGCGTCTTCAGAGGTCTTAAACTGCCGTTGGTAGGTGATGCGATTACCAGCAGCCGAGAACATGTTGCTAACGTAGAGGTCCATGAGGCCATCGCGATTGTGATCGCCCCAGGCCACAGACATGCCAGAAGACATGTCTTCAATCCCTAACATGTCCGCCACATCTTTGAAACGGCCATTCGTATTCTGATAGAGATTGTTGCGCCCGTAGTCATTGGCCACGTAGAGGTCGAGGTCGCCATCGTTGTCGTAGTCTTCCCAAGCAGCGGCGAAGCTGAAACGATCATTATTCTGATTCAGACCCGTGGCTTCAGCCGCATCGTTGAACTCCCAGTTCCCATCGTTACGAAGGAGCATGTTGCGCCCTCCGTTTCGGGCATCATGATAGGGCATGGGCTCGCCCATCTCGCCGGAACGCGCGTTGTCCGCACTCGGATTGTACCCACACACATAGACATCGAGGTCCCCATCCACGTCGAAGTCAGCAGCGGCCAGGCTGAAGGTCTGGGCGTGGGTGCCAATGCCGAAGGCGAGTTCAAACTTCCCGTCTCCGAGATTGTCCATGAAGAGGATGCGCCATTCTTGGCCCACGACGAGATCGCGGTCACCGTCGTTATCGATGTCAATGAGGAGCGCACTCGCGCAATAGTCGAGCCACCCCGTGCCACTGGACTCCGTGATGTCCTTGAGAGTTCCGTCAGGATTGCGCAGGAAGAGCCGGTTCGGGAGGCCGCCCTGGGCGCAAATGTAGAGGTCGTCTAACCGATCCCCATTGATGTCACCGAGGGCAAGGCCGTGGTTGGCCACCACATCCAATCCCAGCACGCGCGGGAGACGCTTGCGCCAATGATCCGTCCCGCGGAGATACTGCTCACGGAAAGCAGGATTCTTATCCATCACCAAAGCCGTCCGATCTTCAAAGAGCGTGCTCGTGTCTCCTTGATAGACCACCTTCTCCCACTCAGCGACCTGGATCGATCGCAATGTGGGCGGGGTGGTCGGCGTCCAGGTGGCGTCCCATTCCGCCGTCACTTGTACTTTCCGATGATTGCCATCGTAGCCCTTGGCCTCGACCCGGATGCGCGAGCCCACCTGGGCGTCCTCAGGAACGATGCGATAGTGTTTGAACTTCACCTGTAGATCCTCGGCAAATAGGCTTTGGAAGTGGGTGGCAGCCTGGGTGAGTCCGTTAGAGCCATTCAGACTCAGAGGGAGCGCCCCTTGCGCAGGATCGAGGCGGGTGATCTGAATGAGGGGCGCTCCCACAGCCAGATCCGTGGTGGTTGGAGGCACCCAAGCACTCGTCTGGAAGGAGGAATCCATCGGAAGCGTGATGGATTTGTCAGGCGTCATCAGCTGCTTGGCTAGCGCACCCAAGATGTCGACGGCTTGTTCGTGAAACGCCTCCGTGTCCCAACCATCTGTAGTCGGATCGATGCGGCTATAGGCATCCGCAAGAGGCGCCACGTAGTCCCGTTCTTGCAGAGACGGCAAGGTGGTCGTCACCTCGACTTCGGCTGACTCTAGAATCGCGTCATCCGCGGTCCGCGCGGTGGGCGATGATTCGGCAGATTCCATGGGTGAAGGAGCTTCCGAACAACTCCATAGCGCGCTGACCAGCACGCTGCCGATTGTGAGGAGAATGAGCCTGGGCGACCACATGAACGACGAGGCTAGCGATTGGTTTCCTGAGCGCAATCCGAAAGCGATTGTGGTTGGATCATCCTTCGCTTGAGGAGAGCATGCGGCATGAAAGTAATCCTCTGGTTATTCCTTCTCCTCTTCACCGTTCCAGCACAGGCGCAGCGCAACATCGTCTTCATCCTCAGTGATGATCATCGCTACGACTTCATGGGCTTCATGGAGAAGGCACCCGCCTTTCTGGAGACGCCCAACCTGGATCGCCTCGCTGCGGAAGGCGCTCACCTTACCAACGCCTTTGTGAGCACCTCCCTTTGCTCGCCCAGTCGCGCCTCCATCCTAACAGGACAATACATGCATCGCCATCGCGTGGTGGACAATCAACGGCCCGTTCCTGAAGGCACACGCTTCTTTCCCGAATACCTTCAAGCAGCCGGGTATCAGACGGCGTTCGTCGGGAAATGGCACATGGGTCACGAGAACGATGCGCCCCGGAAAGGCTTCGATCACTGGGTGAGTTTCAAGGGGCAAGGCACCTACTTCGATCCTGAACTCAACATCAACGGCAAACGCGAATCATTCAAAGGCTACACCACTGATATCCTCGCCAGCCAGGCGATCGATTGGCTCCAGAACCATCGCGATCCTAACAAGCCCTTCTTTCTCTACCTCTCGTTCAAAGCCGTGCACTACCCCTTTACGCCCGCGCCGCGCCATCATGGACGGTATCAAGACAAGCCCATTCCCTATCCCGAAACGATGGCTCTTACGGAGGAGAACTACCGCACACAGCCGAACTGGTTACGTGAGCGTCGCTACGGCATCCATGGCATCGATCACATGGAAACGGGCGCTTTCGATGACGATCCCGTGCCCTCCTTCGACGATCTCTATTGGCGATTCTGTGAGACCGTCCATGGCTTGGATGAGAACGTCGGCAAAGTGATCGATCACATGGAAGAAAGCGATTTCCGAGACAACACCCTCACCGTCTACATGGGCGACAACGGGTTCGCTCTGGGCGAACACGGTTTCTACGACAAGCGTGACGCATTCGAAGTTTCTATCAGAGTCCCCATGCTCGCGCGCGCCCCAGGCCGCATCGCCGCAGGGTCCACGATCGACGCCATGGTTCAGAACATCGATGTGGGTCCCACCCTGCTCGACTATGCGGGCGTCACCACTCCTGAGAGCACGCCCAAGATGGACGGGCGCTCGTTCTGGCCCTTGTTAGAGGGGAAAGCGGTGCCCGGCTGGCGCACGCACATCCTCTACGAGTATCATTGGGAATGGAACTTCCCCGCCCAACCGACCACGCTAGCGATTCGCAGCCAGCGCTACAAATACATCTACTACCACGGCCTTTGGGATCGCAATGGCTTCTATGATTTGGAAACAGACCCTCACGAAAGACACAACTTGATCGATGTGCCTGCTTTCCAAGATCGGATCCAAACGATGCGAAACCAACTCTTTGAGGAAATGGCAGGATCCGGAGGGCTCACCATGCCTCTACGGCCGCCCAAAGGCGTGCCCTTTCATGATCGGAAATTAAAACGCTAGCGTTTTGTGGATTTCACTTGTCGCTGCCTGCCCACTTTCCTAGGGTCGTCCTCCCGAAACCCCAGATGTGTTTCCATATGAAGTTACTTCACACACTTACAAAAGCCGGTCTTGCCGCCGCGCTGCTATCCGTTGCTCATGCTGCCCAGATCATTTGGGTGGTGCAAGAGGATGGCCCAGGCGGTCAAGAGTTCGTTGACATGTTACAGACGGAAGGTCACGACGTGGAGATCATGGTCGTGGCTGGCGCACCGCCAGACGCGGATCAGCAAGCGACGATGAATGCCGCCGATCTCGTGATCGTAAGCCGCAAGGTCAACAGCGGTGACGGTGCCTACAACACCTTTGTGTGGAATGACAACATCACCACACCGCTCATTTCACATTCGCCTTACATTCTGCGAACGAACGACACGGAGCGTTGGCAGTGGATGGATGGCAATGGACTGGCAGATGCCGTGCCTTCCACAGTCGAGGCCAATGCCCCCTCACACAAGATCTTCGAAGGCATCCCCTTGGAAGACGGTATTTCCGCCCCCTGGCACTTTGCTCGTGACCGCAACACCTCTGTCTCTACGGACGGCATTGCGGGCGGCGGCATGGCCATTGCCACGAAGACGGGGGATCCCGCAGGCGCCATCATCGCGGCTGAGTGGGAAGCCAATCAGGTCGCCGTAGGCCCACGCATGATGTTCATGATGGGGTCTCGCGAAGCGGCTGAGAATGAAGGCATTGGGATCGACTACGGGAAATTCAACCTCACGCCTATCGGTCAGATCGCGTTCCTTAATTCAGTCAGCCATTACCTCGGTCCCTGGGCCGATCTCCAACTGTGGGCGCCGTTCAGCCTTGCCTTAGGAGAGGTGGACTCCGCTCCAGGAGCACAGGAATCCACCTTGCTCGTGAAGAACCTCGGCTTGGCAGGCCCAGTCTCGATCTCTGGCACCTCCTTCGAAGGCGCTGGCGCGGGCTTCTACACCGTGGTCTCGGCCCCAGATTCAGTCGGTCCTGGCGAAGTGGCGGAAATCGTCATCAGCCTGGATACCCAAGGGAATACAGGAAGTTTCGATGCCGAACTCGTCATCTCGAGCGATTCCACCGTGCCCGATCATCAGAACCGGCGCGTGGCCATCACGGCGAAGGCCTTCAACTTCGGTGGTCCAACCGCACACTATCGTTTGAACGAAACGGAAGGCACAGACATTGCCGATGTGACCGGCTTCGACAACCACGCGGTCATCGAAGGCGATGCTGATCTTTCCCAAGCCTCACTCATTGGCGATGCGGAAACGGGCGTGCGCTTCGCTGGTGGCCAGCTCAATGCGAACTTCGAGCAGGTGGGTGCCCTCACCAACTTCTCCGTTGGGATGTGGATCCAACCCGATAGTGTGGACGCTCCCTTGCAGACCCTCTTCGGCAAAGGCACGGGAACGCCAATCTTCGGTCTCTTCCTCGCCGCAAATAACATCCAGTGGTGGAACGAAGACTCCCCCAGTTTTGAGACCACGGATGGCCCCATCAGCGCGGATGCTCCCACGCATGTGGTGGCCGTGTACGAAACCACTTCGGAAGACGGCACGCCTATCAATGCGCTTAAACTCTATGCGAACGGTGCCGAGATCGCTGCGACGGAAGGTTTGCCAGAGTTCACGGATGATGGTCTGGAACCTTTCAGCTTCGGAGCCTTCAATGGTGCCTTTGGCTTCACCGGCGCCATGGATGACATCCAGATCTATTCCAAGGCCATCACCGCCAATGAAGTGGCCTTTCTCTTTGAGAATCCTGGTGCGGTTCTGTCAGGCGGCGCTGCCGATGGGCCCACCGATGTGACTTCGCCAGAGGATGCGATTCTCCTCGTGAACGGCGAGAACGATGACGATGCTAACGCAGGCGAGCCTCCCGCAGCTGAGGGTGTGGAGAATGCCATCAACAACCTGACACAAAAGTATCTCAACTTCCTCGATCTCGGCTCGGGCTTCATCGTGACACCCGCTATCGGCCCAACGAAGATCACTGGCGCACGTTTCTATCCTGCCAATGATTCGCCTGAGCGTGACCCCGCCAGTTTCGAAATTTGGGGCTCGACGGAAGGACCCGACGGTCCCTTCACGATGATCGCGAGTGGCGATCTCACCCTCCCGGATCAACGGAACGCTGGTGGTCAGATCCCCATCGATGGCACGCACGTCTTCCAAGAAGTGACCTTTGAAAACACTGCGGTCTACGTTTCCTACCAAGTGGTCTTCCCCACCGTGCGCGATGCCGTGGCCGCAAACAGCATGCAAATTGCTGAAGTGGAGTTGTTAGGCTCCGAAGGGATCTTGCCTCCCGAGCCCGGTGGTGGTTCCGCCAACATCGTGTGGGTAGACTGGGTCGAGTCGGACGCGGGCCAAGAGTTCAAAGATCTCCTCATTGGCGATGGCCACACAGTCACGAACGTGATCGGTGTGGGGGATCCTACTGGCGCCGATCTGGATGCCTTGAATGCCGCCGATCTCGTGATCGTGAGCCGTAAGGTGAGTAGTGGTGACTACAACCAAGCGGTGTGGGATGAAATCACAGCACCTCTCATGCTCATGAGTGGTTACCTCAGCCGCGCCAACCGTTGGGGATGGTTTGATGCTGATGGTCTCGAAGACGTCACTCCAGCATCGATCACCGCCAATGCGGCGGATCATCCCATCTTTGAAGGCCTCACCCTCACCGATGGCACCACCGGCCCGTGGCATGTGGCCGTCGACCGCGGCACGTCGGCTCCCACGACAGACATCACCGTCGGCAATGGCGGCACCTTGTTAGCCTCCGGTGACGGTGGCAACATCATCGCTGCCGAGTGGCCCGAAGGCACCGTCGCCGCCGGGAAACGCATCCTCTTCCTCGCCGGCAGCCGTGAGGCCGATGGCAATGGCATCGAGACCGCGGGGCAATTTGACCTCACCGCCGACGGCGTCACCGCTTTTGTGAATGCGGCGCGCTACCTCGCAGGTGTTCAGGATGCCTTTAGCGCGGACGGACTCCTAGGCTATTGGCCGCTCGACGAAGGCTCTGGTGCTGTGGCTGGGGATGCTAGTGGCACGGGTGCTGACGGCACGATCATCGCGCCTGATGCTGCCTGGGTCAGCGATCCCACTCGCGGCACGGTTTACCAGTCCGGTGGCGGCTCATACATCGATCTCGGCACGCTGCCTGTCATCGGTCTAGAAGATGACTTCACCTGGTCCTTCTGGGTCAATGCGAACGAGACCTCGAATAACAACATTGTTCTAGGAAATCGCTACATGCCCGACGGCAACGATTTCGATCCTCGTGAGTTCGTCAAGTTCACGCCCACCACGTTCGAATGGCACTTCAATGCGGCTGGCGAGAACTCTCCTGGTGACAACACCGCCCTAGTGGTTGGCGAGTGGCAACACAACCTGGTGACCAAGGCTGGCACGACCTTGACTTACTATCGCAATGGCGAAGTCATCGCGACTAGCGAGATCACGGGTGCTCCAGTCAATGGCCTGCCACTCTACCTCGGAGGACAGCCGGATACGGGCGGTGCCGCGGTCGAGAACTTCAGCGGACTCTTTGACGAGGTTGCCATCTTTGGCCGTGCTCTCAGCGCTGCAGACGTCACTCAAGTCTATGCTCTCGGACTCGCTGGGGAACCCCTCACTTCTGATGGAGGTGGCGGGAATCCTGGTGGCGGTGGCGACGGCACCTCAGAGATCACGGGCGTGTCTACCACGGCTTCGGGCATCGCGCTCTCCCTGCCCGAAGGCACGACCTACGACATCGAATTCTCTGCGGACCTCGTCACCTGGTCCGTGATCGCAAGCGATGTCACCGGCTCTTACGAAGACACCGATGCCGGTCGTACTGGAACGGCCGGTGGCTTCTACCGGGGCGTGGTGAAGTAAGCTTCTCCATCAACCTTTCGAAACCCCAGATCGCAGCCACGTGGTGTCCCACCACGTGGCTGCTTTCGTTAGGGAGACTCGCTACCGGTATTTGATCGGACCTTGCGGAATGGGACCAGGGATCACGCTATGGAGGGGATAATGAAAGCGATCCGTCATCTCGCCCTGATCTTTGCCCTGTCTGCAGTGTCCCTGAATGCGGAACGCCAACAAGAAGCCCTCGATCGCGGATTGGTGGCGGTGCCCCAAGCAGATGGATCCATCTTCCTCTCGTGGCGCTGGTTGGGCTCGGATTCAGAACATGCGGCCTTTCACGTCTATCAGAAAGACACGGAAACGGACTGGATGCGGATGACCGAGGCCCCCCTTAAGGAAGCGACTTGTTTTCGAGTGGCTGCCGATCGGGTCGCGAAAGAGGCCTCCTTCGCCGTGCGCGCCGTGGTCGATGGAAAAGAGGAAGCACTTTCAACGACGGTGCCCCCCTGGCAGAAGCCTTATTGGGAAATCCCGATTCAACCCCTGGAGGACTATCGCGCGGGCGATGCGTCCGTGGGTGATCTTGATGGCGATGGCCAGTATGAGATCGTGTTGCATCAGACGTCGCGGGGGCGTGACAATTCGCATGAAGGCGTGACCGGCAGGCCTGTTCTGGATGCCTACGAGATGGATGGCAGGCATCTCTGGCGGATTGACTTGGGCATGAATATCCGTGAGGGCGAACACTACACGCAATTCATGGTTTACGATCTGGATGGGGATGGTCGAGCCGAGATCGCGTGCAAGACCGCTGATGGCACAACCGATGGCCAAGGAACGGTGATTGGTGATGGCGAGAAAGACTGGCGCTTTCTCGAAGAAGGCGACAAGCGCCATGGCCGCATTCTGGAGGGACCGGAGTATTTCACCATCTTCGATGGCCTCACAGGCGCCGCACTGAAGACGGTGGATTACCTTCCTAGCAGAGACCCCATCGATGGCTGGGGTGGACGGGGTGGCAATGGCGGGAACGATTCTTACGGAAATCGCTGTGACCGCTTCCTGGCCTGTGTGGCCTACCTGGATGGGAAACGGCCGAGCGTGGTCATGTGCCGAGGGGTCTATGGGCGCATTGCGATGGTAGCCTGGGATTGGCGTGATGGCGTGCTCAGCCAACGTTGGATGTTTGATAGTGGGATCAGTTACCCACCCTACGAGGACGCCTCACTCTTCTCTGGCATGGGGGGGCATTCGCTTTCTGTTGGAGACATTGATAGGGATGGGAGAGATGAGATCGTGTATCAAGCCATGGTGGTGGATGACGATGGAAAGGGCCTCTATTCGACTGGCCGACGGCACGGGGATTCCATGCATCTGAGTGATTTCGATCCAGAGCGCCCCGGACAGGAACTGTTTCTCATCACGGAGAACGAAGGCCGGACGGTGGCGTTTCAAACGCCCGGCGCTGGGATGCACGATGCTCGCAACGGCGAGGTCCTCTGGGCACACAGTCCAGGAGTAGATGTCCGTCAGGGTTTGGTGGCCGACATTGATCCCCGCCATCCCGGCGCAGAGGCCTGGGGTGGACCAGGCGGCTTGCGCACGGTCAAAGGAGAACCCATCGGTCCCGCCCCGCGCTCGATCGGCTTCGCGCTGTGGTGGGACGGCGATCGGTTACGGGAGTTGTTAGGCCGCGGAGGCAGGGTGATGAAATGGAATTGGGAGGACGGTGAAGAAGAAGTCATCTTTACCACTTCCGCAGAAGCCACAGGTTCTCCATCGCGACGGGACCGGAGGCGGCGTTTCCGACGCCCCAACCTGATCGCCGATTTGTTAGGAGATTGGCGCGAGGAAATCCTCATCCCTTCGCCCCAAGGCGATGCCTTGCGTGTCTTCACGACCACCATTCCCAGCAGGCACCGCGTGCGTACCTTGATGCACGACTCCCAATATCGCCTCGGGATCGCCTGGCAGAACGTGGTCTATAACAAGCCCGCCCACCCCAGCTTCTTCTTGGGAGAAGCCTCGACCGTCCCTGAATAGCCCGCCGTGTCGTGCCGTGTCGTGTCGTCTGGTCATGGCAAGGTGGAATGGCTCTCGCGGGGATTGCATCCACGACCGAGTTTACCGTTGACGAGGTGGGCAGGGCGAGGTGAACTCCAGGTCGTATTTCCTACGAAACGCCAACTCTATGAAGAAACTGACTTTTCTGACCACTATTCTTTGTCTCACGATGCTCATGCCCGCCATGGCCGGGCGCAAGAGCCGTCCCTTTGCCTGGCATGGGACAGCCACTCGCATCGCTGCTGATGCTTCGTTGTTGCCCAAGGAGGAACAGCGCAATCATCCTCTGTGGCTCCTGGAGCCGTTGCGCCCCATTGCCGAGCGCGCCGAGTCGCCGAGCGGCAGGAGTTCATCCGCACCAGCTGCGGGTGAGCGGAGCTTCGCTCGCTGCCTGTGCCCATGGACTTGGTTCGGTCGCCGCGGCGACTGAGATCGGCTCTCCAGTATACTGATTTCCGAGAGGGCGAGGCGCTTTGGCGGCTCGCCCTTTCGCGTTTCGGGGTGCTTGACGGGCCGATGGCGGGTGCTAGTTTCGCCCCATCATGAAGAACCTCTTGTTTGTCTTCTTTATTTTTGCCGGAATGATCACCTTCTTCACCCAGGCAATGGTGTTTGCCTCGGAAGTCACCCCTTGGGTCTTCTGGGGTGCGGTCGCCCTCTTCGTGGCGGCCATGGTGGTGATCGGTTGCTGGGATTACAGCGAGACGGCGGCGAATCGATTCGGATGGTTGTTCATGATCCTGATCGCCGCATTCTGCATCCTGACGAACTTGTCTAAACTAGGAGAACTCTCTGGTCTCCTGACGGTGGCTTTCTTCGGGCTCTACGGCGCCGTGGGTGCGCTGAACTTCATCCGTGAAGGGGGCAATGACGCCCACGCCGCCCACTGATTGACCTGCGCGCTAGTCGCGCTTCACGAGGATGAACTGCTCTTTGCCTTGGCGAATGATGCCGAGGACAACAGAATCTCCCGTGAAGCTTTCGCCTGCTTTCATGGCTTCACGCGTGGAGCGCACGGGCGTACGCCCAACCTCAACGATGAGGTCTCCTACTTGGAGTCCCCGTTTCCCCGCAGGACTCTGAGGGTTCACCTGGACGACGACAGCCCCCTCATACGCGGCGTCGAGTCCGAGCTGTTCGCGGAGTGAGTCATCAAGCGTTTGCGCCACGACGCCTCGGAGGTAGAACGGCGTGGCCACCGGCTCAGGTTCCGGTGCGAAGGCTTCTGCAGGCAGTTCCCTCGTATCCTGGGATCCCCGCGCCCACCCTTGCGGATTCACATAGGCATCGGACCCGCCGATCTCTCCCAGCGTGACAGGGGCATCAAGCAACTCACCATCGCGGATGATGCCAAAGGTGACTTCGGTGCCCGGAGAGGTCCCACTGACAGCGAGCCGGAGCTTCGTCGAATCGAGAATGCGCTGGCCTTGGTAGTCGACAATGAGATCACCCACATGAAGACCTGCCCGATCCGCAGGGGAACCAGGTTCCACGACAGCGATGATGGCTCCCGAGAGATCACGCCGCCCAAGACGACGCGCCATGGTGGCATCGAGATCCTGCAGGCGCACGCCGAGATAGCCGCGCTTCACTTTCCCTTCGTCTAACAGATTCCGCACCACGCGGAGAGCCATGTTGATAGGAATGGCAAAGCCGATCCCCGTGCTCGCACCCGTGGTCGAATAGATCATGGAGTTGATCCCAATGACGCGTCCTGACGAATCCACCAAGGCTCCCCCAGAATTGCCCGGATTGATGGCGGCATCCGTCTGAATGAAGTTGCCATAGAATTGCCCGCCAGGACCGACGTTGCTCCGTCCCTTGGCGCTCACGATTCCCTGGGTGACCGTTTGATCGAGCTCAAAGGGATTGCCCACCGCCAAGACGACATCGCCCACGTCCACAAGATCACTATCGGCAAGCACTGCGCGGGGGAAATCAGTGCCCGCGATCTTGAGAAGGGCGACATCGGTGGAGGGATCCGCAGCGATGAGGTCAGCCTCGTAGCTTTCCAAGGACTTTGGTAGGGTGACAGTGATTTCGTTAGCCCCTTGGATCACGTGGTGATTGGTGATGATGAATCCATCCCGCGTTACCAACACGCCAGACCCGAGCCCCTGCCGCTGCCGCTGCACACGCGATTGCGGGACATACTCCTCGCCAAGGTATCGTCGCAAGATTTCATCCCAGACGGGATCACTGCGGCGCTCCGTCACGCGCGCCGATGAAATGCTGACCACCGCTGGCAGGACTTTCTTCACCACCGGCGCGAAGGTATTCGGCAACGACCCCTGGCGATCAATGTCCTGAGCATCAATGGCCAATTTGTCCATGAACACCTGGGACGATTGGCCCCATCCAGCGCTCAGCGAGACTAGCAGAAACAAACAAGCAGGCAACAATGGGGTAACTTTCATGGCAATGTGGGCTAGACTAGCGGAAGCCTATTCAGATTGACCACCGATGCAATCTCCCAGCCCGCGCGCCTCGACCTCCTCACAGGTCGCGGGATACCACGTCCCCTCGAGCATGGGATACGCGCCCGAGGAAGGGGCTTGCGCGTCGGCAAACACGGCAGGGACATCATCCCAGTAGAGCTCGCATTCATCACACAGAGCAACGCAGCGATCTTCGGCCTCGGAGACGTAGAAGCGGAGGAGGCCATTCTCACAGAAACCGCAGGTTCGGACGTAGGGAAGAAGCGGGGAAACGCTCATGATTCGATCAGAGAAAGACGGGCGGCGGGTTTAGTTAGGGAAGGCAGTGACGATGTTCTTACTGCCCGTCTCAAAGACAATGCGGATGCGATTCAGAGCCGGATGCCGCCGCTGACCGCCGACCTGGCCACCGAGGTAGCCGACGCGTCGCCCCATGGAAACGGTGTAGGTACTCCGGCTGCCCTCATGGCGCGGTCGCAGGCGTTGCTGCTGCGCGCGTTCCCAGGCCTCATCGAGCAGGGCGAACACCTCCGCCTCGGTATCGGCATCGAACACCCCATGCTTGCCCGCACGGCGCGGTTGGTCCTGAGCGTGGCGCATGATGTGCTCCACCCGCGTCTTTCCCTGTGGATCCCGTCCGACATAGCGCAGGCCCGCAGGACTTTCCCAAGTGGTGCGACCGGTCTTCTTGAGCTCAAATGAGGCGACGTTCGTGCTTGGGGCCGCCTTGGCCTGGCCACCGCCAATGACCTCCACTTGAGAGGCATCGCGGAGCTTGATCTGTGGACTTCCCTTGTAGAGCTCCACGGGCCCCGTGACGACGATGTCTTTGCCTTTGTAGAGCTGAGCAGGCCCTCCATCAGGAAATTTCTTCGCCAAGTCAGCCAGGCAAACGACCTTGAACTCGGTCCCGGCAAAGTTGAGGAAATGCGTCCCTCCCGACGACACATTGGCCTTGGCGACCTTCCCGGACACGCTGACCGTTTCACCGACCGCCTGTTTGATCTTGGCCACGCTCGTGGCGGGGATAGCCACGCCAGAGGGCGATTCTCCCCGGACGAGGAGACCAATGATGGCAATGACGATGGCCGCCAGCCAGGGTAACTTCTTGGGAGCCCGACTCATGTGGCCACGCATAGTCGGAGAACGCGCAAGGTCAAACGCGGCCTCGTATTTCCCTCTTTACAAAGCGCGTCCTGAGGCTAACGACATGGCTGCCATGTTCGCGTTTATCGATATCCGGATCCTTCTCATTCTCCTGATGGTCGTCTTGATCTTGGCCGTGGGCGTCTACGTGCTCGTCTCCTCTCGGGGACATCGCTAGGCCTGCCGCCTAGTAGTAATAGCTATTCGCGCCGGTTTGCGGCTGCGCGCCATAGCCCGCTGGCGCCTGTCCCCCGTAGGTGTTGCCCCCAGAATAGGGTGTTCCATAGTTCTCACGCGGCTGGGCTCCCCAGGACTCCAACTTGTGTTGCATCCGCTGCGTGTCCAATTGCATGCCATAAAAGGTATGCCCACAACCGACGAGACCATGGAGCGCAACCATCGCGAGAAGAAGAAAGGGGAAGTGTTTCATCGGAGTTTAATTAAGAAACCTGGATAATCTGACTATCCTAGACGACTTTCGCCAAGCTTCAACTATCCATCTATCCTAGGATTGCCATGAATCGCCCAGGAATTCTCTTCGCCGTCCTTCTCCTCCTAGCCTGCGTCGCCGGGGTCGCGTTGGTTCGCATCCATGACGCCAATACGCGACCGAAACTCCCAAAGTCTTCTGAGACGAACGGGCTGACGGGAGCTTCCAACGGCAACCCGACCTCGGCCACTGAGGGCGAACTCCTCGATCAGGCCTATCAGATCGCGCAAACGCGTCAATTGGCCTTTCCAGAGGACGTGACGATGGGACCTGCCTCCGTGGCCGTGATTCAGAAGGCCTGGCAGAACACCCTGCAAGAACGTTTTCCAGGTGATAGCCTCGCGCGAATGGGATTGGCATGGCAATTGTTAGGCATCCTTCCCGCGGATGAAGACTTGGTGGCCCGCTATCGATTGCGGTCCGTCCCCTCCCAGGAATCCTACTACGATCCCTCCACGGGAAAACTGCTTCATCACCCGGAGATGGACATTTCCAATGAGGCAAGCCGCGAATGGTTGACCCACCATCTCATCCTCATGCTATTGGATCAGAATTTCCATTGGCGAGAAAGCCAGTTGCCTTTGGAGGTGAATACAGATCAGGCACTCGCACAAGAGGCCATCTCGCTGGGAGACACCTTCTGGCACACTCTCAAACACACCAAGACCGATGCCACGGAGGCGCATGCTTGGCGACAACTCGACGCTCTCACGAACAACTGGCCAGAGCCCCTCCGCGCCATCGAATTCCTGGGCATGCGTGAAGCCGTGCACTTCTGTCAGGCCGTCACGGGGCAAGGCTTGGCGCTAGATGCGATCTATCAGCAACTCCCCACCTGCACCGCCCATCTCTTGCATCCCGATCGCTACCTGGAGATCCCGCGCTGGCAACCGCGCCGCCTGGACTGGGCGCAATTGGACCTGCGCGGCGCCGAACCTGAATGGGAAAACGTGGTCGGTGAATTGCTCTTGCGCACCTGGTTGCAACGCGTTCTCTCAGAGGGCGAAGGAGCTCTCCTCGCCTCGGCCTGGGAAGGTGATGGTTTCCTATTCTATCAAACGGACACCGAAGCACCTCAACTGGTTTGGAAAACCGCCTGGCGCAACGAAGAACGCGCCCAAGCTTTCCTCTCCGTGCTCGACGAACACGCCCTACCCCTTTTCGAAACCGATACTTCCGAGCGGCAAGCGGAGGGAAACCGGGTGACCTTTCCAGGCATCCTCAAGCTCACGCTCATTCGCGAGGGCGAGACCGTGAGCGTCTTTCGCACCACGGACGATGCCTGGCTCGAGGCTCTCGAATCGTTGGCCGCCCGCTCCGCCTTTACGGAGAAGAAGCCTTGATTTGACCGGCCTAACATGAGAACCTCCTACCACCATGGCGAAACAAGTATTCTATGAAGGCCGCGTGCAAGGCGTTGGCTTCCGCTACGCCACGAAGCGCGAGGCCATGGGATTCGATGTCTTTGGCTGGGTGCGGAATCGGAGTGATGGCCGTGTCGAAATGCACGTCGATGGAGAGCCCGAAGAAGTCGACGCCTTTCTCGAAGCCATCCGTGACGGGCAACTGAGCGGCAACATACAGGGCGAGGAGATCCACGACTTGCCCCCGCTCGAAGACGTGAGCGGCTTTAGCATCCGCTAGTGCTCATGGCTCTGAAGATCGATCCCCGGCGCGTCTTCCTGGGCTATCTCTTCTTCTCGTTAGGCATCTGCCTAACGCTCTATCAGTTTGGCCATCTCATCCTCTACGGTGGGCCCATGGAACCGATCATGAGGCAGTTGCTCATGATCTTTGTGAATACGTTAGCCGTGTATCTGGGCGGTCTTCTCGTCATCCCCTGGCACGCGCAGGACTGGCGTTCGGGCGACTACGAAGGCCGCCTCCACCATCACTGGATGATGGCGGCCAGCCTCATCTTCTGTTTCCTCACCATGGTCGGCCTCGCCATCGCCCTGATCCTGGGACCCACGACGAAAGTGCCAGAGACGGTGACCGGTGGTTCGGATCTCTTTGGAGATGTCACCGTCAGCAAACCCGTCACCGTCTTTCCCTGGTCCAGCTACGCCATCGCGGCCCTTTACATGGTCGGCTACGGCATCCTCGGGCTCGGTCCCAAGATCGCGCGTTGGGTGCTTCAACGAACCTTCGGCCGCCAGCGATTGTGGGAGGCAACTAATGACGGGCCCGAAGACGATACGGCGCCACCACCACCACCGAAGCCCAAGCAGAAGGTCTACCCGATCGAGACGCGCTTCGTCGTCGGTCGCGTCCGTCCCAAACGCACGCCTCCCGAGGACACAGCGCAGGATTGATGTCGTTCATCGCGAATCCCACCTAGAGCACCACACTGCTCGGGAAGAAGAAGCGCTTGAAGAATGAGGGGCCTTTGTCAGAACGTCTCAATTCCTTGTCGATTAACTCAACAATCTCGTCGGCGGAATTGACAGGATATTTGGATATGATCTCAAGCTGAAATTCCCTCATGACCTCCAGCGCTTCTCGCCCACCCTTGCGCACCTCGCCTTTCTCACCCTTCGCCCAATAGCAGACCAGTGGAGACAATTGATCTCCATGCTCCGTGATCACAAAGAAGTGTTGAGCGCCTGGCAGAATCCATGTGGTCCCCCCTTCCTCGTAGGCTCCACGACTCGCAGTGCCAAGCCGCGCTTCAGCGACAGCAGGACTTTCGACCCTCTCATACCCTCGCGCCACAAGCCATGTCCGGGTTTGAGCCGAAAGCTGCGCCGTCTGTGCTGGAGTCCCCCAATGGCCCGAACCGCCTGCAAACATGAACCCATATTCATAATCGCGATTCTCTAACATCAACACGCAAAGCGCGCCCACTCCTAGCGAGAACGCGAGGATCGCCGAGACAAGAAACGACGGTGGGATAGTGCTGAAGAGTTGTCGGAATGCAGACGCACGTGTGGATGCTTCCGACACTCGCATCGATTGCTTGCAAGCTATTCCGGCCAATGATTTCTCAAAACCCGGCGTCAACGTTTGGCCCTTAAGAGAATCCGCAAGTAGCGCGGAAAGAGCGCCAGCGGACACGGCTGTTGCTTTGATAGATAAGTATCTTTCCAATTTCAGCAAACTACGCGAAAGCAACTTCTGCACAGCATTCTCTGATCTCCCAATTTGCTCAGCGATCTCGCGATGTGTCAGGCCCTCAATGAAGCGCATGATCACCAACCGGCGATGCGGCTCTTCTAGGTGCTGAATCGCATCGTCGATCTGCTCTTTCAGCACCGCAGCAGCATCCCAAGAATGCGGTTGTGGTAGCGCATCTTGATACTCAAGCAGGCGCTGCCTTCTCCTTTGGTCCGAGCGGACGAAATTACTAGCTTCCAAGACGGTCGTCCGGTGCAACCAGCCAGCCACTGTTGCATTCCTAGCAGAACCCAGCACGCTCTCCGCCTTACGGGCTAAGATTGTGAATACATTCTGACAGATTTCCTCAGCCAACTCTCTCTGGCCCACTTTTCGCACGGCGATTCCCATGACCATTCCTCCATGGAGCTTCACAATTTCTTCAAACGCCCGTTGGTCGGCTGACTCGCTGTAACGCCTCAGTAGAGCCTGATCAGTTTCTCTCATCAAGTAGACACGTCTACAAACAACGCAAATCCGCCATTGGTGCCCCGTTCTTCCCAGAATTCTCTCGCAGGGGGCCGCAAGACCGAAATGGATACCGCTCCCAGCCTGAACAGAAGGTCGACCCGATCGCGACGCGCTTCGCGCGTCGGTCGCGTCCGCCCCAAACGCACGCCTCCCGAGGACACGGCGCAGGATTGATGTCGTTCATCGTTAAGAGTCAACCCGCACACGCCACGAATCCATAGACACTTGTTAGACTCGTGTTGCCTGACCACTCGGCTTCAGCCGGGTGCATGTTCCCGGGCATCGTCCCTGCCCGGAACGATGCTCGGGTGAGCTACTCGCCCTCAATGGACCGCAAGACGCGGACGAATCGGGGCCCGCCATCGACGAATCCAGGGATGGAGATCGCGCCATTCACCGATTCCGCACGCTCGGGCTCCGAGTAACGGACGAAATTGGCGAGGTCAGCAGACGTTTCGACCCAATAGTAGAAGCCTGGGAAGGCATCCCACTCCAGTTCCAGATCTCCGTTAGTATCCAAAGCAAAGGTGTAAGCAATCGGCTCTGCCTCGATCGATCGCGAATAGTATTTCTTGGCGAGATTCCACGCATCCTCGCCACAGGCAGACCCAATAACTCTTCCCGGGCCATCGTCAGCAGGCACATGAATCCCTCCATAGAGACGCGAAATGCCCGCTTGATCGGCCGCGTCATAATACGTCGCCCATTGAAGTTCAATCGCCATGGAGGGCCCTTGCTCAAACTTCAAGAAAGCGTCCTTCTCTGCACGAAACCGGCCCAATCCACCAGGGAAGAAAGGGCTGCCCGTCATGCGCGTCAGCACCTCAGCGGCCGCGCGACTAAACGTGCTATGGCCAGACACATAACCGGCAAAAGCTGGCGTGACAAAAGTACTCCGTTGATATGGCAGCCACGCGACCGCCAGAATCCATTCCGCACCCGTGTAGCTCGTCTCAGGATCCGCCGGTTCCCCTCCCCAGGCAAGAATCGCGATTTCCCCGACATGCCCCGAAAGATGTTCATGACGACCACCGGGAGCCGACGAACTCTCCGTCACGACTTCAATCAAACCTTCCACCAGAGGCAGACCCTCAGGATCATAAGAAAGGCCACCAGGATCACTGGATTGCCCTTTGCTTCCCATGTAGCGGATGCTGCTAATAGGCCGCACGTAGTCGTAGGTCCGTTTGCACCACCACGATGCGACCGCCGCATCATGAGTCGCCGCATTCAAGGCGAAATACAGCTTCACATCCCACTCTAACGGATCCACTTCAGGACCCACGCCTTCAATCTGTCGAACAAATCCAGGCGCATCCGTCACTTCATTCGCAAGCACATTCCAATGGCCAGGAGGCGTTTCCGAATCAGGGCCGTCCGCCCAGAACTCCGCTAGCACTCTCCCAAAGTCACCATGAGGCACCACATTGGACGCATAAGGCTCACCCGTGAATGGATTCAGTTCTCTCCCGGTTCCGTCATTCGCTCCAAGGGAATGATTGCCGTACGCGCTGGGAGAGATATCGATCAAATCACCATTACTCGGATCAAGTTGACTGCTCCGTCGGATGACCTCCACATTGCCCGCTTTAAAGGCTGCATCCGTGGCACTATCTCCCAATTGAGGAGGCATCCCCGGATCGTGATAAATGGTTTCATCCGATTGGAGTCGCAGTGCAAAGGGACGGGTATCTCCCCAATGCGGGGCCACAAAGGTCTGTATCTGGCTTGCCTCGAGCCCATTCTGAGTAAACGCGACATCAAATGCCAATGGTTGCCATCGATTCGGATCGAGCATGGTCGTCCCGTCGAATTGGAGAATCAACGGTTCGTTAACGGCCGCATAGCTCGCATCTCCATATCCAGTCGCCTCCCGTGCACCATCATGGAGACAAAATCCAAGCACCGTCTCCGCCACACGATTCCCCACTGCAGCCGGAGAATCACCCTCCGTCGTCGTCACATTGGGATCATATCCCAAGGAGACCAGGCGAGCGGTGAGTGCCGGAAGCGTCACGTCGGCTGCACGGGAATGCGCATAACGAGCCGTCAGAACACGATAAGCGGCATAACTGACCGCCTCAGCCCGAGCCGCATCCACGTCTTCAGCACTTACCTTATCAAAAGCCACACACCCAAGTGCTGATGGCTCATACACAGCCCAAGCATCCCACATCGCGAGTGATGTGTGAAAGAGATTCCGCGCATGAAGCGGTGGGTTAGGAAAGTCAATCCGGATAGCAGCCAGATTCTCTTCATTCCAAAGGCGGGCCACCGATTCTCCGCGGGCCTCCCAGGATGTTCCAGCCAGTACAGTAGCAATACCAATCAAATAAAGTGAACTCTTCATGAGTGCGCGACGATAAATTCAAATCAATTGGCAGAAATCGCAGGATTGAATCCAATCAATAAGGACAATCGGTTGCTTGCGAATGTGCGACTCCAACCAAATGATGTCTTGGGAGTGTTCCATAACGTCATCTTGCACGATAGCAAGCGCACTCCCTGGAAGTCGACTGGCGATGGATGAATGAACTTATCAGAAGGACGAATAGCCTTTATGAAATGACGAAAGACCTCATATCTGACAGAGGCGTCCGCTTGTGATCAGACTTCATGAGAATCATCCCTTCCAGACTTGTCAGCTCGGCTGGATTCCCTTTACGCTATTGGCATGTTCACCTTTCATGGTTCCCGGACCCGCTTGTGTGACGGCGCGTCTCGCCGGAGCTTTCTCAAGGCGGGCTCGATGGGGATGGCAGGGCTGACCCTGGCGAACCTCTTACGAGCAGAAGAAGCGGCAGGAATCGGACGCTCCCAGAAGGCAATCATCCATATCCATCTAGATGGGGGGCCACCGCAAATGGATCTCATTGATCCGAAGCCAGAAGCGCCATCTGAGTATCGCGGCGCCTTCGCCTCCATCCCTACCCGGATCCCGGGCTTCCATGTGACTGAATTGATGCCCAGAGTGGCGTCCATTGCCGACAAATTCGTCTTTCTACGGTCGCTCGTGGGAGCGGCGAGCAAGCACGATGCCTTTCAATGTCAGTCAGGGTTCACCGAGAAAGACCTTCAGAGCGTTGGAGGACGCCCGGCCATGGGCTGCGTCATCAATCAAATGTTAGGCTCACCTCAGGATCGTGCCCCCGCATTTGTCGATCTCATGCAAGGCCGCCCCTTGGTGCGCAATAGCGCCCGCCCAGGATTCCTCGGACCCGCTTACGGCCCCTTCCGACCGGACATTTCCCATCTCTTTCATCGTGAGCTGGAAGACGGCATGAAGCTAGAGCTCTCCAAACTCGGCGCAGGCCATTCCACCCCCCTAGCGCTCATGCCTGGGCTATCCATCGGACGGCTGGACAATCGCCTCTCATTATTACGGCAACTCGACCAAACGCGGCGCGCGGTCGATGCCATCGGTCACATGGAGGCAATGGACACCTTCACCCAGCAGGCCTATCAGATTCTCACATCTGGCGAGTTTGCCGCCGCCATGGACTTGGAGAACGAAGATCCCAAGATGTTGGAACGCTATACCCCCAAGCTCAGCGGCGACCAATTATCATATACCAGTGAAGGCCCCATGGCCGCGCGCAAGCTGCTCTTGGCACGGCGATTGGTAGAGGCCGGGGTGCGATGCGTCAGCGTCTCCATCAGCGACTTTGACACACACGCCAACAACAACCAGCGGATGGAGCAGTTGGGCCCCATCACCGATCACGCGCTGCACGCGCTCATCACGGACCTGGACGAACGCGGAATGTTAGACGACGTCACGGTATTGGCATGGGGCGAGTTTGGGCGCACGCCCAAGATCAATCCGAAAGGAGGACGCGACCACTGGCCACGCGTGGCGATGGGCTTGATGGCAGGAGGCGGCATGCCCGGTGGTGTGGTGTTAGGATCTACAGATCGCTACGCGGGTGAAGCCACTGATCGCCCGATTCACTATCAAGATGTCATCGCCACCTTGTATCATCAGTTAGGCATCGATGTGGCATCCGCGCGTTTGCAAGATCCCTCGGGACGTCCGCAGTTTCTGGTAGACGAAGGCCAACCCATCGCGGAGTTGGTCTAAGCGCCTGTGTTTCATCTCGTCTTCCCACTCATCGCCAGCATTCTTTATGTCACGGCGGCCATGTTCTTCAAACAAGCCGCTTCGCGCGGGGTGGGGCCCTGGCGCACGGCTCTCGTGGCCAATACGGTCGCCGCAATTGGATTTCTCGCCCTGTGGCCGATGGGAGGCACGCTGCCCGCGTGGTCCCTCTGGTGGCAACCTCTCATTGTCGCCTTCACCTTCATCGGCGGACAATTGCTAACCTTTCTCGCCCTGGAGAAAGGCGACGTGTCCATCGTGACTCCCGTCATGGGGATCAAGTTGCTCTTGGTCGCGCTCCTCATGACCCTTCTGATGGGCTCCTCCGTGCGGCTAGGGCTCTGGATCGCTTGCGTCTTAGGGATGGTTGGCGTGGCTCTCCTCCACCGCAGCCCTCACAAACGCCTCAAACGCAACGTGCACGTGGGACGCACCATCCTGATGTCGATGGGCGCCGGCGTGTGCTACGCGTTCTTTGATGTGCTCATCATGAAGTGGGCCCCGGCTTGGGGACCGGGACGCTTTCTACCGGTGGTGATGCTGCTTTCCGCCGTGCTTTCGCTAGGTTTCCTCCCGCTCATGCAAGCACCCATCACCGCCATCGTAGAAGAGCAATGGCGCCCTTTGCTGGCAGGAGCCATCTTCATGTGCGCCCAAGCAATGACATTGATCACGACCCTAGCAATCTCTCAAGATGGGACCGCCGTGAATGTCATCTACAACTTGCGCGGGCTATGGAGCGTGGCGGCAGTATGGTGGGTGGGGCATTGGTTTGGGAACGTGGAAAGAGCCCAAGGTGCGGAAACCATGCGCAATCGCCTCCTGGGAGCCCTCGCTCTCAGCGTCGCCGTGGTACTCGTCTTTGTGTGACCCGAATCAGCCGTCACCTGATTTAATTTAGACAGGACCGCGGGATGCCTTCGTTGGAAGGAGTAACGATGACTCGGAAAGAACTCGGCAAGCTCTACGACCAGTATGGAGACGCTCTCTATCAGTTTCTTCTTATCCTTACGCAGGACGAGGGCGAGTCGAAGGATCTCCTGCAAGAACTGCTCATGCGTATGGCAGGTCTTCGAAAAGAGCTTCGCCGATTGGACGACCCGCGAAATTATCTCTTTCGCATGGCTCGCAATCTGACGATCGATCATCACCGCAAACGACGAGCTCGCGAATCGAGGGACACAAAGTGGCATGCCCTGCAGTCACCATTCGCCCAAGCAGTGGAGCACGACCGCAAAGAGTTTCTGAGCCAATTAGAGCGCGCCATGGCATCACTCCCAGACGAACAACGCTCTGTTGTCTTTCTGAAGCTCTGTCAGGAATGCACTTTCGGAGAGATCGCCACAATCGAGGGTATTTCCTCAGACACAGCAGCGAGCCGCTACCGATATGCCCTGCAGAAACTGCAAGTGACACTAGCCCCCCTCTACGAAGAAATCCAATGATCTCCGACCTCGAACGCATGATTGCTAGTCAACCGTTGCGGAACATTCCCAAGGCCTGGCGCAATGAACTCCTAGCCCAGGCCAGTCAATCAGGATCTGCATTAGCAGTCGCCAAGAAATGGGCCTTGCCAGCCGTTTGGGGTGGCATTGCTGTGCTTCACCTGACCACGCCCGATACGAGTCGCGACTTCCCTCAGGTCACGTTCCCCGATCCTCCACGAAACGGCGAATCTCCTCGATCATGAAACCCATAGTCAAACGCTCCATATTGATAGTCGTCTGGGCGATCACTCTCATAACACTCTTCTACGCGGTGGAGAATTGGCGAGGGGCTCACACCTATGTGAAGGCGAAACAACGGTATCTCAATTCAGGTTGCTCCATCAGCCTATCAGAGATCCTTCCTGAAACGGTCCCCGACAGAGACAATGCTCTAGCATCGTTGCGCTCAGTCACTACAACGATTCCCCACCCGCTCTGGCATCGCGAACCACCTTTCCCTAACACTATCAGACTACCTAATCAACGTCTCGAGGACTACCGGCAACAGCGGAAAGAGAAACAGTTGGAGCGAGCCAGGCGCCAGCAGATCGCGGAGAGCATGCAACGGCAGTTGGAACGGGTGATTTGGAGAAGTAAGAACGCCCCCTTGAGCCCGGCGCAGTGGAATCAAACAGCACGCTGGTTCCGAGAGGTGAAACAATGGGTTCCGATCGACCTCGTGGAGGCTCCTCCCGCAGAACAGGTCCTGGCCGCCATGGAAGAATTCGATTCTTGGACAACGCCTTTAGTAGAGTCGGCAAATCGCCCAGGAGCACAGTTTCCAAAGTCTGAGGAGTCCAGTGCCTGGATGCAACTAATCAGGCCCCTTCACGCGGGGCAGATACGTGTTGCCATAGCCCTGGGGATTCAAACGAGCGCCGCGGCTCATGAACGGCGTGAGTCAGATGCCTTTCAATACATGCTTGCGCTCACCCGGCTTTGGCAAGCAACGCAGAACGCCCCATTCAATCCGGTTCAGGGTCGTGAGGCCGAGCGCTTCAGTTGGATCGCCCTTAGACACCTTCTTGCCCATGGATTGCTCACAGAACCACATTGGAGGCAAATCCAAGAGTGTTGGGGAGCTCCCTCTATTCGCAACGAGTTCCATCGCCAGCATGCCCTATGGAAACTAGCTATGCTCGAATGGTGTGAACAGTTCAAGCGCTCTAGCGGTGCGCAGATCGCCTGGCAGATTGACCAATGGAAAAGTCGCCGGAGAACAGGCCCCTGGTTCATACCCTATCTTCTTAAACACGAGCTTCCAAACCCTATCGCGGCGGCAGCGATCCCCAGCGGATGGTGGGATCATGACAAAGCCCTGATCCTCGACCAGCCTTTCGGTGTGTGGCGGGAAGGTTGTCTGGACGACACATGGCTTGCTCGACAAGGCCTTGATGTCGCGGTCTTTGGGGCCATTGATGGAGGCATGAACATGCTCGCGAAGGAGATTTGGCAGAGTCTCGCGGTGACGGCCATCGCGATCGAGCGGTATCGGCTAACGCATCGCCATTTGCCGACATCGCTCCAGGAGCTGATTCCCACGTTTCTCAAAGCGCGCCACTCGTCCATGCGATATCAGTGTCTGGATCCGCGTCGTTATGCCCTCACCGTTGACCATGGCGAGGAGATCGATGGACGTTTGGTTCAGGTTCCTCGCGCGGAATGGGAACAACTCATTCTGGAGGAGTAGCCTTCCGAGATTCTCTGACTCCCGATCCCACAGAATTTGTTCGGGCTGCATTGGGCGTCGTTGGCCACCGAGCACCTTGATGGCGTATTTGCGCTCGAAACCAGCGATCTCGCAAAACTCATCAAGAAGCTTGGTGCACGCTGTGCGCTCAGTTCTTTGGGCATAAAGCGAGCGAATGAAGATCGGGTAGTCATCGAGAGAATCAGGCATCATTCGCGGCATTTGCGACAGTGTCCTCAATTGTGAGGCATCAGCGCCTTGTCACCGCCTCGTCCGGTGTCCATTTCAAGGAGTCCCTGCGCGACCATCACAGCCATCGCTCTGCAGATAGCCTTCTTGCCAATCACCGGACAATCTATTCCGCGCTCACGGTCACTTCAAGGTCGACGAAGGCGCTTGCAGCGGCATCGATGGAGAAGGTGGAGCGATAGTGAATGACGGTGAAATCCCCTTCTGTCGTGGGCTCTCCTACCGTGACCAATTGCTCTGCCCCACTAGCAAGCGTCTGCAAGTCAGTCGAGAGGCGTGGCGCGTAAGTCACCCCAGACAGGCCTGTCCGAACACGCAACCGAACACTCACATAGATGCGATCATCACCAACAAGACCCAAGGCATCGCCAGCCATCAGGTCGAGTTGAAAAGCCTCGCGCCAAGCATCGACCGCATTGGCATCCATACCCAAGAGAAACTCGATCGCATTGGCAATGCCGTCACCATCCCCATCCAACACGGGATCGCGAGCCCCCTCTGGCAACAAGTCCAGATACGCTGTGAGGGTCTTTGGCAAGTCATCTCCTGAACCCCCATTGCCGCCGTTGCCACCTTCGATGGAGAAATCGCCGCGGTAGATGCCGTCCGTCGTCTGAATCAACACACCATCCTCCAAGCGATACAATTCACGGATGGTAAACCGTTCACCAAAGATCGCTGGATCAGCAATGTAGACGCGCTCAAGGTCGCTACCCTGATCATCAAGGCGATGGACGGAGATCTGATTGGTGCGGGTCACCTCGTCAAACTTGCTACTAAGGAAGTAGACCCCATCGCGTTCCGCCCAGAACTGATGGAGCAGAAAGTCGAGGTCCCCGACATCAACACCGAGGCGTTGGAAAAGAGACCATTGATCATCGGCATAACGCAGGAGCCGCTGGCCATTGGCATCGTGAACCAACAAATCACCACTGGAGGTGAACTCCACTCGCTGCACCGATTGAATCTCTTCCCCCAGAATCATATCGCCCGTCTTGACGAACGACTGAAACGCTCCATCACGATACGCTAACATGATCCCAGCACCCACATCCAGAATGAAGAGTTGCCCGTCCGGACTGAAGTAGGCTTCTTTGGAGCTGTCCATGAAGGTCCCATAGGGTTCCGACGTTGCTGGCGAAAGATCATCCGCAAGTGCCAAGGTCACGATCCCGCCTGCGGCCGTCCAGCGAAAGATCCCTTCGACGCCATCGACGCTCCGCCCGCGAAAGACTAACTGATTTCCATCTGGGCTCAGATTGGTGAGCGGACTGAATCGCTCAAAGGGCGATGTGCTTTCGGGACGTAGGGTGACGCTCTCTTGAGCGATAATGTCCACTTGACCTTCGCTAGCGAGCAGCACGAAATGGGGGAAAATGCTATCAAACCCTGCCATTGCCACCAGCCCATCGCCTCCCACTCTTGGGAAATTGTAAGAGAAACGACTAGTGGCGCCGTCGCCCAAAGCTTCGCGAGCGCGAGGGGCGTATTCATGTAGCGCACCATTGCGATACACACCAACCGCTCCCTCACCTTTCCGTCCCGCCTCCGTCGTCAAGGTCGACACCACGTACAAGACACCATCCTTAGTGCCGAGATCAAAGACTTCCAGACTGTCGGACATGCCTCCCAAGGGCCATCCTTCCGTGCTGTTGTAGAGCTTCTTATAAACACCCTCATCTTCGATCCAGAAGAGCCGGGTATAGACATCATCGATAAAGTCACCCGCCTCTAAAGTCAGTGGATCCAAGGTAGACACACTCGAAGGCTCTAGGCCATCAATGATGATCTTCTCAAATCCGCGAAGCGGTAACGAGAGGGCTCCCATTAAAAGGGCGAGCGACAGAACAGGGGCGACATTCAGCATGGCTACCTGTCCGCTATGAATGAAGAGTAGGCAAGATGGGGGTCGTCGCCGGTTGCGTCGATGCCTATCATGAAGATGACGTTAGGAGATAGAGCGCACCTCATCAGACTCCGTGAGCGCCTTAAGATCGAGCTCATTACGGAGTCGCTTTCTAAAAGCCGGACGTGGTAGAACGTCCGGATGAACTCACCCAAGCTGACGATTCTCTTGAGCGGTCTGGCCGGAGGCATGGCATGGGGCATCCGCGGACAATACGGACACGAGACTGGGGCGATGATGTTTGGCGTCTTGGTAGGGTTGCTCCTTCTGATGCGTCATGGGGCGGCGTTACCATCCATCACGGCGGCGCGAGCGGTGGCGCTGATGGCTGTGGGTGTGTCCTTCGGGGGGTCCATGACCTATGGACAAACGTTAGGACTCACGCACGACGCAGCCTTGGTGGGGAATGGAGCTGCGCTGGGTTGGGGGTTGTTCGGCTGTTTCCTTAAGGGCGGCATTTGGATCGGCTTCGCGGGGTTATTTCTAGGGATGGGGCTCAGTGCGAAGCGCTATCAGGCATGGGAAATGGCAATCATGCTAGTCGGCGCCACGCTCTTGCTTTTGTTAGGCTGCGCCTTGCTGAACCAGCCCTTTGATCCGGCCAATCGCCAGCTGCCCAAGATCTATTTCTCTGACCATTGGAAATGGGAACCCGATGCAGAGAATCTGAAGCCACGTCGCGAACGTTGGGGTGGCTTGTTACTAGCATTGATCGGAATGGTGGTCTATGTCCGCTGGCGCAAGCACGATGTCTTGGCATGTCGATTGGCGCTGTGGGGATGCCTGGCAGGAGGGCTGGGCTTTGCCGGAGGCCAGGCGCTCCAGGCCGCGCATGCCTGGTATCCAACCGTCTTCGATAAAGGCATGTTAGAACCAGTCACGCGTCATGTGAACTGGTGGAATCTCATGGAAACCACGTTCGGCTTTGTCGCCGGAACTGTTCTGGCCATGGGATTCCTTCGACACCGTCCGTTGATCACGACTCAGAAGGATCCCCTACTTGCAAGCATCCCCTGGTGGGTAGAAGGCCTTCTGCTCGCAGCCCATTTGACGGCCCTGATCACGTGGAATTTCCTTTCGGTGGATGCGCTCGATGCGGTGGCAGATCTCGCCATCCCAATGGGCATTTTACCAGTGATAGGCATTCTCAGTGGGCGTTGGTGGCCTTATTGGATGGCTTTGCCTGTGGTCGCCGCCCCCATCGCTGGGAAGACCTTGAGGGAACTGGCTTACAAGACCAACCAAGTCTCCGAACCCTCGGGCATCCTGGTTTATGTGGCGCTTCCGCTGGTAGCGATGATCCTTGTTGCCTGCTTGCAGGCGAAGACGCCGCGCCACGCGTCGCGGGCGTTCACGGCCTCCGGACTCCTCCTCGCCGTGTGGGTGTATTTCGGGCTGAACTGGGCGTTCTTTGAGTATCCGTGGCCTTGGGAACCCTGGACCGGACGGACGCCGCATGGCTTGGTCTATGCCGTCTGTGCGGTGGCCTTGACGATGGCAGGCGTGCGGGCCCTAAAGTCGCCGCCGGCGGATGAGCCCTGCTCCCAAACCTAACATCTTTAGCGCCATAGCATTGCTTGGAGTATCGCCAAGAAGAGCCTCAGGCGAGGCGGCCGCCAAAGGAAATCAGGGCATCTGTGGTGAGAATCTCTTTTTTTAGCGGTTTAAGGTTGTCTTTTTAACGCTATTTGCGGTAAAACGGTTCCGCGGTAGCCTATGGAGGGCGTCCGCGTCTCTGGATTGAAGTCATGTTTGCCCACCTGATCGAATTATGGAGCGAGGACCTGGCCTGGGTTTGGATCTCGGCCGTGCCCCGCCAGGCTCTCTTGATCCTGGCCGTGGCGTTGGTACTGCGCGCGTTTCCCCGCATGGCCGCCGCGTGGCGCCATTGGACCTGGCTCGTAGCCGCCTTGGCCGTGGGGCTGATTCCCCTCGCCGCGTCTCTCCTACCCTCGTGGCCGTTGATTCCGGCAGAATGGATCTATGGGACGGACGCGGTGAGTATCTCCGAGGCGAGCAAACCTCAGTGGGCACTCCTCACTGAACCACCCTCGGCGTCGTGGTCGATAGAATCATCGGGGTGGGGATGGGTGGAGATTGCTTTTATCATTTGGATCGTAGGCGCTCTCGCATTAATCGCAAGACTTTGGGCAGGTTTGTTAGGATTGCGGTCATTCCAACGCGGCCGGACCCCCGTGTACCGCGGACGATTGTGTGCTCGATTGGAGCACTGCCGACGCTTGGCGGGAGTATCCACGCTCGTGGATTTGTATCTGTCCTCACGCAGCCCGTTGCCAATGACGTGGGGGGTGATTCGGCCAGCTATCAATTTGCCGGAAGAGGCCGAGGGATGGTCGAACGAGCGCTTGGATGCGGTGTTCTTACACGAGCTCGCTCATATCCAGCGCGCTGATTGTTGGGCTAACATGGTCTTAAAGATGGTGTGTGCCTTGAACTGGTTCCACCCCTTTGTCTGGATGGCAGCGCGCCGCACATACCTTGCACAAGAAGTGGCGTGCGATGATTTCGCCTGTGCGCGCTTGCGCCCATCGAACTATGCTAGGCATTTGGTGGAACTCACGGCCGTGGTTGAGGATTTCCATCGCCGCGAGATCGAACCCGCGGTGGGCCTATCTTCCTGCGATCACTTGCGGCTGCGAGTGGCCTCCGTTCTCGATCCGACTCGAAGCCGTGCCGCATTGCCAGGACGCGCGGCGAGTCTGATGAGCGGTCTCGTCGTATTGCCCATGCTCTTGGTGGCCATGATCTCGCTCCGCTTTGTCGACGAGACGCGCGCGGAAGCCGTGAGTGATCCGTTAGGAACTGATCGAGCTCACCAAGGGGAGGAGTCCCCTTCACAAGCACTCGACACCTCATTTGCTGAGCACCCTTTCGACCTCACCCGACTCTTTGAGCCGTTGTCGGGATCATTGCCGCGCTTTGACTATCAATCACACACACTCAACACGTCTGACAAGGATCAAAGCGCCCCCATGATGGAGACCTCTCCCACGAGCAAGGTGTCAGCACCAACGGTCTCCGCCCCCGATCCGTCGGCCCACGCAGAGGCCGAAGCCTCATCGACTCCACCCCCTCCGTTTGCCCGTCCCATCGTCGCCGCAAAGGTGATTGGGCCTCCAATGGCGCCGCTGGTGGTCCCGGCCAAACTTCGCCAAGTGCGTCCCATTCGATTTGATGAATCAACCGTGAATTGGCGGGAATTCCAACGGCGTCCGGGAGAACGCCGACGCCGCTCAGTGGTGTTGAATCACGCTCAGAGTGTGTGCAACCGCTACGCACGCTTATCGCCTACCGACCAATCGAAAGTCAGCTTCCGGCGTTACTTGCGGAATCACGGCATTCAACTTTCGGACGCGGGGATCCTCCGATTGTTGGAAAGCACGCGCACGGGCATGTGAGCGCGACTCCGGACAGATTTGGGTCTTGTTTCTGAAGAAAGCCCTTGCGATCCGCAGAAAGGAAGGTATTTCTTCCCTTGTAGCCGACGTGAGTGGTTACGCGAGACAGCCCGATTGGTATTTCTCATCTGTAGGTTTATGGGGGTTTTCCTGCAGAATCATCAATCGGGCTGTCTTATTTTTTCCGAGGATGACGTGGCTAGATTAGATGGGGAGTGAGGGTTGCACTGATGGGTGAGGTGTCCTAGTAAGGCCCGTTCATGGAGGATTCCCCGCCCACCTTTCTCTTCAGCTTTGATTTCGATGGGACACTGGTTGATGAACCGCCGCATCCTGCGATCGATCCCCGGTTGAATCCATTCCTGGAGTCGGTGCGGGCACAGGGCGGGATCTGGGCGGTGAATACCGGGCGTACGCTATTTCAAACGCTCGACGGCTTGGCCCAGCATCAACTGAAGCCATTGCCGGACTTCATCATGGCAAAGGAGCGCGAACTTTACGCCCCAGGACCGTTCAATCGCTGGGTGGATCTTGGCGATTGGAATCAGCGTTGCCAGAAAGAGCACCGACGCTTCCTCAGGACGCACAAGAAGTTCTTCAAGCGGATGCGCCAGTTTCTGGAGAATGAAACGAACGCACAGTGGATCGAAGGACACGAAGAGACACCTGGGGTGATCGCGACATCGGAAGAAGAGATGGGACGCGTGTGCGTGTTCATCGAGGACGAGACCCGCAATGATGATGTGCTGTCCTATCAGCGCAATTCCATCTATCTGCGCTTTTCCCATGCTGCCTACACCAAGGGAAGCGTCCTCTTGGAATTGGCGCGGCATTTGGGTCTGACCCGTGACCAGATCTGTGTGGCGGGGGATAACCACAATGATTTGTCCATGCTGTGCCCCACGGTGGCAGCGTATCGCGTTTGCCCCGCGAATGCCATTCCAGAAGTGCAAACCTTGGTGAATGCCCATCCTGGCGGCTTGATTGGCACGGGACGCGCGAGTTTCGGCTTGCTCGACGGGATCCAGCGTCTGCTCAGTGCCGAACGGGAAGAGCCTTCGTGAGAGTCGCGACGTGACGAGCTTGTCGAAATCGGAATGCCGCGCGTTGGCGGCCGCCTTTCCCGGGAAATGGAACCGTGAATATGTTTACTGGAAGCTCCGCACGGACCCGCTCTACCCTGCGGCCAGCGCCCCTCTAACAGCCTCCGATAACGGCGTGACACCAGTGTTAGACATCGGTTGCGGTCTCGGCTTGTTTGCCGCTTACCTCAGGCGGGCAGGCTTTCGCGGTCCCGTACACGGGGTGGACTACGACGCCCGAAAGATCCGAGGCGCTCAGCCGTTGGCCAAAGCCGATGACGGACTATCATTTGCCCATGGAGACGTGCGAGAGCAGCTACCCGATTTCCGGGGACACGTGACGGTGTTAGATGTCCTTCAATACCTGGATGCTGCGCAGCAAAGGCAATTGCTAGAGCATGCCGCTTCCCTTCTCGGTCCAGGCCATTGCCTCATCATTCGAAGCGGATTGGCTGAGGCCGGTTGGCGCTTCCGCGTGACGCGTTGGGCGGACTGGTTTGCCCACGGGTGCTTCTGGATGAAAGGGCGTCCCGTGTGCTATCCGGCAAAGGCACCACTGGAGGCGCTGTTAGGCAACCAAGGCTTGCAAGGTGCGTTCATGCCTCTGTGGGGACGGACACCGTTCAACAACTACCTCGGCGTCTTCCACAAAGCCGCAGGGGCTCCTGTAGCCTAAATGCAGTGAATGACTCCGTGCTCAGTGGATAATCCCTTCAAATTCACTTGCTAGAATCCCTCCGGTGTTTGTTCGCCTTTTCGATTCGATTTCCACGACGCGGCAAGTCTTTGAACACCCAGGGAAGCTCAACTGTGACCACATAGAGGAGCATCGGTATAGAGACAAGGAATCCAAAGCCATGAAACAATCGCCCGAATGTCGCATCGCCTACAGGCGACATTGGGAAACCGTCTTGGGGGTCAGTCTGAGGAATCGTATCGGTCATGATCCAAAGCGCGCTTACGATCAGCCCCGACGTGACTACAACGTATCCACTCCAGATCCAGACGTAATAGCCTGACGACTTCTGGCAAAGTAAGAGTGGAAGCAGAAGAACGGCAGCAACGGGAACTAGCGCAACAATGATCTTTGTGAGCATCCAATCCATCTCAATCGATCTTCTTAGGCGAGTGAGGTAGAGACACCCGTTACCGGGTGCCCCCTCGCAGATCCCTGCGTGCGGTTTTCCCGCAGTGGACTTTTTCCGGTGCTCCTTCGCTCATCTGTATTCGCTTCATTGTGAACATGCCATGATCTTACTCGACCCCGATGGGACCCTCACGTCCTTGCCATCACGTTCGTGAGAATGCTGCCTTCCCCTTGACTTTACAAGGTCGGCTTCACACATTCCGCATTTACGGGGCTGTCTCAATCTTAAGGAGGGTGCGAACCTCCCTTCGGCCTGCGCACTTCCCTGTCTACCCTTCACCGATGCTGTTCCGCCCATCTCGTCAATGGTGTTCACGGTCTTGGTCACGCGGCGACTACGACTGAGGCCCTGTCCCTATCTTATAGAAGCCCGTTGGGCGCGCGAGGTCGTCAAGGCCATTACGATTAAGGCCCTGTCCCTTTACCATGCCTTTTACTCTTCACCGATGCTGTTCCGCCCATCTCGTCAATGGTGTTCACGGTCTTGGTCACGCGGCGACTACTACGATTAAGGCCCTGTCCCTTTACCATGCCTTCCCTTTACCATGCCTTTAGCGGAACTGTGGATGGTAGTGAAGCCAAGTTTCTTGCCTGAATTTGGGGTGATCTTGAGGCGCCAGCGGGATTTCGCTGAATCGGATGATCCCTTTAGCGATGAGGTCGTTGCCGAGAAGTGGCTGCTCGAGCTCGTCGAAGCGAAGGAACAGATTTGGAAATGGAAACGCCTCGACGAATCGACAATGGCTCTCGACATCCGCGTTACTAATGAACTGAACAAGAAGAGCTTGGAAGTCACGAAGGAGTTTGCCGTGGCGGTGTGTGCGGCCTGGGAATCTGTGTTGCGCAAGACGCGCTATCCTGAGCGTGGCTACCGCGGTTTGGACGGTACGACCTATCAGTTTTATCGCTCGCCTGAACTGCATGGCGAGATCTGGTCACCCACGGAAGGGCTCCCTAGCATGCTCACTGATTTGGGGAGCAAGCTCGTAGAACTTGCTAGAGCAGAGAAGGCGAATCAGGAAGCGTTCAATGGCAGCCTCTCTCAAGTTGGCAAGAGAAGTGAGTGAGGCTGCGGCTGAGCAGGTTGAATAGACCTTTGAATTGAATCGTCGATGGAATTGCTCAAGAGCAGCCGTTAGAGCGGATGCTCGCCAAGGTTGATCTGGCCTTCCCAGTGGTGTTGCCCTAGGCTCGAATCCCCATGCCAGAAGGTTCTGAACAGAGTGCTGCGCCGAGTCATCCGCGCTACGAGGTTCTCGATGAGATTGCTCGTGGGGGCATGGGGGTGGTTTACCGGGTCAGAGATCTAGATCTGAATCGTGTGCTGGCAATGAAGGTTCTCTTGAGTGCGCGCAAGGTCCCGGAATTCAACACCCAGCAAGACTACTTCGCACGCTTCCTTGAGGAAGTGCAAGTCACGGCCCTCTTGGATCACCCTGCCATCGTGCCAGTGCACGATCTGGGTTTCAATGAAGATGGGACGCCGTTCTACACCATGCGGTTTGTGAAGGGGCGCGATCTTGGGGAGATCATCTCTGAGGCGTCAAACAACGAGGAAACGTTTCGAGTCAATCGGCTCATCGAAGTGCTCATCAAGGTTTGCCAGGCACTCACACATGCTCATGACAAGGGGGTGTTGCACCGCGATCTCAAACCATCGAATATCATGGTGGGAGAGTTGGGCGAAGTTTATTTGATGGATTGGGGGCTGGCGCGAGTGATGAGAAAGGAAGATGTTAGGGATATGCGCCTTCACTTTGGTAATGGAGCGCCTGAACCAATTGCTGGAGTGCGTGAGGGAAAGCCGGATGTGAGCATCGATGCGCCGTTGATGACGATGGATGGAGGCGTTATTGGAACGCCTGCTTACATGTCTCCTGAGCAAGCTGCCGGACGCTCACATGAGATCGATCGCTTGTCTGATGTGTATGCCCTAGGGGCTATCCTTTATCAGGTGCTCAGTGGTCATCCGCCTTACATGCCATCGGGATCAAAGGTGACTGCGCGTGAAGTCCTCACAGACTTGCGAGAAGGGCCGCCAGACCGTATTCGGAGATTGGATGCAAGGATGTCACCAGAGCTGGTCGCCATTTGTGAGAAGAGCATGGCACGCGAACGTAAGGAACGCTATACCTCGGCCTTGGAGCTCGCTGACGATCTCCAAGCCTACCTGGATGGGCGAGTGGTGCAGGCCCATCGAACGGGCGCATGGGTGGAGCTGACGAAGTGGTTCCTGCGAAATCGCGCTTTCGCGGCTGCCGCAGTCTTACTGGCGATGAGCGTGGTCGCATTCGCCATTGCTCAGCTTGTCGCCAAGCAACAGCTGGATCGAAGCAATTTGACCCTAACGGAAACGTTAGCGGAAAGTTATACGAACCAGGGGTTCAGCGCGGATAGTCCAGAGCGCGCCGCCCTCTGGTTTGGTGAAGCCGCAGCGCTACAAACGGGCCGCCCCAAAGCACTCCGAGCCAGTCGGGCGCGTATCCACAACTGGACGCAAGAGGCTTATGCGCCCTTGCGCGCCTTCCGTCTGGAGCGGAATCATCGGCCGCAGGAAGTGTACTTTCATCCGGAGCTGCCCATGGCGATTGTTGAATCCTTCGAGATGGCTGAGGTATGGGATCTGCGAGAGCGTGAAGAGCCACTACTGCCCGGCATGGAGTTGCGCTGCTTGGGATCCTGTCTCCGGAATGCTCGCCACGAGTGTGGGTGACGATTCGGTGGTTTTATGGAATTCTCCTGGCTTTGAAGAAATGAAGACACTTCGGATTCCTGGCGAGCACGTCAGTTGCCTCGCTTTTCATGAGAACGGAGAAGTGTTGGGAGTGGGTGGTCGTTCGCTCTCCTTGTGGTCTCTAACACAGACGTCGTGGATAGGTGAGTCTCGCCCGCATGATAGTGTACTTGCTAGCATCAGCTTTGACTCTTCAGGGGAGTATGTAGCAACGGCTTCGGGGGACGAGGCTCGACTCTACGCGCTGAATGCGGAAACGAGTGTACCACTGCATACACCCTTTCCTCACTATCGGTGGAGAGAACATGCTCAACGCGTCTTTCGGCCTGTCTTTCGCAACGGCTGTCTGCTCACGAACGGAGGGAGCCGAGCGGCTTGGATTGAGGCTTACAGAAATCGAGACTATGCTCTGCGTTTCTGGGATTTGAAGACCGGCGCAGAAGTAAAGCGTATCGACATTCATCCGCTGCGAATGAATCCGAACGGCCGCAATCTGCGTGGAGGAAGGGGCATGTGGGATCTCTCGAGGGAAGGCTACTCCATAGATCTCTTTGGTCTGGCTGATCGCTCGGTCTTTCATCCCGATGGAAGCACCCTGTTCGGATGGAGAGATCATGGGACGGCCATCGATTTGCGGAGTGGAGCGCACTTGGGAACGATGGGGAGGGACTATTCGAGTACGACGTATGCCTTGGGCATGGCCTCTCATGGTCGTTACCTTGCTAGTGTCTTTCTCGGTGAGGGCCTCACGTCGCCTGCGACGGTGGTGGTATTCCGTGCTTGGAAACGCCCTCGAGGTGTTTCCATTGTTCCGAGTGCAGAACCGTGGAATGCCATCGCGAAGCAGAGTGTGGACGGTCGCTACGTGGCTTTCCCGGGCGTGCCAGGGCTGGCGCTGGAAACTACGGCTCGCATAAAGCCAAGAGTGTACGATGCGGCCACAGGAGAACCTGCTGGGCCTTGCCTTGAAACGTATGGTGAACCGCTCACGGGCACTTTCGTGGGAGAGCATCACTTTCTACTCGCGACGGGAGCGCCTCGGGAAGAGCGAGAGCGTGGAGGCTATCGGGTCGGGCATGTGCAGCTGTGGGATTGGAGAAATGGGGAGCCTGTTAGCAATCGGCTTGTTCTCCCTTCGGAAGCGCGTGATCTGGCCCTGGCGCCGGATGGCTCATGGATTGCTGTGCTTTGCCATGATCGAACATTGTTGCACATTGATGCCAATGTAAGTAAAGTGCGAGAGATTGCCCCAGGTTCAGAGCCATTCCAAGGGGCGTTTCTTGATGAAGAGCGGCTGATGTTTCTGCCCGATGGCTCTTTAGTATATGCCGGGCATCGCGGCAGGACGCACCTCCTTTCTCCGGAAGCGCTTGCTGAGGGGCAGGCACCGCGTTTGATCGCGTCGAGCGAGGGGCGCGTTCACACGAGGGCGAATTGTGCGGGGAGACTGCTTTCGACTAATGCTAGAAGTTTACACGTTGAGGAGGTCGATCTCGAACGCGGGGAGTCACTGCCCCCGACGATAACGGGAGCGAGTCCGATGACGGCCTTAGCTTGGGAGCCGTTCGCCCAGCTATTGTTCACTGGCTAACGGAGTGGCATTGGGCAAGTTTGGCGATGGAATGAGGGTGAACAGCCGACTCGACTAGCACTTCGAGAGCACGAGAATGAAGTTTCTGCAGCAGCCTTTGTTCCGGGAGAACCATGGATCTTGTCGCATGCGGAAGGCACTGGATTGAGCCTATGGGATCGGGATACGGGGAGAGCAATCGCGCCGCAGATTGCTTCGAGGACGCATGAACGGCAACAGATTCTCTTTGCGGAGCGTGGCTCCCTTATCGTCACGCCCTTCAATAATCGTGCCCTCGTCTTGGCGCCTGAGGCTTGGGAGCCAGACAACCGACTGGATTTAGATGGCGAACGGCTTCTGGCAGAAATCCATAATCATGGGGTTGTGAATGAGCACGGTGTGTTTGAGAGAATCAGTCGCGAGGCTTGGATGTCGAAATGGCAGGCCTTTCGAGAGAGGTATCCTCACTATCATGATGCTCAGTTGACGCCGTCGAGAGAAGAGCAAGCGTTGTACCACAGAGAACAGGCACTTAGATTCAGCGGAATGGATGTATTTGCGTATCGTTGGCACTTGGATCGCTGGGCGAGTTTGTCAGAGAAGCGCCTTGAGTCCTGGGTTCGCCTGCTGGATTTGAATCAGGATGTCCCAAACACGGAGCTAGAACGCCTACTAGTGAGTCCTATTTGGAATCGTGATGTGGAAACTTTAAGTATACTGCTTGAGCGCTTTGCTAGGACGAATCAGGAGTTGTCGCGTCGCGCATATCTGACACTTGCTGATGCTCTGCACCAAACTCAGGAGGGGCGGAATCTCTATCCAGGATTCAGGGCAAGAGTGGAGCGGTGCCGCAATGCCGTGCATGCCTCGCTGGACATGGGCTCCGCCCTTGATGCTCTCGGTAGCAACATTCCAGATGCGTCGAAGCGACGAATCCGCGAAGTTCTAACAGCATCACGCAGCCAGAACACGCAGTAGGAAATGGCGTTCTTCCTCAGCTTCCTCTGCCGTGCTCACAGTATGGCGGATTTCTTCGTCTAACAGTTCCCCGTACCGCTGCTTCATGCGGTGATACTGGATGCGCAGTGCGACCACCGTGGTGCCAAGTCCCTTGGAGAGGTCACGGTACTCCGGAATGGTGTCCTGTAGAAGATGAGAGGATAGCGCCTCAAAGAGAGGAAGCTTGTCTGCGCGAGCGTAGGAAGCTTCCAGGCGTTTCATGATATCGTGAAGTAGCGTGTGTGCCCAGGCGCGTTCGAAGAGGACATCTGGTGCGTCGTCCGTGGCCAGTTCTTCTTGCAAGCGCATTTCAGCTGCGTCTGCGCTGATGGCGATAAACTGGCTTCCACCGCGTTTGTCCGCGTTCTCTTTGCGATGTTTATCGATCAGGAAGTTCTTCACCGACGCTAACAAGAACGCACGGAGTTTGCCTTTGTCTTCATGAGCGCGGCTGAGGGACTCTCGACGAATGAGGCTTTCGAAGAAAGCTTGAGTGAGATCCTCCGCGTCGTGGGTGTCGTGCCCTCGTCTCCTGACATAACCATAGACCGGGTACCAATAGACTTCGAACAGATCCGAAAGCGCTTTCTGAGCCTGAGGCTCATCTGCTTGTTGCGCCGTGAGCACGAGGCTCCAGCGGGTGTTGGGAAACTGATCGGTGGTAAGAGGTTCGGCGGCCACAGTCATGGATAGTAACCCTTTGTTAGTTCTTTGCCAACGGGTTCTCAGACGCTGTTTGTAGGGCGGCGACCGAAGCACTCAAGGTGGTGAGCTGCTTCTCCATGTCGGCGAGGCGTTCTTTGAGAGAGGCGTTTTCAGTTTGAAGTGCGCTGATTTCGTGATCTTTCTCGGCTTTCAACTCTTGGATGGCACCAATGGCGACCACGCCAAAGATTCCGTATTGTAGGCCAAGCGTTCCGGCTGCTTCGTCGACCGCTTCTGGGAGAACTTCGGCAACTTCCTGCGCAATGAATCCGATGGAGCGATTATCGCCCTCGCTCTGCTCCTTCCAGAGGTAGGTGCTCGGTTTGAGAGCCATGGTCGTCGAGAGTGCACTCTTGTAGGGTCTGATTTCTTTCTTCAAGCGACGGTCACTGGGTTGCCCCCATCCCCCCCAACTTCCAACAGAGCCGCCATCGAGCCAGCCACGAATGTGATCCCCTTGAAAGAAGGTGAGGTCTTCATCGCCAGTGTCATCGCTATCTAGGGTTACTTGCCATTCAGTCGTATTCCCGTTCTGTCCCTTCCCGTAGAGTGTCATGAAGATCTGATAGGGATGTGAGTTCCCTCCGCGGAAGTCAGTGGAGTGGAGATCAATGCCTCCTTTGGGATCTACGCGAAAGAGCCGATTTGCCGAGTTGTCCTCGACCACAAACGCGGAAGTGTGATTGGCACGCGTCCTAACGTTGAGCGCAACATTGTTGTAAGTATGATTAATGCCGACATTGTGATCCTTCTTCACCTCAAGCGTATTGGATCCATCGTTGTTCTCAGCATTGAAGATCCAGTCTTGGCCTGAAACGCCTCTCACATTCAAGGCAACGCTATTATAAAGTTGATTGATGCCCACCGAATGGTTGGTCTTTGCTTCGAGGATCATAGCTCCAGACGCATCTCGCGCCGCAAAGGCAGCTACATCTCCCGGTCGAGCCTTGACATTCATTGTCACATTCGAGAAGCCCTGATTGACACCAATCGCCCCATCAATACGCGCATCCCCATTGACATGCAGCTTGTAGTCCGGCGCAGGCTCGGCGATTCCCACGTTGCCATTCACGACATATATGGTCGTATCCCCCGGATTGCCCACGGCCGTGGCCGTGGAGGCATGATCAGCTCGGGTGGCGTGCATGGCTCGCGGTGCGGCGAGAACCTGTTGTCGAGGGGAGATTTCGGGATTGGTCCCTACTGTGATTCCGAGGTAACGGTTTGGGGCGCTGAAAGCCGCGAAGAGTTCCCGCTGCGCGTCGTCCTTGGGGCCCAGCACGACGTTGAACACGCCGCCCGCCAGGTTGGCTTTGGAACCTTGCGAGCCTGCTCCCCCAAGAACGAAGGGGCCCCAGATTCGCGTGCCGCCGGTGGGAGCGCTATAGACGCTAAAGCTTAAGGTGTAGTCTCCGTCAGCCAGTGGGGCGCCACTGTTATCGGTGAGGTAGCCCTGATAGTTCATCGCGTCTTGAGCGATGAGTGAGGATCCTAAGGTGAGCCCCAGGAAAGCGAGAGTGGTTAGGATTCGTTTCATGATAGTATAAGTGTGCAAGAGTTGATCTATTCGATGGGTTTGGTGCGTTCCGTGGCGCGATGGACAATGCGGAGTTCAATATCTTCGATGTTGTCGACGTTAAACTGGCCCTGATTGAGAATGAGGGTCCACTGCGTGGCGGCCACGCTGTATTCTTTGAAGGCGGTGGATCGGAAACCGAGGTTTGGATCTTCCAAGGCCTCTTTGATGTCGACATTGTCCTTCAATGGATTCTGGTTGTAGGCAAACTGGACGGCCGTTTGCGCCGCGCTCTCCATGGTGAAGACATTGTCAAAGTTGAATGTCTTGGGCCTACGGAAGGTGGAGGTGATGAATTCTCCAGGTTTGTCGAGCAAGGTTACTTTGTCAGAGGAGGATCGATCCACCAATGGTGGCACCCGCGTCCTAAAGAAGGTCTCGCCTGCGTAGACAAGGCTACCCGGGCGTCCGCTAAGATCGGCATCCGCAGACCCATCGCTGGCAACCACATTCACGGCGATCCACTCAATCTTATTCCGGTAGTACCCAGGAGTGTTCGTCGTGTAGTTAGGCCCAGTGAAGAACCGCGTGCCGAGGTGCTCTAACAACGTCGTATCAAACGGAATCATCAAATTGCCAGACGGGTCGAGGTGCCTTTGGAGCATGCGTTTGAAGAGAATCTCTTTGGATACGGTCTCACCAGTCTCAAGGTCGACCCGTAGGCCGTCGTCCTCCTGGCCAGCAGGAGGATTTGGGAAGAAGCGGCGATTCACATCGCGCGGGTTGGGAGCCAGCAGATGATCCCGGAATGAGATGGTGGTGGTCTCCGTGTCTTCGCCCTCAGTGATTCTGTTAAGATCGAACTGATTCATGGCCAGACGGAAATCGTTGAGCTCGTTTGCATTGCGCAGCTTGAAGATCGTGCCGCTATCGTAGGTCTTGCCGTTGAACAGAATGGAGAAGCTTGCCGTCCATTTGTGTTCCAGGGCACGTAGCGTGTAGAAGAGCCAGCGTTGGGCATTTCGAAACGCCGCATCCGCTTCCAAGATGGCATTCTCTGCACGGATCAGGTGAATCGGATTGGCAAAGTAGGCACCGCGGATCGTTGCTTGGTTGACCTCCTGATTCTGTTCGATCCGAGCGAGTTCGCGCAGCAGGCCCGCCTTGTCAGCCAAGGCCTGCGCAAGCGTTAGTGAATCGCCTTCTTGCTCGATCTTGAGACTGTAGACTTCTCGGCGAGAGCGGGCGAGTTCAAGTTTAGCTTGCGCTTCTGCCAGAGGCAATCCTGCGAGTTCTAGCTGAGCCGTCCAGGCAGTCGCCGCCCGATCAAGGTTCTCTTCCTTTTGAGAGATGTCATAAGCGACCCCGGCTTGGATTCCTGTATTCAAAGCGCCGGCCCCGGCAATGACAAGCATGCTGCCAACTTCAAGATCTTGAGTGACTGCCCCTGCATACGTCGCTTCCGCGCCAGCTTGAGCCCCGGCAGAGAGCGAGCGGAGCACATGAAGGTCGTCCCAGGCTTTGTTCTGTTTCGCATCGTAGGTCGCGGTCGCTTCCGTGATCTTCTTGGCAATTGCGGAGGCTGACTGGACGGCTCCATTGGCCTGCTTTAACTCTTGGTCAAGGGCAGCAAAGTTCTCATCAAAGAAGCCCAGTCGCGTCTGGAGCGCTTCGATGGTCTGATTCACCTTGTCGAGTTCAGAACCCGTGCGAGGAACGCCTGCAAAGAGCGGATCTCCCTCGACATAGCTAGGATCAGAAGGGGGAAGGAATCCCGTGATGGCCTGATACCGATTGCCAAAGGTCTGCTCGACTTCCGTTAGGCTTTCCACGACTTTGTCTAACGAGGCACGGTAAGCTTCATCCTCTTGCCGGGCTCCTGGAACCGTCTCCGTGCCATTGAGTTCATCTAGAGCGACCTGCAAAGGGCCGGATCCAAGGATCTGCTCGTGAAGGATATCGTAGCTATCGAACAGTCCTTTCTGGGAGGGCACGATGAGCAGGAAATCCTCTTCCAGCCCTAACAGATTTCCTGTACCATTGAGAAAGGCTCTCACATTACCTGCATCGGCAATGCCGGTCTCCACTCCGGTCCGTGCGCCTCTCACCCCGGAGGCATCGCCAGGCAGGAACGTAATGTCGCCAAAGAGGCTATTCACAAAGGCGTAGTCATCGGCGATGTCACCCTGAATCTCAGAAATCGAACGCCGAGCCTCAGCGAGATCTCCAGGCCCTTGACGCAGTCCGCGAAGGCGGGCGAGTTCATTGGTATGGAGAAGATATTGGGTGAGAACCTCTAGCCAGTTGGAGTAGTCTTTGTAACCCGCTGTAAGGATAAGATCTTCCGGATTGTTAGGATCCTCGGGCAGAGGATCATCTGCACCGACGACAAACTGTTCACCTCCGTTGGTGCCGACAAACATGGAAGGCGTGTTGTTCCGGCGGGCCTGCTGTTTGACGAAGATGTAGAGACCGAAGGGAAGATTCGAGGAGGCATCCGCGTCGAAGTCACTGGGGTCGATACCATCCATGGACTCTGTAAGCGCCAGACCATATTTCTCTAACGCATCACCCAACTGGTCCTTGATGGATTGGTAGCCCGTGATTTCTTCGTCGATGATAAACGGGCCGGTAGTATCCAGTGCGAGACGCTTCTTTCCAAGAGCCACCAGTTGCTTCTTCACCGACTGGATCTCAGCGACGAGCAAATCGAAATGGATATCGAGAAAGAGATTGCGAAGACCCGTGTCTAACGGGCTGACAGCAAGGGCGTTCTCAACGATGGTCAACTGCTCATCAATGGCTTCACGCTCCATTCGGCTGAACCATTGATCGATGTTATCGAAGTCTTGCGTGATATCGGAGTCATCGAGATCAAAGAGAAGAAACTTGTAGCGGAAGGGTTTGCCTGAAGTCTCGATCTGAGCGCGAGGCAGTGAAGTGTCAGGATAGAGGGTGGTTCGAACGGCGTTGACCGTGTCCGACGCAAACGATCCGTAGGGCGTCCAGGTGGCAAACGGCTGGCCAAAGTAGGCCGATTGAAGTTTCTGTGGCCCGCTGGTCGGTGGCGTGCTAGTAGCTGCCTGCCCTGAGATCCCTGTGAGGTTATCAGTGATCGAGCGTACGCCAACGTTTGGGACGGCTTGGCACAGAGAGATTCCGCAGAGGAGAAGTAGAATGAGACGTGTCATGGTGGTCCTTTAGAAGGTTGGGATAGTGATGGGCTCGGGAGCATTTCTCACGATCGTGAACTGTCCGGCGCAGCCAGCGGGTGCCGAGCTGTTGCTCAGACTGAAGTTGCAGCTCTCGGCAAAGCAGCCGCGCACTCGATAGTCGGAGATCTCATCGTAGTTTAGATCGTCCGTGCCAGGCGCTGAGGTGAATGTAAGCGTCCTTTCCAGGGTGAGACTATATCCAAAGAACTTGGATTGCTGGACGGATGGTAGAGTCACGGTGACCTCAAAAGAAGTACTCGTGTCCGCAACGACGGTTGCTGGGTGGCGTCCTTCAGGGATGAGCCCATCCGATTGTGAAGTGTCACCGCCAGTGGGATCGCCCAGACCATCATGGTCCTTGCCCGCGACGAAGAAGACTTTCGTCGTGCCATTGGCGCGTGTGATCTCAGCGCGGAAGTTGCGCGTCATCCGCCCAGTGACAATGTTACCCGACCAGTAGGCATCATTGTCACAAAGACAGATGACATGTCTACTGGTCCCTCCGACTCGGTAATCGCTGGTGCTCTCAAGATCGATGGCGATGAGGCGATCTCGATTGAGAATCTCATTGTCGATCGAGGTAATGGGAATACTCCCGCTCGTTCCACTAACAGAAACGGATCCCGACACAGGCATAATATCCGTGCCTTCAACGGCGGTGGTCGTTGCATGCAGGCTATAGGTGACTGTTCCGGTGAACGGGCGATTAAAAGTGAAGGGAATCTGGAGCGTCCCGCTGCCCTCTTGATTTACCGAAGCCACCTCGTCGAACTCCACGGCCGGAAGATGGGCGAGATCTGGGAAACTGTTCGCGTCGTTCGGATCGGTGCCGTTGGCGAACTCCACGCCATCGTCGAAACCGTCATTGTCGCTGTCAGCTTTGCTAGCGTTTGTGCCAAGCGTCACTTCAAACACATCCGAAAGGCCGTCGCCATCACGGTCCTCGGCGGTCGTGGAGTAAGCTAGAATACGGTAGAACTTGCGGTCACCACCTGGGTCAGCCGCGGTCAGCACGTAGCGGTGCGCAATCGTGGCGTGTGGGGCAACCGTGCCCGTGGGAATCCCCGTCCAGACAGTGATATTGTCAGAGTGCTGGGCCTCGAAGTTGGTTGTGTCGTCCTCTTCCAGATCATCGAAGATGATGGTCAACGTGGTCCCGTCCGAACTCAGTGAGACGGGATCGATGAGTTGGGTGAGGACAGGGTCTTGCGCCCAAAGGCTGGTCGTGACCAGCAGGACGGTTAGGAGGACTAGTGGGGAAATTCCGCGCATGATGAGGGTGTTCACCGCCCCTCATCGAAGAAATCCTCCGGGTGTTTCACATAATCTGAAGAAATATCGGGAATCCGTGATCGTCGCCGCCGATCAACGGTTGACGGCCTATTTCACGCAGAACAGATGCTCTGAACCCCGAATAAGCAGGCGGCCGTCGAAGGGGACTGGTGAGGCCAGAATCTGTTCTTCCATGTCATTCTCACCGAGAAGCTCGAAGGTTTCGCCGATGCGAGCCGAGAAGACCATGCCGTCTTCGCGGGCAGCATAAAGGATACCGCCTGCAATGACGGGAGAGGCGTAATAGGCATCAGCGGCGCGGGGCAAGCGTTCTTCCCAGTAGGGCTTGCCCGTCTTGGGATCGAGACAAACGACGCCACCATTGTTACGAAGGAGGTAGACACGCCCGTCGTAGGCCACTGGGCTGGCAACAAAGACACCAAAGTCATCTCGTTCCCAGAGTCGATGGGTGGAAGTGACATCACCTTTACCTCCCAGCTTCACGGCATGAATCTGCCCCTGCTTGCGATCGTCTCGTCCTACCGGAATCACCGCGACATCACCGGAGAGAACGGGGGTGGCGATGGGTGGCCAGAGCTTATTGCCCTTGGGATTGAACCCACCGCAAGACCATAACAAAGTGCCGTCGTCTGCAGCGTAGGTGGTGACATGATCTGAGCACCAAACGAGCACGGCGTCCCTGTCATTGTGTCGAATAGGAATAGGTGTGGTGTAACCATTGTCGTTCTCGGCAGGAACGTCGTAATTGCGCGCCTGTTTCCAACGGATCTTCCCGGTCTTCTTGTCAAAACCAGCCACCCAAGAATCGCCACCGTGGAGGCGGGGGACGATCAGGAGATCACCGACGACGACAGGCGAGCTGCCCTGATCCCAATAGAGTTCTTGGGCGCCGAACTCTTCTGTTAGAATATCAGAATGATTGCAATCGGAAATTTGGCATTTCATTTCTTCAGAGATCAGGACGTACAGGAGCGAGCCATCGCTGAGGCAGGCTTGGCTGTCTGTTAGTGCGGTGCTGGTTTGCTCCCGAATCTGAGGCTTCTGAGTCTTGGGCTGAGTTCACCGTGTGATCTCCTTTCCCATTAACTATTCTTACGAGACCTCGTTGTCTTTTCTGATTCTAACGGGTCTAAATATCTTGAGCGGTTCTCTACTCTTGGCGGCTTTCCGCCAAGAGGCGGGGAGCACGGCTGATTTTCTAACGTGAGACCTTATTTCAGGTCTGTTAGCGAGAATCATGCCGCCGCTCTCCACCTCAAATCTGGTTGCTTAGACAAGCTCCGGTTCCTAACGGATTAGATGAAAGTGTGTGGGGGCTAGTGTATCGTCAAGCTCTCAAACTCCTCGCTTCGCAGCTGTGCCACTCCGCTCGTGACCGTTTCCCACCATCGTCCGAGGGGATGATCGCTGCTCATGGCTTCTTGTGCCTGGCTGGTTCGGTGCCATTTCGCGGCTATCTTCTCGCGGGTGTCGTTGAGATGATTGGTGAGTTGCGCGGGGTCGGCTTCGCTCAGTTGGCGTAGGCCGGGTGGCAGGTAGATCGTTTGGTGAATCATCATGTATTTGAAGCTACGTAAGAGCCGTCGGGCGATGATGAAGTCGGCATGTTGACCGTTGGCTTTGAGTTGTTGATAAGCTTCTTGAAGATGTGGCGGCCCGAATGCATGCATTTTCATGGCTGCTCGGACGAGGTAGTTCTTGAGGATGCGATTGGCGGGCTTCCGCACTTTTCCAGCTTTAGCGGGTTTGTCAGGGCCTCCGCTTTGTTTGACACGTGGAATGATGCCGCTGTAGGAACAGAGTTCTGTTAGCGGGCGCAGTGCCAGGTTGGAGCCAAGCTCTGCGTAGATCCCTGCGGCGAGGACGACGCCAATCCCTGGCAGGCTTAACAGAAGCGATGCTGGCGAAGATACAAGACTGGCGTGGAGATGAGCCTCGATGTGAGAAATGCTCTTCTTAAGTCCCTCATAGTGTATCACTTGTGATGCGAGAGCGATCTGTAGGTTTGGACTTATCGATGGTGCGGATGAAAGTGAATCCTTGGCCATCTCGATGAGCCTGAGGGCGGATTCTTCTGGTTGATGCGTGCCCCATTCTTTGAGATTGTTGGATAAGTTGCGTGGTTTGGCTTTGGCAACATGTTGAGCGGAAAAGTTGGGAGCTTTCATCAATTCCACCGACGCCGTACTGAAGGCACTCAAGGGGCTTTTGGCATCGAGGAACCCTGGAAACAGCTGATCGGTTAGGGTGTGGATGCGATTGCTGCAACCAGTGCGATCAAGTACAAGCTTGGCACGATGGCGGGTGAGTATTTGTAAAGGCACCTGATCGGCGAAGAGCTCTTCGTAGACCGGAGCGCCGAGAGAGATGTCGTCATCGTTGCCGATGTTATTCTGCATGAAGCGCTGTTTGCCGATGGGTTTGCCGCTGCCGTGCAACATGCTTTTGGCGATTCCAACCAGGTCGAGTTTATCAGTAGAGGCCTGCTCGGTCTGACGCATCTCTTTGGCTTCTTTGGCATGGATGTTAAGAATGAGGAAATGCTTGTCGAGAGCATGAATGAAGTTGCGGGCGAAGCAGGGGAGTCCCTCGCCACCGATGATGACGTGTTTGGCCGCGATGCGGCGTTTCTTGCATGTGCGCTTGATGGATTCGAGGAGGAATTCAAACCCAGCGTTCGTATTGTGGACATCGAAGGGGGCACGGCACTGATCACCGTCCCCATTGATGAAGAGCACTTTGTGTGTCGATTTGGCGTAATCGATCGGAATGAGAAGGATCTTCTTGGGTGACTTTACGGAGGCGAAGATGTTGGCAACGGCAGGATGACGCTTCTTGAAGATGTTGACAGACATGGAAGGGTTCGTTTGAGAAAGGCCCCGCCGCTCATGTCAAATGAGCAGCTCGAAAGGGTTCTTCGGAAGCGAACTCCGATCAAATCGTGCCCGCCAGCGCAAGAAGGAGGAGTTCGCGAGCTTGAGCCCTGACGGGCTCGCTCACACCTCCTTCATTGCTTGGCGGAATGGGTAATAGTTGGTTCATGGCTTTCCGCTGGATCATTCACTCCCTCTGCTCCAGGTCCATTACAGACCCTTCTCAGCTCGTACGGAGTGATCCGCCCCTGTGCTCCGCATCGGTACTCTGATCCTCGTGGGACTTCCACTTGGACGTCTCCCTTCGCATCGGAACGACAGGTTCCCAGGTTGCGCACACAAGCCTGAAATGCACTCACGCCACCTTTACGCCGGACGCCGCCCTGACAGTAAGCGGATTTCCTCAGGACTTGTCCCGGGCCAACGACTTTGCCCGGTTTTGACGTCGTTCTTACGCTTTCGACGCTTCTTCGATGGTTCATTTTCATTCGTCTTTGCATTTCATACCTGACGAAGTCTTAAGCTTCGCCTTTTCCGTAACGCTCACGACCAGGGCTCTTTACCCAAGCCGCTCACGGTGGTTTGCAGCCTGCCTCCGCAGACCGGCTGCGAGGGGCCTTCCCTCATCTTGCGTGCACCTTTGCCTGGCGCACAGTCATCGGCAAATCTTACCATGAAGGTTTTTCCCTTACACCTAGGTTGGACGGCTTCTACGAACCATTTGTCTAACACTTCGTGTAAGTAGATATTACTGAGCAAGGGGGAGATGACTCCTCCTTGCGGTGTTCCTTTCTCGGGGTAACTCAGTTCCCCTTTTTCCCACACGCCGGCTTTTAGCCATTTGGCTATCAGCCTCGTGATCACTCCATCTACTACCCGGCGGCTCAGAAGTTCACGCACCTCACGGTGATCGACCATGTCAAAGAACTTCCGCAGGTCTACTTCTAGCACCCATTGAACTCGCTGCTCGAAGCATTGTTCGCGCAGGTATTCCAATGC
>JAUIAH010000034.1 GCA_030425385.1 Verrucomicrobiia bacterium | reverse complement strand
CCGTCCGCGATTTTTAACGACTTAGCTAACATGTACGCAACACTCGGTAGTGACTACTGGCTAGGTTTTATCACATATGGACTTGCACCATATAAGAAGCGCCTCGCTTTGCTCGGCGCACAACGTTAAAGGTCTGGCACCGGCTACCGGCGGCGCGCCTTCGACTGCGGGTTAAGGGTTGTAGCTACGGAGATCATTTCGACTCGGCGCGGGTAGCCGGTTGTCCAGCACCGTCTTGTGTGTGCCCAGCATGGGCACGAACCAGAAGGGGTTCAAGTCCCCTGTGTGAAACCGAATGCATCATGAAATATCCGTTCAACGAAGTAGTGATCAGAAGCACTAGCCGAAGTCAACTGCGGAAGGGTGACCGACCGTGGGAAGGCAGACTAGGCGACAGCCATGGGCCGATGAACAAGAACCTCATACGAGGCCGACGGAGCCAGGTGAGCTGGCACAACACAGCGAAACCGTTCGGTTCTGCTCCGGAGGTAAATGAGGCGGTCGTGTGGTGGAGGTTCGTGCCCTTACCTGGGGAGATCTCGTTGGCATGGCGCCCTGCTTCGGTAGGGAGCGCCTCAGGCAGCAATGTCAGGGGTGATCAACGAGAAGTCAGCAGAGGTCATAGTACTAGGATAGGAACCGGGGGACTGAAAGATGTCCGTTTAAACAGAGTGAATCCGCAAGCCGCCTAGGAAGGACCGAACCGAGAATGATGAACCGACCTAACCAACCATCCACGACAATGAAGCCGACCGGTGAAGTCAGACATGGGTATGGAAGTTGGGCAGAGAAAGAGAGTTCATGCGAGTTCCCAACAAAGGGGACCAGTCATCACCTAACGGTGATATAACATCTCGGAACCGCCGTGTTACGGACCCGTATGGCCGGTGGTGTGGGGGGCGGAGGTTAAAACCCTCCGCCTACCCGATTCTGTCTTGGTTTTGATAGTCTTGAGCGTTTTCAACCCTCTTCTTACCTTCCCTGCATCTAGCTGGTTTTTCTCGAGGTCCTTGACGGCCTTCTCCATGTGCTTGACGGCATCCTTATAGGTGACATAACGATAGTCCTTCTTGCGTTTCCTATCGACAGGATAGAACTTCTTTGTGGCTTCCAGAGTCTGATCCCAATAGACAACGATCTTGATGGGATACTTCGATGAGGGATTGCTATCTCCATGGGGATCCCACTGCCACCATTCCATTCCAATAAGTTTGTGGGCAATCACCTGAGGCCCAAAGGCATTGTATGGCAGGATCGCGTCGCCAGCCTGTGAGAGAGATACAAATGCCGCTAGAAGCGATAGAATTGCGGAGGGCTTGTTCATTGTTAGACAGAACGTCTAGGACCACTGAATCCCGGCGGACGGGAAGCGTGAATCGCTGGGTTGATCTTCCTGGTTCATTGTCAGTGGTTTTGGCACGAGAAGTAGCCGGGGTTCAGTGCGTCCTCTTGTTCGGAAGTCGCCCACCCTCGCCATCTGTCTCTGTAGTCTACTCGCCGCCCCCTCTTGCACAAGTTCTTTGAGGGCGAGCTTCCTCGGCACGAGCGGTATTCGATCTACCAGATTCTTGGATGTCTGATGGTCTTCTCGTGACGTGGATCCGTTCGTCGTCGGGCGGCTATCGATGCGGCAGATTTCCTTGCGAGATTTTTGTTAGATCAATGAAGAGTCTGCCTGTGATCTGGGACTATCACTTTATCCGCCTGCGGAGATCTCTAATGCATCCGAACGTCCAAACTCTCTGAAACCCGGCTGGGAGAGAACTTGGATCAGGGAATTGATTTTCATCTTCATTTTAACGATTCTAGCAACAGAAGCAAGCCGGGGTTCAGAGCAGTGCCTTGTTAGGGCTTGTATTCATGCCAATCCGCCCGCAAGCCTGCGAGCACCTCCTCCTGACTACTTCCCTGGAACTCTAGGGGCGTTGCACCTGGACCGCATACGTGACCAAAGAAGAAGTGTCTGGAACCGTCGGCAAACAGTAAGCCAACTGTGCCGCCACCGCCTCCGGGAAGATGGCTATCAGTGCCCATCGCAATGTAATAGAATCCGTCATCATGAGTAATTCGATAACAGTTTTCGGGTAGTTCTGCGTCAATCTCCGCTGGATCAATCATTTGAAGCGCTGCGTCGATCTGGTCTGCCTCTCGGAACGATCCTTCGCCTGCCGGCGGTTGATCCCGATTCACGAATAGCAACACCCCTACGATCGCCACGAGAGAGATTGCTATCACGGAAACGATCTTCGCCATCTGGCCCTAACGTCTAGGACCACTGAATCCCGGCAGACGGGAAGCGTGAATCGCTGGGTTGATCTTCCTGGTTCATTGTCAGTGGTTTTGGCACGAGAAGTAGCCGGGGTTCAGTGCGTCCACTTGTTCGGAAGTCGCCCACCCTGGCCATCTGTATCTGTAGTCTACTCGCCGCCCCCTCTTGCACAAGTTCTTTGAGGGCGAGCTTCCTCGGCACGAGTGGTATTCGATCTACCAGATTCTTGGATGGCTGATGGTCTTCTCGTGACGTGGATCCGTTCGTCGTCGGGCGGCTATCGATGCGGCAGATCTTCTTGCTAGATTTTTGTTAGATTAATGAAGAGTCTGCCTGTGATCTGGGACTATCACTTTATCCGCCTGCGGAGATCTCTAATGCATCCGAACGTCCAAACTCTCTGAAACCCGGCTGGGAGAGAACTTGGATCAGGGAATTGATTTTCATCTTCATTTTAACGATTCTAGCAACAGAAGCAAGCCGGGGTTCAGAGCAGTGCCTTGTTAGGGCTTGTATTCATGCCAATCCGCCCGCAAGCCTGCGAGCACCTCCTCCTGACTACTTCCCTGGAACTCTAGGGGCGTTGCACCTGGACCGCATACGTGACCAAAGAAGAAGTGTCTGGAACCGTCGGCAAACAGTAAGCCAACTGTGCCGCCACCGCCTCCGGGAAGATGGCTATCAGTGCCCATCGCAATGTAATAGAATCCGTCATCATGAGTAATTCGATAACAGTTTTCGGGTAGTTCTGCGTCAATCTCCGCTGGATCAATCATTTGAAGCGCTGCGTCGATCTGGTCTGCCTCTCGGAACGATCCTTCGCCTGCCGGCGGTTGATCCCGATTCACGAATAGCAACACCCCTACGATCGCCACGAGAGAGATTGCTATCACGGAAACGATCTTCGCCATCTGGCCCTAACGTCGAAGCGCTGGCACCCGCTACCGGGAGCGCCAGACCGACTCACGGTAAAACCTTCTCCTTACGGATCAAGCTCCAACACGGGGCGTGGTAGCGGGTTGTCCAGCCGCGCCTTGTTCGCTTTGGCTTAGTTTGAGAATAGCTGGAACGTATTCGTCTGATTCAGGTGGATCGCGTCGCATCGAGTGCCAAACAGTAGCTACTGCTTCTCGGATGAGGACTTCCGAAGCACTCAACTCGATAAGATACTCTCGGCCAGATGGCGTAGGTGGGCCAAGATATGGAGAGCTGAGATGGGCTAGATTCACCAAATAAGCTGAAAAATCCTCGAATCTCTCGAATCCCAATGCATAAACGGGCTCTATCGCGCTCGGAAACAACTTGTTCGTGAGGTGCCTCCTAGCTGCACAGATACTCGCCATGACAACCATTAATCCCTGTGCAACCGAGTCACAATTAGACTGCATCCGCTGCTCTAGATTGAAGTAAGTTTGAACAATATCAGAATCGTCTATCGAACCATCGTCGTGCTCAAGTTGGTTTATCATCAAAATAGCAGCATCTCTGACCTGTTTGAATCGCTCTACAGGATCATTGGGGTCTCTCTTCGGCCCTGGTTTGGGCTTAGCGCACGGCATGCAGAGCCCTCCTGTATGCTCTGCAGTCACAGGAAGAATCATGTTCGAACACTGCAAGCATTTGAGGCGATTCATTTTGAGCGAACAATGTAGATGAGCGACTGGAATGACGCAATCCTGAGTGTCCCTTTATCTGCAACAGAAATGTTGTCTATTACCGGTTTTTGCCTGATCTGTTGTAGATTACTCGAATGGGCGCACATCGCGACTGAAATGTTGACTATCTTCTATTTCAGATAGAATTCCGTCATGAATTTTGGCTGAATGAGGTGCTCGTTGGGGCGATGTTCTCCGAAACTAGAAGGCCAAGTTGTGGATCTGGCAATTGGGCACCCATCACGACATTAATGTTGCCTATTATTCATCTGGATCAAGATTCCCACATGACGCCGGGAGAGAAGATGCGTCGTTTGATGCGGGTGCGTCAGATGGCGCTGACGACGGTGCGCGATCAATTTTAGCTTAAAACGGGATATCGTCTTCCTCGTCGTCGGCGAGGGGCCCTGATCCAGTGGCTGGAGGAGGGGATGCGGGAGCCTGAGATGTTGACCCGCCGCCACTACTGCCGCCCTGAGAGGGCTGATATCCTTGGCTGTCCTCTAAGGGACCGCGATTGCCACTGCCGCCCGCGCCGGATCCTCCACCGCCACTTCCGAGGAATTGGAAATTCTCACCCACCACCGAGAGCTTCGAGCGCTTCTTACCGGTTTCCCGGTCGTCCCATTGATCGAATTTCAACCGTCCCTCAACATAGAGCGGACGTCCTTTCTCCATGTATTTGGCAATGGTCTCCGCTGCAGGTCCCCAGAAGGTAACCTCGATGTAAGTGACCTCTTCCCGAAGTTCGTTGTCCACACGGTAGCGGCGATTGACCGCCATCCCAACTTCAGTGACCGCTGTCTGCTTGGGCGTGTAACGCAACTCAGGGTCGCGCGTGAGATTCCCAATGAGGATGACTTTATTGACAGAGGCCATGAGGACGAGTGCGCCCTTTAGGCGACTTGGTAGTGCTGCAAGTGAACGTCGTCGTTCAGCTTCAAAGAAGCCTGGATCTGGTCGAGATCAGATGGGGCGGCTTCGAAATGGTAATTCACGTAGTAACCAGCGGAAATCTTGTTTGAAGGATACGCAAATTCCTTACGGCCTAGGCGATCGATCTGCTCGAGCTTGCCCCCGAGGTCCTCGATCGTCTTGCCGACACTCTTGACCATCTTGTCAATGGTCTCGTCCTTGCCGACGGTGTTGAGAATAATGATGCCTTCGTATTTCCGTTTCATAGAGCTGGCGAAAGTCGGCCATCCTAGGCACGCATTTCTAGCCTGTAAAGGGGCAAATCTATCGGTGCGAAACGGTTTAGAATCCAGGGCAGGACAACCATGTGTCCTGCCCTGGGGGAAATCAGATTAGCGGCGCGCCGCACGGTAGTAACCTGTCCCTGCAGCCTGTCTCCCAGCATCGGTGTCCTCGTACGTACCCTTCACATCGCTGGCGATCACTTCCCAAGAGACAAGATCGGTCGAGTATTCGAGATCCACAGGGTCCTCTGAGAGTCCCACCTGAAATCCGCTGCTGGTCTTGGCAACTGTCCGAATCTCAGCCAACGAACCGGGCGTCGGCGTTCCTTCGGGGAAGGGCGTGGTCGCGAGCACCGCGATGTCCTCAGCGGTGAGGGCACTATTGTAGGTCGCCCATCCATAGAGCACGCTGCCGTCGCCCATGGCGTCCACCGGCATGGCAACGCGTGCCTGCATCAGGCTCGACTCCCCCGCCAGTCCAAGCGTCCCCTGCCAGATGCCCATGTGTTCTCCATCAATATAGAGACGCGTCTCTCCAAGAACCGAATCACTGACGAAGGCGACGTGCACGTCACGGTCGAACACGGACGCCACACGCTTCCCGTCAAGAGGCGTGAAGACGTGATCCGCTACGCCAAACTCCGTCGTGCCAAACACCCCCTGATTGTTCCATTGATCGAGTTTGATGCCCCAAGTCTCGCTGCCGGCAATCGCCGTGGAAGCCCCACCGATCGTCGCGAGGAAGGAGAATTCATACGTGGCATCCCCCTCCAACTCACCGAGATCGACGACCCTAGGAGAACGCAAGGCGCCGTCCGACAGTGCCACCGCCTCGCGTCGCGGATCGCCACCGATCTCGCCTGCCGCCCAGAGAATGGCATTGGTCAGGAGCGTCTTGCCCTCTTCCGTGAGACTATCAAACGTGCTATCCGTCATGGGGAAAGCCACGCGCCGGGCCGGCGAAACGTTGCCACTCACCCCGGCTCCCTCGACAACAGCGCCCATCGCGTCCGTCACAAAGAGCATGCTGAGACCACTGATACTGCCATTGGCAGCCGTCCCTACCGCCGTCGTGCCTTCCGAAAGCATGCTGCTGCCCAACGTTTCCGCTCCTGGCTCGGTTAGGAAATCAATGGTCGTGTTCGCCCATTCTCCAGCAATGGGGTGGTCTCCGAGAGTCATCTGTGTCGTATCGGTAGACTTGGTGATGACGACGGCGCTTTGTCCAAATTCGCCGTCCGCACTGGCGTCCATGATGGCTTCTTCCCAGTTCACAATCGGCACTGGAGACTGATGAAACTTTCCACGCACCGTTCCAGACCCAAACGTGGAGGACATGATAATCACATCCGCAGACTCCTCACCCGTGGTGGCGCCGGAATTCGCATAGCGGATCTGTTCCGCACCGAACTGTTCGCGGAGGAAGGCAAGCACCTGGGCATCGGCTCCGGTCTCGCCGGTGTCATCTGCACCTAACACAAGGAGATCCAGTGGGGGGAGGGAAGGCTCGATCGGGTCTGGCACTTCCTTCACCACGCGAATGTCATCGATCGCAACCACCTCGTTCCACCAAGTCGTCAATGATTCTATTCGAATCGTCAGGTTCGTGATCCCATCTGGAAGATCATAAGTGACTTCTTGAAAGGCGATGTTCAGGTCGGTCGTGCCATCCGAGAAGAACTTGTCATTTCCAGAGGGAGCGGTGAAGTGAATGAGATCCTGAAAAGTGCCGCTGCCATCAGGATCTATCTTGATATCCAAGTAATCCGAGGTCTCAAAGTCCAAGGTCGTGGCCGCGAGGAGAACCTTCAGTTTGAGATCGGTTTCCCCGGTAAGGTCCACGGAGTTGAGTGTGACCGTCTTTGGATCCGCCTCCGTATTAAACTTGTTCAAAGCGGCTCCAGCAAAGTAGCCATCTCCTTCGAAATCAATAAAGGCCCCGCCACCGAAGACTTGCCCTCCCTCATCAGGCCCGTTGATAGCCACGATCAGTGGACGTTCTTCAATAATCTGTGAGGGCTGGTCATACTTGGTGACGGCAATGTCCCCATCCAAGTTGATCGGGAGCACATCGATTCCATTCCCTTCCCAGTCAGCGAGAGGCGCCCATTTCTCTTGATTGTCTACGGGATCCCTCTGATCCGCTCCCGCGACAAAAGTGAAGAAGATCTCCGCTCCAAAGGTGGCGTTTGGACTGTAGGCCAGCCATTCAAAGGCGTGACTCCCAGAAGAGAGAAAGGTGACATCGCCATAAGTCGTCGTCCCAACCAACAAGCCCTCTTCCATCAACGGTTGATCCTGCACAAGGATTGGATCGTTCTCATCCAGACCATTGCCATCGGCATCAATGCGCAATTGTGCCCCTCCAGCTACCCAAAGCGCAAACCCATAGGTCCCAGGCTCTTTGACCGTGAAGCTCCCTGTGGCGACCGTGGCAAAGCTCCCGAGTGGGGTGCCAGGAACGGGGTTATCACCGCCCACACCAGAAAAGGCCCCACTTTCGCCACTCTCCAAGTCGGCTGCCGGAATGGTCCCCTCGTCTACCACTGTCTCCACCGCGCCACTGATCAACGATGGGAAATCCGCTAGACTGGTCACCGGGGGAATATCGACGATTGGATACGTCGCCACCACCGTCGATCCGTCTGGCACGCCCGTCCCTGGAAAGTCCACACGAGCTTCTCCAGCAAAGAAGCGAAAGCTTCCCGTCTTTCCGCCAGCAGCCGGATGCTCTGGCGCAGCGACAGTGATTTCACCAATATCCTTGGTTTCACTCAACCCAATCGTTCCGACCAATTCATCGTCATGATCGGGACCGTTGAAGGTCAGATAAGGCACCGGGAAATTGGTGAAACGGCTAGGCTGAGCCCCCTGACTGGAATGAATGACCAGATCATAGTCGGACGCTGCCGGCAATGGCGCTTCGATGTCATCCCCGGTGACGGTGGCACCGTTTGCCGTCAGCCGCTCGACCAACAACGTGTCGCCATCCCCCATCGGTGCCGGTGAGAAAAGCACACGCAAATTAGCTTTATCCTCTGTCAACCATGCGATGGTTGCATCAATCATCTCAAACGCGTCCTGAGTGACATCGTCAGCCGTCAATTCGTGGTACCAAGAAATGACCGCACGCCGAGCCGCCGTCGGCCCAGGCACCCCGACCAAAGAGATTTCAGAACTATGGCCCCAATAAACGGGACCCACTTGATCCACACTCACGCCATTGGCCGTGTGATCATCCGTCTCAGAGACGAAACGCCCCGCGCTGGTATATCGGGTCCCTTCGCCATCCGTATTGAAGTCTTCTTGAAAGAGAATTTCTTCAGCCGTTTGCGCAGGTGTGCAGAGAAACAATAGATGGGTAGGCACGATCCAAGCGTGCCCTATCCGAAGTGGATTGATAGGCATGATAGGTGGTAGGTTAGGGTTTACAGAGCCCACCTTTGGTGAAACCGTCAGGGCGGACAGGGTAGATTACAAAACCACAAGCTTCTTGATCAAGGCAAAACCGTCACATTGTCACCAAACGGAGCATCCAGACCTCCGATCGAAGAAACGGACGTTTCCCGGCTTCCTCCATGCGTCAATCCATGCTAAACGGTTCCGCATGAAACGTCTGATCGCTTCCATCCTTACCCTAGCTTCCCTGACCCTGACGGCACAGAGTGCCGAAACCCTTGTGTTTGATGGCAAGGAGGGACTCGGGAAGGGCAAGCGGATCGTCTTGGTGGCCGGCGACGAAGAATACCGCTCAGAAGAAGCCCTCCCCATGCTCGGCAAGATCTTGAGCCAACATCACGGTTTCCAGTGCACCGTGGTATTCTCCTGGGACAAGGAGGGCAAATTCATCGACCCGAACAATCAAGAAGGCCTTCGTGGGCTCAAAGCGCTGAATGACGCTGACTTGATGATCATTTCTACCCGTTTCCGCAAACCGAGTCCTGATGAGGCAGCTCATGTCACCGCTTTCCTCAATGCCGGCAAGCCAGTGATCGGTCTCCGCACCGCTACCCACGCATTCAATGGGGACGGCAGCTTTGGCGACACCCTCCCCTATGGCCAATTCGGTCGGAAGATCCTCGGCGAGCAATGGGTGAACCATCACGGACGCCACAAAGTCGAGGGTGCCCTCGGCGTGGCGGAAAAGGGCCAGGAGGACCATCCAATCCTCCGCGGAGTGAAGGATGTCTTTGGTCCCTCGGACGTCTACGGCGTCATCCACCTCACGGATGCAGACACCATTCTCATGCGCGGCGCCGTGACCGAGACGCTCGATCCGAAGTCCAAGGTGCTCGAAGGGAAGAAGAATGATCCCATGCAACCCCTCGCCTGGCTCCATCCCTATACTGCCCCCAATGGCACCACCACCGGCACTGCCTTCTGCACAACCATGGGCGCCTCCGTCGATCTCGTGAGTGAAGGGCTCCGCCGATTGGTGGTCAATGCTGCCCTCCACCTCACGGGAGCGGACGTGCCAGCAGCGGCGACCGTGGACTACGTCGACCCCTTTTATCCCAGCTTCTTCGGGTTCATCCGGGAAAAGGGGCATTTCGAAGGGCTCGACCTGCAGCCCGAAGATTTCGGCCTGGGCAAGGCGCCTTCTATTCCCGATCCCAAGGGATCCCCTGAATGGCCTTTCCGTCCGACGAAGAGCGAGTAGGCCCAAGTCTCCGTTCTCCTATCGATGTCACGGGAATGTCACGGTTCCCGACCGGTTGATCAGCCTCACCTGAACGAAGGTGGAGTTGAATCAATAGCGATATGAGAACAAACCAACCGTCGTGCGGCTCACGACTCCTCCAACCCCTCCGCGATGTGGGGCTCACCGACAAGACCCAGTGCTGGGATGTCGAAGACATCCAAGCGGCCATCCGCGAAGCGTACTGCCTGGGGATACCCGTCGAATCCCTCTATGGGACGGCAACGGCCGAAACCCCTCCCGCGCGCGGAGTGAAGCCTGCACGGCCCAAGAAGGCGGTGGCCTAATAAGGCCGCGACCAGTCGCCCATAAAGTCGACAGCTGGGCGAAGCGCGCAATAGTAGGGCGATGCCTGACGCCGAAGACCCCCAAGATGTCGCTCTCCACCCGACAGACGACGCGCCCCGGACAAACTATCTCCCTTACCCGGCCTCCACGCTCAGCCCAGCCATCGTTCCGAACGACCTCACCTCGTTCAAATCGCGCGGAGCCTCTCAGGTGCAGAAAGCCCTCCGGCAACAACTCACGGAACTCCAAGAACAATACGAGCAGGTCATCGATGCCTTCAATTGGAACAAGCTCATCTACGAGAGCGATTTCCGATTCGAACCCATCATGGGCGAAACCTATCATTTGTACCGGACAGACGAATCCTTTCGCCTCTCTCTCATCGGTCCCAACGAATGGCATCAGCCGTATGTGGGGAGCTTTCGTCTGCAGGCAGATGGCCAATGGCATCCCATCGAAATCGCGGAGGGCTTCGATCTCCAAACGCACCTGACGGAATCCGGAAATCTATGAATCGTCTCTCACTCCTCTCAGCACTTGCCTTGCTCGCCTTTGTTTACCCAACGATTGCACAAGACATCGTCGCCCATCGGGGAGCCTCTCACGATGCTCCCGAGAACACCCTAGCAGCTTTCCATCTTGCCTGGGAACAAGGAGCCGATGCCATCGAAGGTGATTTCATGTTATCGCAGGATGGGCGCATAGTCTGTTTCCACGACAACGATCTCAAACGCCTCACCGGGGACCCGCGTAACGTCGCCGATGTCTCCTTAGCAGAACTACAAACATTTGATGTCGGGATTTGGAAATCATCCCAATATGAGGGCACTCGCATCCCCACGCTCGAGCAAGTCCTTGCCATCGTCCCAGATGGGAAACGCCTCTTTCTGGAGATCAAATGTGGTCCAGAGATTCTTCCACCCTTGCAACGAGCCCTCAAGAACTCGCCTCTCACTGCCGCACAAGTCGTCATCATCAGTTTTAACGAAAAGGTGATCGCCCAATGCCGACAGAAACTGCCCCAACATGAAGCCCACTGGCTCACGAGTCACAAGCATCGACCAGTCATCGGTTGGCAACCCACCCATGAGGCAATCCTGTCACAGCTCGAAGAGATTCAAGCATCAGGCCTCGACACCCAGGCGAATCCTGACAGAATCACGCAGACGTTCGTCTCGCGCCTGCGAGCTGCTGGCTACGCCTTCCACTGCTGGACCGTGAACGATCCCGCGCTGGCGCGCCATTTCCGCGAGTTGGGGGTGGACTCCATCACCACTGATCGCCCTGCATGGCTGCGGAAACAGTTGCAGCAGTGACAGGATCAGACCAGGAGATCGTGCATCACGTGCCCGTGCACGTCCGTGAGCCGGAAGTCGCGACCTTGGTAGCGGTAGGTAAGTTTTCGATGGTCGATCCCTAACAAGTGGAGGATCGTCGCATTGAGATCGTGGATGTGCATGGTCCCCGGCACCCAATGTTCCTTTGTGGGCTGTGGAAAGAGCGGATTGCCGTCCGCATCGGCGATGTTGTAGCCGTAGTCATCCGTATGCCCATAGGTAATCCCAGGCTTCACCCCACCACCCGCCATCCATACTGTGAAACAGCGTGGATGGTGATCGCGCCCGTAATTCTTGTGCGTGAGATTCCCCTGACAATAAGCCGTGCGCCCGAACTCGCCGCCCCAGACCACGAGAGTATCCTTTAGCAGCCCGCGCTGTTTGAGATCCATGATGAGCGCGGCAGAACCTTGGTCAATATCCCGGCACTGCGACTCGTGTTCTTTGGGCAAATTGTTATGCGCATCCCAGCCACGATGGAAGATCTGGATGTTGCGCACGCCCCGTTCGGCCAACCTCCTAGCATTCAGACAACAGGCAGCAAAGGTCCCTGGCTTGCGTGCCTCCTCACCGTAGAGCTCGAACGTCTGCTCGCTCTCCTGAGACAGATCCATCAATTCGGGCACGGACATCTGCATGCGGTACGCCATCTCGTGTTGCTTGATGCGTGATAAAATCTCTGGATCGGCGAAGCGCTCGTGCTGGGCCTGATTCAGAGCCATGAGCGCATCGAGCTGCGCCCGGCGATCACGCCGTGTCACGCCTGCGGGATTGTTGAGGTAGAGCACCGCATCTCCCTGGCTCCGCATGAGCACTCCTTGATGATCCGATGGGAGAAAGCCGCTTCCCCAGAGTCGCCCGAAGAGACTCTGCTCCGCGAAGCTACTCTGGGCATGCATCACCACATACCCTGGCAGATTCTCATTAGTACTCCCAAGCCCGTAGCTCAGCCACGCACCCAAGCTGGGACGCCCGGGAATCTGACTCCCCGTTTGAATGTAAGTGATGGCGGGGTCGTGATTGATTGCCTCCGTGAACGTGCTCCGCACCACACAGAGTTCTTTCACCACCTTGGCCGTGTAGGGCAAGAGCTCGCTCACCCAGACACCGTCCTGATGATTATCAACTTTCGAAAAGGCATATTTGCTAGGGCAAACAGGCAAGGTCTTCTGCCCGGAAGTCATGCCCGTGATCCGCTGGCCATCTCGGATGTGCTCCGGCATGTCCTGGCCGAACATCGCCTGCATCTTAGGCTTGAAATCCCACAGATCATGATGGCTGGGCCCCCCACTCATGAAAAGATAGATCACCCGCTTGGCCTTCGCTTCATGATGCATCCCGACCTCAGGTCTGGCGCCACCCGCAAGGAGCGAATCCTGACCTAACATCTGCGCCATCGCAGCCGTTCCCACTCCGAGAGCGCTGCGACCAAACAACTGGCGGCGGGTCATATTGAGATCGTGTTCGCGAAGCAAGCTAGAGGCATTCATCGTGGGCATCGTCGTTCAAGGTTAGGCATCCAATCAATACATCAACAGCGTGAGATCGCTCGCCAACACGGTGATGGCTACCTGCGTCCACGCTGCAACTTCTGCTGCAGCAAGCGAGGCATCGCGCGGCGCTTCACCCGTATCCAGGAGTCCCTCTGCAGCAGCAGCGTCTTGCTCATAGCGTTCTAACATTGTTTCGAGCAAACTCAAGCAAGCGGCGCTCTCCGGGGGTGATGGAGGCCGGCAGGCTAACAAACGAAACAGCATCTCCAAGCGCTGGCTAGCCGTGTCCCGCCCTTTGACCAAGCGTTCCGCAAGCTTGCGCGCCGTTTCCACCCGCTGCGTCTCATTGAGAAGCGCCAGCGATTGCAGAGACGTGCTCGAGCGCGAACGCCGCACGCAACTGGACTCGCGGCTCGGGGCGTCAAACAGCGTCATCATCGGATGGGGGCTGGTGCGCTTCCAGTAAACATAGAGACTGCGCCGATAGAGAAGTTCCACGGGATCACGTTCATACTTCTTCGTATTGCTCGCTGGGTGGGCCATCGCCAACCACATCCCCGCAGGTTGATACGGCTTCACTCCCTCCCCACCCATGTGGGGATCCAACAAATGACTCGCCCACAAGGCAACATCACGGAGCACTTCGGCGTCTAACCGATAACTTGGGCCGCGCCCTAGAAGGCGATTCGGAGGGTCACTGAGATCAGCGCGCCGAGCAGAATCTTGTTTGAAGGCACGGCTATGAACCATCAGGCGGATCATGTGTTTCAAATCCCACCCCCGATCCTGCCACTCTACCGCAAGCCAATCGAGGAGATCCGGATGGGTGGGATGTTCTCCCTGCACCCCAAAGTCTTCCGGTGTCCGCACCAAGCCCTCTCCGAAGACTCGCTGCCACACCCGATTGATGAGCACCCGCGCCACAAGGGGGTTCTCCCGCGACGTCAACCAGCGGGCCAGTCCCAACCGATCCCGAGGCATCGCTTCTGTCCACGCCCCCATCACTGAAGGCACTGCAGGCTCTAACACCTCACCCGTCGGCGATTGATACTCTCCCCTCGCCAAGAGCTTCGTTTCCCGCGCTTTGTCCAACTCACGCGCCACAAGAGTCGTGGTCGCTTGAGCTTCCAACCCCTCCAAGCGCGCTTTCAACGCCTCTGCTGCCGGTTCTCCCTCTGCCGCCAACGCCATCAGGGCGGCTCGCCAATCTCGGCCTGACTCTTTCACCAACTCACGCGCTTCTGACTCCAGCGTCTGCCATTCGCCCCAAGCCGCCTGATCCGCAGGCGCATTGATGACGGGACCGTAGTCATACTTGTTTCCATCTAACGGATTCTCCGCCGTGCTATTAAAGAAAGCGAGCAGCTCATAATACTCACTCTGTTTGATCGGGTCATACTTGTGGGTATGACAGCGCGCACAGCTCATGGTCATCCCGAGAAAGACCGTCCCCAACGTTTCGGTGCGATCAAAGTTGTTCTTTGCCTGGAATTCCTCAGGCAATACGCCGCCCTCCGAGGTGGTTGGATTCATCCGCACATAGCCCGTCGCCACCAGTTGTGCCAGCGTGGGATCGGGAAGCAAATCACCGGCCACCTGCCAGGTGACGAACTGGTCAAATGGGAGATTCTCATTGAAGGCCCGCACCACCCAATCGCGATAGGGGTAGATCCCTCGGCGATTGTCCAGATGCAACCCATGCGTGTCCCCGTAGCGGACCGCGTCCAGCCAATAGCGCGCTTGATGTTCTCCAAACCGCGGGCTGGCTAACAACGTTTCGACTAACGCGGCGTAAGCGTCTTCCGAATCCTCCTCCGCAAGAAACGCCGCCAACACCTGGGGCTCAGGTGGCAACCCTGTGAGCGTCAATGCCAAACGGCGGGCCAAGGTAGGACGATCCGCCTCCGGCGCAAAGTCAGCCCCGTGCGCCTGTAGGCGATGCCTCACAAAACCATCCACCGTTGAATGGGTCTCCGCTTTCTTCGGAGGAACAAACGCCCAATGGGCCGCGTATTCTCCCCCTTGACGCACCCAAGTGTCTAACAATTGCCTTTCCTCTGGTGTCAGTTGCTTCTCCGCATCCACCGGAGGCATCGGATCGTCGGCATCATGGATCCGCAGCAAGACCTCACTCTCATCCAGATTCTCTGGATCGATGCCACGGTACCCCCCGCGATCGCTCGTCGCCGCCTCTCGGGTATCCAAGCGAAGTTCCTTCTTCTTGGCATCCGGGCCGTGGCAGGCGAAACATTTGTTAGAGAGAACCGGCAACACCTCCCGCGAGAAGTCCACTTTCTCAAGCGCGTGACCAGGAGACACCGTGAACGTGGCCAGGGAGATCGAGAGCCAGAATACTGCGCGTTTCGTCATCACCGTTATAATGACCGGCATTTCTTATCATGGCAACGCGGTTCCTGGTGCGAATAGTCCCATCCCAATCATGAAACGCTTCACCATCATCGACGGTTTTCTGGCTACGGGAGGCTTGGAGACCAGCATGCTCATCCTCGCACTCTTTGGCCTGTTCATCGGCGCCCTCTGCTGGATCAGACGCCGACTGTTGGCGACCTGATTTGAACAAGCCGCCAGCATGAGTTGTCCCAAGCATTCATGCGACACGCTCTCATCAGCGCCCTGGGAATCATCAGCTTCTCCCTCTTCCTGACTCATGGAGAGCCCGGTCCCAAAGCCGAGACCGTTCCATTCAGTCAGCGCCTGGCCGAGGCCGCCATCGCCCGAACCAAGATCGCCGTGACCTACGATCCGGCCTATGTCGTCCTCGACTATCCTGGTGGTGACGTCGCTCCCGACAAAGGTGTCTGCAGTGACGTCATCGTGCGTTGCTATCGCGCCCTCGGGATCGATCTCCAGCAGCGCGTCCACGAAGACATGAAGCGCCATTTCACCAAGTATCCGAAGAAGTGGGGGCTCAAACGCCCTGACAAGAACATCGACCACCGCCGAGTCCCCAACCTCCAGAAATACTTCTCCCGGCACGGGAAAAGCTTGAAGAAGAGCCTCGCGGTGACGGACTACGCCATCGGCGACATCGTGGCCTGGGATCTCAACGGCCACGGACTCACCCACATTGGGATTGTCGTCGAACCTCCCGGCCGTCCCGGCGAGCGCTGGATCGTTCACAACATCGGCTCCGGGCCCAAGATGCAAGACGTGCTCTTCGACTGGACCATCATCGGCCACTACCGCTACGCTCCAAAAGGTTCTTAGTTAAATAGCCGTGCTCTATTGTGGGATCAAGATCTGGGCGCAGTGAGAGTAGCTGGTCAGACCACGAGAGGGAATGGCTAGGCACGATCTGTTGGGCACGCATATGGCGGCTATCGTCCTGTCACGTTTCTGTTTCTGCGCCAAATCTTTACCACTTTACGCCAGACGTCAGCTGATCAATTCCTTCCGCGGCGATACAGATGCATACACTCGGATACCGCCGGATGCTTGCAACAGCCCACCTCTGGCAGACCATTTTAATATGTCTGTCAGCGTTCATCTTCGCGTTCTGTGCTGCTTCGCTCTTTCGTTAGGCGATGGCGCTGCTCAGACCAGCCATTCCTTTCGTCCCAGTCAGGCAGACCCAGCGATCACCACGTTCGACAACCTGCAATACGCCTACGTGGACCAGTCCGTTCCCAACTGCAACCGCCTGCTTGTCTTTCTGCCAGGGACCACCGGGACGCCTTACTTCTATCGGGAGATCTTGAAACACGCCGCGACGCTCGGTTACCACAGCCTTGGGTTGATGTATCCTAACAATAGGGCAGTGGGTACCCTCTGCGCCATCCATGACAGGCGCAATCCCGACTGCCCACGCGACGTGCGCTTGGAAATTCTCGATGGCACCGATCGGACCAGCCTCGTTGAGGTGGACCGTACCCACTGCATCGAGAACCGCCTGATCCGTGCGCTCCAATACGTCGCTAGCCAACACCCGTCCGAAGGATGGGAACGCTTCCTCAAAGAAGATGAAATCATCGTCTGGGACCACGTCGCCATTGCCGGACATTCGCAAGGCGGTGGACACGCGGCCATGATCGCCAAGCGCTACGAGGTCAATCGCTGTCTCATCTTCGCCGCGGCCGATTGGTTTCCCTTTGAAGACCGGCTGGCAAATTGGCCAAGCGAGCCTGGCGCGACGCCAGCGCATCGGCATTACCTATTTGGCCATGTCCGCGATCCCTTGGTGGACTGGGATCACCAGCGCGCCTTCGCCAGCGGGCTCGATCTCGACCGCTTGGGCGGCCCTGTGAGAGTGGATGAAATACTCACAGCACTACCGCCGCGCCACATCTTCACCACGGACATGGACGTTGCGAATTTCCACAACACTGTCGTCGTCGATGCCCACACCCCACTCGACGCCCAAGACCAGCCACTCTTCCGCCCCGTGTGGAAACACATGCTCCTAGCAGAATCACCCACACTCTCCTTCGAAGTCACGGACAGCCAGATGGCCAAACTCTACTGGCACAGCGGCGTCCTGGAACGAAGCACCGACCTCATCGAGTGGGAGCCACTGCCCACGAGCAACAGCCCCATGTCCTTCCCGCTGAACCAAGTGGGCACCCAAGTCTTCTTTCGCGTCTTGCGCTAATGAGGCCTCGTGATTGTGGAATCCTGCCGCAACCAGTCCTCTGAAGACGCTGCCTGAGCATAGTTCGTCTAGGCCAAGCTAACAACACCCAAGAATCGATATGATGAAGCCATCACGGTTCGCTTCAATAAGATCTTGAATAGTCTCATTTCGGGTAACAGCACCACACTTACCCGGAACGCCTTGTTGACTGGCGGCGTTCGTTGGTCCCTTTATTCGCCCTTACGTTAGACGTTCATCGTGCAGGAAACAAAGCCATGCTTCTATGAACGAGGAGAATGCGTGTCGTCCTTTGAATGCCTTGAGGCTTCCAGCGCCGAGGCGAATTCACGGCATGTATCCGGTTGGTAGCGATTAAGTTTGGATCGCAGTTCGGATAGCAAGAAATCCTGTTTCTCTTTCTCAAGCCGATGAAATAGCTCGGTGGTGACTTTCTGATCATACAGATAAGCCTGACACATTACCGACCATCCTTCATTTGCAGAGCCCGTATGATGATTGAGGAAGTGGGTGATCATGCGTCCCGCCCACTGAGCTTTTGTTTGATGGTGAGCCCATTGGTCACTCGGCGCCTCATACAGCAATTCAGCGATACGATGGAAGGCCCTCATCACCAACTCATCAAGGCAATCTCGGATTTGGACGTTCTCCTTGATGGTTTCTCCTTTGGTAGTGATCGACAATGCTGCAGCAGCCGCTGTCGCTTCCATGAGAAGTGTGGCATCAATCAATTGCTCCTGTATGGCAAGGGATTCAGGAGTATCTGCAATGACTTGGTATGGTAATGTGAGGAACACCAAGAAGAGAATGGAGGCAAAGGGTTTCATTGGGATGACTGTGCGATTCAGGAGACTTCCCTAGACATGATCCCTTGCGAGATGGATGGGCGTATCACAGAGCGCGTCCACGTCTTCGGACGGGAGATAGCCTTCGGCGGCCATGCGGCGGAGGACGAGGTTGCGAGCCTGGCGGGCTCTTTCGGGGTGGCCAATGGGTTCGAGCGCGCTGGGGGCTTTGATGATGCCGGCAAGGGTGGCGGCTTCTTCTACGGTGAGTTCAGAAACGGGTTTTCCGAAATAGCCGAGGGCGGCTTCCGCGAGACCGTGATAGCCGTTGCCCATGTAGATGATGGTTAGGTAATTGGATAAGATGGTGTCTTTGCTATAGGTTTTCTCAATGCGCCGGGCGAGGAAGCCTTCCACGAATTTCCGTTCCATGGTACGCTTGAGGATGCCGTAGGTTTGTTTGGCAAGCTGCTGGGTGATGGTGGAGCCGCCCTGCTTGGGTCCCTTTCCTCTCACGTTGGCGACGGCGGCGCGACAGATCCCGCGCACGTCGAGCCCGTGGTGCTCGTAGAATCGGACGTCTTCCGTGGCGAGGATGGCTCCGACCACATGCGATGGGACACCCTCCAACGGAAGTGCGTTTGCCTGAGGAATGAGGCTGAGGTCATAGCTTTGCGCCTGTTGGTGATAGGGGCGCAGGTAGACAGCGAGAGCAATGACCACGACTGCCAGGATAAAGGCGAGTCTTCGGATCCAACGAACAATGCGATTCTTTCCCTTTCCGGGCGCTCTGGTGTGCATGATTAGGGTAATGTTTGGGACTTTGGGAGCTTTCGCAAGAGGCTCTCGGCTGAGGAAAGACGGGCACGTGACCCCTCTACAAATCACGTGCCCGTCTGGTGTTTACGCGACCCACCTACTCCCTCAGTGAGGTGGAATGGCAAAGCGTTGGGCCGGGAAGGGCTTGGCGTCTTCCCGCCTTCTTGTGGGACGTTCTTCTTTGCTCCACGGATTGCCTCCGTGTTTGCTGAAGACAGCGACACCGATGACGCCCACATTGCGGGCGTCGTCATGGCGCAATACGGCATAGGAGTCTGCCACTTTTCCAAATCGGAAAGCACTGACCCTTTCCGTGCTCGTGCGAAAGCCTTTGATTTCGATGGTCCGTTTGGGACCGACGATGTAGCCGCGTTTGGAGTAGGCGGCGGGTTCACCGTCGAGGACATCGAGCCCATCCACGGAGACCACGCATTCGACGGGTTGGCGCGTGTTGTTCCGGAGGACAATGGCATAGCGATCACCGTGCTCGCCCCGCAAGATCACCTTACCATCAACGAGGTATCCCCCTAGATGGCGATTCTGTGAGGCCGCTTTCACGCCCCAGTCAAGCACGCCTTTGGCGGTAGTGATGAGGCCGCCATCAAGTCGGATCGGCGTTCCGAGATAATCGGCCATCGCTCGGGCACCTGGAGTGTCATTGTAATAGAGAACGCCGACGCCGAAGGGCTTGGCGAGGAAACCACGTTTGAATTGGGCGCAATCAACGGCGGAGTCGACCGATTCTCCGAAAGCCGTGCCGAGCCCGTATCGGGTTTGCGATGGAGATCGGGTCGGTGACGTCGCCGGGGTGGCCGATCCACGGTCGGCTTGGAGCCGCTCGCGATCCTTCCCCTGATGGAAGATGGTTTCCGAGCCCATGGACTCCGGGGTCGGCTCGGGAAGGACGGCCTGAGGCAACTGCGGTTGAGTGGCGCATCCAACCGCAAAGAGGCCCATGCCCATGGCAGGAAAGAGGCGGCGAAACAGATAAGTGAGCGCGCTCATCGATTGCTAGAAAAGTAGCATTTAACCGAAAGGTCAACCAATTTCTCACGAAAAGAATCCTTCTTTCATTGATTCTTCCCTGCTCAGTGTTCCTCACTGCTAGAAATTACGCACTTGACGCTGTTCCCAAGTGCGGACAAATTAGCAGCATGCTTGCGGAGAATTTGTCCCGTCGCGAACGCCAAATCATGGACGTGGTCTACCGTCTTGAGGCGGCGTCTGCTGCTGAAATCCAGGAGGCGATGCCTGATCCGCCGAGCTATTCGGCCGTGCGGGCGCAGTTGGCGATTCTGGAAGAGAAGGGCTTCCTCAAGCATGAGAAGCGGCAGCGGAAGTACATTTATTCGCCCACGGTGGCGCCTTCCCGGGCCAAGCGATCGGCGTTGAAGAATCTGCTAGCGACGTTCTTCGACAATTCTGCGGAGAATTTGGTGGCCTCTTTGTTAGATCCCAAGGATCAGAAATTGTCGCCTGAAGAGATCGATCGCATTCATCGGCTGATTGAGCAGAATCGCACACAGGAGGGCGAGGCATGAACCTTCAAGCGTGTTTGACGTTGTTAGGCGATATGACGGTGCGGGGAACCGTCTTGGGATTCGTGATCGGAGTGGGCTTGCTCCTCTGTCGGAAACGAAGCGCAGCTTTTCGTTGTGGATGGTTGACGATAGGCATGTTAGGGTTGATTGCGCTTCCCTTTGCATGGTGCTTGCCGCGCGTGGAGGTGGCTTTCCTACCAACGCTTGGCCAGGCCGCCCCGGAACTCGCCAGCGCGTCGCTTGAGGCGACCGGCCCCGCTTTCCCCTTCGGTACAGCGATCATCGCCATCTGGTTTGCGGGGATCGTCGTGCTCGCCGCGACGCAGAGCATCGGCATGTGGCAACTGCAACGCTGGCGTGATCGTAGCGAACGCCTCCAGAGTGGCTATTGGAATGGGTTGGTGGAGGATGTCTCGCATGCTCTTGGGTATCGGGGACAGGTGCACCTCTATGCCTGTCCAGGCATGCATTCTCCGGCCGCTGCGGGGATCTTCCGTCCCTGTGTGTTTCTGCCAGAAGAGGCTTCCCAATGGGATCTGGACCGCTTGCGAGTTGTCCTCTTGCACGAGATTGGACACCTCAAGCGGCGGGATCTTTGGACCCAATGGCTGAGTCAGACGGCCTGTGCGCTCTATTGGTTTCATCCCATGGTGTGGATGTTGCACCGTCGACTCCATCAGACACGTGAGTTTGCCTGCGACCACACGGTTTTGAGTACGGGAACAGAGCCCTCACATTACGCGCAGCACTTGTTGGCCCTGGCTCGCAATCTCAGCCAGCGCCCCGCAGGTCCTCGGCTGGCCATGGCCAATGGCCTCTTTCTCGCCATGGCAGCGGACACCACGCGACAGTGTGCGTTGGAACGACGCGTCCGCGCGATTCTTTCCTTCCAATCCTCCGCCCGCTGGTCGGCGGTATTGATGGCACTTTGGAGCGTGGTAGGGCTGAGCACCGCCTTGGCCACTGCCACCGTCACACCCGTGCGTGAGGCCGCCGCACCCATTGCGATCCCGAGTCCGATCCGGCACGAACAGATTGCCCCGGAGGCTATGGACGGTCCTGCCATCCCACCAGCCGAGATTCATTGGCGACTCACGGCGGATCCTTTTCCGGGGAACTGATTGCGACCAGGGGCTTGCATCCTGGGTTTGAACTGGGTCATGGTTGAGAGTAAACCTCTCCACTGAAACCCTTATGAAACCCATCCCCATCCTAACTAGTCTGTTCTTTGCGGCGGCATTGCCGCTTTCCGCACAGGAATTCTCTGAACTCTGGCTTCTCGGCATCGAGAATGGCAACCAATCCGAATTCAGCCAAGAAGGAGGCAATAACGGAGCCCCTGGAGCGGCCGATGCCCAGGACGACGATTTCTATTTCGCAGGCACCTACGACGATCCTATCGGAACGGTGGCCGCCGATGAGCCGTTTGCCAACTACGACCGCGCGCTGACACCAGGGGATCCCTTCAACCGGATCCATTTCCACTTGGATGCCGTCGGGGCAGACCCCGGAACGCAACTTAGGCTAAGCATGCAATTGGGGCAGCTGGGTGCTCCTGAGGGAAGCGAGAGCATCCATGATGTGGTCATTCGTTTCAATGGCACGGAAATCTTTGAGCAAACTGACATTGATGCGGAATTACTCGTAGAAGAGACCGTGATCGCTCGCGATGTGAATGCTGTGGAAGGCGCCAACGTCATTGAGATCGAACGCACGGGCAAACCGGCCAGCGGGTGGATTCAGTTTGATTATGTCAGGCTCGAAGCGGGCCCATCAGATCTCGACGGTGATGGCATGCCAGACAAGTTCGAAGAACAGTATGCCTTTCTCAATTCCGAGGACGCCGCTGATGCCGCTCTGGACGAAGATCAAGACGGCCTCACCAATCTTGAGGAATATCAAGTGGCGTCGAATCCTAGCGAAGCGGATACCGATGGCGACACCCTCAACGACGCCGATGAGGTGCGCGTGCATCAGACGCGGCCCGATCTTGCTGATAGTGATGGTGATAGTCTCGATGATGCCGCTGAGATCAACGTCCACGAGAGTGATCCCAACGTGGTGGACACCGATGGCGATTCCCTCCGCGATGGGGACGAAGTGAACGTTCATCAAACGGATCCCACCGTAGCCGATTCGGATACGGATGGCGTTGATGATGCGACGGAAGTGGAATTGGGAACCGATCCTAACGATCCCACGGACATCCCCGTGCTCTACACACCTCTCTGGCTGCTTGGCTTGCAGAATGGGAATCAATCTGAATTCAGTCAGGAATCCGGCGCTAGCCCCGCGCCGGGAAGCGCCATGGAGCAGGATGACGACTATTACTTCGCTGGCACTTACCCGGGCGAGATCGGAACGGTGGCTGCAGATGAAGCTTTGGCCAACTACGACCGCGCCTTGACGGCTGGCGATCCTACCAACCGGATCCACTTCAACTTGGATGACATTTCCGCGAGTGAAGGCGCCGAGTACCGGGTAGAGGTGCAATTGTGCTGCCTGGGACCCGCAGACGGCAGCACCCACGACATCGTCATGCGCCTGAATGACTTCGAATTCTTCTCACAGAACGGCATCACCGGGGATACCTTGGTCCGCGCAACGGTGAGTGGATCCGATGCTGGAGCGGCACCAGGGCCTAACACCCTCACCATCGAGCGCCTGGATGGAACCGGCTGGATCCAATTTGACTATCTGGCGATGGAATACCGCACGGATGATACGGACCGTGATCGTCTCCCCAACAGCTACGAAGCGAACTACGACTTCCTCGATCCGGCCGATCCGGCCGATGCCGCGCTGGACCAAGACGACGATGGCCTCACCAATTTGGAGGAGTTCGAGAATAAGACCGAACCTGCGAATCCTGATACTGACAACGATGGCTTGGCAGATGGAGCCGAGGTGAAAGAGTATGGCTCAAAGCCACGTGTGGCTGATACTGATGGCGACGGTTTGTTAGACGGCGACGAGGTGACCAAGCACAACACTCTGGTGCTCGATCAAGACACGGATGACGATGGCCTCATTGATGGACGTGAGATCACCGCAGGGAGTGATCCCTTGCAAGTGGACACGGATGGTGATGGCGAAAGTGATAATGACGAAGTCCTCTACGGGACGAGCCCGATTGATCCTAACTCGCTTCCTGTGCCCTACGAGCAGCTCTGGCAGATTGGCGAAGCTGATGACAGCCAAGCGGAATTCAGTCAGGAAGCAGGCGGCAACCAGCCCGGTCCTGGCAGTGCGGAAGCCCTCGATGACGACTACTATCTCGCAGGAACCTACCCAGATCCGATTGGAGTGGTCGCCGTCGATGAGGATTGGACCAACTTTGAACGCGCCATCACTTCCGGCGACCCTTTCAACCGGATCCACTTCAATCTTACAGATGACCTCGTGCAAGAGACCATTCAAATGCGGTTGCACGTGGAACTGGGTCAGATCGGCTCCGGAGGCGACGAATCCATTCATGACGTCGTGATCCGCGTGAATGGTCATGACATCTACAGCCTAACGGACATTGAAGAAGATGTGAACATTGATGCCAGCTTCCTTCCCACTGAGGTCGACGCGGTGGTGGGAGCCAATGTGATTGAGATCGAACGCACGGGGCAAACCGCCTCAAGCTGGATCCAATTTGATGTCATCAGCCTGGACCAGCGCATGATCCTCACGGACGATCCCAATTTGCTCATTCAAACGCGCAATGTCTTTGGCGAATTGAGCAGTGTGAGTCCGCAAACCCGCACGCTGGAGATCACCAATACAGGCAGCGAGAATGCTTTAAACATCACAAGCGCCACCATCACGGGGCTGGACAGTGCTCACTACGCGGTGAGCGAGCCACCAGCGACCCTGGCTCCACGCGAGGAAGGGAGCATCACGGTGACCTTCGATCCACAAGGCCGCGCGGGTGGATTCTCGGCCTTTCTTGAGCTTGCCAGCAACGACTCCGGCGAAGAGGTCGTTCGCGTGGACCTTTCCGCGATCATTGATAGTGGCAGCGGACTCGTGGCCCACTATCCCTTCGACGAAACCGAAGGCAACACCGCCTCGGACATATCGGGCCGCGGTCGTCACGCCGAGTTTCAGACCACCGGTGATGGAGCCTTTCTCTTGGGCCAAGAACCCCTCGCTGCTGGTCAGTCGGTCAGCCTTGGATCCGACGGGACCGGTGCTGCTTATGGAGAAGTGGTAGACACTTTCGATCCGTTTGTGGATACGTCCATCTCTCTCTGGTTCCAGGCAGAATCGTCGCCCAATGTCCTTACATTGCTCTCTAAGAATCAGAGTGCTGATTCCCAAGGCGATCCCTTCGCTCTCGCATACGCAGATGGCAGTGTGTTCGTTTTCGCAGGTGGTGAGGCGGTGCTTTCGGCTGAAGCAGCCCCAGGAGAAGCACACCATCTTGCCGTCGCTTTCGACAACTCGTCGGACGACCGCGCGGTGATCATCTATCTGAATGGCGAAGAGATGGATCGCATCGAAGGCATCAGCGGTTTCGACGATCTCGGCAACGCTCCGTTGCAAATCGGTGCCTTGAGTGGCGGTTTCGGCTTCCAGGGTAGGATCGATGACCTTCAGATCTACGACAAGGTGCTCGCGGAAGAAGACGTCCAGTTTCTCCAGGGGAATCCTGGCCAAGCCTTGGCCGGCGACACGATTCCCGTGGATCCAAACGTGGATAGTGATGGCGATGGCCAATCAGACTCCGTTGAGCAATTGGCGGGAACGGATCCTAACGATGCCACCTCATTCTTCCAATTGGAGCCGCCCACCCGTGGCGATGCCGGAATCGATATCGGCTGGTCCAGCGTTGATGGCACTACTTATGTGTTAGAGTTCTCACCAACGCTCAATGATGATTGGCAGGAAGTGACGACAATCACGGCAACTGGCGCCACCAGTAACTACATGGATGCGGACGCCAACCGAACCGCCGCAGCGGCTGGATACTATCGCCTCCGCATACAACAGTAGCGACCTCTTCGGAATCATGATCACGCGCCGCGAACAGAAACGGGCTTGGCTCTCGCTGTTCGCGGCGCTGTCCATTTCGGGACTTTGTCAGTGCTCCAAAGAGCCTACCCAAGAAACGAAGGCCGGGCCCGCTCAGGCAGAACCTGCCCCGTTGACGGAGGAAGAACGCCTGCAGCAGCTCGTCTCCTCTGAGGAATGGCTGCTAGCATACACGCCAACACTCAAAGCCATCAGCAAGGCGCTTCAAAAGGAACGCAGCTTACCGAGCGACCAAAGCGCCTCCCATTTCACCCCCAAGTTTCGCTTTCACGACCTTGATCGTGAAGAAGCTGGGCCGGCCATGAAGAGCCTCCCTTTCGTGCGTTCGCGTGTCCATCTCCCCTCGGCCACGTTTACGGTGGGAGCGATCGCAAGCGATCTCTTGTGGAAGCCCTTGCTCAAAGAGGTGGAGTCATTCGAGCGATCCAAGTTCTACTTTATCGAGGCCCACCCTTCCGAAACGCGTGCGGATCTCATGACCGCGACGGTCGGCTTCGAGGGGCTCGCCACGCTCACCAACGGCTGGCAGCTGGAGATTCACGGCAATCAAGAAGTCGATTGGCAGCAAAGCAATGACAAGATTTGGCGAATCTGTGAGTGGCGTCAGATGCCGATCACGACGTTCATCTCTCCAGACACCTTCTTTCGCGAATGCCTCGACGAAACTCTTGCCAGTCCTCAAGACCTCGAGCGCGCCCTCACGTCTTATCATGAGTTGAATCTCATCGATCTCTTTACCAAAGGGAAATTCACCACGACTGATCCGGTCTATGCGCGCTACCAGGACTTGGATTCTTCCCATCAGCACCCCGCGCTGAGCGTGGTGGACATCGATGAAGACGGCTGGGATGAGCTCTATGTGATGGGCCGGTGGGGAAAGAATCAGCTATTTCGTCGACGCGCCTTGGATGGGAAATTCGAGGACATCGCGCCGGCCGTGGGTCTGGATTTGGACGGTTATTGCAATGCAGCGCTCTTCGCTGATTTCGACAACGATGGCGACCCAGATGTCTTCATCGGCCGAAGCCTGAAACGCAGTCTCTATTTGGAGAATGTGGATGGACGTTTCGAAGAAAGGTCTAGCAAAGTGACTGTTCCCCTTCCCTATCTCGTCTCCACCATCTCTGCCGCCGACTACAACAACGACGGTTTCCTCGATGTTTATCTCGGGCTCTATGGCCCAACCACACAGGAAACGCCGGTTTCCATGTGGGCGAAGGAATTCTTCCCCGCCCCAATGGCCAAACAGCTTGAGGAACGCGCGGCAAAGTCGCACCGTTATCTCGATCTCTTTGGACCGCCCAATTTGCTCCTGGAAAACCGCCAAGGCCGATTCGTCATCCCACGCGCAGCGGGAACCCTCGCCGAATGGCGAAACACGTATCAAAGTGTCTGGTCAGATCAGGACAACGATGGCGATGTGGATCTCTACGTCGCCAACGACTTTGCGCCTGATGCCTTCTTCCGCAACGAGGGACCAGACGCGAGCGGGCAGACCGTGTTCCGAGATGTTTCCAAGGAGATCGCCGGCTCTGATATGATGGGCTTCGGCATGGGAGCCTCGTGGGACGACTACAATCGCGATGGGCGGCTCGACCTCTACGTGTCTAACATGTACAGCAAGGCTGGGAAGCGCATCACCCGCCAGATCGATGGCCTCGATGCGCGCGTGCCTTTCTCAGCTCAAGGCAGTCTGCTCTTCGAGAATCAGGGCGATCAGCTTGTACAAGTTGCGGGCATCGGCGAGCACGATAAGCACGTGGCCAAGGTAGGCTGGGCCTTTGGTGGGCTCTTCGTTGATGCCGACAATGATCGCTATCCTGACATTTATTCCGCCAGCGGTTTCTACAGCGCGCCCTCTGTGACGGCGTCTGATCAAGACTTGTGAAGTGTGCTTTGGCGCGCGGTCGTGCGCCAGGATCCTGCTAAAGGAGAAGACCTAGAAAAGTCACCGGCCTTTGAGGCATCGACGAAGCAGGCGGTCAACCTGTTAGACACTTCCTCCAGTGGCGAGCACTCACTTAGTGGACACGAGATCAACCGTTTCTTTCTGAATCTCGAAGGAGATCAGTTTGAAGATCTTTCCGGTCTCTCTGGCATGGCACACATCGGTGACGGTCGCAGCGTGGTCCGTTGGGACTATGACCACGATGGCTGGCCGGATCTCGCGAGCATCAATGCCAACGCGCCAAAGCTCGTCTGGTATCGAAATCAGTTAGGCCAATTATTGGAACATGCCGGGGAAACGCGCCATTTCCTGGCACTTCGATTCGTTGGACAACAATCCAATCGCGATGGCTACGGCGTGCGCATCGTGGCCGAAGTGGGCGACCAGCAACTCGTGCAGGAGACCCGCTGTGGCGAGGGATTCTCGGCGCAACAGAGCAAGACCATTCTGCTAGGATTGGGAGACGCAACGAAGGTGGATCGCCTATCCATTCGCTGGCCGAGCGGGATCACGCAAGCGTTTGAGAACCTCGACGCCGGGCAACTGGTGCGGATTCAAGAAGGTCCGTCGGATGCAAGCGCTCTGATGCTTTCTCCATACGGAGAGTAGCCGTAACATTGATCGCATCAATAGAAGAGATACATTTATCGATACGAACAACATCTTTGTTTCGATAGGATATCGCATGCCTGACCAGTCCAATCGTGTGCGGCGTTGGTGGATTCTCATTCCCGCCATGACGCTCCCACTCGTGATGTCTCTCTTCTACTTTGTCGCCTTTCCGGGGACAGCACTGGGAAACGGCCTCTATGCGCTGATGAAGGTCATGCTGGTGGTGTGGCCATTCGCGGCGACAACCCTGATCCTGCGTGAGCCATTCTCCCTCTGCCTGTGGCCTCGCAAGAGCGATAGGGCGCGAGCGCTGTGGCTGGGGATCGCATCGGGAGGCACCATCGTGGCGCTGATGCTTCTCCTCATGCAGACACCCCTGGGAACCACGGTAGAAGCAGGGGCACCGCGCATTCGCGAGCGCGTCGCCGGAATGGGTGTCCTGAATCACTTTCTCCTGTTTGCGCTCTTCCTATCAATCATCCATTCACTGATTGAGGAGGTCTATTGGCGATGGTTCGTCTTCGGAAATCTACGCCACTTGATCACGCCTTCCTGGGCCCATGTCCTGGCGGCGGGGGCTTTCGCCGCCCATCATCTGGTAGTTCTTTCCCAATTCTTCTCGTTTGGTCTCGCCGTCTTTCTGGCATTCTGTGTGGCCGTAGGCGGCTGGTTATGGAGCCAGTTGTGGGAGCGCCAGGGCACATTGTTAGGCGCCTGGTTGAGCCACCTTCTTGTCGACCTTGGCATCATGGCGCTGGGCGCTCATTTGATGGGGATTCTCTAATCGCCTTCGTCAGACAAGTCCTTCGATATTCGTCGCTAGGAACTCTCACCGAAGATCTCCCCGAGATCCAATTCGAAGTCTGGAAGAATGTCAGGGCACTTCACTTGCCTGCTCTCGGCAAGGGAATAGCCGCTCATTTCCGTGATGGAGGTGTAGTCCTGAAGCGTCTGCGTGGATGGAGTCACGATCCAGACGTGTTTCACACCGATACCGAAGTATTCCGAAAGCTTTGTCATGATCTCATCCCACAGATTGCTCGGAGAGACGACTTCGATGATCAGCTCTGGGGCAACACCTGTAGGGCGGCGGCATTGGGAGGCTGGTCCTTGAGCGTTTCGTGAGAAGCGACAGCCACGTCAGCGCCTCGACCGGTGTCTGGATCGCGCTTGGTGATGACTGCCACATCCCCCGCATAAACTTCTCCAAACGTCGTCCTGATGGAATAGGCATCTAATATGCCTCCAAGCCGAGCGACTAGACGGGAATGGGTGGGATTGTTTCGAGGCATGGGAACCATGCGTCCTTCCACCAGGTCCGCGGGATGATCGAGTTCGAGCGCCGCGAACTCCTCAAAAGTGAGCAGTTCCTCCTCCTGAACAAGAGCTTCAGCAGTGGCAGCCATGCAGATATCTTACCTTACGAGATATAGTTCGCAAGGAGCGACGCCCTCTGCCCTCTCCTGAACGACCCGAGGATTACCCCTTGCGCTTCCGCTTCAGGTTCAGCTGCGCCATCATCTTGTAGATGGCCGCTTGCGTCGCGGCGTATTCTTCGTCGCCCAACTTCTCGTCTAGGGACTTCTCAGCACGTTCCAACGCCTCTTGCACAGCCTTCTCGTCGATTTCGTCGTCGCTCATTGCCATATCGGTCAAGACAGAAACCTTATGCGGCAAGATCTCGACAAATCCCTGCCCGATGGCCAGCTCCTCGTCTTTGTTTCCTTTGGTGTAGCGAAGTTCGCCCGGTTGGAGCGTCGTCACCAGCGCAGCATGCTGCGGCAACACGCCCATTTCCCCTTCGATGCCAGGAATGACCACGCCATCGACTTCATCCGAGAAGATCTTGCTCTCCGGCGTGACGATATCGAGTTGGATGGCCATATGCGTCGAATGGGAAAAGAGTTAGGTGAATCGAGTGACGTTAGGAAGCCTTCTCGACCGTATCGATGCCAGCTTTCATGTAGAAGTTACCCTCGGGCACATCATCATGCTCACCATCGAGGATCTCTTTGAAACCTTTCACTGTATCTTCCCGAGACACATAGACTCCTTTCACGCCCGTGAAGACCTCCGCCACAGCAAATGGTTGGCTGAGGAAACGTTGGATCTTACGCGCACGGAAGACGGTCAACTTGTCGTCATCACTGAGTTCATCCATCCCAAGAATCGCGATGATGTCCTGCAAATCTTTGTAACGCTGCAGCACGTTCTGCACCCCACGGGCCACTTGATAGTGCTCTTCGCCCACCACTTCAGGAGCCAACGCATTCGACGTGGAAGCCAAGGGATCCACCGCAGGGTAAATCCCGAGCTCCGCGAGGGAACGTTCGAGCACCACCGTAGAATCCAGGTGGGCAAAGGTGTTTGCAGGCGCGGGATCGGTCAAGTCATCCGCAGGGACATAAACAGCTTGGAAGGACGTGATGGAGCCCTTCGTCGTGGAGGTGATGCGCTCTTGCATGGCGCCCATTTCTGCCGCCAAGGTCGGCTGATACCCCACCGCAGACGGAATCCGTCCTAACAAGGCGGAGACCTCGGAACCCGCCTGTGAGAAGCGGAAGACGTTGTCCACAAAGAGCAACACGTCCTGATTCTTCTCATCACGGAAATACTCGGCCATGGAGAGGGCTGACAACGCCACGCGCAAACGAGCACCCGGAGGCTCGTTCATCTGACCATAAACCAGGGCCACCTTGGACTTGCTCAAATCTTTCTGATCAATGACGCCCGCCTCACTCATCTCCTCATAGAGATCATTCCCCTCGCGCGTCCGCTCACCCACTCCCGCGAACACCGAGTAGCCCCCGTGGTTCTTCGCAATGTTATTGATGAGCTCCATGATGACCACCGTCTTACCCACACCGGCACCCCCAAAGGCACCGACCTTCCCGCCCTTGGTGAATGGGCAAATAAGATCAATCACCTTGATCCCCGTCTCGAGGATCGACGCTGAAGTATCCTGATCAATGAGCGCGGGCGCAGGACGGTGAATGGGGTAATACTTGTCCGCCTTCACCTCACCGCGTTCATCCACGGCATCACCCGTCACATTAAAGATCCGCCCTAACACACCTTCACCAACGGGAACCGAAATCGAGTCACCGGTATCTTGGATCTTCATTCCGCGACGAAGACCTTCGGTCGAAGACATGGCCACCGCACGCACCCATCCATCGCCCAAATGCTGCTGCACCTCGAGCACGAGTTTCACATCGTCACCACCCACTTTGTAAGTGATTTCGAGCGCGTTATAGATCTCGGGCAATTTGTCTGCTGCGGAGAAATCCGCATCAATGACGGGTCCGATAACCTGAACGATAGTTCCTTCGTTGTTAGCCATGATGATGTGAGGTGTACGGGTCGGGAAAGGAGGAAGTGAGGGGTGCTATTCGAGGGCAAGGCCGGCTGTGGTGATTTCGAGCAGCTCGCTCGTGATGGCGGCTTGACGCAATTTGTTGTATTCCAGAGAAAGATCCTTGATAAGCTGGTTGGCATTATCGGTGGCACTCTTCATGGCCACCATCCGCGCACTGTGTTCAGAGGCGCGTGATTCCAACACCATTTGGTAAAGCTGATAGTCGATATACTGCGGCACGATGTGATCGAAGACGACCTGTGCGCTGGGCTCAAAAGCATAGCCTGCCTCGGGGACTTCCCCAGCATCAGCATCGCTCTCTGCCCCCACACCCTCATAGTCCTTCGGCTTACCCAATTCCAAGGGCTCGACAGGTAGCAACGCATCCACATGCGGCACTTGACTGAGCGTATTGACGAAATTGGTGAACGCCACCTGCACGCGATTGAATTCCCCTTCCAAGAATTTGTCCCTGACAAACTTCGAGACCGTCTTCACTTGGGCGAAATCGACGGGATCGGTGACATGGAAATCTGCGAGAAGATCTTTCTTCATTCGCGAGACCGCTTGGCAACCTTTCCGTCCAATTGTCACAAAGGACGCATCGGGAAGATCGCGAAAGACAGCCTTCAGCAGATTGGTATTCAGGCCGCCACAGAGCCCTTTATCAGTGGTCACCAGCACCACTAGAGTCTTGCCACCATCTCCGCGGTTCTCTAACAGATCATGCGAATCATCAATCGCACTCTCGTGCAGATTCACGAGAACCTTGTTCATCAACTCCGCATAATGACGACCCGACAACGCCTGATCCTGCGCCTTCTTCATCTTAGACGCCGCCACCAATTGCATGGCTTTGGTGATCTGAGCGGTGTTCTTAACCGACTTGATGCGTCGGCGGATGTCGCGGGCAGTGGCCATTTGAAAACAGAGTCGTTAGGCTAGGCGGAAAGAATCTTACTTGTAGCTGCTCTTGAAGTCGTCCAGGGCAGACTTGAGTTCACTCACAATGTCATCCGACAAGGCTTTCTCATCGCGAATCTTCGTGAGCAGCCCTCCCTTACGGGTGGTGAGATACTCCTCCATCTTGGCTTGGAAATCTTTCACCTGATCGACGTCGATATCATCCAAGTAGCCGTTTTGCATGGTCCACAAGGTTGCCACCTCCATCTCCAAGGAGAGCGGGTTGTACTGGTTCTGCTTGAAAAGCTCCACAATCCGCTGGCCACGCTCAATCTTGGCCTTCGTGCCTTCGTCAAGATCCGAGCCAAATTGCGCGAACGCTTGCAACTCCCGGAACTGGGCCAAATCAAGTTTCGTCGTGCCGGAAACCTTCTTAATTGCTTTTGTCTGCGCCGCAGAACCCACTCGGGAAACAGACAGACCCACGGAAATGGCCGGGCGAATCCCTTGATAGAATAAGTCCGTTTCCAAGAAGATCTGACCGTCCGTGATCGAAATCACATTCGTCGGAATGTAGGCGGACACATCACCAGCTTGCGTTTCGATGATTGGCAAAGCCGTCAACGAACCGCCACCAGCGTCCTCACTCAGGCGGGCACTCCGCTCCAACAAACGACTATGCAGGTAGAAGACATCTCCTGGATAGGCTTCACGACCCGATGGGCGCCGCAGAACGAGAGCCAACTGACGATAAGCCACCGCTTGTTTGGAAAGGTCATCATAGACGATCAGGGCGTCCATGTTGTTATCCATGAACCACTCACCCATGGCACAACCAGAATAGGGAGCCAGATACTGAGAAGAAGCACTGTCAGATGCGGAGGCCGCCACCACAATGGTGTATTCCAACGCACCCGACTCTTCTAACACTTTAATGGTCCGCGCAATATTGGACTGCTTCTGGCCCACGGCGACATAAATACAATACATCGGACGGAAATCCTTATCACCCGCTTCCTCGGCTGCCTTGTTCTGGCGCGCCTGCGCAATGATCGTATCAATCGCAATGGTTGTCTTGCCGGTCGACCGGTCACCAATGATCAACTCACGTTGGCCACGGCCAATCGGGATCATCGCATCAATCGGCAAGATACCCGTTTGCACCGGCTGACTCACCGATTTCCGTTTGATGATACCGGGAGCAATCTTCTCGACCGGATAACTCGCATTCGCCTTGATGGGCCCTTTGCCATCCAGTGGCTCACCAATGACATCAACCACTCGGCCTAACAACTCTTTGCCCACGGGCACGGAGAGCAATTTGCCGGTCGTCTTCACTTCATCACCCTCTTGGACGTCGAGACCATCTCCCAGCAAGACGCACCCCACCTCAGTTTCCTCAAGGTTCAGAGCGATCCCGAATTTCCCTCCGGGAAACTCGATCATCTCGTTGAGCATGACATCGGTCAGACCTTCGATCTTCGCCACGCCGTCACCCGTCTCGCGAACGACGCCAACGTTCGACTTGGCAACCGCCGTCTTAAGACCGCCGATTTCCGATTCCAGTTCCTGAAGGATGTTACTCATTTCCGATAGTGTTCAGTGGTTCTAGCAAATGTAGAAAGGTTTATGAAAGGGCTTGGCTCAAACGTTCCAGGCGGGTCTTCACACTCCCGTCCCAGATATCGCTCCCGACCCGCACGCGCATACCGCCGAGCAGTTCTGGAACAACTTTAAATGCGCTCGTCACGTCATCACCGTAACGAGCCTTCAAATCTCTCAGCACTTCATCCCGCAGCGCATCCGAAAGCGGTTCCGCGCTCTCGACCACCGCATGCCGCTTCTCGAGTTCCAAACGCACCAAGCGCTGGAAGGCTGTGAGGATTCCGAGATAGCCACGCGGCTTCTCCTCACCCACCCGCTTCACGATCATCTTCACGCGATCGGTGTCCAGTTTCTCGTCCTTCAAGCAAGTCTGAAACAGAGCCCGTGCGTGGCGGAGAGCATCTTTGGAAACTTTCATGAGATCGCGGTAACTCCTACGTTTAAGGTCGAGGCGTTTAGTTAGCCAACTCGGCCGCTGTCTCCTGGTTGATCTTATCTTGATCCTCGCTCGTGAGGACCTTACCAGTCACTTTGCCTGTGGCATTGATAACGAGGCGTCCGAAGTCTTTCTTCAAGCCAGCCAACTGCTGCTCGCGCTCCAAACGGGTCGCTTCGTTGGCCTTGGCAATGATATCTTGGGCTTCCTGAGTGGCGCGGGATTTCTCACGCTCAGCCAAAGCCGCTGCGCTTTCTTTCGCTTCAGCGATCAGCCGTGCGGCAGTCTCATTGGCTTCGTCGATCTTGGCTTGTGCCACGGTCTCAGAGTCCGCCAACTGCGCTTTGATCTTCTCGCGATCAGCCTCAGTTTCCTCGATACGCTTACGGCGTTCCTCCAGAATGGCCATGATGGGCCCAAAGGCGAACTTCTTTAAGATCATGTAAACGATCAGAAAGATGATCACCTGAGCGATGAAATTCGTCCAGTAGACGCCTAGTCCTGATAGAACTTTGCCAATTTCACCCATGATTCCGGAGCGCTAATGCGAGGTTGGTTAAGAAAGGCCACCGGCGACACTTGCCGCCGGTGGCGAAAGGAATGTGGTTTCCGTCTTTAGTTGCCTTGGAGAGCCATCAAGAAACCGTAAATGGCGATAGCCTCTGCCAACGCCATGCCGATGATCCCGATCGTGAGGATCTTACCGAAAGCGCCTGGGTTGCGACCCACCGCTTGAGCAGAGGCCATGCCGACGAGACCAACACCGATCCCTGCGCCCAAACCGGCGAGAGCGAGTGAAAGAGAACCACCGATACCGCCGGAGGCTTCCGCAGCCGCAGCCACGATGGGAGTGATGCTAGAGAGTAAGCTAGTCATAGGATTGTGAAGTTAGGATGTGGTGTTCTTGTTCTATTGATCCCGGCGCCCACTTTCTCGCTATGGTCACACCGGAAAAGTCGCGATCGTTCTTAATGGTCTTCCTCGTCGTGAGCCGTCGATAGTTGGATGTACACAGCGCATAGCAGGGCAAACACAGTGGCCTGCAAGACGCCGACAAGGATCTCAAGAAAGAAGAAAGGCAGAGTGAAGACAATCTTCGAAATGAACGAAGCAACCGTCCCCAAACCAAACTGGTCACCCAACGTCTGCATCGCATGCAGCAAACTTTCACCAGCGAAGACGTTGCCAAACAAACGCAGCGAAAGCGTCGCTGGACGAAAGATGATCGATACCACCTCGATCAGCCCCACGAAGAGGAAGATCGGAACCAAGGCCCATTTCAAGAAGCCGGTGAGACCACCTTTGGGGGCGAACATGTGCTTGAGAAACTCGATCGGCCCAGCCTCCCGCATGGTGATGTAGAACCACACCACCAAGGAGCAGACCGCGATGCCCAGCGTCAGATTCATATCCGCCGTGGCCGGACGCAGCAGCGGTGTTTCGGGCTCCTGAGAGAGGCCAAAGAATCCCATCTGTGTCCCTTCAGCGCCAAAGCCAATGGTGCCCACACCCGGAAGCAGACCGAACCAGTTCGCGAAGAGAACGTAGACGAAGATCGTGCACAGAAGCGGGAAGGCACGCGGTGCCACCTTTGGTCCCACCACTTGCTCGACCTGATTGTAGACAAAATCGAAGAGGAACTCGACGCCATTCTGCATCGGGCTAGGAATCAGTGTCGGACGCTTCGTCCCTGCACGCACGAGGAGAAAGATCACCGTCATCACGATCAACGCCACGAAGATCGAGTTCGTCAGAAAGGATAGAAAGCCCGTCTGCACGAACGGCTGGGCCGAAATCGGCACGGCAGCGAGGTGAAAGGTGACGTTGGAGAGGTCTCCTATGGAAGAGAGCATCGGGTTGGGACGGTCAAGTGCGGCAGGTCACGCGACAAACGAGCGACCAGATTTCCGTTTAGGACACGGCGGAATTCTTCGCAAGATCAATTTGTGAAATATTTCACAAAGTCAGATTTCGAGAAGCGAAGTCACCACCGGCCCAGCAAATCGGGTTTGACTCCACGCCTGGCCGATTGCCTCTTGAAATCACCATGAACTGTCGCCAAACCCTGCCACGGAGGGAGCTGCCGGTGCGCCCTCTTCCATTTCTCGCGTTTCTCTCCCTCCTCGCCAGTCCCGTCCTCGCCGCGCCCATCGTGTCTGGCCCCTTGGATGTCGATGCCGACGGCATGGTCACCTTCACCTTTTCCGAGGAGATGGCAGAGCCGATCAGTGTGGGTTGGTCGGGACCCGGTCTCGATGCGAACAGTGTCTCTTGTGCTTGGCTGGCATCTCCTATCCCTAATATTCCCTTCCCGCGCTTCGTCTTGCAATGTCAGTATCAAGGCGAGTGGCCTACCGGCATCGAGGTGCAATGGACGGTGAATCCAGGCAATAATGGCGTCATGCAGAACACGGATGGCGAGGCCGTTGCCGAGATCTCTGGTAGTTTCACCACGCCAGGCAGTCCAGATCCTGACCCTGACCCCGATCCAGATCCCGACCCTGATCCAGATCCCGACCCTGATCCAACTCTCCCGGAGTTATTTGTATCTCCTGCCGATGGTGAAGAGTGGCTCTCCATTCTGGGTCCAGTGAATTTCTCATTCGACCGCCCCATGAAGGACCAGATCGATATCGTCTGGGATCGTGGCGAATGGAACTGCCAGTGGGTGGAAGTGCCTGGCTTCCAGGTTCCGCGAACGACCCTGCAGTGCCAGCCAATCGGCGCCGTCGCAGCTGGAACTTACCGCTACACGCTGAACAGCCGAGCGGAGGTCGCAGGATTTGAATCTCAAGACGGCGCCCGCTTGGCGCTGACCACAGGGACCCTGATCGTGACCGATGGCGGCGGTGGCAATCCTGGCGGTGGCGGGGTGCTCGCGGGCGAGTGCATGGAAGAGCATACGCCACTCCCCTTTCCGAAACGGGTGCAATTGTGTGGCCCCGATATCTACGCATGGGACTCCGCCCTCGGCGCCTCTGACCTTACCCAGGATCGTTATGGGATATTCGGTTATTCTGACAGTCCAATGGGAACGCATTCTTCCCTCGTGGCCATGGACACAACAGGTCTGACACAATGGCAGATCTACATTGAGGAAGCCAATGCATCCTTCGGCGAGGCAGGTGCTGATGCCATCAGCGTTCACGTGGAGCGCGGGGATCAACTCGTCTTGGGTGTGGTTCAAACCAGCGATCTCACTCCGGTCTATCAGAAACAAACACCACTGGTGGGTGATCAACACTTCTCCTATGCACTGGGCGATGGCCGCTCGGTAGCGATGCAAGCAGGCGACGGCTTTGTGGAACTCTTCGTGCTTGAAGCGAACGGCAACCTTGCCTGGAGCAAACGCCTCACCTCAGAGCGCTTCGAAGGCAGTTTGGCATCTGGAATCGCCGGCAGCGGCAAAAGCCGCTTAGCGGTTCTCGCCGGTGGTGGAGGCCTTAGCGGGAATCTCACTGAGGGCTTTCTCGTCTCCGTGACGCAAACGGAAACCACCGTGGACGCGACGGGATTTGATGCCGACCACCTCCTCACATTGGTACAACTCTCGAGCAATGGGACCATTCAATGGGCGAGAAGTTACGAAGGATTTGCAGGCGTGACCCCGCCGACCGCCATTGGCACTCCGAACGGCATCTTCATTTCTGCGTTCGAGACAGACACCTCAAGTCCCACCAATCCCAGGACGTCCTCCACGCTCTATAGCCTCAACTCAGAGGGCACCGTGCGCTGGGGGAAAACGTTTCCCAATGCCTTGGCGCGATTCAATGGCACCTTGTCAGGTGGTCGTCTCCTCGTCACCTCCACCAATACGAGCATCACTGGAAACAACTTTGAACTCTCGACGGTCGCCGCCGTGCTTGACAACAACGGCGCTATCCAACGCGCGGTCGAATTCACCCTGCCAGATCCCATCCAGAACGCGGTTCCGACCATCTTCGCTGGGGAGAACAAACTCTTCATCTCTCTCATCAATACAGACATCGATGCAGGGCTTGCCGCGCACACCTTTGGTGCTGCCAACCACGACCTAACCAGCTTCCAATGGAAAGCCTACGAAAGCCCTGCTGAAACCGTGACCCTCATCGGACAGCCCGAGGGCGACGGCGCGCTTCTTTCCGCCTTCCAAGCAGACACCCATCAACTAGACTTGATCAAGGTCACGGATACGCTTGAGGTCGAGGGAGGCTGTTTCGCATTCACCGATGCGGAGGTGAGCGTTCAGAATGCGACCCTGGCGAGCACGAATGCTAGTCTCAATACCTCGTCTGCCTCCGTAGACGCTGCCTCTGTGAATCCCGCATTCACGGACACCACCCTCACACTGCGCCACGTGGATCTCTATGAAGTCAGCCTCTGTGACGGCGGCGGCATGGGAGGCGGTCCCGGCGGCGGGAGCGATAGCGAAAGTGGTCTCGCCATTCGACGCCTCGGTCCCACGCAAGCCTCATTGGAATTTGAAAGTGAAGTTGGTCAGAATTACCTCATCCAGCGCTCGCTCACTCTCCAATCTGAGAGTTGGGTTGATTTCATGACCATCCCAGGGAATGGCGGCCTCATCCAACAGTCCGTTTCTAACAATCCCCCCAAAGCTTTCTTCCGCGTGCGCGCGCAGCCATCGCAATAACATCGCTCGTCCGCCCACGACGAGAAAGTGGATAAACACGATCGCCGCTACCAAGCGCAGATCCGCCTGGCCGAAGACGGTCTCATTGGAGGCGATAACGAGCGCTGGAGAGAGGAATAGGTGCCAGCCTTGCGAACCCACAAAGGTATTAAAGACGAATGGCACGCCGTGAATCACTCCCACCGCGGCCATCGAGAGAAACAGCGCACGGGTGTGGTTCCGGGCCCGGGAACCAATGATGAATCCGATCCAATGGTCAGCGGGAGATAAAGGAGGATCCCCACATAATTACAAGGAAGGTAGACCCACCAGAGAAGATCCGACCGGACGCACACCAATGCGAGTGCCCCGACAATGTGATCCAGACACTGCAAGCCAGTCCCAACTGTGATGGCATTGACGACCTCACGTGCCACGCCGCGATCATCGATCCCCAACCACATCAGCAGTCACCGCTTCAGCCTTCTTCTGTTCAATCCATCCTCATCTTTCTGCCTCCTTCTATCTTTCTAACCTCTGACCTCTTCTCGCTCACTCTGCCCTGTCTGCCTATTCCTTTTTCCCATCAGCAGCCACTACTTCATTTCCTTCGCGAACTTCTGTTCAATCCATCTTCTATCTTTCTCCTAATTTCTAACCTCTGACCTCTTCTCGCTCACTCTGCCCTGTCTGCCATTCCTTTTTCCCATCAGCAGCCACTACTTCGTTTCCTTCGCGAACTTCTGTTCAATCCATCCTCTATCTTTCTGCCACCCCCACCCGTATTCATCCCGCACTTACTAACATTCCCTTTAACCAGGCCTACCGCAAATCGCAGGGCGATGCCGATCGCGTCGATCTGTGACCATCTGTGACCATCTGTGACCATCTGTGACCATCTGTGACCATCTGTGACCATCTGTGACCATCTGTGTCATCTGTGGTCCAAACGCCTATCTCTTTCTGACCTCTCCGGCAAAGCCGACCCTATCACTCCAACCGTTCCCGCAGATCGCGCAACGACCGCAACTCTCCCCAATCCTCGCCACGCATCTTCCGTCCTCCATCTTTCCGTTTCGGTCCAAAGTATTCCCGCTTCGCCTCAAAGAACGCATCCACAAACCCTTTCGATCCTATCACCACCCCATCCGTGAAATAACGCACCCGACACCGCAACAGTGCCGCCAACGACAACGCCCCACCTGCCTCACGCACCGCCGCCACCGCTTCCGCAGACGCCCCCTTCCGCACCACCTCCCCAGTAGCCGTCACCTGCGCCTCCCCCATCCCAAACAACACCCGCCGATACTCCCGACCCACCACACGCCAATTCGGAATCGCTCGCCCCTCGCGCAACGCCTCCTCCTGCATCAGAAAGCCCAATCCACGACGCGCCGCCGGTTTCCCCGCCACCGCCTCCGCATACCCACACCACCGATAATCCTTTGGATCCTCCACCATCCCCGCACGCACCGCATTCAGATCCACATACCCCGCCACCGTCATCAACGCGTCCCAACCGCCCTCAATGACCACACTCTTAAAACGCTGTTCCCAAAGCCGCCCCACCCGTTCATGACGCTTGTTGAACCACACCGTAAAGCGCTGCAACAGGGTCTTCATAAACCCCGAAAGATCGTGCATTCGATTCACGAAATCCTGCCGATACGCCTTCTCCTGCACCACCGCCGTCGCGCCCCCATTCAGCTTATAAAACGACGCGATCCGCGCCCGAATCGCATCCATCTCCTCCCGCGAATACAGCGCACTCAACCGCGCCCAGAACTCCTCCTCCGGCAGCTCATCCACCCCAATCGTCTCCGGCACCTGCAGCACCAAATGCAGGTGGTTGTCCAGCATCGTCCACGTCACCACCGTCACGTTCGCAAAGCGCTCCACCTTCCGCAGCAGCGTCGCAAACCGCTCCTTCGCTTCCTCATCCAACAGGAAATGCCGCCCATTGACACGCAATACGACGTGAAAACACTGCGACCCTTCGACTAACAACATGCGACGCGGCTTCCTCATAATCCGCACCTACACCCACCTCTTGATCTTGACAACCGCTTTCTCGTTATTTCTCCTGTCCCTTTATTTGGCTTTCGTCCCTTTATTTGGCTTTCACAACTGCTTTCTCATGATTTCTCCTGTCCCTTTAAACTCCTGTCCCTTTAAACTCCCTTTCTTGATTGTGGGCCTGGAACTTTCTCATGCTATGCTACGGGATTCCTGTGAATCAATCATGCTTGTTGTCTTCAGTCGACGACCTTCTCAGTTGCCACTGATCAAGAGCCACTTTCTCATTTATTCTGAACCCTTGGACGTCCTTCCAACCTATTGATAGCGCAGCCTCACCCACGATTCCATCGGGCATATCTTGGAAAACTGCTGCAACTGACCCGCCTCCTTGCTCCCAGAATTTCGCCTTCTTATAGAGTTGGTCAAGTAGAGCTTTTGTCTTACGCCGAACCTCCTCCTTCGAAAACTGAGGTCTACTATCTAGCCGTATCGATTCACCACTGCTATCAATGATTGAATAGCTCCAACCACGGCTTGGCGCTTTTTTAGACCGAAAATGAATGACTATCCATAGGTGACCATCTGCATCACTATACAGATCAAAAATACAACTATCTAGAACCTTGCGGTCACAGTGCTTTATCCATTCCAGTTCAATTTTTTTAGCATTCGTCGAATTCAAGTCCTTCGAGCCGTTGACTTCACATGCTTCAATGGTCGGGGGCAAGACGACCAGAGCGAAGACTGCTAACACGAGAATGAGACGGACAACCTGTAATGTGATCATTGATATACCGTAGTTAGCGCAGATTCTGCGTAAGGTTGCGTGAAACCATTTTCTTCACAGTAGGCACAAATAGTTAAATCTACAGTCTTTACGAATCAAGGCCATTGCGGCTAAGGTCCTGTCCCTCTGCATCCCCTGGCCCTGCATTCTCTCTTCTGCATTCTCTCTTGCTCTACTGAGGTCCTGGCCCTGCATTCTGCCCTTCTTACTTTGGAGGTCTCAATCCCCGCGGAATACCTCTCTAATCTCCCGCACCGAGGTCCCAAGTAATCGACCTCGTCTCATGAACAAACGAATCTTCAATTCTACCTTTCATGCGAAAATTCAAAGAAATAACAAGCTTCCCAATAAAGCCGTCCTCGACAATCTTGGCCTCTCCGTCCATTAACGTTGGGCCAACCGATCCCACATTCGTCTCACAGAAATTCGAATAATAGAACTGGGGTAAATCTCTCCCAAACTTCTGTGGCTGTGTCACCACGTTCTGATTCAATCCGGAAATTGACCACGACTCAAATTCCATTTTAGCCTCCTGAGGTCTATAAAAGCACAATAGAAACCCAGCTTTTTTTCTCATCACAACAAACCAATTTCCATGAATATCAAAACTATCTATGATAGAGAAGCCTTCTCGTCTCATAGCTTGCGACCATATTTCCAAACTCTTGTAGCATTCTTCCCGGCCGCTCTCACCTCGAATCGTTCGGGTGGTCTGCCAATGCTGATCAACAAATTCGACAACATCTTTAGTTTCGAAACGAATTTCGGGTGCTTGCTCCACAGCCGTAGAAACCGAGTACAAAACACACATTAATATAAATGCGCTAAGGAGCATAGGGTCGGCCTCCGGTATATGAAGAAATTTCCCACTGGTTCGCCAAAGGACACCCAATCGCACAAAATGTGGCCGATCCCCGCTTCACGAACGACACCGGATCAGTTCTACTACGGCCCCCTCCAACAGAAAATTCCCATCCTCCTGCCGGTCCGGTGATTGATGTAGCATAGTTCGCCGACAATGATTTTGTTACATTTGTTTGCAAATTAGCATTGGCATCAAAGGTCACACACCTCACAACAAACCCTGGCATAAATGGCACTGCTTGATCCGACCATAAATCGGAATTCAATGCGTACCTACCACTTATTGAGTTGACAGCAATCTTCCCACTTAATTTCACCGGCCCAGCGGTTAAATCCCAATCCTTTCCCCAATGTTCGCCAGATGCCGTCGGAGTCAACCCGATGGGGTGTATTAGCCGTTTCTCGGTAAAATCCACCTCAACAGGAACATTAACCCGCAAATCTAATTGCAACGACTTAGTATGTGTCCTGTTAACATCTTCACACACGACTGCGCCATAATTCGGATAAACACCAGTTGGCCTACAGACGCGTTCCGTATAGCTAACCGTCGAGGTTTGGTTTCCGCTAAAATCAACTGAAACATCAAACGCTATGGCTCCCCTTAGCATTCCAAGAAGATCGAAACCACTCACAAAATCATTATAACAGCCAGCGTACAGATGCAAACCTCCCTTCTCTTCGATCAGATCCCTAGATAGCCACCTGCCTTTTTCTGGGTCGTAGTATCGGTAGCCGTAGTAGTTGAATCCCGATTCGCTATCCTGCGGTTTCGTGCTGAAGCGGTAGCGGTTGGGGATTTGTGATGTTGTGGTGGGGTTGCCGAAGGCATCGTAGGTGTTTTGTTCTAGGATCGTGCCCCTTGGGTCGGTGACTTGGGTGACGTTGCCGTTGGCGTCGTAGCTATAGATCCACGTGTTTGGCTTGGCTCGTTGGATTTGGGCAAAGAGGAGGCCGCCGACTCCTCCGGCTCCTTGAAGGGTGCCGCTAAGGTCTTTGCCCCAGGTGTAGGTTTCCACTGGGTTGGTTTGGCCTTTTTGATAGACGGCGATGAGGTTCCAGCCTTCGTAGAGATAGCGTTCGTCGGTGCCGTCGTGGACCCAGCGGGCGATTCTTCGGCTTTGGTGGTCGTAGGTGTATTTGGCGATGACGGCACTGCCTTCATGGATGGCTACTAGGCGGTTTTCGGCGTCCCAGGTGTAGGTTCGGTTGTCCTCGTGGGTTTGGTTTCCATCGAGGTCGAAGGTGGGGCGAGTGGCTAGGGACGAGGGGCTAGGCGACTGGATGGAGCTGTATTGGTTGAGGGCGTTGGCTTCGTACTTTGTGGTTTTGCTGCCTATTGTTGCTTTTAGACGGTTGCCGATTCTGTCGTAAGCATACGCCTCGGGGTCTCGTTCTTCGGTGTTTGGGTTGCTGGCGGTGACGCCTCCGGTGTCGGGGTCGTAGGTGAAGTGGTCCGTCCATTCGTTGCCTGCTTGCGTGCTCGTTCGGGCGGTGCGTTGGGCGTCAGCGTTGTTCTCGTAGGTGTACTGCGAGAGTTGCTGATCGAGATGGAAGCCGACGCGGTTGGTCACGCTGGTGATGGTATCACGGCCGGGTTCGTAGGTCCATTCCGTTTCCTTGATGAAGGGGGCGCGGGTTTTGTGGAGGCGGTCCGTAGTGGAGTTTTCGAGGTAGTCGTATTCGAACCAGTAGCCTTGGGCGGCGACGTTGCTGAGGCGGTTGACGTGGTCGTAGCCGTAGCGGACTTCGTAGTCTTGGTTGGGGTCTTCGAGGGTGCCGATTTGGAAGCCGGCGGGACGGTGATGGTCGTCTTGGAGGTAGGTTAAGACCTTTTCCTCGCCGTAGAGCTCGGAACGGTCTTGGAGATGGGAGTTTGAAGATGGGAGATGGGTTGAATCCTGACGGATTCCTCGACGAATCTCGGACTGCAAGGCTAGCGGGTTGTCTTGGCGGTATGTGTATTCCGTGAGACCTCCGGCGCCCTTGACCGTGTGTTTCTGGCCGAGTCTTGTATATGTGTAGTAGACGTCGGGCGTGTTGTCGCTGTAGTCGACGTGGCGGAGTTGGCCGACTTGGTCATAATGATAGCGTGTGACGATGCCTCTGGCCCAGGTGCGGGTTTTGAGTTTGCCGCCGGGGGTGTAGGTGTAGTGGACACGCTTTCCTGCAGCGTCTTGTTTGTAGGCGAGTTGGCCTCTGGCGTTGAAGCGCCATTTGGTGGTGGCGGGTTTGCTTTCGGGGCCGTACCAGGTGGTCATGCTAGTGCATTCGCCCGCGGTGTTGTAGCCGTAGGCGACGTCGGTGGTGTGGTGGCCGTGGGTTTTGGCTAGGGTGCCGTTGGTGTTGTAGACCTGATAGACTTCGCCTCCGCTAGGCTTGGTGGTTTTGGTGAGTTGGCCTAGGGCGTCGTATTCGTAGAGGGTGTCGAGGGTGGAGCCGACGGGGACGTCGGCGCTCCCAGGGGCGCTGGTTTTCCAGCGTTGGCCTTTTTCGTTGTAGTGATAGGTGGTCGTGCCGGTTCGGCTGTCCGTGACTTTCCAGAGGCGGTTTTGTTCGTCGTATTGGTTTTGGGTCCAGGAGATTTCGGCGTCGTTGTTGCCGTGTCGGACGGTTTTGACGAGGCGTCCGTTTTCGTAGTGTTGGACGGTGTAGTGGCCAGCGGGTTGGGTGTCGGTGATGGTCCAGGTGCCGGGGAGGGTGCCCTCTCGGCGGATGCGGGTGGCGGTTTGGCCGTTTTGGGTGGTGGCGCTGTATTGGCCGTCCAATGACTGTTCGCTGATGGTCGTGATGTGGGGGCCCTTTTCGGTGTATAGCGTTGTTGTGGTGCGGCGGACAGGCGGGACGCCAGTTTCACGGGGGGCGAGTTGGGTTTTGGTTTGGGTGATGCGGTCGGTTTGCCAGTCGATGTGGTTGGCGGATTCGTTGGGCTCGATGTGGAGGTCGATGGCGATGGTGGTGCGTTCGCCTTTTTCGTTGTAGGCATACCTCGTGACGGCTTCGTCGGGGTCGGTGATTCGGATGAGGTGGTCTTTTTCGTTGTAGTCGTATTGGGTGGTGCCGGCGTTTCTGGTGCCGTAGGCTTGGATGACTTGGGTGGTGCGGCCTTTGGTGTCTTTGAAGGTGCGGGTGACTCTTCGGTCGAAGAGGCTGGCGATTTGGGTGACTTGGTCGTAACGGCCTTTTTCGTCTTGGCCCTCAGCGAATTGTTGGTGGTTGAGGGTGGTTCCCGGGTCGGGGGTGGTGGCGAAGGGGTCGTCGGAGGCGTAGGTTTTGCTTTCTGTCAGCTTGCCTTCGGCGGTGTATTGTTGGGAGGTGATGCGGTGTTTTTGGTCTTGGCCGCTGCGAGGGAGGCTGGTGAGTTCGAGTCGGCCTCCGTTTTCTAACATGATGGTTTTGTATCTTGTCTCGAGGCCGGTTCTGTTTGTGGTTGCGGTGCGTTGGCCGGCGAGGTTGTATTCAGTCGAGGCGGTGTGGTGGCCGTCGCTGGTCTGGCGGCGGCGGTCGAGGCCGTCGAGTTGGTAGTCTTGGGTGCCTAGCAGCGTGGCGAGGGTGTTGCCGCGATCGAGTGGGTTCTTGTAGCCAGTTTGTTGGCCGGTGAGGCGGCCGAGGACGTCGCGCTGGTAGGTGCGGGCGCTGCCGTCTTCGTTGGTTTCCCATTCGAGGTCGCAGCAGTCGTAGCCTTTGCTGCTGACTTTGGCTTCTAGTTCGTTGGAGACGAAGAGTGGGCGGTAGCGCTGGTCGTGCTCAAGAGTTTTTTCGTGTTTGGTGAGGATGCCCGATGGGAGGTCAGTGACCTTCTCTTCCATGACGAGGCCGGAGCGGTGGGTGACGGTGACGGTTTCCGTGCCGTAGGAGCGGTCGGCGGCCCCGCTGAAGCGGGTTTCCGTTCGGAGGTCACCGTCGGTTTGGCGCTCGATGGTGATGAGGGTTCCGTCAGGGTTTTCTTGGCGGAGGAGTTGGCGCGTTTGCGGATCACGTAGCGTGATGGTGACTTCTTGCTCGGAGCTACTATCACCGTAGGATACTCGCGTTTCTTCGCGGAGTATTCGCTCGCTGACCTGTTGCCAACTTTTGTGCGTGATTTTGGTTGTGATGCCATCTTCGACCTCGGTGATGATTTCGGTTGAGGCATTGGGATCGAATGCAGTCATGGTGACATGAAATCCAGGACCCGGCTCGGGCAATGCTGCCGGCCGTGGCGTGTTTCCGATCGGGCGTACGACACGGTTCCGGTGGGCAGACTGGTCGTAGCCGTACCATTCCCATCGGCCATCAGGGTATTCGACCCATTGGGGTTTGAGCTGGGCAAATCCCCCGTGATTCTTCACAGGATCGAAGTCCTTAAATTCTTGGAGATAGCCGTGTTTGGTGGTAAGCGCTTGACCATAGGGATCGGCGATTTCTTTCACTAGCTTGCGGCCAAAGCGGAGATTCTGGTAGGTCAGTTCTTTCTCTTCGTCGATAACGAGCGACTGCGTACGTGGGTCCCAGTGTCCCTTTTGTCGCCATTCGACCTCGTAGCCGTTGGCTTTTTTTGTCGTCGAAGAACGTTCGGCATATTTGGTTGCTTTGTGATACCGCATGGGCCGCTCGAGGTAATCGGGACCTCCCTCAAAGAGTTCCCATTCTTCAATGCCGTTGACTTCACGGAAGCGATATTCGCGAACTGCTGGTCGGGAGCCTTCCTGAGTGATTCGCAGACGTTTGTAAGGGCTCAATCCATCGGGATCGGGATTCTCGATGCGGTAACGCTTGAAGGGCGCGCCTGTGACGTTGTGATCTGGATCAACTTGATCAAGATGATAGGCTTCAATGGCATATCCATGGGGAAGATCGACCAATTGCGTGAATTGGGTGTCTGACAAGACCCAATCCAAGGCCAGGTATTCATGGCCTTCAATCGTCACTTTGGATTGATGGGCACGGCCTTCCCGGCGAGCACCTGCGTATTGAACAGAATGCCGAGAATAGAGCGCATCCGACCACGTTCGCTCTTTGACAACCAAGTCTTGACCAAACCGTCCGAAATCATTGCTGCCCACACCAATCTTGAAATCGATGCTGCTGATCACCCATACATCTACACATCCACACGCACACCCACACGAAAAGCCGAAGGTCCCAAAGTAGTAATCACCATTTTGGTCCGTCACGGCAACATTGAGTTCGCCACCATCCACATAGGTGGGGGTGGAACACCAGATTTCACCCCTTCCATTGGAAACCCAATTGTAGGTGTAGAGCGATGTATCTATTGGATATAGCATCGACGCATTGACGGACATCGTTACTATGTCTCCGTGATACCCCGATAATAGTGAGAGTTTCATTCCCAGCGAGTAATCAGTACACGAGACGCCTTCCAAAGTGAGGTAGCCACTCGTGACATAGCTTGAGGCGGCCTGCTCTGAATCTGAATCTTCGGCCAGCAAGGGATTCTTGTTTGATGCGTATTCATCCCCATCATTCATCCCGTCCCCATCGGTATCCTTTCCGGTGGCCCTGGTTCCGAGTACGAGTTCTTCAATATTGGTCAATCCATCTTCATCTGGGTCTGCATCGCGCTGGTGATCGAGAGTCACAAGGCCGTGTGCTTCTTCCCAATCATCGGGGAGGCCGTCGCGGTCTTGGTCTTCGAAGGCGGTGGCGTGGCGGCTGACTTGGATGTTGTCGATGACTAAGGGGAGCTTGCTTTGGCCGATGAATTCGATTTTTTCGAGGGTGTCGGCTGGCTGGGCCATGGCGAGGTTGGCGCGGAAGATGTCGCCGTTGATGGCAACGTCCCAGAGGCCGTTTTCGAAGTCTTGGCGGAAGGAGAGACGGATCCAGTTTTTGGCGTTGCCGGCGTCGTCGAGTTCGAATTTGGCGCCGGTGGGGAGCCAGTCGTTGGTTTCGGGGCCGTCGTAGAGATGGAGTTCGCCGTGGTCGTCGATTTTGAAGAAGCCTGTGAGGCTGCCTTCGACGTCGGCGAATTGGTCGGTTTCGGTGGGGTCACCGGCGCCGGGACGGATCATGAAGTCCGTGTGGATGACTTTGTCAGGGGAGTCGGCGGCGTCTAATCCGGCGTCGATGCTGAGTTGGACGATGCCGAAGGGGCGGGAAGGCTGGAGCTTGAGGCCAGCGGTGCCGTTGACACCTGCGTTCGGGGTGATTTCCGCTTGGCCACGGACGACGGTGAAGCCGCGTTGGCCGTGGATGTCGCCGGGTTGGAAGCCGTTATCGGTTTCGAAAGTGGCTTCGTAGGGGAGGGGTTCTTGCGCTAGGAGGCGCTCAGTTGGGAGGAGAATCGCCCCCTAACACTGTTGTTGCGAGTAGGCAATGGAGGAACGCTTTGGGAGGGAAGTGGGATTTCATCGGCACGGTTTTTGCAAGCACGCGTGGATGTTGCGATGGGACGTGGATGTCGGGCAAGGACTTTTTTGGATTTTATCTGACGGGCGGGATTCCACGGCTGTTGGTTCGATGACGAGAACGAGAATGAGGAAGAGGGACGAGGAGGACTGATATGGGCTGCTTTGGGGACGGCTACCGCCCCGTTCTCACCATCCATTAGAACGGATCCTCTCTTACCCGAGGCGCGCCTTCGGGGTCTGTCCACACGGACGCCGTCGGGCGTCCCAGCCATTGATTCGCATGGTGCAAGGCGAGATGGCGCAACAACATCGCTAGTCCGCCCACGAGGGGAAAGTGAATAAACACGATCACCGCTACCAAGCGCAGATCCGCCTGGCTGAAGACGGCTTCATTGGAGGCGATGACGAGCGCTGGAGAGAGGAATAGGTGCCAGCCTTGCGAACCCACAAGGGTATTAAAGACGAATGGCACGCCGTGAATCACTCCCACAGCGGCCATCGAGAGAAACAGCGCACGGGTGTGGTTCCGAGCCCGGGAACCGATGATGAATCCGATCCAATGGGTCAGCGGGAGATAAAGGAGGATCCCCACATACGTACAAGGAAGGTAGACCCACCAGAGAAGATCCGAGCGGACGCACACCGATGCGAGCGCCCCGACAATGATCCAGACACTGCAAGCCAGTCCCAACTGCCAGACCGCTTGCGCCTTCTGCTTCACGATACTCACCGCATCCAAAGGCGTGGTGAGAAGGATTTCCAGAGTTTGATCGGAGCGCTCGGTGACGATCAGTCCCGCTGCCTGGACCGTGACGAGAAGTGCGGTCGTTGCCCAAAGGATGCCCATTAAGAGCGCCATCGACTGCCGTGTTGAGATGACCCGATTCGAAGCGGCCCAGATCGCGTAGACGATGACGACCGCTGCTCCGAGGAGCGCGAGTCGTCTCACAGACTCACGACGACAGATCGAGCGCCGCGTCAACTCGCGCCAGGCCACAGGATACTGCACCAGGCCAACCACATCCTCCTCGGTGAGCTGTTTCCGCGCAGCCCGATGAGGTCGGACAAGTCGACGGAAGAGTTGTGAGAGAGACTCTCGATGCACACGCCATTGGGCCAAGAAGACGATAAGTAACGAGGTCAGACAAATGCTCGTCAAGGGCCACACTCCCATTCCTCGCAACTCCCCCACTTGTTGCAGCAAATGATAGGTCGACCAATGAGGCGTCGGTGCCAGCGTGCAAGCAGCCACCAATACTAAGGTGAGAAGAAAGGCACCACGTGTGCTCTCACAAAGAACTGAAGCGAGCAATGCCAATGCGCCGACCTGGCACGCGGTCAATCCCAAGACGAGAATCGTGAGAAAGACATCCCGGCTTTCCAAACCTCCAAGGCCATAACACAAGGCCCCGGCCGGCAAGATGAGCAAGACACTCGCGCACGCAGGCACGAGCCCTGCCGCGTATTTCTGCCAGACTATCTCCGCTGGACGCAAATCGGTGAGACGTAGTAGCGGCCAGGAACCGCGCTCCTTCTCCACGGCAATGCCTCCCATCGTCAGGGGGACGAGGACGAGCGTGAAGATCCATTGGATCCAACTTGCCAGAGCGAACAGTGCTTCCCCCGAGCCTTGATCACTGAACCCCACCGATCGCAGATGGAGAATCAGCCCCAGCAGGATCACCGCATTGCCCAATCGCAGCCAATAGGTTCCGCGACTAGCAGAGCGCTCAGACAATTCCTTGTGTAACATGCTAGGCATCATCATTCCGCCGGGTTCATGCCTCCAAATTGACGATAGTAATAGAGATCATCCCCCACCACCACTTCCACCATCGCGGGCAACGGTCGCGGATCCGATCGCGGGTCCACCAGATAGAGATCGTGCAAGTGCTGCCCGCCTTTGGGAGCAATCTCTTGCGGCCGGAAGACGCGATTCGATGGCGATTTCTGAGGGGGAACGCAGAGCGCCGCCACTTCCCGCTCCCGAAGCCTGCGCATGCTCATTCCCTTCTCGTATCGCCCGCCAGCTGAAGACCCTTCTGCAAGAACCTTGAGCACTTCTGGGTGCGGAAGCGTGTCTTTCCCAGGCATGGGAATGTGAAAGTGCCTCCGCCGCAAAGGGCGCCACTGCGCTTCCCGAAGATGATGTTGATAGACTTGGGGAAAGTTACCTTCATAGCGATGTTCCAGACGTCCCTCCAACCGCTCTGCGGTGAGGCCAGGCAGCAAGGTGGACATCGTGTGGCGCAATGGCAGGGCTGTTTCGGTATCCCGACCTCTTTGCGTAAAGTGAAAGGTGGACTGACGCAAGACGCGCCCATCATTGCCCAGATCAACGATGTGCACGCGCTGGTGCACCGCATACCTGCCATGATGCCAATCAGTGAGCATCATCAATCCCCAACTAAAGAATAGCGTCGTCAGAGGAAATGCGATCCATGTGAGGTTCCGTTTTCCCAAACGCCGGAACACGCGTCGATCAATGGGTACGATCAACGCCACATAGAGAAGAACCCCTCCCAAGAGCCACCAGAACGGAAGAGGCTCCATGACACCATAGGCCACGTGCTGTTCCAACCATTGCCGCCATTGCCGATCGTCCACCGCGGGTTCCACCTCTAGATGCCGATAGCCCAGGCGATCACCACCCAACGGCAAACGGTAAAGAAAGAGCCCAGCACGTTGCCAACTCACCGCGCTCTCTGCCTCGCCGAGATCCGGAATTTCTGAAAGAATCAGAGCACGCCCCAAACCCACCACATGCCGAGAATAAGGACGGTCATAGCGCCGCAACTGCCGCGAGACGGGATCGCGATCTAGCAACGACGGCCCTTCGCTTCTTGCTTCGAGCGCTCTTAAGAAATCCATATGCGCATCCGTTAGTGGTTGCGCAAATGGGCGCACTAACACGCGCCCACCCGCCCTCAACCAAGCAAGCAACGCATCCAACTGCGCCGCATCGAGCGCAGCGAAAGTAGGCCCATCCAAGACGACCATATCAAACGCTGTGTAGGCAATGGGCGACTTCGGAAAAGCGCTCGGTCGCAAGCGGATCATGTGCTCCGACGTGTCCAGCGTCAGGTAGGGTGGCGTGCGCAGAAAGCAGGTCAGTGTCAGATAAGGAAGAAAGCCATCGAGCGGTGTCGTCACGCCTCGCTTCGCCGGGCCTGCCAAGAAGTAATGATGATAGGTTCCTTCTCCTGGTGCCTGCAGCGCCTGTTCTAACAAAAGCTTATCCTCTCCATCAGCACCCCGCCAGCGAACTCGCAACTGCCGGGCGGCCACCAACACCCCGGAAGACGATGGCGCCTCCCGCTCCCAAGGCGGCAGCCACACGACGCGCCTCCAAGGGTCTCCCCCTACCGTCAGGAGATCCGTTTCGAAATCCAACAACGCCCCCTGGGCGGGATCATCGACCTCCACCACCAGCCTCCCCGTCGCCGGTTCGCTCAGAGCATTGGTAAGCGTCACCCGGAGCGCCCAAGCCGCATGCGCCCTCGGCACGCTCGGGACGACGTCACAGGCATCCAGGGTCAACGCATCGGATCTCAGCAGGCCCCCCACAAGAACCACACCGAGTCCGAAAGCGATCGAGATAAGTGGGCAGCGTTCCAGCACCATCAATTCATTTGGACCTAGCTAGTGTCCAAACGTTCGATGCCAGAGCAATGCTAAAGTTGGCCGAAGCCGTGCCGTGTGTGCCGTGTTGACTAGGGCTGATGGCAAACGTTAGCGTTTGGAAGCACATGGACCGCGATGCTTTCCTCAAACTCTTTCAGCCCGTTGACCAGTTCCTCTCAAGCCGCGGGATCGACGTCGACTGCCGGTCCGGCGAGCTGTTGTCCGATCGCAAGCTCACGCGCGCAGCGAAGAAGTTAGGATTCGACCTGCACCCGACCGTTCGTTGGTTCTACCAAACCATCGGCAATGGCTTCCTCTACAGTTGGGAATCCGAATCACACGGCTATCGCTCATTGTTCATCCCTAGCCTCAAGGATCTCATCAAGGACAAGCGCCGCATTGAGAGGGTGGCCCACCACTGGCTGAATAGCCCCAAAGAGGCCAACCTCGATCCAGAAATCCGATCACAGTTTGAGAAGGCACTCCATTGGGCGCCGCTCACGGATGAAGGAGATGGCGATTCGATCTGTTGGGATCTTGCTACTGGTGAGATCGTCTATGACGACCACGATTTCTTTGACACACGCGACCGGCCATTGATCAATGGCCGTGTGGCTGGCGAGACGCTCATCGCGTTTATCATCCATTGGTCTCGGTTCTGTTTCTCCAAACCCAAAGACTACTGGTGGGGCGCGCTCGTCGACCACGCGGAAACGGATCTCTGCTGGGATCCCAAGTATTTCCACGAGGATCTCGTGATCTCGTGACTGTGAGCCAACAGGGAAACTATGCCGTCCTCAGAATGAGGGCCGTTCGCGTGGGGAGATAAGCTTGTAAGTGTCCCTCAGTGACGTCGAATATCTGGCTTTCTGCTAGACGCCCGTGCCCAGCATACCGATCCTGGTCAGAATCCAGAACCAAGGTGTAACGGGTGTCCGGGACCGGAATAGCATACGCCTCGTGAGAACGCGTGGGGTGGAAATTGAAGAGGAAGACAAGTTCTCCCCGCGCACAGGCGAGGACCTGATCTTCCACATGCACGCACAACTGCTCTGGTGCGTGTGTGAGGCAGTGCGCACCGTGCAGGACGCCTAACATGTCACGATCAAACTCCGCCAAGCCGTGATAGCGAAGGTGAGGATCATCCCGGAGCGACCACTGTCGCCTTGCATAATGATAGGACCATCCATTCCCTTCCCGTGGGAAATCGATCCATTCTGGATGTCCAAATTCATTGCCCATGAAATTGAGATAGCCTGCATCACTCGTGATCACGGTGAGAAGGCGAGCGAGCTTGTGCAAGGCGACACCGCGATCCACGGCTAGACTATCCACATGGCGTGCCATGCTGTCATACATGGCCGCATCAATGAGTTCGAAGATGAAACTCTTACCACCCACCAATGCTTGATCATGGCTCTCCACATAGCTGATGGTGCGTTCATCTTGGCGACGATTCGTCAGTTCATACCAGAGCTGTTCCACATTCCAATGCTCGTCAGGCATATCCGTCAGGCGAAACCAATGATCCGGCACACCCATCGCCATGCGCGCATCGAACCCGCACCCACCTTCTTCCAACCCAGCGCCTAATCCGGGCATGCCACTCACATCTTCCGCAATGGTGATGGCCCCTGGGTGCACTTCATGAATGAGCGCATTGGCCAGGCCCAGATAGCTATAGGCATCCTCATCCACACTTTCATCGAAATAACGCTGGTAGGAATCGAACGCTCCTCCGAGACCATGATGCTCGTAGAGCATGCTCGTGACGCCATCGAACCGAAACCCATCCACCTGAAACTCATCCAGCCAGTACCGGCAATTGGAAAGCAAGAAATGTAGCACCTCAGGCTTCTGATAGTCGAAACAACGTGAGTCCCACGCCACATGATCGCCACGAGCACCATCGTGGAAATACTGATAGGATGTGCCATCAAAGCGCGAGAGGCCTTCGGCTTCATTCTTCACCGCATGCGAGTGGACGAGGTCCATGATCACTCGTAACCCTCGCCGATGCGCTTCATCAATGAGGCTCTTGAGTTCCTCTGGCGTGCCAAAGCGGGAAGAGCAGGCATAGAAATTCGCCACATGATAGCCAAACGACCCATAATAAGGATGTTCTGTCAGAGCCATCAGCTGGATGGCATTGTAGCCCGCATCATCGATTCGCGGCAGGATCTTGTCGCGAAACTCAAGATAACTTCCCACCTTTGGCTCTTCCTGGGCGATGCCCACGTGCGCCTCGTAGATCAACAGCGCATCATCCATGCCACCGGGACGAGCGTGCTGCCAATGATAGGGTTCCGGCGGATCCCACACCTGAGCGTCAAAGGCCTTGGTCGATTCATCTTGAACCACGCGCCGTGTGTAGGCAGGTAACCGCTCCCCTTCCCCTCCGTCCCAGGTCACTCGTAGCTTGTAGAGATCCTGATGATGTACGGTCTCGGCGGGAAAGATCGCTTCCCAATCGCCCTTTGCATTCACCCGCGCCAACGCGATTCCCCGATGCGGATCCCAGTCACAAAAGCTCCCAAAGAGCGTGATCGAGGTCGCATTCGGAGCCCATTCTCGAAAAGCCCACGCGTTCCCCTGTCGATGCAAACCGTAGTATTCATGCGCACTTGAGAATTCCGCTAGGGAGATATTTCCCCCAGTCAGCCGCTGGTGTATGGCCTGGCGCAACGCGCAGCGACGACGCAAGGCGGACGCGAACGGCTCCAAATAGGGATCGTCTTGCAACGAGAGCGGGACGCGGCCCGGCAATCCTGTTTCCCCCTGAGGAGGCCTCGGGAGAAAGTGATTCGCATGCCCTTCCTGATTAGTATGATAGGGTTCCTCTAAACTCAGACGCCATTGCCCATCGACCACATACTTGTACTCGTGATCACCCGCAGCCACATAACACGTGCGTGTATAAAGTCCTGTTCCCTTCTGGTCGTTCAGAAGCAGTGCTTGAGGGTCCCAGTCGTTGAAGCTACCGACCACGGCCACCCGCCGACCGGGCGTGGTGCGAAATCGAAAAGTGACCCGTTTCTTGCCTGCGTTACCAGAAGCCATGTGTGAGCAATGTCGTTAGGCGCGGATGCCGTCGACGGCGACGCTGTCGCGGTTGCCGGGACCGAGGACTTGCTTGGCGCCCATGCTCGTGAGCATCGTGTTATACACGTCAATGCCTTCCGCGCCGACGTTCATGATCTGACCCGTCTTGAAGCGCCCGTTGGCGCCACTGATCGCGTGAAAGACACCCGAGAGTTCGCGTTTCACGTCGTTGTGACGCCCGTCGCCAGACTCCGTCGAAATCGTGATGAGGGCGTTCTCGAGGATCGTCTTTCCATTGGCTTCCACGGTGTCTTTGTCAGACAATCTCTCGAGGAAGTAGGCAATTTCACGCATCTTCATGTGCGCGTGAGCCCGCAGCTGCGCGTTGTCCTTCTTGGGATTGAAGCGATGCCACCATTCGTGGCTGCATCCCGCTGAACCTGAGGCGTTGTGTTGACGAGCATCGTCAAACGTGAAGCGCTTCTCACCCTCATACAGGTAGTCTCCCGTCAGGCGGATGCGTTCCCCGGCAGCAAGGAAGGTCAACGATCCAAAGCGAACCCGGTCCGTTTGGATGGCAAGCGCATAAAGATCGGCCATGAGACGCCATTCCTTTGTTAGGGCCTCCAGGGTGATGTCGATGCCTTCTCCCCCAGGATCCGCAGCACCGCCATGGGCGATCGCTGACTTAGGAGGAATGTCAGGAGCACCTTCCGGACGTTCCATCTCATAGGCGCGCAGTTCAAACTCGCGGATGCGATCGAGGTGGTCTTTGATGCGTCCTTTCGACGCCGAGCCCAGCGGCGAGTGTGCGCCGGTGTAGAAATGGTATTGATCCATGACGGAATCCAAGACGCTGCGCTTTAATTGCCGGGTGCGCGCATCTTCATCGCCCTGAGAAAGGCTGCCAAAGACCCTCTCAAAGACATCACGGGGACGTTCCTGCATGGTCGCCGCCACGGTCCCATCGAGATTGTAGCTGTGGACATAACGGCTGACGCGGCTCCGCCGAAAGAAGGTACCCGCTACAAGCGTGGGTACCATGCCCGCTGGCATGCCATCAGCGTAGTGGGCGTGCCGGATGACTTGATCAATGGAGGGCCCTCCCGATTTCGCCTCACCGTTAGGCGGCTCCGCGGTGAATGCAGCCGAGGCTCCGTCAAAGTGCGCATTGATGCCCGACTCATCAGCGCGAACATGATCTACCTGGCGCATGATGAGCAGCTTATCGCTAAGCTTCTCAAGCGGCTCTAACACACCCTCAAAACCCTCCTCTTGCAGGGGCGCGGGGATGCCCAAGCCAAAGAAGACATTGAAAGCCCTCACGGGAATCTGGTTGGCAGAGGTCGTGGCAGCAGCAGCGGAAGTGGCTAACATTTCCTCTAGAAACGGCAAGCCGATGGCGACCGATCCAAGGCCTTTGAGGAGAGTGCGACGGTTTAGCGTGGGTTGGCTCATGAGAATAGAAGGTCGTTAGGATTCAGTGCGCATGGTTTGAACGAGATCGCTGAGAACGATGGCCTTGAGGAGACTTTTATAGGTGCCACCGCCAGCCTGCGCAAGCCGGTGGATCTTGTAGACGGCGGCGGTATCCGCACTCACAAGAGGACGACCGAGAGCGTATTGGGTCAATTTCCAGGCGAAATTCTCCTGCACCCGCGGGCTCTGCGCGAGAAGATCCATCAACTCTCCAGCATTCGCGAAAGGAATGGGCTCCGCGTGGTTAGGAAAGAGGATCTCACCGTCGTCGCGAAGGGCATTGCCATGGTGATCGCGCTCCATGTAGGTGCCCAGCCCATCGAACTTGCCCATGCCGAAGGCCAAGGGCTCAAATTTGCTATGGCATCCCCCGCATGAGCGGCTCTCAATTCGCTCTTCGGCAATGGAACGCTGTGTGCGTCCAGGTTCCGCAGGCACTGGACTCGTATCGACCCCAGGAGGCGGATCATTCACCCCGCTGCGCAGGAGGTCATGAAGAACAAAGAGTCCCCGAGTCACCGTGGACGCCTCATCGCCGCCGATGGTGAGGATGCTGCCTTGAGTCAACAACCCGCCGCGAGCGGCATCATCCTTCAAACTAACGCGCTGCAACTGCTGGGGCCCGCCTTCAGGACGCACTGCCAGCCGATAGTGATCTGCTAGCCTTGGGGTCACGTAAGTGAATTGCGCATTCAACAAATCCGCTAGGGGCCGATTCTGTTCCCACACCAGGTCGTTGAAGAAGGCCAAGGTCTCCGCCTTCATGTCCTCCGCGAGCTCGGCCCTCCAATGCGGAAAGAGATCCTTGTTAGGCCGCAAATTCTGGAGGCGTCCCAGATGCAACCATTCACTCATGAACTGCAGGGAACGCTCCCTCGTCCGCGGGTCCTGCATCATCCGATCCACTTGTTTCTCAATGTCCTCGGGATCGTAGAGATTTCCGCGATCCGCCGCATCCATGAGGGCTCTGTCAGGAGAAGCGCCCCACATGATATAACTCATCCGCGAGGCCAACTCGAACTCGCTCACTGGCCAGACCTGTCCATCTCCTCGCTGATTCTCAATCTGATAAATGAAACGGGGCGACTGAAGCATCGCCTCAATGATATAGGAAAGCGCCTCCTCATAGGTGCCTCCGGCGCTCGCCACCGTCGTGGAAATCCCGCGGTAAGCAATGACCTCGTCATCATCCAAAGGCCCACGCAAGAGCCACTTCCCCATGTTCTGGATCATGGCTCCCATCGTCTTATCAGTAAACTTCACGTTCTTTCCAAAGCGCTTCGTAAACGCCGGAACATCCATTCGACTCACAATGAGACTCGCGAGCTTGGCGTACCCTTCCACATTCGCAAAGTCGACCCCGAGATTGTAGGCCGTGTTGCTGAAGCCATCAGCTCTCAAGTCAGGAGGAAGGATCTCGCGGGCTTCTTTGCGGATATCCACCCCCACCGCTGCCTGCACCGTCGCCGTGTATTCGGGCACGGTCAGGCGTCTGACAAACTGCTCCGTCGCCCGGCGATCTCGCTTGTGCGCCAAGGGATCAATCATCTCCGACGACCACTTGGCACCACCATCGATCCATTCCTTCAGCAGCTTCTTCTCTGATGGCGACAAGGGTTCCCGATCTTCAGGCATATCGTCGTGAAGCACGAGTTCCCAGAGATAACTCTTATCCGCGTTTCCTGGGACAATGGCAGGACCCTCACTCCCGCCCGCCAGAGCTGCCGCTTTGTTCGACAAATCAAATTCTCCTTCCCGATTTGAGGCATCGTGACACTCAAGGCAATGTTTGGCAAAGAGCGGCGCGATCGCTTCATCAAACAACGTCGTATTCGCATCCGCCAGGTGGCCTTCGGGAGCCTCTGTGGGCGCCGCCGGGCCTAACTGGAAATGACGGCGCACCTCTTCAGGGCGCAAGTCCCGCCCATACAACGCCACGAGATGAAACGTTCCCAACCATGGCCGATCCTTGGATATTTCATTCGCAAGGGATAAGTGATAGTTTCCCGCCCAATTCCTCAAGGCCCCCTCGATCAGCTTCTCACTCACCTTCTCACCATCCACATACAAGCGCGTGCGCCCCGAGCGATCCCTCACATAGACCACATGAGTAAGCGCTGTCGTCACCTTCCCCTTGGGCGTGGCCAGACTTGGCAGGCCATTGCGATTCGTCTTGCTCGTGCGGAACCGAACGTCAAAAGCCTCGCCATCTTGGCCCAAAGTGGCATTGCGATCCGAGGATCCTTTGGAAAGGCTCACAATGCGCGCCGGCCCCGATTGCTCAAGCGTCGAGGACTGCAACCACGCCTCGATCGTGATCTCACCCGAGCGTTTGATCGCGGCATTCAAGCGACTCGGCGGACGCTGCGAACGGATCCCCACCTTGCGAATAATCTGCAAGGTCCCCTCAGAGCGCCGCACATCATTGATGTCATCGATCTCAAGATCAATGGGCGCTCCAACCTGAGCCCGATCACGGATCAACGCGCCCTCTGGCTCGGAAAAGTCATAGAGAGCCAAGAGGCCGACACGCGTGCGGGAGGGCCCCTCTTCTTGAGCAACCGTTAGGATTGGAAACGCGGCAGCGAGGAAGATCACCAGGGGCATGCGCATGGCCAGAGGCTAGCTCAATCTCCCTCACTTGGGAAGCCATTCCGATTCCCTCGCGCGCGTCACCGGCCCACAGGACGGCCATAGGCGGCCAGTCGTCGGCCTTTCTGCCTTCCCAATCGATAGTCGAAATAATCCACTCCACTGCCCGTTCGCCCCGTCTTGCGCCTCCCGCGCGCTCCCCAAAGGATCGCTCTACCGGGCTCCTGCATGCGCACGAATACCATGACATGGGAGATCCGGTTGGGGCTATCATTGCCCGCCCAGAAGAGGAGGTCGCCAGGCTTGAGACGGGAGAAGATGAGTCGCTCATCTTCCCCTGGGGCCGATCGCCAAAGGCGTCCCTGACGCGCCAGGTGATTGGCCTGAGCCTCAGAAGTTCGAGGTAAGGCGTGTCCCAGATCGCGAAACAAACGCTGCACGGAAGCCGAGCAATCCATGCCATGCATGGTCGTGCCACCATAGACATAAGGGATGCCGCGGTCAGCTAGGGCATCACAACGCATCACGAGGATGCTCCCGTGAGGAGGAGGCGCATCTGCCAAAGCCGTCGGCGGAAACACGAGGAGAAGGCCAAGGACAGTGCGCGGGAGGGAAGGGAAACGCATCGCCCAGATTATCCAGAATCACGGCCTGGCGTGAGCATTTCTTCTAGAAAACCTGATAAATATTACAATTATATAGACCAGTTTCTCACAGCTGCGAAACTGAACTTGAATGATTGAAATCTTGAAGAATATCAGATTCGACTTGATTTGTTTCAAAAATCCATAATTACTATAGTTAAATGGTTGCCTTCGCTGATCAATTCCAAGAGGACGACGGTCCCGCTTCCCTGTTGCTCATTGAGGATGAGAAGCCAGTCATGGACCTTCTTGTTCGCATCCTAAGCAATGACTACGAGGTCCACACCGCCGGAGACTGTGAGGAGGCTCAGCGGATTCTGGATGAACAGCAGAATGCGATCGAGGTGATCATCTGCGATCACGGCCTGCCGGGCGAGTCCGGGCTCGATTTCCTCACTCGGATCCGGCACGAGTTTCCCTACATCCAGCGGATCCTCCTCACGGGCCATCGCGATCTGGACCTCGCCATCCGTGCGATCAATGAAGGTGATGTCCACCGGTACCTGCCCAAGCCCGCCGACTTCTCCACCGTGTGTGAGGCTATCAGCACCGGCCTCGAAAAGCGCAAGAAGATGCTCAGTGACACCCAGATCGCTCAAGAGAATGAGGAGATGCGGGTCAAGATCCAGTCGTTCCCCCAACGCTTGCGTCGACTGCGAGAGCTCAGCATGGAAGGGGGCCGCTTCATGGTCAAAGCCATGGGCATCTACCTGATTGGATCGATCGGCTTCTTCCTCTGCTGCTTCTGTGTTCTTCTAGGTTTGTATCTGATCAAGACCTTCGCTGGGCTCGATTTCCTCGAAATGAACCTCGACGACATCGTTGGCTCCTTCCACGACTGGGCAGCCGGCATCGCCATGCGCACGGCGGGGTCGTGATCAACGGAGCACGAACTTCAGCTCGCAGATCCGGTCCTTCCCAAAGCGCTCTTGGAGGCCGCGCAACAGACCCTCACGCATCCCATCGAGCACGTAGTGCACCGTCGGTTGGATGACCCGCACATGAAGGACGCGGTGCTTCAACTTGATCGGTGCCGTCTGCAAACACAGCGGCTCGCCCACGATCTGTGTCCACGCGCGACCGATCTCTTCTTCCCCGTAGCGGTCCGATAGACCCAACGAATCCATGAGCCCGGGGATGACGTCTCCCACGACCTGAGCGGGTTTCCCGGGAAGCTTGGGATCGGGCACCCCACGCCATTCCTCAAGAAGCTGTTTCTTCCAACCGGCCTTCACTTCGGCAATCAGAATTCAACACGCCTCAATCGTCAATCGCCGTCTTCCCCTCTTCACCCTGCAGCGATTGCTGCAGGAGCCACCGATAGAAGTGCGAGCTCGTGTAGACTTCGGTCCACGCATTGTGATCGGTGGAATCCCGGAAGGAGAATACCCGGGGCTGCTCAAGTTCACCAAGGCTCACGGGATCCGCCCAATCAACGCGGCGAAACAAGCCGTCGTCCATGTGTTCCAACTTTCGAGCGAGGGTGGCTACGGGCTCATACGGCGTCACTTGGTCACGAGTGTTGTGGGCAATCCAAAGCGGCGTTTCGCGCAGGGGAGCCATCTCCTCAATGCCATCAAGGCGTCCACCAATGGGTGCCGCCGCCGCGAAGACGCCGGGCATTCTTGAAACCAGCCCCCAAGTGCCAGCTCCGCCACGGCTGAGACCGGTCAGGTAGATGCGCGAACCGTCGGCGTGATACTTCGCTTGGATCTCATCAATGATCTCCTGCGTCGCCGCCTCATTCAGATAAAACTGGCCTTGGACGAGATGGGGACAGACGATGATGAAGGTATCGCACAAGTAGCTTGCGAGTTGCGAAGACGCCTCGCGATGCTTCTTCACCTCCAACGGAATGTCCCAGTGATTCACTCGACTGATATCGCCCCCTACTAGCAGGCCTCCATGGAGAAACATCAGGACTGGATAAGGCCCGGCCTCTTCCGAGAATGACAAAGGCAAGTAAAGCGTGAATCCATCGATCTGCTGCCCGGCGTACTCCCTTTCCACTGACACAAAGGCGCCTGGCAGACCGTCCTCGGCGATCAGCTCGGGCCAAGGATCCGGCTCGTCCGACGCCGCTCCGCCGGAGCTGGAGCCACTAGAACTCGATCCTCCTGAACTCGATCCTCCTGAACTCGACCCTCCTGAACTCGACCCTCCTGAACTCGATCCAGCATCGCTGCCATCGGCCGGATTCCGAGGATCGTGCGGGGTTGCTTCTCCTGGACTGGTGTCCGCTCCATGATCGCCAGTTTGGTCTGGGGCCTGTGCTTGGGCGCTGGTGGCGGCCCAGGGAAACCAGTCCACCTGTATAGGCAGCCACCCCGCGGCCATGGCGATCCCCACGGTCGCCATGATCGTCGCCGCAGCCATGCCCAGAACCACCGTTCGCGAGCGCTTTCGCGCTGGTTGCGGGTTCTCCCCCTCGGGCTGGCGTTCTGCATCGCCACCGGGGATGACCGGCGGCTGCAAGATGTCCGGCTGATGCAGGTAGGCCAGATATTGCTCTAACAAATGATGAAGTTCTTCCGCAGACTGCATGCGTTGTTCCACATCTTTCTCGTGCAGGGCGAGAATGATGCGGGAGAGGTCACGCGAGATGTCGCAATTGATACCACGCACATCCATGGGCTCATCATGGGCGATGCGGTTGAGCACACTGATAGGGGTGTCGGCGCGGAAAGGCACGCGCCCCGTCGCCATGAAGTAGATCACGCTGCCAAGACTGAACAGATCGCTCCGCTGGTCGACGCGACGTCCGAGCGCCTGCTCGGGAGACATGTAATTCGGCGTGCCCACGAAGTAGCCGCTTTGCGTTGCGGAAGCGTCGTCAACCGCTCGGGCAAGGCCGAAGTCGGTGACCAAGACGCGGTTGGCAGCGGATTCGACGAGAATGTTCGCCGGTTTGATATCGCGGTGAACCAGGCCCTGTGCGTGGGCGGCAGCAAGTGCTCCTGACACTTGCAACGCCATGCGGATGATCTCTTTCTCGTCCAGGGGTCCATGCTCATCGATGAGACGTTGAAGGGATGGACCCGCTATGAACGGCATGACCAGATACGGCGTACCTTTGTTGGAATTGATCCCGTAGATAGGCACGACGTTAGGGTGAATCACAGCAGCGGCCGCTCTGGCTTCGCGTGCAAAGCGCTGTCGCGCCGTGCCATTCTGCGCTAACCATGGCGCCATGACCTTGATCGCTAAGATTCGGTTGAGTTCCCGATCATAGGCTTTGAGAACAATACCCATGCCGCCGCGGCCGATTTCCCGCTCCACATCATAGCCACCTAGGCTGCCTAACCAATCTGGGTGCGACGGCTCATCGAGAATGGCAAGGACGGTATCTTGCGTCATTTCCAACGCATTCGCTGAGCGCTCACCCTGACCTACGTCCTTGAAATGGGGCAAGGTGCTCAGATCCGCAGCTTGTTGCCACAGATCTGGAGTCGCGGCCATCGATTCCATCGCCCGCCGACATTCCGCGCAGCTCTCCAAATGCTCGGCGACCGTGCCACTATCGCGGAATTCGGTATCCCCTTGTAGCAGCTTCTTTAGTTGTGCTTCCGTCAGGTGGGTGTGTACATTGGTTAGCATGGCTCGATACGTTAGGCGTAGGCTAGTGTTAAGTTTCTGAGGTCTCTTGCAGCTTCTGCTGGATAACCTTGGCGATACGATTCATCACGCGGGAGCGGGCGACATAGACCTTCCCCTTCGTGATTCCAAGTTGCTCGGCGACCTGGTCGATGGAGTGGCCCTCGACACTTGTTAGCCAGAATGCCTGCCAATTCCCCTCTTGGAAAGAGGACCGGACTTCTGCAGCCGTCGATTTGAAGAGCTGCCGTTCATATTCCAGGCGAAACTCCCGCGATTCTTCGTCTGTGGGGTTGGGAATCTCGTCGATGGCGTCGAGTTCTTTGGCAGTGTGCCAGCGCCGATTGCGCCGCAAATGATCAATCGTGAGATTACGTGTGACCCGGTAGAGCCATGCGCGAAAGGTGCCTTTGCTAGTGTCTGGTTCCCATTTGTCAATAGAACGCGCCACACGATTGAGCACATCCTGGGCGACTTCGACCGCGTCCGCGTGCTGCAGGCCACGTTTCCGAGCCACCGCCAGGATCAGCGGCTCGTAGGTCTGGGCAAACTCCGTCCATGCATCCTCATCGCTCTTGTCGTGCAAGCGGCCGATCAGGCTGAGACGGGTTTCTGGAGAGTCGGGTGGCATGGAAAGGCGAGAACGTCTTTAATCATGACACGGAAGGAGAGCCCAGAATCTTGCGCCTTGATCGGAAAAAAAGATTTCGCCGCCACCCATAAACATGGGCCTCGCTCAGCTTACCCCGGCCTCTGCCGACTTCGCCTAACGCTCTTCGACGCGGTAGTAGCCTTCCTTCTCGTGAATGCGCGCTGGATCAGTGTCGCGAAAGGACATCAGGGCGCGGTTTGAAGGGAAAGTACGCTTGGCCGTCACCCAAGGACCCTGCGGGCTTTCAGCGTACCTCACCTCATACTCCTGTCCGGGAATCGCAAGCCACTCGATGGTCACGCCATTCGCATCGCGCCGAATTCGCGGATCACGGAATCGCGTGGGTGCCGGGGTGAATGCGATCGGTGGCAAACCGAGCAGACTGCCGAGGCTTTCACCACTTTGATAGAGCAAGGCGACATCCTCCTCCGAGAGCGCCCGTTTCCAAACGGCGACGTCGTCCACGCCACCACGCCACAAGCTATCAGCCCGCTCCCAATCGTTCGGGGAGCTCCCAATCCTTAGGCCATGCATGGTCTGACCCGCCACCCCGACAGTATTTGTTGAACGGAGGATCGTGCGCTTGCCATTGACGTAAACATGATAGTGTCTGGCATCATGATCGTATACGCCCACGGCGTGCGTGAATTTCCGGAACGAAAGCGTCCGAGTGGAAATGTAAGACCAAACCTGAGGACCTGAAACCGCACTTCCATGAACAAACGGATTCTGTTTCGGAAAGGGCTGCACCTGATCCGTGCCCGGATTGAACACCACGTTCATGCCTTGATTGGGGAGGCCGCCGAGCAGCCAAGGCTGTTGGCCTCCACTGCCAACAGCGACTGGGTAGACCTCGTTGCCGCGAGATTCTGATGCCATCCAAGCAGAAACCGTGAAACTTTGCTCCGGAAAGTCGAAGGCTGCGAGATCGTCTGTCATTTCCACATATTGATCGTCGCCATCCAACCAGAGAGCTTGGCCGAAGGGTGCCGAGATCGCTTGACCGGGTGCGCTATACTGCACCGGCTGAGAACCTCGAGCCTGACCATGAAAGCCGCCAAACGAATCCTGCACATGACCGTCAAAGGTCCAATATGCATAGAGACCGCGGCGCAAAGGTGAGATCACATCGACGGCGTTAAGATCCGTGCCGTCGGCAATCTCCAGGCCATCCAAGAAGCCGTCACCATCGGTATCCGCGATGTTAGGATCGGCAAGGCCAAGCTCCGCGCCATCCAGCAAGCCATCGCGGTCACTGTCCGCCTGGCGAGGATCAGTCCCCGTTCCCTGAACAGACTGGTAGCTCCCTGTGAGGGTCTCAGTGCCATCCAATAGGCCGTCGCCATCGCTATCAGCCTCGGTAGGCACGGTGCCAAGGGCGCTCTCCTCCCCATTACTGAGTCCATCCTGATCAGGATCCATCAATCGGTCATCTAAGGCTGGGTCCAGCCCCCACTGGCATTCCCACACGTCAAGCATACCATCTTGATCTTCATCATCTAGCAAAGACATTAATGGGACGGCATCGGCGAGCCGAGAGATCTCCTCCTCTTCCAATGCTCGCTCCCAGATGGCAAAGTCATCCAATTGCCCATCCAGGAGCCCACGATTGCCATAGGGCGTGACCCCAAGCTTCAGTTGTTTGGGTGGGGCAAATGCGCTGGGCCGGGAATGGTGATCCTGTAAGGTGGGTGAATCGGCCTCGATCGTGAAGAAACGCCGGCTTCCCATTCGCCGGCCATCCAGAAACATGTCTAGGCGTTTCTGTAAGGGTGGAAACAGATTGGTCACCGCCCCGGCAGAACCGCGGACGACGATGTGATACCAGCGATCCTCCTCCAAAGTGACGTTGCCTCCGACATGCTGCTCCACGCTGGTCACAACCGCCTCGGGAACTCCGGTGGGAGCGACGATGGTGAAGATCAATCCCCGCCCTCGCTGCAACCGGAGTTGCCAATGGTTGTCCCCACCGCCTCCAATCAAGCAATCCCAGAACTGGTGCATGTGGACCCTGAACCAGCCAGCGATGGTGAAGCCATCTTCAAAGGCTAACAGATTGACATCCAGCCCTGGCTCCGTCGCGAGCCATTGACTTGCACCGTCGAAATGCACGGACTGGCCAGGGAGATGTTCTTCCGCCGCCGGAATCGGTAGCAAGGCCGCAGGGTTTCCAGAGTCGCGCTGGCGAAGATGATAGTTGGACATCACATCTCGGGTGTGGGTATCCAATGGCCAATACGCGTGCAGGCCACGGCCGATGCCAGTGATTTCCCCGGAACATGGGAGAATTCCTGCGAACAAGAACAAGGTTAGCGTAACGAAGGAGCGGCGATGGTTCATAGTCGGTTGGTGTTAGGGATTGAGTGGCTTTGTCATTGGAGTAGTTCCCGACGCCCTGGGCGGAACGGACACTCGTTGGCAAATATTTCTTCTGCCTTCCCTCCTGCTGGGCTAGTTTCCGTCCTCCTGTCCGCTTTCGTGGCGCGGCGGGAAATAAGAGGGAAATGAACCAACCCAACCATGCCACCAGCAGCGATCCGGAGCTGCTTGAAGCCTACGAGCGCACGGGCTGCGAGCAGGCTTTCGCGGAATTGGTGCGGCGGCATCTGAACCTTGTCTACGGCATCGCCTTACGCAAGACGAGGCGCAGCGATTGGGCCCACGACATCACCCAGGAAGTGTTCATCACGCTAGCGCGCAAAGCCCGGCCTGGCCTCAAGCTCCGCTCAACGCTTAACAATTGGCTCTATCAGACAGCTCTCTATCAAACGGCCCACCGCTTCCGCAGTGAGCAACGTTACTGGGACCGAAATGCTCGCTATTACCGCGAAGAGCAACTACGCCTAGAGCAAGATGTGGGCGACCTCGATACCGGTCAATTGGATGAGGCGCTTCAGACCCTGCATCGCGACGAGCGCAGCATCGTCCTCGCACATTACTACGAAGGCAAGACTTACCGGGAGATTGGCAACGATCTCGGGAAGACTTCGGAAGCTTGCCGCAAGATGTGCAGTCGGGCGGTGAAGCGATTGGGCGAATGGCTAAAAGCCCATGGGCAAGCCCCCGCCCACACGAGCGTCGCCGTGGCCATGGCCGGTCTAACCAGCCAACAGGCGCCCGCGCAGCTAGCACCGCGAATCTGCGAGCGCGCGCTGGCAGCGGCCAACGCCGGCACGCTTGGCGGCTGGTGGATGCTTTGGGGCTTGCCAGGCATTGCTATGATGTTAGGCGTGATCGCGCCCTTGCTCGTCGCTTGGCCCCGCTTGGCCGAGCGACGGACTTTGGCTGCCGGGCCCGCTGCAGACAGTCTCTTAATCACTCCACCCCCCTCCTTGCTTACCGGAGAGCGGAACCGCACCCAAGGCAGTGAACGCCACGTGGATCTACTAGCATTAGCGCGGCGACTCGGGCCACGTCATGCCTCGGAGTATCCGCAAACACTGCCTCCCCAAGCGCTCGCCCGTTCGCTGAACAATGCCCAGATTGCTCGGCTTGCGCAGATCACCCTTGAGGAGCACAGTCTAGCAGGCGCTGCCGATTTCGTGTTTCGCCTATGGGGCGAACGCGATCCCCTGGCCGGGCTCAACTACCTCGACTACCGTGCCCTTACAGAGAAACACAGCCTCCAGGCCATCAACATGGGCCAGGTGAATTTCCAGCGCTTCGTCGTACCCCTGCGCAATCTCTTCCAGGGATGGGCGCTCAGCGACCCTGCCGGACTCGCCACGTGGGCCGAGCAGCAAGGCAGGACGGCGGACCTCTGTTTCGCAGGAGATGCCCTAGCATCCTGCCATCCAGCTTACGCCCTCACACTCGTGCTGGACGAAGAGGCTTCCCAAGACCCCTATCTGAAGCCTCTACACAAGCGGGCTCAGTTCACTTGGGCACGCCTGGATCCCGAAGCCTTTCAGCAATACCTACGCGAGCAAGGGGTGCCGGAAGCTTCACTGCAAACGGAACTCCTACGCTGGCGAGGACCTAACACTCACTCCACCTCTGGAGCCGCAGATGCTCTTGAGTCCCTCGCCTTCGCCAAGGAACTTCCTGATCCTGGCGAACGCCGCCAGTTTCTAGAGCAAGCGCTGCGCCACTTAGGCTTTCTCCATCCGTTGCTAGCGCTCCAAGAATATGAGGCCCTTCCTAGTTCCATGGCAGATGAATCAATGCTAGCCGCAATCCTAGGCTGCTATCGGGATGCCGATCCCCTGGAAGCCGAATCCTGGGCCAAGGACCACTTAGATGAAGCGCTCGAAACCTTTTTAGAGAAACACAAGCCCGAGCGACCAAGCCGATGACTGTTCACCAACGCTTGTTCATCAGCTCTGGATTGGGACTCATTTTAGGGGGCACCTTAGTCGGAGGGCTCTGGCTCGCGGCTGGGCCACCCGTTCCGACATCTGGCGCCACGAAGATTATCGTGCCGGCAGTAGAAACGACCGAGCCAGCACCGATAGACCTCGATCAGCAGGCGGTGCTGGCCATGGCGGAACTCTTAGCTACTCCGTTAGAACACACGTATGAGAATACCACCGTCCTGAGCCCCTCAGAATGGATCGCCCTTCAGGCGCATGCGTTAGATTCCATCTCCGATCAAGCAAAGATCCCGTTCGCCGTCAGCGCCTTCAAACGGATGGTCGCCCACGAAACACTCGCAGAACCTGCCCAAGACCTCATCGAATACACCTTCTACAAGTGGGGTCAAACCGATCCCGAAGCCGCGAAGGCTTTAGAAGCAGAGATCCTGAATCTGCCCTGCCAATACTGGTTCCCCTTCAACGGGATCTACGCGGGGTGGGCCGAGCACGCACCATTCGTTGCCTTAGAGTCTCTGCTAGATCGGTTTCAATGGTCATACGCCATGGACGGCAAGCAGTATGGCATCAGCAAAGTCTTCGAAGCCTGCTTCGCTGCAGACCCCGAGGCTTTCTTAGAACGCATGGAGTTCCAGCCTGCACGCTTACAAGTGTTCGTGACGGATATCCTCCAAGCTTGGAAGAAAGAGGATCCTACCGCCTTTCTCGCCTGGGTTCAGAAGCATCCTCTGCATCCGGCGACACACTCGCGAAATTCCTCCCCTTCCTCGAATCGTACGCGACAGGAGCGGGCCCACTGACCAAGATTTCTTTCACTTCTAGCATCGTTGCGCAAGAATGCTTTCCCAAGAGCATTCTAGTAACGCAATCGGTAGAAACGGACGGCAGCCGATTGATTCTCTAACGTGATTTCCAGAGGGCCATCACCTGCCTCAAAGGTCCCCTCTTCCGTCCAGGAATCTGCCTGCAATGACGGGCTGCTTTCAACTGTGTATTGACGCCCAGCAGGACCGTCGACCGTCAATTGGCAGCTCCCATCCGCCACGCGTGAGACAAAGATCGTCGTCGCTGCGTCACCTCCGGGCTCCGATGCCATGGGCGCTAACGCTTGTCCTGGGTTGTTGTAGAGAAAGCCGATCTCATCATCAGTGAGCACGCGTTCGTACAACTGGAAATCATCGAGCGTTCCATTGAATCCTAACACGCCGCCGGTAAGGGCTCCAACAAGCAGGGGACTCGGAGAACCATCATCGTAAACCGGTCCATCCATCGCGTCGCCAAGCGGTTCGCCATCGATGGTGAATCGGATCGCGCCCGCGTCGTAGCGCACTGTCAGGTGATGCGTCGTGTCGACCGTATATGCGTTCTCATATTGAAAGCTAGGCTCGCCCGCCGCCCCCCATGCGAGGGTCTCTTGGGCCACGGCGATGGCGAACGGGTCAGCGGCTTCCAATCCTTTCGAAAGGATGGTGACGTTGCCACTGCCTGCATCCTGGCGGAACCACAGGAGCGCCGTCATCGAGGCCAACTCAGGCAAGCGCGCTGCTATCGGAACTTCCACATGCGCGCCGCCGCCTCCATCAGAGCCATTGTTCACCCGTAACGCTGAACCTCCTGCCAAGCCCTCGACACCTAGCGTGAGCACGCCCCCAGCCTCACTGACATAGTTTCCATGCCGCCTATTCCCAGAGGCATCCGTTGCCGACGTGCTCCCCGCCGGATCGTCAAAGGGATAGTGCACCAGCAAGCCACTGGAAACGGGAATGGTCGCTTCCAAAGCCACCCGAATTTCAGGCTGGCTCTCATCGTTTGTCGTCAAGACAAGCTCCGCCACAAACACACCTTCCCGGCCATTGGGGTCGAAGCCGACATCAATGGTCGCCGTTTCATCTGGCAACAAGACCGCCGGAGGATCCGTCACCGTGAAGTGGGCAGCGTCTTCCCCTTCCACCGTCGCCGACGCAATCGAGAGCGGTTCTGCCACTCCCCCATTTCGCAATGTCAGAGAAGCGGTCTCCGCACCGGTGAGATTGCCAAAGAGTCCACCACGCGGCACCACCAGATTGGGATCATCCATCGATTCCGGAAGCAGCAGCAGATAATTGAGTCCTAACACTCGCCGAAAGGCAAAGTCGGCTTCGTCTCCGCCCATGGTGAGACGCAGGGTGGTCTCACCCGCAAGCGAAAGGGTGGTTGGATGGCCTTCTGCATCCGTCAAGGGAGTGAATCGCCAATCAAAGCGCGAGACTTGATTCGCCAAGGCAAAACGCCCTAACGCTGCGGTGCTTTGATTCGGCTGGGTCCGATCGCTCGTCACCTCGTCTAACAGAATATCTTGCGACGCCTGGCTGGCGGCACGCACATAGACGCGATAGTCACCAGGAGGAATGGTGCGCGTGTAGTTGAGCCATTCTCCCGCCTCCGTCTGAAAGATCTCGTAATCCTGGGCACCTGTGAGGAGATGCCGCGCCCGCGGAACATCGCGCTGCAAAGGACCGGGTTCGATCTCTTGCGCACCGGACCGCAATCCTACCAGATCTTCCAACCGATAATCGTTCTCTGCAACGGGTCCCCCTTCGAGATCGTGATAGTCCACGCCGAGAGTGCCAACGCGATCGTAGTAGCTTTCATCCGCGTTCGGCAAGATGCCTCCTGATTCCGTCGGCCCTCCCGCCGCAGGTTGATCCAGAAACTGCCCCGCGCCAAAGTTATAGTCCTCGGCCTCAATCACGATCGCCTCCCCAGAGTCTAACACACCAACCTCAATGGTGTCGAAATGCCAGACGGAATGAACGTCTCCCAGGGACACCCGCGCCTCATAGAGTGCATTCGGGTCCAACCCGCCATAGAAGCCCTTGACGGCGTCCTCTTCCCTCGTGATCTCGATCTGCTCACGAGGGATCTGTTCGCCATTCAGATAGAGTTCTGGTGACACCTCCTCGCCTCCCTCGCCAGGAATCACCGTGAAGCGCAAGCCCGCTGCCGCCGGGTGGAAGGTGGCACCCGTCGCCGGCTCATGAGCGATGACCTGCGGTTCACTAGCGACACCGCGCGCGATGCCCGGCAGCCATTCGGGCGCTGGATTACTCTCCTGCACGATGAAGTTGTCGAAGGTCACGTCCGGACGCGCATGCGCTTCGGTAAGGTCGTCGCCGCGATAGAAACAGAAGAGTCCGACCCGCCCCTCCGTGTAGGTCACCGCATCGGGATTCTCCGCACCACTCGTTTCGATCTGCACCACGGGCGTGGTGAGATCTTGCAAATCATACAGAGCACCAATGAGGCGGTCACCTTCGCCCCGGAAGACCATCCGATAGGAGTGATCGGCTAGCAGTTTCACATTGCCAGTCGCAATGGTGGGATTCGACGCTTCATCAATGACCCGATTGATCTGAAATTGTCCCCCTGGTTGACCACCTGTTTGGTTGGGATCGTAATTGCACACATAACCTGTGGTGGATCCCGGCCCCACATTATCCACACGTCCCAGGATACCGAACGCTTGGTTGATATCGTCATTCCAATCCACCACATCCACGGCGCAGTAGAAATCCGAGTAGATCTCTTCATCGATGTAGGCAAAGAGGCGTGCAGGCCCCGCCGGGTCTGCCGCGGGGGGATTGCCATCCAAGCGAAAGACGCCGTTCCCAAAGTCAAATGTGGATGGCTCCGCGAGCCCTAACAAAGCTATCGGGTCAAACAAAGTCCATCCATCACCATTGCCATCTTCAAAGGCATCCTCAAAAGCCATGCTGACAGTCAGCCATGAACTCACCAAGGCCATCGCCAAGGTCCCCAGTTGCAATCGCAATCGCTTCATCATGGCGCGAACGTACGGCACAGCGGAGTCTCCAGGCAAGCGCCATTGCATGCCGTGATCTTCTCTTCCTAGCAGAATAGAGAATCCTAGGGGACAGCGATCCCTTTCCATTTGATTCTTCCTCCACCCTTTCCCAAACTCACTCGTCGCACGTCCATCTGTCGCCCTGGACCCTTCCCCCCTCTCGCCCGTCTTCGAGCGGCGGTGTCTGTGTGTCTCACACGATCATTGAAACACCATGAAACCAATCCTGATTCTACCCCTTCTCGTCGCCACCTTATCATGCCTGCCTTCCTGCGGACGGAAAGTCACTGTACCGGGTGGCTCGCTGGAGCAGAATGGCGATCAAGTGCGCATCGAAACAGCCGATGGCCATACCTACGTGGCTGGCGGCCAGGTGAAACTCCCCGATGGATTCCCCGATGATGTGCCCCAACCCAGCAAGACTCTTGAGGCGGCGATGAAGATGCCGCAAGGATTCATGGTCGGGTTCGTCTGCTCCGGCACTCAAGCGGAGGAATTTGAGAAACTGCAGACGAGCTTCAAAGCTCAAGGATGGGAAGAAACCATGGCCATGCAAAGTGGCAATGGTGGCGTGCTAGCATTCACCAAAGACGAGAACAGTCGCCACGTCCAAGCGGCCGTGGGGGAAAGTAAGGGCAAGACAGTCGTCAATCTCACCATTTCCAAACGCTAGGTCATGCACCCCATTCTTCCCATTCTCCTGACACTCTGCCACATCAGCATCGTCTCAGCTGAGATCACGGCTCCGAAATCCGTCCCCGCCGGGGGCACTCTGGAGATTCAATGGACCGGGGGCGAGGTGCAACCTGGCGGACGCTTTCAAGTGGTCACCGCCGAGGGTGAAGCGCTCAAGGGCGGTGCCTATGGTTATCTGCACCAACCCGATCAGCCTGTTAAATTAGCGGCCCCGCTGAAGCCAGGCACCTACGGCGTGGTGCTTGCGGCCCAAGGTGCCTATCATCATCTCAAAACGTTTACCGTCACGCCGGTCGAGGCAACCCTCAAAGCGCCAGAATCCGTCGAGATGAATGCCGCCTTCCAGGTCGACTGGACGGGCCCATCGTATAGCAGCGACATCATCGCGATCGCCAAGAAAGGTTCCAATGAACGGACGGCTTCTTACACTCACCCTAACATCGCACGGAAGAAGGGCAAGGCCACCGTCTCGTTGAAGGCACCGCTTGAACCTGGTGAATACGACATCATCTACCGCATGAAGACGGAGGTGTTGGCGCGAACAAGCATTCGCGTGGGCGGCACCGAAGCCAGCGTGAAGGTGCCTACTACCGTACAGGCTGGAGGCGATTTGGAAGTGGCCTGGTCAGGGCCGGACAATCATGGAGACCTCATCAGCTTGGTCGCGGTCGGGGCCGAAGCGCGTTCAGCGGTCTACCGCTACACGGCGATGAGCACGAGCAATCGCCTCCTCCTCACCGTGCCGGAGGAACTCGGTAAGTACGAAGTGGTCTACTTCACAGGTGGCAAGCCTCTTGCACGCGCCCCCATCGCGATCGTCGACGTTTCCGCCACCCTAGAGGCACCCGCCGAAGTCATCGCTGGACAAGCCTTCGAAGTGGCCTGGACAGGGCCAGGCAATCGCAAGGATTTGATTGCCATGATGCCTCAAGGGGAGAAGCCACAACGTCCCTACGCGGCCCACCACTACGTCATCAAGGAAGAGCCCACCCTCATCTACACCGCGCCGGCGATCGAAGGGGCCTACACCTTGCACTATCTCACACGTGAGACGCGTGTCCTCGCTGAGCGCCCTATCAATGTCACTCCCGCACCAACGGAACCAGGATTCCTCAAGGTGATCGCCAACCAGACAGGAAGTTTCGGGGAGAACAGTGCCCTGGAAATCATCCTCGACGCTTCCGGCAGCATGTTAAAACGTCAGGGTGATCGACGCCGCATTGAGATCGCGAAGGAGAGCATCCTCAGCCTGCTCGAAGACGTGATTCCAGCTGGCACCGGTTTCGCGCTCCGCGTCTTCGGCCACAAAGAGGCCGATAGCTGCCGCACCGACTTGGAAATGTCCCTTGGGCCGCTCGATCCTGCCGCCGCCAAGTTGAAAGTGGCTAGCATTCAAGCCATGAATCTCGCCAAGACACCCATCGCGGATTCGCTCGCCCACGTCGCCTCTGATCTGCAGGGCGTCACGGGAGAACGCATCGTCATTCTCGTGACCGATGGCGAGGAGACTTGCGAAGGCGACCCTGCTCTCGCCATCCGCGAGTTGCGTTCCGCGGGCTCTGACGTTCGTGTCAACATTGTCGGATACGCCATCGATGAAGCCGCGTTGCAAGAGACCTTCGCCAGTTGGGCGGCCCTCGGAGGTGGACAATATCTCCATGCGCCCAACGCCGAACAGCTCAGCAAAGCGATGCGTCAGGCGCTCGCCATTCCCTTTGAAGTCTATGCCAACGACCAACTCGTCGCGACCAGCATCACGGGAGCACCGCAACTCAAGCTCGCAGCAGGCACCTATCAAATCCGCTACCGCCGTGATAACCAAGATCTGCAACAAGACGTCCGCATCGAGCAAGAGAACGTGACCGAGATGCGTCTCCCCTAGTTGGATTCACTCGAGCTTGGGCAGCTTTGCCTCAAAGGCTTCCAGGTCGACCATGTCGGCGACGGAGTTGACGATCACTTCCGGTTGATAGGCGAAGTTGTTTAAGTCTTCTTTCGCCGTGCCACCAGAAAGGACGAGAGTCGTGCGATAGCCTAACTGAACCCCGCCCAGAATGTCGGTTTCCATGGTGTCTCCGACCATGACCGTTTGGGCAGTTGAGAGTTCCAATTGCTTGCGCGCCACCCGCATCATGATCGGACTCGGCTTGCCCACAGAGAAGGCTTCTTTCCCCGTGGCCTGTTCGATCATCGCGACGATGGCTCCGCACCCAGGACGGACACCCGCTTCCGTGGGACAATTGGGATCCATGTTAGTAGCGATCAAGCGAGCGCCCTTCTCCACGAGGCGCACGGCTTTCTCAATCATCTCGAACGACAGGGTCCGCCCCTCACCCACCACCACGAAATCGGGAGCATCTTCCACCACGGAGAATCCATTCAGATGGAGCGCATTGAGCAAGCCCCCTTCACCGATGACATAGGCCGTCCCGCTGGGTTTCTGTGAGGCCAGAAACCGGGCCGTCGCCATGGCACAGGTGAAGATGTCGCGCTCGGTCACTTCGATGCCCATTCGCAGCAGACGCATGGCCACATCGCGCCGCGTCCTCTGACTGTTATTCGTGAGGAAGAGAAAGCGACGCTGGTGTTGGCGCAACGTCTTCACAAAGGCATCAGCCCCCGGAATGAGTTCACTCCCCCGATAGATGACGCCGTCCATGTCCAACAAGTAACCATAGTTCATAGATACTCAGTTGAGACAGCAACTTCGATGCCACAATCGTGCGCACGCATCCTGAATACCTTGACATTCCGCTAGAGCACCTCCATGGCATTCGTCCCAGGCGAAGGCTTCCCGAATCGGGACGAATGTGGTTTCTCCGTGCAGAATGACTTGCGGGATCCACCCATGACACCCAGAGGTGTCGCCCATGGACGCATTGCCCATGGACGAGCATCGATTGAAGGAACTGCTGGGGCAGTTCCAAGGCCGGTCCATCCTGGTGCTGGGAGATGTCATGCTCGACCGATTCATTTGGGGCAACGTCACCCGTATCTCGCCGGAAGCGCCCGTCCCCGTGGTGCAGGTCCAGCGCGAATCCGCCTATCCCGGCGGCGCGGCGAATGTCGCCCGTAATCTGTTGCCCTTTGCCAGCAACGTCACGGTGGTAGGTGTCCTCGGCCCCGGAATCATGGGTGACCTGCTGCGCGAGAATTTCGAGAAAGAAGGCCTCTCCACCGGGCACTTGGTAGTCGATGAATCCTACGAGACCATCGTGAAGACGCGTGTCGTGGCCCGCAGCCAGCAAGTGGTGCGGATTGATCGCGAGAGACCTCACGCCGTCTCCGCCGCGGTCGCCGCAGAGATCGAGACGCGCATCGCCTCCTGTCTCCCTTCCATGGACGCCGTGATTATTGAGGACTACGCCAAGGGACTACTGGGCCAACCCCTCGTCGATGCCGTCATCGCTCAGGCCAATGCTGCAGGCGTGCCCGTCACCGTCGATCCCAATCCCAAGAATCCCATCGCCTGGCGCCGCGTGGCCGCAGTGAAACCCAATCGCCTGGAAGCCTTTCAGGCAGCCGGCCTTCAAGATGTGGGATTTGGTGAGGATCTCGCCAACGATCCCCTGATCCAAGAGCTCGGCAAGCGCCTCCACGACCTGTGGGAGTGTGATCACCTGCTAATCACGCTCAGCGAGCACGGCCTGGTCTTGCTCAGCCGTGGAAAGCCCGTCTGGCACAGCCCCCCACGCGCCCAAGAAGTCTACGACGTTTCCGGTGCAGGAGACACCGCCATCGCCTTGTTCACCCTAGCATTGTGCTCGGGAGCGACACCACAAGAAGCCGCCCATTTGGCCAATCACGCAGGCAGTATCGTCGTCGGCAAAGTAGGGACGGCAACCATCACCCCGGAGGAGTTGACAAAGGCCGTGAGGCGAGACTATCTGCAGCGCCAGGAGGGGGGCTAGACTAACATGGAAACAAAAGTATACGGATTCATTCCCGCGCGCTGGGCCTCCACGCGCTTCCCAGGCAAGCCCCTACACATGCTGGCAGGCAAGCCGCTCATCCAGCACGTCTGGGAACGGTGCCAGCAGTGTGAGGAACTCAGCCATGTGGTCGTGGCCACGGATGATCACCGCATCGCTAGCGCAGCGATTGCCTTCGGCGCTGAGGTGTGTCTCACGCGAGATGACCACCCAAGTGGATCTGACCGGATCGCCGAGGCCGCGAGCAACTACGATCACTGCACGCATGTGGTGAACATTCAGGGCGATGAACCGCTCATATCTCCCGCCTTGGTCGATACGTTAGCCAGGCGCCTCCGCGAGGAATCCACGCTCGCCATGATCACCGCGGCCAGCCCGCTCACGGATGAGGACGCCATCGCCAATCCGAATATTGTCAAAGTCGTGCTTAACAAACGGCAAGAAGCCCTCTACTTTTCCCGTAGTGTGATTCCTCATCGGCGAGAATGCCACCCAGGGGCCACCTGGTACCGGCATCAAGGGATATACGGATACTCCAAGGCTTTCCTGTTAGAGTATGTCCGCTGGGAACCTACCCCCTTGGAACAAACAGAACAGTTGGAGCAATTGCGCGCCATGGAGAATGGCACCACCATCGCGGTGGTCGTGACCGAAGACGAAGCCGTCGGCGTCGACACACCGGAGCAAGCAGCGCAAGTAGAGAAAGCAATCTTAGCCCATCAGCACGCGACCTCATGAGCACGGACGAATCGAAACGCGAGCGTCCCACGAAGTACATCTTCGTGACCGGAGGCGTCGTCAGTTCCCTGGGGAAAGGCCTCGCCGCAGCATCGTTGGGCACACTCCTCGAGTATCGCGGTCTGCGCGTGGTCCTGCAGAAGTTCGATCCCTATCTCAACGTGGATCCAGGCACCATGAGCCCCTTCCAACACGGCGAAGTGTATGTGTTAGACGACGGAGCCGAGACTGACCTGGACCTTGGGCACTACGAACGCTTCACCAGCGGCAATCTCACCAAGAACAACAATCTCACCAGCGGTCAGATCTATGAATTGGTGCTAGAGAAAGAACGCCGTGGCGACTACCTGGGCGCCACCGTGCAAGTGATCCCGCACGTGACCGATGAAGTGAAGCAGCGCATCCATGATGTGGCCAAAGCTCAGAACCCCGATGTGATCATCACGGAGATCGGTGGGACCATTGGCGATATCGAAGGGCTGCCATTTCTCGAAGCCATGCGTCAATTTGCCCTGGAGAATGGCAAGGAGAACGTCATCTTCATTCACTGCACCCTCGTCCCCTTCATCGCCGCCGCAGGCGAACTGAAGACAAAGCCCACGCAACAAAGCGTGGCCCGCATGCAATCCCTCGGAATCCAGCCTGACATCATCATCTGCCGCACCGAGCATGAACTCGATGAGGACATGCGCCGCAAGATCTCCATGTTCTGCAACGTCGATCAACGGGCCGTTATCCAGGCCATCGACATGAAGCACAGTATCTATGAGCTTCCGTTAGAATTGCGCAAAGAACGGCTCGATCGGATCACCTGTGATCTCCTTCGCCTCGAAACGGAGCGCCCCGATCTCACCGATTGGGAACAGTTTGTGGATCGGATCATCAGCCCCTCGCATCACGTCAAGCTGGCAGTCGTCGGGAAATACATCGAGCTCCAAGACGCCTACAAAAGCATCTACGAGGCCCTCACCCACGCAGGCGCCTACCTCGATTGTGGTTTAGAAATTGTCAGGATCGATGCCGAAGACATCGAGAAGCACGGAGCCGAAGCCTACTTGAGCAGTGTGGGCGGCGTCCTCATCCCAGGCGGCTTCGGCGACCGCGGCATCGAAGGCAAGATCGCCGCCGCGCGCTTCGCGCGTGAAACCAAGTTGCCCTATCTCGGCATCTGCCTTGGCATGCAAATCGCCACCATTGAATACGCCCGCCATGTGTGCGGACTAGAAGGTGCCAACAGCCAGGAATTTGACCCGCAGTCGCCTCATTTGGTCGTCTGTTTGCTAGAGGATCAGAAAGACGTCGACCAGAAAGGCGGTTCCATGCGCCTGGGCACCTGGATCACGGATCTCAAACCAAACACGCGCGCCTACGAACTCTATCAAAGCGCGACGATCACGGAACGTCATCGGCATCGCTACGAAGTGAATCCTGACTACAAGCACGTCCTCGATGACCATGGACTGACCATTTCAGGTACTTCTCCCGATGGCACCCTCGCCGAAATCGTCGAAATCGAAGAGCACCCATTCTTCATCGCCGTCCAGTTCCACCCAGAATTCCTATCCAAACCCAACCATCCCCACCCCCTCTTCCGAGGATTCGTCGAAGCGCTCCTTAAGAGCAGTGAACTTCCGTTAGGGTAAACCAAACACAACGACAGAATGAAGCGCACCGGTTGTCACGATCACTCGTGCTAAGGCAAGTCTCCACGGTAGTCGGGCAACCGTTGTCTTGGCATTCGCCATCTCTATCGGATTGACCGAGTGGCAGGCGATCGGTCTCACCATCGCGGCAATCGCAATTCCAGTGAGTTGGCAGGTGATCCGTCCTCTATCGGTTCGAGTTCACCCACCGATCGGGCAAGTCCAAATTTAAGCCTCCTCAGAAATAAGCAAACTCCTTGATCCTGACGAACTTCCTGTTGCTGGGCGCGAGGAAAGCGCCAGACTCTGGCAATGCAGCGCCTTTGGCTGATCGTCGCGATTGCTATCTCGGCTTGTCACCGAGGGGACGACACTGTGCCGACGACGGAATCCCCTCCCACGGCTCCGATGAGCGTGATGCGTCCCATCACCGCGTTGATGGACGCAAGCGCAGAGAAGCCTGCAAAACGCATTGAGGACAAAGCACTTACCATCACCCCTGGCCATGCGGACCGGACAGGTGCAGTGCTTGGCAAGAATCACGCCTTCACGGCCCACCTGCTCCGCGGCCACGATTTCTGGCGAGAGCGGTTAGCAAAGGCTCACGGGATTGATTCGGAGGCAGCCCATGGACTGGCCCTGGGCGATGTGGATGGAGATCTGCTAGATGATCTCTATCTCTGCATGCCAGGCGGTCTTCCGAACCGGCTCTTTCTCCGTGAACCCAACGGCAGCTTCGCCGACATGTCCGAAGCCTCAGGCGCAGACTGGCTCGACGCCTCACCCTGCGCGCTCTTCCTAGACTTTGATGATAATGGGGTGACCGATCTCGCCGTGGTCGCCGCAGATCAGCTTCTCCTCATGGAGAACGAGGGCCGCGGCCATTTCACCGTGAGACAAGCATTATCCCTCACCGAGCCAACCACCACACTCCAGGCCAGCGATCACGATGGAGACGGTGATCTAGATCTCTGGGCCATCGGTGAGAATCGTCGATGGATCCGCCAAGACCGCGAATGGTCCTTTGTCGATGAAGGCCCAGTGTCCGCTTCCGATTCGGCAACGCTGTTAGAGCCACAGCCCTTGGAGACAGCCGCCGAGTTCCCGCTCCCCGACGATGCGCGCGCCCTCGCCACCATGGACTGGGATTTCGATGGTGACGCTGATACCTGGATCGCCAGACGAGGCGCACCTCGGGTGCAACTACTGCTCAATAACGCCCCCACCACCAACTTTGTTAGCGTGCACTTGTTAGGCAACGGCCGCACCACATCGCGTGAAGCCATTGGGGCCACCGTCACCATCCATGGGCACACGCAAAGGCGCCACGCAGGGCACGTCGTCCGCTCACAGAGTTCTTCCTGGCTCACCTTCCAAGGCTTGCCACCGGACGAAGCCGCAACCGCAACAGTCGTCTGGCCAGGAGGCGAGGAACAAACGTTCGCAGACCTCGCTCTCAACAGCTTCTATCAATTACGCCAAGGACGAGCAGACGCGGTGCCTTGGAAACCCAGCCCACCCGCCGACTTGAGAGATCCCAAGGTGGAAGACGCCCCTCACGCATCCACCGTGCGCATCATTCTTCCCCAAGGATTGCCATTCCCCCACCCCGTGCACGAAACGCTCGCGTTGACCGGCAAGCCGACCCTACTCAAACTCTGGGCGGCTGATTGGGGGCCTTCCGTAGACGATTTGCGCACCTGGTTGGCGGAGACGTTTCCGGAGAATGACCTGGAAATCATCCTAGCTGAAGTGACGCCCAGCAACGCAGAGGCAGACACCATGCTCGCCAATCTGTCAGGCCCATTCCGCACGCTCACTCTCAGTTTGGAATCCCTTCACCTCATCGATCTCTTTCAACAAGCCTCCCTCGACTACAAAGAAACGCTCCCCGTCCCGAGCGCGTTCCTCCTCGATGCCCAAGGGTACGTCAAAGCCCTCTACAAAGGCCCAGTAGATCCAGACTTGGTAAGGGGTGATTTGCCCCTGCTCATTGCCGACGGGGCCACCCGCCGACAAGCTGGCGTCCCCTTTCCCGGCCGCTGGTGGTCCCCCGTCCCCGTGCCCGACCCTCAGCGCCTCTGCGCCCTCCTCATGGACCGCGGAGCTGTCGATCAGGCCGCGGCCTATCTCCAACAGGTCAACACCATGGATCGCCAATGGCGCCCCCATCTCTTGTCGGAGGAAATGGCCGCTCAGCGCGACATTGCCATGGCCACCCTTCTCCGCGAACGCGGCCAGGCCGACGCAGCCATTGAAATCTATCGCCAAGCCCTCGACCAACGCCCCAGCGATCTCACTCTTCGCCTAGCCTTCACTGACTATTTGGAAACCTTAGGACGCACGGAGGCCGCGGTATCTCAGTGGGAAACCATCCTCGCGCAAGCACCCAAGCATCTACCCACCTTACAGAAACTGCGGCAGCACCATTGGTCTCAAGGAAACGCAGAAGCCGCCCTATCATTACTCGATCAGCTCCTAGCCTTAGAGCCCGAGAATGCCGACTATCATTGTGATCGCGGCCGTGCCCTGCAACGTCTCGGCCGCGCCTCGGAAGCCGTGCGCACCTACGCCCGCGCCCTCAAATACGCCGCCAATCATCCCGGGGCGAGCAATGGCTTCGCCTGGATACGCTCGGCTCATCCCCAGAAATCGATGCGCGATGAAGACCTGGCCAATCGTCTCGCCACTGTGGCCTGCCGCAAGACAGAACACCAGAATCCCGAATACCTACTCACTCTATCAATCACTCAAGCAGCTACCGGCGCCTTTGAGAAAGCCACCGAGACGGTCGACCAAGCTTTGGCACTCGCTCCTAAAGGCCAGCTGTTAGATCAACTCCAATCCTGCCGCGATCTCTTTGTAGAGAAGAACGTCTTTCGGGACGCCTCTCTCAAGTGAAATCATCCATCGCGAGCAGTATAGCAGTTGTCAGATTCAAAGATCGCACCCAGGCATCAGCTCGCCGAAAAACCAAGTGCCGACTGAAACAGTCACTTCTTCTGATCGTAGCCGTCGCAGGTGTGAGCTTGTTTCTGACAAGCGGTGACTCAGGCACCCATTGGAAGAGCGGCGAGTATGCCATAGGATGGATCGATAATGAACGATGGCTATCAATCACTTTAGAGGATGGCGGCGGTCACGGTCGAGCGATGCACGAGGTGATTGCCGTTGGTGAAGATTCGAAATGGATAGTAGCAGCCCAACATCCAAATGGAAAAAAGGAAATGACGCGCTATTACTACCTCTCCAAAGCCGATGACGAACCTCGCCGATTGGTTTAAGGGAGATTGGCGAGCCCGACCGTCGAGGCCGCGATCCATAGACCCAGGAGCATCGATGGAACAGCGGTCAGCCAAAACGGAATCAATGATCGTTGCTTGAAATTCTTGGTTGCTCCGACGAAGACCGAGAGCCCGATCAAGAACACGACACCTCCGAGAATCATCGCGAGTTCCACTGGGAAGGGTATGGGCCAACGGTTCGAGTTACTCAGGGCTCCGAGTGTAGGGAGAATCCCGGCACCCATGAAGAGGGATGCGGTAAGCTTCGAAGATCGAAAGAGGTAAAGCCCTGCCGCCAGCGCCAGCCCCGAAAAGATCACAAACGGGATTTGGTCGGAGTGCATGTTCTGTGGCAAACGTCTAGGACCAGTGGCCACTCTCGACGAGAAGCTTTTCGGCCTGGTTGGAGTTGTAGGTAGTTAGAAATCATCCCCAGAAACTCAGACCATGAGAGTGGTCAACTGCGTCCAATTTGTAGGGGAACCAAAGGTGATCATCAAGCGGCAACTGGGGCCGTGCTGGCGCCCCTCTTCTCCTCGCCGATTGTGAATATTCTGCACCTTAACGCTTACGAACAAACTGACAGACTCACGGGACGAGACTTGATTCGCAACGACTCCCTCAGGTGCCGCTCGAAGGTAATCTCAGAAGAACTTCTAGTCCGCTGTGAGATCCCTGACGACCTCACTTGCCACGCCGCGATCGATCCCCAATGACATTAGCAGTCACCGCTTCGTTCTCTTCTGTTCAATCCATCCTCATCTTTCTGCCTCCCACCCGCATCCATCCCGCGATTACTAACACTCACTTTAACCCAACCAGGCCTGCCGCAGATTCCAGGGCGATGCCGATCGCATCAATCTGTGACCATCTGTGTCATCTGTGGTCCAAACGCAAATCTCGTTCTGATTTCTCCGGCAAAGCCGACCCTATCACTCCAACCGTTCCCTTAGGTCACGCAACGACCGCAACTCTCCCCAATCCCCACCACGCATCTTCCGCCCTCCATCCGCCCGCTTCGGTCCAAAGTATTCCCGCTTCGCCTCAAAGAACCCATCCACAAACCCTTTCGACCCTATCACCACCCCATCCGTGAAATAGCGCACCCGACAACGCAACAGCGCCGCCAACGACAGCTCCCCTCCACTCTCACGCACCGCCGCCACCGCTTCCGCAGACGCCCCCTTCCGCACCACCTCTCCAGTAGCCGTCACCTGCGCCTCCCCCATCCCAAATAGCACTCGCCGATACTCCCGCCCCACCACACGCCAATTCGGAATCGCCCGCCCCTCGCGCAACGCCTCCTCCTGCATCAGAAAGCCCAACCCACGCCGCGCCGCTTGTTTCCCCGCCACCGCCTCCGCATAGCCGCACCACCGATAATCCTTCGGATCCTCCACCATCCCCGCACGCACCGCATTCAGATCCACATACCCCGCCACCGTCATCAACGCGTCCCAACCACCCTCAATCACGACACTCTTAAACCGCTGTTCCCAAAGCCGCCCCACCCGCTCATGACGCCTGTTGAACCACACCGTGAACCGCTGCATAAGCGTCTTCATAAACTCCGAAAGATCATGCATCCGATTCACAAAGTCCTGCCGATACGCCTTCTCCTGCACCACCGCCGTCGCTCCCCCATTCAGCTTATAAAACGACGCGATCCGTGCCCGAATCGCATCCATCTCCTCCCGAGAATACAACGCACTCAACCGCGCCCAGAACTCATCCTCCGGCAGCTCATCCACCCCAATCGTCTCCGGCACCTGCAGCACCAAATGCAGGTGATTGTCCAGCATCGTCCACGTCACCACGGTCACGTTCGCAAAGCGCTCCACCTTCCGCAGCAGCGTCGCAAACCGCTCCTTCGCCTCCTCATCCAACAGGAAATGCCGCCCATTGACACGTACCACGACGTGAAAACACTGCGACCCTTCGACTAACAACATGCTACGCGGCTTCCTCATAATCAGCACCTACACCCACCTCTTGATCTTGACAACTGCTTTCTCATTATTTCTCCTGTCCCTTTATAACTCCTTTTCTTCGCCTTAACACTGCTTCGACACTCCTGTCCCTTAACACTGCTTCGACATAGGACAGTGCCAGGGTACCGGCGAATAGAAATCCCATAGGGAAATCTGGACGTCTTTCCAAGCGTGCTAGGAGCGCTTTACGGAGTTCGATCGCGGGTTGTTCAACAAGGGCTGCATACGCAGGCTCCTTTTAGTCGCTGCGATGCGAGCCTAGTTGTTATGCTATTTTCCTATAATCTCGTGGAGCCGCCCGACAATCGCCTTGCTTTTGACTGGGCCCCAAAAGCGACTGTCGTAGGAGTTCACGGAATCATCTCCTAACAGAAAATATTCATCTCTTTCGAGCGTGTATCGTGTCTTTTCGATTCTGCGATCTTTCTGAGAACCAAGTCCCTTGTAATTCAACATTGCCAAAGGCTCAGGTGCCTCAAGACGATTGTCATTCACGAGGATTTCCTCACCCCCAAAGTCAATCGTTTCACCCGGAAGTGCGACTACCCTCATTATCCACGTTGCCTCCACTTTATCGGGAGCCCCCGCTTCAGGAAAAATTGATCCCGGGGGCTCGAATGCAACTACGTCCCACCGCATCGGTCCCTGCGTATCGTAGGCCGTCGTGTCAACCACCACGTTGCTGGCAGCTGGGATAGTAGGCTCCATGATGGCATTTACCACGTGATACGTGCGTTTTGAGCACGCGAGTAAACCGATTAATACGGCACACATAAAAATCACCCGCCAAATATTCATGTCGTATGCATAACGTCCGAGGCCTGCCACCCGCTACTGGGGGCGGACCTCCGATTCAGGTTTAGGTTTCTCTTTACCTCCCGACTTCGACTCCAGAGCGGTAGCGGGTTGGTCAGCGCCGCCTTGTGTGTGCCCAGCATGGGCACGAACCAGAAGGGGTTCAAGTCCCCTGTGTGAAACCGAATGCATCATGAAATATCCGTTCAACGAAGTAGTGATCAGAAGCACTAGCCGAAGTCAACCTGCGGAAGGGCGACCGACCGTGGGAAGGCAGACTAGGCGACAGCCATGGGCCGATGAACAAGAACCTCATACGAGGCCGACGGAGCCAGGTGAGCTGGCACAACACAGCGAAACCGTTCGGTTCTACTCCGGAGGTAAATGAGGCGGTCGTGTGGTGGAGGTTCGTGCCCTTACCTGGGGAGATCTCGTTGGCATGGCGTCCTGCTTCAGCAGGGAGCGCCTCGGGCAGCAATGTCCGGGGTGATCAGCGAGA
>JAUIAH010000033.1 GCA_030425385.1 Verrucomicrobiia bacterium | reverse complement strand
GAGCATCAAACGATACTTCTCTCGAATTCTCTGGACTAATTCTTCATCTGCCACACTTTCACAGTAGCAAACTATTTAACCATTCCTAATTAAATTCGGTAAGTTATTTCTTTGCGCCGCCTAAGGTAGAGATTGCCCTTCACATCCACACACATCCCGTCGCAGCGCACATCAATCTCGAAGATTGGATCGTCTAGTAAGCCGGATAATTTGGCGTGAAAGGCTCTCACTTTGCCAACTTTTCCTGTATCGGCGATGTAGAGCATCTTCTCATCAGGCGAGAACGCGATGCCGTTAGGCATGTCGTGTCCTTTGTAGATCACCTCGACGGTTTTCTTGTTAGGGTCGAGCTGATACACCCATTTGCCGCCAATCTCCCCCGGCTTTTGCCCCAGACCATAACTTGGATCGGTAAAGAAGATCATGCCATCCGAGCGGACCGCGAGATCATTCGGAGAGTTGAGCTTCTTCCCTTCGAATTCTTCAGCCAGCACGGTGATCGTACCGTCTTTCTCCGTGCGGATGACATTGCGCCCGCTGTGCTGACAGGTCAGGAGGCGTCCCTCCAGATCGAGCAGATTACCATTCGCATTCTGAACGTCCCGATGCTTCTTCAAACCGCCTTCCGCACTCCACTCCATAAGAATACTGTTAGGAATGTCGCTAAAGATGAGCTTCTTCTCAGAGGGCACCCACACAGGGCCTTCGGTAAACTTCATCTCGCCACCCAGCTTGGTGACCTTGGCATTGGGATCGACGATTTCCGCGAGATCGATTGCTGAGACAGGAAGGGCGGTGAGCAGCGAGACGAGAATGGGAAGAGATTTCATCCTTCCAATCTGCCGAGGGGCTGTGGGAAGCGCAAGAATGATCGATCGGTCGAGATCTCGATTGTCGAGTGGCAAGAGGGTGTGTTGATTCGCTTGATGCGGACGGTTCCACTTCTTCCCTTTCTCCTCGTGAGTGCCGGGCTCATGTTGCCTGCGCTCGGGGAGACACGCTCTGCCTTCAATGTGGTGGAAAAGCTAGACCATGCCATTGTCTGTCGGCCGCTGCTGGATGCGTCTGCTCGGTTTGAACAGCCGGTGTGGTTGGGGCCAGTGCCGGGCCTGGATGGGACATTCCTGGTGCTGGAGCATCGAACAGGTAAGGCATGGCTGCTAGAAGGATTGCCAGGAGAGCAACCACTTGGGGAAGAATCCAAGTCTTTGTTTGCCGACTGGGGAGAGGTGGTCACGGATGGGCCTTGGGAAGGACTGATGTGCGTGGCTTTTCATCCTGACTTTGAGGCGAATCGGCGTTTCTTTATCAAACACGAAACGATGTTAGCAGGTAGGCGACACACCGTGGTGATGGAGAAACAAGCGTCAGCTGATGGGCGAGCCGATTCTGGGTCGGTGTCGACATTGCTCCTGGCGATTCCTCAACCGGCGGATAATCACAATGGCGGCACCCTCGCGTTTGGGCCGGATGGGTGCCTCTACATTGGCATGGGCGATGGCGGGCCCCAGGAGGATCCTCACGGATACACCCAGAGTGGGCAATCGCTCCTGGGGAAGATGCTTCGCATCGCCGTGGATGATGTCCCCGCGGGGCAACGCTATCGCATTCCTTCGGACAATCCGTTCATCGATCAGCCTGATGGGGTGTGGCGTCCTGAGATCTGGGCTCTGGGACTGCGCGAGCCGTGGCGCTTCTCGTTTGATCGTGAGACCGACGATCTATGGGTAGGAGACGTGGGGCAGCTGCGCTATGAAGAGGTGCTGATGCTTGCGCGAGGTGAGAATCATGGTTGGAATGTGAGAGAAGGATGGGAAGCTTTCAAGGAATCCGAGCGCCGAGCAGACGAGGTATATGCAGAACCACTGTTAGCGTATGGGCGTCATCTGGGAGGATCGATCACGGGCGGTTATGTCTATCGCGGGAGCCGGTATGCTGGCTGGCGGGGTGTCTATCTCTTTGGCGATTTCAACACGCGCCGTCTCTTCGGTCTGCGTCAGGAGGAGGGAGAGGTCACGGCTTTCTTGCAGATAGGCGAGGCTCCAGAGGCGCCAGCGTCCTTCGGCGAAGGTCCAGATGGGGAGCTCTACTTGGTGGGCTATCAGGGGGGGCTTTTCGCGTTGGAGCTAGGTGAAGAGGCATTTCCAAAGCGGCGCCCCTTGGTCAAGGCGCTCCTATCGAGAACACGTCGAGACGTGAGGCACGCCGCCGAACAGGTCATGGGCGCGTTTCCTGATGAGGAGCGTCGTGTTCCTTTGGGCATTGAGACGCTTCAAACAGTCGATATGGGTAGCTATGTCAGGAAATTGATCACCTATCAATCCGAGCCCAAGTCGCGGACCCCGGCCTATTTGTGCGTGCCGAAAGCGAATCTTCCCGCACGCGGAGCCCTCTGCTTGCATCCTACGGATATGAAGGTGGGGCATCAAGTAGTGGTCGGCTTGGGAGGAAAGTCGGGGCGTCAGTACGCGGCCGAACTCGCAGAACGGGGGTGGGTGACGGTGGCGCCTGCCTATCCGCTGCTTGCCAACTACTGGCCGAATCTGAGCGCGTTGGGCTACGAAAGCGGGACGATGAAGGCCATCTGGGACAACAGCCGCGCCCTCGACTTGTTGGCTCAACTGCCAGAGGTTGATTCGAAAGCCGGCTTTGGCGCGATTGGGCATTCGTTAGGTGGGCATAATGCGCTGTTCACCGCGTTGTTTGATGATCGGATTCGGGCGTTGGCGGTCAGCTGTTCCTTTGATCGCTTTCGTGACTACTACGGTGGGGAACAGGGGAACTGGTATTATGGCAAAGGGTGGTGCCAGTGGCGCTACATGCCACGCCTATCAAACTATCGACATCGATTGCATGAGATCCCCTTTGATTTCCCTGACATTCTCACCGCCATCGCCCCGTGCCCCCTCTTTGTGAGTGCACCTTTGCGCGATGCCAACTTCGATTGGGAGAGTGTGAAGGAGTGTGTGGATATGGCCAACGTCTACGACCGGCGATTCGGTCTGGGCCAACGCATTGTGCTACGGCAACCGGACACGGAACATGACTTTGTCACCGGCATGCGTGAGGAAGCTTACGCCTTGCTGGAAGCTGCCATTCGGTGATTAGTCGGCAGAGAGCTCGGCCAGATCTTCTGCCAATTTCTCCCAGGATTGGTTGATCGTGGGGAGTTGTTCTTCAATGTCTGCCAGTTCGCGATTCCAGTCGATCGCGGCACCGCGATTCTCCGCGTAGGCGGCGGGGTCTTCTAACTGTTTCATTAAATTGTCTCTTCGAGATTCCATTTGAAGAATCCGTTCTTCGGCTTTGGCGATCTCAGCTTCTAAGGTGCGCTTTCGAGCGCTGCGCCTCTGCCGTTCTTGAGCTTCCTGACGTTTCTGCTCTTTCGTCTTCCGATTGGGAGATGTGGGGGCCTTGTTCGTGTTCTTTGGAAGATGCTCGGGCTGGGCCTGCGTGAGTTGGGTCTCTGCGGAGGTGGCTCCCGACTTCTCTACGTAGTAATCATAGCCGCCGGCGTAAGGGGTCGGTTGCCCGGCCTCGATGTGGACCGTGCGTTCGCTGATCGCTCGAATAAAGTGGACGTCGTGACTGATGAAGACGAGCGAGCCCTGATATTGTTTCAAAGCATTGATCAAGGCATCGATGCTCGCCATGTCCAAGTGCGTGGTGGGCTCGTCCATCAGGAGGAGATTGGGCGGGTCTAACAAGAACTGCACAAGAGCGAGACGGCTCTTCTCGCCACCGCTGAGCACGGAGACGCGCTTGTGGACATCATCGCCACTGAAGAGGAAACAGCCTAACAACGTGCGTGCGTCTTGATCGCTCACTCGGTGACGCGACCCCGTGATGGTTTGGAGCACGGTACGAGTGGGATCTAACATTTCCGTCCGATGCTGGGAGTAATAGCCGAGAGTGATGGGATCTCCCAGCGCTCGCGTCCCGGCCTGGATCGGGAGGACGCCTGCGAGAATCTTGAGCAACGTGGATTTGCCGGCACCATTGGGACCCACCAGGACAATGCGTTCCCCACGCTCAACACTAAAGTTGAGATTCTGATATACCGTGAGATCTCCATAGGCCTGGGTGACCTTGTCTAGGGTGATCACCCGTTGGGGGCCACGTTTGGGCTGAGGGAAGCGAAAGTTCAGATTCTGCTCCACCTTGGTGGGCATGGGAATGCGCTCCATCTTCTCCAACTGCTTGATCTTGCTTTGCGCTTGGGAAGCTTTGGAGGCTTTGGAGCGGAAACGATCAATGAAGCGCTGGAGCTGCGCGATCTCGCGCTGCTGATTCTGATAGGCTGCCAGTTGCTGTTGGTAGCGCGCTTCTTTCTCGATGAGGAACTGATCGTAGTCGCCCCGATAGCGATGGAGTCGGCCTTGATCAATGTCATAGACCGTAGTGACAATGTCATTGAGGAAGGCGCGGTCGTGTGAAATGGTGAGGATACCACCGGGATAGCTACGGAGATAATGCTGAAACCACTGGAGCGATTGCAGATCCAGGTGGTTTGTAGGCTCATCGAGCATGAGGAGGTCGGGCTCCATGACGAGAAGACGCGCCAGATGCGCCCGCATGATCCAGCCGCCGCTCATCTCGCGCACGGGCCGTTCGTAGTCACTTTGCCGAAAGGCTAGGCCATTGAGAATGCGTTTGGCTTTCGGTTCGAGATGGAAGCCATTGAGCCCTTCAAACTTCAAACGCGCGTCATGGTAATCGGGCTCGTGGGTGCGTTCTTCCTTCTCCAAACGCAGGAGGATGCGTTTCAATTCCACTACCTCAGGAGAAATCGACGTGGCCAAGTCGAGAACGGTCTCGTCACCTGCGGAGGCGTGTTCTTGGGGGAGAAAGCCAAGGGTCACGCGTTTGTCCAGGGTGATGCTGCCCTCATCGGGCACCTCATCTCCAAGGATGAGGCTAAACAGCGTCGATTTCCCAGCTCCATTGGGTCCCACGAGCCCCACGCGTTCCTCGCGGTTCAATTGCAAGCTGACGTTCTCAAAGAGAACGCGTCCGCCGAAGCCTTTGCCGACATTGGAGAGGGTGAGCATGGGACGAGGACCGTGGCGTCGGGATCGCGGATTGGGAAGGAGAAATCCTGCCCAATCAGCGACGTGAGCGTGACCAGTGAGGAGTGCCAGCAGGTACGGTGCGGTATTGGGATTAATGACAGTGGCGGGCTCGGAGCGCGCGCTTCTTTTGGAAGTGTTAGGGTGCGATGCTAGGAGTGCTGACAGGCACCGTGGTGCCTCACATTGATACCGCAGTGAATCCAACGGGCAGGGATAGCAGTCTTCAGATTGACGAGCATTCGGCCAATCTAGAGCCTGACGAGGTGGCCAAAGGAGAAGTCGCCACGACGGTGAAAGGGCCGGGAGATGCTGTTTCAGGTGGCGTCTGCATCAGTCCAAGTGAGGGTGGAAACGTTCTCTCTCATATGAGATGAATGAAAGAGATGAGGCATCGCACACGGAGGCGACAGGGGATTGGGTGCATTAGGGTGGGTTGGCGGATGAGGTAGTGTTCTTACCGGGTGCCCAACCCTTTGAGGTTCGACAGGAACCGTAGGAAGACGTTCCGCGAGTTTGACACCGTGGGCCAGGCGTGCCTTTGTCCGGCGACACGGACTCTGCGGTGTTCGACCAGATAAGGAATATGTGGGCCCGGACCGTTGTTACGTTATCGGAGGCCGAGCCTGTTGGTTGATGTCAGGCCTTTGTTGGAAGGCAGATGTCGGCAAGGCAGCCACCGCCCTAATGAGCTAGGGAACGTGAGCCCCTGCCTTGGACGGCACAGGCGGTTCCGTGTCATTTGGCGGCACCTTGCGACGCGATGACGTCCAGGGTGCCGCTCGCTTTTCCTCTGTCTATTTGCTCAACTTGCCAGTTGGAATCGACGGTGCGATGGGTATCGCATGGCTCTTATTGTGAATGGCAAAGAGATCGATCAGGCGCTGATCGATCAGGAGTTCTCGTCGATCAAATCCTATTATGAAAGTCTGGCGCAAGTCTCTTGCTGCGAGCGAGATGAGGAATTTCTGGGCTATGCGAAAGAGAATGTGATCAAGCGGGTGCTCTTGGCGGAGAAGGCAAAGGACGAGAAGATCCCAGTGCTCAAGAAAGAAGTGGATGATGCCTTGGCGAAGATGAAAGAAGAAGAGGGCGGGGAGGCGGCGTTCTACGCTCACACCGGACTGTCAGAAGAGGGGGAACAGCAACTGCGCAAGGAGTTGGCTGAGAAGATCCAGTTGGATAAATTCATCGATGGTGTGTGTGGCGAGATGGGAGAGCCGACGGAAGAAGCTGTTCGTGCCTACTATGAGGAGCATTTGAACGACTTCATGACGGACGAGGAAGTGCGAGCGTCACACATCTTCAAATCGCTACGCAAATCGGAGACCAGGGATGAAGTTTATGAGGAGCTACGTGAGGTGCGGCGCAAGGCGCAGGCGGGAGAAGATTTCATGGCGTTGGCAGAGAAGCACAGTGACAAGCCCGCAGAAGAGGTTGACCTGGGGTTCTTCAAGCGCGGTGATCATATGGACGAGTTTGAAACGATTGCCTTCTCGATGGAGGTGGGAGAGATCAGTCCCATCTTCAGCACGCATTGGGGATTCCATTTGGCCAAAGTGACTGACCGCAAGCCTCCTCAGCCGCGCGATTTCGAGGAGATCAAGGCTGCCCTGGCCGAGATCATGGTGCAGGAGCAGCGTCAGGAGAAGGTACAGGCCTTTGCGGAGACGCTGAAGGCAAGCGCGACCATCGAAGAAACCGAGGATGCCTCGGTGAGCATGGGAAATCACTGAAAGAGGACCGTGCCAGCTGTTGATTTCCGATCTGATGATCTGGAGAGCGGGAAGTTTAACCTTGATAAACTAGGGGTATTCGCTATAGATAATATAAAAATTAGATTATCAGGGTCTTGCGAACAGGTATCTCATCAGTGGTGGCGACTTTGGGCATCCTATCGTGGGCAAGCCTAGAGCACGCTAGTGCAACGATCACCAACGCGGATTTCAGCAGCGGATTGTCAGGTTGGTCTACCAGGGGCGTGGTAAGTACTTCTTCTTCCTACACTTATGGGAATCCTCAAGGTGGGACGATCAGTCCAACGGCGGGCACCCAAGTCGTGCAGATGCGAACGACGGGCGGCTCTAGTAGATCTTCGTTGGCGAGTTTCTTGGGGACCACCTCAGGGGCACTGAATGGGCTGGTACCAGAGACGGCATTCGATGGGAGTGCGATCAGAACGAGCTTCAACGGATCGGGCTCGATCTCTTTTGACTGGTTGATGTGGACCCGTGACTATCCGCCCTACAATGACTTTGCCTTTGTCTCGCTCAGTGGCCCGGGCATTTCAGGGACCCAGCTGACTCTGCTGACCAGTGTGAACACTTTCGCAGGGCCGGCAGGGACAAATGGCCCCTCGAATGGAACTGGTTGGCAGACGACCACGCTGACTTTGCCAGAAACAGGGACCTATACGATCGGCTTTGGAACGATGAATGCGCGAGATACGGCGTTCGCGTCGTATTTCTATGTCGATGATCTACAGACCACTTGCATCCCAGAACCGTCGACAGCCCTGGCCGCTGCCGTGGCGTTGGCGGCTGCTCTGTGGCCCCGGCGTCGGCGTCGGATCGTGGCTCGCGGAGCACACGATTTCTCGAATGACTGGAAATCTGCCCCCTGAGTCTCATAGTTGAGTTTTCTAAACTATTCGCTTGTGGTTATATCAGTATTCTCCATAATGGAGATCTAGCCTGCTGCAAAGCAGGCTGGGGGTTGAATAGATAGGCAGTCCGGTTGGGTGGCTCTTCCCGAGAATCAATTGGGGGATCTCAGGGAGAACCGATCGGGCTGCCCTTCTTTCGGAAAGGCAGCCCGTGCTTGGATCGGAATTTTACGAAAAGGCGGGTTTAGCGGCCGCCACCCCATGGGTCCCTTCGTCCGGACGAAGAAGATGAGGATGACGAGGAGCTGGATCGCGAACTGCTAGAGCGCATGGTGGGCGCACTGGATCGTGAGCTTGAGCCCATGGATGGGCGTGATCGGCTGGAGGAACTGGTGCTTCGCGAGCTGGAGACACTCGCCCGAGAGGATCGTGAAACCGATGGGGCCGAGGCCCGTGCACTGCTGGAGCGTCCACTGGACACACGAGTGTTCGATCGGGTCGAGCGATTCGAAGTCGTGACCGTGGTGGTGCGGGGAGAGGACAGGCTGCGGCTTGATGCATTCACGCGGGACCGACTCCCAGTCGTGGTTCGCAATCGAGGTGAGGTCCGGACGACAGGAGCCGCAGCGGATGAAGAACGCCCCGAACGGGTGACCACCGTGTTCCCCCCGCGACGATCGCCACGGCGGTCATGATCGCGATCATACCGATCGTGGTCACGGTCATACCGATCATTGCCCCGTCCGCGACGGTCTTTGTCTCGATCATTCCGGCGGTAGTAGTCTTGATTCTTGTAGTAATGACGTTTCCCATCGCGGAGGTAGTAATAGTAGCGTCGTCCGTCACGGATGTGGTAACGGGGGTAAGTCGCATAGGGATAGCGATAATAAGAATTGCCTACATAGATATTTGAGCTGCCATAATAGCCGCCACCACCATAGTATCCGTCGTCATAGACGGAGTCGTAATAGTAGCTGTCGTAGTAGCAGCTGGAAAGGCCGCCTGCGAGGAGCAGCGAGGCAAATAGGGTGAGGGAACGTCGCGTATTCATAGAGGTCACGTGTGGAGTTTTAGAGGGAATCTAGCGCGGGTTGGACGGACCCTGCCAGTGACCTATTCAATCAAGATTGGCGCGGAGGTGAAAGCGAAATTCAGGCGATGACCATGGGGGTGCCTGTGGGGACACGGTCAAAGAAGTCGATCATGTCGTCATTTCGCATGCGGACACAGCCATGACTGACTGGTTGCCCAATGAGATCTTCTTGATTGGTGCCGTGGATGTAGATGTAGCGATCGTGGGTGTTGGCATTCTCAGGATCGCGGCCATGGAGCCAGAGAATGCGGGTGAGAATGAGGTCTTCGGCACTTTCCATCCCCATTTCCCAAATCCCCACGGGTTCACGACCTTTAAAGATGGTGCCCAAGGGGGCGTCGTCACCGATCTTCTCGCCGATCTCAAAGCGCCCCAGGGGGGTGCAATGGCTGCCTTCGTCACATCCGGTGCCATTCTTGGCCGTGGAGATGGGGTAGAGCGCAATCTCGCGATCATCCTTGAGAAGACGCATTTGCTGGGCCTCGACGGAAACCTCGATCCGGAGGCCATCGTTCATGCCCCTCCGTAAGTCTCCATCATCCGTTTGATCTTCCCTTTCATGCCGACCTTGGCCGCGGCTGACATCCGATCGATGAAGAGACGCCCATTCAAATGATCTGTTTCATGCTGAATCGCCCGACTAAAGAGGCCATCCGTTTCAATCACTAACGTTTCGCCGTCTAACGTCGTCACGGTGGCTTTGACCTGCTCGGGACGCGTGATCATGGCCCGGATATCGGGGAAGCTGAGGCAGCCTTCTTGCTCCGTTTCCTTCGGGTTGATCAATTCGAGGGTGGGATTGATGAAGACGATAGGCATGAGGTCTTTCATGGCCACATCCTCACCATTCACACGAAGATAGGTGACGCACTCGGGGTCGTGGGAAACATCGATCACTGCGAGTTGAATGGGCTCTCCGACCTGCGGCGCCGCGAGTCCCACGCCTTGCGCTTCGACCATGGTCTCGATCATGTCTTCCGCCAAGGCACGGATTTCTGGAGTGACCTCAGTCACGGGACGGCACTTGGCTCGGAGCACAGGGTCTCCGTAGATGACGATGGGACGAACCATTCTTCCCCCTGGCATGGTTGCCAAAGGGCGTCAAGAAGGTCTTAGTTTCCATGCACCTTCACGCCGGTCTTGAGGCGCAAGGCATTGAGGCGGATGAAGCCACTAGCATCATCCTGATTGTAGGCATTGGTAGGATCGGCCTCCATGGTCGCGACGTCAGGATTGTAGAGACTCAAGGGGGAACGGCGTCCAGCCGTGATCGTATTTCCCTTGTAAAGTTTCAGCCGCACCTCGCCACTGACATGCTTCTGGCTCTCCTCGACCAACGCTTGAATGGCGAGGCGTTCAGGAGCAAACCAGAAACCATTGTAGACGAGTTTGGCGTATTCGGGGATCAAGCCATCGCGGACGTGCATGACCTCACGATCCATGGTGAGGCTTTCCATCTGGCGATGGGCAGCGAGGAGGATCGTGCCCCCGGGAGTCTCGTAAATGCCGCGGCTCTTCATCCCAACGAACCGATTCTCGACCATGTCAATGCGCCCGATTCCGTGTTCGCCTGCGAGTTGATTGAGGATGAGCATCACTCCTAGCGGAGACATCAATGCGTAGCCATCCTGTTCAGCTTCGGAGGCGATGCCGTGTTGGCCCATGAGGTCGCTTAGGCGCTCGTTCTTCAAGCCAATGCATCGTCCCTTGTCGAAGAGAAGTTGGACATATTCAGGCTTGTCCGGCGCCTCTTCGGGAGAAACACTAAGAACATACATGTCGCGATCCGCTTCGCCACTAGCATCATACCAGGGATCTTCGAGCACCCCACTTTCGAAGCTGATGTGGAGCAAATTCCGGTCCATGGAGTAGCTCTTGGAGGCGGACGCTTGCACGGGAATGTTCTCCTTCTCGGCATAGGCGATCATTTCCGCCCGACCGGGAAACTCGTCGCGGAAGACCTGCATGCGCCAGGGGGCGATCACTTCGAGATCGGGATCGAGTGCTGCGACCGAGAGTTCGAAACGGACCTGGTCGTTTCCTTTCCCTGTGGCACCATGGGCAATCGCATCCGCGCCTTCTTGCTGCGCGATGTCCACCATTCCTTTGGAAATGCAGGGACGGGCAATGCTCGTTCCTAACAAATACTGACCTTCATAGAGAGCCCCCGCCTGGAACATGGGATAGATGTAGTCTGCGGCGAAGTCGGCTTTCAAATCACCGATGAAGCATTTGGAAGCACCCGTGCTCAGCGCCTTCTCTTCAAGTCCATCGAGTTCCTCGCCCTGACCTACGTCGGCACAGTAGGCGATGACTTCGGCGTCATAGTGATTCTTGAGCCATTTCAACAGAACGGAGGTGTCCAAACCTCCCGAGTAAGCGACGACGATCTTCTTCATGGGCAAATTGATCTCTTTGATTTGGTCCGCGCGGTATACAGTCACGCACCCTTTCTGTCATCCGATAGTTTCATCTGACATGGTTCACGACACCTGCACCTCACGTCGACGTTTCCTCCGCAAGGCCACGGGCGGCGCCCTCGCTCATTTCACGGCCACCCAACTGCTGGCGCAAGAAGCGGCCGCGCGCCCTCGGCCTTTCCCGTTCTGCCTCTACCCGGGATCTCTCGGAGTGCGGGCGGATCAGGCGGAAACGATTCGCCTCGCGAAAGTCTACGGGTTTGAGGCCGTGGAGGCGATGCCGAAGGCGTGGGAAGATCCTGAGGCGGTGGCCGCTGAAGTGAAGGCCAACGGGCTCGTGTGGGGGACGGCGGGCTTGCCCGTGGAATTTCGCCGTGGCGCGGCGGTTTTCGAGGAAGGCCTCGCTGAATTGCCCGCCATCGCTGCTCGTCTCCAGCAGGCGGGCGTGGAGCGCATGAGCACCTGGCTGATGCCGTCGCACGATGCGTGGACCTATCTCACCAACTTCGATCAGCATGCGAATCGCCTGCGCCGGGTCGCGACGATTCTCAAGGATCATGGCGTGAAGCTCGGGCTGGAATATGTGGGCACGCGTTCGCTCCTGGTTCGAGGGCGTTATCCATTCATTCACACCCTGGCAGAGACGCGGGAACTGATCGCGCGCATTGGCACGGGCAATGTCGGGGTCGTGCTTGATAGCTGGCACTGGTGGACGGCTGGCGACACTTTGGAAGCTATCCGTGAGTTGTCGGCGGATGACATCATCCTCGTCGATCTGAATGATGCGCCCCAAGGCGTGGCGAAGGAGGATCAGTTAGACAACCGGCGTCAACTTCCTGGATCCACTGGGGTCATTCCCATGGCGGGATTCGTGCGCACCCTAGCTGCCCTCGGTTATGATGGGCCGGTGAGGGCCGAGCCCTTCAATCAAACCTTGCACGATCTGGAGAATGACGCGGCCTGCGAGGCGACGATTCGGGCGCTGCGTCAAACGTGGTCGAAGGCCCATGGATGAGCAGGTAGAGCGACTGGAAGGGAAACGGAAGGTGTGGAAAGGGCCGCTGCTCTGGGGCGGATTCGGCATTCTGATAGGGCACCTGCTGTCAGGGGGAGCGGAGTCCTGGTGGAGAGGGGAAACGGTCACCGCAAATGTGGCTTCCCTCAGCCCTGCGAGAGAGATCCAGGTGCCTGTGGAAGTCGAGAAAGAGGTGGAGGTGATCAAGGAAGTGCCGGTTGAGGTGGTCAAAGAAGTAGAGGTGGTGAAGGAAGTTCCCGTAGAGGTGGTGAAAGAGAAAGTGGTCTATCGCGATATCGAGGCAGATCCGCCGGCTCCACCGCCGCCGCCCCTGCCATTGTCTTACGTCCCCAAGAAATCGATCGATACCAAGAGTCTCTTCAACAAGATGCAGATCAAGACGGAGGTGACGCCGTTGCGAGGGAGCCTATCGTCGAGCGAACGGGAACGCGATCCAAGCTACGCCGCGCATTTCCAGGTGGTCGTCAAGGTGCCTCAGGCCAATCAATCGCTCAAGACCCTGACAAAGGTCAACAGCCATCTCCCCAATATGCTGCCCGGGCTGGCGAGCATGTTAGGTAAAGCCAAGGTCTCGGGGTTCTTTCATTTGCTCTACAAGGACAAGCTCGCCTACATGCAAGACAAGCTGACCAACTTGGACCAAACGCTTTCGAGGCACAATTTCTACGATTGTGAGACCATCCTGGAGCTGACTCATCCCGGCACGCAGCAGAAGGTGCTCTTCGTCCAGGCGGACATGGACGTGGTCGCCGATGGCTCCGATGGGGATCGGCTTGCCGTGATGGATCCCCAAGTGATTGGTTCTCGGCACTATCAGGCGGAAACGAGCTATCGCTGGCCGAAGCGGACCGCTCAACCCAACCCTCTGCTAGCGGTCTATCAGAAACGCCTCCAGTCGGTGAAAGAGCGTTTGCAAGCGGGACCGAGTGCCTCAGAGAAAGTCCAATTGACCTATCAGGCAAAGCACTTGCCGAACACCATCCGCGGCTTGCAAGAACAGAGTTTCCTCATCGCCCGGGAGGACCCTTTCATTGTGCTACCACTTTCGATGCACCCTTACGTCGGTCACCATGCCTTCGCGCCACGCATGGGTGATTACGCGGTGGTGATTCATAAGAATCGGCTCTATCCAGCTATTTGCGGTGACTACGGTCCCAAGGCGAAGATCGGTGAGGGCTCTCTGCGACTCGCTAAAGCGCTCAACGCGAAGGCCAATCCTAACTACCGTCCCGTCTCCGATCTCGCGGTGACGTATCTGATCTTTCCCAATTCGCGCTCGCTGCCGCCCGGTCCCCCAGACTACGATCTCTGGCATCAACAGTGTCTGTCATTGTTGCGAAAGGTGGGTGGGTTGGGCTCGGGGTTTGCCTTGCATCGCTGGGAGGATCGTCTGGCGAAACGGCCACTAACATTGCCGCCTAATCCAGGTTCTTAGCCCATGGGTGAGGAAATTCCAGAAGGTGATTTGGATGCCTTTCGGCATTTGCTAGGGGAGGCTGTGCAATGGCACATGCCTTTCGGGAAGTACGGGCCAAAGCATTATCCGCCCCATGGCGTGCCACTCTACGATCTCTCGACGGAGTATCTGGCGTGGTTCAAGCAGCGCGGGTTTCCCGCTGGAGAACTAGGTCAAATGATGGCGCTCGTTTACGAGGCAAAGATCCACGGAGCCGATCACGTCTTTGATCCATTCCGGAAACGTCGTGGTGGGCGGACGGACCTCCGAGAGAAGAAGGTGGTGCGCCGCCGACATCGGTTTCCAGACCAGGCTGACTGATGGAGCAATGAAATTCCTTGTCTTGTGCCCCTGCTTGCAGTGTGGTGCGAGCATGGCCGTGATTTCTACCATCTTCCGTGCGCTCCTTCGTAAGGGTGCCTTGGTCGGTGTGATCGTCTTGCTGCTCATCGGTCTGGTGGAATTGTTCCTCTGGCTCTTCATGCCAGTTTCGCCCTACGTGACCCATCGCTACACGTTTCAGAACAACATGAAGCCGCTGGGTCTGCCCTCAGAGAGCGTGTTTGAGGTCGATGCGAGGGAATTGCGCAAGCGGCCACCCGCAGAGGATCGGGAGGAGACCGTGAAGATCCTGATCGTCGGTGGGGAAGGGAACTACCAGCCCCTGCAAAGCGTGGAGGACACCTGGTGGGGCCGCATGGCTGCAGCGTTGGAGAAACGGTATCCTGAAGCGGGGATCGAGGTAGGCCTGCGCGCCAGTCCTGCCGGAGCGCGAGTTGCCGCGGGGTCGACCGCATTGCGATCGGGGATCTCATGGAGCAAGGCCCACGTTCCTGAGATTGATCCAGACATTCTCGTCGTGGCATTCGGCGTCTCCGAGGTTCTGGATATCCTTCCAGATTACCAATACAATCCCACTGCGGTGAACACCTTGCCCGCAGCGTCGCGATTTCCTGGGTGGAAAGACAAGATGGTGCGGCTTTCACAAGTGGCCCGTCGTTTGCGTCATGGGCGACACGCCCGAGCCACTGAGAATGACGAGCGCCGGTCGGTGCTCGAAGCCAAGAACCACTTTTTACGAGTGATGGGAAACCAGCGCAGTGTGTACGAGACCTTGCCGTTCGATGTGAGTCCTCCGCGACGAACAGATCCTTCGCGAGATCCCTCACTGGAGTATCTCGACGGTCTGAAGGCGTTCCAACGCTTGGCTGAACGGAATGACGCCTCGCTCGTGGTCCTGACAGAACCCACCTTGCATGACGATCTTCTCAGCCTGACTGAACTTGGCCGTTTGAAGCGCCCACGATGGTTGAAACGCCCAACGCCAGAATCGCCAAATGGATCGGGATTGCGCCCCGATCCGGCATGGGTGGAGCGCGAATTAACCCGCTACTATGATGCGGGTGAAGACTGGGCAGTGAGTGCCGACGTGCCCTTTGTAGATCTTAATCGAGAGACCGTCCTGCCCAAGAGCGTGGAGAATTTCGTCGATGACACCATGCTGACACAGGCTGGCAGTGAGCGGGTGAAAGATGAAGTGCTGCCAGTGTTCGATTCGTTGATTAAGAAATTTTTAGCGAAATAATTGCAAGGCACCTGCATCCTTGCCTTGGTGGGAGTGAGAATCTCCCGCTCTATACGAGAATGCCACTTTACCCGTCCTTGAATTTGCTTTAGACCACCAAGGGCCGGTCCTCGGTGGCTGTCCATTCACGCACCCAACCTTTACTAAACTCTCAACCAACCTCCCTTAGCATGTCTCGTTCTCCGAGCTATCGACGCGCATCTATGAAATCCTCGATTGCCTTCGGCCTGGCGCTCCTCACTGGAGTCCTCCTCAGTCCGGAATTGATGGCTCAAGAGGCACAAGTGGCCACGGAAGCCCAGCGCACGGTGTTTGATCAAGTGAAGGAAGGCGGGATCATGATGATCTTTCTCGCCATCTGTTCACTCGTGATGGTGGCCTTGATCATCTTCAATTTCATTCAACTGACGCGTGGCAAGTTCATTCCCGATGATCTCCGTTCGCAGCTCCACGAGTACATGACGGGCTGCAAAGTGCGTAGTGCGATCGAAGTGGCGTCGACAAGCCCTTCCTTTCTGGGGCGCATGTTGGCCACCGCGCTGCCTAAGGTGGATGCCACCGATCCGGAAACGCTCGGCCGGGAACATGTGGAGGATGCCATCGCCGATTTCACGGCGCGTGAGAACCGCTCGCACATGACCATGATCGGGTATCTCGGAGTGATCGCGCAGGTCGCTCCCATGCTGGGGCTGATGGGAACGGTTTCGGGGATGATCGGGGCGTTCGATAAGTTGCGTGGTTTGGAGAATCCCGACGCCTCCGTCTTGGCTGGTAACATTTCCGAAGCCCTGATCACCACGTTCTCCGGTTTGGTCATCGCCGTTCCCGCCATCATCTTCTATTTCTACCTGCGGAATCGTCTCAATCGTCTTGTGGCGGAATCGCATGAAGCGGCTGCTGATATGATCGATGCGAGTTTGAACACGTTGAATGCCGATCAGCAACTTGCGAAAGTGCCAGAAGGGCTCGCGACCTAAGCGTCACCATTTGTCGGACAAATGGTCTCCAAACGTCTCAGAGCGCTCGTCACTGCCGAGCCGGAGTCTCCCAAGATGGACATGTCGCCTATGATCGACATGGTCTTCCTGCTCCTCATCTTCTTCATGGTGACGTCCCGCTTGATCGTCATCCGTCAGGATAAGAGCGTGGAGCCTGCGGTGGCCCTGCAAGCCAAGCCTTTGGCAGAGGCCCGAGGGCGTATCGTGATCAACGTCTTGCAGAATGGGGCGATCAAGGATGTGAATGGCAAGGTGATTACCCTAACCGACGTCGAGAATATGTGTCGCATGCAGAAAGAAGCGAATACCAGAGCTGGTGTCGCCACAAGATTGCACTTGCGTGCGGACCGGCGTGTGGAGATGCGCGAGGTGAAGAAAGTGGTCACCGCAGCAGCCAATGCGGGTGTGGCCGATGTCGTCTTCGCCACCTACAAAGTGAACAAGTATAACGACTAACGTTGACCTGAACTCATGGCGAGACGCTCCTATCTCAAGCTTGAGGAACAAGAAGATCCGCAATTGGACATCGCTCCGTTGATTGATGTCAGTTTCCTTCTACTCATCTACTTTCTCGTCACCTCAACCATGCAGCCTAAGGAAGGCGATTTAGACATCACCTTTCCTTCCACGCAGACCGATCAGGTAGACGTCCCACCTGTGGATCCGTTGAGCATCCGTCTGCGTGAGGATGGCGTGATCCTCGCAGGCATCGGTGGAGCGGAAGAGGAGCTGGAGGCCGACATCAATTCGCGCAAGTGTCCGCGTCTTCTCGATAAACTACGGGACTACAAACAAGTCGCCGATGCTTCAGGTTCGCCTCCATTCGTGGTGGTGCGTGCGGATGACGGCGCCAAGCAACAGCGGTTTATCGATATCGTGAACACCCTGACGATTGTCGAGATCTCCAACGTGACGATGACGGGTTTCCGCGTCGAGAATTAGGCGGGTGCTTGCCTTTGGGTGAGCCCTCTCTTCGTTGTCTGTAGCCGAATATCTTTTCGTATTTCTTCCCAGTGACCATGCACCCAAATTCCCTAACGCAATGTGAGTGGAGGCGACCGTGGGCCCTCCTGATGGCAATCGTCGCGGCAAGCGCTTTGCCTCTATCGGCCCAGAATGTGGGCGATCAGACGGCCGAAGAGGCGACCTTGAAAGCGGTGGGACTCATGCGCAAAGGCCAATGGGAGAATGCGCACAAGATGTTTGAGGCGATCATTGGCGAATGGGGAAATGATTCCTACTACAAGAATCTCCCTGCCTTTGGCACCGTCTATTACAACAAGGGCTTCTGTGAGATGAAGCTCAAGCGCTACGACGATGCGGTGGCTTCCTTCAAGACCTGTCATGAAGATTATAAAGGCGTGCAGAAGGAAGATGGTACCGCTGCGCAGCCGAATGTTTACGAAAAGACCGCCGTGTTTCAGTGGGCGGCCGCCGAGCAGTATCAAGAGAATTGGGACGAAGCCATCAAGCGCTATCTGCAGTTCAAAGGACTTGATCCCTCGCCAACGAAAGATCATTTCAATCCCGCCATCTTCAGCCTGAATCTTGGCATTTGCTATGCGAAGAAGGACGACCGTGCGGAAGCTGAGAAATCAATCAGCAGTGCCTTCAATCTAGCACCGCGTTACGGCGTCAACACGTCGGCACTTTGGCCGGGATTTCTCGCCGTGTTAGAGAGTTATGTGCGCGCCGAGAAAGAAACCGATACCGAAGGGGCTAGCGCCTTTGTCGATAAGTTTGGTCCGCCGCTGCTTACGGAGCCGCTCGTGCATGGCTACTATTCTAGCCGCGTTCTGAAATTGGCGCAGGATGCTGTTGGCAGTGGATTGTTAGGGCTGGGATGGCGTTTATACGGATTGGTTCCCAAGACAGCGGATGTCCTCCTCGCGGGCAAGTTGGCGGATCCGTCAGAAACGAGCGCGGCTGAGAAGCACGCCCTGAAGACATTTGAGGAGAATCTGGCGAAAGGGGAACCGCTGGAGATTGCCACCTATTTCGGACTGTCGAAGCTTTACGAAGCCGTGGGCAATGTGCGGGCCCAGTTTGCCATCTACGATCACATGGGAACGCATTTCACGAAGACGCAGTATCGCCCGTCGATTCTGTATCTTGCGACCAAGACCGCCTCGGATATTGGCGAGATGGGTGATGCGCAACAGCACGGGCTCACATTCCTCGATGAGTTTCCGGATCATGAGTTGGCTCCGGATGTCTCCGCCCTGTTGTTGAGTTCCATGTTCTTCAATGGCGAGTACGAGCGATGCATCGAAATCGCTGGTGATCTCCGTCCCAAGTTCGCGCTTGGCTCGGCTCAACGGGATTTGCCCGACTTCGTCTATGCCGGTTCTCTTTATTATCTTGGGCGCTATAAAGAGGCGCAGCCCGAGATTGATTCCCACGTCGAGAATTATCCCGAAAGCCCTTACAAAGAGAATTCGACTTATTATCAAGCGAGTAATCTCCTCAAGCTATACGAATGGCAGCGTGCCGCGCAACGGTTAGATGAGTGGCTGAAAGTTTATGAGCCTCAGGAATCAGCCCTCTTGGATGTGGCCTATCTCGATCGCGCCACATGCTACTTCGCGCTTTCCACGCCGCAGAATGATGGCAATGCCAAGGCGCTCGATCTCGCAGGGCGAATCGTTGAGAATTTCCCGCAGTCCAGCGTTCTGGATCGCGCCCACAGCCTGCGGGGTGATGTGCAGCAGAATGAGGCGAACTTTGAGGCCGCCGAGACAAGTTATCAGGCGGCCATCACCATCGCCGAAGAAGAAGATCACTTCATCACGGCTGCCGCTGCCCGCATGCAGCTGGTGCCCGTTGCGGCTGCGCAAGAGAAACACCAAGAGGCGATTGACCACTACGATACCTTCTTTGCGAAGTATCCTGAAAGTGTCTACGCTCCCAATGCTGCCGTCGGGGCGCTGCAGTCATTCAAAGAAGCGGCACCACAGCGCGTGGATGAGGTCTTGGATCGGATCAAGAAGATCATTGTTAGGCTTGGGCAAACGAATGATTCCGATGCGGTGGAGCGCACGCTGAACGCTTATACCAATTTCCTTTTGAAAGAGAAGAAGGCCCCAGAGGTGATCGATATCCTCGATAAGTTCCCGAACGAGCTTGGTCTGAAGACGCTCGATGCGTGGTTATTGATCACAAAGATCGGCATCATCGAGGAGCGTTTGCAGGACGATGCCCGGATGGCTGCACGTGTGAAAGTGTATTACGAAAGCCTGGAGAATGACTTCGAGAAGGAGGAACTGGGCGATTTCATTCTCTATCAATTGGGGGCCAAAGTGGCCGAATCCAACCCCATGCGAGCACGCGAATGGTTTCAACAGGTCGCCGCCAGTGATGATCCCGAAATGGCCATGCGCGCCCAACTGCAACTGGCTCGGATTGGGGCCTATTCCGCGGACCGTTCACTCCAAGATGAGGCCATGAGTGATCTCATCCGGATCCGTGGCAACATGGGAGAGAATGCCGAGGTGCTGAGCATTGCCACCCTCACCTTAGCGCGGCTCTATCATGACCGCGAAAAGTGGACGGAAGCCAATAAAGAGTGGCGCACCTACATGGAGAATAAGAGTTTCCGCGAGGCGCGTTCTGAGGCGCTCTTCAAATTGGGTGAGAGCTTCGAGAAATTGGGCAAGAAAGATGAAGCGCTGGTTTCCTATCAGCAACTCGTCGTCCTGTACGCGGGGCAACTCGATCTCTCTGCCGAAGCGGTGATGCGGATCGCCAAGATCGTGTGGGAACGCGGCGATCGGGCGGAAGCGTTTCGTTTCCTCAATACGTATGATTTCCGGATGAAGAATAACGAACATCCCAAAGTTCGTGAAATGGGGAAATTACGGCAGGATTATATTGATCAGTTGAAGGCGAAAGGGGAGTGGAGTGAAGAATTGCTCCAAGTGCGAGAGAGCTTTGGTGAAATCAAACCGACGAAGTCTTAAACGCATCCCATCTCACAACATGAAGGCAACGAAACTTATCCTGGTCGGTATTCTCTCGTTAGGCGCGCAGATTGGTCTGTTGGCCAAGCCAGCCCCTGCCGAATTGCTGCTCAAGGGGCAACGCGTCGCCGAGACGGGCTACGTGACGAAGGCGGATGCGAAGAGAATCTATTTCTCAGCGAGTCCATCTGGAAAGAACGAACGCGCGTACACGAAGAGTCTCATTGGTCGGCTGACCTTCAAGCCGCCGGAAGGCTGGCAGGAGGCGGAGGAGGCACGCTTGTCTGGCGAATATGCCAAAGCGGCCGCTGCTTATGAAACCATTGCACGGGACTATCGCACCGTGGAAGCTATCCCTGACAATTACGGTTCTTTGGCGCGTCTGAATCAGTTGGAATGTTATCGCAATATGGGCGATTATGCGAAGATTGCTGCCAAGCGTCCGCTTTTGAAGAAAGTGGGCCTGAGTGAGAAGTACCATCCCCAAGTCGATCTCTTTGCCGGATGGGGAACCTTGGCCACTCTGGAGAAGCCAGGGGAAGTGGCACAGCTAGATCGGTTGGTGAGTGATTTGCGCGAAGCTGACTTGGTGCCTTCCCAATTAGCGCAAACCTTCTTCCTCAGCGGGAAGGCGAACGAAGAGAAAGGTGAGGCTGGCAAAGCGCTTACCGACTATCATCGCGTCTTCACTCTGGACTTCGGCACGGATCGCGCGCTCTCCAAGGTGGCGATGGAAACGGCACTCAAGCTTTATGCAGTGGAGGACAAGATCCATAAAGATCGTGGCCGATTGGAGGAAGCTCACGGGCTCGCCAAGATATACGGGAGCTTGTTTGGTGAGGTGCCAACTGAAGCAGCTCAGTTTGCAAAGCCGCTGCCCCCGATCGAACAGGAAGAGTAGGACTTGATGGAGCCCATCTCCATCCGGGAACTGAAGCGTCAAGCGAGCGAAGCGCCGTTTGACGCGATTCTGAGGGTTCAGTTAGACCAGGCGGCCGGGAAGGAGACACGTCAGGGGAAGACGTATATTCAATTGGTCTTTGCCGATGGCGTGGACGATCTCACCATTCGTGTGTGGTCGGATCACATCATGTTTACGAAGGCTCAGGAATTGCAGGCTCCCCAATTTCTGGAGCTTTCGGGTCAGTGGGTCGATAAAGGGCAATACGGGTTGGAACCCTTGGCGTGGGATTTCCGCCTCCTGACCGAGGAAGAGCGAGAGGTTCTCCTTCGAGGACCCCAAGATCTGCAGGAGAAGCAAACCGCAGATTATGCTTACATTGCCACGACGGTCGCTGCCATGCAGGACCCACGCCTGCGCCTGCTATCGCAGCGATTTCTCGACCGCTTTACCGAACACTTCCTACGCACGGCGGCGGCCCGCACGTATCACCACGCACGGCGAGGTGGACTGGTGGAGCACGTCGCCCAGATGATGCGCTCGGCGGAAGCGTTGTTAGGTGTCTACGAGGATCTGAATGCGGACTTGGTTCTCGCGGGCGTTCTCTTTCACGACTGCGGGAAGCTTTGGGAGAACAGCTACCAGAAGTTAGGCTTCACCATGCCCCATCGCGAAGTTGGGGAATTGTTAGGTCACATTCCCCTGGGCATCGAACTGATCAACAAGCTGTGGAGGGAGTTGTTAGATGATGACGAGATCGCTGCCGACTGGGAGTCTCTGTCTCCCAAGACTGAGGACGTGCGCTTGCACCTTCTTCACCTGATCGCGTCGCATCACGGCACTCACGAGTTTGGATCGCCCACATTACCGAAGACGCCGGAGGCCGTGCTGCTTCACTTTGTGGATAACATTGATGCGAAGCTTGAAATGTTTAAGGAAGGCTACGAGAAATCGCCTCTACTCGGGAAGAACGTGTTTGAGCGCCGGCGCCCTATCTATCATTCTCTCGTACGGCCGCTACCCAAGGTAGAGGTCGAGGCCGATCCCTCATCAGAAGAGGCGTTAGCCGAAACGATTCTGCCAACGTTGGAAACAGAAACCGAGGTCGGGTCAGCAGAGAACCATGGTTCGGCAGGCGATGATGAAGAGGCTTCCGCAAACGTCGGCGAACCGGCCTCATAGGCCACGGGCTCCCACAACGCTTCATTCCAAAAGTCGTAGAGCTCTGCCTCGGTATGGCCCCGAAAGAAATAGAGATGCTCGCGATCGAAAAGGTATTCGGGCCGATACGTTCCCGAGTTGGTGGCAAGCGGGGGAAAGCGGATGGCCGTCTCTTTCTCGAAGGTTGTTTCCAGAAGATAGATCGCGTTGTCGATCTTGGCTAGGCACCATGCGTGGCCTTCCTGGGTGTCCGTTTCGCCAATGACCACACGCGTCTCGATGCCGCGGGAATGAAGCCAGTCGGCGAGCAGAATCGACGTGTCTTCACAGTCGCCCGAGCGCCGCTCGAGGGTTTCCGCGGATGATTGCCAGCTGTCTTTCGGGCTCTGATCGGCATTCGCGTCGAAATCGTTGCGATACTGATAGTTGCTCAGCACGTACTTCCAGATCAGGATCATTTCCTGCCGTTTACTGAGATCGCTGGGATAGACCCCTGGCACGTCGAGGTGTGAGAAATAGGTGTTTGCCCGTTGATAGTTCCCTTCCGTGTTCACCGCAAGGATATCATAGCGTTGCTGACAGGTGGGGCACTCTAACAGAAGGATGCGATCACCTCCGAAGAATTGTCCGTTGTAGGTGGCGTCGCAGCGAGCGCAGACGTGGTGAAATTGTTGGAGTCCCTTGGTGAGCAATTCAGGGCGAAAGGCGGGAAGGCGACGCACCAAGAGAGCCCAGACGAGGGAGTCCTCCTCGGGCCCCAGCGGGCGGATGCACAATCCGGCGCTCGTGTAGGCGAGGTCTTGAATCGCTTTCCAAGATCCAAAGTCGTGTTCGATGGATGGCCCGGCGTCGCGCCCGATTTGGAAGACGCCTGCCGAGGCTGTCGAAATGGCCGCCATCTCCGTCCGCAACTTGTTGAGCAGATCATCAGCGGTGATCTCCTTCCGACGGTGAAGGTCTGTGCCATCGACAATCTCGGCGATCCAGGTGCTCAACTCGGGATCGTGAATGAGCGGAAGATCCCCGCCACGGAGATTGTTGAAATGATTCACGATGGTCTCTTCCGTCAGTGGCGTCCCCTGCGCAGGGGTGGACGTGGAAGGTTCCAGGCCCTTGGGCGGCGCCAAGAGAAGGGCACCTGCGACCAGGATCACCGAAGCGAGGCATGCGAGGAGTTTCGGAGACATGATGGCTACGGAAATTATAGTAGAAATGACAAAAGCCGCAACTGTGTTTCCTCTATCGGTTTGGGATTCAATAAAATTTATGAATCTGAGTATTATTCATTTGCAAATTATTAAAATTTCTTTACCAAATCAGCAATGGCTGCTGTCCTCAATGATTCGTGTGCCGCTCTCCAAGACGAGATTGCTCGTTTGGAAGAAGAGTTGCGAAGTCTAGACAATGCCCTCGCCGCTCAGGAGGAGGCTTCGACAGATGGGTCCACCTGCACGGCTGCCCCGCAGACCCAGGCAGATGCTGGCTCCTCTGAAGTCAAGGTGGATGATCCAGCGCCTGTTCCAAAAGCCAAGATCGCGAAGGTCTTGAAGGAAGCTCACCGTGCAGACAACGCTTCACCTTGGGAATCCGCTCCCGCGAAAGATGAGGAAGACGAACCCATGGAAAGAGTGGAGATTCCCTTTAGAAAGGTGGCATTCCGGGAAGCTCCCGAACCCGAAGAACCGAGAGACACGCGTTGGCTCCGCTGGTTGGGTGCCGCTGTGCTTGTGGGGAGTGGTGTAGGTTTGTGGATGTTAGTCATTCAGCCGATGATGGCTGGGAGGGAGCTCGTGGCACCGGTGACGGCCGATGACCTTGTTGAAGATCTTTCAAAAGCACGCAAAGCACTCTCCGATTTCTACGGAGCTAAGACGCTCGCCGAAGTGCTGCAATTTGTGCGCGCACCAGAGTCTCTTGGGCCTGTGGTGACATCCTATCATTTGCGCCATCCATTGACGCCTCGGGAGACGTTTGAGATCACCGATATCAAGCGCGAACACTATCAGGGAGTTCCCTATGTCCTAGCAGTGGTGAATCTGCCAGATGTCCATACCCCTCGCCAGGTGGCCTTGGAGATCGATGGGCCCCGCGCCTTGGTCGATTGGGAATTGGCTACGAATGCGCAGAAAGAGGAATGGGAAAGTTTGCTTTCGGCCAATGGAGAATCCGAAGCAAGTCGCTTTCGTGTTTCGTTAGAGCGCGATGACTATTTCAATCATGGCTATGATCAGGAAGATTGGCTATCGTATCGTCTCGCGGTACCAGGCGTGGATCAGCGCTGGTTCGCCTATGCGGCTAGGGAAGGGGAGCTAGGCAAACGCTTGCGCCGCATCGTGGCATTGAAAGCCCCTCAAGCAGCCCAGGTGATCGTCTCAGTCGTGGTCGAGAATCAGGGCAACGAGACCTTCTTCAGAATCGTCGACCTCGTCTCGGAAGAGTGGCTCTTACCCACTCGCGATCTTCCCCTTCACCCCCTATCTCCTCAGCGCCTCCTTGGCGCCAACTAGCATAAATCTTTTTTAAAAATCCTAAACGAAACGTCATGAAACTCCGTCTCCTTGCGCCCGCCATTGCCTTCACCTGCCTGCTGCCTCAATTGGGACACGCCGCTCTCGTCCGCCTCGACGACATCTCACGAGTGGTAGCGACCAAAGTGACCGGTGGCGTCTCCGATTCTGATAGTGCCAGTGCTCCCGGGGCGATCCAGTTGCAAGCGACCTCTAACGGCACGGATAGCTCCCAGGCGAGAGCGCTGCAGAGCGTGGTCGTTCAGGGAGGGGACTACCTTTCTCTCTACTCTCCCACGGACATGATGGCGAGTGGGCAGCGAGGTGGTGGCTTTGCGCCAGTGAGTTTGCACTCGGAATCGCTCGTTTCCGTGACGTTTACCGTGACCGATGAAGCTGGACCATCCGCCTTCTGGTTAGGCGGCAAGTACACCATCTTGGGTGATGCCACTGCAGGGAACCCCACGGTCGAATGGAGCCTCGCCCCGGAGAGTGGGGTCGATCTCTTCCGCCATTCAGCCACGTCAGGGAGCGAGGTAGAGTTCAATGAAACGGGCACCCTTAATCCCGGAACGTACCGCCTCGATTTGAATGCCAAGGTCGGCAATGCCTTTGGTCCTGGAAGTTTTCTCCCATCCAATGCGCAGGGCGCGGCCGCCTTGCAAGGGCTCAACATGGTCGTGACACCCATCACCCCGGTGCCTGAGCCGTCGACTGGGTTGCTGATTCTGTTAGGAGCAGCCATGACGTGCCTTCGCCGCCAGCGGAAAGCATGACGATTACCGTGCTCTTCTTCTCGACCTTGCGGGAGGTCACGGGTGCCGCGGAGATTCCCTGGTCGTCTGAAGCCACGTCGTGCACCGTAGGCGAGGTCGTCCAGCAACTCTTTGTCCATTATCCGAAACTACGAGATTGGGAGAATCAGCTGCTTCTCGCCCTCGATCAATCCTACGTCGATCGCGACGCCGTGGTCTCAGACGGACAAGAACTCGCCCTCATGCCCCCCGTGCAAGGCGGATGACTTTAGTTAGTCTTCTTGGCAGGCCTCAAGCGCTTTGCTAAGGCGCTTCTCTGACACCTTCGTGAGCGTGCCGACCTCGGGAGCGAAGACGGCAATGCGAAACTCCTGCAGTTGCCAGCCGAATTCACGGATGGGGCGAGGGGTCTCCAGCCGACGGCTTTCCCAATCCGTTAGCAAATCAAGGTAGGCACCTTGGAAGGGATGAAGACGTTCCTGTTTCTGAAGATCCTTCACCGGAGGCGCGCCAAGCATGCGCTCGATCCGAGCGCGCATGGCTTTGAGGTAGCGTGGGTAGTGCTTGAGTCGTGGAGCCCAACCACGGAGAAGAAAGCCAGGTGCAAAGAGGTCATCGAGCTGCGCCTGCATGTCGACGATGCTTTCCGCATAGGGTCCTCGGCGATGCTCTTCGATCGGTCGGGCAACCTGCTGGTAGGCTTCCAGGATCGTCTCCAAAGTGCCGGCGAGACCGCGGGCGATTTCGAACAAATCGCCCCGCGCCCGAGCAAGGTGATCTGTAAACGTCGCCTCATCGCGGATGAGGGGTGCATCATGCTCCTTCCCACCTAACATCGTATCAATTGTGAGGGGGAGAAGGTGCCGAGGATTGTCTTTCCCGGCAGGGCCTAACAAGGGGAGAAGACTGCGCGAAAGAGTGCCCAGAGGGAAGTGTTCCCTAACGTAATGCACTTGATCTTTGATCTGGCATTCGATGAGGCGAATGAGCCCTAAACGGTGTGCCATCTGGGCTTGGTCGGCGCACGGGAAGCATCGAATGCCAACGGACTTGCCTTCGTCCACGAGGGCCGGGAATCCAGGCGATTGCCCCACAGTGACTTCCATCGGGAGCGGCTCTTTGGGGAAATGCGAGAGCCCCGATTGTTCCCATGTGGAAGAAGCTTTCTGAAACCATGCCTTCCGTTTCCCTTCAAGTCGTTGGCGGAGCGCGCCGAGATCTTTCCCCGATGCGATCTCCTTGCCTTGCTCGTCACCAATCCAGTAGCTGGGGGCGAAATGCGGCGGAAGGCGCTCAAGATCAAAGTCGCTGGGCTCTACCAGTTTGCCTAGATCACGCGTGAGATAAAGACTAAGCGCATCTAACAATGGCCCAGAAGGCTTCGTCACGGAGACGAATGCGTTCGCTCGTTTCTCGATGGGTTGGCAGGGGATGCGTAGGTCCTTGGGCAGACTGCGGATAAGGAGGGTGACCTTCTCGCGCAAGTAGCCTGGGACCAGCCAGTCGCCAAGCCAGTCGGGGAATTCGTGAAGATACGCCAGATCGCAGCCGAACGTGATGCCGTCCTCGGGCTCGCCTGGTGCCAATTGGTAGTAGACGGGGTAGGCGAACTCGCCGTGAAGGACACTGTCAGGGTAGTCGTCTTCGACAAACGGCGTCAATTGCGGGTAGGAGACCCCTTCCTCGTCCACGCAAAGGCATTGGATGTCTTTGGCCTCCGCTTTCTCACGCCATTTCTCAAAAGCCTTGGCAGTATTGATCTCGTCCGGAACCCGTTCGTCATAAAATTCGAAGACGGCATCCTCGCAGAAGAGCGAACCGCGTTTGCGCCACTTTGTTTCCCGGAGTTTCACCGCGGCGATGACGTCTTTGTTGTGCTTTTGAAAGGCGCCACGCGTGCGGAGATCGCCGCGAACCAGAGCTTCCCAGATGAAGGTCTTTCGCGCTTCAGGAGGATGAATGCGCCCGAAGTGGACGCGGCGGCCTTCGAGAATGCGGAGGCCGACACAGGTCACATGCTCTTTCGCGTAGACCGCTCCTTGCTTCGCATCCCAGTGAGGATCAGAATAGTGTGAGCGACAAAGATGTGGGGCTGCTTTCTCCAGCCATTCGGGTTCGATGGCTGCCACTTGCCGTGCAAAGAGCCGCGACGTTTCCACGAGTTCAAACCCTAACAGCCATTCAGGAAGTTTCTTCTGCTTGGCCAGGCTCGAGCCAGGGAAGATCATGAACGTCTGCTCACTCCCATTGCGATACTCGCGGCGTTCATGCTTGTGCGCGGCACCGCGAGGGATGCCGGAAAGAAGGCATTCGTGAATGGGGAGGTAGTCACCTTTCGTTGGTCCTTTTGTGTGGTAGGGGAGATGCCGCACACGGAGCTGACCAGCGAGCTCGCGCGCCACGCCTAACCATTCCATCACACGGCGGTAGTTGAGGAAGCGCTTACCACAGTAGCGCCGCAATTGATTCTTCCGCGGGCGACCGCGGTCATCCAGATGCTCGCCGAGCGCCCGCCACAGATGGAGATGCGCCATGAAGTCGGATTGAGGATCTTGCCAGTCACGATGCGCTTGGTCCGCCAACTCCCGTTTCTCGCGAGGACGTTCCTTCGGATCTTGGGTGGCAAGGGCGGCGACGATGATGAGGACCCACGGGAGGACCACCTGATGTTCCTCGCGGGCATGGATGAGCATCTTTGACAGACAGGGATCAATGGGCAGGCGCGCCATTTCTCGTCCGTCTTCAGTCAATCGCCTGTCCTGATCGAGCGCGCCCAGTTCCTGAAGTTGCTTGTAGCCCTCGGAGATGAGACGCCGCTGCGGTGGGTCGATGAAGGGAAAGTCTTCGATTGGCGGCAATCGCAGGCTCTTCATTTGCAGAATCACCCCTGCCAGAGAGGTCCGACGTATCTCGGGATCGGAGAACGGCGGGCGGCGATCAAAGTCATCCTCGTCATAGAGCCTGACACAAATGCCTTCCGAAACGCGTCCACAACGGCCGCGGCGTTGGCGAGCGCTTGCCTGTGAGATGCGCTCCGTGAGGAGGCGTTGCACATGCGAACGCGCGTCGTAGCGATTCACTCGCGCCACTCCACTATCAATCACATAAACGATCCCAGGAATCGTGATGGACGTTTCGGCGACGTTTGTTGCCAGGACGATTCGCTGGCGGCCTGGTGAGGTGCGAAAGACGGCTTGTTGATCTTTCAGGCTCAGACGGGCGTAAAGGGGGAGGATTTGCGCGCCTGACAACTGCCGGCCCGCTAACAAATCCGCCGTTTCCTGAATCTCGCGTTCTCCTGGCAGAAACACCAAGATGTCTCCTTGGCGATCGCGCTCCCGCACCCACTGCACCCCCCGCAAGACTTGCAGAGACGTCTCCTCACCGCTGCTTTCAGGAGGCAAGTAGTGGTCCTCCACGGGAAAAGTGCGTCCCTCGATCTCAATGACCGGGGCGTCATCGAAGAACTCGGAGAAGCGTTCCACATCGAGCGTGGCCGAACTGATGATGACCTTGAGATCGCGGCGCTTGCGTAGCAGATTTCTCAAGTAGCCGAGCGTGAAATCGATGTTCAGGGTGCGCTCATGCGCTTCATCGACGATGATCGCATCGTACTTCTGCAACTGACGATCTCCCCGTGTCTCTGCTAGAAGAATGCCATCGGTCATGAACTTGATCCGGGTGTCCGGACACGTCTGATCGAGGAAACGCACCTGCACGCCCACGAGATCTCCTAACGTTGTGTTCATCTCCTCCGAAACGCGTTTGGCGAGAGAGACTGCCGCCACCCGACGTGGTTGGGTGCAGCCGATGAGGCCCTTGCCAGGAAGAGCCGCGTGGCACATTTGCGGCAGTTGAGTCGTTTTCCCTGAGCCGGTGTCCCCAGAAACCACCACGACGCGGTGGCGCTGCACCGCTTCGGCGATGGCCTCGCGTTTCTCATGGATCGGAAGCTTGGGGGTGACGACGGGCATGGTTTGGAACCGGCGACTAGACACCCTTTGCCCACATTTGCCACATCTCCTTTTGATGAAAGGAGTCAGGCTGCTATGGAATGCACGTGTCCAAGAATCTACGTGTAGAAGAGATGTTAGAATGGTTGCTCGCTCATGAAGCCGAGCTGACGGCCAAGGAGCGTGAGTGGGTGCGCAAGATCGATGAGACAGGCGCAGGCATGGAAGATCTGGAGTTCTCTCCCAAGCAGTCGGAAGTCCTCGCGGATATCTATCAGCGCCATCAGAAAAGCGGAAGCCCCGTCGCCAAGAAGAAGGGAACGGTTCCCTCGAAGAAGCGTTCGGCAGGCAAACGCAAACAAGTCACGATCTACACCGATGGCTCCTCGCGCGGGAATCCCGGTCCTGGTGGTTATGGGACAATCCTGATCTTTGGGAAATATCGCAAGGAACTCTCACAAGGGTATCAACGAACGACAAACAATCGGATGGAGCTTATGGCGGCACTAGCTGGCCTGGAGGCCCTCTTTGAGCCCTGTGAGGTGACCGTGCACACGGATTCCAAATACCTGGCAGAAGCTTTTCAAAAGCATTGGATCGTCGGTTGGAAACGCAAAGGGTGGAAGACCGCATCGAAGAAGCCCGTGAAGAACAAGGATCTGTGGCTCAGGCTCGATGCCGCCGCGGCGAAACACGAGGTCCACTGGAAATGGGTCAAAGGCCATGCGGGACATTTGGAGAATGAACGTTGCGACACCCTTGCCACCACCGCTGCGGATGGCGGCGGACGCATTCCAGATAAAGGCTATGAGGAAAGCCTCCGGCAGGAACGCGGGCTCTTTGACGATTAAAATAGAATAGGATAGAGAGGGTAGAGTGTGAACGGCAAGGCGACCGTTCACGGAAATCCGCGCTCGAGCTCTGCAGGTTCCAGGCCGGTGCCGATACGCGTGCACATGCTTCGCAAATCTGGTTCATTCATAAGTCCGACTCGGAAACAACGCAGAAGGAATTCACGAGCCTCCTCTCTGAGGGCAACTTTGGCGGAGTCAAGATCACGGCTGGGGGTTCTCCGAGGTGCTCGGGGCGTGCCATCATCAAATTCGCATCGCCCCCGGCAAATGGGGCAGAAGCGATGCTCCGTGACATTGAATGCATTTACCCAAGCATTCTGAGCGTCCCGAAGCTTTAGAAACCGGCTTTGGTAGTCTTCGATAGCCCTGTAGGCATCCTCAACCTCATGCAGCCAAAACTCAATATTGGCATAGAGACCTGCCAAATGGTGCGCATGGTGAGCCTTGAATCGTCGAAATTGATCAGCGAGTAAGTTAGCGCGTTCGATAGTATAGATCATGTCTCCCATCCCAGAACGAATCTGATGGGCGCATATTGACGCGGTGTGCCGCGTGCGCAAGCGTGGAGTAGCGCACGCTTCATAATTCATTTGATTCATTTCATACGTGCAGAGTTCCCTTTTCTGGTGTAGTTGCCATTCATGGAGTGGCTTTACGGGTTTTTGACCACTGCAGAGCGGCTGCAGGAAATTGATTGGAGAGAGGAGGCCGAAGTGGCCGAAGAACTTGACTTTCGTTGCCACTGCTTCGATTTCGAAGCCCTGTTGGAAGAGCGTGTTGAGGAGGCATTGGAAACCATGCCTGATGGCAATGGTGAGACCTTGGTGTATCGCGGTTGGATGCTTCGCGAAGAGGAGTATGCGTGCTTGGAATCTGCCGTAGCAGAGCGAGGTTACCAATTGTTCACCCCTAGCCACGCCCACCGAGAAGCCACCTACCTGCCGAACTACTATAGTCACGTGGCGGACCTCACCATGTCGGCGGTTTGGACCGAAGATCCAGATATCGACGACGCCTGGGAACTTGCGCAATCGTTAGGGAAAAGCCCCTGGATTGTGAAGGATCATGTGAAATCCCATAAGGAAGCGTGGCTAACGGCTTGCTATGTAGAGGCAGGGGCGTCCTATGATGCATTCGTACGTGTATGTGAGAACCTTCTGGCTTATCGAGGGGAACGGTTCGAAAGGGGATTTGTGGTGCGTCCTTATGTTCCTCTGAAACTGATTGGAGCCCATTCATCAGGCATGCCCGTGTTCGAAGAATATCGGCTCATCTTTTGGAGAGGGAATCGCATTCTCACAGATAACTATTCTGAGATTGGAGATGAGGAATCGGTAGATTTCAGTGCCTACGATGAGCTTGGTCAGCGGATCGATTCACCGTTCTTTGCGGCAGACATCGCGCGGACCGCCTCCGGTGAACTCATTCTCATTGAGCTGAACGATGGCGGATCTGTTGGCCTCCCACCAAAGCGGCACCCCTATGATTTCTATCGGGCTGTGGCTACCATCGAAGACCATGCCACGGTGTTTGAAGATCCCTTTGCCTAACTCACTCAAATCGAGCGCGCTCTGTTTCCGCAGCTGATTGAAGTGGTTCGCCATCACCGCTGCCGATGGCAGCCGTCTCATTTCGGAAAAGGGCAATAGGGAACGCCTCCGGGAGGACCGCAGCCCCTCCGGCGATCAATGCTTTCTGAGTCCTGTCCCAAATGCCTCTGTGCAACCACGCCGCATGGCGAGGCGAATCCGAGTCAAGGAAAGCGTATATGCGATCGGTGATTGAACAAGCAGTCAGACTGGAAAATATGGAGTTTGTGTTATTAATGGATCCAATAATCAAGATTTCCAAACAACCTGCACATATATTCCGTGATAGATCACACGTGTCGTGTATACAAAGTTCGGATTGCGTTAGAGATCTCCGATGGCGAATAAAGTGATAGACCCAAGCCACAGGAAAGCTCTTCGTGAATCTAACACACATCTCATGGAGAAGGAAGCCGCCGTCGATATCACGAGGCGACGAACGGATCCACGTCACGAGAAGACCATCAGACATCCAAGAATCTGGTAGATCGAATGCCGCTCGTGCCGAGGAAGTTCGCCCTCAAAGGACTTGTGCAAGAGAAGGCGGCGAGTAGACTACAGAAACAGATGGCGAGGGTGGGCGACTTCCGAACAAGAGGACGCACTGAACCCCGGCTACTTCTCGTGCCAAAACCACTGACAATGAACCAGGAAGATCAACCCAGCGATTCACGCTTCCCGTCTGCCGGGATTCAGTGGTCCTAGACGTTAGCCATTGAATAATCTCCTTCCAGCATTGCCAATTGGCAATAACCTCAAAAGGCTCATCGGTGGTTGCGAGAAGAGCTGCTATCACGGCTGTTGCGGCATTCGCGCATTCAGCTTTTCACCATTCTGGATTGCGGCTTCGCTGGCAAATTGGGGCCAACTTGAGGAGACGGTAATTCTGCTGAATGAAGAGATTGACAAGATGATCTTCGATTCAGTCCAGCTCGAACCTAACGAGGACGGTTTCGTGTGTTCTATCTTAGGTACAAATACTAATTTCTCACACGCCAGCATCCATGATCTTGGCCAGCGTCTTAAGCGAAACATTCGCCTAGCGCGGCGAGTCATAGACTATTCAAGTGATCTTCAGGAACTGGAGCCAGGGAGTGCTCTATTACATGTCACCTATCGCTCCGACGAAGACACCATTGATCCCGGAGACCTGCTCGATCCGTCTGGTTCGATAGTGCGTGAAGCGATCGAGTATGTAGTAGAGGAACTAACTGAGATACGAAATGAAAACTGGGCAGACGGCGAACCTCCGATTTCGAAAGAAGATTTTAGATCGGGATTGATATTTAGATCGATGCTAGCGAAGAGCGATAAGCGTTCAGTGCTATATTTCCTATATGACGATGATGGGATCGGCGAAGGCGACCCGATGAATATTCACGTTGAACATCGGCCTGTGAAGGGATTTGCCGACTGCGGATTCTGGTTAACGAACGTAAGCGTTTGACGAGCCCTCGTCCGAATTGCGGCGACAGGAGGGGCGGCGGAGGTGACAAGGGAACAAGGGCAAGCAAGCCAGTGAACAGATGCGAAGGACCGTTCTCCAAAGATTGGAAGAGAGCGAGTTGAATGCGGCGGAATTCTGCCGATGACAAGGCCTGTGCTACGCGATCGTGTTGCGGTGGCGTCGTTGCGCGATCTGCGGGAACGGTTGGAGTGATAGGGAGCCTCGAATGAATCCGAATCGAAAAGGGAAGAGCGGGGAGTGTGAGGAGGGCAGAAACAGCGAGGCAGAAAGATGGGACGAGGAAGGGTGGGCGGGAGCGATATACTGGTTCAGAGAGAAGGAATCAGACCCACCCAAAGTGGTGAGAGACGATGAGGCCGATCACGTGGCGAAGGGGAGGGCAGAGAAGCAAAGCAATACTATCAAAGGGACAGGAGTTCGGGATATACGGAAAGTGGGTAGACGGCAGCGGGCGATTCGAGATTCCAGGCGGCTCTTCTATCTCTTACCGACTTGGCGGGGACGGACTCCTTAGGGAACTATCAATATCAAGTAGTAATCCGTTTCCAAACGCAAAGCATATTCCAGACGCAAAGTAGCCGAACAGAGCGGCATTCGCTGACCGCTCTCCCGGCGGTGCTAGAATTCAACCAGAATCAGGACACATAACAATCTGGAAGATGAGAAAGCCTTCGTAGCGTTTCCAAAACCTCTCAAAGCTCCTTCTTCCAGGCGGTGACTTGAGTCGTGTCCGATTCCTAGGCGACTCTAGGTGGCGTGACGTGAACGGTCATTCGGGCGTGAGCCAGACGTATTGATAGGGCGAAAGCGGTAGGGTTTCGTTGCCAGCTTCTACGTGCAATCCCGTGGTCAAATCGCGCCACATGGAGTGGGTCTCTTCCGACCAATTCGCAGCGGTGCGCAAGCGTTTCATGGGCAAAAAGATCGCTTCGCTCGTGACATTGAATAGACACACGATGCGTTGGCTGCCATCGCACGCGGTGCGGACCAGACCAAATGCGCTCGACCCCAGATCGAGGATTTCCTGGGGGGCGTCGGGGTGGAAGGCGGGATAATCGGACCGTCGACGGATCAAGCCAACAAGGGCGTCAAAGAGTTGTGCCGGCTCACTGTTCTCCTGACTTAGCAGATTGGCTAGTTCCTGCTCTGTCCACTTCTTGCGATTGATGGAACGGGAGTGCCCCTCTTGCACTCCTTGCAAATCATTCGGGGCGCCAAAGAGGCTTTGGAAATAGACCGCTGGAATTCCCTGCATGGACAGGGCGACTGCTTGCGAGCAGAGAAAGCGTTGTCTTCCGATGGCGGGGTGCTGTTGATCACTCAATGCGGACGCGTAGGTAGCATTCAACTCGTAGGGACTCTCGGATCCATTGGAAAGGCGTCGCGTGCTCACACGACCGTGGCGAGCGATGACCTCCTGCACGAGCCAATCGCATTCGCTTTCCGAGATGAGTCCTTGCAGCGGTCGGACGCCAATGCCGTCATGGGAGGCGGTGAAGTTGAGGAAGGTCGTGTTCTCAGCTGGGGATGGCAAATCAGCTGCCCAGCGATAGAGTGCCGTGCTGTCTTCGCGGAGCAAGGTGTAGAGGAGCAGTGGCGGTAGGCTAAACTGATAGATCATGTGCGCCTCGTCGCCATCGCCGAGATAGCTGATGTTCTCTTCGTGCGGAACATTGGTCTCGGTGAGAATGATCGTTTGCGGTGCCACCAAGTCCACCACATCACGGAATAATTTCACCAGTTCATGCGTTTCGGGGAGGTGAATGCATGAGGTGCCAATCTCCTTCCATAGGTAGGCCACGGCATCCAAACGAATGATACGCATCCCCTTTGAGATGTAGAAGAAGAGGATATCGATAAACTCGAAGAGGACATTGGGATTCTGCCAGTTTAAGTCCACCTGATCCTCGCTGAAGGTGGTCCAGACATGGGCCGCACCGTGCTTTGTTGAGAATTCTGTGAGGACTGGCCATGGGCGAGGGCGCACGACGTCGCTGAGGTCCACGCTGGTGTCCGTTGGGAGGAAATACTCGCGCCCTGGTTCGATCCCATTGACGAAGTCGCGAAACCACCGGCTGCGGGAGGAGCAGTGGTTGAGCACGAGATCAAACATCATTTGGTAAGACTGTGAGAGTGCCTCGATCCCGCTCCAGTCGCCATAGGCTGGATCCACTTGCCGATAGTCGATGACCGAGAAACCGTCATCGGACGACCAGGGTGAGAAGGGGAGCACGTGGAGATTCTTGAACGTCCCCGGCAAACGTTCATCCAGGAAGCGCTTCAAAGTCACGAGCGGCGGCTCGCCATCCCGCTGCACCATGTCGGCGTAGGTGATGAGCATGTTATCCTTCTCCGACCAACGCTCGGTGAGGGGAGCCACGTCGATCCCGATCCCATAGCGACCGATGAGCATGTGGAAACGCTCTAAGAGTTCGGGTGCGCGCTCACCATAGAGCCGAACCAACCGCTTTCGGATGCGTTCCATGGATTCGTAGGAAACAATCTTCATCAGTTAGGAAGGCGTTCCGGTGAGTCCTTGGACGAGTGCGCGCAATGACGTTCGCAACGTCGTGTATCCATAGAATCGCTTGGCAATCTCGTAGTTGTGTTCGACCATCGATTGCTGGGCCTCGTCGTCTTCCATGAGTCTCGCCACCGCATCGACGTTCGATTTGGAAACGAACCCATCCATGGTGATTAAGCGAAATCCCTTCGGTTCGATGTCTTCGATGAAGACACTGTAACGATTGATCAGAACGGGTTTCTTAAAGTAGAACGCCTCTAACAAAGCGTTACCAAACCCTTCATAGGTACTGGGAAACGTGACGAGATCGGCGTGTGGATAGATATCCCAGAGCGTGTAGAGTTTCTGGCCCCGCGCATCCAATTGCCGGTCCTCGCTGACACGATCAGCGATGCAGCGGAGATCCACATTCTCTTGATGCGCCATCTCTTCCAAGCGCGTCTGATACTCGTAACCTTCATCACCCGCATCGTGTGAGACCACCACTTTGTATCGCGGATTGTTGAGCAGGCTCACCAACTTGATGGTGTGCTCGATGCCTTTTCGTGGAACGATCCGCGTGGGCTGCAGGACAAGAATATCATCAGCGCTCAGCCCGATCTGTTCGCGGAAATCAGCAGAGTAGTCATCGATCTCAGGAGCTGGTTTCTCAAACTCAAACACATTCGGGACGAGCATGGATCCAATGCCTTTGCGAAAGGCGAGACGACTCTGCGCCCGTTGATTGATCACCGCATGGCTAATGTTAGGGAGAGAGGGAGGGAAGGCGAGGTCCAAGGAGTCGCGCACCGCAGATATGGAGAAACGCGTGCGCTCCCAGTAGAAATCGTGGTGGTGGGCCAGGGCCGGCATCTGAGTTTCCGCAAGGAACTCGGTGATGGCGATGCCCAACGGGATGTGCATGGGAATGGTGATCGCATTCTCCGGCAAGAGAATATCGATTTCGAACTGTTCGACAAAGCGATAGAGGGTGCGTTTGAGATAGTCTGATACCTCTCGAATGCGCTGGGAAACGACGGGGTCACGCCGAGGTTGATTCCAGATCCTGGCATTGATCCATTGATTCTCAGGATCGCCAAAGTAGGCTTCTGGCGTGCATTGACTGATGGCAACGGGCCGATCATTCCTGCCACTGTACCAGAAGCACTCAAAGCCGTCCTCCTCGAGCACGGAGGCCCACTTGGCGGCTTCAAGCGAGACGCCGTCGTTGCCGGCAAAACGTGTCGAGACAAATCCGATCTTCTGACCCATAGCGGAAAGCGCTACCTAGAGCCAAGTGAAGGAGAATAAAGGGAAAAGTGCATGCTGTTTGGCACGCGATTCCCATGCCAACCGCCGAAGAAATTCCACAAGATTGCCTCCTAGCCATCATTTCCAGGAAGCACGCGCACGATGGCGGGAGCTGAGGCTTGACCACCGTCGGCCGTCGCCCGCAAATGGAAGGGACGTGTGGTGGGAGGTACCCAGGGGGCAGCAGTGATGAAGAATTCCCGCTCAGTTTGCCCTTCCACGATAAGGAGTCCGTTGAGGCCAATGTTATCGACATAGAGGCCATGGGGCAAGTTCCGGCCCGAATCTTCATTTCCTAGGGCGATGCGCCCTTCAAAGTCGTGGCGCGTGGCGCGGACGCGCGCCCGAATGGTTTCACCTGGGCGTATCGAGAAGGTGGCTGGGGCCGCATGCTGTTCTTCCAGAGGTAGGATTTCCACCGTGACCTTGGCGGGATCCCCTTTCTGAATATTGCCAAGATCTCCTAACGGTTTGCTAAAGTCGCGCCCTTGCCAGTGAGCCGTCGCGGTGAGTGCCACGAGGCTATCGGCCGCATGGTCAGGGTCAGCGGCATCCATTTCCGCTCGGAGCACGCCGATAGCAGATTGCTGGCCCGCCTCGATGATGACTGGTGAGGTCATGGAGTAGCCCTGCGGCAGATGCGCGACATCAATGGCTACCTCGCCTTCGAAACCTTCATGCCTTTCGATGCTGAAGCTGATCTCGCGGCCACTCCCTGGGCTCACTTTGGGATCTTTGCCACTGACAGAAATGTCGAAGTCTGGGACTCGGTTTCGAATGTTTAGGGTATAATGATAGTCTTTAGAGTCGCCGAAGCCACGGACATCGCTCACGCGGACGAGATAGTCGCCCGTTGCTGGAGGATCAAACCACAGCTGCGAATCGGTTCCCCAGCGGCGCATAGGATCATCGTCATTCTCCCAATAGACGCGGAAGACGGGCAACCCGTTGGGAATCACTTCGGCGTGTGGTGGCAACGGCTGCACGATGTAGCAGGGCTCGCCTAACGGATGTGTCAAGGCAGTCGTGAAGAAGTGGGTGTGGCGCTTTCCCGCACCGGGATACACTTTATAACCAGAGTCTGGGCCGCGCGGGTAGAGCCAGAGACGCACCACTTCGCCATTGGCGTAGAGGTATTCGTTGAGCTCCATCTCGGCCCAGTTATGCAGGCGGAAATCTCCCGAAGTGCTTGAGTCTTTGCCTCGGAAGGTGAACCACGAGTCGCGAGTGGCTTGCAATCGAACCTGCTCGATGGGATGGCCTTCGGTATCGAGTATCTCGATCTTGGAGTCGAGCGCTGAGTCGGCGCGTGCGGCATGAATCTCCAAGAGAAGAGAAGTGCCTACTTCCGCGTGAAAGCGATAGAGGTCTAGGTCTCCCGGTTCGGCGATGGCCCCCTTGATCGCGATCGGCACGGTCACGCCTTGAGCTTCGCTCGGCCAATCGTTTGATTCCCGTTCCTCGAGGGAATCCGGCTCAGTGTCTACGGGCGGGTGCGCCGTTCCGGTCAGGGGCTCGGCGGTCACTGCCGTTGCGGTAGGATTGCCGGGCCGCGAATGTGTGAGGACATGTTTCTGAACGCTGCCGTCCATGCAGGCCACCGCGAGAGTGTCCGTTCCGGGGATGGGGGTCAATGTAGTCGCTATGTCAGGCAAGGGTTCGTAGGCATGGAGTTCGATCAGTTTGGGAAGCGCCCACACCTTGAGGGAGCGATCGGCGGCCGCAGAGAGAACCCGTTTGCCATCAGGGAGGCAGAGGATCTGGGTAATGCCTGCCTCGTGGGCGAAGCGTGAGTGAACGACCGGGTTTAAGGCGGGTTCGGATCGCGACACCAGTCGCCAGAAATGCAGGCGCTTGTCGGCACCAGCGGACAGCACATGGTCGCCATCAGGCGTGAACGCCACGGTCACTTGTTCCCCTTGTGGTTGGTTTAGGGTGTCCAAGCGGACGCCGTCGGTGAGCCGCCACAATTTCACTGTTTCATCGGCGCTCGCCGAGGCGAGGATGGCAAGCGTAGGATGAAAGGCGAGGTCAAAGACCGCACCTTGATGGGCGTCGAGGACACGGACAAGATTGCCCTCACGTTTATCCCAAATCCGAATGGTGGTATCGTAGCCTGCTGTGGCGATCCAGCGGCCATCAGGTGACATCTCGGCATCATAGAGGATATCGCGGTGGCCCTCATAGCGCCCCAACCGCTGGCCCGACGTCACGGACCACCGCTCAGCCACACCTTTCAAGCCGGTGATGCCAGTGGACAATAAGATCTCTTCCCCGTCGGAAGAGAAATGGATCGCGTGGACCTTCCCGGGAAGGTCCGTGATCGCAAGGATGGGTTCATTCTCCGGTAGGGTGAAGACATCGACGCGTCCATACCGAGCTTCCGCTCGGAAACGGCCATCCGGCGCATAGGCGAGCGAGGTGAGTGGTTTGGCGTCTTGGCTAGGAGGTAGCCTAGGTACGGTCAGGTGCTCGAAGAGGGAGACATCCTTCGCGGGGCCTTTCGCACCGGCGTTGATCCATGCATTCAGGGTGGCTAGATCGTTCGCGGGGACTTGTGGTTCGTCGCGGGGTGGCATCGTGGGCTTGGCCTGACCAGCGATCACCTGAGTGAGGAGGGAGGCTGCGGCGTCACCCTCGACAATCGGATCTCCCTCATCGCCACCTTCGCGAAGTTGGGCATAGGTCTCTAGGGACAAGTTGCCATCCCAATCGTCCGCATTGTGGCACCCAGCGCAGTAGCTGCGAAAGATCGGGGCAATATCGCGGTCGTAGTCAGGAGCAGCCGCCGATGCTGGCGTGGGCACGGTCCACAGGGCAACGAGAAAGAGAAAGGCTTTCAATGGTAGAGACATGCTAGTGTTGAAAGAGGAATTCGCGACTCGTGAGCAACGCCCAGACAAAGTCTTCGACGGCAAGCGTTCGCCCTTCCTTTCCAGCCTCAGCGAGCATGGCGTGAAAGGCGTCGCGCTCCGTCGCGGTGGGTGGACGGTTGAGGCAGCGTAGATAGGCCTCGTCAATGAGGTGGATATCACTCTCACAATCATCTACAAGGCGACGAACCCAGCCTTTGGAGTCGGCTAGCTTCCGATTGACGGTGTCACCATTGGATAAATGCAAGACTTGAACCAAGCTGGGCTGATTCGAACGCTCACATTCGCAGGTGATCTCTCGTGTGTTGCGACCGAAGGTCTTGAGAAAGTACGATTTCACGGCGGAATCGAACAGTTGCAGGGCGCGCGTGCCCTCTGCGTAGAACGCTGTCTTCTGCGTGGAGCCGTCATTGAGGAGTATCTCCTGGTAGCGGTCACCCACGCCCGTGACGTCGCTGATGGCATCTTGCAATACCTCGGCCATGAGGCGTCTCGGATAGTGTCTTGCGTGGTAGCGTCGATCTCCTGCATTCTCCGGAAGCACCGCGCCGCTGCGTCGATAGCTTTCTGACATCAGGACCACGCGCATCAGCTGCTTGAGATCGTAGTCTTGCTCGATGAGAAAGTCTGCGAGGGCATCGAACAATTCCGGGTTGCTCGGTGGATTGGAAGCGCGGAGATCATCGACCGGTTCCACCAAGCCACGCCCCATGAAATTTGCCCACACGCGATTCACAATGGCTTTGGTGAAATACGGATTCTCGGGCGCGGTGAGCCATGTGGCTAACACTTCGCGACGATCGCGAGGGTCCTCGGGATCCATGGCAGGGGCATCCAGCGGCGCTGGTGGCTGTGGTTTCCCGGTGCGCGGTTGAATCAGATCACCGCGTTTCGCCACATAAACCGTGCGCTGGCCATCACCATTGCGGGGATCTCCACCCCAGCCTTTCGCACGCACTCTGGCAAAGAGATTAGCGAAAGCGTAGTATTGATCATTGGTCCATTTCTCCAGGGGATGATTGTGGCATTTGGCGCAGTTGATGGATAGGGATAGGAAGGCTTGACTGACATTCTCCGCCATCGTTTCGGGATCCTGGTGGACGGCGAAGAAATTGGTCGCGCCTTCCTTCGTTGCACTGCCAGTGGCTGTCACCAGTTCCTGTGCCATCACATCCCAAGGAGCATTCTCCGACACCTTGCGGCGCAACCACTCATAGTAGGCCCGAATGGCAGCAGGTCGTAGCTTGCCGCCATTGATGAGAAAGACATCGCTCCATTTGTAGGTCCAGTAGTCGATAAACTCTGGGCGCGCGAGCAGTGCATCGATCAAACGTTCGTATTTGCCAGGCGAGGTGTCGGCGAGGTAGGCGCGCACTTCCGAGACCGTCGGTAGTTTCCCTAACGTATCGACATACGTGCGTCGGATGAGCGTGGCGTCGTCCGCGGTAGGGGAGGGGCGAAGCCGCAGTCGTTGCAGTTTGGTGAGGATGTGAGAATCGATGAAATTCCTGCGTGGGTGAAGCGCCAAGGCGTCTTCGTCGATCGGATGAGGAAAGGGTGAGGCGATGGAAGCGGTGACGATCTGTGAGGAGAACCATCCATTGATCGCGCCCTCGCCATGACCGATGACCAGAACGTTGCCGTCTGGATCGACGTTAGCCACCGTATCATCGGTAGATGTGAACTTGGTCCAGGCTGTGACGTCGCGTTCTCTGCCATTTGAATAATGCGCCACCACGCGGAGCTCTAACTGGTCACCCTTCTGGGCGAGATGGTTCTCCGGGGAGATGGTGAGGTTGAGCAGGGCAGCGTCCTCGGCCCGTGGTCCAGGCGCGCCCGCCGCAATCCAGCGTGCTAGCGTGTCGTAGTCGGCCGATCCGACCTCAAGGCGCTTCCCGCCTTTGTGAGGCACGGCGGTGGTGGGCTTAGTGAGAAGCAGGCTCCGTCCGGGATCTGCGAGTTCGATGCGGCGCCCTTGGGCATCGCGGGTGATGGCCAAATGATCCGTCTCTGGATCATAACCAAACAACGAAAGCCGAAAGCCACCCTTGCCCGCGAGGGCGCCGTGGCACCCCCCGCCATTGCAATTGGCTTTGGAAAAGATAGGCAGGATGTCATGGCGAAAGGATGGCACCTCCGAACCGAGACACCATTGGCCTAACAAGATGGCCACCAGGAAGAACCGTAAGGGAATCATCAGATGCGGAAAGGTCGATGAATGCTAGGTGAATAGTTCATGGATGGGTTCCGTTCCCAAGTCGGTGAGGGGAAAGGGGCGACCACCCGGCCCAGGCAAGTGCGATTCATGATCAAAGCCCAGGCTCTTGAAGATGGTGGCGACGATATCGCCCGGACCCACGGGCCGTTCCGCGGGGAATCCACCGATGGGGTCGCTCGCTCCAATCACTTCGCCTCCTCTGACGCCACCTCCGGCAAAGTAGGCGGTGAAGCATTGGGGCCAGTGATCGCGTCCACCCGCTGGATTGATCTTGGGCGTGCGCCCGAACTCTGACAGATTAGCCACCAAGGTGTCATCGAGCAAGCCACGTTCCTCCAGGTCCTCAATAAGGGCGCTGTCCGCCTGATCGTACATGGGGCAGACGATGTCTTTCATCCCTGCTATGGACGTGAAGGGCTTGGAACCATGAATATCCCAGGTGATCTCGTCGAACACCGTTAGGAAGGTATTGATGGTAATGAAACGCACGCCATTCTCCACTAGGCGGCGAGCCAAGAGGCAACACTGGCCAAAGCGATTCTTGCCATAGCGTTCACGCACGCGCTCCGGTTCTTGCGAAAGATCGAAAGCAGTGCGCGCCTGTTCACTGGTCATCATGCGAAAAGCCGCGTGGAAATTCTCATTCATCAGGCGGGCATCTTCACTCGCTTCGAAGTCGGCCACGGTCTGCTCGACGATTTCCCGCATCTTGCGACGGCGCTCCAACCGGTGGGCCCCTATCTGGTCGGGGGGGAGGAGGTCTGGCACTTTAAAGTTCGGCTTTGAGGGATCGGCCATTAGGGCGAAGGGGTCTTGCGCTTTCCCCAAGAACCCACCGGCTTGACCGTTGGGCAAATTGCCCCCGCCGCGCCCCATGAGCTCTGGCAAGACTACAAAGGGAGGGAGGTCAGTCTTGCGTCCCATCAAATGGGCGGCGACTGCCCCCGCATGCGGGGTGTGAATCCCGCCAGTGAAACGTCGCCCTGTCTGCATCATCTGCCAGCCGGCATCGTGCACGGCTGCCCCATCGTGATGACACGAGCGGACCAAGGAGAACTTGTCCGCCAAGGCGGCGTGTTTGGGAAGCAACTCCGAAAGTTCAAACGCTTCTGAAGCCGTGCGGATGGGCTTGAAAGGACCGCGAATCTCTCGTGGCGCATCAGGCTTCATGTCCCAGAGATCGATGTGGCTCGGCCCACCAAGGTTGAAGATCATGATGCACGAACGGGCATCATTGCCAGGCTTCACCTGCCCAGCCTGCTTCGCCGCCAGGTATTGCGGCCAGGACAAGCCCACCGCGGAGAGCGCCCCAATCTGGAGAAACTCGCGGCGGCTGTGACCGCCTCCGCAGAGGCGCACGCGATCACGGGGCCCTTCAGCTAAGAAATCAAACATGGAACGAGAATGGCGGTTTTCCCGCCGCATGGCAATGAAAGGTGGGGAGAGATTGCGCCCTCAGAAGAGGTCTCTGAGCGCTGCGACCTCGGCTTCCCATGCCTGTCTCCCGGCGACCGTCTGAGAGATCTCCTCGTGCAAGAGTTTCCGATAGCGTTTGCGCATGCGGAAGACGCGCAGCTTGATGGCTCCCTCCGTGGTGTCTAGCGCTTTCGCTACGTCGGCGTAGGATTGATCCGTGGTTCCGGCAAGCAAGGGCTCAAGTTGCTGGAACATCTGCGTTTCGGACTTGGCATCGAACTCCGATTGTAGCTTGCCCATGGTTTGGTTGACAAGCTGAATCGCCCACCGGCGATCAAAAGCTTTGTCAGGACTATCAAGATCACGAAAGTCAGCGTGGAATTCGGCTTCGGCCTGATCGATGTCCATGTGAAAGCACTTACCGCCCCGTTTGAGCGTCTCGGCTTTGCGGATTGTCGAACTGAGAAAGTGCCGCATGGATTGGAGGAGAAAGGAACGTAGCCGTCCCTTCGCAGGATCGATTGATTTCAGGCTGTCCAGCCGGAGTACGCGCTCGAAGAAGGCTTGCACGTAGTCTTCACAATCCGCAGGCGAGTGTCCGTGACTCCTGACAAAGACATAGAGTGGTTGCCAATAACGCTGACACAATTCTGACATGGCTTCTTGAGCCACCGATTCGGATTCGGTGGCTTGGGCACGTAGCACCAGGCTCCATTGGGTGCGTGGGAAAACCTGCTGTCTGTGCTGTTGGGGATCGTTCATCCAGGTCGCTTCACAAATACTTCATAGCGGCCCATGCGAAGTCCACCCTTGCCTTCGTGAGCATTGCTTCCCATCACAAAGGTCCAGACACCCTCCGATAAGCCATCCTTGGCCTCGGGATCGATCCCGAGGGTTGACCAGCTCTCGCTCCAGATGGTGGTGGGTTCGAGGCTCCATCCGGTCTCTACGCCCTGCTGGGACAGGGATATCCATACGTGCGATGACCGCTCGGTGGCTTGGGCAATGAATCCTGACATGGCCACGGTATGGCCGACATAGCCTTGTTCACCTTCACCACTGCCATCTTTGGAGAAAAGGCTCAGATGGCTGCCATCATCCTGGTTGAAGTAGATCACGGTGAAGACGCCCACCGCGTCATTGGCTTTGCGGCTGAAGCGGTAAGGATCCGGGTCGGTGCGAGGGCCTTGCGATCGCGCGCGCACGCCCAGGGTCAGGCCAAAGTCCGTATTCTGAGGATCGATGGTGGAAATATCGACCCCTTCGAGATGCCATACGAATGTCAGGGTCTCCCCGGCATCAGGCCAATCGTAGGTTTCAAGGTCGCGCACGCTGACTGATTCCCATAGCGCGCCTCCCGATTCCAAGATGAGCATGCTGTCCTGCTCAAGGATCTTCTTGTGGCCGTAGTTACTCTGCACGGCGAAGAATCCCTGCCCTGCATTGGATGACACGGAGCCATCATCGAAATCGTCGTGAAAGATGCGATCGCCGAAGTCAGGTGCGACAAGAGCGGTGGTGGGGGTGATAGGGGAAACGAGCGGGTGGTGAGGACGCGATCGCCAGGGCTGTAGCGCCACAAGCGCCACCACGAGTGCTAAGCCGAAGATCCCGAGGAGCCACCTTGGCGAACGGACTGATCTGGAGTCGCTTTCCACTCGGCTCAGGGCCTCGCTCATCTCGGCAGCGCTTTGGAAACGCTTGCTAGGTTGGTTCTGCAAGGCGCGGATGACAATCGCATCCCATGCCTTCGGTAGCTGGGGATCGATGGTGGAAGGTAGGTCAAAGGCTCCTTGGGGAAAGGAGCCTGTGAGGCGCTCGTAGAGCATGACGCCGACGCTGTAGAGATCGGCTCGATGATCCACCGTGTTGTCTGGTCGTTGGCATTCTGGGGCCATATACTGTAGGGTCCCCAGAGTCGCGTTGGTGTCCGTTAGAGTCAGGGTTGACGGTATATCGGCTGTCTTGACGGTAAGGGCCGCGAGTCCGAAGTCGGCGATCTTCACGTGACCATCGCGATCGATGAGGACATTGCTAGGCTTGATGTCGCGGTGAAGGATGCCTTGACTGTGCGCATAATCGAGCGCCTGACAGAGTTGCGTCATTTCTGCAAGGACTTCTGGGCGTGGTCCTTCGTCGACATACTCCATCACGATGTAGAGCCAACCCGAATGCGACTTCCCAAAGTCGTAGATGGCGATGATATGAGGGTGTGTTAGCTTCGCCAGGGCACGCGCCTCGACGCGAAACCGCTCCTCCCATTCAGGATATTCCTTGGCCTCCTGCGGCAAGATCTTGATGGCGACCAAGCGGTCGAGTGCCGTCTGACGCCCCAGATAGACAGCTCCCATGCCACCGCGGGCGATCAGCCTGAGAATGTCGATTCCAGGAATTTCGCCCGCGAGATCGTCGATCTCAGGCGCAGTGAACGCGCCCGCGGAAGAAGGCGATTCATCGTCGAACGAGCCGCCCAGCAAGCACGCAGGGCATCCTCGCGCGCTGGCGGGAATCTCGCGTTCGCATTGCGGGCATCGGCGACGTTCCATGGCTTCTGGTGTCTCCACCAGAATCGCCTAGAAACGTCCGTAAGGAAATGCCAGATTTCCCGCTCCTCTGGACGGCGGTCGAAACCCCGTGGGCAGGCGCCCTAGCCCTCGATGAGATTACCGCGAATTTCCAGGGGGAGGTTGGTTGCTTCGAGTGCGCGCCCCCTGGCATCTTCAATGGTATCGCTCAGGGAGATCGTGTAGGTGCCCTCTGGCAAGGGTGGTGCAAATGTCAGCGTGGCTGTCCTTTCGGAGGGGTCATAGATCAAGGACGCGGGAGCGATGACGGTGCCATTCGCATCGCCCTCACGCATTTGAATGGATCCAGCATGGATGGTTTGAGCATTCATTTCCGTGTGGCTGAAGACGATCTGATACGCTGCCAGTCCAGAGACGGGATCGAACGGGCTGAAGAAATATTGGGCTTCTGGATTCGTGCGGAACACTTCAGGACCCGCGGTCACGGCAAAGTTCCAGCGAACAGGAATCGGCCCAGAGAAGGAAGAGACAAAGCGGAAATCGTGTCCGTGTTGATTGCGAACCCCGGGGTGCAAGGTGGCGGTGTATTGTCCCAAGGGAAGGGGATCAGCGAGTTCATAGCGGACGTGGTCAGCATCGGCATTCACGATTACCTCGCCGTTCACAGGAATATCGTCTTCCGTATGGGCGCGTCCGTCAGGACCCACGTCAGCGAGGAGAATGGTCTCTTGGGTGATGGTGGTAGCGTCGAATCCCGATTGGGAGGAGAACTCCAATCGATCCACATTGGGGAAGGGGATTCTGGCTCCGGCTTCCATGGTAGGAAAGGCGTCGGTGAGTTGTGGTGGATTGATCTGGAACTGAAGACTGTTAGTGCCCGCATAAGGTTGGCCCGTGACGTCGGCGACCTCTTCACTGATCCGCAGCACGTGGACTACTTGAGGTTCCAATGGCGTGTTCACGTGCAAGATGATCTGGCTGGTTCCTGAAGCAAAGCTGATCGCCGGGGCGAGATTGAACCGCCCTCGCAAGGTTACCGAGTCAGAGGTGACCGTGTCGGGATCGATATCGCTGAAGAAGTTGAGACGAACTTCCGTGACCCCCGCGCCGTAGGAGCTGGACGGTGTGCCCAAGCTGGCGGCTGGGGTCGAGTGAGAAAGAAAGTGCGTGGGCACGCGGTGGAATCCGCTGGTGAGGGGATTGCCCGAGTCTCGCACAGCAATGTTCATCCCGGCAGAGGTGGCCACCAGTACCGCGCGTTCCCAGGAAACTTGCTGCGGGCCGCCGAGCGCGGAGAAAGCATTGACGCCGGGAGCATCGGCCTCGTTGTCGTTGCCCCAGAACCAGACGCTGCTATCAACCTTTCGGGCAAGGCTATGATTGGCGGCAATGGCAATGTCAGTCCAATCATTGGAGTCATCCACTTGTCTAGGCTCAAGAATGATCGGCTCATCGAAGAATCCCACCTTGTTGCTGTTGTTGAGTCCCCATCCCCAAAGACTTCCATCCGCTTTGATTGCCATCGAGTGCGAGTGCCCCGCAGCGATGCGTTGCCAATCATTCGTCGTCCCGATCCTAACAGGCATCGCTTGATCATCTCGCGTGCCGTCGCCAAGTTGGCCATCGCCGTTGGCGCCCCAAGCCCAGAGCGAGCCATCTGCTTGCAATGCGAGCACATGCCCGGATCCCGCGCTGACCTGTGTCCAGCTCGACTCCGATCCCACTTGTTGCGGTGCGACGACAGGTTCGCGCAGTTCGCCTGACACTTTCCCGTGGGGTGCGTGGCCCCAACTCCAGAGCGTGCCATCGTCACGAATGGCTACGGTATAGTAAGTGCCGCAACCGACGTCTCGCCATCGTTGCCCTGTTAGGACAGATACTGGCACGCCGCTGTTGACGAAGTTGCCATCGAGCAATTGGCCGCGCTCATTGCCTCCCCAAGTCCACAGCAATCCTTCCGTATCGATCGCCGCGCTGTGTGTGTGGCCAGCAGAGACCGTTGCCCAGGCTTTGTTAGGGTCATCGACGAACAGCGGCTGAAACTGTTGCCCACCAATTTGTCCCAGGCCGAGTTGACCTTGGGCGTCCTGGCCAAAGCTCTGCAACTGTCGTTCGGCATTGATCCATAACACATGCCCATATCCAGCATCCAGCACGCCATCAAAGACCGGCCGCATGGTCAGCGTTCCGAAGTCCGTGATGCCTTCTTCCACCGGCGCCATGCTGACGGGCCGAACCGCGATGGGCTCGTCTAACAAACCTTCTAGTCTCGCGGAAACGATGACGACTCGCAAAGCCGTGATGGTCGTTCCAAAGCTTCCATCGCCCGCGGAGGTCGCCAGCTCGACCCGCTCCCGGCCCAGCGCATCTTCGTACGCCACCCGCACCCGCACGCCTGGCAACGCCGTTCCTCCTGTGGTCACTAGCCTTCCACGAACCATGGTCGGATTCGCATCAATAGTGAACTTCTGGTTAGGCACGGACTCAACCGCGTTGCCCGCGAAGTCGAGTAGCCCTGGGCCAAAGTGCCAGAAATAGTCGCCTCCCGTCAGCGGTTCGGTGAATGTCATCCGCACGCGATTCTCCTGCGTATCATAGCCGATGGCACTGACCGGCGTAACGTCACCATCGGCATCCCCTTGTCGAAGGGTGAGAGCGTTGATCGTTGACGCATCCAATGGCGTGTCAAAGCGAACACTCGCTTCCGTAAGGCCAGAGGGAGCGATGACATTGAGGCCAGGCGTAAAGGCGGTTGGCCGCGCACCTCGGATGGTGAACGTCCATGAATAGGGCGGCACATGCGATTCAAGGGCGTCTTGCAGTCCTTCAACCACAGCCTCGTAGGTGCCTGGAATGAGTGGCTCGTCGGTTTCTAACACAACGGTTGCGGCATCCTCCAGCGATGCCAAGGCTGTCCCGATCACGGTCACTTCGTTTCCATTCTCCAGCCGAACCAATCGGAAATCATCCTGGTTAAGGCTGCTCCTGAGTAGCGCTCGATCAGCGGTCGCTCGGATCTGAGTGATGCGATAGGGCTGCTGCCCGCCGCTTGGGAAATGGCTCACAATTTGGGGCCCAGGCACGGAAAAGCTCCACGTGAAGGGAGCCGAGGCGTTGCCCGTTCGATCCACAAGACCACTGCCCAAGGTCGCCTGATAGAGTCCGCCCGGCAGGCGCTCCGGGGCGAAGTTGAGCGTCTGCAACCCCGGAAGATAGCGAGCCGAGCCCCCGATCACCTCGTCATCTCCGGTCTCTAACACGGCGTCCGCGCCGGCAGACACGAGTGCTAGCGCGCCGTTTAGATCAAGGTTCGTCGTGTCGAGTGGTTCGGAAAACTTGACGCTAATGACAGTCGCTGTGTCTGCGCCAACCTCACCTCCGGGAATCGGCGTCGCCCAGAGAACAGTGGGTGCCGAGGCATCGTCCACGACGGTCAGAAGCAAATCTGCTTCGGCGGAGTTTCCCGCTGTGTCCGACACGCGTGCGGTGATCTTCAGTTGGGGTACGCGCTCCTTGGAAGGTACTCGCAGGCGCCATTCGTAGGGAAACTTTCCGTCTGCACCGAGCCGTTCATCATTGAGGAAGAACTCCACCTGGCGCACCTGCACATCGTCCGTGCAACGGGCGGTGAGGAGCAGCAACGCGTGCTCTTCGGCCTCGCCTTCGGTGAAATTGTGAGTCAGCGCAATGTCAGGAGGAATGTCTCCGAAGTCAGGTGTCAGGTAATTGATCACCTGCAAGCCCGCCAACGAGTCGGCGACGTAGGCACGGCCGTTGGCAAGGTCGAGTCCTGAGGCCAGGCCCGGTGTGCGGATCTCGGTCACAAAGTCGTCGTTGTTCTCCAGATCGCTGACGTCGTAGATCGACACGTGATGCGGCCCATCGTCTGTGGAGTTCGTTCCCACCGCAGCAACCGCCAGACCATTTCCATCGGGGATCAATTGCTTCCATCCGAATTGAGCCGTGGCCGTGTTCGCCACAGGTTGCGGAAGCGAGATGCCGTCAAAGGTGAACGTGGCGTAGTTGGAGGAATGGGTGAGGAAGAGCGAGTCGGTGCCCGCGGATAAATGAAAGGGACGGTTTCCAGCTCCGGGCCTCCCCCGATGCTTCAATTCGCCCAATAGCTGAAACGAAGTGGTGCCCGGGATGGTCATGATGCCAAGATCCGATGGTGTCGCCGCGAGGAGACGCGTGCCGCCGATCGTGATATCCATCACCTCGCCGCCTGACAGGGTGAGGTCGGCGATGGGAACGCCAGTGGTTAAGTCCACGGCCACCACTTCGCCCGTCTGCAGACCTGCGAACGCCAATCCATTGGCTGCCTCCACTGCGGTGACAGTCGTTCCGAAGGGCACTTGATAGAGTAGACGCGACTCATTCGCCGGTTCGGCCAATTGGATGATGGCGAGCCCACCATCCCCATCGGCCACTGCCGCATACCCGCTATCGCAGGCAACCTGGCGAGCAAACCCTAACGTGTCCACACGGCCAACGAGTACGGGCTCCAAACCGTTAAAGATATTCACGATGCACAGCCCTTCTGAGCCATTCGCGGTGAGGGCGAAGTCGCCCGTGGTGCAAATATCCAATGTTTCTCCTGGAAGTTCAAGATTGGCCACAATGCCAGTCTTAGCCGGGACACCATCCAGCGGATCGGTATTGCTCAAGACCTCGGGGCCGTCCGGTCTGCCATCGCCATCACTATCACTATTGCCCGGATCGGTGCCCAGAATGCGCTCGGCGAGATCGTGAAGTCCGTCCATGTCGGCATCGGTTTCATCGGGCACGGGCTCGAAGAGGAATTCTGGCAACTCAAAACGCTGACCCGCACCGGGAGACGTCCACGTGGCGCGTGCCACTTCAAGCGTGTCCGCATCGAGGAGGATCTCCTCGTAGGCGGTGTTCGGAGCCATGCGCAGTCCGTTAGGATGGGCCAAACCACGCGAACCGGCCACACCGCGCGTCTCCCGTTGATTCGATTGATTGACTAGCAAATAGTGAAAGCGGCCGGTCGCCGTCTCGGTGGCCTCCGTTTGTTGTAAGATCCGGGGAGGCCCTTCTTGCAGTTGTTGGGGGAGGCCATCACAGCCATCCACATTCTCCGGGATGATTACCGTGATGCTCGACGTGAACCCACTGCCAGGCACCTCACTACAGACCTCGGGCTCGTAGTACACGGAAGCCGTGATCGAACCACCCCGACAGTAGCGCACGCCGGCGGACGCGATCCATGGAAGATCTCTATCATTCCCCTGAAACTGTGTGGTTCCGCTATCGAAGAGCACCTCGACGGCGTCTGCTGGAGAAAAGCTCCACTCCGTGGTGCCAGCATGAGAAAACTCGATGCTGAAGACGCCACTGTCGCCTAGATCTCCAAAGGAGATGCCGTTGGGTGCGCGTGGGCCCATGTCTTCCGTGACGACAAAGGTTTTAGACTTGGTGATGGGAGGGCCAGTGCAACCTTCCGGCGCATACGTCGCCGTGATCGCGTATTCGCCGGGAACACAGCCTGCGCTTAGGAATGTCGACGTGTATTGAAAGCTGGGATCGAAAGGAAAGGCTGCTGGAGTGGACGAGGAAGTGCTGAAGACTCCAAGCCCGGTTGGAGGATCGACCGACCACGTGACCGTCCCGGGATAGTTGGTTCCTAACAAGAGAAGTTCGGTGTCACCTTCGAATTCAGACGTCCGGGGCTCAAGCGACTCCGGGAAATCGATGACAATAGAGCTTTCAAGAATGACTGCGGCGTCAGCACATTCATCGGGTACAAACAATGCCTCGATCGTGTAACGTCCAGCCTTACAGAAGCGAATGTCAGTTCCTGATAGATAGGCAAATCCGTCGTCACTTTCGACTGGGGAATTCGGCGAAATCGGAATCGTCCGAATTGGATCGACATCTTGAATAGTCACATGCTCGCTCGGAGAAACGCTCCACAGGATGTGGCCGGGGACATTGGTGTGGACGACAGGGCTTGATAGGTTCGTTTGGAATTGATTGGGCAAGAAAGCCGCCCGAAGAACATCAGACATTTGAGGAACCGTCTCCTCAGCAATGGTGACTGTCGTGCTGCGTGACTGAACGCCACCAGTTTCCGGATCGCCACAGTGATCAGGTGTGAAGACGACGCTGATCTCATAGTCCCCAGGGTGACAGAAATGGAGGTGGTACTCGCCCACCACGCCGTCCTGCGGTCGAAGGTCGATGCGTTCAGCCCGGCGGTCTTCGCGCACGGTAATCACCTCCTCTCGCGGGGACACGCTCCAACGGAGATCGCCCGGCATGTTTGTGGCGACCAGTGCTTTGATCAAATTCGGCTGATTGGGATCCGGGTCTGAGAGAAGAGTGAGAATTCGGGGCTCTGCGTCTGCTTCGCTGACATTGACCGTCATGGATTCGCTCGCACATGTCTCGTCCTCTTCGGGTTTCGTTAGGGTAACAGCGATCTGGTGCCGGCCCGGTTCACAGAATCGCGCCCGGTAGATATTCCCTGTTTCGATAGGTGGTTCTGCCCCAGGGGCCAGCCACTCCACCCGCCCATTGAAGCCCGGCGTGGCCACGCGGAAGATGTAGAACCCGCCCTGTTGGAAGGCCACTTCGATCGGCCTAACTTCACAACCGTCGTCCTCTTCTTCTTCCTCCTCCTCGTCGCGATCCCTCTTGCGGCGCTTGGTATTGCCGCGCTCGCCTTCGGATCCCGGATCCGTTCCGTGCCAGCCGGGAGCCCGCACGCCCACGCCCGGATCGGTGCAGACAAACTTGCCATCCGCACTCACCGTCATCGGCCCCACGATCTCGAAGCGCCCCGTGTCGTGGTTGAAGCTCCAGAGCGCACTCTTCGAGTTCGGCGGCAAGGGGAAGCCCGTTTCGCGATCCGGCAGATTGGGAAAGCAGACCGGTACCGGTTCGTCGAAATTGGTCGCCCCATCGGTCTGCACGGTGATGACCAACGGAAGGTTCAAATCTTCCGGCAAGGTGCCGGGCAATCGGTCAGGATCCACCGGGGCAATTCCGACCATCCCGCCTCGGGTGCCGTCGTCAGCATAGAGAGAATCTGGAGGCACGGTGATTGACACACCTTCCAGCTCGGGTTGTTCTGCTAGAACCGCATCGGCGAATGTGAGTGTGGTTTCCTCGGTCATGCTCACTGGCTGAAGCGTTCCCTCCTGAACCAAGGGCAGGTAGACTTCTCCAATGCTGGTTTCCCGGCCCGCCTTGGATTCCCAGGCTTTGCCCACGAAGGGATAGTAGGCCCCTTCCGGAATCTCCCCACGCGCTGTCCGGCCGTCGATGTGAACAAAGAACCGCCCGGCAGGCGCTGGAGCCAGCCGGAAATTGCCCATGGAATCGGTTAGAACAGGCGACAAGTCATGGCGTCCATCCACCGTGATACGCGCACCCGCGAGCGGACGATTCATGCCACCATCCCCTAACTCAGAAGCGAAGACGCGTCCTACGACGCTCGTCCCCTCTACGGTAGAAATGGTCAGGGTCTCGAATTCGATCTCACCAAATCCACCCTCGTCCCCGTCTCCATCCAGATCAGGCTGACGCCCCTCCTCATCGAGAAGTTGGCTTGGGTTTAACGTGAGCCTAACAAGAGAACGATGAGGCAACTCATGGGGAAAGAAGACGGTCAGGGTCATGCGATCAGGGCTGGTGTGCAATCGCGTGGCGATGGGTTGGCCCGCTGCCTCCGCCCTCACACTGGTCGGAACTGCCGCTCTCTGCAGAGGACGCGTGAAGCGAATGATGGTCTCTCGGGTGACGGCGACGTCATTGGCGCCATGGCTAGGTGAACTGGAGAACGTTGTTAGGTTGGCTACATTGGCGGCTTCCGGATCTGTTCCATTGCGATACTCTTCTAGGTTGGTGAATCCATCGCCATCGGGATCGGCCGCTGCGTCCGTGCTGTCGAGCGCATGGAGAATTCTCGGGCGCGTGAGTTCGTAGACATCGTCCATCCCATCCCCATCGAGATCATCTGGATCGTCCACGGATAGAGTGTCCACCACGTAGAAGCGGCGATTGGGAATGGTCTCCCAACGCTCCATGAGCGAGAGCCTTCCCTCTCGGCCAAAGGCGACATCCACCAGCCCATAGTCCTCTAAGTTCTCAGAGCTACGGAGAACGTAGTAGGAGGTCCCGTAACCGATGATCTCGACGGTGGCTCCCTCTTCGGTCACCGCGAGTTGGGGATCCACCTCCTGCCCGCAAAGGCTGATGGTGGTGACCGGCAGGAGAAGGAGGCTGAGAGTGGAAAGAAGGCGATGGGGCGAAAGGCGTCTCATGGTCCCTATGAGGTTCTGCAAATCGCCGGATGGGTTACGGGAAAACTTTCCTAATTCATGGGGTAGGTGAGGGGCGCACGAGAAAGGGCCGCCTCAGATGAGACGGCCCTTTGCGTAAAAGTCTCGATTGATCAATCCGAGCGCTGCTCAGCTGGCTTTGTCGAATTTCACCTTGGCCACGGCTTTGTCAGGATCTTCGGCGAATTTCTTCGCGCATTTGCCACAGCAAAGACCGACGTTGATGGAAACGACTGCGTTGGCATCAGGATCGATGTCCTTGTCACTGAAGACGCACTTGGCATTGCCAGGATTGTCCATCACGACCTTCTCTCCATGTGTCTCGGCGTCGAACTTGGCCTCACACTTTTCGCAGCAAACGGCAACTTTCGCGCCTTTGAAGGACACGGTGGTTTCTCCGTCGACTTCCTTGCCACTGAGAGGACACTTCGTGTTCACGTGGACGGCTTTGACTTCGGCAATCTTGGCAATGTTGCCCGCCACATCTTTCTGCAGCTTGGCCTGGCACTTTTCGCAACAGACGCCGACGACTTTGGTGTACGCAACGACCTGCTCGGCATCAATGTCTTCGCCGCTGTAGGGGCAGGCACTGTTGACGGGTTTCACTTCTTCCGCCGTGACCGACATGAGGCCAGCGGCGAGAAGACCTAGGGTGATTTGAGTGAGTTTGTTCATGGTAGTTTGATGGATTGGAAGCCGGGCTTCAGCTGGAAAGCTACCAGGCATTTCGCTTGATGGCAATCCTAGAGATGGCTCACGAATTGCCGCCGTTGACGAGAAACTGGAAGATTCGGAGAGCGGTACGATCTGCTGCCTCTGCCGTCGTCCGCACGGCAAGCGTGTGTGCACCGGGCGCAAGGTCATCGTCCAAGATCAAGGCCCAGGGCAAATGCAGCCGACCGCTCCACTGAGTGATGGTATCGAGCGTGCGCTCCTCGCCATCGTCGATGCGAAAGGCAATGACGCCAGCATCAGGTCCTGAGGTGATGAGCAATCCGATCCCACGACCATGGAAATCATAACAAAAGTGTGCGTCAGCTTCGGTGGCCACCAGGGCAGGGACCCTCACAAAGCCTTCGCGCGTGCCTTTCTTGTCCGCGGGCGTCCAGGAGGGGTCCAAGCGGAAACCGGTGAGATCCTTGGCGTCTTGGATGGATCCAAAGCGCGCCTGAGAATAGCTCCTGGGATCGAGCATGGCGTCCGGCATGGGATGTTTCGCCGCAGACGTTGGTTGGCGAAAGGCTGACTCTAACAGCCGCATCATGCTGTTGGCATAAACGCGCTGGCCATACGGAGACGGATGCAAATCTTTAAAGTCTTCTTTCCAGGTGAACTCTCCTGCATCGATCCGTTCCGTGACCTCGCGGGCCAAGTCCAACGAGGGATTCCCGTAAGCCTCTGCCACCCGTTCATGCTGAGCGACGGCCACAGGAATGCCGCCTTTCCGATAGGCTTCCATGTGCGCAGGCATGACGAAGTGCAGATGCACGATGTCCGTCAACGGGTTGACTTCTCGGGCATGCCGCACCACGCCCTCCATCCCACGGAGCATCCATTCAGGATGCTGCGGAATGTTTGTGGCATCGTTGACCGCGGCCTCTACGAAGAGAAGATCGATCGGGCCCTTGGAGAGAACGTCGGCTTCCAGTCTGAAAGCGTGGGGGACGGAGCCCATCGAGGGAATGCCTGCGGCAATGAACTCAAAGGAAGTGTCAGGAAAGCGCTTCGTGAAATAGCGCACCATCTCATCGCGCCACCCGGGATTGTGAGTGATCGATCCTCCCAGAAAGGCGATGCGTCCCTTGCCCGTCCTGACAAAGGCGTCATGGCTATTTCCCAAACCACGCCGTAGCTCGAAATACTCGTGGTTCCTTGGGAGGACGTGGGTGTGGCGCTTGATGAATTGCACCGAGCCGTAGACATCGGGCAGATCAAAGTGATGCCCGTGCTGCGCTGGGTAGCCCGACGGCACGGAGACGACTTCCATGGCATGACCCAAGGCCTTCAAGCGTCGCTGAGCTTCCAGAGTATTCGCTTCGGGAGGCACCACGACGTCATCTAACGAAATCACATGACGCAAGGGAATCTTTGCTCGGGCGATGCGGGGGAGCAGATCGAGCGGATTGCCCTCATAAGCTCGCAACGCCGCCTCGTCGGCCAAGCCATAGTGCTGAAGCGCCTCCGCGACTTGCGCCTTGGATGGTGGCCAGCCGAGTGGCCAGCTCTTGAGGTCCATGACCGGCGTGTCTGCATAGATCGCGGCAATGCGGGACGGGTGCCGTGCCGCGTAGCGGTAGGCGTGTAAGCCCCCACGGCTGACCGCTTCAAGCGCGGGACGCGCTGCCAACTGCCACCTTTCCCGTACGTGTTCATAGAAGGCGTCCATGAGATCCAAGGCCTCGTCCGAGCCTAACATCGCCACGCAATCGATGTAGCCCACGTGGTAGCCGAGATGCAACAGCTCCTCATCGACTTCGGCGTGAAAGTTTGGGAAAGAGGTGCGCCACACCCAGGGCATTCCTGGTGCTGCGATCTTGGGCTCTACCACGAAACTGCTTCTGCCCTTGAGTGTGAAGGCTTGCTTGGTGAATCCTCTCCAGTCGGCCGCGTCCAACGAGGTTTCCTCTGCGAATGATAGAGTGAGGCATGTCACTCCCGTGACCATTGCCAGATAGAGCCTGGTTAGCATCTGATGAGAACTGCTCATTCGTTGATGATGAATTCTCCTCCTTCGACGGACCAATCATGGCCAAAGAAACCGCCGGCGATGGGTTCACCATCACGATGCACCACGCAATCGGCGAAGCGGATGAATGGTAGGAAGAGGGATTGGTCGTAAGTGGATCGCATTCCTGGAAGACCACTGCCCGTCACCACCACGACGGACGCGCGGTCACTGTCAGGGCGTGGGCGCACAAAGATGGTCGAGAGATTCTCACCCGAAAGTTGCCGGTCGCCCAGATCAATGCCAGTCCGATGCACGCGAATGGGGGAATCGCCTAACAAGGCTGGCCAGGCCCGGTTGGTCACCGCATTGCCATAGAGCACCAGGGAACGATCGGGGTAATCGGCGAGAGTGAACTGGTGATCCGCGATCACATCGACCGAGGCGTTGCCGCGATACCAATACGTTTCGGCATCGAATCGAGCTTTCTGAAAGGCCCAGGCATTCTCCTCAGCCGAGCCCGCGGTGCCGTAGACGAGGAGAAAGCGATGGGTGAGCACGTCCTTGGGCCCACCGTAGCGATGTGGCCCCTTCTCGCTTGGTGAGGGTTTCCCCGAGACTTCCCATTGGGAATCTGTTCGGCGAAGGTAGAGTATCCCATCTTCAGGTTGCGCAATGTTAGAAAGGCTTTGTTCGTCAATCTCGAGAGAGATTACTTCCCGACTACTCATCGGACTCAGGTCGATCTTGAGCAGGCCCACGTTGTCGGTCGTGCCGTGGATCTTGCGCTGGTTTGGCCAGAGGTGCAGGTCGACCGTGCTCACGGTGGAGTGTCGTTGTTGCTGCATGATCTCAAGCCAGTGACATTTGCTAGAGATGCCAGGGTTCGCCGTGGCAAAGGCGACTTGCCGCAGGGTTGACGAGGGAGGAAGGGCATGCCTGGCAAAGGCGTCAAACATGAACGGCCAATCCACGCAGGCACTGCCATTGTCATTAAACTCGCCGCCCCACCAGTGGCCGACACCAGGCTCTTCGTGATAGGTCCAGTCATAGTGGAAGTCACCCAGGAGTTCCGTCATGCGCTGCGCTTGGCTGGCAGGCACATTCCGATCGTCTCCGCCATGAACGATGTAGACATGATGATGCTGGAGATTACGAACGAGTCCCTCTGTCTCCTGCGGCGTGTTGCGTCTTTCTAACAATTGTTCTAGCGGAGATGGATCCTCCTCTGCCCGGCGGCGGCGCGCGTAGGTAGATCGCGATATCCAGCCCGCGCTGGGACCAATGGCGGCAAACTGATCAGGGTAGGTGACGGCCAAGTGCCAGGTGCCGTGACCGCCCATGGAGTGTCCGGTGAGATAGGTGCGGGAAGGGTCATGGGGCAAGGAGGTCTTTGCTAGGTCTAACACTTCCATGGCGTCCATACGACCGAAGTCTTCCCAATCAAACCCGTATGGGCGACGATTGGTCGGTGCGACGATGTGGAACCAGCGCTTGGGCCCGTAAGCGGCTGCCTGCCCAAAGCCTTCCACAGAGGCTCCATGACAGGAGAGCACGATTGCCGGAAGAGGATCTTTATCGGAGGCGGGCACCGCCGGGCGCAGGGCGTAATACTGCACGCTGCCATCGATCTCACTAACAAAGGTGATGCGACGCGTCTGGTCCGGCTCAACGATGCGCAGAGTCATATCGATTTCATGGATCGCCTGATTGTCAGGATCTCGCAGGACAATGGTAGTGGCCAACTCTCCAGGTGCGTGAGGAGCGATGCAGCGAATGCGGAAGCCCACTTTGCGAATCGACATGGGAGGAATGTCAGGAATAGACGTGACCGTGGCGTCCACGCCCGATCCCATCACCGAGAGGGCAAATCCGCTCGCGGTGGTGGCCGTGGCATTGCGCACAATCACCGCGCCCCAGGTGTCCGCGCTTTCCCCAATCACCAGATCTGGAAAGGTCATGTCTTGATCGCTCACGGACACGAGTGCCGGCGGTTTGGTGAGATGGGCGCGTAAGGGTCTCCTCCCCGCCCGGAGAAGCACATGATTCATGCCCTCCCGCAGGGCCACGGGAAATTGCACATAATTGTAGCCATAGACATTGCCGCCGCGGGGCACGCCATTGACATAGGTCTCGCTCCCGGAGGTGCTCAGGAGATAGGCGCCTTCTTCCTCAAGCTCGATCGGCACGTCGAGGTAGAGCCCGCGTTCTTCCGTCGATCCATCCTCTGCGAGCGAGATCGCTTTCCACGCTGATCCTTCGACGTCAGGCAAGCCATCTCCAGCCGTTGGATGGTATTCTGATAGGGTTCCGTCGGCGAGTTTCGCTTTGATAGGGTCTGGGTTCAGGCCGCGAAAGCGCGTCCGTCGACCGTCCGAACGTTCCATGGTTAGGAGAAGAGCGTTCCGGGCAGCGGGTGCGTCATCGTTCGAGGGAGCATCCTCGGCGATCCCATGAGGAACCATTCCAAGGAAAGCAAGGGTCGCAAAGAAGAGGGTAGAAGAAGTCTTCATGATTGGCATCACCGTGACCATAGGGCTTTCGGGAGGTGATGGCGATGTTGAAACGCCATTGGGTTTCGTTCATGGAGGACTCCCATGGCGTGGCGGTAGCGAGAGAATGGAGCTTGTCGATCTTCTTGCTCGTCGAGAATGTTGGCGGGAAACTGTGCCTGCTATCGCCTGAAGTTCTAGATGCCCCCTGATCGTCCGCCATCCACGCCGTCCGCCCGCCAGATCTTTGGCGACGCGCTTGAGCGTGCTGCTGAGGAACGTGAGGCGTTTGTGAGGGATGCTTGCGCGGGTGATGAGGCGTTGCTGGGCGAGGTGGCGGCGCTGTTGGAGCATCACGTGGAGGACGACTTTCTGCAGATGCCTGCGTTTGCGGGCGCGCGGCTCGATACCGGCGCACTGGATGCGGCACCCACTGAGATCGCGCCGCGGATTGGAGAGAAGCCGGGCGATCGGATTGATCGTTACAAGTTGCTGCAGCAGATTGGCGAAGGCGGGATCGGCGTGGTGTTCATGGCCGAGCAGGAAGCTCCGGTGAAACGCCGGGTGGCCTTGAAGATTCTCAAACCAGGCTTGGACACCAAGTCCGTGATCGCTCGTTTTGAGTCGGAGCGGCAGGCGCTGGCACTGATGGATCACCCTAACATCGCCAAAGTGCTCGATGCCGGGGCCACGGAAGTGGGGCGCCCCTACTTTGTCATGGATCTGGTGCGCGGGGTCGCCATCACCGAGTTCTGCGATCAGAATCGGCTTTCCACTCGCGAGCGATTGGCGTTGTTTGTGGACGTTTGTCAGGCCATCCAGCACGCGCATCAGAAGGGCATCATCCATCGAGACATCAAGCCATCTAACATTCTGGTCACGCTGCATGATGGCAAACTTGTGCCGAAGGTGATCGATTTCGGGATCGCTAAGGCCATTGATCAGCGCCTCAGCGACAAGACCTATTTCACCGAGTTTCAGGCCTTCATCGGGACGCCTGCCTATGTCAGTCCGGAACAGGCGGAGATGAGTGGGCTCGATGTCGACACGCGTGCGGACATCTACAGCCTTGGCGTGTTGCTCTACGAATTGCTCACGGGGAGCACGCCGTTCGACGGGCGCGAGCTGTGGTCATCGGGTCTGGACAACATGCGCCGCACCATTCGCGAGGATGATCCGGTAGCGCCGTCGAATCGCTTGCGAACTCTTCCGGCGGCTGATCAAACGACGACCGCCGAGCGCCGACGGACAGACGCGGCCAAGCTCACCGGACTCTTGCGCGGCGACCTCGATTGGATCGTGCTCAAGGCCTTGGACAAAGATCGAACCCGGCGCTATGCCACCGCGACCGCGCTGGCGATGGACGTCAACCGGCATCTGAACAACGAACCCGTCCTGGCACGACCGCCAAGCGCTTCCTATCGCTTTCGCAAACTGGTGCGACGCAATCGCCTGGCCGTTGCCGCAGCAGGGGCTTTCGCTGCCGCACTCACCATCGGGCTGGCGGTGTCGACCTGGCAGTTTGTCGAGAAAAGCGCGGCCTTGACGCGCGCGGTGGCCGCCGAGAAAGAGCAAACGCAACTCCGCGGGGAAGCAGAGCCCGCCAGGCAAGCGGCCGAGAGCCAGTCGCAAATGGCACAGTGGCAGGCCTACGCAGCCGATATGAACCTCGCCCAGGCCGCATTGGCCACGGACAATCTCGGCCAAGCCCGTAATCTCGTGAGCCGCTACGCCAGCGCTTCGAGGGATTTGTTAGGATGGGAATGGCGCTACCTTTGGAAACAATGCCAGAGCGATGCCCTCTTCACCTTGGGTGAGTTCGACAGTGAGGTGGCATTGTTAGGTGTGTCCTCGGATGACAAGTGGGTCGCCATTGGCCAGTTCCGCGAGGGTGGCCTCTCGGTATGGGATCTGCGCGCACGCCGCGAGATCGCGCGCTTTCCTGAAGCCGGGGCGTTCACCTTCTCTCCTGCGGAACCGATTCTCGCTTACACGATCAATGACCGGGTGCGTCTGTGGAACGTGGCGACCGGCCAGATCTTGCGGGAGATCGATGCTGGCGATTGTCGAGCCCTCACATTCTCCGCGGACGGCCGCCGCTTGCTTGGAATCTGTGGGACGGCTGATGTCGTGACCTGGGAAGTCGCGACGGGTGAGGAAGTGGCCAACGTTCCCATCGCTACGGTGCCGAACACTCGCGGCTACGGCATCTACGGCGACCGGTTTGTCGTGACTCCTGACCTGAGGATTGGGGCGCAAGTGATCAACGGAAACCACATCCGTGTGCTCGATCTGACCACCGGCCAGGAACGTTGGCGGGCCAAAGCCGCTGATGAGCATGTCTCGGAGCTAGCGCTTTCGCCAAATGGCCGCCTGCTCGCCACCAGCGCGGGGTTTGTCGAATCTGACATTCGCCTTTGGGACGTGAATGTCGGCAGCGAAGCTCGTCGATTGAAAGGACACCGAACGTTTGTTCGTTCTCTGGCCTTCTCTCCAAATGGCGACACGCTGGCTTCCGGTAGTGCCGACCAAACGATCAAGCTCTGGGACGCGAGTGCGCACAGTGCCCTCACAGAACCACTGGCGACGCTGCGCGGACACCGTCTCGAAGTTTGGAGCCTCGCGTTCTGTTCCGATGGCACGACTCTCGTCAGCGGTGCCAAAGATGGCACGGCTCTCGTTTGGGACACGGTTAGGGTGTCGCGTGATCATCGTCCTGCCAGGGTTCCAAGCCGCGTGTTGGCTTGGGAGTTCCTCCCGGACGCGGATGCGATCGTGGCCCTAGACGATGAAGGATGGCTTGCACGGTTTGAAGGCCGTGGCTGCCAGCAGCGCATCGCCCTCATCGACGTGGGCGACGATGTCAGATCGGTCGTGTTCTCGAGCGATGGACAATTGGCGGCGACGAGTTCGCGGCGACGAGAAACGACGATCTGGGACATCGCTGCAGGCAAACCGGTACGTGATCTTCCGATGACTAGCAAAGGCGCCATTCCAGTCGCATTCTTCCATAACGATACGGTGCTCCGAACCAGCAGTCCGACTGGTTTCGCGGATTGGGAGGTAGCCACTGGGAAGAAGATCGGGCAGTGGGCCTTCGACGCAAACGCGCATCGTTCACACCCTGCCTTCACTGCTGATGGTCAGGCATTTGCGTCGATTGGCCAAGGAGCTGTCACTCTCGGGCGCCTCGAAGGCGATCGCGTGACGCTTTCAGAAAAGTTGAATGTTAGTCAGCCTTCGGGGCTCGCGTTTTCCCGGGATGGCAACCTGCTCGCGGTTGCTAGCGTGCTCGGTCATTGTGAGTTGTGGGATGTCTCGGCGGCGCCCAAGCGGGTCGCGTCGTTTCATGGTTTCCTTCAGGGTGCCCATTCCGTCACGTTCTCACCCGACGGTCAGCGACTGGCTGTCGGTAGCAACGGCAACGAGGCGGTCAAGTTGTGGGACTTGAGAAGCCAGCGCGAACTCCTGACCTTGCCGGGACAGGGATCGATGTTCGATGCGATCCGTTTCGCCCCCGACGGCAAGCTGCTCGCCGCTCGCAACAGCCAGGGCGAACTCCACCTTTGGCAGGCGCCTTCAGAAGAGGAGACCGTTAGTCTTGATGCAGGTTGGTAGTGAGGCGATCCTCACTGATGTGCTTGCGCAACCAGGCCCTGGCATACGTCCACAATCGCTCGGCTGATCGTTGAGACAACTGCAACACCGTGGCGGCCTCTTCCATCGTCATCCCCACAAAGTAACGAAGCTTGACCAAGTCGGCGCACTGCGGATCCTCGATGGCGAGCACTTCCAAGGCCTCGTGAATCGCTAACACTTCTTCGGATGGTGCCGATTCGATGAGGTGCCCTTCCTGCAGTTCCTCCCGCTTCGCTCCGGAGCCACGCTTGATGGTCAACTTCCGGCGCGCCGATTCGACGAGAATGCGCCGCATTGCCTCGGCCGCAATGGCAAAGAAGTGGGCGCGATTGGCAAAGTGCTCGTTGCCATCGCCAATCATGCGCAGCCAGGCCTCATGCACCAGGGCCGTCGGTTGCAGGGTGTGTCCCATGTGCTCCTGCTGCATCTTGTGCCCTGCGATCCCGCGCAATTCGTCGTAGACCAGCGGCAACAACTCCTCGGCGGCCTGGGCTTCGCCGTCCTGCATGGCTTCGAGTAGGCGGGTCACTTGGCTCACGTGGACGTTTCTAGCCGAACCTGAAGAGGGTGTCGATGGTGAGACGACAGAATCATTTTCTCAGATTATTGGCGGGCTTTTGAGTCTGGGATCGCTTGAAATCTCGACCACAACTTTCGATCCAGGCAATTCATCATGAAAGCAAACCGCCTCGTCTCATTCATCGGCCTCGCGGCCACGAGTCTATCACTTGTTCACGCGGGGGAATTCGATTGGCCGCAATGGCAGGGCCCGAACCGCGATGCCAAGTCGAAGGAAACCGGTCTGCTGCAGGAATGGCCGGAGGGTGGGCCGACGATGGCGTGGAAGGTTACCAGCGTGGGCACTGGTTACAGCGCGCCTGCGGTGGTGGACGGTCGCCTCTACGGGATGAGCAAGATCGACGATGCTGACGAAGTGGTCTGGGCGCGTGCGGAAGCGGATGGTAAGGAAATCTGGAGGCAACGCATTGCGGCGGCAGAGGAAGGCGGCATGCGTCAAGGCATCGAAGGCGCGGGCTGCACGCCGTCGGTCGATGGCGACCGGCTCTATGTCATCGGTCACGGCGGCGATGTCGTGTGCCTCAAGACGAGCGATGGATCCATCGTTTGGCGGCGTCATTTCATCAAGGACTTTGGTGGCAGGCTCCCGACCTGGCGCTTTAACGAATCGCCCTTGATCGATGGTGACAAACTCATCTGCACGCCAGGCGGTACTGAGAATACCATGGTCGCGCTCAATAAGATGACCGGTGAGTTGATTTGGAAAACGCATGTCCCGGATGAACCCGGTTTGTTAGTCAAGCCAGCCCCCGCTCCGGCAGAAGAGGAGGCTGAATCCGAGGAGGAAGCGGTCGCCGAAGACTTTGAACCCCAAGTGATCGTCGCATCGGGCGCGACGTGGAAGTACTTTGACAAAGGCGCGCTTCCCGCTGCCGATTGGACGCAGCCTAACTACGACGACAGCGCTTGGGCCGAAGGGGCCGCGCAGTTAGGCTACGGCGACCGCGATGAAGCCACCACGATCAGCGATGCTTCTGAACATTATCCTACCTATTACTTTCGCCACGCCTTCGAAGTCGCAGAGCTTTCCTCTTACAAACCACTCATTCTCCGTCTTCTCCGCGACGATGGAGCGGTGGTCCATCTCAACGGCAAGGAGGTGCTTCGCGACAATATGCCGGACGGCACCATCGCGCACGACACCTTTGCCAGGGGCACCACGCCCGCCGAGAGCGGCTTCCACGTCTACGAGCTGAGCAAGGACAAGTTGGTGGCTGGTAAGAACATGCTTGCGGTCGAAGTGCACCAGGCGGATGCGGAATCGAGCGATGTGAGCTTTGACTTGGAGCTGCGTGAGCGAGTTCTGGGCAAGGACAAGCTCGGAGCGCCTGAGCCGGACCGGCGCCGCGGTGGTGGCGGTGGCCCGCGCTTTGGCGAATCTGGTGCCGCTTACGCTTCAGCCATTGCCATCGATCACGGAGGTCAACGCCAGATCGTGCAATTGACCGCCAAGACCCTCGCTGGCGTGTCTGCGACGGACGGTAGGCTGCTCTGGCGTTACGACAAACCGGCTAACAGAGTGGCTATCAATTGCTCGACACCGATCTATCACAATGGCCACGTCTTCGGTGCGTCAGCCTACAATAACGGCGGTGGCTTGGCGAAGCTGGTTTCCACGAGTGACGGGGGCATTAAAGCGGAAGAAGTCTGGTTCTCAAGCGATATGGAGAACCACCACGGTGGCATGCTCGTGATCGATGGCGCGCTTTATGGGGCGAATGGTGGAAACGGCGGCGGCTATTTGGTCTGCCTCGATTTCGAAACAGGTGAGATGCTCTGGAGCGAGCGCGAGCGTCGTCGGGAGGGTGTTAGGAAAGGATCGATAGCCTTTGCTGATGGGCGTATCTACTACCGCACCGAAGAGGGAGATGTCCTCTTGATCGAGCCTAACAAAGAGCAGTATTTGGAGCGTGGTCGCTTCACACAGCCCGATCGTACCCGCCAACCTGCCTGGACACACCCCGTCATCGCCAATGGCAGACTTTACATTCGCGATCAAGACACACTCTACTGCTACGATATCACGGGAGGTAACTAATTGATCATTTGTCTCAAACTCATGCGCTTACGATTGCTAACATTGATACTCGCGCTACCAAACGTGGCGCTTAACGCGGCTGATTGGCCGCAATACCTCGGCCCTGACAGAACCAGCACTTCACCTGAGAAAGGCATCCTGCGCGAATGGCCCGCTGGGGGACCTAAAGTTCTTTGGGAAGCTACGGTTGGCAAGGGCTTTGGCGGGGCGGTCGCTGCGGATGGAAAGGTGTATTTGCTAGATCGAGACGACGACGTGGGCGAGACGTTGCGCTGCTTTGATCTGGCACATGGTAATGAACTATGGACCTTTGCTTACGAAGCGCCTGGAAGCGTGATGTTTTCAGGTTCTCGAGGTGTGCCGACTGTGGATGACAAGTATGTCTACATTTGTGGTCACAACGGGGACCTTCATTGCGTCGACACGGAGTCGCAGAAGCCTGTCTGGAAGGTCAATATTTGGACGGACTTTGGCGGTAAGCCTCCGGCGAAAGGAGGCGGGTTTCAGCGCGGAGCGCCTGAATTGGGCAGTTTCCCCATCTGGGCGATCACGCAGAATCCGCTGGTCTATGGCGACCTTCTCATAGTCGCTTCGCAGGCCCCAGAAGCCGGGGTCGTGGCTTACGACAAGCTCACCGGGAAAGTGAAATGGAAGACGCCTTCGCTGGGCTACGTGGGTTATGTCAGTCCGTCCGTCGCCAAGATCGATGGTAATGATCACATTGTCATGGTGACGCCTTCGACAAATCCGTTCCGTCGATCGAGCCCAGATGAGAATAACCTTGGCACCTTCGTGGGTATTGATCCAGAGACAGGAAATGTGTTATGGAAGTACGATGGATGGAACTGCCACATCTCCGTGCCGAGTGCGGTCGACGCCGGGGAGAACCGGATCCTTGTGGTGGGTGGTTATGAACTGGGTGCCACAATGATCACCGTCTCAAAGCAGGACGACGGCACCTATGCCGCGAAAGAGCGCTTTACTACGGAAGAGTTTGGCGATCAGACGAAGCCGCCCATTCTTCACGACGGTCATTTCTACGCGCAGTTCGGCACGAATAGTCGCCGCGATGGCTTGGTATGCATGGCGATGGATGGTGAGATTAAGTGGAAGACGAAGCGTGAGCCTGACTTTAACAAAGGCAGCATGATCCTTGTTGACGGCTTGATTCTAGCGACTGACGGGGCCAAATCGCTCTACCTCATTGACCCGAATCCTGACAAATTCACAGTGCTCGCGTCGGCGGAAGTCCTTGCCGAGGGGGGGACGGATGCGGAGGGGATTGCCGCTCGCGTTGGGGGTTCGGCGCAGAACTGGGCGCCCATGGCGTTGTCCAATGGAAAGCTCCTCATCAGAGATCAAGGTAAGCTCAAGTGTCTGAAGGTCGGGAAGTGAGTTCTTACGATGTGAGAGCCCTCGTCATTCTCTGTGGCCTTGCGTGCATTCCTCTCGTGCAAGCTGAAGAGAAGGCATGGCTCTGGCCCAGCTTCCGCGGTGCCGGTGGCTATGGGCATGCTATCGATGTTGATCCACCGACGCTTTGGAACGGCAAAGAGGGAACACACATCCTTTGGAAAACGCTCGTTGAGCGCCACGGCATGAGTTCTCCAATAGTTGCCGGAGACTGCGTCTTCATCACCGCTGCCGATCATCTAGCCAGACAGGTCCTCTGTTACGATACCGATTCGGGCGAATTGCTGTGGCATCAAGAGATGAACACCGTCGCGGAGGATGATCTGCCCTTTGTCCTCGAGGAAACCGGCTATGCCGCTCCCACGCCAGTGACTGATGGCACAAGGGTCGCCGCCATCTTTGCTACCGGCGAACTCATCTGTGTGACTGTGGGAGGAGATCGCGTTTGGACTGATCAGCTTCCCTTTCCCAAGAACCACTACGGGCACGCCTCGTCACTCATTGGCTTTGGTGATGTGGTGATTGTTCAGTATGATCAGGAAGAGAATGCTATGCTGGTCGCCTATCAATTTGCCACAGGCAAGCGTGTGTGGGAGGTGAAACGCGATAGCATCTCTTGGTCATCACCCATTGTCGCCGACAATCACGGCCGCGACGAACTCATCCTCACCAACTGCAAAGCCGTCGATAGTTACGCTGCCAAGTCGGGCGAGCACCTCTGGCGCGTGGCCTGTCTTAGTGGCGAAGTTGCTTCCTCAGCGGCCTACGCTGATGGCATAGTCTTCGTCGCTAGTGAAGGCGCCACCGCCGCTGCCATCGACATTCGCGAACACGCCAAGGAGCCCAAGATTCTCTGGGAATGGGACGATGCCCTGCCCGATGCTTCCAGCCCTGTCGCTACCAAAGATTGCCTCTTCGTGCCCACAGCTTTTGGAACGGTGACCTGCCTCAATGCCAAGACAGGCGCTGTTCACTGGGAACACGAGTTCGATCGCGGGTTCAACAGTTCGCCCATCCTCGTGGATGACCGCGTCTATATCACGGATCTCTCCGGCACCACGCAGATCTTCAAAGCGAGTAAGACCTTCGAATGGTTAGGCGCCGCCTCTATGGGTGAAGCCACCTATGCCACGCCTGCATTCGCTAAGAATCGCATCTTTGTGAGGGGGTTGAGCCATCTGTATTGCATCTCAGGAGAGACCCAGAAGTAATTGAGCGCTCGGTGAGATCGAATTCGTTCGGCTCCCAATGGACGAGTTGTCGTATTGCTGCGGCCTTGAGGCGGCTCTTCGCGTTCGGTGGCAATGCGATCAAACGTCGAACCCCGGCACACCGGCTCTGGTGCTGCTGCCGAAGTGATCGATCGCGACGCCGGAACGTTGGGCGAGTAGGACGAGGAGGTTGGCGAATGGGGTGTTGTTGTCAGGGTCGCCGGCAATGTGGCCGGCGTGCTTGAAGCCGCCGCCCGCGACGAGGAGGGGAAGATTACGCCAGTCGTGAGCGCTCGCATTGCCAAGGTTGGATCCGTAGAGCACGGATGTGTGGTCTAACAAACGGGCGCCGTTCTCCTCGATACCGGCGAGCTTGGTGAGGAAATCATTAAAGACATCGAATTCAGCTTCCTCAATGCGTTTGAGTTCGGCGATCTTGCTTTCGTCTTTGCCGTGGTGCGAGAGGTTGTGCCAATCCGTGTTGACGCCATCAATGTTGCTCGGCACGGCATTCATGCCGCTCAAATGATAGGTGACCGTGCGGGTGGAATCGGTCTGCAGGGCGAGCACAATCATGTCATTCATGAGTCGTTGTTTCCCGATGGCGTCATGGCGATCAGCGACATCGCGGGGTGGTTCCGCGTCGACCTTGGGCTTCGGTTTGGTGACCCAGCCCTCGGACTGCTGAAGGCGAGCTTCGAGGTCGCGGACGGAGGTGAAATACTCATCGAGCTTGTCGCGATCCGCACGACCCAGCTCGCGGTCTAACGCTTTGGCTGCTCCGCGCACCGTGTCGAGGATGCTCTTGCCGCGCTTCAAATCGCGCAACTCCGCGCGGATCTCCTTGTCGGTGCCATCAATGAAGAGTGCCTTGAACAATCGGGCAGGCGAGCGTTCGCCCGGGATGGCGACTCCGTTAGCCGTCCACGAGAGCGAGTTGCCCTGATTCGAAAGCGTGAGGTAAGGATAGCGCGTTTGCGTGCCAATCTCCCTGGCGATCAATTGATCCAGGGAGATGCTATTCTTGAATCCGGCGAGTCCGGGGCGCTGCGCCGCCGTGAGCCAGGTGAGCTCTGAGGCATGGCCGTTGTTCCCTTGCTGGTCGGGGTGTGAGAAGCCCGAGAAGATGGTGAAATCGTCGCGGTGCGCCTCGATGCGCTTCAAGTAAGGTGTTAGGGTGTAGTCTTTGCCAGCTTCCTCCGGGACGAGGAATGGCGTGTGGAAGCCTAACGTGGCACACATGGCGACAAAACGGTGTGGCGATGCGTCAGTATTCGGGGCGGCGTGGGCGAAGCTGGGAACCATCGCCTCCAGAAAGGGCAGGCCTAACAAGGCTCCGCCGGTGCCGCGGAGAAAGTGACGCCGTGAGAGGGCTGATTTCGTGTGGATATGCATGGCGACTACTTGGTTTGGAAGAGTTTGCTTGCGACGACGAGGTGGATCAAGTCCCGGACTCTGTGGCCGTTCTTGCGGGATTCCTGAACGATGGCGTCAATGGCCGTGCGATCAGAGAATCCCATCTCGCGTCCGGTGGCGAAGGTGAGGAGCTTGGTGGCGAGATTCTTGGCGAGAGTGTCAGGATCAGCTGCGAGATGATCGCGAAACTCCAGGTAATCGCGGAACGTACGACCGTCGGGGAGTTCGCCCGCAGCATCGACTTCGCGGCCTAACTTGTAGCGCACGCGACGGTTATGAAATGTGAGATCGACCTTCTCGCCCTCGCCAAGACTGCGAAAGCGGTCGCGCCAGCCGCCGATGGGATTGAAGCTCTCCAGGGCAAATCCCGGTGGATCGATCAATTGGTGACACGCGCTGCAACTGCTCGAGTTTCGGTGTTTGTCTAACAGTTCCCGCAAGGTCGAGGCTCCACGCACGTCCGGTTCGACCCCGGCGATGCCCGGAGGCGGCGGTTGCGGATGAATCCCGAGCAAGCGCTCTAACACCCACACCCCGCGCACTACGGGAGACGTGTTGTTGCCATTGGCCGTCACCTTCAAGACAGCTCCCTGCGCGAGCACCCCACCGCGCGGGCTCTCAGGAGGAAGCGGGACTTTCCGGAGATGGGCACCATTGACTCCGTCGATCTGATAGTGCGTGGCGAGGCGTTCGTTGAGAAAAGCAAAGTCTGACTTGATGAGATTGGTGACGGACAAATTGGCATCGATCAGATGGCGAAAGAACGCACGCGATTCTTCCACCATCGACCACTTCAGGTAGGTGTCGAATTCGGGAAACAATTTCCCATCGGGATTGGTGAAATCGATCTCTCGGAGGTCGAGCCAGGCATCGGTGAAATCGGTGATGAAGCGATTGGCGTGATGGTGAGACAAGAGGCGCTCTGTCTGCGCGTGCAGGCCGGTTGCCAGCGATCCTTGCTCGGCATCTGCCAGAAGCGCTTCGTCCGGCAGGGAACGGGTGAGGAAGTATGACAACCGCGACGCCAATGCGAAGTCGTCGAGTGGGCCGGGCTGCTCTATCAAATAGAGGAAATCCGGCGCGCACAGGATGGCAGCACAGGCAGTGCGAAGCGAGTCCTCAGTGCTCGATCCATTGGCGCGTTCGGACGCATACAAGTGCCCATAGGGCGCCACGGCCTCCAGACTCACGGGGCGACGAAAGGCGCGAGTCGCCAAGCGGCGCAGAGCTGGGGCAATGTCAGGATCTCCTGTGATCTCAAACGTTGGGCGATACCGCGATTTCTGTTTGTCCTTGGGATGACGTGGCTCGACTTCCCGACGATCGATGCCACCGAAGATCAAGCGATGCCCGCGAAGAGGAAAGCTGTCCGTCAGCGGGCCGGTGATTTCCACTGACCGAATCGCCAAGCCAGGGCCTTGGTGGCTATCGATCTCCTCACGCTGATGCTGTTTCATGAAAAGCCCATAAGGCTCGATCAGCATCATATAGTCCTTATCGATCACCGTCTCCAAGGTGAGGGTTTGCGCCTCGCCCGGTTGGAACGTGTGGTAGGTGTAGACCGGTTGCGTGGCCCCGCGCGAATAGCTGGTGCCCGCGATCATGGCCGTCACCGGTTGGTCAGTCTGATAGGCATAGCCGGTGATCTCCACGCGGTAGCGGCCGCGCTCGCGCACATTGGAACTGCGCATCAACCCCGTGGGATACCCGCCGTCATTGAAGCGGACAACGGCTCCATCGGGAAGTTCCTTCCACACTTTGCCAATGTATTTCTCGCCGCTGTTGCCGTCTCTGTAGCTCGCGCTCACCGTCTTCATCTCCGGAGCCTCGACAGTCTTGGCGACGGCGTGATCGATGACAAGATCGGCAGCGCTCAGATAGCCTTGCAGGTGCACCATTGAGACACTCAGAGCGTCTCCCACATTGTCAAACTCCCGCGAGCGCCCGTCGTCAGGCAGATGACCAGAAAGCTCTAACGTCGTACCGAACATGTCGTTGACCGTGTTCTGATACTCCGCGCGATTGAGCCGGCGGAGAACGGTGCCCTTCGCTTCCTCGTGCGTGGCGGTGAGTTGTCGCGCCAAGTCGTGCAGGAAGGTGGACTTCTCCTCCGCATCCGGCTGCGACTTATCTGGAGGCGGCATTTCATTGGCCACCAGACGATCGTGCACGCGCTCCCAAAGATGAAACGCGGCGGGTGCATTGAGATCATCACCGAGCGCCGTGAAATCGACCCCGCCTTTCTGCACATCGCCATCGTGACAGTCGTAGCAGTGCTGTTTCAGGAACGCCCTTGGTGGTGCAGCTCTCGCCGTGACTAGCAGAAGCAGCACTAGCAAAGGAATGAGATGGTGATGTCTCAGCGAGGAGCTTTCCATAGAGCGCGGGAGATTCACTTGGTCAGCGCGAAGGTGAATGTCCTACCATCTTTGATCGTGTAGGTGACTTGATCGCCAACTTTGTGATTGAACCGGAACCAGGTGATCAGTTTTCTGATGTCCATGTCGTCGCTCATGCCGTTGATGGCAACAATTTCCATGTGAGGACGCAGACCCGTTTGGTAAACTGGGCGATCTGCAGGCTTGGGGCCCATCCAGGGTTTGATCGAGAGCCCCTCGCCCTTGCCCGCTCGCGGCCCTTCGAGTGGGAAGAAGCCCATGTTGGGTCCGTAGACGCCCGAATAGATGGTCTTACGCCAGCTATTCTCGGTCTCGCGCCATCCATTCTCGACAGCGAGCGTCCCTGTATGCACCGTCCCATCACGCACCCATCCTAACAGGATTGTGTCGGCATCATAGGATGCGCGATGCAACACACCACGAAAGTCTGCCTGTCCGAAGAGGCGCACGCCATCCGCCATGCCGAGACGGTCGCCAGCGTGTATACCTGCCTTGGATGCTGCACTTTCGGGTGCTACGGATTGCACCAACAAGCCATCATCGCGATCTAACACGATACCCACATTCTCTGGCAAGGGCCACTGTTGCATGATCTTCGTCACATCGTAAGTGCCGCTATCGAGAGCCTCCAGATGGCGCATGTCGCCGACCTGATGGCAATGCACGCAACTGCCAAGTTTGGGATCCGGTTTGGTGATGGCAGGGTATTTCTCGAGTAGGAGTTCGTATCCTCGAGAATCCTTCGGCCCCACTTTGGGCTGCGAGGGATCGGGCGTATCACCATCAATGCGCCAAGATTCGCGGCGTGGATCGTAATGGTGGGCGAGCACTCGTTCCAGACTATGAACCAAGGCCTCTTCACTGATGCGAGTCGCATCGGAAATGTGGTCTTTGCCTCCGAAGACACCGTAGAGCGCGCCATCTGGTCGAAGGAAATACCCCCACCAGGACAGATCGAGGTCTTGGTGAGTCTGATAGGGAAAGTAGCGCTGGTCCAGCTGCGCCGCATCGATCATGCGCACGGTGATGAAGCGCCGTAGCAGAGGATCCAGTTTCTCACTGCCTTCAAGGACGCTCTTGTCAAAGGCCGCACACTGTTTGCAGGGGATGCACCTCCAGGTCACGAAGAGGGGGCGATTGGTGGCTTGTGCCTCTTTCAGCGCCTCGTTGAACTCGCTGCGCCAGACCACGTCTCCCCCTGGATCAGGAGCGATCTGTCCTGCCGAAGAACCGAGGATGTCTTCCCATGGTCTCGAAGCTCTGTTGTCTTGGCTGAATGTCAGGGAAGCTCCGTAACTGAGTCCCAGCGCAATGATAAAGAATGAGCGTACGTTCATCACACGTCATTGAACCACAGATTCGCAGAAAGGTTGAGCATGCTTTTCTAAGATATCCGCGTGCGTCTGCGCCGGATCGAGGTACCGGTCTGGGAGGAATCATGGACTATCAGGAGATCATCGAAAGGGTAGGGGAAGACGTGCGGGCAGCGAATTGCGGCGGGCAGGTAGCGACCTACATCCCCGAGTTGGGACGGGTGCCTGCGGATAAGTTTGGCATCCAGTTGATGACGGTAGAAGGCGATTCCTTTGCGTATGGTGACTGCGATGAACCCTTCTCGATCCAGAGCATTTCCAAGGTGTTTCTCCTCACACAAGCATTGAATGCCAAAGGGAGGACGCTCTGGCAGCGGCTCCGGGTGGAGCCCTCGGGTGATCCATTCAATTCCCTGGTCCAGCTGGAGTATGAGCAAGGCATTCCTCGGAATCCCTTCATCAACGCCGGGGCGATCGTCGTGTGCGATGTGCTGCTTGCGCTCTTCGATGATCCCAGGAAAGACTTTCGGGACTGGATGCGTCGGGTGACCGCAAATCCTCGTCTTGATTACAATGAGAGGATTGCGGAATCCGAACGCGCCCATGGATACCATAATCGCGCCATTGCCAATCTGATGAAAGCGTTTGGGAATATTGAGCATGAGGTGGAGGCGGTGTTAGATTTCTATTTCTTCGCCTGCTCGATCAAACTGACCTGCGCCGAGTTGGCGCGAGCCTTCTTGCTTTATGCAAATCATGGACGCCTGTTAGGCTCTGAGGAGTCTATTCTTAGCGTGCGGCGTACCAAGCGGATCAATGCGCTGATGCAAACCTGTGGTCTCTACGATGAAGCGGGGGAGTATGCCTTTCGCGTGGGGCTGCCTGGCAAGAGTGGGGTCGGTGGAGGTGTGGCCGCCGTCTTTCCCGGCAAGTTCTCCGTGGCGGTGTGGAGTCCGCCTCTCAATCCGAAAGGGAACTCCACTGCGGGCATCCTTGCTTTGGAACGGCTCACCGATCTCACGGGATGCTCCATCTTCTAGCGAGGCCGTTTGCCTCGAGAATGGCCTTTCTTTGTCTTGAACGGGTCCGCGGGCGGTTCATGATCGTCGGCGATGCAACGCTTCACTCGCCGTTCGGTGCTCCGCAGTTTGGCCGCTCTGAGTTCCTCTTGGGTCGTGCCTAGTCCAGTCCTCGCCGCGAGCCAGTCTCACGAAGTGGTGAAACTTGGGGTGATCGCCGATCTGCATGGAGGCTTGGCGATCGATGCGGCGGAGCGTTTGGACGCTTTTCTGACAGCGATGAAGGAGGCGTCTTGCGATGCGCTTGTTCAGTTAGGCGACTTTGCTTTTCCCAATGCCAAACACCAAGCGTTTGCGGATGCTTTTCGCGCAGCTCATGAACACACACTTCACGTGATTGGGAATCATGAGTTCGACCATGGTCTCACGCGGGAAGATTGCTACAAAGCGTGGGGGATCGAGGCGAGTTACTACGGGACCGATCTTGGTGGTCTGAGAATCCTTGTGCTTGATGGCAATGATAGGGGTTCTCCCACGCACGGAGGTGGCTATCATTCATACATCGGCCCGCAACAGCAGGCATGGTTAGCGCATGAACTTGAGGCGTCCACGAGACCGCTGCTGATTCTCAGTCATCAACCATTGGCGGGCCAATGGGCGATCGACAATGCCAAAGATATTCAGCAACTCCTTGGCAAACACCGATCCAAGGTTCTTCTTTGTCTCAATGGGCATAGCCACCTTGACGCCTATGTGCAGGTGGAGGGCGTGCCCTATCTTCACATTAATTCTGCTTCGTACTTCTGGGTTGGTGGTGATGTGAGAATGGCTTATTACTCCCAGCCGCTCTTCACCACCGTCACCATCGATCCCCAGACGGCGACCATCAGGGTGGACTCTTGTGAGAGTGGGTGGAAAGAGCAATCGCCGGAAGCCATCGGATACTTTCAGCGAGAGAATCGTCCTAGCAAAGCCACGGTGGTTCCGCGCATTCGTCGCCATCATCTTTCGAGGACCGCACTTAACGTTATGACCTGGAATATATGGGGACGGCTCAATGAAGACCCTCGCTACACGATCGACGGCAAGACGTCGCGCGATCGCACTATCGATATCCTGCGGGCGAGCGGTGCCGATGTCATCGCCATGATCGAAACTTACGGGTCTGCGGCGACCATCGCTGAAGCGTTGAACTACCCTTATCACACGGCGGCAGCTGATGCGAATCTATGTCTCTTCAGTCGATATCCTCTGGTGGATGTCGAACGGTTAGAAGGCCTCAACCCATTCTCGTTCCTCGCGGCGACTGTGATGATGCCCGGCGGGCAAGCTGTGCGTGTCTACGATATCTGGTTGACCAGTGACGGACGGCACATTGTGGAAATCAAAGACTCGTCCGTCTCGGATGAAGCCTTCGCCCGTGGAGACGACATCCGAGACGCGCACCTCAGGGAATTGCTCCATCATTCGACATTTAAGAGAGACCTTGCGGCCTCGGACACGGTGCCCCTAATCGTTGCGGGTGATTTCAATTGCGTCTCTCACCTGGACTACTCGGAGGCGACAGCCAAAGCTGGGCACAACCATGGACGATCGCATTTGGGGATCGGTGTGTCTCAAGCTATGGCGCAGGCGGGTTTTATCGATGCTTATCGAGCGGTTCATCCTAACATCACGGCGGATACACTTGGGCACACGTGGACAACGGTCGGAACGGATTACCTCTACCAAAGCGGGAAAGGTTTCCTGCCCACAGACAACCATCCCAGGCCAGAGTATCGAGATTTGTACACCCGCATCGATTACATCTATGCTCGTGGGCCTCTCAAAGCAGTCGAGGCTCGCGTGCGAGCACATCATCCTCAGGCGCCAGATCGACAGTTTCCGCACTTTCCGTCGGATCACGCTGCTGTTGAAGCACGGTTTGTGTTAGAAGAATAAGCGTAGGCCTCTGTCAACCACCCGGTGTCAATTGCTTCAGCGACAATGCATGCGCTTCCTTGATCACGCCGGCCTGGTCGATGAGCCGGAAGGTGACCGTGGGATCGTCGGGATTCGTGGTATCAAAGGTGAACTCGCCGAAGGCCACGAAGTCGGTGCCGTCGTAGCCGAAGAGTTGCTCCGGGCAGTCTTTGACCAGGCCCTTGGGGCCGGAGACGCCGCCGAGCGTGGCGGCTTCGAACTCGTGAAACGCGAAGCCCGAGGGCCGCGGAATCTTGAATCCCCGTGCACCGTGACGGTCACCGCTGATCAACAGCACGCCGCCGATCTGCTCGCTCTCGATGAAGCTGAACAATTCCTCGCGTCCCTGCACATCCCAGGTTCCCCAGGAGTCTTTGCCATTGCTGACATAGTCGCTCCACATCGTGCCGCTGCTGATGACTTTGAAGGGTGCGGTCGATGCCTTCAACGTCTCCTTGAGCCATGACATTTGTGCCTCGCCGAGATACGATCCGTGCTCGTTGCGACGCGCGTTGTCCCGGCAGGATCGGGTGTCTAACATGATCATTTCCACCGGGCCGATGCGCGAGTGGAAATAGATGCCTTCCCGGTCGTCATTCGCCGGTGGATTGTTCCAATGGGTGCGCCACACTTCGCGAAGGGCATCGCGATCTCCTGCCGTGAATCGCTTCGGCACGCCGTTAAGGTCGTTGTTGAAATAGTCGTGATCGTCCCAGGACACGTAGAGCGGCACGTTCGCCGCCAAGTCCCGCCATGGGGCCGAGACATCGCGTAATTGATAGTCGGCCCGGTGCATGTTGACCTGGTCTTCCCGATCGTCCACCGCGCTGTCGCCCAAGATCATCATCACGTGCGGCTGACGCTTGCGGATCTCGCGAAAGGCGTTGGGATTGTGGATGCCGATCTTGTGGCAGCACGATCCAAAGGCGAGACGAAACGTGCCGTTGGTGTCGTTGTTAGGCGCGGTAACGAAGCTCCCGCTGGCCACGTTGCCGTCCACGGTCTGCACGTCATAGCGGTAGGCCGCCCCGGGAGATAATCCACGGATCTCCACGCGCTGGACAACTCCAGCGGCGGCCTCTTCCACGGCGAACGTGCGCACCTCGCCTTCCTCTTCCTTCGTCCCTAACACTGTGATGGTGATTGCTGTCTGCTTCGCCGGCCGCACCCACACCGTCACACCCTGGGCATTGAGATCCCCGAGCAGGGGCCCGCCCATCAGCGCGATTCCATGTTCCTTCGCCGCCTCGACAATTGCCGCATCCGAGTAGTCCGCCTCACGTGATTTCGTGAAGGCTTCACGCGCTTTGAAATAGAACGACCTCCAGTTCTCTGGCAGTTTCCCATAGCTATCGAGCAACTGCGTGTCCACCTCGAGCGTGCCTTTGTGTGCATCGCGCAGCGAGACCTTGAACAGCGGCGCGATCGTCTTCGAGAAGGCCCGGCGCCCCATGGCCAGGCTCGACCCCAACATGACAAGAAACGGACGACGAGTGATCTTCATAGCGTCACGACGCTAACGACCAATCTCCCGCAAGGCGATTCCCTTCGTGAAGAATTCCATCACTTCAGCTTATGCCACCGACAAGCGCGGTTCGCTGTCCTCGATCCCCGCGAGAAGAAAGTCGATGAAACGCTGGCCGTAAGGATTGGTGAAATCGGCGTTGCGATAGCTCATGACTGATGTGTTAGGCAATGCCGGCAGTGTTCCCTCACACAACGTCATCCCTTCGAGCACGGCCGACACCGGGAGCACGCTCACCCCCAGGCCGGCGCGAATGGCAGACTGCACCGCGTGCACAGAGTTGGCATCGATAGAAAGCTTCCAGGGCGTGCCCGCTTTCGTCAGCGCATCGAAAGCGATCTGCCGGTAGCTGCATGGCGCGTGCATGAGCACCAACTCGATGGGGGCGTCGGCGCTGTCCGCGGGGACTTTTCCAGAGCCCGCCCAGACCAGCGGTTCCTCCCAGAGCAGCTCCCCGCCGTCGCCTTCCGGCCCGGTGAAGACGAGGTCGAGATCGCCGCCTCGCATCGAGCGGAGCATCTCCGCGCCTGACCCAAGCATCAGGCTGAGATCGCAGTTCGGATGAGCGCGGCGAAACCGGGCCAGCAGGGTGTGCAAATGCTGCGGTACGAGGTATTCGGCGAACCCCACCCGCAGCACACTGGCCTCGTCCGGCGAGGTCACTGCCAGCGCCGCCTCGTCCGCCAACTCCAGAATTCTCCGTGCGTAGCTGACGAAGGTCTCTCCCGCAGGGGTGACCGCGACGGATCGACTGGTACGCTCCAACAGCTTGACGCTCAGTCGCTCCTCCAGTTTGGCGATTTGCAAACTGATGGCTGACTGCGTGCGCCCCACGCGCTTCGCCGCCGCCGTGAAGCTGCCCTCTTCCACCACTGCCACCAAGGCGCGGAGGCTGATCAGGTCGGTCTCCAACTTGAAAGGGGATCTATGCGCTTTGCTCATCGAATCTATTGAAACAACCAATTATACAAATCGAACCTACACCGCAAAGTGCTCATAGGAAACAACGAATCCATGAGCAATGCCAATGCTCCCGGTTCGCTTCCACCCACCATCCCAACCCAAACACACAATCGATTTATGAAAGCAATGTTAGTTAAGGAATACGGTGAGGACGCCACCTTTGAAATGGCCGAAGTCGAGACGCCCGAGGTCAAACCTGGCCATGTGCTGGTCAAGATCGCTGCCTCGAGCGTCAATACGGTCGACACGATGATTCGCACGATGGGCAACGACTTGCCTCTTTCTCCTAACACTCCCGCCATCCTTGGCATGGACTTTGCCGGCACGGTGGAAGCGGTCGGCGACGGCGTGGAGGACTACGCCGTGGGCGACGAAGTGTATGGCTGCGCAGGAGGTCTAGCAGATCTGCCAGGCACGCTGGCGGAATACATCGTGGCAGATAGCAAGCTCATCGCGCGCAAGGCCGAGAACCTCACCATGAAAGAAGCGGCCGCGCTTCCCTTGGTTGGCATCACCGCCTACGAAGGCTTGACCCGTGCCGGAATCACGAAGGGACAGAAGGTGCTCGTCCACGGCGGATCGGGTGGCGTCGGTCATGTCGCCGTGCAGTTGGGCAAGCATTTCGGAGCCGAGGTGTATGCCACTGGCGGAGGCGAACCACAACTGGCATTGATCGAGAAGCTCGGTGCGACTGGCATCCATTACAAAAGCGAATCCGTCGAGGACTACGTGTCGAAGCATACCGGCGGCGCGGGATTTGACATCGTCTTTGACTCGGTCGGCGGGGCTAACATGACCAAATCGTTCGATGCCTCAGCCCTCAATGGACAGGTCGCCACGACGGTGTCGATGTGTGAGATCGATCTCACCACCGCGCATTTCAAAGGCTTGTCCCTCCACGTCGTGTTCATGCTCATCCCCATGCTGCATGATTTCAAACGCGAGGAACACGCCCGCATCTTGAGCATCCTCACCAGCATCGCGGAAGCGGGGGCTTTGAAGCCAGTGCTCGATGAGCAACTGTTCTCTCTTGAACAAGCTGGCGACGCCCATGCCCGACTGCAGAGCGGTAAGGCAATGGGTAAAGTCGTCATCGAGAACTAGCCAATGGCCGTCCTGCCACCTTGCCATCAACCCAACACATTCACATTCACGTGAACTTCCGAGCCATTGTTGTCGATCAAACCGGCGAGTCCGACGTTTCCGTCGCCACACGGGAACTGACTGAAGACGAGTTGCCTGAGGGCAATGTCAGTGTCGCCATCGACTACACCACGATCAACTACAAGGATGGTCTCTGTTTGCAGCCTAACAATGGTCTCGTGCGGCAGTATCCGCACGTGCCCGGCATCGATTTCGCCGGAACCGTCGCTACGTCGTCCGATGCACGGTATCAGGTGGGCGACCCGGTCGTGTTGACCGGCTGGGGCGTGGGCGAGCGACACTGGGGCGGCTTTTCTCAACGGGCGCGCGTCGATGGCGACTGGCTCGTGCCGCTTCCGGATGGGCTTACCACCAGGCAAGCCATGGCCATCGGCACCGCAGGATTTGCCGCCATGCTCGGCGTGCTAGCTTTGGAAGAGCACGGGCTCACTCCTGACATGGGGCCCGTGTTAGTCACGGGTGCGGCCGGTGGCGTCGGCTCCATCGCCACGGCTGTTCTCAGCCAGCTCGGCTACGAGGTGGCCGCCGTGACGGGGCGCCCGGAGACGGCCGACTACCTTACCTCTCTTGGCGCCACACAGATCGTTCCGCGGCGTGAGCTCGACACCGTCTCCAAGAAGCCCCTGGAACGCGCCATCTGGGCGGGATGCGTCGATGCCGTGGGTGGCGAAATGTTAGCTCGCGTGCTCGGCCAATTGCAATACGGCGCTTCGGTCGCCGCAGTGGGTCTCGCCGGTGGTGCCACCTTGCCCGCCAGTGTCATCCCGTTTCTCCTGCGCGGCGTGAACTTGTTAGGCATCGATAGCGTGATGTGCCCGGCCGATCGACGACGCATCGCGTGGCAACGTCTCGCCAGCAATCTGCCCTTGGACAAGCTCGACGCCATGATCCAGCCCGCCACATTCGATGACATTCCCACGCTCGGTGCCCAGATTCTGAAAGGGCAGGTCAAAGGTCGTGTCGTGGTGGATGTGAACGCCTAACCTAACAGATCACTCGCATGCTTGCTGATCCAGTGACTGCGCCTGCATTCCAGTCGCTCAATCGCGGCTACAACAGCGTCTTCCGCGCGGGCCAACTTAGCATCGGCCTCGTGGTGCCGCTGGAGAGCTACCCGCGAAGTCCCGTGCCTTCAATGGAGCTTCATTTGGAACGCGTGCAGCTAGCGGAAACGTTAGGGTTTGCCGCCGTCTGGCTTCGCGATGTGCCGTTCAATGTGCCCAGCTTCGGAGATGCGGGGCAACCGTTTGATCCCTTTGTCTACCTCGGCTATCTCGCCGCGCAGACGGAAACCATCGCGCTCGGGGTGGCCAGCATCGTCCTGCCATTGCGTCATCCGGCGCACGTGGCCAAGGCCGCCGCCACCGTGGACGTTCTGTCAGGGGGACGCGTCATCCTCGGCGTGGCCTCGGGCGATCGACCACAGGAGTTTCCCGCGCTCGATGAGCCCTTCGACACGCGGTGCGAGCGGTTTCGCGCCAGCTTCGCCTACATCCGCCGCATGGCCGAGACCGCTCCCGCATTTGAGAACACGTCCTACGGGAGCCCTTGCGGCGGCATGGACATGTTGCCCAAGCCGGTCGCGGGAAAGTTGCCGCTGCTCATCACCGGCGGCAGCCAGCAGAACGCGCAGTGGATCGCGGAGAATGGTGACGGCTGGATGCTCTACCCGCGCAACACGGTCGTGCAGGCGAAGACGATTCGCGACTGGCGAGGGCAAGTGGAGGCCGCTGCTCGACCGCCCCAGCCCGTACTCGAACCTCTCTATATTGATCTCGCCGAAGATCCTAACACCCCGCCACAACCGATTCATCTCGGCTTCCGCATGGGCGCCAAGCGACTGCTCGGCTATCTCCGGTCGCGAGAAGACATCGGGATCAACCACATCGCGCTCAACCTTCGCTTCAACGAGGCCGACATCGAAACTACCCTGCAACGTCTGGCCGATGACGTCCTACCAGCATTTGCGAACTAACATCGCCACCTAACTGCACCATGCCTAAGACCATTCTCATCACCGGCTCCACCGACGGCATTGGCCTCGAAACGGCCAAGATGCTAGCCGCACAGGGACACCACCTGCTCATCCACGGGCGCAACCCTGACAAACTCGCTAAGGCAAACAAGCAGCTCGCTCAGTTGTCCAGTGTGGGGACGATCGATTCCTACACTGCCGACCTCTCGAGCCTCGCTGAGGTCGACACTCTGGCGAGATCAATCACCGAGAAGCACCGCCACCTCGACGTCGTCATCAACAATGCTGGCGTCTTCAACGCGCCCAACGCGGTCAAAGACGCTGGCCTCGATGTCCGTTTCGCTGTCAACACCATCGCACCATATCGTCTCACCCAATGTCTCTTGCCTCTGCTCGACGTTTCCGGTCGCGTGGTCAATCTCTCATCAGCAGCGCAAGCGCCCGTCGATGTGGAAGCCTTGTTAGGAAAGGGGCGCTTGCCTGCCAATGCCGCCTACGCTCAGAGCAAGCTGGCCCTCACCATGTGGTCACGGACACTCGCACGAAGCTTGGGCATCGACGGCCCAGTCATTGTGGCAGTCAATCCCGGCTCCCTCCTCGGCAGCAAGATGGTCAAAGACGCCTTCGGCGTTGATGGCAGCGACTTGAGTATCGGGGCCGAGATCCTCACCCGCGCCGCCCTGTCCGATGACTTTGCCGAGGCATCAGGGAAGTATTTCGACAACGACTCCGGCCGGTTTGCCCCGCCTCACCCTGACGCCCTCGACGATGCCAAGTGCGCCGCCGTCCTTGCCGCCATCGAAACCATTCTCAGTCGCGACTAACACCCATCCATTTCTATGAAACCACCGCTCGCCATTGCTTGCGCACTCCTTCCAGCTGCGCTCATCACCGCACACGTCCTCGCACAAGACCCTGCTTCGAAAGCAGCACCCGTGCCCAAAGTCATGCTCGCCTCCGATGTCGATTGGGGCGCTCTCAATCCCGCACGCGGCGACAAGGGCCCGCGGGCCGGCAATCTCTGGGGCGATCGCACTGGCAAAGGCACCTCCGGGTTCCTGGTCAAATTCGTCGATGGTTTCTCGTCGCCCCCACACATTCACAATGTCACTTATCGTGGCATCGTCATCAGCGGCCTGGTGCACAACGATGACCCGGCAGCTGCGGAAATGTGGATGCCTGCCGGATCCTACTGGACGCAGCCCGCAGGCGAAGTCCATATCACTGCCGCCAAGGGCAAAGACGTCACCGTCTACGTTGAGATCGACAGCGGCCCCTATCTCGTCCTTCCGAAAGAGCAAGCCTCTGACAACGGCGAACGTCCAGTCAATGTCGATGCCTCCAACGTCGTCTGGCTCGACGCCTCTGCGTCCACTTGGATCCAGGGCCCTGACAATCGCGCCAAGATCGCTTTCCTCTGGGGTGAACCCCAAAGCGGGCAACCCACTGGCACTCACATCAAGCTCCCCGCCGGATCCACCACCACCCTCGACAGCCAGGGCCACGCCCTGCGCGCCGTCGTCATCCAGGGCCAACCCGCGCACCAGCAATCCGGCGCCCCTCACACCAACACCCTCATCCCCGGCAACTACTTCGGCTCCGACGGCGACACCACTCACCAACTCACATCCCCAACCGAAAGCGAAACAATCCTCTACATCCGCACCGAAGGGCGGTTCAATGTGAGGAGCGCGTCCGAGAGAAAGTGAGCGTATCATCACCAGCGGGACGGCGGTATTCGACGTGAGTGATCGGTTTACCCTGTGATAGAACGCTATTCCATATGACAACACGGAATCGATCTCAAACAGGGCATGCTGTTCAGAATGTCGATCGCACCTACCGCACCCACTCATGAATCCTAACAACAATCGCATCGCCGTCGTCGGCGCGGGGATCGTAGGCATGACCTCTGCCTTGCGTTTGATGGATGCTGGGCATGAAGTCGAGATCTTCACGCGCGAGCCCTTTGATCAAACCAATTCAATGGCCGCGGGAGCGTATTGGTGGCCTCACAAAGCGTATCCGGCTGAGCGCGTCTCTCGTTGGGCGAAGGAAACCTTCGACGTCTATCGACAAGCCACGCGCACGCCCGGAAGCGGCATTCACTTTGAAACGCACTATCGCTTTTGCATGGATCCAGATGACAGCGCCTATGCCTTGAATCTGGTGGACGACTATGAACAGATCGATGGCGACGCCTTCGGCATTCCCTGCCCAGAAGCTTATCGCGTGGTGCTTCCAGTCATTGATGTGCCCGTCTACATGCCGACGTTGCATGCGGACTTTCTCGCCCGCGGCGGATCCATTCATACCCGTGAGATCGGCTCGCCGTCTGAGCTTTTCCAAGCGTTCGATCTCGTGGTGAACGCCACTGGGGTCGGGGCAAGAACGTTTGTCGATGATGAGGAGGTGTTTCCCATTCGCGGTCAAGCGGTGCGCGTGAGTCGTCCGGAATCGCTCCGGGATTCGACTCGGCTCTACCGGCTTCAAGATGAGTTCACGCTCGTTCTCCCACGCACGCATGATGTGATTCTGGGAGGCACAGCGCAGGAGAACGACTGGAGTCGGGAGCCCAGTGAGTCGGACACGGAAATGATCCGCCAACGGTGTGCGCAGATGGTTCCGGCGATCGCCGATTGCAAACTGCTCGGCGTAGCGGTCGGCTTGCGACCGGGACGCAAGGAGGTGCGACTCGAACTCGAGATGATCGATGGCAACCGACCCTTAATTCACAACTACGGCCATGGAGGTGGCGGCTACACGGTGGCATGGGGCTGTGCCAATGAAGTGGCAACTCTGGCCAAGACGTACTTTGCATCTCACTGATTGGATAATCGCTCCCTGACCGAACTGACACTGAAACAAATCCCTCACATATTATGAAGACATCCTTACACCTATCCCTCATCACACTTATCACTCTATCGATTCCAGGACACCTCCCCTTGCAGAACTACGGAAACCATTTGAGGAATAGGCATTCAATTCTTGGTAGGGATTGACGATGCGTAAGAAGACCATATTAACCGGGGAGGCTTTTCGCGAGGCGTTCTTCCAGCAACATCCAGGTGCAGATGCGGTAATCGGTTTGTTCGATTATCTCCCTGCGGTCTTCTTCTATGCGAAGGACTGCGCTCATCGCTATATTGGAGCCAACCCTAGGACTCTGGAAGAGGTCTTTGGGTTTTCCGATCGAGCACAATTGCTGGGGCGAACGGATATCGAATTCCAGCCGCCTGCCCTCGCAGAAGCCTACCATGCGGAGGATCGCCGTGTCTTCGCTAAGGGTCAGACGATTGCGAATCAGTTGTGGCTGGTGCCGCACGTGCGGGGGACGCCGCGCTGGTACATGTCGACGAAGACGCCTCTCCGCGATCCGCAGGGAAAGGTGATCGGTTTGGCAGGCGTGATGTATCCAGTGGCCTCCTCTGCCAAGCAGAAAGAGATCTTCCGTGAGCTTTTGCCTGTGATTCGTCACATTGATAAGCACTACACTGAATCTGTTTCCATGCAGGCCATGGCAGAATTGGCAGGGCTATCGACCACCCATTTCAATGCGCGCTTTCGTGAGGTTCTGCGAATGTCTCCCTCACAATTTCTTCTTTCGCGACGAGTGGAGCATGCGCGTCGCCTGCTCACCGAATCTGCGAAGGATCTCAGCGAGATCGCCATGGATTCTGGTTTCTACGATCAGAGTCATTTCACAAAACGCTTTCGTAAAGTAACCGGAATCACACCAAGCGCCTACCGAAGGCGATTTCGATAGGGTGAATGGTGGCTGCCCGATCGTCAAAACATACCAAAGCGAATCGAAACCCTTACAAGACCAACCAGGGCGCTCGTTCTATGCTGCATGGACATGAAATTGCGTTTGATGGTAGTCGCTGCCTTGTTCTGGGTTCTAAATCCTCCGCTTTGGTTGCGTGCGGAGGAGGGAGTGGTTTCGCTTTCGTTCAACGCGGATGTGAAGCCGATTCTTTCTGATCGCTGTTTCAAGTGTCACGGACCGGATGCTGAGAATCAGAAATCGGACTTTCGCCTCGATACGCAGGGACATGCATTTGCCAATCTGGGCGGCTACTTTGGCATCGTGGCTGGGGATCCACCAGCGAGCGCGGTTCATCAGCGTATCCGTGCGACGGATGCATCCGAGGTGATGCCTCCTCCAGAGTCGAATCTACGTTTGACGCCAGCGGAGAAACAAATCATCGACTCTTGGATCGAACAGGGAGCGCCTTATGAAGAACACTGGTCCTTTGTGCCTTTGCCAGAAGTGGTTGATGTTCCGGAGTCCAGAGCAGGGCAGGGATGGGCGCGCAATCCCATTGATCATTTCGTGGCAGCAGGATTTGAGCAGCATGGCATGGAGCCCGCCGTGGAGTCGCCGCGTGGCAAGTGGCTGCGGCGAGTGACTTTTGATTTGACGGGCTTGCCGCCGACTCTAGCAGAACTCAATGCCTTTGAAATGGATGATCGTGACGACGCTTATGAAGCCGTGGTCGAACGTTTGCTGTCGACGGAGGCGTATGCGGAAAGGATGGCAGCGGAGTGGCTCGACGTGGCGCGTTATTCTGATTCGTATGGGTATCAGCGTGATGACGAACGTCGCGTCTGGCCATGGCGCGACTGGGTCCTGCAGTCATTTCGAGATAACTTGCCGTATGATCAATTTGTGACGGAACAGATCGCGGGCGATCTTCTCCCGGAGGCGACGGAGAGCCAGCGACTCGCGACGGCGTTTAATCGATTGCATGGCCATTGCATGAGGGCGGAAGTGTTCTGGAGGAGTATCGTTGTGAGTATGTGGCAGACCGGGTGGAGACCTTTGGGACTGCGTTTCTTGGACTAACAATGAACTGTACGCGCTGTCATGATCACAAGTATGATCCCATCACTCAAGAGGATTTCTATGCCCTGGGTGCCTTCGCAGTGACTCATTGAAATGGACACCGAACGATGCGTCGACGAGGCACTGAAGAGGGGTTGATGCCTCACAATTGAGGACACCGTGGCAAATGCCGCGAATGATGCCTGATTCTCTCGATGACTACA
>JAUIAH010000065.1 GCA_030425385.1 Verrucomicrobiia bacterium | reverse complement strand
AAGACCCTTATGAATTGCCGAACGGCTATCCATTGGTGCACTCGGAAACGCTCCCGCAATGGAACTACACATGTTATCCATTTGAACCTCTAAAAGCTCATCTTAACTAATTCTTGCGCCATTCCTAGGTCGCGGAGAAGGGTGGTTTTTCCGGCGCCGAGAAATCCAGTGATGAACAGAAGGGGCTTCGCCATGAGGTTTAGTCACCTGCGCCCGCTTTCTTGAACCAAGCGATCACATTATCGCGGTAGGCGGCGCCGTATAGATTGACGAACTGTTTGGTGGAAGGGTCTCCAGGATCCTGCAATGCCTGGATGCGTTCAGCGCAATATTCTGGTGTTAGAGGAATCTTGCAACGGTTGTCCATAGCGTCACGCCATTCGTCGTAGTTGATAAAGAAGTGATCTGTCGTCATTCGACTAGTAGCTGTTCGATCGTTGTTGATTGGAAAAAAGCTGCTGCGCGTGAATATCAGAATGAATCCGTGATAGATGTGAGAATTCTATCAAGGCAGGATCGCCATTCTCCATTGGTTAACCGTATAACATTTGAATGCTGTAGTTCGAGGATCTCGACGTAAAGTGACTCTGAGAGAAACTGTTCGATTGCAGTCGGGCTCGAAATCTCTACGAGTAACCTATTGGCGTCTCTAGCCAATTTGATGATTGTTACGAGACGGTCGTTATCGATAGGAGTGTTGACTCTTTCGGCGGTCTGCGTGTAATCCCGGATGAGCCGTTTGACTTGGCGGACGGTCTTCTGGATTTTATCCGTTCGCTCTCTGTGCCATAGAGAGGCGTTCGGTTGGCAGTCCTTCCGGTCGCGTTGCGCTTGAACAAGATCGAAACGCCATTGGTTCATGCGGATAAAGAAGCCGTCTCGCAAGTCGCCTTCGCTCGGTGGTGTATGATCGTCCATCGAAGTGAGAATGTGAGTCTATCCGTTGTTGTCAGCAGCTTCAAGATTCCATTTGGGAAAGGGATCAGCGAGACGCTCTGGCCAATCATGTTGCGCCATCTCCAGCTCGTCCTCCGTGAGTAGAGCGGCGTCTAGCATTGCCGTGAGCGCCTCGCGATCCATCTTTGATCCAATGAGCACAATCTCTTGGCGGCAATCCCCGTTAGGTTCCCTACTGACTCTCTCGATTTCAGCGAGTTGTGTGGGATCTTCTGGCCAGTGTTCGCGAGGGACTGCTGCCCAGAAGAATCCCAAACAATGCACCTGACTCATGGCACCTGCGCGGGACCAGAACCCAGCCTTTTCGAGGCGGGTGGCAAGCCAGAAAAGCCCTTTGGATCGGATCACGCCTGGCCATTCTTTGCGGAAGAGTTTGTGGAGACGCTCGGGATGAAAGGGGATGCGTCGCTCGTAGACGAAGTTCGAGATACCGTATTCCTCCGTTTCAGGGGTGTGCTCCACGAGAGAATCAAGCCAGCCTTCTGTTTCCTTGGCCTTAGTGAGATCATACAGACCTGTTCCCACCACTCGGTCGAGTGCGATCTCAGAATGGGTAGTTTCATAGATCTTCGCCAATGGATTGAGTGCTACGATCATCGCTCGGATCCGCTGGCGATCATCATTGGGCACCAGATCGATCTTATTGATCAGGATCACGTTGGCGAACTCGATCTGATCGACAAGAAGATTGACGATGGTGCGTTCGTCTTGTTCGCCGAGGGCGGTGCCACGCGCTTTGAGCTTATCGGCACAATCGTAGTCGCGCAGAAAGTTCAACGCATCCACTACTGTGACCATGGTGTCGATTGCGGCGATGTCGCCGAGTGAATCTCCGTTTTCGTCTCGGAAGGTGAACGTTTCGGCGACGGGCATCGGTTCGCTCACTCCGGTCGACTCGATCAGGAGGTGATCGAACCGGCCTTCTCGAGCGAGCTTCCCAATCTCGATCAACAAATCTTCCCGCAATGTGCAGCAGATACATCCATTCGACATCTCAACCATCTTCTCTTCGGCGTGGGAGAGGGAGGCGTCACCTGACCGGACGAGGGCGGCGTCAATGTTGACCTCACTCATGTCGTTGACGATCACGGCAACCTTCTTGCCCTCGCGATTGCGAAGGATGTGGTTTAGCAAGGTGGTTTTCCCAGCGCCGAGGAATCCAGAGAGGACGGTGACTGGGAGGTAAGGTGGGGATGAAGGAGCGGGAGCGGTCATCGCGGAAATAATGCAAATAAGTTGCATTATTAAGTTAATGCAACTTATTTGCGCTTATGGTTTCAGATTTCCTCTCCGAATCGCCTGTCATCCCTTATGACGTTCTCATCGTTGGTGCGGGGCCAGCTGGCCTGGGGTGCGCCGCTGCCCTGAAGCAGTGCGGGGTCAAAAGGCTTGCTTTGGTCGATCGCCGAGAGGTGGGGGCGTCGTTCAATGCGTGGCCTGTTCAGATGCGGATGATTTCTCCATCGTTTCACTCGAATCCTTTTGGCCAAGCGGACCTGAATGCGATCACGCCTCACACGTCACCCGCCGACTTTATCCACTCCGAGCACCCAACAGGTCCTGAGTACGCTCGCTACTTGAAAGCCATTGCTGGTTACTACGAGCTTGAGGTCAAGGCGGGGATCGAAATTAGGGGCGTGGAGAGGTCGGGTGAATTGCTGACCCTTCTGGGTCCCCGCAAGCCTTTGCATGCGCGATTTGTGATTTGGACAGCTGGTGAATTCTTCTTCCCTCGCCAAGATATCCGCGGAAGCGAGCACTGTCTTCACAACACGGCCGTCGCCGATTGGAGCGAGTTGCCTGGGGTTGAGCATGCGATTATAGGAGGATTTGAGAGTGGGATTGATGCCTCGGTTCACCTGGCTCGCCTAGGGAGGACGGTTCATGTGCTTTCGCGAGGTGAGCCTTGGTACCAAGACAGTCCTGACCCGAGCCGCATGCTGAGTCCCTTTACCATTGACCGGTTGAAAGACACGCTTCGGAACGCCCCGGGCAAGATTCGTTTTTACAAGAACGCAGATATCGTCGAGGTCGCCCGGAGCGGCGACACCTACTGCATTCTCGACGGTAAAGGCGAACCTTTCGAGATGTCGACCCAACCGATCCTCTGTACTGGATTTCGGGGAGGGCTTGGGCCGGTCGCGTCTTTGTTTGAAGACAACGAGGGGCGCCTCGCGTTCACCGAAGAGGCCGATGAATCGCCCATCGCCCCGAATCTCTTCTACAGTGGCCCACTCTTACAGCATCGCCAATCGCTCTTCTGCTTCATCTACAAATTCCGTGCCCGGTTTGGGGTCATTGCTAGAACTATTGCGGATCGGCTCGGACTGGCTTGGGAAGAGCCGCTGCGATCTTGGCGTGAGCGAGGATTCATGATCGACGACCTCTCTTGCTGCGAAGACTGCACATGTGCTGTGGAAAGCGGGGAGGAGGTAGCCCCCGCCGAAGTCGAGGACTACGCCACCGCTAGCAGGCCGTGAGGTCCCATCGCGTGCGCCTATCACAAACTCGAAGATGAATCTTCTCCTTCGCGATCCGCCGCGGCGAGCCACTTCTCACAACGCATCATCAATGATTCTCGCGATCGGGATGGAAAGTGTTGGGAAGACCCAACTGCTCTCCCGTCTTTGTAGACGATACGCCACTCCCGACAACTTCCGAGGATCGACCCTTGCGTGCGAGTCCTATTTTGGGGCTGGGATTCATTGGATTGATGCACCTGGGCTCTGCCGGGACTCCGAGACTGAGACAGCGAAAGCAACCCTAAGCGCACTGTCAGAGTCGGATAAGGTGTTGCTAGTTGTTCGGGCAGATCAGGCGGAGGAACAATTGGAGAGTCTTATGCCTATGTTAGTTGGAAGGGAGGGGTTCCTCGTGCTCACCTTTGCTGATCGCTTGCCGAGCAAGATCGACCTCTCCGAGATGGAACGCCAATTTCAAGAAGCTCTGGGCGTCGCCGTCTTCTCTGTTGATGCCCGGCGAATTGACGGGTCCATACGTGCCGCGGTCATGGAAGCGGCAACGACTCAGTGCGATGGGAGATTTCGACAATGTGGTGATTTATCCCGACTCCTTGCTCGCTATCGTTCAGAGAATCTAAGTCCTACGTTACTTGAGAGAGTTATCGCTAATCCGCTAGTAGCAGCGCTGTTGCTTCTTATCCCAGCGGCCATCGCAGTGAGCCTGGCAAATCGGGTCGCTGACAGTCTCTACGATCCCCTAATGGGATGGATCACTCCGCTGCACGATTGGCTTGGACGCGCACCCGCATTCGTCTCTGCCCTCTTGGTGGGTGAATATGGCTTGGTATCGATGTTCCCCTTTCTTTTGCTCTATGCGTTGCCGACCATCCTCGTCTTTTCAGTCATCCTAGCGGTATATAAATCAACTGGACTCATCGATCGTCTATCCGTCGCACTCCATCCATGGCTACGTTCATTCGGAATAGGTGGTAGAGATCTTGTCAGAGTGGTGATGGGATTCGGTTGCAATGTGCCTGCCATCGTCGCGAGCCGATCATGCGCATCGTGCTCTCGATGCGCTTGTGTCTCGGCCATCTCATTCGGCTCAGCCTGTTCTTACCAATTGCCGGCGACCTTGGCCGTCTTCGCTGCCGCCGGGATGTCAGGACTTGGGGTCATCTATATTGGCGTCTTAGCGGTGACGACGCTCATCTATCTTCGTTTCACGACGCCCAGAGTGCTCCGACTTGCCGGCAATCGGTTGCTGTTACCAGACACGGATCCTCTCCAGGTGCCATCGCTGCGGGGGATCATCCGAGGGGTGTTAGGCGATATTAGGCAATTCCTCATCTTGGCATTTCCCATCTTTGCCGTGATCTGCTTTGCCGCAGCTACCCTTGCCTATTGCGGTGTCCTCGATGCCTTCGCCCGTTTCCTCGCTCCGCTGATGTCATTGTTCCAATTGCCGGGGGATGCTGCCACGGCCATTGCGCTCGGGTCTGTCCGGAAAGATGGCATTGCCATTGGGCTGCTTGATGATGATTGGGGAACGCTCAAGGTCGGACTTGAAAGCCCGGCCCAGGTTCTCACCGCGGTGTATCTGGCAGGAGTACTGCTGCCCTGTCTTGTCACGCTTAACACCATTGGGCGGGAAATGGGATGGCGCTACGCAGCCCGGCTTTGCTCCCGGCAGGTGGCGTGGGCCAGCGTCTTTGGTCTGATCATAGCCTGGCTTGGCCCTATTATATGCTAACAGTAGACTGGCTAATCGTTGGTGGCGGTCCTCACGGCGCCCATGTTGCCATTCGCTTGGTCGATAAAGGCGTGCGGTCGGACAAGATGGCGATCTTGGATCCGCATCCTGAACCCTTGGCCCAATGGAAACACCATACGATGAACGCTGGGATGACCCATTTGCGGTCTCCCGAGTTTCATAACATTGGCGTGGACCCCTATTCGTTAGGACGTCATGCTGCTACCCATGGATTTGTCGCTGCTACCCATGAAGAAGAGTTCGCCACAGGATCACATTTAGAACATGAGTTTATTCCGCCCTACTCACGCCCTTCGCTTCGCCTATTTAATCATCATTCCGAAAGTGAGATAGTAGAGGCTGGATTGACGCAAAGATGGAAGACGGGGAAAGCGGTCTCTATCACGAGGGTCCAAGGGGCTTACTTGGTCCGAACGGAATGTGGAGAGCCCATCAACGCAAAGAACGTGGTATTGGCCCTTGGCATGGGTGGTCAGCTGTGTCGCCCCAACTGGGCGATGCCAGCCAATGGCAAGACCCAAATTCGACACGTCTTTGATCCGAACTTTAGACGTGAAAGCATTGCAAAGGATTCCGATGTGGTCATCGCTGGTGCAGGTATTACTGCGGCGCAATTGGCCTTGTCATTAGTAGAGACTGATCCGAATCGGCGAGTCACGATCATATCGCGGCATTTCCTGAGGAAAGAAGATTTTGATAGCGATCCCGGATGGCTTGGCCCCAAATTGCTGAATGGGTTCCACGCGGAAGCCGATTATGCCAAGCGAAGGACCATGATTCGTGAAGCGAGGAATCGAGGCTCACTGGCTTCTGAAGTGATGCAACGCTTGCAGGCAGCCATCTTGCATGATAAGACGATCAAATTCGAGATGGCAAACATCGAAAGTGTTTCTGGAGGGTTGTCTGGGAGCAAGTGGCGGCTTCACATGCGACCCTTTGAATTGGATGAATGCGAATACCATCGAACAGGCAACATTGCCTTCACGTTCAGTGATGCCCTCCAGAATTTGGAAGTGGATGTGGTCGTCCTTGCAACGGGTTTCGAATCCAAACGGCCGGGTGGTGCCTTCATTGATCGGGCTATTGGATCGATGGGCTTGCCGATTGCTGAGGATGGTTTTCCCGTGGTGGACTATCATTTAAGATGGCGTCGAGGTCTTTTTGTGATGGGAGCCTTGGCGGAGCTAGAGATTGGGCCTGCGTCTCGGAATATAAGTGGCGCGCGAATGGCGGCCGATAGAATCATCGATAGTGCGGAAGTGAAGGAGTCCGTCAATCCTCTTGGAGACGACCGTCGGTATCGCCTTGATCGATTGAATCGCCACAATTCCTTGTTGAACCAATTCTTTTCATGACCAATGATGAGCGCCGGGGGACTGTGCGCCCCCTTCTAAAAACGAGTTCAGGTCCTAGCCTGCTCCCGGAGCTTCGACAAGTAATTCCAGACCGGAAAGTTGAAGCCGCGCGCGTCGTCAAGCGACTAGCTGCTATCGTGGAGGATCATCGCCAGGCGGCGCTTTTACTCACGATCAGGTTAGAAGCCAGTGACATTGCGATAGTATTGAGCGCGCTTCGTGACCATGCGCAGGGAGGCGACGGTATTCCTGTTCCTGGGGCCCGTGATGAAATCCACGCTTATTGTCTTAACCGCCTCTTCGATGAACTTGTTGAAGAGCCTAGCAATATTCTATTCGCCACGAAGACGGGCCCTGATACCATGCGGTATGATGCCATGAATGCGCGATTCTGGATGGAATGCCTCGATCTTATGGAGGCTACTTATTGCCCTCGTCCTCCGGCGCATGGTGATGGTGGATAGATGATTCGTTGGATGCGACAATCGGGTGAGAGAATAGCCATTGCGTCCAGATGGCCTAGGCACCATTCTTTCATATGAATCGGATTCCCATCGCCACCCTCTGCGGCTTTCTGGGGTCTGGGAAAACGACACTTCTCCGGCGTTGGCGACGGGAAGCGGTGCTTGCGGACGCGGCGTTTATTGTGCATGACCTCAGCGAGTTCGGTCTGGATGCCGAATTGCTATCGGGAGAGAATCCCACGCCACAAGCTGGGCAACTCCGTGATCGGGTGGCAGCTCTCCATGGCAGTCATGCGCGCGACCATCTCCACGCTTCGGTTGGACGGTCTCTTGTCGAGATTGCGCGGCTCGATCCGCGGCCTCCATGGGTTCTTTGTGAGAGTACTGGGGCTGCCCGCCCTTGGCCCTTGATCGAAGCGCTTACTCAGAATGATCAATTCTATCTGCGCCATTTCATGGTCACGGTGGATGCGTTGAATCTTCACCGTGACTTCGCTGACGGTCAGATGCTCAGCAACGACGGGCTGATCCCAGGCGATGCGGCCGTGCGTCAGGCCGCCGAGGTGCTCTCGGAGCAACTCGCCTTTGCTAGTGTGATCATCCTTACGAAGACTGACACCGTCCCCGAGAAGGTGGTGCGATCGCAGGTGGCGACTTTGCAGAAACTGCAGCCGCGGGCCGCGATCGGCCTCTCCGCTCATGCGGGGCTCTTATTCTCACAGTTGGAGGGGATTCCGGCACCGAAGCTGTCGAGCCTCAGGGACCGCGCAGATGCGTTGGGCCTCTTTCAATCGGCGCCTACGCTAGAGGACGTGCATGCGACCGTCATTCGGGATCAACGGCCCTTCCACCCGGAACGACTCTTCGACATCTGCCAGAACAACCTCGGCACCGGGCTCTATCGCACCAAAGGCTTCCTTTGGCTCGCATCGCGACCTGCCCATGTGCTTCTTTGGCAGCAATCGGGAAGTCAGATTGCGTTGGAGCTCACGGGGCTTTGGAAGGCCGAGATCGTCCACAATCGCGATGGCAAGCTGCTCGATGAGGAAGTGGAGCATTTACGAGCGCTTCTCGACGGAGGGCACCCGATCTTTGGGGATCGGCACACGGAGTTGACTCTGATCGGCCTTCGGGCTGCTCGCGAGGCCTTTGCCCTAGCGCTAGAGGATGCCTTCTGCACCGATGAAGAGATCGACGCGTGGCAGCGGGGTAGCGAATTCTCGGATCCGTGGCCGCAGAATCTACGGCGGATCCGGTGAATGGCGTGGTGATGCGGTTTAGCCGCCACACTTGCAGCTGCCATTGCAACAACCTTTTCCTGAGGCATGGCCGGTGGCACAGGCTTCGCTGCAGTAGGCTTTGCCGTCTTTGGAAACGCGATTGGAATCGGAAACGGTGCAGCTGCAATCAGGACAGGAACAGGTTGTGGAGGTCGTAGGATTGGACATAATGCTAATACATGAACATACGCTCATATATTTGTCAATTGTTTTTCCCGAGATCTGCGTGATGCTCTGTATGATGGCCCACGAGACAGAGATGGAAGCCCCTGTATGTGCGGAGTCGCATCAGCCGGCTTCGGTGGAAGGGCCTCCCCTAGAGATCGAAGAGTCGCAGCAAATGGCTGAGTTCTTTGGCATCCTGGCGGACCCGACGCGGCTTCGCCTCATCTCGTTGCTCTCCCTCTCGGAAAGCTGTGTGTGCGATTTGGCAGAGGGTCTAGCGATTTCGGAATCGGCCGTTTCGCATCAGCTAAGAGCTTTGCGAAATGCGCGCCTCGTGCGTTACCGCAAGAGTGGTCGGCAAGTCTTCTATCGTTTGCACGACCACCATGTTCTTTCGCTCTACGAGACGGTGAGAGAACACCTTCAGGAGTGATCATTCCGGTCGTTGTGTCGCCGGGTTGTCATGATTCTCCGACAATCGGGAACGGGAAAGTTTCTGAATGGGGCTCATCTGGATGGCTTGCCGTCAGGCAAGCGTCGAGCCACTCGAGGGATTCCTTGGGCTTGAGCCAGCGGACACCTCTTGTGGCAGTGGTCTTCTGCTCCCGCCATGCGGCAAGGCGCGCTCCGGGTGGAAGTTGCGGAGCGGCCCATTGTTCATAGGCGCGCACGAAGGTGAGCAACGTCGTGAGTGCCGGTGGAAACTCGTTTGGAAGGATTCGCTGCAACGATGTCAGGTTTCCTTTTTCGTAGGGAAGCGGGAGACGGTGTTGGGGATCATGATAGAGCCGGTGGGTGGGGCGAAGGTAGGTGACCCCTGGTGAACCATCGAGCGGTTGGAGGGCCACACCAGTGCTGTGCAAGGTGATGGATGCCACGGGCGTCTTGAGGGTATAGCAGTGGACGGCATGCGGGGAATTGGGCCGCTGGAAGCGTTTGCAGCCAGCGGTAACGAGTAGGTTTCCCTTGGGGTGGAGGACGTCTTGTCCCCAGAAATACATTTGGTGTTCGAGGAATTTGGCCGCTTCGACTGATCGGAGACGCGGGATCCGACCACGCGTCTTCGGAGCGCTCTGTTTGGGAGGATGCTTGGATCTGTCTGAGAATGGATTGGCAGTGAGCGGGTGCATGGTATGCGGGACGAACGATTAATATCGCAATTTGATTGCATCAATAGTTGACTCATGCGAGGTCTATTGCAACAGGATTGCAGTTGACCATGGAAACGCTCGCCCCATCCCATCCTCTCATCGCCAAGCGGTGGATTGTCCCCGATCGCATTGGCGTCGTGGCTTCCGTGCTGTGTGCCATTCATTGTGCGCTGACGCCGATTCTCCTTCTGATGCTCCCTACGTTTGGGCGTGCGTGGTCACATCCGGCGACGCATTGGGGCATGGCGTTGGTTGTGATTCCCGTGGCGGCTTTCACAATCGTTCGGGGATTCCAGCAACACGGACGGCGTTGGATCGTTGGCGTCGGTGTGCTGGGAATGGCCTTGATCCTTGTGGGTGCAGCGGTCCCGTATTTGAAAGATAGCCCGGTTGCTGCCGGCGGGAGCTTGGGACCGAGTTCGGCTCCGGGTCTCGCCATGGCAAGCATGGCTGAGGAGGATGCGGAAGGTGGGAGTTCCGCGGAATGTGAACGTGAGGAACCATGTGCTTCTACCTGTGAGAGTGAGTCGGACGACCATTGCGCTATGGAAAGTGCGAGTGCCGCTGAGGAAACGAGCATGGCGGATTGTGAGGAGGATCTGTGTTGCCCGACGCTGCAGGCGAGCGCCGATGGTGGATGGACACTTCACATTCCCATGGCTAGCATGCTTACCACTCTTGGAGGCCTTTCTCTGATCGCGGCGCACCTTGGCAATCTCAGCTGCTGTGCTGCCTGCAGGAAATCAGATCTGATTGGCAAATAAGCCCTTATGAGTTCTTCCTCTCACGGAAATCACTGGGCGTTTGCGGAACGCCGGTCAGTGGAGCAGGTTGAAGAAGGGAATCTGCTAGCTCCCAAGTTTGCTCCGGATGGGACACTTCCTTGTGTCACGCGCCATGCTGTGACGCGCGAGATCCTGATGGTTGCCTTTGTGAATGGCGAGGCGCTTCGTCTTACGATTGAAACAATGTTAGCACACTATTGGTCGCGCTCCCGACAGAAGCTTTGGAAGAAAGGGGAGACCTCTGGCATGCATCAGCGCGTGCAGCGCATTCTTATCGACGACGACCAAGATTGTGTCGTCTTGGATGTTCTCTTGGACGCGCCTGCGTCGGGCGGCGAGGAGGCTTCCTGCCACGTGGGGTATCGCAGCTGTTTCTATCGGGAAGTCATTCTTGGCGAGATCGGGGAGGAGCCTCAACTTCGCTTCGTCGAAGAAGAGAAAGCCTTTGATCCCCAGCGAGTCTATGGAGACACGCCAAACCCTACTCAACTCTAGCATTCTGATACGATGAACTGCCCGAAATGTCGAACGTTATGCCTGTGTGGTGCCGTCGTTTCTCTCTTCCTGCCGCACGCGCCAGCGCAACAGCGGCTAACTACCAAGGAAGGACTGGATGAGCCGATTGAGAAAGGCCACATGGATGTCACTTACATTTATTCAGATGGGAAGTGGGAGGTCTTTCTGCAATTGGATGAAGGCAAGCTGCTTCCCATTGATGATCCGGTGCAAGGGGTGCCCAGCTTGGCTCCTGGGGATAATGTGATGGTCGCCGCGGATCATGAATTCCCTAACGGATCCCGCATCGAGAGGGCCGCGGGAGAACGATGGGATTTCCTCGGAGTAGAGGAAGGTGAGCCCTTGTGGCTCATTCCTCAGTCGAATTGGAACTGTCTGTGGCCAGGGATGGTGGTGAGAGGTTCCTTTGCTTCCTATTTCGAAGATGATCCACGGATCCATGCGGCCGATGATTGGGTGACGTTCCGTTTGCGCGATGTCCGTTTCACTGGGATCTCCGACGAAGGCGACTATAAAACCTGTAAGGACGGGCATTTCTCGACGTGGAATACCTCCGCGACTCGGGGAGTCACCGCCTGGATGGCATCCTCGGATGGCATTGATGAGAGTGATGCTTTCTTTCTTAGTGGCACGCTCAGTCACGCGCATTTCAATTGGGGTTTTTCCCGCCGTGGTGTCTACGAGCTCGATCTCCAAGCGACCGCATATGATCGCCTGACCGGGAGGCCCATCGAGTCTGATCTGGCGACCTATCACTGGTCTGTCGGAGCTTACGCGCAGTGGCTCGCCGTCCATTTCTCGACCCGAACGTTGGTCGATCCTTCGATCTCAGGACCTCAGGAAGATCCTGATGGAGACGGTCGAACCAATCTGTTCGAGTATGCCTTCGGCACGAACCCGCGCATTGCCGATCAATTGCCTAACGACGGTTCTGGGAATGACATCACGACGCCGCTATTGCTTCTGGATGATGTGGGGCGCACGTATTTCTGTTATGGTCGGCGCCAGCAGCTGTATTCCCCTCAGATTCAGTATCACCACGAGACTTCGCGCGACCTTCAAGATTGGCAGCCGATGTCCGAGGACGCCATGCGCTTAGAAGAATCTGGCAAGAATGGTTGGGAGGTTGTCCACCTACCACTTCCAGAATCGCCCTCGCAAAGACACTATTATCGCGTCCGCGTGACGCTCGATCGCTAACGCTTTTCCACTACCACCGATGAAATTACGTCAATACCTCACCTTATCAGCAACAATCGCTGGCTTTCTAACCCTTCCAGCATGGTCCGAAGAAGACCATGATCATGACCATGGTCACGGTGATCTTGCGGCAGGTCATGCAGGTGTGATTGTGGCTTTTGAGGATAGCGAGCTTCACTTGCATCTTTATGATCACGAGACGGAGGGGGAATGGGACCCCAGCGAGACGGTCTTGG
>JAUIAH010000032.1 GCA_030425385.1 Verrucomicrobiia bacterium | reverse complement strand
CCTTAGAGGAGCCTGCCATGCCTCCAAACTTACCTGCCGCGCCAGCGGCTTGAACCGAACCTAGAGCGACGACCAGAGTCACTTAAACTCATCCGCCAAAACATACATTCTCGCTGAACCAGTACAGTACGATTCAGCGATGAGTTGTCCCGCGTCGTCGTAGGTACAGGTGGCGGCACGAAGGCTCACACTGAGAACGAGGAGGGTGATGATGGTTTTCATGTAAGGTAATGTTAAATCCTTGCCGCAAGATCTTCAGAGCCGGGCTAATGAAGCGGCACTTTCTTAGTTTCAAAAGCTGGCAATCTGATCCAGCCTGTCCGGCTATCGTTCGTTGGAATTATTAAACCTCAATTGACTCAAAGCCAGGGACTCGAATGAGATCTGGCCATTGTCGAATCCAGAGTTAAACCTCTCTGCAAGCATCTCCATCTTTGATTCGAATGATGTCATATCCCCTGTTGAGATCACGAACAGAACGACTATGAGATTAGCAAACTCTCGTTCACCGGTCTCATCAGAGTCCTCGTATCTATGCCCGAGCGAGTCATAGTAATAGCCAATCGTATTGTCTTCTATGTTGTTCTCGTGATTGTGATAAAATCTCTCTTCTAGAAAAGCGAGAGGATTATCGTCACTTCTTTCCGCGCCCTGTTCTGGAACGAGCGGCTCAGATACCGCTTCGCTTTTATCGACCTCTAAGGGCGAGCCCAGAACTCGGGTGAATTGTGAGGATCGGTGCTGAGAGGTACTACTATTGATGCCGATCAACTGTCCACCCACGCCTATCTGGAAACCACCACCTCCGGGTGTGGAAAGTGACACACCTTTCGTATCCACCACCTGCAGACCACCTGGATCAACCGCTGAGGTCGGCATGTTTCTCGCGTAGTGATAGGGATTCGTTTCTCCTCCGTTGCGCGCGTAGAGGCTGCGGAAGATGGGGTCGCGGCTGAGGAAACGTCGGGTCACCGGATCGTAGTAGCGGTGACGCATGTGATAGAGGCATGCGGCCTCGTCGTCCCGGACTCCGAAGGCTCCGACGTAGGTGTAGATCTGATCGCTGGTGCCGGTGCGACCGGCGCTTTGACCGAAGGCGTCGTAGGCGTAGGCGTCGGTGACAGTGCCAGCAGCGTCGGTGAGGAAGCGGGTGTTGCCGGTCTTGCCGAAATGATAGAAGTGGACTTGGGGCGTGCCGCCCGGGTCATTGATGAAGTAGGCAAGGCGTCCATCGGGGTGCGTGATGTAGATGCGTTTCAGCGCGCCGTTCTCATATTCACCGATGATGGGGTGGGTGCGGAGGGCGAAGTTGTAGAGGTAGTCGGTGGTGGTGGCTCCCTCGGTGCGGGAGGTGAGCCTGTCGAGAGCATCGTAGCAATAGGTGATGGTGGTGGCCGATTTGGTGATGGCAATGAGGCGGTCGTCGGCGTCCCAGGTGTGGTTGCTGCGGTCGGGATCGGCAGTGCGACGGCCGCGAGGGTCTCCGGTGTGCCCTGCGGTGGTGATCTGTGAGGAGGCGTTGTAACTCACGGTTTGGGTGCCGGTGACGAAATTGGGCAAGGCTTCGGCGGGGAAACCGGCATCGGCGATGGTGAGGGGTTCGTCAGCGCGGTTGTAGGTCCACTCAATGGTGGCGCCGGTATCGTGGCTTAGGTTTTCCAGTAGCCCTTCGCGGTCGTACCTGTAGGTGGTGACACGACCGTTCGAGCGGGTGGCGGAGATGACTTCGCGGTCGGCGTTGTAGGCGAAGTCGATGAATGCGTTGGTGAGGGAATCTTCGATGCGGGTGACGAGTCCGCGCTTGTCATAAGTGTAAGTGACGGTGATGCCGCCGGGATACGTGATCGTCTTTAAACGGCTACGGTTGTCGTAGGTGGCGTTCGTCGTCTGTCCGTTGACCGTGGTGGAGATGACTTTGTTGCGACGATCATAGGCGACCGAGCAGTTGTCCGTTTTCCCGCTGAGCGTGCGGGTTGAGCCTATGAGGCGATTGAGGGAATCGTAGGTGAACGTGTGCGCGAGACCGCTGCTGAAGGTGCGGCTCTGAAGTGTGGAGTCGGGATTGTAAATGCGGGTTTCGACGATGCCATCGGGCGCCGCGACGGTTTGTAGGCGACCGCGACTGTCATAAGTGCGGGCTTGTGAGCGATTGTCAGGATCTTCGAACGAAGCGAGCCGACCCATGCTGGTGTAGGTGCTGTCCCACTCGTTGCCATTGGGATCGGTGAGCTTGGTGAGGCGGCCAGCAGCGTCGCGAGTGTAGGTCGTGGTGCCATGGCGAGGATCGTTCTGGGTGAGCTTGCGGCCCACGCCATCAAAGGTGCGGGTGGTGACGCGCCGAAGTGGGTCTATCGCCTGGGTGAGGCGGCCAAAGACATCGAGCTGGAACTGAGTGAGATCGCCCGTGGGATCGGTAATTTTGACAGGGAGTCCGCGCAGATCGCGAGCAATGCTGGTCGTGCGCCCGAGCGCGCTGGTGACAGTGGAAAGGAGGTCGCTGGCGGTGCGGGAGAAGGTGGTGTTCTGTCCTTCTTCATCGCTGACTTCTGTTAGGCTGCGGCGCTTGTCATAGGTGAAGGTGAGCGTGCTGTTGTCAGGAAAAGTGACTGAGGTGGGGGCTTCATGATAGTCGTAGGCGAAGGCGGTGGTATCACCTTTGGGATCGATGACTGATTTGAGGCGGTCCAGGGCGTCATAGTTAAAGCGGGTGCTTTGCGCGACCGACCTGCCCTGAGCATTGATGACTTGCGTGAGGTTCGAGTTGGCGTCGTATTGGAACTGAGTGACGACGTTCTCCTCATCCGTGCGGGTGATCAGCCGATCGAGGGCGTCGTAGGTGTAATCGACCTTGGAAGCATCAGGGTGGGTGGTCTTGGTCAAGCGAGAGAGGTTGTCGTAGGTGAACGAAGTGAGGCCAGTATCGGAATCCGTGACGGTAGCCGGGAGCGCGGTAGCGTTATTGTAAGTAAAGGTGGTGGTGCCAGCTGTGGGATTGGTGCGGGTGAGAGGCTGGCCACGGCCGTTGTAGGTGAAGGTGGTGGTTTCGCCAGCGCGGTTGGTGATGCTGGTAGGGTTGCCGTTTGCGTCGCGGATGAATTGAGTGCTGGTGCCATCGGCGTAATCGATGCGCTCGAGGTCGGCGAAGCTGCAGTCGACGGACTCGCTGTTCTCGGGATTGGTGAAGATGTGAGTCGTTTCCGAGTAGGTGTAGGTGGTGGTGTCGCCGATCTGGTTGGTGATGCTGGCGATGTGGCCTGAGGCGTCGCGGTAGGTGTAGGAGATGGTTCCGCCGTCGCGATCAATGGCGGCGGTGATGCGATCACGCGTGTCGTCAGCTGTGAAAAGTTGCTTCTGGCCGAGTTCGTCGATGATGGCGGTGGCAATGTTTGCTGCGGAGTGGAAGTGTTTGAATTGCGAGCCATTGGGGTTGGCAACGACGACGTGTTTCTCGCCTAGTCCGGGGGCGGCACTGCCATCGGCGAAGGTGAAGACTTCGCCAAAGGCATTGGTCTGGGTAGCGACCGCACCAATGAGGCCTTCGCCAAAGAAATCTGGGATGGCGTCGTAGGTTTGGGTATACGGCGTGTTGCCAGCGGGGTAGGTCTTGCCGGTCATGAAGCCATTGGCATCATAAGTAAATTGATAGTCTCCTCCGATGGTGTCGGTGATGCTGGCAAGCCGGGGGACGCCATTGACCTGGGTGTAGTTGAAGAGAATCTTGCGCCCGGTGTGGTCGGTGACTTCGGTGATGAAGAAGCGGAAATCAGAGGTGAGTTCGTCAGGTTGACTGTAGGTGAATGTTAGTTTACGGCCGAGGTTGTCGGTGACGGCGGTTGGGCCAGTCAGGGTAGGATCGGCGGGTTGGGTGTAGGTGAGGATATTGCCGTTGCGATCAATGATGTGGGTGATGAAAGCGGGTTCGATCTGGGTGCCAAGTGGGTGCTTCTTGAAGATGAACAGACGTTGTCGCTCAGGGTCGCACAGGTGGAAATGGGTAGCGGTTTCTTCGACGGAGAAGTTCCAACGCTCGCCCTCGACGAGCGTCCAATCGGTGGCTGGTGGGGTGCGCTCGAAGGCGACGACCCGGCCGAGACCGAGGTCGAACTCGAGATTGAAGAAGGTGCCACTGCCATCGAAGTCAATGACGCGTGCTGAGAGGTGGTGATTGTGAGCAAAGTCTTCTGGCAGGTGGCTGAAGAAAGCGTTGTCTGTCAGTTGCGAGCCATGGAAGAGATCGAAGGTGAGCGGGAGCGTGGGGCCGCGCAGATCGATGAGATTCTGATAGAAGAAGAACTCGCGGGTGGCGGTTGAAACGGGGTCGCCCGCGTCGGCGGTGACGTCGTTGTTGCCGCCGTTCGGTTCTTCCGCGTTGGCAGCACTGGACGTGTCGCCAGCGGTAGACTTCTGTTTCTTAACGGTGATGGTCAATCCTTTTGGATCGATCTTGAGTGGGCATTTGAACACCTCGCCGTCGGCCTCGTATTCGATGTTGATCACGAATCGGCCGTCACTGTTGAGTCCATCCTTGGCTGTGAAATCGGAAAGGGTGCCACTAATGGTAACGGTCCCGTCGGGATTGGAAGACTCGGAGAATGAAGGGTTGGCTACATTGAAAGTGCCTCCTGGGAGGCGGTTCCCATCGTCATCGAAAGCCACCACATCGAAGGAGATGGTGTTGCCATCGATCGTTGGGGTGCTGCCAATGGTGATGGTGTTTCCCCATGCAGAGGTAGCAATGAGCAGGGTAGCAGCAATGAGAGCGACGCATGACTTCATTCCGAAACCCTAGCGGCTTTGGATTCGGCGTTTCTTGTCCGAGTCTCCGAATTTCACACCGTCATACAGACATCATGCCTTTCTGGATTGGGAGGCACATCCGTAGAGTGATCCCTTTAGCGAGCATGGCGAGCTGCCTTGGTGTAGACGCTAGGATAAGGTCGCTCGGATATTCGTCGATCCCACCAATTTCCGAGGAGGCGGGTTGCCAGCCCGAGTGCGGAAGCCAGCCAAGAGCGAAGGAGCGCCAGGCAGCGTCGAGAGCCGCCAATCGGCCGCGTGCCATGGCTACCGCCACCGAACTTGCGGGGAGCGTTCGGAGTGTGAAGGGGGCTGACGGAACGTCATCAATGGGAGAGGCAGGCACTAACAGGGCTTCATATCGGTATTTGCTAGAGTCCTGCCCGCTCCAGCCATCAAACCACAAGCCAAAGAAACGAGCGCTCTCGAGATCTGGAACGTTGCCCTTGGCCCAGGCGAACAGTTCTTTCCAGGCCTGGTGAACTTTGTCCGTTTCCCCGAAGAAGCGAAGGGAAACACCGGAAAGGTCTTTCCAATCTTCGATGGAAACGGTTGGCAGCGGTTGCCCGGGATCCTCCTGAAGGGGGGTGTCAGGGCGCGAGCGCATGTAGCCACGCAGGAACGGAACAGTGCTTTCGGCATTGCGGTAGGCAAGTGGGGTGATGCCATAGTGTTGTTTGAATCGCCGAGAGAAACTTGACTGCGTTTCAAATCCGCAGATGAGACCGATTTCGCTCACTTGCCAGGAAGAGAATTTCAGAAAGGCGGCAGCGCGTTCAATGCGTAAACGGATCACGTGCTGGCGAATGGTTTCACCGACCACCTCACGAAAGGCCTGATGGAAATGTGAAGTGGAAATGCCAACAATCTTTGCCAGTTCACCAGCTGTCGGTGGGTCATCCCATCGGTTCTCGATCAATTGACAGGCCTTGAAGACGGCACGCCTCAGATTCGCGTCCGTGGTGGCTTTCTTACCCAATCTCATGGCATGACTATAACCTGACCCCCGTATGAATAACTGTCCTGAATCTCCGAATTTGGTACACGCACTCACACGGAGTGTTCCGGTATGGAATCCTTCGGCGACAACTTGGTAAGAGGGAGGAATAAAGAAGTCCCCGCCCTCTCGTCGGGAGCCGTTTCAAGAGGGCCTCCACGGCCTCGTCCCCATCTTCCCGCACCCATGTTCATCCTGGCAGAGTCAGGTCAAGTCTCTGCGAGACAGAGGCTCACCCACAACACCACAAGCCCTTTCAGAATGAAACTAGTAGACTTCTGATAGTGCCCATGATTCTCACGCCTTTCCTTAACAAATGGAGTTATTTCCCTACGGAGACGTCATCGATAAACCAGCCTGCGCCGTTGGGTCCGAGCTCGTCGCTGAGGAATTCAAATTCGATTTGGATTGGCCGGTTGCGCGCTTCGACGGGTACTAGGCGATCAAAGGCCTCCCAACCAGCGCTGGTTCCCCAGAAGAAGTATTCCGACGCTACTAACAATTCCCCTGAAGGGTCACGGAAATTCACGCGCCCACCTTCGACCTCCTCCGTGCTATCGACGGCGTAGTGAAAGCGCAAACGAGGGCGATCGACACCTGTGAGGTCAATGGTAGGACTACGCAAGGTGATCAGGGCCCCAGGCGCGTATGCAGCATTGAGCCCGGTGCCCCAACAGGCGTCACCGCTGTAGGCAGCATTGATCAGTTCATTGGCAGGCGATCCCCATTCCCACATGGTTTCGGTCGCCGCGGCCCCTTCGCGAAGCCCGGCGACCCACTCACCGGGACCTGATTCCATATCGTCGACGAACACAGGAGCGGGCGGGAGAAGGGCTACTCGGAAGAACTGATGAGACGCCTCTTTACGGTCGATCTGCGCGCGGATAAACCCTTCCTCCAAGGATTCCAGGGTCACGTTGGCTTCGCTTGTCCATGAGTCAGGCAACAAAGTGCGACTCGATTGGATCTCGTGATCGCCTTCAGGATCGGGCGAGAGAAAGGTGACCTCCCAGCCATCCTCGATGGCTGTCAGGGAGAGGATCTGAAGCGGGTCCGTGAGCAATGCGGGGGGCACGTAGCTCACAATGGCATTCGGATGCCCACTATTGATCAGATGTCTGGCACCATCCGGAGCGACTTCTAACAGTTCTAAACTCCCGCCGCCTTCTCCGTTGATATAGACGATACGCACAGGATACAAACCTGCTTCTTCGATGATGAAGTTCACGACCCACGCCGCGTCTTCCCCTCCACAGTTATTGCATTCGGGATAGGTTCGGGGCAATTGCACGGCATTGGCATCTTCGCCCAAATAGATCTCAAACTCCGTGCCAACCGTCACGTTCAGCGTGTAGAATCCGGCGCGAAGATCCCACAAACTATGTGATTCCAGAGCGAAGCCCACCCCGGGAATCGCGCTGCTTTCGATACCTGGAAATTGCTGCTCACCGGCTTTGTTCCCACGCGCTTCACCGTCAGTTTGATAATTCAGGGTGCCCCCTTCAATGAAATAGCCCGCAGGATTGTAGTCGGAAGTCACGGCCACATTCTCAAAGTCTTCGTCCCATAACGTTGCCACATCGTCGATCGTCCCTACCACCACATCGCTATCGATGGCTGGCGCGCCAATCCGGAGAGCAAAGCCTCGGGTGCGGTCGGTGAGGCTATCCAGAGGTTGCGCCAACCCGGCCGGAATGCTTGGGAAAAGGGCCTGATCAGTATAAGATTCGACAGTGAACGTCCAATGGGTTGAATAACTCTCCGGAGCATCTGCGAGATCGCTAAAGGTGAGGGCCACCTCATGCATACTACCAGAAGCGTATTGGGTGCCTGCTGGATACGAGACGCGTGTTTCCTCGGCCGAGGCCGTAAGATTAGGATCCACCCTTTCGCCATCCACTGTCATCACAATTGATTCAGGATCCACGGTCGCCCGAGTGTGCTTCAGAATGGCCTGCACCAGTGTGTTCGGATGCGCGTGTTCCTCGCCATTGAGAGGCGTGACGCGAAAGACTTCGACCGCGGGTGTGGTGGGCTGACTTGAGGCACCCTGTTGCTCTGCTAGCATAAACAGTCCTCCCGCATACCCTTTGTAAGCGTGAGCGCCAGGCAAGCCGCCATTCTCCTCACCAATCCCGTGACTCGTCCGAATGGTGAAGGTACCGTCGGCGCTTGGCTTGATATCGGTCCAGCGGGCGACATAACCATTGGCATTGTCGCCGGTGCTGAATTCCACCATATCGTCCGCGACCTTGTGTGTGCCCTCCGTACTCGCAAAGACATACGATTCCGCGCCCAGAATCCTCCAGTTGGTGACGCGCTCTCCATAAGAGGCCCCGCCGTTGCGGTTCACGGTTCCCGCATACGTGTATACCTTGTCGGGATCCAGACCAGAGAAAGTCATGTCCAAATGCCATCCAGGGGCATCGTTATAACTCATATTGCCTGTGGGATCGAGAATGCCGCCAAAGGTCGCCGCCGCGTCCGTTCCTTCGGCAAATTCAGCCGGATCGCTTGCCCAACTGATGGTGTTGCCTTCCGAAACCGTCTCCGACAAGGCCACTGTCACCCCCGTTTCCTCCCCCGACTCATAGTTGCGTAATACACCCTCATTGGGACCATCGTAGCCGCGGCCAAGGCCAATGGTGGTGACCTCGTCTGGCACGCCATCAGGTGTCAGGTTCACCGCATCATTGTAGGCAACCCAGCGAAAGCCCGCCTCCTCCATCTCCTCTAATTCTAACGAAAACACACCACCCGCGTAGCCCTTGTAGGCATGGGCGCCAGGCAACCCACCGTTCTCTTCACCTAACCCATGCGTCGAGCGAATCACAATGCGCCCATCCGCTCCGGGCTGAATCCTGGTCCAACGCGCAACATACCCAACTGCGTTATCACCGGTGCTGAACTCCACCGTGGCCTCATCGACCTTGTGAGCCCCTGCCGAGCTCGCATACACATAGCCATCTGCCTCGTGAATGCTCCAATTGGTTACCCTTTCAGCATACGCCGTCCCGCCGTTGCGGTTCGCCGTGGCCGTAAAGGTGTAGGTTCTGGCGGGGTCCAATCCCGTCAGAATGGTGTCCAAGTACCAGCCGGGCGCATCATTGTAACTTAGGTTGCCCGTTAGATTCAGATACTCCCCAAAGTGGGTCGCCGCCTCGGTATCGGTCACCCACTCCGCGCTATCACCAGCCCAGTTGATGGTAGCACCCTCGGAAACGTGTTCAAAGAATGCCACTTGCACACCGGTTCCTACCCCAGAGCCAACGGCGAGCAACTCCCCTTCCAAGCCATCGCCCATGTAACCACGGCCAAATCCAAAGGACGTGATGTGCTCAGGCGATGCCTCGGGATCAGTATCCGCCAAGTCATTGAAGGCAATCCAGGAATCGCCCTGTGCCGGGATCAGACCGATCCAAGCCACCGATAGCAAACGGAAGAGAAATCTGCGCATGCTCTTCGGTAGCACTTCCCTTTCAGGAAACCGAATGCATTCAGCAACAAGTTCGTGAGAAACCACGCGGGGTCCGATTTCCCCGCGTGGTCGCCGTATTTCTACAAATCTTAATTGCTCGTTTCCATGCGGAAATACCCCGCGTTCCCTTCGGGCACCGCGTCGCCTTGCAGCAAGAGACTTCGTGTCCCCCCAATACCGGCGGGTTGCCCATCAATCGCCTGCCAGTCAACCAGATCCGTTGACGACGCAGGCGACCATCCAACATCGGGAAGCGTCCATGTGACCCAGACCGCGTTGTCAGCGACAATCATATGAGTAGCATCTAGCGTGGCGATCCGCTCCCAATTGTCAGGATTCAATACTTCGAATTCATCCATCTCATCGAAATTGTCATCGACGATCACATTATCGCCCACGGAAACGGTCATATTGGAGTAGGTGACCGATTGTCCAATGTAGGCGATTTGGTTATTCTGTGAGCCAAGGTAGACGCCCATGAAGGACGAATCGAAGAAAGGCACACTGCTCTCAGGGAAAACGAGGTCCGCCACCGTGCCGTCAGGTGAAGTCAGCTGAATCTCCGTATCATTGCTAAACGTGATCGACCACGTTCCAACTGCCGTGGTGCTCGTGACCCCTCCCAAACTGCCATCTGAGTAGAGCATCGAATTCCCATTCGCTTGATTCACTTTATGCCGGAAACTCCCTAACACCACTCCATCCTCTTGAAGCTGGATGTCGAACATGATCACATTGGGATCGATCCAATCGACATCTCCCGTTGAGAAATCGGGTACGAGAAACAAGTGCGCCTGATAGCCTTGAAAGTCGCTTCCAGGAAAGGCAGCGATCGTGAACGCATAGGTCACCGGCTCAGGGTTATTCACCCAAGTGAGATCTTCGGCAAGAAGGGAGCGGATATTCTGACGCTGATACTGAGCGCCAGCGGTCGCAGAGATAAGTTCCAATCCTTTCGCGTTCGCCTTGCGAACGGCGACCTCAGGAGCACCCAATTCTTCCTGACGCTCCACGAAACGAATATTGTCGATCCAGAAGGATGCGGTCCCTGTAAGCCCATCGGCATTTGATGGTGACCACTTTTTAAAGATCAACCCAACGAAGTCGTCAGGCGTTTGCGCGGGATCGATCGGGACCGACACATGATGCCACTCTTCGTCATCCACGAAATCTGCGACGTTCCCAAGCCAGGCTTGGCCATCGCCCACCGTGACGAGTCCCATATTGAACCCACCATCGCCCGGATTGGCATTAAAAGCATCCACAGAAATGGTCGACTCAGAATCCCAAAGCAAGTCAAATTCCAGAGTCTCATAGTCCACCGGGCTACCGACAATGCCATCATCGAAATTCAATCGAATCGCATACTGATTATCCGCAAGCGTGTTGTCGTATTCGACTCGAATGTTCAAAGCTCCTGGGGCGCCCTCCCCTCCCACGTCGTTATCCTTGCTCGTGTCCAACGTGATCTCTTGCGCTGCACCTCCCCACCAAACGCTGGCGGTATCCGCGGCAAACTCATGAGAGAAATCGTTATTAATCGAGGGCGCAGGTGGCTCCGGTTCGACAGCCTCGATCAGGCGCAAGTTATCAATCCAAAAGGCGAAGGTTCCATTCAATCCCGTGCCATCTGCTGGTACCCATTTCTTAAAGACGATGCCAGGAAAGGCGGCGGTATCCATGGGAACGGGGATATCAACCGTTTGCCACTCAGTCGTGTCCTCCAAAGGGACCCCTTCCAGCCAGGTCTGTCCCCACTCAGTCGTCGTCACACCTGAAAAGAATCCGGGATCTCCCGTCGCGTTGAAGTCTTCGACAGAAATGGTCGATTCAGGATCGATCCGCAGATCAAACTGAATCGACCCTGCATCTTCGCCTGTCACTGAGATCGCCCCGTTGTAGGCGGCTTCTCCGGCGAGCGACAGTCCGATCGCATACTGGTTATCGCCCGTTGATTCGTCGAATTGAAGGGTGATCTTCATGGCTCCTGAGTCGGCGTTTCCATCGACATCTTCGCTAGGGTCAAAGACGATCTCTTTCTGCACGCCGCCCCACCAATCCCAGACGCCGGCAATGGACGCATCGTCGTCGTAGCTACTCAGCGTGACTTGCCCATTCTGAGCGAACAAGGCACTCGCACTTGCGCTGAGAAAAGCGGTTAGGAGAAAGGATCTGAATCGATTATTCGGTATACACTTCATGGTTGTATTAGTCGGGGTTCTTGAGGGTTAGGGAAAGTTTTCTGACTTCTGGCGACGTCTAAGCCAAGCGCCTCAACTTGGTGATACGACCAGTCGCCATCCATTCGCAGACAAAGATATTGCCGTCGTGATCGAAGCAGGCGTCGTGCGGATGATAGAATTTACCAGGCTTCCAGAGAGAGGGATTGCTCCGTATCTTCTTGCGTTTGTCCGCGAGCATCTCTGCTTGATTGTCTCCAAGGATTGCGGCAGGTCGATCATCGCCATCGAACAGAACCACTCGGCCATCGAGGTCGGGAACCACCACATGCTCTTGGTAGATATCGATATTGGCGGGCAGACTGAGCGAATCGCCAATCTCTTTCTCAAACACACCCTCTGGGCTAAAGACCTGCAGCCGATGATTGGCACGATCAGCCACAATGAGAGAGGGCTGACCCTCTGACCGGGTATCCATCCATAATCCGTGTGGCGTGTTCATTTCGCCCGGCCAGGTCCCCTTCCCTCCCCAACTACGCACCCATTCCGCAGCTGCATCGTATTGATGAATGTAGAAAGAGCCATACCCATCAGCCACATAGAAACCTCCGTCAGGCGCGAAAGCGACGTTGGTGGGTTTGAAAGGGCTCTTCTCATCATAAAAGGGGCAATGCTCCGGGAGCCCCATTCTCCAAACTTCCTCTCCCTCCAAGGTCGCTTTCACGACGATATCGAGGTGCTTCCGATCACAAATATAGATGAATTCCTCCTCGCCCTCAGCTCGAATATCGATGCCGTGCCCCCCGCCATCGAACGCCTTGCCAAACGATCGGACAAATTTGCCATCTGGATCGAAGACAAAGATCGTATCCTTCGCCTCTCCCTTCACACTTCCGTTATGAATGACAAACACGAACCCATCGCGGTTCACAGCGATATCTTGGGTAGTCTGCCAGGTGAAACCGTCTGGCAACTGTGGCCAATCATGAACCATCTCATACCGGTGTTCTCCCACTCCCGTCACAGGCAGCCCCGAGTCCGATTTCTTGGCCGTGAGGACCTGGGGCGCCCCGATTGCGGCAGCCGCAGAGACGAGGAAATGGCGTCGAGACACGGTAGGAAGGGCTTTCGATTTCATGGGCGACCTCTTCTCTAGCACGTCCTTAGAAGGAACGCCAACAACCTTAGGCAATCGGCGAGACTGGCTTCAGATCCCGCAATCTGCCCGCTGCTCAATCAGCTCACATTTGCCGTAGTCGAGGCGCCCTCTCTGCGCCATCCTCGCAGCGTGGACGGTTACTTTGATTTCAATGCGACGACTCCCTTGTGCCCAGCAGCAGCCGCAACGTGGCAGGAAGCATCGGCCCGGCATTGGCACAACGCGTCAAGCCTCTACCGCGAAGGAGCAACGGTCAGTCGTCTGCTAGAGGAGGCACAGTTAGAACTGGCCGATCACTTGGGCGCTGACGATCCCGATCGAGTGCTCTTCAATTCTGGCGCCACCGAGGCGAACAACGCTGTCTTTGCGCATCTTGCACGGACAACCACTGGTAGCGTCTTCATCAGTGCCGTGGAGCATCCTTCGGTGACCGAGAGCGCGCGCGGATGGCTGGGCGACCGCGTCCATGAGATTGGTGTCACGAGCGAAGGCGTCGTTGATCTTGAGGCCTTGGGCACTCGTCTCCGCTCGGAGAAAGAGGTCGCGCTGGTCTCTGTTCTCGCGGCAAACAACGAGAACGGCGTTCTCCAACCCTGGCAATCAATCCTCACGCTGTGTCGGGAACGCGAAGTGCCCTTCCACTGTGATGCGGCCCAATGGATTGGGAAACTCCCGGCCAGCGGTCTGGGCGAATGCGATTACGTGACGGGCAGTGCCCACAAATTTGGTGGACCGAAAGGCACGGGCTTCCTCCTCGTGCCGGAAGTAGCCGACGGTTTCCGATCTTTGTTAGGAGGCCCCCAGCAAGAGCGTCGCCGGGCTGGCACTGAGAACTACCCCTCCATTGCTGGAATGCTCGCATCTCTACAAGCGTTAGAGCCGCGCCTGGAGGCCTGTCGGGATCAGGGCTTGGCGATCCGTGCCTGGGCTGAGGCGGCATTGGAGGAACGGTTGCCGGGTCTCCGAATCGTCGGCAAGGGCGCAGAACGCCTTTGGAATACCAGCCTATTCATCGTTCCAGCTCACGACAATCGGCGCTGGCTGATTCGGCTGAACAAACGAGGATTCGCGGTATCCACGGGGTCGGCCTGCAGTTCAGGCAAAGAGAATCCCTCACAAGTGCTCCAGGCCATGGGCTACGATCACGGCGCCATGGGCAGAACGATCCGTGTGAGTAGCGGCTGGGACACGCGTCGCGACGATTGGGAAGGCTTGGTGGAGGCGCTCATGGAGGTGCACGAAGAACTTGGGGCCGAGCGTTGATCCCGCGCACAGAGGCGCTAAGCTGACACCGTGGAACGCGCCGAAGCCATCTCCAAGATTCAGGAAGCCTGCAAGCAGATCGCGCTGCAGTTCATGAAGATCCATCCCAATGTGTCTGGTCTCAATGACGAGGAAACTCAGGGTGATTGCCTCAAGAGTCTTCACGCGATGACGACCGAGCTAGAGGTCATCAAGAAGAAGCTGATTCGCTTGCAAGGACGGGACGACTCCGGCGAGCTGTGACGTTCTCCAAGGCCTCGACCGTCCAGACGTAAGGATACAGCTTCTCGAAGTACCACAGTTTGGCGAAGTAGAATCCAATCGGCGACACCGGAAACATGGTTCCCTGTTTCGTCTGCTGATCGAGATACGCGACGGCGCGCTCGATGGCGGTGTTTTCCGATTGACCAGCATCGCCTAACACTGCCAACGCGTTGAGTGCTAGGGCCGTTTCTTCAATCGACGTTGGCGTGTCCTGATCGCCACCCCAACCGCCGTCTGCGGCCTGCGTCGACAGCAACCATTGCTTCCCTTGGAGCCGCATGCCCTTGACAGCGTCCTCATGATCTTCAAGACAGGAAAGCGCGGCTAGCACTTGCGCCGTCCCGTAGGTGCGGTTGGTCTCTCCAGCCACATGCTGATTGCCAAACCACAGCGGCGTCCAGGCTCCCTCCGCATCCTGACAACGTTGCAAGTAGCCGATCCCTCGTTGAATGCCCTGGCGAACAGCATCCGCATCATTGGTGCTGAAGGAAGGCAACCACACGTGCCATGCCCGCAAGGTGTGCGCCGTCAGGTCGGGGCTCGATCGATCGAAGGGCAATGCGCCGAATCCTCGACAGAACGTTGGGATGCCACCGTCTCGATTCTGCAATCCTAGAAGCCAGCGAGCCGCTTTCGCTGCGGCCTCACGACAGGCGTCAGCCGAATCCTGACATTGCAATTGATGCAACGCGAGCATGGCTCCGGGTGTGTCGTCGGCATCGGGCACCCCCCCCGGTAGGTCCGTCCAAGCCCAACCCCCGGGCGGCGAATCGGTGTAGGGATGCCTGTCGAGATACTGCTGACCAAGCAGCCAGTCACGAACGGCGACGCGATCAGCAATCGGGAAATCTTCCGGCGACTCGGAAGACGCCAGCAAGGCTTTCGTCGCGAGTGACGTGCCCCAGGTCGCGAGGTTGGTATCGATGGGCCAACTCCCATCTTCCCTCACAGAAGCCTCCAAGAATGCCACCGCTTTCGGCACCACCGGGTGATCACGTTGCCCCGAACTGGCGAGGGCCATGGTGACAAAGCTCGTCAAGGGTGTTGCCTCCAAGAAGCCACCCGTGGTCGGTTGAATCTCTGCGAGCAGCTTGTTGGTGCGTTTCCACGCCATCTTGCGAATGAGGCAGAAAGGAAAGATCGGTTGGATGTGCCGAGAGCGTGCGTAACCAATGGCGATTAGCGCCGGTAAGGCGTAGCTCACCACGGGCATGCGCAGAATGGCAAACCACCGCCGAGGCAGGGCGGCGATTTCGAAAGGCAACGGCAACACGCGCTTCCACGCTTGGCGCTCTGGGCCCAATCGCCCCCCCAATGCGCACAGCATGAGGATGGGCACCGAGAATGTGCGATCCTTTCCATAACGATCCGCCACGGCTTTGGCCACCTTGTCAGGCTCCAAACTGCCCACATAATCGGCGATCCATGTTTCTGCTATGGCAATGACAGGATCGGCATTCTCGCGACCGGCCAGACCGAAGGCCGACCACACTAACAAGGTTGTGGAGATATTGCTAAAGCTCAGTGTCGTATCGCCCCAGCCTCCGTCATCATTCTGATGAGCGCTCAACCATTGCAGTCCACCTTCAATGAGCGCCTGGTGCCGCTCGCGATCGACGATCATCAATGCGGAAACCGCGGTGGCCGTAGACAGCGCGCTGGTGGAAAGTTCGCCCTCCCAATGCCCCTGAACGTTCCGCTCGGCTAGCAAGGCCGCTCTCGCATTCTCTAACAGGCTCATAGACTGAGGTGCCCCAAGGCAAGAAGGCCATAGTAGGTGTACTCGATATCCAAACGATCGTCTCCCCAATTGCCGAAGAATCCACCCTCCGCCGTCCACAAGGTGTCGATGTAGTCCAGGCAAGCTTCTCGCACTTTGTCCAAGGGGGCCTGCAGCCCATCGAGCGCGTGCAAGGCGACGGCCGTTGATAGCAGATCCGGCATGGGCGCTTGTGGGAAAGGCATGAACCCTCCCTGCTCGTGCAGACAACCCAAGATCCAGTTCGGCGTTTTGTCAGGGATGGGAAGGCGCAGATTGCGATAGACGGTGACAGCGGCGGCGGTGGCCGGAACGTTTGGAATCGGGATGCTCCTATCATTCGCCCAAGCGCCAAGCTCGGGCGTGAGCAAGCCATTCAAACTCTCGGCCAGCCGATCCAGCTCAGGGTGCTCATAGCCGTGATCCGCGTAGGCGCCATAGGCGAGAAAGGAACCGTAGGCAGAACTGGTCTCCGCATTGGGCGTCTGGTTGTAGCCACCATCAGGCGTGCGATAGTCTTCCAGTTGGCGCAGAGTTTCGGGGCATGACGCATGTTGCCTCTCAAGCGCTGACCAGCACCTCACCAAACAACAAAGATGCACGAAGTCGAGACCGTCGCCCGTGCCCTGCGCCTCCAGATAGGCACGCAAGGCCTCGGTCGGCAGCTCGACTTGCAACGCCGTTAGGGCATCGATCGCAAAGGACGTGTAGTAGAGATCGCTCTTTCCTCCTCGGTCGGCAAAGCCGCCATCGTCGTTCTGTTGAGCGCGCACATAAGCTTCGACGAGATCCGCCGATTCACCAAGGAGCTTGGTTGCAAGCCTGGCGACTTGCAACATTTCCAAACGGACACTCATGAACTCCCCGCAGCCTAACCAACAGCGGCGGGCTCTGGCTTGGAAGCCTCGACTTCGTCTTCTTCACGCACGCCATTCTTCACTTCGTACTCGCGGCACCAGCCCTTGATCTCCAGGTCATTGAAGATCTTCCCGATCACTCGGCGAAGAAGCCCTTTCAGATTGGCATTGTCGAGATCTTGCAAGGAACGGATCGCCGTCTCTTTGTATGTCTCTAGCAGAAGCATGCAGCGATCGTCCGCCTTCACGTCGTGGGCTAGTTGACGGACACGATCCAAAGAGGAATCGATCTCACCTCCCGACCAGAGGCGTTTCATAAACTCTTTGTCCTCGCCCTTGGCTTTCTCGTGCGTGGTCGACAAGAGGACACTCGGACGAATGGTGCCCAGCTTATTGTCGCCCGAATCTTGCGACAGATCGTCCATGTCATCGCGAATCTGATAGGCAATGCCCAACGCTTCACTGTAGCTGTGGAGCACCTCTGCCACCCCACTCAACTGCCCGGCGTAACTGGCGCCTAACTGCAGCGCCACCTCAAAGGCGGGCGCGGTCTTCTGGCGAAAGATCTCGAGCACTTGCGCCGACTTCAACACCTCGGGTGCCTGCGACCAGAGCAACTCGGCCCCTTGACCGCGACAAAGTTCCCGCTGCCCACGCGACGCAGCCAGGATCATCTCCGTCTTCTGCCCGTCGCTCACCTCACATTCTCCGATCAAGCGATACCCCTCACCGATCAACAAGTCTCCCGCGTTCAACGCCACGGCAACGCCGTGTTCTTCATGCAAGGTCTTCTCGCCGTAACGATCGTGATCCTCATCCTCGATATCATCGTGAATGAGTGAGGCCTTGTGGAAGCATTCCACCGCCACCGCGATCTTGCGAATGTCCTCCGGGATGGGTTCACCGCGATCATCGCGGAGCGCCTGAAACGCCGCCACCGTGAGAAAGGGACGCCAACGCTTGCCTGCCCGCCCTAACCATTCACGCGCAATCGTTTCCGTGCGTCCGCTGCTCTCGCCCATGATCTTCTCGAGCCCCTCAGCACTAAACCACTCGCGCACGTCATCATGCAACGCGTTCAGATTGAGACGACGCGTCTTGTCATCACTGCTAAGATGAATGTATTCCCAAACCCAGTCGTTATCGACCGTGGTATTAATGCAGTCATCCTGGAGCAAGGGCACCGCGACGGACGGAATGGCGGCTGCCTCGACATACGGAAATGTCCGCTCTAACACAGGCAGACAACTGATGCCGACAATGGCCTCGATCTTGCCAGTCTGAATCAGCGACATCACAATGGCAGAGCCCTCTGCAACCAACACCGCGTAGCCCAAACGCTCAGCCTCGTTCTGGAAATCCTGAATCGTGCACAAGCCGCACTGCTTGCAGAGAAGGCCAAATTCATCAAAAGGCGCAGGGCACTTCTCTTCCACCCGCAAGCACTTCGGCATGAGCAGCAGACGTCGCTCATAGGGGATCGATGCTAGCGTCTCACGCCACATTTCATTGTTGAGCAGCACCGCCGTGTAGTGGAGATACCGTTCGTCGATGTTCTTTGTTTCAAGAACTTTGCGCGCATGCACATCGAGTTCATCCTGCGGCATGGGAGGCACTGGCTGGTGTTCTTCGACGTAGTCACGCACCGCTTGGAGCACCGCATCACGTTCGGGCTTCGTTTGCGGGATATTCTTCTTTGGCGGCCGAATCCGCGTGGTCGTCAAGGGGACGGTCTTGGGAAGCGCGACGGATTCGATCTCGGACTGCATGTTCATGAGAAACTAAGGACAGAGGTTAAAAGGTTTCTAAGATTGTGCCTCAAGAGCGGCCTTGGCTTTGGCAGCCGCCTCCTCTGAGCGGCGAAGGATTTCTTCTGGCGAGGGCAAATTCTCTAACACTTCAGCCGGGATGAGTCCATCACCCTGAAGCTTGACGAGGCATTTCTTACGCTCTTGCAGCGCTTTGTCAGGACTGCGTTCTTTCGAGAAACGCGACTTGGCCTCTTCGCTGCGATTGCGCAGACTGGAATAGATATCGCCACCTAACAGAGACGAAATATCGACCTTCATCTTCTCGCGTTCCAGGTCCTTGGGATCCACTTTGTCGCCATTGATGGGGCCTCCCGAGTACTTGGGAAACATGATGGCCACCTCAGGGCAAACCCGCGAACACGCCGGGCAGTTGGTCTTACAATTGTCGTTGTTCTGCACCTGAATCTTCTGATCCTCATCCACACCATAGACATCAAAGAGGCAGAAACTTAGGCACTGCATGCAATTCGTGCAGCGGTCGTAATCGATCACGGGAAACCACGGCTTCCACTGTCCCGGCTGATTCATCGGACGACCGTCACGGTGTTCTTCGACCAAGCCGAGCACTGCCTCACCTTCCATCCCAGAAATGGTCACGGTATCGATCTGTACCTCGCCAGCGGCGTCTTCCAATTCCGGTGCGCCTTGGGGGAAATCACCTAACACTAATAGGCGATGCGGGCTAGGCAGGGGCGAGGCCGTTGCTGATTGGCTCCCCGATGTGCGCGTGACCGCATAACCGCGATCTAACAGACGCGTCATCACGTCGAATCGTGTGGCGTCAGGCAAGGCTGTCGCGCCGTCGCCTTCGTAGAGCACCACCTGCATGGGAGTATGGTCGTTGCTAAGCATGATTGGCTGTCTCCGTCTCAAGGTTGAGTGCGCTGGCAATGTCGTCGGCCGATTGCGTGCGCATGTTCAAGATGTCCACACCCTCTTCCGGCAAGGGGGCCTCCGCCGCGTGGAAGAGCCATTTCACGGCGCGCGGGTAACAGGCAACAATCGTCACCTCACCGCCCTCAGCAATCTCTTTGAGGCGAGGCGCATTCTGCGCGGACATTTCACACAGGTCCGAGACGGCATCGAAGTTGCGCCCCGAGGCACACAGACGCTGCAAGACCTCATCCTTCACACCCTGCGGCACGGTTTGCGCATAGGCACAGCGGCAGTAGACGACTTTGTTAGACGATGGAGAATGGTCAGACATGTGTCAGGAGGCAAGAGACGTGGCTTCTTCTTTCTTGGGAGCAGGCTGAAGGGGTTTCTTACCGTTGGCATCAAACGTCGTATAGGCCCCAAAGTCGTGGTAGAAGAACTTCTTTGCCAGGCGATACATCCAGTGCTTCTCAGGGATCTCATCGTGCATGAGGAATTGGCTCCCGTGAGGCTCCATGGCTTCGAGCTCAGCCATTGCGGTCTTGCGGATCGTCGTGTCTACGGCACCGTGTTTCTCTGCTAGAGCTTTGACGACATCCGGTCGCTCTAACACAATGCAGCCTCGCGTGTGCTCAGACGCCGTCTTGCGGAAGTCCTGCAGAAAGGCGGATTGCGTCATTGTCTCATAGATGCCGCGTTCATCGGTGATCTTGTCCGTGGCGAACTGAATGATCGGGCAGGGCTCGATATGCCCACCTGGCGAGACGTGATGGCTGATCCCCGTGACCATCGGACAGAGCGCTTCCCCACGATGATCGTAGTAGGCATCGATCAAGGCGATGGGCAATTTCGCCCGCATGTCGACGACGAACTGACGCACCTTTCGCGCCTGATCTGGTCGCAAGGCAAGTTCCGGGTGAATCTGGGGGCCAACGGGTCGGTAGGTATGATACCAGGCGTAATGAACGCCGCGTTCAATCAGGGTGCGCAGCCATTTCTCGGTGAGCAAGTCATCGATATTGGTCTGACAAAGACTCGTGGCCACGCCCGTCAGCAACTTGTGCTCCAGGCAGTTGTCGAGTCCCTTCAAAGTCCGTGAAAGCACGTTCGGCTTTCCTCGGCGTTCATCACTGACCACTTCCGTGCCTTCGATACTCACGAGCGGCGTCACATTGCCTAACTGACGCAATTGCTTCGCCACCTTGTCAGTGATGAGCTGACCGTTGGTGAAGACCTGGAAGAAGCAGTCTGGGTGTTCTGCCAGGAAATCCAGTAGCTCTGGATGCATGAAAGGTTCGCCGCCTAACACACCAAAGAAACTGTTGCCATGCGCCTTCGCGTCATTGACCAACCGATTCAATTCATCGAGCTCGATCTTCACCTGCGGCTTGTCCACGTCCACCCAACAGCCTTGGCAACGCAGGTTGCAACTGTTGAGGATGGAGAGGTAGAGGAATGGTGGGAAGTACTCGCCCTGTTTCAGGCGACTCTTGAATTTCTGAACCGAGCGCGCCCCTTTGAAACCAAAGTTCCACGCCATCTTCATGAGAAGACGCTTGTCCGTGGTGGCAAAGATGCGCGAGGCGAGGCTGATGATCATGATCTAAAGTTGGGTCAGACGATGGACGGGAACGGGCTTCCCTGGTCGGAAAGCTTCGATGTGCGTCGTTGCAAATGCCAGCCCTGGCTGATGTCCGAAGACCTCTGCCAAGGCTTCCTGAGTGGCGTTCTCCAGGGCTTTCGGATCCGCTTCCGCACGGATGTTCAAACTCAGCGCTCCCTCTTCGATCGGTTCGGTCAACTGATGCGACATGTGGGGCTGGTCATCCGAGCGCACGAGATTGACCGCCGCGATCTCAAAGGGATCCCCCTCGGGCGTCAGCGTCATCTTGAGGTGCGCCACCTCGATCGATTGGCCTTCCAACAGCGTGCGCAACGTGCTTGCGATCGTGTTGAGTAAGGCGTTGCCATCAAACTCCTCCTCATGCTCAATGCGCAATGTGGCATTCAGCCAGCCTAACAAAGCCTCACCATCTCCGTACTTCTGATAGTCGACTTCCATCAAGCGCAGTGGATTCGACTCCGTCACCAGCACGGTTTCGATCCAGGAACCGACGTTGGTGCCTTCACGGGCGGACATTTCAATCACGCTCGCGCGCGGATACCGCTCCAGCAACGCTGTGCGCAACGTCGCCAGCCTCTCAGAGTCTAACAAATCAACTTTATTGATCGCAATGATCTCCGCTTCCTCCAGTTGCTTCTCATAGATGTAGCACACATTGGGTGAGAGCCGTTTCCCCTCCTCCAAGCCGAGGACACGCAACGCACGGACGGGATCGATCAAGACGCTGAGAGGTGACACGACAAAGTCATCGCCGTAGATCTGTTGCAGAGGCAGGTTCACCGTGGCGACCAGATCGGTGCAACTGCCGACCGGTTCTGCCAGAAACACATCGGGCCGCGTCGCCTCTGACAGATTCGCCGCAGCATCGATCAACGAGTCAAAGCGGCAACAGAAACAGCCACCGGCAATTTCCTCCACTGGAAACTGGTTCGACTTGCCCAATGCGGTGTCGACCAAACCGGCGCCCTGATCATTGGTGATCAATCCGACCTTCACGCCCTGAGCGTCCAGTTCCTTGGCGAACGCCTGGATGGCCGTCGTCTTTCCCGCGCCGAGAAAGCCACCGATCATCACGTAACGCGCTTTGCCTTTGATGTCTGTCATACTGTTATTCCTGATGCTCCTCTTCCTGCATGCGGTTGATGGTAGCTTCCAATAATTCGATGTAGCCGTGCACGTCGACACTTTCCCGCTCCGGCTCCCCTCGCACAGCATAGAGCCAGCCATCGATGTAGGGATCAGACCGCACGATGCAGGCATCGTCGTCGAGGATGGTGTTAGAGCCCTGGAAACTCCCGTTCATCACACAATAAACGTCACTGGCCGCTTTGAACCCCTCGACGGTGCCAATCGCTTGCCCAGGTTCCACGGGACTCCCCTTCTCAAGAGGAAACTCCGCCTCAACGAGCTCGCCGAGCATCCGCGTGGCAAATTTGGTGAAGCCGACTCTCCAAAGGCCAGGTGCGCCTTCCACTTCGGCCATCCAATAATGCGAGCGGCTGTAGCGGTAGGCCTCAGGAAACCGGGCACGGAAGCGGGCGTGTTTGTAGCGAATGAATTCCAACAAGTGACGGCGAAGATGAAGATCAACCAACCTAGCGATGAGGGCCTCGTCGGGCGGTTCTCCTCTCTAACCACGGTCCCCGAAAGATGGAGCAAACCTCGGCAGAAGAATGCGATTACCTTCGATGGGGAATTGGGGAGAAAGGGAGAAATGGCAAATCATCCGCGGTAGTATCTCTGGGAGCGCCGATTTGCCTACTAGAATCGGCCATATTTCCTTAGACTTCCCGATAGCGGCATGAAACGACGCGCCTTCTTCTCCATAGCGAGCACAACCAGTACAGGCATTGCAACCGGCATCGCCGCAGACCATTCCCAAATCGCCGTCGTGGAGCACCCCTCGGTGGGAGAATTTCCAGTGCCAAGACCTGCCCCGCCTAACAGCGTCTTTCCAATCACTTGGAAGGCGGTATGCTCGGAGGGACTCAACCCTGTCTTGAGATGGCCCTTTCCAATCGACGTCGCCCCCTGGTCGCTGGCTTTCTGCTCCTGATCGCCGCCAGCATTCTCTCCCTAGCGCAACAAGATCGCGGGCTGATCCGGGAACCGGCACCCTCGCCGGTAGTCTCCGGTCGTTGGGATATCCCATTCCAAACGATTCCTGGGTATCGGTATCGGCTCGAGCGAAGCCATGATTTGGAAACGTGGCTTTCCGTGCGCACGCTGACGGCGTCTTCGACGCAAGCCCGCCTCACCGATCCATCGGAAAGTGGTGGACGTGCGTTCTGGCGAGTGGTGGCGCTGGGTCCGGGTGGGAGTGGTCCGGGCACCATCACGGACAGCATTCCGCCCTCTCTGACACGCTTACGAACCCAGTTCGATACCAATGGGGCTGTAGGAATCCTCGTGCTGGAAACGGAGGCAACAGACAACGTCGCAGTCGTTCGGGTGGCCATGCTGGCCGATGGAGCGTTGTTAGGCAATGCAACACTGTTAGCTGATGGTCGGTGGCGGTATCGGCATGCCTACGGCGATACCAGCGCCCTCATGGGCAAGGCCTTCGTGGCGCGGGCGGAGGATGCCGCGGGCAATGTCGCCTTCAGCGCTCCGGTTCGCTTTGATTTCAGTGACAGCACGCGGTTTGCGCCCATCAATGGGGGCACCAGTCTTGAGGTTGCCCCTGATGGCAGCCTGCCGCCCTTTGCCTACCGGCCTGCCGTGGAGGCAGCAGCGGGCGGCGATGTCGGGCCTCGCATCGCTTTCGACGAAGGCGGCCAGCTCACCACCGATGGGGAGGGTCGCCAAGCGGTCACCTTTCAATCGGCAACGTTCCACTTTGAGGAGGCGTCCATTCTTTCCCTAACAGAACCCCTGACCACATCTGGCGAAACCATGAAAGTGCTTCCCTTGGAGGCCCTCGCGTTCGAGTCCCTGGCCGAGGCCTTCGATGTTGCCACGGAGGATGGGATTCCCGTCAGGCTGTTCGACCAGTTTCCGCTGCAATGGAAGGGCGGCACTTTGCACGGGGCCGTTTTAGAAGCGCCGCAGTTCACGGTGACCATCCCGGGCCTGCCATTACCCGACGTGTCCCTGGCTCAATCGGATGTCATGATCGATCTCAGTGGGACACAGCCCGTGAACCTCCCCTTCGCTGGCAGCTTCGCCCTTCCCGGAACGGAAACCGTCACTTTGCATGTGCCGACTGACCGGCCGATCTGGCTCACCTTGTGTCCCAATGGCCAAGTGACTTTGTCAGGACGTGTCGAAGTAGAAATTCCAGGAACCATGCGTTTCCTCGCCGATCTCGTTCTGGAAGATCCATACTATCGTCTGCGACTGGTGGCGCAACGTTTGGAGAACACCACTCGCGACGCTCTGGTAGCGCGCCTTCCTAACATCACAACAGGCTCACCGAACGACTATGTCACCGTCGCGAAGGTCTATCGCAACATGGCTGCGAGCCTTCAGCTTTCAGAGGCGACAGACACTTCCACCGCATTGCTCGATTCCTGTGGTGCTGCGAGTCAGTTAGGCTCGTTGGGTGATCAAGCCCTCGATGCCTTGGCCGGCTACCTTGATGGCGCGGGGCGTGGAGCCGCCGCAGCCGAAAGCCTGCAAGGCGTGAGTGCCTACTTAGCGGGGTTGGCTCAGGTGCAGGCGGGGCAGCTGGAAGGATCGGCAGAGAGCGTCGCCCTCTTGCAAAGCGCGCTCGAAGTCGGACACCTCGCTCTCGCCGACCGCCTCTCGCAAAGCGACACCGACTGGGACTTGGCGGCGTTCGCGCAGATCGCCACTGATTGGATGGCGATCAAGACACACCTCGGCAACACCGTCTTTCCAGAAATTGGATCTCTGTTAGCACAATTTGCTCTCGAAGAAGCTACTAACCATGGCGTCATTGCAGGCACCTTTGATCCTAGCAGCAACACCATTCTCGAATCGTCTTCTCTCCCTCTGTTGATCGAGAAAGCAACGGTGCTTGCGGGTGGCATCGAGCATTGGCACCTACTCGACCAACCGATTCCTGCTCCCCTGCCAGAATGGATTTCACAGGTGATCCTTGCGGCCAAGGCCAAGCTTCAAGCCCGCTTTCTTGATGCCACGATCGACGGTGATGTCTTTGCCCTCATGCATGCGATGAGGCAATGGCAGGAACTCGCCGCCTTGAACGCTCTGACAAGTTTACAGACGCTCCCGACGGCGAATCAGCTCCCTTCTCCCAATGACTTGCCGCTCACAAGCCTCAATCAGCTCTCATGGCAACCGGTAAATGAGGCTCTGACCTTGCGCGACCTTGCTGCTCAAGCAGCAACCTACGCGCGACTAGCAGAATCGCTCCCGAACTCCGCCAGCCTACGACGGGATGTGGGGGAATCTCTTCTGGCGACCTTGGAAGATGCCGTCACTGCCGCGGTGCCTGCAGTGGCTCAAGTGCTCGATCTTCAGGACTTGGCGTTGCTGATGGAGGCCGGACTGTGGCAGGGACGCTTGGCAGACCTGCTAGGAGACACTGTGCGGGCTCAGACGTGGGAGGAGGTCAGTTTCCCAGCGCTCTCAGGCCATTTGCAACAGCTCACAACCGTCGATCCTCAGTGGAGGACGCTGGACGGCTTGCTCGAGCTGTTTCTAGAGTCTGCCGAAGTTCTCAATGACGCCAACTCGCGATCACAGATGAACGCCTTGTTAGGCGTGGCGCAATCCATGCTCGTTCATCTCTGGGAGACGCGACCACAGTCCAGTGCTCTGGGAAGCGTCGATATCCAGTTGCCTGGCGATCTCAGCATCGATGAGGCTTTCGGTGAGATTTCGTATCACCGTGAGACTCGAGCCTTTGCAGGAGCGTTTGGCGGATCGCTTCAACTGCCCAGCTTTGGCGACATCGCCCTCACCGTAGCGAATGCGAGTGTGGCCAGCGATGGCTCATTCGATCTGAATGCCTTCGGATCGATGCGATTACCTCTGCAGGATCCCATCGCCACGGTGTCCATCCGTGAGGATCATCCCTTACATGTGCACTATTCTCCAGCTGAGGGACTCGCTCTCAGCGCGGGCACGCGACTGGAGTTTATCAATGGCATGGCTTTCGAAGGCGACCTCACGTTGGAGGACCCGATCTATATCTTTCGCATCGCCGCCACTGACATCCGGTTTGATCTCCTCAAACTGGTGACTGAGGCGCTCCCCAGCTTTCCTGCTGAGGACATGGTCGATGACATTGCGCTAGAACGCCTGGTCGATTTCTATGGAGCCCTGGGCAATCAGGTCAATCAAACCGAGCCGGAGATTGGCGATTTGGAGAGTGACGGTCGTCCGCCCACCTTTGCCGGAGAAGCTGAGGCCGATCCCGAAGATATCATTCAACTTTACCTGAACTACGCTTATCTTGAATCGCTCAGCAGCACGCCTAACCGAGATGTCATCGCCGCGGTCTTGGAGAAAGTAATCAGCCTAACGGATCAATTACTCTCACAGACGGAGAAAGCGTTTCAAGAATTCGACGCCGTGTTGGAGGAACCTCTTGAGGTGGCCAACGACACGGCACCTCGCCACCTGCTCATCGACTTTGGAGCAACTGACCGCGTCTATGACGGAATCGGCCCAGGAGCGACCCAGGGTTTCGCCTTACCGGAGAACACCGTGTGGAATGGCGTCGCCCAAGACAATGATGGGGGCCTCGTCTATAGCAATGGCACTCCCGCCTCCGATGTCGCCATTGATGTTGGCACCCTGTTCCTCCATCCCGATCAGCAGCGCGAACCTGACTGGAACTTCGTGCCCTCCACAGGAATCATTGCCAAGCCGGCGGGATCGATTCCGCTCATCACCGACCTCCTCGCAGACACGTTATCCTCTGACAGTCTGCTGCCCCGCGCGGGACATCCCGCACCGTTCCTTGTCAACGGGACGCATCCTCGATCTCAGCTCTTTGTGAGGGTCCGTGGCTTGGGTCCAGGTTTCTTCCACGTCTATGCCCTTATCGATTCCCTCACGCTGCTGGGCCAAGACACCTCCAAACGGCGCGAGGTGGCCTTCGCAGCCGTCCACCCGAACGGAAGCCGCAGAGCGTCCGACAGCTTTGTTGCCTTGACAGGCGCCCGTGAGATTCCGTTAGAGACCTATCAACACGCCACCATCGATACGGATGGCAATTTCGTCCCCGCCTACGTGGTCCTTGGGGAAGGAGAAGACCTCCTCATCGCTACCCGTGATCTGCCCGACTTCCGTGGGGCTCTGAGTGGCTTGGAAGTGGTGGAAGTGTTCCCTGAGATTCTGCAATTCTCTGCCACGCCAACCAGCATTGATCTGGGAGGCATCTCTACCTTGGAATGGCAGACTGGCTTTGCCACCGACGTCTCGATCAATCGCGGGATCGGTAGCGTGGGGATCAATGGGAGTCGCCGTGTCTCTCCTCTTGGAACGACACGCTTCACGCTCACCGCCTCGAACGCCAGTGGATCGGCGACCCAGTCTGTCCTCATCGTAGTCGACGGCCCCAAGCGCCGCTTTCAGAAACTGGTTCAAGGACTGGAGAAAGTGTCGCGTGTGGAGAAAGAGTTAGCCTCAACCTTGAAAGATCTCGCGGCTGCCTTTGCGGCAGAGAATGACACGCGCGCGAGTGAGATCCAGGAGAAGCTCAACACTTTGTTAGAGAAAGGAGCCACCATACTCACCTCGGATGCGGTACTCAACAATACGGCCGCCATCAAGGATCGGAAGACCATGAGCAAGGTGGCCCAAACAGCATTGAACTTTGAGGCGGCGGCGCAGGCATTGGGTCGCGACCTCGACGCTGGCATCCTTGGCGAAACACAGAGCTTGGTCGATCGGTCGCACCAGGCGACGTTAGACAAATGGCGTACGGCAGATGCCTCCGTGGATCTTGCCAAGATCAAACAACTGTCATCTGCGGAGGTCCGCAACGCCATGGCCGAGATTCTGGACTCGGCAGCCGATTCAATGGGCATTGGCAACCAAGCCTCGCTTGGCAATGACATCCTGCAGGCACTCACCACGCAAGCCAAGGTCGATACCATGCAGCGCTTTGGCATCGATCCCGAAACTGGCGCCGCGGATCTCAGTGGAAAGACGGTCGACGAGACTCGCGAGTTCATCAGCGAGATGATTGAGAACGAAGCGGCCAATCAAGCACTGGGACTTGACGGTGATACCATCACCGACACCGCCGCGGAGAAGATGATTGCAGACGCACTAGCAGAACTTGCGAGCCTCCCAGCGACTGATTGGAAGCGCCGCTATGCGTTGCTGAGCAACTATCGCACTGCTCAGTTGCTAGTGCTTAACATTGATCCGACAGAAGAATACACGGACCAACTCGCCCTCATGGTCACGAACCTGAATGCGCAAGCTGCGAGTTCGAAACGCCTATCGGGAACCGAGTTGGAGGCCATGAAGCTGGCCTCATTCACTTTGGTTGAATCCGTTAGTCCACCCTTCGAACAACGGCTGCGCAAGGCCTTGCAGGGCGCCAAGGAACGCATCGATTCCTCCTGGGACATCTCACAGATGAACGAAGCGACCACGCTCGCGGGCGAATTACGAACGCTCTATGGCTATTGGCAGAATCTGCAGGTCGCCGGTGCAGGCCAATCGATCACTGGCGATCTGAGACCTCCGGCGCTTGTGGCCTCCTTGAATGGACAGGTGCAAGGGTTTGCGCAGGCCCTGGAAGGAAAGGCAATCCGCGAGTTCACTCGCTATCAGAAGACGCTGACCGTCATGGCCAAGGCGCTCGCGGGCGATGGGGTGACGCTGAATCAGGAGGGCCTTGAGATCCTGGAGGACAACGAAGCCGATCCTTTCCGGCAAGCTCTCCTTACCTCGGTCTATCAGAATGCTCAACTACAAGCCAGCGCGGCGGCGAGCTATGCCGACCGACTAGCGTTGCTCGACCCGCTTGAACTCTTGTTAGGTCTCGGACTTCCAGGAGAACTGCGCGTCGAAGAGGTCTACGGCCAAGTCTTCTACAACCGGGACACGGGCTATCTTGAAGGAAGCTTTGGCGGCCGACTCACCCTGCCGGAGACAGCCGCCGCCTTTGAGATCAGTGAGGCCACCATTGCCAATGACGGCAGCTTTAGTTTCAACGCAGCGACGGAGGGTCCTCTTCCATTTGGCGGCATTCGTGTGGCGGCCTCAATCGATGCCGTGAACACGGTGGAAGCAGGCCTGGACATCACTGGCAACGGATCGATGACAGTGCCTGGTGAGAATGGTAGTCCCGATCAAACGTTCGCCATCACGGTAGGCTACAGTCAGGCCAACGCCCGATTCCTCTTCAATGGGCAAGCTGAGGGGGCGCCACTGCGCTTTACGGACAACTTCGTCGTCTTCGGTGCTGGAACCACACTGGAGGTCAGCACGGAAGAGCCCTTCGGTCGCTTGGTGCTCAACGGCGATGCTGGTCTCTTTGCTAGAGGCGTGCTCCCGGCGACTCCTTCAGCTGAGGACTTTGTCTTGTTCCTAGATGATGCCGTGTTGCGCTTCGAGAACGACGCCAATGGGTTCGATCTCGCCTTAGATGAGGGCCACATCGAGCTGCCTGCCGAGGTATTCTCGACCAGTCTCTGTCCTGACAATGAGACCCTCACGCCTGGAAGTGGCCCGCGCATCACCCTCACAGAGGAACAACCTTTGCTGGTGCGCTATGAGGAATCGCCCAGTTCGGTGCGTTTCACCGGCGCCTTAGGAATTCATGATGTCGGCATCACCATTCCAGATGTGGCGGATTTCCGCGCGGATGTCTGTGAGGGACGACTCGTCTTTGAAGGCGACTCCTTGCCAGCCATTCTCGATGTCAATGCTAGGGGCGTTCTCCCTCTGCCCGGTGGCGTGGCAGCATTTCGCGTCATCGACGCCATGTGGACATTGGATGGTTTGCCACAGGGTACCATTCAGTTAGAGAATGATGCGTCTCTCTTCAACGCCAATGGATTTGAAGTCGTGCTCTATGGTGATGGCCAAGGCGATTGTCCCGATGGCGAGGTCAGCCTAACCACAAATCCGAACGGCACGCCAACGCTGGCCATGAGCGGCGGCATCGGGTTGGTGCTCCCAACGGAGGTGATCTCTGGCATGGAGGGTGAAGTACTCGAACTGAAAGGCTGCGGTGGTTTCACCTCCACTGCGGGTCAGCCACCCGTTCTCACAGTCGATCAACTTAGCCTACAGGGGGACGTGAGTTTGGGAGGAGAGAACGGGCTCGCCGCGCGCAACATCGATCTGGTGGCTCAGAATGTCAGTGCTCTCTTCGATCCGAGTCAGGCCAACGCCTCCCCCTTTCTCCTGGTTCTTAATAGCGGGCAACTCGATTTCCCCAATGGTGTGACCCTGGCATTGCAACAGGGCTTCATAGCGCAAGACGGCGGCTTCGACCTCGGAGCGACTGCCACCGCCCTCGACCTCGCTGGGGCACGGATCTCTGGAGGCTTTGCCGTGGCGCGGTCCGTCAACGGTGCCCTGTCTGTCGAGGGCGATGCGAACGTCACGTTGTTAGAATCGGGTCAATCGTTTGCGGCGGCGGCCAGCTACGATGCCCCGACGCAAACCCTAACCTTCGGTGCCCAGACGCAGAATCTCAATCTCGCGCTCGCGGACGACTTCGTGCTCTTTGACGGTGGCCTTGGTTTCTCCGTCTCTGGAGCGCAACAATCAGGCTATCTCAATCTCTTCGGAAGCTTTGGCATCATCGCCAAGCCAGGGGCAGATGCCGCCGCGCCCGCACGCGAGGACTATGAATTGGTGTTAGACAGTGCTAGTCTGACCCTGGCGTATGACCCAGAAGGCTTCAGCGTCGCCCTCGACAACGGCACACTGCAACTGCCGGAGCTGTTTGTGGAAACGATCTGTCCAGAGAATGAAGGACTCGATGCCAGTTTGAGCGGCCCTGCCATTGCGCTCAATCCCGCGGACCCCATTCAGTTACGCTACGAATCGGCCTCCCAACGTTTCGATTTCAGTGGCCAGGTGATCTTCCGCAACATTGGCTTTGAAGTGCCAGGCATCGATGGCTTGCGGCTCGCCGTTTGCAACGCCGTGCTCAGTTTCGGTCAGGATCTTCCAAGACTTACCAATGTTTACGCGAGCATGGAGATTCCCCTGCCCGAGGAACCCGCCTTTGTCGACGTGCTCGATGCGGAATGGTCGCTCAACGGCTTGCCCACGGGTGTCATCGCCCTGCGGAACGATCTCACCTTGTTCGATCGGGCGGGATTTGAAATCGAGGTTCTTGGTGCCAGCGAAGAAGACGAGGAAGTGTGTGAGTCGGGCACGGCCATCACCATTCAAGAGGATCGCTTTCGTCTCGATGGCGGTGTGCGGTTGAGTCTCCCCGCAGAGACGTTGATGGTCGATGGAGGTGGGCGCGTGCAAGCCCTTGCCTGCGGTGGCATCGAGATCAGACCAGATACCGGGCCTCTGTTGACAGTAGATGCGTTAGGCGTCAGTGGGGACGGCACGCAGTTTCGATTGGGAGGTGCCGAAGGGCTCCTGGTGGAAGACGCTTCACTCTTCGCTTTCGATCTGCAGAATCTGTTCACCCAGTCCGAGTCGACCCCATTCATTCTGGCGCTATCGGGTCAATTCCGCATTCCTGACGGTCCCGGTTTCGGGCTCCGCGACGCGCGCTTTGTCTTCGATGGCTCCCCCTTACCGAAATTCTCGATTGGCGGTGCCGACCTAGTCTTGGGAGAAACGTTAGAAGTTGTCGAGGGACTTCCGCTGCAAGTGAGCGAAGCCTCCTTCTCCTTTGTCGATCGCAATCTGCCGCTGCCGGACTTGCTCGCCCCTGACAATCTCATCATCGGCGTGAGCGCAGGCATTGCCATTCCGCCTGAGGCGCCCATCGTATCCGGTCAAGTGAACGGGCTCACCGTGAAGATGCGGCAAGGCATCCCCGAAGTTCAATTGGACGGCTTCGGCTTCGGCATCAGCGACTTTGAAGTCCCCCCTCTCAGCCTCACCGGGCAGGTCTATGTCGGAGGCCTAGCCAATCCCGAGAACCTCTTCTTTGCCGGGCAAGTCGGCGGTAGCCTGAACGGTGCCGGAGTCACCGCCTTGGTCGCCTTCAATCTACGCGGCCCCATTGGTGTTTGTTTCGACGTCAATGCTGGTCCAGCTGGCATTCCGTTAGGGCCTACAGGGTTTCTTCTCACAGGCGTGAGCGGTGGCGTTTCCTTCGCCAACAGCAACGCGGATCCCTGCGACTTTGCGGCCTTGATACAGCTAGACGAGGACGGGCGCCCATTGGAAGTGGCGGCGCACACTGAGGCCGGCGCCATCGTTCCCGCACTTCAGGAAGCATGCTCATGGGAGACCCTAGCAAAGACCCAAGATCGCCTGCGGGTCTACCAAGAAATCGCGGAGCACCCGGAAGCCATTCTCTACACGCTGCAGGATACCGAACCCGGCGGCCCGGAATTTCCGTGTCCCACTGGAGAATGTCCGCCTCGCACCATGAATATTCTCTGTCAGCCGCATCCCGACCGCGATCTGTATCCTGACAGAATCATTGTGAAGTTCACTTCGCTCGATCAGGCGTTTGTCGACAGCCTGCGGTTCACGCCGCCTGGTCAGAATCAGGAGACCACGATTCGCGACTATCTGGAGTCCAGCCAGCTGAACACCCCTGCCGAGATCGGCGACACCGTGGCGAATGCGTTTCGACAGGCTATTGACACCGTCACGCCGCGCTTGGATGAAACCATCGTCCCGAATGGTGCGGCGTTGAACGCGGTGATCGAGGACACCTTGGACACGGTGGAAATGACGTTTGCCGGAACCGTGGCTTCAGGCGTGCAAGCCGCCCTTGGTGACAACGATAGCGTCTACGAAGCCATCCTCGCAGCGGCTTATGCGGGCGTTCCCTGTTTCGATGCTACGGTGAAAGTGACAGGAACATTTTCCCATGCATCGGTCTCCAGCTTCCTTAGCGGCACGGTGGGCGCGGTGCTCTCCACCGCGGGGTCTGCGGGCATCGTCGGCTCGGTGAACCTCGTCGGGATTCCGGTGGGCACTCTAGCCGCCTTCGTGGCTGCCACAGATGAGTTTGGCGATCCCAATCCCTCCGTCTGCGGCGAGGTGCGCGTCGCAGTGGGGCCGCTCGAACTCGGAGCTCTCAAGGCGCTGTATGAATGTGATGGATGCGTCACGGGGCTCTTCGAGGCCTTTGCGAGCTTTGCTGAATGCGTGGGCGATGAGGTGGTGAACGAACTCTACGCCAAGGTGGCGCCCGATCTGGTTGGTCTTGGAAGCAATGGCATCTTCTTCCTATCAGAAACACAGAAGGCTGGCATCCTCGCCGAAATCTTCAGTGACCCGCCGAATCTCCCGGGGCTGCGCGATTGCTTCGTCGCCTTTCTGCAAACGAGCGTTGGCAGTCTCAACCCCCAACTCACCCTGTGCGGTGCCGTCCAGCCAAAGATCTTTGGACTCGATCTCGGCGGGAGTCTCGTCGAGGTGCAAGCGGCGGCCGATAAGGAGGGCTTTGCCGCTGCCTTTGCGTTCTCTCCATCCTATCTCATCTCCAGCTACGTGCCGCTGTTCCCGCCGACCGCCTCAGATCGGGCCACCTTCGGATTCGGGGTCGGCGTGCCCAGCCCCGATGCGATCCTGGCGGCGGGCATTGAAGGCCGCCTAACCGATCCCCAGGCTCTGGCTGTCTTTGCCAGGGAAGGCCTGGATCACGTCTTGGCCAATGCAACTTACACCATCGGGTATGCATTCGAGCCGTTTGGCTTCAAGGGCCTGAATGCCGAGGCCCGCGTCTTGATGCCGCATCTCACGGATCATCCAGCACATCCAGAGAGCACCTGGCGGCGACCGAGCGAACTGGGATTGCCTTCCAGGAAAGATGTTCTGCTAGGCGCGCTGGAAGCAGGTCTCTTGGCCAACCCGCTCTGGACGGGCAATGGCGCTGATGATGAAGGCACCGCCTTGGGACTCGCCTTCCCGGAAGGTTCTGCCGAACGCGCCGCCGTGTCTGGTCGTACCTTCCAGGCCGACTATTTCCCCCATGGCGGCATCGTCGGGGCCGCCCGCTTGAGCATGCCTGCAGCCATTGTCGACGCTCCACCCGCATCGCTCTTCGTCTTGTTAGACGACACGCAGGACCCGCTCGATCGCCTCACCGCAGGATTGGCGTTCCTCAACGACTATCTCCTGCAAACGCGTGAGATGGGCACCATGGCCTTCTACACGCCAGCTCCGAATCCTCCCACTTTCACCCATCCCGACACCGGTCAATCCCTGCCTCCCGGCGACCTGTTAACCGCGCTCATGCAGTTCGATGGCGATGCCTTCACCGCGGGCAGCCTCTATCCGTTGGAGGAAACCTTTCTGTCCGGCCAGATATCCGGGCGTTTGTTAGGCATCCCCATCGCAGACGCGGAAGTCGAAGCCGTCCCGCCCGATCCCACACGCGGCACACCGGGTTGCTTTGAAGTGCGCTCGTCCATTCCAGAAGACTCGTGGATGAAAGGGTTCGTGGACTCGGCAGACTTGGAGTTCATCATCAAACAAGCGCCCTCGGAACCGATTGAAGTGCGTTTCCAACGACTCGCAAACGAACTCGCCACGCTGCTCTCGCAGAATGCCAGTCCAAGCGTGATGACCGCCTTCTTGCAGACGATCGAAAGCAGCTTTGATGTGGAAATGCCAAAGGTTTCCTTCGAGCTTGAAGTGAACAATCTCCAAGTGCCAGAGGGCTTGGAATCGCTCATTGCGCTTGATGGCAACACCTCAGGTCGTCTCGTTGCCTACTCGCCCTGTTACGATCCTTCAGCAGAAGGCACCAGTCCCCTAGCATTGGCGAAACGCCGTGGTGGTCTCGCCCTTGAGGCCAACCTACGCTTCTTGGATCTCGTCACCATCGAGCGGGCAGCCCTTGGCATCACGCCGGGTGATGGTGCCCTTCCCGCTTTGACCGGCCTGTTAGAGGCACCGTTGGTTGCCACCAATGGACTCACCTTCCGCGACATTAGCGCCTCTTTCCAAAGCGAACCCGCGATCGGTCAACCGTATCTAAGCTTCGATGGTGCGGTCGATCCGATCACGTTGGGATCGTTGCTCAATCTACGCCCCCTCGATCCTTCGGTGCCGCGGTTGCAAGGCTCCTTCCAGGCCCTTCGCAGTGCTAGCGACACGCCATCTGCTAGCATTGCGCTAGCCCCTGCTCGGATCACCTCGCCAATCTTGGGCGATGATCTCGCGTTGATCGTGCATGGCAATGGCATCAATGACCGCTTTGCCTTCTCCACTGAAGCGCGCTGGGATGCCGGGGTGACTTTGCAAGGAGCCCTTACCTTGCGCGATGCCAATGGGGAAGCACTGGTGACCATTGGTTCATCGGGACAAGCACTCACCGGAACCATCGGCGGTGATGGCCTGGAGAACGTGTCCGTCCAACTCACCATTCCCACGGGCGTCGCCGTGACGACCTTCCCTGGCAAGGCTCACGCCCACACGCTGACCATCGGTTCGAATTCAGGAGCCGCCGCAACTCTAGAGCTTGACTCTAACGGACGGCTCTATTTCGACACGGGCACCCATGAAGGCATCGAGCTGCCAGGACTCTTGAGCATTGGAGGCCGCTTGGAGTTCGGCTATGAACCCAATGCACGCACGGCTCAGTTTCGCACCTCTGTCAGGGCAGTAAACTTTGGCAATGTTCCTCTGCACACGCCTAGCACTCGCACCGTGCAGATCGCAAACGACGGCCAAACGCAACTCACTCTCTATGCCAGTGCCGAGGGCGACGCTGATTTCATCGTGGAACCTAACGCCGTGGCGGTGCCCCCTGGCGACACTCGAGAGCTGCGTGTACGCTATCTCCCCACGTCGCCGGAAGCGGCCGCGGGCACGCTGCGACTGCAATACAATGGGAACGACAGCCCTCGGCTCATCCCGCTCGCCGGAAGTGGTCAGGCAGTGCCCCTCTACTTCGCCTCTGACGAACTGGTCGACTTTGGTTCGCACGCCGTCGGGGGTGGCGCCCAGCGTCTCGTGAGCGTTGCCAACCTGGGACAAGCCCCCCTTGCCATCGACATCCAGGCATTGCCTAACGGATCGCCGTTCAGTGCCTCGCCCACCTCGCTTACCTTGGCACCAGGAGAAGAACGGAGACTCTTTCTCCGCTATGCGCCTACCGAGATCGGCACCGTGGACTTTCCCCTCGCCTTGCGCACAAATGACGGTGTGGGTGCTCATTTCATCCAACTGCGGGGCACCGCCAGCGAGCAGCATTGGTATCGAGAGCGCCAGGGAGGCTCTCAGTTGCTTGACATCGCCATGCTGAACAGCGGCACGGGGGTGGCCGTGGGTCAAAGCGGCGCGCTCCTCCGATTCACACCCCTGACGTTAGGCAATTGGGTGGCTCACCCCCTCACCAACATTGAATTGCGGGCAGCTGCTGCTCACGGCAACACACTCTGGGCGGCAGGACGGAGTGGCACTTTGTTAAGAAGCAATGACGCGCAGTTCGCCCAGTGGACACCAATCACGGATAGCGATGTGATTGGCAGCGGTGGCAATCAGTGGAACGCGATCGGGGTCGATAGCAGCGGTCTGGTCACCTTAGTGGGTGATTCTGGCAGGATTGTGAAGCAGTTCTCAGCGAACGTCTTCAACAACGTGGCTCCCAACGATCTTCTCAACCACTTGTTAGGCATCGACTACACCGGCACTAGCGGGGTGCTTGTGGGTGAGAATGGGGTCATTCGGCGATCGACCAACCGCGGGGCGACCTGGCCGACCACGCCTAGGGTGAGTGGCGTCAATCTTGCTGGTTTGCGACTCAACAGCGTTGCCTTCGGTAGCAACAATGTGGGGATCATCGTAGGGCAGGGAGGCACCATCCTCCGCAGTTCCAATGCAGGCGCCTCTTGGAGCCGAGTGAATCACAGTGCGTCCAATGGGGAACTGACGAAAGTGATTGCTAGCGGGACGAGCTTCTACGCCGTCGGGCTGAATGCGACCTACCTTCGCTCCACTGACGCTGGTCGGAGTTGGTCAGCGGAGGGGACCGGCGGTTCCGGAGCCTATCAAAGCATCAGCGAAGCCGATGGTCGTCTGTGGGCCGTGGGACAAAGTGGGCGTATCGATCACCGCCCCCTCACACCTTTGCGAAGTGGCAAGCTCGCGATCGATCCCGGCTTGCTCGACTTCGGCACCGTCGCTTTGGGGGAAACCGCGTTCCAGACGGTCACCTTTCGCAATCAAGGCACCGGCCCCATTCGCATCGGCGAACTCACGCCTTTCACAGCGGAGATCGTGGCGTCCGATAGCCATTTCGAGATCGCTTCCGGCGGGCAGCGGGTCGTCCGATTCACCTATCGCCCTACGCAAACGCGCTCCGTCGCTCCCTATCACACCAACGGCAATATCCGCATTGAAAGACCTGATCGTTCGTCCGAAAGTTTCCTCCTCGTCCGGGCGCGCGCGGTGCAGAACGGGTGGCGTGCTTTGCCTAGCCCGAGCACGGAGAATGTCCGTCATCTTCGCTTTGCCAACGCGGAGGTCGGCCTGCTCGCAGTCGATGATCAACTCTACCGTACGACGGATGGTGGGGAGAGTTGGAGCCTGATGAATGTCACCTTTCCAGGTCCCATACGAACGTTAGCATTCACCAACTCCACCACTACCTTTGTCGGTGGCGGCGATACCGGGGCCCCATTCATCTATCGCACGACGGATGACGGTAGTCGCTGGTTTCCCACGAGCTTGCCTAACGGATTGCGCAATCCTATCAATGCGCTCAGCTTCCCTCCCGGCGGCGGCAACACGGCCTACGCCCTGGGCAGTCGCATCACTTCCAATCCCCAAGCCAACGGCGTCCTACTCCGAACCACCAACGGTGGGGGTGAATGGCGGACGCTCAGCAGTCCGAGCAGCACCTTCAATGGTTCCGCGCTTGCTGCGTGGGATGCGAGTAGTCTCTACACGGCGTCTGGTGGCACGCTCTATCGCACCGTGGACGCGGCACGGACCTGGGAGGAGACGCTCGCCTTTGGAGGGGCCTTCCCCATCACCGACGTGACCATGTCTGGCAGCTCGGACGCGTGGTTAGGGGGTAACAATGGCCTCTTCCGAAAGGCCAACAATGCCGATGCGTTGCGCCCTACCTGGTCCTCTGTTCCCCTATTCACCGCAGCCACCGTCAATGATGTGCACTTTGTGAGTACTACCGAAGGCTGGTGTGCCACCAACGGCGCGATCCAAACTGCGGGACGCAGCATTGTCTATCACACAAACCAAGGTGGGGAGACTTGGGAGGCGGACTTTATCCTGCAAGGTGGCAATGTCCTGACAGTGGACGAAGCAGACGGCGTCGTCTATGCGGGGGGCACGCAAGGTGGTCTTTGGAAGCGTGATCGCTTGCTCAGGTCGAAGGCACCGCTGGGTCACACACCGATCGCCATTGATTTCGGCGAGGTAGTGGTCGGCGATACAGTGACTCTGCCTGTGCCAGTTGCGAACCTGGGTGACGGGACCTTGGAAATCGTCCGGGTGCGGATCGATCCCGGCCGGATGCTTCCCGCCTTCACCGTCAAGGAGGAGTCCTTTCTGCTCAACGCTGACAAGCCAGCCGACCTAACGGTGACGTTTCATCCGCCCGAAAGTGGTGACTTCGAAAACACGCTCCTGGTAGAAACCAACGCGGGCATCCTCCGGACCAGCCTACAAGGGAGATCGATCACGCCACCGGCCATTCTCACCATCGACAGCCAACCATCCGGCGTGATGGTCACCATTGATGGGCAACCGACCCGCACGCCGGTGGCTTTGAAGGTCGGTGAGGGTGGTCTCGCCCCAGGAGAAGAAATCACGATCGCCGCCGTGGACGAGGTCGATATCAATGGCCTTCCCTACCACTTTAGCCAATGGCAACCCAGTCGGGAGCAGACATTCACCTTCACCGTGCCTGCGACCTCCATGCGGCTCACGGCCCATTACGCGGAGGAACGCCTCTTGGTGGCCAGCGATCACGAAGAGGGTCATCCTGACGATTTGCCCACAGGCCCCTGGATGCGAGTGACTGAGGCGACCCTCACGGCGCCCGGTCTGGGCGACTTCGCAGTGCAGGGCTCTCTCTTCCTGAGCACAACCTCGATCAAAGGCGCGGTCGAAGCTTCTTCCCTACAGATCCCAGCCGATCCCAACGCCTTTCATGCCTTGGAATTGACCGCCGGTTCGTGGGCGTTCGACTGGGAACGCAATCAGCATTTCCGCATGACGGCACAAGCGCCTGGTCTATCACTGCTCGAAACGCCGATCACGCCGCCCGGCAACCTCACCATCCAGTTCTTTGCCAATGGCGACTACTTGTTAGGCGCGGCGACCAGCGATTCACTGCCATTGATTCCTGGTATCGGGGAACTGGGACCCGGCAGCTTCTCGCTGATCCGTAGCAATGGCTCCACCAATCTGCAACTGAGCGGCCCGCTGCGGCTTTTCCCTCAACCCAATGGTAGCTTTGCGTTCGAACACCAAGTCTCCTTGTCAGCCGGGGTGCTGCCGTTCACCTACACGCTGCTGGCAGATGCCCTCCCTACCTCCCTCTTTGCCAACAACGTCATCGACATCCGCAAACGCAGCAACACGCGGATTGAGATGAGTCTGAGCGACGCGAATGGGTTCTCGCTAAGCCTTCGGAATGTTAATGTGATTCTACTAGGACAATCCGTGGGCCCTATCAATCAACTCACGTTGGTAAACGATGCCTTCACCTTCACCACACAGGCTCCAACCTCTCCGTTTCAGTTAGGCCCCTTCCGATTGAGTGCCACCTCAGGAGCGGCGGTTTCTTGGGATGTCTCAGCGGCATCCATGGTGGTGGATTTGCCGTCGACGACCCTGCGGGCGCCTGGCATCACAGAATGGCCCTCAGCGGGAATCAACTTTCCAGGATTCCGCATCGATACCTCGGGCAACTTTGACGAAACGATTCCCCTGCCAGCTTTCGCGCTCGCTGGCATTGGCCTCAATAGTGGTCAAACTCCCAATCGCTACCTGCGCTTCTACCGATCCGCTGGCACCCTTGGAATGAGTGTGAGGGATCAACAGGCCTTCTTCCTCGGCACCATGAACCTTGGATTCGACATCAACTCGGCTGGCACGCTTGCGGGATTCTTCGACGGCACAGTGAAAGTAGACACCCCGGTCTTCGGCACGGTGGAAATCGCTGAGGTGAGTTTGAGCTATGATAGTGCCCGCCCGGCGTATCCTTTCGCTGGATTGACACAAACGCTGGGCAATCACTTCGGCGTGGAGTTTGGTGCCAGCGGCGGACGCTTCCGCCATGTCTTCTGTGATGAGGACGACGAGACTTTGGACGATTGCGATCCCGGCTACTTCAGTCTGAGCTCTCCCTGATCATGACTTTGCGCTTGATCCTCATCGCTTGCCTCATCGCCTCCCCCTTGGGAGGATTGATGCCGTCGTTGCACCGGCCGCCAGCCGCCGGCCCCACGCCATCGTCATCGCCGCCAAACGTACCGATTCACGTAGCAGGAACCACGTGGGAACCCGACGTGCGTTGGTATCGATCGGGAACGGCCCAACTGGTGCGTGTGCATGAACAAGTGACAGGATTCATCGGCGACCGCTTGGTGCGTCGTCTGGAGGGTCGCTGGGAGCAACGTTACCTGACCAGCTACGACACGTGCCAATGTGATCCCGTGCGCCCCCTCGCCACGACGCAAAGTCACCAGGCACCCTCCCCATGGGAACCGCTCGAATCTGCCGCTGACGAAGCTGATCTCGACGCGATGTTAGAAGAAGAGGGCACGCTCCATCCGCGCCCGCCCTTGCCGGAATATGAGAAAACGCTCGTGCCACTCCGTCTCTATCTGGCGCTGGACAAAGCGGCCACCGGACCTCACACAGAAGCGAATCTGGCGCTCGTCACAGCCCAGCAACTCCTGCTCGTCGAGCGCGTGGCTCGCAACTACGAGCGTCAGTTGGGCCTGAATGTCACCCTAGCGGCCCTTCACTTGACACCTGACGATCCGGAAATCGCTGACATTCCCCACGCCAGCGCGCTGGCCGATTTCCGCGTCTGGCTCAGCGACCAAGACGCAGAATGGGACGTCGCCTGCAAGCGCGGCGCGGGCTTGTCAGGCACGACCCTCGGACAAGCCTACATTGGACGGGTAGGACGGGAGACCGGTGTCTGCGTGCTGCGTCCAGATGCCGACTGGACAACGATGGCGCATGAGATCGGTCATGTGTTAGGCTCTCATCATTCGCGTGGCGGGATGATGCACGCCACAGCCTCGACCGCTCGGAGCGAGAGCTTCTTCACCGACGTCAGCACCGGCACCACAGCGGCCAGGGCCATCTACGACCGCGCCGTGACGATGTTAGAAACACCCGACCTTCCCTGGCGACATCCTGGAGAGATGCCCTTTGCAGAACCAGACGAGATCGAGGCAACTGCCTCACCATTTCTACTGAACGTGTTAGAGAATGATCAGCGCGTGGTTCGTCATGGCCAGCCCAACGAGCGGCTTACTCTCACTGAGGTGAGCCCTATTGCCCCGCTCGGAGCCGCACACTTGGCCATCGACGCTGATGGGCAATTGCGCCTCACTCCCAACGCGAACGGAACGCCAACGGAAGCGCGATTCCGCTATGCCATGCAGGGTGACCAGTGGTTGCACGCTGCCGAGGTGATCGTGCGCTGGACTCCTCAGGATGCGAGCACCGAAGACGGGGCAATCGCGATCGAATCGGATCGCCTAGGAACCGCAGGTTGGCAATGGATCGACGGCCGCGCCATCCTCACACTAAGCACTCGAGGAGCCATGACTCCAGAAGAATGGATTCTTGAAGCCAGTTCCCATTTGCGACCCGAAACCTGGCACATTCAGCTCGATGCCGACGGTCAACGCATCCATCCTCCCTGGATGCTTCCAACCGATTCCCCCACTCCGTGGTTTCGTTGGCGTCGTGTGGAGTAGCCATTGCCACGGGGGCATGAATGCCTCAAGGTTGCTCCATGAATGTGCCCTCTCTGGCAGCTCTTGGCTTCGCCCTAACGCTAATCCTCTTCACGGCCTCACCCGCTCATGCGCAGGAATTTGAAAAGCCCATTTCCTGGGTCAATCCCAAGATCCCCTCCATTCCTGGTCTGTCCCATCACCTCCTTGAGAGCGATGCGCTGGGACACGATGTCGGCTACGCCGTGTGGACACCACCAGCCTACCACGATCAGCCAGAGACACGCTTTCCAGTCGTGTATTTCCTCCATGGAATGGGCGGCCACGAAAGCGCTGACGCTGGGGGCTTTGCATCCTTGTTAGGACAAGCGATCGCCAGAGGTTGGTCGCCACCCGTGATTGCGGTCTTCCCCAACGGTGGCCGAAGTGGATATCGAAACGAGGTAGAGGCGATGATTCGCAAAGAGCTCATTCCTCACATTGATGCCACGTATCGCACTATAGACCATGTCAGCGCACGCGGAGTGGCAGGCTTCTCCATGGGAGGCGCGGGAGCCATCTGGTTGTCATTGAACTACCCGACTGTGTTTGGTTTCGCCGCGAGTTGGGGGGGAGCCTTGTGGCGGATGGAAGAGGAAGCGCTGGCTGCCGTAGACCGCGACCATGAACGTCTTCAGACCAGCGGGTTCAGTGCCTTGCTGATCAATGGCGAGCACGACCGTCCAGACGGGTTCGCTCCGCTGATTGAGCAATTCTCCAACCACGCGATTCCTCATCGAGTGGTGGTGTTAGAGAATACAAAGCACAACCTTGGACACTACTACGAGCGAAGCGGCGAGACCATGGCGCGCTTCATCGGAGCACGCCTGCGCTCGGCTCACGTGACTCATCACGAGAAGGTCGATCTCCTTATAGCTGGGGGACGTGTCATCGACGGCACCGGCGCTCCATGGTATGTCGCTGACATCGCGATCAAGGATGGGAAGATTGCTAGGATCGGGCAACTAGAGGGAGTTCCTGCGAGCAAACGCATTGACGCTGAAGGGCTCGTCGTGGCCCCTGGCTTTATCGACATGATGGGGCAAACGGCCTCTCCGATGTTAGGCGACGCGGACACCGCGTTGAACCTGCTCACCCAGGGCGTCACCACGATCAATGCGGGTGAAGGCTACTCGGCGGCGCCGTTGACCGGAGACGACGCTTCGTCAGAGGGCTGGCAAACGATGGCGGAGTATTTCCAGATCCTCGATCTGCGTGGCCTCCCCGTGAATGTCGCCCAAACAGTGGGGCACACGCAGGTGCGTAGGTTGGTCATGGGCGAGGTCGATTGCAACCCTAATGAGGAGGAATTGGCACAAATGAAAGCTCATGTGCGCGAGGCCATGGAGGCCGGTGCCATCGGGCTCTCCACCGCTCTCATCTATCCCCCGGCGGTCTACGCGGATACCGATGAGATTGGCGCGCTGGCCGCTGTGGCTGGCGAATACGGTGGACGCTATTTCACCCACATGCGCAACGAAGGCGATCAATTGTTAGAGGCTATTGATGAGGCGTTAGAGATCGGGCGCAAGGGAGGCACACCCGTGCACATCTTTCATTTAAAGGCCGCTGGCCAAGGCAATTGGCCCAAGATGGCTCAAGCCATTGCCAAGATCAAAGCGGCCCGTGCTGCCGGACAAGAGGTCACTGCTGACATTTATCCCTATATCAACAACGGACTCGGGATCGAGGCGCTGGTGCACCCTCGCCACTTCGCCAATGGACGTGATGCCTTCCTCACCAAGGTAGAGGATCCAGCCATCCGCGCGACCATTCGCCGGGAAATGGAGACTGATGGCGGTGGATGGGAGAATTGGTTTAAGCATATGGGCCGCGATTGGGATAGGCTTGTCGTCGGGCGAGCGTTTAGTCCGCGCTACATGGATCAATCAGGAAAGAGTCTCGGACTCATGGCCGAGGACCTCAAGATGGATCCTTGGGATCTCTTCTTTCAGTTAGTCAAGACCGGCGCATTCGTCCTGCCAGAAACCATGAGTCGGGAGAACAAGAAACGGCTCATTCGTGAGGAATTTGTGAGTTTCTGCACAGATGTGGGGCCTGCAGGGGGCTCTGGCATTGCCTCTCACCCACGCGCGTATGGCTCCTTTCCCCGTCTGATGGCACGCTATATCCGAGATGATGAGACGATCTCGCTCGAACGCGCCATTGCCCAGGCAACGGCGGTGGCTGCCAATGCCATCCTTACTCGAGATCGCGGGCGACTAGCGGAAGGCCTCGCGGCGGACATCATCCTCTTCGACTATCAAAAGCTCATCGACCACGCCGATTTCGCCAATCCTCATGCGCATTCGGAGGGTGTGCGCCATGTTCTTGTGAATGGCGAATTGGTCCTTGAGGATGGCAAGTTGCTAGAGAGAAGTAGACCCGGACGCGTGCTTCGTGGACCGGGGTATCGCCCTGAAGCCGCCGCATGGAATGTGAGCACTGGCCAGATCGTCCCTGAGCTCGCTTCGGTCGACACTTACATTCGCACCTTTCTGAGAAAGCACCGTTCTCCCTCCATCTCCGTCTCTATCACCGATGCCGGAAGGCTCGTTTACGCACGAGCCTTTGGATACGCCGACGTCGCTGCGCGGGAGCAGGCCATGCCGGAAAGCCTTTACCGTATTGCGAGCATCACCAAACCCATCACGGCTACAGCCATCTTTCATTTGATTGAGAATGGAAAGCTCTCTCTAGACGACAAGATCTTCGATCTGCTCGATGGCTATGAACCTCCCACCGAAGACGCAGAGATAGACCCCCGATTGGCTGAGATCACGGTCCGCCATTGCTTGCAACACACGGGAGGGTGGGACCGGAACAAGTCTTTTGATGCCATGTTCCGCTCGGTTGATTTCGCCAAAGCCTTAGGCGTCCCTTCCCCTGCGGACCCTGATGCCGTCATCCGCAACATGCTCGCGCAACCGCTCGACTTCGATCCAGGTTCGCAACAATCTTACTCCAACTTCGGCTACTCTCTACTCGGTCGCGTGATCGCCAAACTGTCAGGCACCGATTACGAGACCTATGTTCAGCAACATGTTTTGAGTCCAATCAGTGCACGCACAATGACCCTGGGGCATTCCCTCAAGGCATCACGAAAAGCTGGGGAGGTGCTTTACTATTCCCCCTTCCGAGGCCCTTCTGTCTTCGCCGATACGTTAGGGAAACGGGTGCCTTACCCCTACGGTGGATGGCATCTTGAAGCCATGGACTCTCACGGCGCCTGGATCGCCTCGTCAATCGACTTGGCCCGCTTTGCAGCGGCATTTGACGGGGATGCCCCCCTGCTCTCGAAACAATCGTTGGAGACCATGTTTGCGCCAGCCGAAAGCACCGGCTGGCCTCACCGTTACACGGCTGGGTGGGCACGCTGGGAAACGGACCACGGCCCCATCTTCAGTCATAGTGGCTCTCTCGCAGGAACGTCCACGCTGCTCGTCAAGCGCCCGGATGGACGCAACTGGGTCGTCCTGATCAATACGCGCACCAGCCCTCACACTTTCAGCCCTGCCACCGCCATGATGTCAGGGATGAATGCCGTGTTGGACACCATCGAGCCTTGGCCGGCCCACGACCTCTTCACCCACTTCCAGGAGTGATTGACGAAGATCCCGCCGAGCATGACGAGATCCTGGATAGTAGCCCTCCTCCTAGCTTCTGTGGCATGGATGCTAGGGAAGGGACGAGTACCTGAAAGAGATCATTATGGGAAGGGGCCGTCATCTCTAGAGCAAAGGGGGTGTTCCTCCAGCATCATCGCCTCCGCATCACCCTCGCTGGACGCCATCTTCGCGACCTCTGATGCCAACATCATGTGGTCTCTATCATTACACTACTTGGATGAGGCAGATCACGACGACAGGCTTGCATTCCTCCATCGCTTGGCGAGGCACCCACGCCCACACCTGCGTGAACTCCTATTCGTTCACTGGGCCGAGGCCGATCCACATGGAGGCTTGGCTGCGGTTCGCGCCATCGATGACTGGTCATGGCGCGCGGGCTATTTCAAAGTCTGGGGAGGCATGGACATCAAGGCTGCACGCGCAGCACTCGCAGAGGAAGAGAGGGAGCCGTTAGAGCAACAAATGATCGCGGAATATGTAGCGAATCATCCCGATGAAATCGCTCAGCATCTCCATGGGGACGAAGGGAACTTCTGGATGCTGAAAGCCATGATCGCCCATCTTAATCAGGTGCCTCCCGACGGCTTTCCCATCCTAGCGCAATGGAGTGACGCAAGCCACAAGATCGAGGACACCGTTGCCGTCGCGGCGGCGTGGGCCTCACATGATCCCAAAGCAGCGCTCATTTGGGCACAGTCACGAGACGATATTCGCAAGCGCCACGCGTCCCTGGTCGCTGTGCTGGAAGAGCAGTATCGCCATGATCCTGACAGTGCTCTCAGTCACTTCGAGGACCTTCCTCCAGGCAAATCGCGCACCCAGGTAGCAGGAAAGTTTGCTGCCATCATGGCACGTCATGACGTCGACCGGGCCCTCGAGTGGGTCGATTCCTTGCCGACACAGGGAGAGCGCTTGAAAGGCTATGGAGGCGTGCTTCCGCATCTCGCTTCACAGTCTCCTCAGCGAGCGCTTGACTTTGCTGGAGAACACGCCATCCGGCTTGATCGACTGGACCCGCAAGATAGGGACCGTTTCTATGAAGCGCTCCAGCCATGGGCTACCGCGGACCTCGCGAGGGCTCTCAGATCTCTCGCTAGGCTGAGCTCTCACATGCATGCGCCCTGGCTTGAAACCGTCGCCCCGGATCCGAGAGTCGCCGCCGAGACCATCCTAACCCTCAAGAACTCATCATTCAAACAAAGCGCTTTTGCCGCAGCGATGGAACGCTGGTGCCAGCAGGCCCCCGATGAAGCGTTACCGTTCGCCTCATCACTCGGCGACGAGGCGCTCCTTCGTCAAAGCGCTGCCTTGCTCAGCAAACATGGACCCGATCCTAGCGCTCTTGCTGAATGGAGCCTCACACTGCCTTCATTGATGAGAGAAGAGATCCATAACGATATTGTTGCTCGGCTAGCGCAGCAAGCACCGAGCGAAGCCGTGGCCTATTGGCGAGGCATGGACGCTGGCGAGGGCTTGAAACAAGCCACGACTAGGCGACTCCTTTCACAAGTCCACCTGCCCGCCGACGCTCGTTTTGAGATGCTCGAATCTCTTCCCCAAGATCAGCAAGCACCACTATATGATTCCGTGGCCTATCATAACGGCCACGAAGCCCCTCACGCCACATCGAAATGGCTCGCCAGGCTTCCTGTTGGACGCGACCGTGATCGCGCGATCTCCAGTTTCCTTCGTGTGATCGCTGGTGAGCGATTAGGCGGCCCTAACATTGATCATGCTGGCGCCTTTCACTGGGCGAAACTCATTGACGATCCTGCCATCAGAGATCAACGCCTGCACGACACCCTCTCCATATGGCGCTTCGCAGATCCCGAGGCTGCTCGCGCTGCCCTGCAGGAATCTTCGATCGAAGACCAGACACGAAGTGCGTTGGAGGCGCTCTTTGAACCATGAAACCGCGCTCGCTCCATCTCCAAATCACTCTAGTCATACTCGCGTTTCTGCTAGGACGATGGGAAAGGACGCCCCAGGATCTTCGATCCGTTAATCCAGGCAGTACGCCCAGGCCATTGCATCTCTTCCGGACGCACACAAGCCTATCGCCTCCTAGGCAAGGTGACACCTTTGCAGCCCTTCTGAAGCTTCAGCAACGCTTGCCACTTGCGTCCTCGTCCGCGTTAAAACGCTGGGAGAAAGCATTAGACCATTGGCCCACGCCTCAGCGCACCTTGGCGATGGCCCTGATTCAGAGCCAATGGGAACGGATCGATCCCAATCAACGCCGCAACGCTGACTCCTCTCCCGCCATCGCCTCATTTCTTCTATCAAAGGCATATGGATCTGAGGCAAGCACACCTCCTATGCTCTTACCATGGCAAGACCAACTGTTGGGCAGTGGTGATCCAGCCGCCATCCTCGCAAAGATCCCAAACGGCGTGCGGGTGATCAGGCGGCTTGCGGAGAGTGACCCTGCGTATGCGGCGGAGCTCTGCTTGCGCTTGCCTCCAAGTGAGCGGCGCAATGGCGGCTATCACGTCTTACAGACATGGCTTGCAGACGATCCTCAAGCGGCTACTCAATGGGTGGAGTCGTTGAAGCAGGGGCGACTGCGTTCTGGTCTCGGGCAGATTCTCGTGGACCACGCCGCCAAGACGGATCCCCGGGCAGCTCTAGAGCAAATGGACCTCTTTCAATCGATTGGCCACACCTCTGGCGCATCGCTCGAGCGCTCGATCGTTCACACATGGGCGCGAGACGATCCTCTGGCAGCTCTGGCGTGGGTCCAGGATCACCCTCACCCTAAACCTCTTATCGGCAATCTCCTGCAGCCTCTGGTCCATGCGGGACACGCCAACGTTGCCGTTTCTCTGTTAGAATCTCAGCCTTCGCTTTCTGACTCTAGCACTTCACACGCAATCGTTGCCGAGTCCTGGGCAAGCCACGACCCAAGTGCTGCCCTCGATTGGGTCCGCTCTCTTGATACCCCTCCCCTTCACCAAGCAGGTCTCCTGGGAATCGCTCAGGCAGTAGAGGATCCCACCCAACAGCGTGCCCTAGCAGAAGAAGCCATGGCCATGGGCCCCACGGATGATCGCTCTCTCTCCCAACGCGTTGAGAGCTTGGTCCGATCATTAGAGCCTGCAGTCTTGAAAGAGAGCAATCTCCTCACGGATCTGGCGCAGTTCACAGGAGAAGCCTTGAGTCAAGGAACGGTGTCCCACCTCGCAGAGACAGATCCCACATGGCTTGCCGAGCAAATCGAGTCCTCCCCTGACACTTTCTCTTCCTACGCTGCCCGTGAACTCATGGAAAGCTGGGCTGCGCACGAGCCTCACGCGGCGGCCGCATGGCTTGAGAGACTCACGGAGCACCCTGAGCGCGACGACCTCCAACAAGCCCTTGTCAATCAGTGGGGATTCACCGATCCAGACGGAGCCGTTGCCTGGGCCCAGGCATCAACCACACGGACCATGGCCCTCATTGGCCCGCTAACCTACCATGGCAACTACCAGCAAGCCCTCACACTCGCCCACAACACGCCTGATACCACTATGCAATTCGCCATACGCCGAGAGGTCTTGAGAGTATGGAACGAGACCGATCCCACCGCCGCCAAGGAAGCACTCATCGAACTGCAACTCTCCCCGATGGAGACCGCACGTCTTCAGGCCTCCATCAACGACAGAAGCCATTGATTCCTAACTTCCATAGGTGTCCTTCAACCGTGCCAGATAGACGTGGCGATTCTTGCCCTGGAGATTGAGTTTGAAGGTGCTGAGAGCGATGCCGTCGGTGGACTTGTGAGAACCGTAGATCACGGCATGCCCGTCCTCGACGGTGGCCAGAATCGACGCGTGCCCAAACCATTGGCCATTCTCTTTCTTGATCCAATACTGCACAAAGTCGCCGGGACGCGCTTCTGCTAGAGGAACGCGTGTTCCCACCGCCATGAGATCGACCAGCGCATGCACGACTCCTGAGAGCTTGGGGTCTGTCCCCTCCTCTGCCTTCACTTGTACCTCCTCGGCGCTCCAACCATGGTGAATGTGAATAGCGCGGCGCTCGGCTTGGGTCAGCGGGCGCTTCACTTCCTTCTCTACCACTGCTGACATGAACTGGACGCAATCAACTTGCTTCGCGGATGCTTTCGACCCGTAGCTCCACCCCTTAAAATCCGTCGCCGCCAAGCTCTTTGCCGTCTCCAGAGGAGACGCAACCACGTGGCACGTGAGACATAGCGCACATACTAGAACGATTCGCATGACGAAAGAAATCACAGCCCTTCAGAAGCCGCAAACCCCGATTGCATGCCCACGAGGTCCGTTGAAGGGTTCCTCATGCGTTGCCCCCTCCTCCTAACGATGCTTCTGACCCCACTCTGTTGGGGGAATCTTCGGGTGAATGAAGTCGTGGCTTCCAATCGCTCTGGATGGACAGATGGTGAAGGGAATCACTGGGACTGGATTGAACTCTATCACTCCGGCGACGATCCTCTTGCTCTATCAGGATGGCACTTGAGCGATGATCCTGACGATCCTACGAAATGGGCGTTTCCAGACATTTCCATACCTGGTCGCAGTTACCTCGTACTTTTCGCCAGTGGCGAGGACAACCTGATCGCGGAGGAAATCCATACCAACTTCAAGCTCGACGCGGACGGCGAGATACTCACTCTTTCCGATGAGGAAGGAACTTCAGTGAATGTCTTCACTTTCCCAAGTCTGGCGCGCGATCAGGCTTTTGGATTAGATGCCGAAGGGAACGCACGTTTCTGGCGCATCCCTACGCCAGGTTTCCTCAATCAAGAGCCGTCCACTCTTGGACCTTACCTCTCGAATCCTGCTGCAGAGCAATCCCTGGCTCATGAAGGCGAGGATTACGTGATTTCGGTTCAAGCCGATGCTAACAGTCACCCCATCGACACGGTGCGTGCGGTCTATCGCGTGCTTCATAAACAGGAATCGCAAACGCGACTAAGAGATGACGGGGTGCTACCAGATGCTGTTGCCAATGATGGTCGCTTCACTGGCGTCATTTCCGCAATGACACTCTTTGGCAGTCGCTACAAGGCGGGCGAGATGGTGCGCTGGGCTTTCGAGGCGGTGGACAGTGAAGGCCAAGTGGCTCGCTTGCCTGCCCTTGATCCCGAAATGACTGATCAGCCCGAATACTTCGGCACCATCATCGAAGACCCTAACATCGACACATCACTTCCTGTGCTCCATTGGTATCCCGAAGATCCAGACGGAGCCATCACTGAAACGGGCAGCCGATGTTCCCTCTACTTTGGGGGCCAATTCTACGATAACCTCTTTGTGAGGCGTCGCGGGCAATTTGGCGCCATCCAGTGGCCCAAGTCCAAACTCAAGTTCGACTTCAACCCTCAAGACCATTTCCGCTACGACCCCGATCGCCGCCGCGTGGAGGAGTTCAATCTACAATCCCACTACCAAGACGCTTCCCTCATGCGGGAGAATCTGGCCTTTGCATTCTTCAATCATATTGGAACTCCCGCCGCGGACACGCGTCATTGGCATGTTCGTCAGAATGGTGAATTCTACGGCCTCTTCTCCTTCGTGGAGCAGATCGATGAGGATTTCCTCCGCCAACAAGGTCTCGATCCTGACGGTGCCATGTATAAGGCAAATGGATTCCCCTCGACACTTGCCCGTGTGGTGACCCCGGCACTCTATCAGAAAGAGACACGCAAAGACGAGCCCTACGACGATCTGGAAGCGTTCGCAGAGGGGATCAATGAAGTCTCGCGTTTCCACTATCTCATGGATCATGTCAACATTCCTGCCATGGTCAATGAGATGGCGGGGCAATCCGTGATCCGCAATGCCGATCGCCTCACCAAGAATTACTACATGTATCGGGATCCCAACACGGATCTTTGGCAACGTTTCCCCTGGGACATGGATGGCGCCTTCAGCACTAGCTCTAACTTATCCACTGAGAACTATGCTAGTCCTCTGTATGGAGACTCTGAGCACACCCAGGCTCCCGGACAGCCCATCTATCAAAACTTCCTTCTCGATGTCATTCTGGACTATCAACCTACCCGGCAGATGTATCTGCGCCGGCTACGAACCTTGATCGACACCTACCTTGATCCTGAATCCACCTATTTCATCGAGGAATCGAATCAACGCCTGGCGGCAATAGCATCAATCGCTGAGGCGGATCGCCTTGCTTGGAATACCGGTCCAGCTGCGGAAGGTGTGCGGATTATTCAAGAGAATGCCCTTTCCCTACGCCGTCGTGAACTCCTAGAGACCTTTGGGAAGGACCTTATTCCCAATAGCGCCACGCCTGGCCTGAATCTTGAGATTGATCAGATTGATCCTTCGCCAAGCAATGCCGAGGAAGAGTATTTCCGTCTCACGAATCCTCATGCTGAGGGCATTGATTTGTCAGGGTGGACGGTCAGCGGTGCCGTGCGTTTCACCTTTCCTCCTGGCACCGTCCTGCCGCGCAAAGGCACCCTTTTCCGACCGGAGAACGGCCACCTCTACGTGGTTGCCAATGTGCGTGCCTTTCGAGATCGGGAAAGGACCCCGCACGGCGATCAGGGCCACTTCGTGGTGGGCAATTACTCTGGCAAACTCGCTAACGAAGGGGAGACCCTCCAGATTCACGCTTCCGACGGTCGCCTTGCTGCGGAATTCACCTTTGGGCCTAACGGAACCACCTTTGCGTCCTGGATGAGTGCTCAAACGCCTGAGCCTACTTTTGACTCCTACGCCTTTGGGGATCAAACGGTCGACGTCATTCCTGAGACCTTCGCCCTCCATTACACACGGCGCGCGGATGCAATCGATCTCCGATACGAAGTGGAAGCGTCGCCTGATTTAGAGTCTTGGACGGCCCTTGATGTCCCCCATCATCCAGATGGGGCTTCTGACGAAGAGGGCCTGCAACAGATGCGTGTGGACCTTCCCCGCACCGATAGCCGCTATTTCCGCGTGCGCGCGCATCTCGAGCCCTAACATCCCCGTGAAGCTATCCTCCATCTTTCTCGCGTTCTTGATGACTCTCATGAACACTTTCGCCAACGAGTCCAAGGCGCCTCCCTTTGATACCAAAGGCCAAGCCCGAATGCTTGAACACTGTCGGCAACTACTGCTGGTCACCACGGAAGAGTGGCGCGCTGTCACTGGCACGCTTCGACGCTTTGCAAGGGATGAAACGAATCACGGATGGCAGATGGTAGATTCGTGGCCAGTCGTCGTCGGGCGAAGCGGTTTGGGATGGGGCATCGGTGTTCATGGAGGTCCACCAGCCCATTCATCCGATCCCATCAAACAAGAAGGCGACGGCTGCGGCCCGGCGGGCACTTTCACCCTAACAGAAGCCTTTGGCAAGGCATCTCCACCAGATGCAGGCATCACACGGTTTCCCTATCGCCCACTTGTGCCAACCCTGCGTGGTGTCGACGATCCTGACTCACGTCATTACAACCGCCTCGTTGATCTCAGAGACATTGCCAAACCCGATTGGAGCAGTGCCGAGATCATGCTGCGTGATGATCCTTTGTATGATTGGGGAGTGGTCGTTGCCCACAATGCCCTGCCCTACCATGCCAAAGGTTCGTGCATCTTCTTGCACATCTGGAGAGGCCCCAAAGTAGGCACGGCTGGTTGTACGGCCATGTCTGTGCCGCACATGGTTAAGCTCACCCGATGGCTAGATCGGCGCAAGCAGCCGCATTTGGTGCAACTGCCAGAGAAACAATACCGCTCACTCCGGACAGCTTGGCAACTTCCATAGCAATGGCTACCGGAGTGCTGGTTCCTCATCGTCATCGTAGAAAGACCAGCGTTCCACCCGGATTCGACGAGCGCGGAGCGAGGCTTCCTCGGCTCGCGGTCCTGGCACTCGCGCCAAGATGTCTGCTAGTCGTGCGGCTTCTTTCCAATACTCACGCTTTTCCAGCAGCATGACGGCCTCGAAGCCCGCGAGGTAGAACCATTCAGGTGATGGCGAAGGCGGCGCTTTCTCGATGGCAGCCTCGATTTCATCCAGCCGTTCCTGATGACGCGTGACCACCTCTTGAAGCGTCACCAGGGCCATGGGCGCATCTCCCGCTTGCTGATGAATCATGCCCTGACGATAACGCACTTCTTGCTTCCATTCAAAAGTCGCCTCGGGATGCTCGAGAACACGGCGGAGCAGTTCAAGGGCTGGCGCATTCCAAGTCGGGTCTTGCTGCGCACGCACGGTAAGCATCTCTACCTTGGCAATCAGCGAACGAAAGAGGATCGGGGAAGGTGGCGCCCCATCGATCACCGCATTCCATTGCGCTTCCGCCAAATCCACATCACCTTTCTGATAGAACGCCAAGGCTTGCTGATGGCGCGCCACCCATTGCTGATCTCCCGTGCTCCGATCAATCAAGTCGCCCCAGGCGGCGATTGCCTCTTCCAAGTGCCCCTGCCGCTGAAGGATCTGGGTCTTGAGAAACGCTACCTGCAAATCGTCTCGGCCGCCATTCATCCCTGGAGAGACCTGATCCAGCTCCGTCATGGCTTTCTCGGGATCCCCTTGTGCGAGCCAGGCTTCCGCCATGCGGAGGTGGACATGAGGCAGCCAAGGCGAATCCGGCCTTTCGCTCAGGAATTCTTTGCTTCGCTGTCGACACTCCTCCCAATTACCTTTCACTTTCGCCAACCAAAGCGCTAGGTAATCCGCTCTCTGTCTCTGCGCGTCGTCCATGGATTCCACAAAGTCGCCACCTAACGCAGCAACACTCATTGAGGCCAGCTCCACCCTGGGTTGCCAGGCACGCAGGGACCACTCAGCTCGCGCCAGGTGGACATCGATCGCATGGTGATGACTTGGGTAATCTGCCAGATAACGATTGAAGGCCTGGAGCAATAACTCTCCGTCGTCCGGAGAACGCGCGAGGATCATGAGCTTTCCATACTCAGCGTCACCCCGCACATGGTGATCATTATCTGCGAGGGCGGCGATGGAGGCCAAACCTCTCTTGAGGTCTTCAGTATCTTCAGGAGCTGTAGCGGTGACCACCGCATTATAAGTGAATGCGAGGGCCTTAGAAACCTCTGACACTTGGCCGCGCACCTGCTCGAAAGTGGCATGCGCCTGGGCGATCTGGCCGGTTTGAAAGAGAGCTAGTCCACGCAGGAAATGGAGATCGTGCCGCCTCGATTCATTCTCGACGGCAGCCAAACGCGCCGATGGCAAGACCTCCAAACAAGCACTTGCTTGTCCACTTGCCAGCAGCCAGCGCGCTTGCTCTACCAAATACTCATCAGCCAGCTTGCCCTGGACATCGCGCATCGTTTCAAGACGAGCCAGTGCTTCCTGGAATCGCTCTTCACTCGCCTGCAGACGGGCGACGTGAAGCACCATGAGAGCCTCGATGGATCCCCCAAGCTTCTTGGCCCAGGCTAACCAGGCGCCATGCTTGCCATCAGCCATCAGTTCAGGATGCAGCTCTAACAATTCCACCGCTCTGCGATGATGCGGTGAGTTTGGGAAGGACTCGAAGTAGCGCTTGAGAACTTCCTCAACACTTTCAAATTGCCCATTTGCCGCTCGAAGCTTGGCGAGATCCAAATAAACTTGCTCTATCATTGTCTCAGAGAGGCCAGCACCATTCTGCCTCAGGCGTTCATAGCGATTGAAGGCGTCTTCGGATTTGCCAGTGAGAAAGGACAGCCGCGCTTTCAAGAAGTCGACCCGGACCCCATCCGAGCGCTCCAGGGGATTCAGCATCGCAGCAGCTTGCTCAACTTGCATGGACTCCAGGAACAGTGCTGCCAGGGTGAGGCGCGCCTCAAGCAACGGCTCCTCTTCCTGCTCGACCACATCTCGAAGGATGCGCATGCCGCGCTCTCGGTCCCCTTGCCCAATTGCAAGCTGCGCTTCCCAAAAGGGTTTCCCCTCCCAGGTGCCCGCCTCAAGCCATCGAGCAGCCGATTCGTAGTTCTCACCGCGCAAATCGATCTCGGTAAGGCGTTTCAACGCCTCTTGGCGGGCATCGCTCTCTAACAACGCCACCAACGCTTCCCGCGACGCGGCGGATTGCCCTGACCGCCATAAGCGATCGGCTTCTGCTAGAGATGGAGAAGCCCCATGAGCAGACATACGCCAACCCATGGGGCTAAAAGTAATTCCAAGGGTGAGAACGAGCGCTACCTTGGTGCGCGCACGAGGAGGAGCCTCGCTCTCAAACATCTTGTGATGTTAGATTTGGGACATTTCGATGAAGCCTTCCAGCTTCCGAATCCGCGTCGGGTGACGCATCTTGCGCAAGGCCTTCGCCTCGATCTGACGGATCCGCTCCCGAGTCACCTGGAATTGGCGGCCGACCTCTTCCAAAGTGCGGCTGTATCCATCGACGAGGCCGAAACGCTGTTCCAAGACTTGGCGCTCCCGATCCGTAAGGGTATCGAGCACGTCCTTGATCTTATCGCGCAACATCGAGAAACCTGTCATTTCCATGGGATTCTCGGCAGCTTTGTCTTCGATGAAGTCACCAAAGCTGGTGTCGTCACTTTCACCTACGGGCGCTTGCAGAGAGATGGGTTGCTGCGCCATGCGGAGGACGGCCCGAACACGCTCCACCGGCAAGTGAATCTCTTCCGCGATCTCATCGGGGCTAGGCTCACGGCCATACTCTTGAACGAGCTGTTTCTGCACCCGCATGAGTTTGTTGATTGTCTCGATCATGTGCACCGGGATGCGGATCGTCCGCGCCTGGTCTGCAATGGAACGGGTGATCGCCTGGCGAATCCACCAGGTGGCGTAAGTCGAAAACTTATAACCACGACGATACTCAAATTTCTCCACCGCCTTCATCAGGCCCATGTTGCCTTCTTGTATAAGATCAAGGAACGAGAGACCGCGGTTGGTGTATTTCTTGGCAATCGAAATGACAAGACGGAGGTTGGCTTCGACCATCTCCGTCTTGGCTTGCAGCGCTGCCTGCATCCACTGCTTCAGCTCGGCGTAGTGATGCTTGAACTCATCCTTTGTCAGCCAGCTAAGCTCTTGCTGTCGCGCGATTTCTTCTTTCACTTGCGCGGTCTTTGGGCGGGACCACAAGCGGCTCAGTGCATTCTCGGCACTATCAATCGTCGTGACAAACTCTTCGATAACCTTGTTCTTGAAGTAGAATCGATTGTAGGTGCGCGTGAGGGTCGTGGTGAGCTTCTTGATCTCCTCCTCGAGCGCAGCGGGAATCTCCTTCTCACTCTCCACCAGGCTGATGCGGCGCGCGTGAAGCCGCTCCATCTCCGCACTCTGGTCACGAAGGCGATCACACAAACGTGGCAACGCCTTCAGATAGCGCTCCCGGCTCTCGATCTTCTTATCGATGATGACTTTGTCGAAACGCTCGGCACCATCTAACAATTTCTGAGCCAATTCCAAGAAGGTGTTAGGCGTGCATCCGAAACCGAAGAGGAACTTGTGCGCCGTGCTCTCCGCTTTCTCGATCCGCTTCGAAATCTCAACTTCTTGCTCACGGGTGAGGAGTGGCACCTGACCCATCTGCTTGAGATACATTCTAACAGGATCATCAAGCGAATCATACTTGGGCGCTTCCGCCTTGGACTCTTCACGTTCTTTCGTGGCTTCGCGGGGACGATCCACTTCTGAGGCATCCACGATATCAAACTCCATATTCTGGAGTCGTCGGAGGACTTCTTCGAGTCCATCTGGAGAGATGAGCGATGTCGGGAGAGCATCATTGATGTCATCAAAAGTGAGATGACCTTGCTCTTTGGCGAGCTTGATCAGCTCACGGACTTTCTCCTGAACTGCGGGAGAATCGACGGCCTGGATGCCATCAGGAGGGGCGACGACAGTGGCAGGTTCCTTGGGCTTCTGCTTGCCGTTGTCGACGGAACGGGAGCGCTCACGGCGACGGGAAGGTTTGAGTTTAGAGATGGTGAGTGGTTTGGATATCCTGCGATTGGTCGACCTACTTTGTGCCATAAGAGAGGGTGCTGTTGAGGAGCGCCTTCAGGAGGTGGGAGTTTCTAACTGAAAGCGGGAGAACATCGGAGGCGCACGATTAACGGTCAAGTGATTCTTTCAGCCTCTGCATCTCTCCTAACAATGCCACCATTTCATCAGATTGTAAGGATCCGCTGCGAAGCCGTCCTTCCACTTCCTGCAGCCGACGTTTTACCAGTCCTTTGGTTAGGCCATTCCATGCGTCTTGAGCTGCCCGCAAATGGTTCCCTTCAGGAGGCTTTATAGTTAATTGAGACAGTGCATTCTCCATAGCCCCATCTTGACTGGCTATAAATGCCGTAACGGCATGCGGCTCTGCGGGATTGAAGGTCGCTAAAGCAACTTTGGAAATCACCGATCCATCTGGAAGATACTGGATATCTTGGAAATCTTGAACTTGTGCTGCGAGCCATTGCTTGGCTTCGCTATCGATCAGGGCCATCTGACACAAGAGGCGGGCGGTGCTGTCTTGAAACGTAAAGATTTCTTGAAACACGTCCTCGTTCTCCGCCCAGCGTGCTTCCCTTTCCTTCTGTTTGGCGTGGCGTTTCTGCGCATTGAAGACGGACCGCCGGAATTCATCGTGCGAGAGTCCCAAGCGCGAGGCGGCACCGTGGATCATCGCATCCTGCATGAGCTTGTCCCCGATGAGGGCGATGTTGTCCGAAAGCTCACGGGCGACTTCGTGCTGCACTCGGGGCGAATTCAGATCTTCGCCCTGAGCGCGATGGTTGATGTGATAGTCCAGGAAATCCTCTGCGCGGTCGAGAAGTTCACGAAAAGCCGCCGCCCCATACTGCTTGATGAAGGAATCGGGATCTTCGCCAGCAGGCATTTCCACCGCCTTGACGAAGACACTCGCCTCGGCCAATGCCTTGAAGGTTCGCTGGGCGGCTTTGAACCCTGCCGCGTCCGCATCGAAGCAGACGATGACTTCTTGCGTGAGGCGCTTGAGCATCCTGGCGTGCTCTGCCGTGAACGCCGTACCGAGGGGCGCCACGAAGTTCTCGATCCCGTTGGCGAAACAGGTGATGAGGTCAATCTGCCCCTCGCAGATGACAGCGTTGCCCTGCTTGAGAATGGGGCGCTTGCTCCGGTGCAAGCCAAAGAGCGTCTTCTTCTTGCTGAAGAGTGAGGTCTCAGGCGAGTTCAGATATTTGGCAACACTAGCCTCGGGATCCAGCGTGCGCCCGCTGAAGGCGATGACCTCTCCAAAGTCATTGCAAACGGGGAACATCAAGCGATCTCGAAAGCGGCAGGTGATCCGTGTTCCCCCCGTGGGCCCCTCTCGTTCTGCCGCCAATCCTGCGTCAATGAGCGTCTGGGTGTTGTATCCTTTGGAGCGCGCCCATTCGAAGAACATCCGCGTATCGGCTGGCGCGTAGCCGAGCTGCCAGTCCCGCGCGATCTCGATGCCCAAGGCCCGTTTCTTGAGATACTCCCGGGCATGGTCCGCATAGGGTTTCTTGAGTAGATTGAGGTGAAACCACCGCGCCACTTCTTGATGCACGGCCAGCAATGAGGCTTTCTGCTGATGCTTGGCCGCTTCTTCCGCGGAGACGGCTTCTTCTACGATCGGAATGCCCGCGCGCTCACCCAGGCGGCGAATGGCGGTGGGAAAGTCGATGCTCTCCCGCTCCATGAGAAATCGCGCCGCTCCGCCCCCCGCACCACAGCCGAAGCAGTAGAACATCTGGCGCGACGGGCTGACGGTGAATGACGGGGTCTTCTCACTGTGAAAGGGACACAGCGCCGTGTAATCCGTCCCCACTCGCCGCAGGGGAAAGTAGGACTGGACGAGTTCCACGATGTCCGTGCTGCCAAGCACGCGTTCGACCGTTTCTTCAGAAATCATCAGCGCAATCTAGACTCTCATGTTAGCATCCATTCGGAACGACCTCTCGCCTCGATTCTCCCACATGACTACCCCGATGCGTCAACTTCTCTTGCTTCTCTTGGTGTCTGGAATGGCATGGGCCCAAGAAATCGTCCCCCAATCCCCTAGCACAGCCAGCAAAGAGATCGTGGTCGTCAATGTGACGAATGGCTTGAACAAGAGCAATGCGAAAGAGGCCTTCGAGATCATCGAGGAGCTGGATCCTAACCAAACGGCTGCGCTGATCCTCCAGATTCACTGTCTCATGGACACCAATTGGGATGAGATCAATCTCATCATGGGCGGGCTTGGCCAGCTCGAAGGCATTCCCACCTACGCCTTTGTCGACTCGATGGCCGTGGATGCGGGGGCCCTCCTCGCCTTCTCCACGGACACGATCTACATGGCGCCGGCAAGTATCATCGGGGGAAGTCCCATCCTGGGCGACGGGAACATGAAAGCCAAGATGGAGTCGTTCAATCTCGCCACTGCGCGCGCGGTCGCCATGAGCAAAGGACGGGATCCCAAGCTGGTCGAGGCCATCTGGAACGAAGACCTGGAGGTGACCTGGGGCGAGAAGATCATTTCCAAGAAAGGCGATACGCTCATGGTCGAAGCTCAAGACGCCGTCTCCGAGCAAGAAGGGAAACGCTTCATCGCCGAGGGCCTTGCCCGTGACGTCTACGCCCTGAAAGAAATGGCGGGGCTTGAGGGAACCTTACGTTTCACCAACGCAGACGATCCGCGGGCCTACCTGAAAGACTCACCCTTGGATTCCGTGAAGATGCGGGAGACGTCGTTCCAAGACCGCGTGGTCGTGATCGAGATCGGGAAGAATGACCTCGTGAATAGCGCTCGCTTTGACTACATGCGACGGGTGTTAGAGCGCGCAGAGCACGAGAAAGCGCAAGCGGTCATCCTCGATCTAAACACACCCGGCGGACTGGCCTGGCACACCGGCGAACTGATGATGCGGACGCTCGGCAAGATGGAAACGCCCACCTACGCCTACGTGAATCCCTCGGCCGTCTCCGCAGGAGCCCTGATCGCCCTGGCTACCGATAAGATCTACATGAGCCCGGTGAGTGCCATTGGGGCTGCAGCCGTGGTTACGCCGTTCGGCGATCTTTCGGATGATGTGAGTCGGAAGATCAACGCCATCCTCGTTCCCCTATGCCGGTCAGTGGCTCGCGCCAACGGACATGATCCACTCTACGCCACGAAGTTCATGATCCCGGAGAAAGCCGAGGGTGAGGAGAAATCAGGCGATTCCTTGGAAGAGACGGACCTTGTAGTCGAGGAGCAGGACGATGGGACTTATCGCCTCAAGAAGAAGAAAGAAGGTGATGTGGGCGATCTCCTCAGCCTCGCAGCGACTGAAGCCGTCGACCCCTGGCGGGAAGCGGCGCCCTTGGCGGCAGGCATCGCCAAGTCCCTGGAAGAACTGATGGAGAAGGAGTCGCTTGATGGCGAGGTCGTGTTGGCTGAGCCCCTCGGGTTCGAATTGCTGGCACAGTGGGTGACTCGTTTCTCCGCCATCATTCTGTTGGTAGCCTTCCTCGCGGCGCAAGCAGAGTTGCGCATGCCGGGATTTGGTGTCTTTGGATTTCTTTCACTCGGTCTCTTCGCCCTCTTCTTCTTTGGGCACTACGCCGCAGGGAAACTGATTGGGTTTGAAATGGTCGCTCTCTTCGTTCTTGGCATTGTCCTCATCATTGTCGAGTTCGTCTTCTTCCCAGGCACCCTCGTCTCTGGACTCCTGGGATTCGTCTGTATCCTCGTCGCCCTCATCTACACGATGGCGGACGGCGTCGTCTTGCCTTCGGGAGAGCTTTCCCCTTGGAAACTCGACGGGAATAGCGTTGGAGATGCCCTTTGGAACCTGACAGTTGCCCTGGGCGGCGCCGTTATCATTGGGATCCTCACAGCCCGTTTCTTCCCCGAAAGCCCGCTCTTCAAGCGCCTGGTCCTTCAATCGGCTTCAGCGCCCGCCGGGCCTTCCTTGCCCGACCTGGCACCGCAGACCGAATCCACCAGCATCGAAAGAGCGGAATCGAGTCTCATCGGGCGCCGCGGAGAGGCGCTCACACCCCTGCGCCCAGCCGGAACCGCGATGTTTGGAAATGATGTGCTCGACGTGGTCTCCGATGGGGAGTATCTAGCCAAAGGTGCCGCGGTCGAAGTGACCACGGTGGAGGGTTCTCGGGTGGTCGTGAAGCCTCGTCCAGGTGCCAACAGCTGATAGGAAATTCCTATAACTTAGGATACCCTTGTATTTAAGGGATCTTAACAAAGTGCTGGAAATTTGGCATCACTTTTCACTTCCCATTTCCCAAAGAAACACAATATATGGGGTTCATTCGCGGAAATTGCCCGAATTCACCCCATATCTAGTGGTTGGGCTAGCGTGACTGACAGCCGTCTTTAATTCCTTCACTTCGTCAAATCTCCTCGTACACATGGATAAAACCTTCCAAATCGGTAACAAACAGTTCGTTCTCGACCAAGCCAAAGCAGAGGAAGCTTTCGCCGCCAAACGGGTCATCAATGGGCGGCAGACCATGGCCTTCAATCTTCTGCCCCTTCGCTACCAGTGGGCCTACGAAACCTACCGAACCATGAAGGCCAATCACTGGGAACCAGAAGACATTCCCATGCAGAAGGACGTGGAGCAATGGCGCTCCAACGACCTCACGGACCAAGAGCGCTGGATCATCCGCATGGGCATCGGCTACTTCTCTGCCGCCGAAGGTATCGTGGGCGACAACATCATGCATGTGATCCGGGAGATGGTGACGGCCCCCGAGCTGAAGCTGGTCCTCGGACGGCACGCCCATGAGGAGAATATCCATGCGGATAGCCTTCTCTACATGATCAGTTCGCTGGGAATCAATCCTCACGAATGCGAGGCGATGTTCGAGCAAATCCCTACCATTCTGCGCAAGAATGAATTCGTGACGCGTGTCTCCCACAGCTTGCGTCGCGACACTGACCTGACCGATCCCGCCAATAAGAGACTGTTAGCGAAGAACATCTTCGTCTTCGGTCAGTGCATGGAGGGGACGCAGTTCTACGGTCTCTTCGGCATGATTCTGAGTCTGTATCGGCAGAACAAATTTCCCGGGATCGGGCAAATGTTCCGCTACACGCTCCGCGATGAATCCAATCATATCGAGTTGCTTCGCAACCTCTTCATGGATCTGGTGGAAGAGAACCAGGAAATCTGGACAGATGAGTTCCGCGAAGAACTGCGCGAATTGATGGCTGAGGCGGTGCGCCTTGAGAAGGCCTTCATTCAAGACTGTCTGCCCACCAATGCTGTGGGTCTGAGTGCCCAGGAATTCACCCAATACATCGACTACATTGCAGACCGCCGTCTCACTGGCGTGGGATTACAGCCCCTCAATGCGGGAGTCGATAATCCCCTGCCCTGGCTGGCCGAACTCATGGATATCAGCAAAGAGCAGAATTTCTTCGAAGGACGTGTGACCGAATATCAGAAAGCGTCCTCTTTGGAAGCCGTGAGCGACGACGATCTGTAATCCAAACCTCACGATTCCACACTCCCTCTTCACCATCATTCAGCACCACTGCGTACTCCATTCCCCTCCATCGTCATGATCAATAAAGAATTCGTTGAACGCGATCTCCACCTCAAACGGCTCGCCACGGTACCAGAAACGGATGACCGTTATCGATACAATTGGGCCGCGATGGAGACCGATGATATCAACCGTCCTACCCAAGTTGAATTGGAATGTGACGGTCGCCAGATTGTCTTCAATCGACAAGACCTCGCGGATGAATTGGGACAGGCACTCACCGACGTCCTACGCGCCCAGGACGAGGAAGATATCTACAGTCCCAAGAATCGCACCTTGGTCGCTTCTCTCGTTGACTCTGTCATGGCAGAGTTGTTAGAGCATGCCCAAGACGGCGAGGGAGGACAGACCCCTGTCGCTCGCGAAGAGATCTCGCGTTCCATCGAAAGAGTCCTGGTCAGCCAGGATGCCTATGACATTGCCAAAAGCTTTATCCAACGGCAGCGTCCTGAGAGTTCTCCCTTTCATGGGCTCAATGGTTATAGTCGCAACACGCGCACCAAACTGATTCGCCGCAACGGCCATGTGGTCCCATGGAATCCGGCCAAGATCGAGGTGGCTGTTAGCAAGGCCTTTCTCTCGATCGAACTCGATCCAGCACCTGCAAAGTCCATCGCCGAGGACGTCACTCATCGCGTGGAGGAGATCCATCAGGAATTCATCCACATGGAGAAAGTGCAAGACCTCGTGCAAGAGATTCTGATGCGGCGCGGCTATTTCAAAGCCGCCGAGGCTTATATTCTCTATCGAGCACACCGGAGTGAGTTCCGCGACCAAGTTGCGGTCGAAGACGCTCAACAAACGGATGACCAACAAGATTCGCTCATTATCATCAAGCGGCCTGACGGCGAAACCTTCCTCTGGGATGGGAGCGAACTCCGCAAGCGGATCGAGTTTGCCTGCATTGGCCTCACACTTTCTCTATCCAAAGATCAGATTGAGAAGGAACTGAGACGCTCATTCTATTCGGAGATGCGTTCGGAAGACCTCCGCAAGACGGTGGTGCTCAACGCGAAAAGTCTGATCGAGAAGGATGCCGATTTCGCCAAGTTCGCAGGACGCATCCTCCTCTCCTACATTTATGAAGAGGTGCTTGGGTGGAGCATTGTCGATCATGGCATTGATCGTCTTCGTGAGTTCCATGCCCGCGCCTTTAAGGAGAAATTGCGGCGTGGGGTCGAGATTGATCGTATTCATCCGCGCTTGCTCGAATACGATCTGGATCGTCTTGCCCACGAAATCGATCCTGTGGCTGATCTGGCCTTCGACTATCTCGGGATCCAGACCCTCTATGATCGCTACCTCATTGTCGATAAGAAGCAGAAATCTCAGCCACGTTTAGAAACGCCTCAGCTTTTCTGGATGCGGGTCTCCATGGGGCTCTTCGTGAATGAGAAGGAGAATCCAGAGAACCGTATCGTTGCGCTTTACCGGTTATACAAGAGCCGCCGATTCTGCTCCTCCACCCCAACCCTCTTCAATTCCGGCACTCTGCATTCGCAGCTTTCTTCCTGCTATCTCTACCAAGTCGGCGACAGTATCGAATCCATCATGGCCCGTGGCATTGCGGAGAATGCCTATCTCTCGAAATGGGCGGGCGGCCTTGGCGGCAGTTGGACGGCGGTTCGCGGCACTGGGAGCTATATTCAAGGTACAAATGGAGAGAGCCAAGGCGTGATCCCCTTCTTGAAGCTTCATAATGATCAATTGGTGGCCGTGAATCAAGGAGGCAAACGACGTGGATCCGGTTGCGCCTATCTGGAATCCTGGCACAACGACATCTTTGATTTCCTGGAATTGCGTAAGAACACCGGTGACGATCGCCGTCGCACGCATGACATGAACACGGCCAATTGGATTCCTGATTTGTTCATGAAACGGATGGAAGCCCGCCAGCATTGGACTCTTTTCCGAAGCAACGAGGCCAAAGACCTCCACGAGCTTTACGGCAAGGCATTCGAAGAACGTTATGTCGAATACGAGGCCATGGGCAAACGAGGCGAAATCTATGCGAAAGAGGTACCCGCCATCGAACTTTGGAAAGCAATGCTCAAGATGCTCTTCGAAACAGGGCATCCATGGATCACCTTCAAAGACGCCTGCAATGTTCGTAGCCCCCAAGACCACGTCGGCGTCATCCACAGTTCCAATCTCTGCACGGAGATCACGCTGAATACAGGGGAGGACGAGACAGCCGTCTGCAACCTCGGTTCCGTTGTCATCGAATCTCACCTCACCGATGATGGGCAAATTGACCATGCGAAGCTGCGTGAAACCATCCGTGTCGCTGTCGAGGCTCTGGATAACGTGATTGATATCAATTTCTATCCCACGGAACCCGCACGCAATGCCAATATGCGCCACCGCCCCATCGGCCTCGGCGTCATGGGTCTTCAAAACGCCCTTTATATGAAAGGGATTCCCTTCGCCTCAGATGAAGCGGTCGATTTCAATGACGAGATGATGGAAGCCATCGCTTACTACGCCTATGAGGCTTCAAGCAAATTGGCGAAGCAACGCGGGACGTACTCCACCTACAAAGGATCCAAGTGGGACCGTGGTCTTCTTCCACAAGACACCCTCGAATTGTTGGAGAACGAGCGCGATGTGGAAATAGACGTTCCTCGAGGTGGTAAGATGGATTGGAAACCTCTCAGGGCCCACATCAAGGAACATGGGATGCGGAATAGCAATGTGCTCGCCATTGCCCCCACCGCGACCATATCCAATATCATGGGTAGCCTCCCGTGCATCGAGCCCGCCTACCGTAATTTGTATGTGAAGAGCAATCTTTCAGGAGACTTCATCGTGCTCAATCAGCATCTCGTACGCGATCTCAAGACTCGTGATCTCTGGGATCAATCGATGATCGACCAATTGAAGTATTTCGACGGTGAATTGGCGGACATCAATGTCATCCCGGAAGATCTGAAGAAGAAATATGCGACGGCGTTCAGCATTCCATTCGAGTTCTTTATTAAAGCAGCGGCACGGCGTCAGAAATGGATCGATCAGTCGCAGTCTGTGAATCTATTCCTCGCCACAGCAGATATGAAAACGATGTCTCACATGTATCGCGCAGCCTGGCGTTGCGGCCTCAAGACCACCTATTACCTTCGCTCCCTGGGTGCCTCAAATATTGAGAAAGCAACGGTCCAGGTGCAGAAAGAAACCCGCGGCCTCGTCGGCGCTGAAGCGAACGCGCCCAAAGACGAGAAGCGCGAATTCACCCCTCAAGAGAAGCAAGCTTGTAGCATTGACGCCATGATCAACGGGGGCACCTGCGAAGCATGCCAATAATATCATAGAATCATCCCGCTCGTAGGAATCCTTTCATTTCTCTAGCAACTCCATCCAGACAAGACGAAGGCGCAAGCTCGTGAGAGCTTGCGCCTTTGTTATTAATCAATCCAATGAAGTTGGCGGTCTGTGGTCAGGCGATGATCCCTTGATCATTCTGGTTGCGTGAGGACCTGCAATCGGTAGCGGAAGAATCCAGCAGGCGCATTCTCAAGCGTGGCCTCGGCCTCAGCTTCTGAGCTGCGGCGCCATTCTTCAAGGTCTTCTGAGAACTCGATGATGGTTTCGACGTCTTTCTCTCCGATCATGGCGTCCGCATCGGTGGCCAACGTCAGGCGCCCCTCGGCGTTCGCCTCAATCGCGATGCGAGGACGTTTCACCGAATCCCGAACTTGGGGAGCGGTTCCATAGACAAATTCCACGACATTACTCACGCCATCGCCGTCGTCATCTCCGTTGGGATCCGTCATCGTCCAAGGGGTGTCACCCGTCGGATTGAAATGTGCTCGGGCCCAATCTTCATAGCGTTGGAGGTTATCCAGGCGACGGAAGGCCCACGACTGCGTTCCCCCTAACGGACCCACGAAATCTTCACCACCCGCATGGACATAGTTGATCCGTTCCTTTTCCAGGAGGTGCCAACCTTCAGCCAATGCCGCGAGCCTGAGCGCTGGAAGCGTCACAGAAAGCAAGTCACCAAGGTCGAGTGTCTCGACCCCGTAGGCTCCCACCGCCAACCAGGCTTGTTCACCATTGTCGGCCACGTCGATCGCTCGCAACCGCTGCGTGTAAACGGGGCCTGACAGTGTGCTTGTAATGGACTCCCCGCCGTTGACCACCGTCACGGACTGCTGGTGATCGGCAAAGAGCAGCCCCTCATGCAAGGTCATCGCATTCGGCATGGCGGTGAGTTCAACAAAGCCATCCCTAGCAAGTTCGCCACCATCCTCAGTGACCTGCCATCGCCACGCCCCCACACCGGGCTTCTTCTCTTCGATAATCGGCTTATAGATCCGATCGCCAACCACCACCGTGGACTGATAATGGCCATTCGGCACAACCACCTCGCTCACGAGATAGGCGTGAGCGCCGTCATAGACAGAAGCCTGAACAATCGCGTCCCCCGTGGGATACCAGTAAATGACTTTCTCGCGGCCTTCGCCGTCCACCTCTGATTCTTGAAGCTTGACCGCGGTCGTGAAGAGCACCACGCCCCCATCCAGTTGGGTATGGACACCTTGCAATAGTCCCGGAAGCCGCACGGCTTCCGAAACGTGTGGTTTGCTAGGATCGTCCAATGAGATCTCATGCATCTCATAGTGGCGCACTTCGTAGTTCGAATCATCATTCCAATAGGCATCCTTATAGCTCACCAAGAGATTGTTTCCATGAGGGACCACGGGACCAAATTCCACCGTATTCTTGGGATCGATCAAGGTCTCAGAGACGAGTGCGGGCGCTGCAGGATCACTCACGTCGACACTAAGAATGGCGAGCTTGTCTTGCCAGCCGTAACCATCCCACCCCCAGAAATCGGCTCCTCCCACCACATCAAAAGCAATATCGATGGGATAGTACCAACCCCAAGAATTCGTCTCCACCTGAGGATACCAGATGAGATGTTCCCCAGCCAACTGGCCTTTCACTTGATTCAGCCCATAGCCAGAATAGTCCCCTTCGACCTCATGCTCCGTAGAGCCTAACAAGACGGGATCCATGGGATCCGTGAGATCAAGGATATCCGTTGCAAAGGCGAAATGATTCACCCAGCGCTCGACCCAGTCCACCTCACCATCTGCCGGTTCTTCCTCGCCCTCAGGGCGCTCCTTGGGCTCCTCCGCAGCCACACGCGTTAATTCGTTCCACTGACGATACCGCCCAAGGTAGAGGCGCTCACCGTCGCGCACCCATCCAGCAATGGCTCCCGGCTCAAGATCAAATGAATGCAACAACGTGTCAGGATCGCTCTTGGAAGTCACACGTACTCGACTGGGCACGCCATCCTCCCAGGACTGTCCGCCACCAATTTGCCAAAGGTAATCTCCCACTTCGACGACATGATCCGTTTGCCAGGCAAGGGGCAACTCCGAAACGACCACGGGGGCATCTCGATCTGTGGCATCAACTGCCAGCAATTCTTGGCCAGAAATGGACACCACATAATCGCCCAACGCCGTCGCACGTCGCCCTTGCACCTCATGCTCAATGTGGCCGCGCACGGCTAGGTCATCGTGGGTCACATCGATCAATTGCATCAGCATGTGGTATTGATAGCCGTCTTCTGTCTTCACTTGTGTCTGCACTGGCAAGAGCAGAAGATCCTGCTCCGTCAGATAGCCGACCGCTTTCTCGTCCCAGTTGGCTTCGCTCCAGGAGCGCCCCTCGCTAGGATACACGCGCTTGACCAAAGAAGGCTCTTCTGGATTTCCCACATCAAACAGAGAAACGGCCACGCGGCCTTCTTCCAAGCCGACCGATAGCAAGCGATCGCCCTCTGGCACGAGGTAAGTCGACCACCCGGGAATCTCCAATTCACCGAGCGATTTAAGATTGTCAGGATTTGAGATATCGATCACGAAGAGCGGATCTTTGCGCAGCTCGACAAAGAACGTCACCACGTAAAGGCGATCACCGTCGAAGCGAGTGGCATGCAACCGTTCTTGCGGAGCCAAGATCAGTTCATCCAATTTCTGAGCTTTCTCACCACTCAAGTCAAAACTCTCGACATAGGTCGTCAATTCTTCCCGCCAGACGTTTCGCTGAGACACCGTGATCAGCCGGTCGTCCTTCACTCGCAATTTGAACTTGTCAGGCAAATGCGCCTTGAGATCGACGCGATGGGCCACTTCCATGCTGGTGAGGTCTCGGCCGATAGGAATCACGTGCACAGTGGAGTAGGTCAGACGACGTTCACTATCATAGGTCGACGTCGTGACTAACAAGTGATCAGGCGAAGCGGTCACCACGGCATTCCAATACCATCCATTGTCGTCAATGAGTTCCAAAGGCTCGCGCTTCACCGGGTTCGCGGGATCACTGAGATCGACACTATTCACGACCAATCCTTGTCGCCAATAAACGCCGCCTTCCTCATCCTCACGGGGCTGATGCAGACGCGTGACGACATAGAGGCGCTCGCCCACCATGCGACTTTCCAAGAAATCCCCCTCAATGGTCACGCGTGTGACCACTTCTAAATCCTCGCCGGAATGCTTGACCACAATGGCCTCCGTTTGCTGAGCGGAACTCACGGGCAAGATATCCTCGTACCACCCGTAGTAGGAGTAGTTGACGTAGTTGGCTAGCAAGAGCACATGCTCATCGTCTAGCACATACATCTGATCACCCACCGCCGGCATCCTCAGCGACGCTTGTTTCACAGGCATCTCGGGATCACTGACATCAAAGACCTGCAATCCACGACTTTGATTGAAGAAGTAGAGGGTATCGCCACGCCATTGCCAGAGGTCGGATTCTTGCACCTCATCAGGGGCGTCTCCATCCTCCTCGCCGCCGCCACCCGCAGCGTCGAATGCCACCTCGGGACCACCAATCAGGTTTCCGCCCGACACCAGTTGCTCATGGTTGGTCTCCTGCTCGTAGACACTATAGGGAAATGGGTCGCTCATGTTGACCTCGGCTCGACAGTCTTCCAAGGCCACGTCGTCCGGGATCCGGAGCTTGAGAAAGCCTTCATCACCCGCCAAGTGGGCGACGGAGAAGACCTCCCAATTCCCCTCGGCGTCCTTCACCTGCAAACGCACCTGTCGGGTTCCTTCCGCCAGTTTCACGAGCAGGGCTCGATCCTCAAGGAGCGGCTCCGCATCAGCGGGATTGAACGATTCAGCCCTGAGGGAGACGGGCAGCAGGATGAAGAGCGCAAGGAACGCGATTCGGGGTCGTTTCATGGCAAGAAGCTAGGTAAGAGGTTCTCACGTTAAACGACGGCGCGTTCCGAAACAGTCGGAATTTCTCTCGCCTCAACGAAGAACCGACTAGGCCGCAAACAAATTCAAGATCGGCGTGGGATAAATTCCCAGGATGACGATCAGGGCAACCATTGTGAGCATCGCCACTTTGGACAGGGTGGAAATCTGCACCGACTGATCATCGGCCGCATCATCCCAATACATGGCCCGCACCACCTTCAGATAGTAGTAGAATCCGGCGCCCACGCCTACGACAGCCAGAGCAATAATGACGAAGTACCGGCTCTGCAAGGCCATCAGGAACACATACATCTTGCCAATGAATCCGGCAGTGAATGGCACTCCAGCGAGCGAGATCATGGCAACCAACAGGACACCCGCCAAGAAGGGCGAACGCTTCGAAAGCCCTTTGTAGGCCGACAAATCTTCGCTTCCCAACTGAGCACGGACCAAGCACATCACATGAAACGCCACAAGCGTCATCGCCAGATAACCACCCAGATACAACGCCATCACCCCTTCAACGTTCACGGGAGACGTGGTGCTACTTGAACAGCCCAAGGCCAGGAGAAGGAAGCCCGCATGGGAAATGCTTGAGTAAGCGAGCAGCCGCTTGAAATTCTCCTGCGCCACAGCCGCCAAATTGCCTAACAAGATCGTCGCTCCAGAGATCGCGAGAATCAAGGTCACCAACTGCGGGGCGACGTGATTGGCAAAGAAGGGTTCCATGATGCGATAACCCACCACGAAGCCTGCCGCCTTCGACCCGACCGAAAGAAACGCTGTGATCGGGGTCGGGGCTCCTTGATACACATCAGGCACCCAGATCTGGAAGGGCACGGCAGCGATCTTAAAACCCAATCCCACCAAGATCATGGCCAAGGAGAAGAGCAGCGCCTTGGGGTAACGCACCATGGCAGAATCATCGTTCCCGAGCGCAGCCGCAATCTTCGAAAGCTCCGTCTCACCGCTCAGGCCAAAGAGCCAGGTGAGCCCATAGACAAAGAAACCTGTCGAGAGTGCTCCCAGAATCAGATACTTCACCCCTGCTTCCAATGAACCCACATTGCGCCGCATGAATGCTACCAGCACGTAGAAAGAAATGGTCACCAACTCCAGGGCGACAAAGATACTGACAATATCCTTCGCTGAAGCCATCCACATCAAGCCCGCGCAGGTGAAGAGCGGCAAATAATGAAACTCCCCAATCCCCGCACCGGGCTTCTCTTGATCCGCCCCCATGTAGTGCTGCAACACACTCCGGTAATCGAGACTCATGATGAGGACGAGAATCGTTGTCACCAAAGCAAACCCTTTATAAAACAACGCCATGGGATCCACGGCATAGAAACTCCAAATGGGTGCGTCATCGCCCTCCGCGGGACCACTCACAAAGAACAAACTCACGAGGACCACGAGCAAGCCCACGATGCCCATCTTCGCAATGAGGCTTTTGTCCGCCTTCTCCACGAAGGCTTCCATCACCATCAGAACGAGGCCGAGGATGACCACGGCGGCTTCGAGATAATAGGCTGGCATCATGAATTAAAGAGGAAGGAGATCGCTAAAGAGTTTCGGGTAGAACCCAATGACTAACAGGGCAACCACCAGCAAGGCGCACGGCAGGCGCTGATCGATGGCGAGTTCACTCGGAACTTTAAGCCCATCTGGTTGTTCCCCCAGAAAGATGTTTCGATAAGCGCGTAGCATATATACCGCCGATATCACCACGCCCCAAAGAGCCAACACCGTCGCCCATTGCAATCGGCTCAGGCTCCCCCCTTCGTAGCCTTGAAAGCCTCCAAAGAACACCATGACTTCGCCACTGAAATTGGCAAAGCCGGGAAGACCAGCCGAAGCAAACGCCGCCAGTCCAAAGAGAAATGAGAAGACAGGCACCTGCTTACCCAATCCGCCAAGCCGATCCATCTCCAAGGTGGACACGCGCTCACGAAGCCTCCCACATAGACCAAAGAGCAAGGCTATGGAAATGCCATGACCGAACATCAAGAGCACGGCTCCGGTGTAGCCAATGGGGTCACCTCCGGCCACAATATTCCAACTGGCCAGCCCAAGAAAGATGTATCCCATGTGCATGACACTGGAACACCCTAACATTGAATCCAAATTCCGCTGCGCGATGGTCACGAATCCCATGAAAAGAATGTTTCCGAGCAAGAGGACGATGAGCAAGTTCCGCCACGTCTCCAAGCCCTCGGGAAGCATCGGCGTGAACCGGAGCAACCCGTAGAGGCCAAATTTCTTCAAGACACCCGCGTGCAACATGCTCGTGGGTGAAGGTGCCGAGGCGTAGGCAGGTGCCGCCCACGCATGGAAAGGAAAGAGCGATACCAGAATCCCAAATCCAATCAACAAGGTGAGGAAGATCCATCCCTGCGCTGCCGAAGCGATGCCATCATTCGCCGCCCGTTGCTGCCACGCTTCGAAATCAAAGGTCAAGCCGCCATTGCTCAATTGGGCCTGGAGAGCGATCAGACCGGCCAGCAGAATGATGCTGCCAACCGCAAGATAGATGGTGATCTTCCAAGCCACCGCCGAGCGATCCTCACCTTTCCCCCAAATGCCGATCATCAGGAAGGTTGGAATCAACGCCAACTCGTGAAACGCATAAAAGAAGAAAATGTCCGTGGAACAGAAGGCGCCGATAGCACCCGCAGCGATGAGCAAGAGTGAAATGAAATACATCTTCTCATGACGTTCCACAGCGGGAGCCATCCACATCGCGCAGAAAGCGACAATCACACTCAACAACAGCATGATCAAACTCAGCCCATCGATTCCCACCGCGTACGCGATCTCGGGAACGGGGATGAGCGGACGCGAAGCGGTGAGTTGAAAGCCGTCCTTGGACCCATCAAACAGATACCAAGCCGCTAAGCCTAACAATAAATTCACCCCTGTCACCGCCTTCGCAGTCGTCCGAGCGGGCGCCCCAAAGGCAATCGCAGCGACGCCTAATAAAGGCAGGAAGATGATCAAATCGAGAATACTCACAATAGCAGGATGTGTCGTGATTGAAGGGCTCAGGCAAACACAAGGAGATACACCACCAGAATGACCCCCACGCCGAAGAGGAAGGCGTAGGCCTGCAAATTACCCACCTGTATACGGCGGAAAAGGGACCCCAATCCCGCGACCGTACTCGCCGTGCCCTTGCTTGCAATGTTATCAACCACGTGGGTATCGAGCATCTTGGCTAGCAAACCCACCGCATCTTGGAACAAGCGGACGAGAACGATGTAGAGTTCATCAAGAAAGAATTTCTCCCGTATGAATCCGATAGGCGTCACCTCTTGGGTCTTCCCCTTGTAAAGGATGAATCCCAACAACGCGCCCGCAGCCAACGTCCCTAACGACGTGACGAGGACAATCGACGGCACCTGTTCGTGCGGCACGAGATCGCCGAAGACCAAGCCCGCGACAAATCCATATCCAGCGATCACCGAAAGCGCCGCGAGAACCAGCAAGGGCAACTTCATCACACTCTCCACTTCTTTGGCATCCTTTGCGTGATGGGAACGCCCTTCCCCAAAGAACACGACTGTGAAAAGCCGCATCATATAAAACGGCGTGAGAAAGGCCACGATGGCTGCGATGACAAAGAGCGTCTTGTTGCCCTCGTAGGCCGTTAACAAGATCATCTCTTTACTGAAGAAACCGCTCGTGAACGGCACGGCAACAAGCGCCGCCGTTCCGATAGCAAAAGTAAGGAACGTGACGGGCATCTTCTTCGCCAGGCCGCCCATTTGCCAAATATCCTGTTCGTGATGACACGCATAGATAATCGCCCCTGCCCCTAGGAAGAGAAGCGCCTTGAACGCTGCATGGGTGTAAAGATGAAACATGGCGACATTCGTGTCGCCCAAGCCCGCCGCCATCACCATGTAACCCAATTGCGACAAGGTCGAGTAGGCCAAGATCTTCTTGATGTCATTCTGCTGGGTGGCTACCACCGCAGCAAAGAGAGCCGTGATGGCTCCTACCCAGGCGATCACTTGTGCGGCATCGGTCAGCGAAAGCAGAAAGGAAACGCGCGCTAACATGTAAACACCCGCCGCCACCATGGTCGCCGCGTGAATCAATGCAGAAACCGGCGTCGGTCCTTCCATCGCATCAGGCAACCACACATGGAGAGGCATTTGCGCCGACTTGCCCACCGCACCGCAGAACAAACAGAGGACGGCAATACCAAACATCTTGCCATGCCCCGCCGCAGCCTCGGCCGCTCCTCCCTCCATTTCACTGAAGACGATGGATCCCGTCATTCCCCACAACATGAGGATGCCGATCATGAATCCAAAGTCCCCAATCCGATTGGTGAGGAACGCTTTCTTGGCAGCCTCAACCGGATCATTCTTGGTGAACCAATGACCAATCAGCAGATAAGAACTCACCCCCACCAACTCCCAAAAGATGAACATCATGGCGAAGTTGTTCGCTAACACAATGCCCGTCATGGAGAACATGAAGAGCGACAAGCACGCGAAATAGCGACCTTTGCTCTCATCCTTCTCCATGTAGCCTAACGAAAAGACATGTACCAGGGTGCCAATCACGGTCACGATGACCATCATGCCCCGACTGAGCGCATCGAGGGTCAGTCCAATCTCCAAGGTGAAATCACCCGCAGCAATCCATGTGAATGCAGGCGACGCGTCGTCCTTCCGCAACACCATCAATAAGCTGATCGCCAAAGTCGCCCCAACGGATCCGAGCGAGATGAAGGCGCTCAACGTGCCGTTCTTCCGCGTGATCAGCGCGGTGACCAGTGCGGCAACAAGAGGCAGGATGAGTAAGAGCCAGGGCATCAGTTTTTAAAGGATCAATAGAGAATCAGTATTTCATGCTGGTGATGTCATCCACCGAGGTCGTTTGCCGCGCGCGGAAGAGAGCCACGATGATGGCCAAGCCCACCGCCACTTCCGCCGCTGCGACCGTGATGATAAAGAAGACCAGAGCCTGCCCATTGTAATTGGGCAACCCATCCACCAAATGAAACCGGGAAAACGCGACCAATGAAAGATTCGCCGCACTCAGCATCATCTCAAGACTCATGAAGATGACGATCAGGCTCCGACGCAAGATCACCCCACTCAGACCGAGGGCAAACAGGAGTCCACTGACAAAGAGGTAATGATTGAGAGTAATCATGGCTGCCTAGGTCAGTTTCCGTTTACTTAAGAGCACCACACCAATCGTTGAGACGAGCAGCAAGACCGCTACCACCTGCAGCGGGAAATTATACTTTGTGAAGAGGGTCCACCCCACCAAATGCACGTCAGGAAGCTTCTTCTCAGCCATGCGTTCCATGGCCAATTCAGATAAGCCCTCGGGATTCTTATCTGTCGTCATCTCAGGCTGTTGGGGCGTCTTTCCAACGTCTCCCGCCTCAAACGACGTGAGCACTGAACCCAGTTGCACCACAAAGACCAGACACAGGATCAATCCGCCAGCCAGGGCGAGATAATTGATCTGGCGCCCTTCCTCCGCTTTCAAATCGAGCAGCATGATAATGAAGAGGAACAACACCATCACGGCCCCTGCGTAGACAAGGATTTGGATGATTCCGATGAAGAAAGCATCCAATTGGATAAAGAGACACGCCAGTCCAACAAAGGACATCACCAGACAAAGCGCTGACGTCACCGGATTCCGACTCACGACCACGCCCAATCCGAAAAGGATCATGACGGCTGAGAAGAGATAGAAGAGAAGTTCCATGCGCCCGCTACTTCAATTCATTCCACTTGTTCACGAGCCCTTCCCGCACACCACCAATTTCATAAAGCCGTTCCTTGTCATGCACCATCTCCTCGCGGGATAGACCAGTAATGGCGTAATCCTTACGAAGGTAGATGGCTTGCTCTGGGCAAACCTCCTCACACATGCCGCAATAAATGCAGCGAATCATATCGATATCGAATTCCTTGGGCCGTTTCTCCACTTTAGCCCACGGATCATCCGAAGGAATCTCTCCCGGCACAATCTTGATCGCACGCGGCGGGCAGATGAATTCACACAACTGACAAGACACACAACGCTCACGGCCCTGCTCATCTTTGACCAGCGCTGGCGCTCCCCGGTAGTGCTCAGGCATGTTGGCATCCCATTTCTCTTCGGGATACTGCATCGTCACTTTCTTCTTACCCCGCAAGATCTTGATCGCATGACTCAGCGTGATCAATAGGCCCTTACCAATAGCTGGCAGATACATCTTTTCGAAGATGCTCAGCTTGGGTCTCTTAACGACGATAGCCATGGGGATAGAGGAGAGAATTGGTTAGCCTTGGCGAAACAGCATGAGGATGGCGGCCGTCAACAGGATGTTAACTAGCGCGATTTCAAAGAAGAAGACCCAACCGAGCCGCATCAGCTGGTCATAACGGAAACGTGGAATCGACCAGCGAACCCAGATGAAGAAGAGGATAAACGCAATGACCTTGGTGAAGAAAGTGCCCACATTGACGAGCCCCCAGAAGAGCGAATCCTCTCCATTCGTGCCCCAACCAAAGGGCAACGACCAGCCACCCAGGAACAACGTCACGGCAAAGCCCGAGCCAATGATCATCGCCGCATACTCGCCAAGAAAGAAGAGGGCAAATTTCATCGAGCTGTATTCCGTGTGATACCCCGCCACCAACTCCGTCTCACATTCCGGCAGATCAAACGGCAAACGATTCGTCTCCGCAAACAACGACGTGACAAAGATAATGAACGAAATGAAGAGCGGGATCAACAGGAGCAAATCACGCATGCTCACGACAGGCTTGAAACCATCCAAAGTGATCGGCAGCAGCGCCCATCCCTGCTCATGCTGCTGCTGAACGATATTGCTCAAATTGAGATCGCCGTAGATCATGAGAATGGGAATCACGGAAAGCCCGAGCGAGATCTCATAGGAAATCATCTGACTACTCGAACGCACCCCACCCAGAAAGGGATACTTAGAATTCGACGCCCATCCTGCTAACACAATCCCATAAACGCCCAGCGAGGCAATGGCGAAGACAAAGAGAATGCCCACGTCTAAATCCGCGATCACCAATTTGAAGGGATCGTCGACAAAGGGCAGTTTGAGATAACCGCCAAAGGGCAAGACAGCACAGGTCAAGAGAGCTGGCACCATCGTCAATGCGGGCGCGAGCCAGTAATACACTTTGCGCACGTGATCCGGCGTGAAGTCCTCTTTGAGAATAAACTTCAGCCCATCCGCCATGGGTTGTCCCAAACCAGCCAAACTCACCTTCGTAAACGGAATCCCCACACGATTGGGACCCACGCGGTCTTGCAAGATCGCGCTGAAACGCCGCTCCGCATACACAGAATAGGCGACCATGGGCAGAATGACGAGAAAGACCAGTCCCACGATCTTAATCGTCGGCTCGATGAGGCCTGTCAGTTGACTGAAGAATTCTAACATACGGCTCCGTTTCCCGATTACCCGACAATCAACCCTTTCGCCACGCGTTCACGTTCTTTCTCAAGAAGCGGCACTTTCTCTTCCGTCTCAAGGAGCGCCACCCCCAGATCACCGATCTTGGTAAGACTTAACCCTTTGAAAGCCGCAATCTCACCAGCCATCAGTTTAAAGACATCCTCGATCATGTAGAGGCCATTGGATCCCGTCAGCGCCTGAATCAGGTCGCGCAAGACCTCCCAATTCTCCATCACTTGGCCGGGAGGCTGAACCGCCTGATTGAGCCGTTGCAGGCGCCCCGTCACATTGATCATGGACCCCCGTTTCTCTGCGAAGCCTGCGGACGGATAGACCACTTGGGCCACATCCGCAGTCGGATTAGCCAGAAGATGGGTGTTCAGCAAGAAGGCCAATTTCTTCAAGCTCGCCTCTTCAAAACCTGCCCCGATCAAATTCTCATCGAATGCCAGCACCGCCTTGATCGTTCCCTTCTCCACACCTGCCTTGATGTCGGCCAGCTTCGCTCCCGGATTCTCCAGCCCGAGCACCAGCTTGGCTCCAAGAGAGTTGGGGTTGGCATCTTCAGCAATCAGGAGATCATCCCCTTCCTGCGAGCGCGGGACCACATCGACCCATTCCGTCTTCAGATGAGCAGCCAAGCGGCGAACCATGTAGAGCTCCTCATTCGTCATCCGGGCCGAGGCCACAATGGCGATCTCTTCGGGACCTAAGAGCTTCAGGCCAGCGGCCGCCGTTTGATGCGCCTCGCTCCAAGAACTCAAACGGTGGCCCTGATCCCCCAGCACCAAAGGATCGGTCAAGCGCCGCTCATTGCTCAGAAGCTGAAACTCTTGCCGCCCATGATCACACATCCACGAGCTATTGACCGCATCATTCTCTCGCGGTGTGATCCGATACATCTCGTCTTCACGGCTTCCCAAGATCGTATTGCATCCCCGACCGCAGCCCGTGCAGATACTGGGCGTTTCCTTGAGGAACCACACGCGCATTTGGAACCGAAAGTCATTGGAAGTCAGCGCCCCCACCGGACAGATGTCCACGGTGTTCAGACTGTAGTCATTGGCCAACTTCTTCCCCGGATGCGTGGTGAGCACCGTGTGGCTACCCCGGTCCGTGAAGCCGAGCACGTCATCCTCGGGAATCTCCTGGCAGAAGCGAATGCAGCGCGAGCACATGATGCAACGCTCGTCATCCAGCCGAATCCGCGGACCGATGTCCACGTTCTTCGGCTTCTTCACCTTGTTGTCCACAAAACGGGAGACGCCGTTACCATGTTCGACACTGAATTCCTGCAAGCGGCATTCCCCCGCCTGATCGCAGATGGGACAGTCCAGCGGGTGGTTGATGAGGAGAAATTCCATCACCCCACGCCGACACTCGTCGACCAACTCGCCTCCGGTCCGAATCCCCATGCCGTCCGCCACCGTATTGGCGCAAGCAATCGCCGGCCGCGGCATCCACTGGATCTTCGTGCGTCCATCCTCGTCTTTCTCCGGCTCCTGACCTGGTGCCAGGCGCGGCGGCATGCCCATCTGCACGAGGCACATGCGGCAATTGCCCGGAGACGTGAGCTTCGGATGGTAGCAGTAATGCGGCACCTCCACGCCCGCCTGCCGACAGGCCTCGATCATACGCGTACCCTTGGGGAATTGCATCCAGGTCCCATCGATCTGGACGTTCACCATCTCCACGTCATTCGATTCGCTCACAGTGGCAGGATTGGGGTCAGAAATTGCAGCAGCTACAGGCGTATACCGCTCAGAATGAGGCGGGTCGCACCCTTGTGCGCACTATTGCGAACGGAGAAATTCCCAGCAAGGCGAATTTGTGAAAAATTTCACAAGCTCATCTACGCTCATTTCCCTACCCTTCTGGCATGGCTTTCATGAACCGTTGCTTGCTGTCGTCGTCTCTCATCCTTCTCGCTGCCCTTCACACGGTCAGCGCCGACTTCGAACGCGTCGGCTACCACCATCCAGGGCTCGAGGTGGACCTCGGTGTCGGCCTCTGGGGTTGGCCGCTCCCCATGGATTGGGATGGCGATGGCGACTTCGACCTCGTGGTTTCATGCCCCGATGTCCCTTTCGCCGGCATCTACTGGTTTGAGAACCCCGAGGGACCAGAAGCCAAGATGCCGGTCTTCAAGCCACCTGTCCGGGTCGGCGATCCCATTCGCAACGTTCAGCTGTCGATCGTAGACGATCGCCCCGTGGTCATGAGTCCTGGTCGCGAATGGACCGATTTCTTGGGTAAAGGCTTTCAAGAAAGCACGCCTATCGACGTCCCAAAGCTCTCATTTGGCGACGGGCGCACGCGCGCAGACCAGTGGAAACGGGCTGATGTCGATGGCGATGGCCGTGTCGATCTCGTGGTGGGCACCGGCTACTGGGGCGACTACGGCTGGGATGATGCTTGGAATGCCCAGGGCGAATGGACCAATGGCCCCCTTCACGGCTACGTCCACTGGTTCCGCCAACGAGAAGACGGCTCCTTCGCTAAACCCCAGCAAGTGCACGCCGGAGGCAAGCCCGTGGACGTCTATGGCATGCCGAGCCCCAACATGGCCGACTGGGATCGCGATGGCGACCTCGACCTGCTCTGTGGCGAGTTTCTCGATGGCTTCACCTACTTCGAAAACACGGGCACAGCCACCGCACCCGTCTATGCGGTAGGCAAGCGCCTTCTCGGTCCAGACGGGAAAGCGATCGCCATGGATGTCCAAATGATCACTCCCGTGGCGATCGACTGGGACCGCGATGGCGATATCGATCTGGTGGTTGGCGATGAAGATGGACGAGTCGCCCTCGTCGAGAATCTCGAGCCACACGCCGAGGACATGCCTAAATTCGCACATCCCCGATATTTCCAACAACAGGCGCGAGACCTCAAATTTGGAGCTCTCGTCACGCCAGTGAGCACAGACTGGGATGGCGATGGCGATGAGGATCTTATTTGCGGGAACACCGCCGGACACATCGCCTTCATCGAGAATCTCGATGGTGGCAATCCACCGCGGTGGGCACGGCCGACTCTGTTAAAAGCAGGAGGCGAGGAATTGCGCATCCTGGCAGGTCCACAAGGATCGATTCAGGGTCCCTGTGAAGCCAAGTGGGGCTACACAACCCTCGATGTTGCCGATTGGAACGGCGACCAGCTTCCTGATCTCATCGTCAATTCCATCTGGGGCAAAGTCGTCTGGTTCCGCAACATGGGCACGCGAACCGCCCCTATGTTAGACCAGGCCGTACCCATTGAGATCGCCTGGACAGACGAACCCAAGTACCCTGCTTGGAATTGGTGGCAGCCAGATGGAAATGCCTTCTGCACGCAGTGGCGAACCTCCCCTGTTGTGCTGGACTGGGATAACGATAAGCGCCCTGACATTATCATGCTCGATCACGAAGGCTACCTCGCCTGGTTCCGACGTCGTGAAGATGGGCGGCTCGATCCTGGTCAACGACGCTTCCACGATGCCAATGGCCCTCTCAAACTCGCCAAAGGAGACGCTGGCAAGAGCGGTCGCCGCAAGTTGTGTTTCACCGATTGGGATGGAGATGGAAAGCTCGACTTGTTCGTCAATTCAACCAATGTCGACCTCTACCTGAATCGGGGGCAACGTGAAGACGGGATCGTCCAGCTGGAGCATCAAGGCCCCTTGGGAAAACGCCGCCTCGCTGGCCATACCACTAGCCCCACCACCGTCGACTGGGATAGCGATGGTCGACGCGACCTCCTCGTCGGTGCTGAAGACGGACGTTTCTATCTATTCAAGCGCCCGTAGTATCCTCCATGACCAATTGAAATTGGAGCCATCTCCAGCCCCACAGCCGATAGGAAGCATTTATCAATTAATTGGCTCAGTCAGCTCGATCGAATGCCCATCCGGATCTCGGACGACGGCGCGCCGTCCCCACGGCGAGTCTTGTGGCGTGGACAGGACATCCACGCCCACGGCTGACAACGTCGCCATCAGCGCATCGACATCAGACACTTGAAAAACAAGGCGCGTTCCGGCACTCGTCACTTCGCGCAGGGGATAGATTTCAAATACCATCGAGCCCATCTCGCACGCGTAGTGGCGCGCTCCTTTCCCATGACGATGCGACGCAAAGGTCAGCCCGATTCGTTCATAAAATGCTTTCGACGCTTCCATGTCAGAGGACCGAATCACGACCAGATTCACGAGGGATCTAGCACTATCTCTTTCCGCTTTAATCGGCGCACTCTTTCTCATTTCATCTGATCACCATAATCGCCCGACCGTTCAAGTCCTGTGTCGAAGAATGCGTCCAGGTAGCTCGAAGGGTCTAGATCACTTTCGCGGATGAGAGAATAGACTTCACGCCCTTGTGGCAATCCTTCCAGACTATTAAACAACCAATAGGATTGAAAGAGATCCAGACATTCGAAGCCCTTTGATTGAGCGTATGCCTTCGCATCTGTCTCTGCGAGATCAATTGCCTCTTCAAACGTGGCGGCATTCCAGAGCGTGATCCGCTCTTCATAGACGAATGGCTTTTGCTGGTTCTCTATTCTGGGCCACCGAATCACCGAACGTATCGAATAGGTCGGCATTCTAATCTTCGCGGAGGAAGAATTCGCGCACGAGTTGTTTCATCTCAGGATCGAGCGAGCGCTGGGGAATCGTACCAATGGGAGCTTGGCGAGTGCCGCGATCCTGCGCGGAGGCGGGTTCGGCCTGTTCCGCTTTGGGTTGAATGCGCTCTTGGGTGATCTTGACCCGCCCTGGATTGACCTGGCCTTTGACGTGATCTGGCACCGGGACTCCGAGGACGAGCGAGGCGACGCCACGAGATTTCTTTCGCTGCCCGGGGCCTCCACGGCCATTGGCATCGGGATTGCTCCGATTGCCGAAACCGATGCTGAGATCACGATTCACCGGTGGACGGCGATCCCTCAAGTTGGGCTGCAAGCCACCGCGAGCTTCCGATTCCGTTTCCTCGTCATCGACTTCTTCCTCCTGCTCCATGTCTTGATCCTCACTTTCCTCAACACGGTCTTTGCTAGACCAATCGGTTGAGGCCGGATTACGACTCGAGCCACTTGAGCTGCCGCGTCCACTGGTGGCTCCCGAGCGATCCTTGACTTTCTTCTTCTGAGGCGAGGGCTCACGTTCTTTCGCCTCTTTCTTCACGGATTTCTTGGCGGGCTTCTTCTGCTCCACGGGCTTGGAGGCTGGCGACTGATTGCCAGGAGCTCCCTGCGACCGATCGGACCGTCCAGACGAACGCGCGTCGGAATGTTGCCCTCCCTCCGTCATCCCTTCGGTTTCCTTCACCTCCTGATCCTCCACCACTTTCGCAGACACATTCGGCTCGGACACCGTGGGCGGCGGCCCTTGCGGGGGTGCCACCGGCTTGGTTTCCGCCGGACGCCGCTTGGGCGGGAGGTCTGGGCGCTCGACTGCTTCAGGATCCTCTTTCTCCGCCTGGGAAACCACTGTCTGAGGAGCCGCGCCACCCTCAGGGTCCGATGAGCCCGGCGGGATGACCAAGGCAGCCTTAGGCATCCACCATGCGACGAGGAGCAACGCGATGGCCAGCAATGGCAGACACACCAACCAACGCGGGACGGACGATGGCCCCTCATTCCAGGCCCAATGCAGTTCCTTCTCGGCCGCGTGTTGTGCCGCTGGCACGGCATCCGCTATCGCCGCGCGCATGAATGCGGTTGGTCTCTCGATCTGCATGAAGCCATCTGCCGTGCGCAGGCGGTCACGCAAGGCAAGCCGCTCATCAAACAAGGCGAGCCCTTCTTGCCGCGTGGGATGTTCACGCAATTTCATCAACACACGGAACCCAAGAATGAGGAGAGGCACGAGGAAACAGCAGGCGGTGCCAAGACCCAGCCTGGGGGCTGGGGCTCCGAGATAACGATGAGCGAGGCCTGCCAGAAGCATGAGGAACGCGACGAGCACCATTCCGAAAAGCGCCGGGCGCAAACCCGCCTTCACTCCGTCCCGCAATCGGGATCGTAGAAGCCACCGTTCTCCTTTCTCGGCAACCTGGTCTAACAGAGGGGCGATGGTGTTCATGAAGAGGACTCTCCTTCCTTGGCGTCGACCAGCACGGGATCGATCTGAATGGCTTGCAGCACTTCCCGGGTGTCGTTGTCGCGAACAAAGGCGACGAGAGTGATTTGCTTTGGATCCATACGCGTGGCATAGGGCTGCACAGCGCCTTTACCCTCGCCCTGAATCTCCTCCAGATAGAAACGATTTCCCTGGGCAATCTCCGCGAGATTGCGTTGAAAGGTGAGAGTCATCTTTCCCTCTTCATTTGCCTGATAGGGCTCGCCCATCACCGAGCGCGTCAAGGCGGCGCGTGCCACCATCCGATGCACAATCACCTTGCTCCGCCCCGGATAGAGGACTCCGCGCTCAGCGAGAACGAGATGCACACGAGCATCGAGGGCATCGACACCTTCCACGACCAGCGCTCCCTTCAAGACCTTGCCTTCGAGGGTCGCGTCGAGTTCTAACATCACCGTGGCAGGCTGCCGCAGCGCCTCCCGCACCACGTCGCGTCCCGTTTTATAAATTTGCTCGGCATCCCGTGCCTTGCCTTGTCCGGGAAATTGAGCCACGCCATTGACGATGTGGATGGCTGGCGGCACTCCATAGACATCCGCTTGCGCCTGCGCGACCTCATTGGTGAGCGAATCCATCCCAAGTTGCGGGTGAGGCAAATGATAGGCGAGCGCGGCGACATGGGTGCGGGGGAAATACGACAGCACGCCTTCATTCCCTAACGCTCCTCCAATAGCACCTTCGTCACGCGTAGGGTGCTTGTGCTGCGCGTTGGTAAAGAATTCCACCAAGGCTACGCGCTTGGCCGCTTTCTCCTCCTCCGTGGGTCGATACCGCGTGGCCGCGCTATACCCGTATGTCTTTCCGGCAATCAATGGCTCGATCCGATCCACGGTCAGAGCTTCGCCTTCCCCCATCAATCGACTCACTCGAGCCAAAGCGTCCACCGCTTGTTCTCCACTCGCGGCGTCGAGCAATGCTTGCACGTAGCGCGACATCGCCCGCTGATATCGCCCTTGTTTCTCATAACATTGCCCCAGATGCAGATTGATCATACCATCCTCCGGCAAGCCAAAGGCCGCGGAGAGGAGATGGCGCCAAGCCTGCTTGAGATCTTCTTTGCCTAACAAGATCTCGCCCATGCGCGCATGAATCTGGTGCACGGCGTTGGGATAGCGGTCCTCGCGACCACCTTCCACTCCATGCTTCCCGGCATCCAAGGCAGCGTCCGCATAGCCTGCCTCACTCAGTTCTTTCATCAAATCGAGCGCACGGGTGGCGCGGATGTCTTTCCTCCAAGTTTCACTGAGCCATGCAATGGCTTGCTCCATGAGTTCCGGCTCCGCATCGCTGTCTAGGTGCGCATGTAAGAGCCGCTCTGCCGCTTCTTGCCGATGACGCGCCTCCGCATGGGTTTGCAGGAACGCCATGAAGAGTTCTGGATCATCCTCGACGAGTGCTTCGTAGAACGCTGCTTCCTCCTTAGGATACGCGGGCGCTTCCGTGAAGACGATATCAGCACGCGTGCGCGCATGATCAATCGCGACGCGCATTTGCTGTAGCAAGCTGAGGCCGATGATGCCAAAGGCCCCGTCCTCGTGCACGAAATTGATTTCTGCCGGGCGGAACGCCATGCGTTCAGCGAGATTGGCATCGCCTAACAAAAGCGTGTCGAGATCGCCATAAGGATGCCCTAACTCATCACTCCAGACAGCATCCACCATGGAATCCTCCTCCACCGTGCCGAGCGCCATGGCCGCCTTCTCATCTCCTGGCAATGTCACAGGCAGCCAGATGATGTCGTCGGTCGTCGACACCGGCACCCGCAAGGTCCCTTCCTCCGGGGGAGATTCGTCCACGGTGGGAGGCTCCACGTGCACGTATCCAGCGGGCAGATCGAGCACCAACGCGTAGTCTTTGAAGAACTGCGCCCCTAACGCTCCGACGACAGCATCCTCCCCGATCTCGCGGGAATAAAGTCGCGTGAATTCGGCAAAGACGTCTTCGGGCCCTTCCTCTCGACGCGGCAGCACCACTTGAAACTCGGGGAAGTGCACGGTGATCGGAATCGTTTCTCCCGCTTCATTCTCGACCTTCAGAGGCCCTGCCGCGTTGTTGTGCAATTGGAAGACGGAGGGACTTTCCAGGTCGATGAAGAGATTTGCCGGGATGCGGCGGTGAATGGTGGAAATCTCACAGTGGGCGACCAAACGCCCACCCACCACATTCACCGGAATCCGACCATGGGTCGCGGTGGTGTCGCCGCCGACTTCAAAGGGCTCGGTGGGCTCCTGCGAAGGGGGCGCAAAGGGGTCGCCCGGAGGCGCACCGGGACCGGCAGCCCCAGGTCCAAGAAGCTGCGCGGGCTGCACCTGCGCGACCACGACCCCTGTCATCGACAGGATCGCTAAGAGAATCAGACGCAGCTTCACCATCGCTATTCTGCCGACAACGCATCTTGAAGATCGAGCTTGAGATCTTCCTCAAGGCCTTCGTGATAGCCTGAATGCACCATGGTCACCTTGCCGGTCTTGGAAATAATGACAGTGGTGGGAATGCCAGAGACTTCATACTTCTCACGCACGGCCCCATCATCGAGGGCGACCACGAGTTTCTCCCAGCCCTTGCGGCCAAGAAATGTCGCCACTTTGTCAGGAGCCTCTTGCTGATTCACGGCAATGAAAGTCACCTCCGTGGGATCCACGCTCTCCACCGCAGCGATCACCTCCGGCATCGCCTGGATGCAGGGCCCGCACCAGGTCGCCCAGAAATCGAGCACCACCACGCGTTTCCCCAGATGATCCGACAAACGGAACGTTTCCCCTCCTAACAGACCCACCTCAAAGTCTGGCGCTTCCTGACCGATCAGACTCGAGAGCGCCGAGGCGTCTCCATGGGGAGCCCCTTCGCCTGACATCTTATCAAAGGCCCAGGTCTTGGCAGTAGCGTTCACAGTGATCTTAGCAGCAGCAGGCACGCGCACGGCGGCCGGAGCAAAGCCTCCTCAGCAGCCGCCAAAGACGGCGATGGCCAGTTGTTTCCCAGATTCCATGTCCTTCACCTCAAACTGAGGGGACCCACCAAAGGGCGTCCACTGATCGTAAACCTCACCTGCCTTGCCCACGTAGCTGACGAGTTGTGGCGCCATGATCACCCGCCCAGGTTGCCGCACGTATTTGAAATCAATGGTGACAGGTTCTCCCAATGTAACCGCCATTGTTTCTCCAGCCGTCACGGCCAACATTCCCATCTTGCCGGGACCAAAGCTCACCACATTGCGACCGAGACCAATGCGCCCCTGGTGCAATTGATAGTTTCCCGCGGGCACAGTCATGGCACGGCTCGTCAGGGTGTAGGAGAGCTGTTTGGAGGATTCCACAACTACCGCCCCTAACAGCTTCCCTTTCGAGGCAAATGAAGTGCCGAAGTCGAGCGTCCCGCGCTCACCTTGGTAAGGCTCCCACGTCACGGACGTCCCGTCAGGAGCGACCGCGATCGATACCAAATCTCCCCGCACGTTGATCACTCGGGAAAGAAAGGAAGCATGTTTCCCCCGCCCCACAATCATCGCATCCACCCCATAATCGTCAAAACGTCCATTGAGATTCTGATCAATCAGGCGCACTTGCTGCCCTCGCACTTTGCCCACCATGGCACCTCCAGGCATGGCATGCCATCCGGTCCCTTGATTGGCTACCCGGAGCGCGTAGCGCTGCGTCTCCCCTTGCAAAGTCACCAGTCCCGATTCGCCCGTGACCTTGACGTCAAAGTTGCCATCGCCATCCTTATCGACCTGCAAGGCCGTGCCCTCGACACCCGTATTGAAAGCCATCTTCATTCCCTCCAGGACGATCGGCCCGCTCAGAGGCTTTGCTTCCGCTTCAGGCAACTCTAGGTCCCAGTCACGATACGTCTTGAACTTCAGAGGCGAGGAATCCCCCCAGGCCACCACGGGCGAGAGGACGGCGACAGCAAACAAGAGCCGTTTCATGAGGCGAGACTAGCATGCGGCAGGCGACCATGCACCTTCATTCACGGGATGCGTTCACATCGCGAAGCCCGAGAAATGCTTCACCTTGTCGGGGGCAGGCGCTTCTGCTTCGGAGAAGGGCGAAACGACTCGCGGCGGTAACACCACGGCAGCGCAGTGCGGACAGGGGCCTGCCTGACCATGATACGCTGACGGCTCGGTGATCGTGAGAACCACGCCGCACGCGGGACACGAGAATTCCACGCTGGGCAAGTGACCGACATAAGTCCCCGGAGGAACGCTGTGAGGAATGGGTTGCCGATCTCTGGGGAGCGGTCGCTTGGTGCCTGGTTCCCGCGGCAATACAGCCACGCTGCCAGCGGCGCGGAGTCGACCATGCGCGTCCACCTGCGAGGATGGCACCTGAGGCTCCGGCTGGTCACCTCGCTCGCGCAGTTGGATGCCCGCCTGAGACAAGGATCGGAAGCCAGGGACCGCTGGAGCACTTTCACTCATCATTTCCACATACGCTATAAATTCACCAAGCGCCGCAAGCAAACCAATTGTTAACAATTATTAGAAGATCTCTCCAATGCTTGAGGCTGCATCGCGGCTTTCAAGAGTCCGATAAACAGAAGCGGGACACCTCGATAGAGATGCCCCGCTCTGGGTTGGGCGTGTGGTACAGGTGAGGGGGCAAATGGGCGCCTACTCTTGATTGCGACGATTGGCGCGACGGCCCTTCGGCTTCCGATTCCGCTCACTCGCCCGCTCGCGGAGACGCTTCCCGGCTTTGGCCGCCTTGACGAGTTCCTCTTCGGACAACTCGCCGTTCTCGTCCGCATCGAAACGCTGGAGCACGCGAGCAGCCAGTTCTTCATTCTCGCTCAGACGCTGTTTGAACGCGGCCAAGCGCTCTTCCTTGGTGATGGTCCCATCACCATCTGCATCGGCTGCTGCGCGGCGCTCTGCCATGGCGGCTTTCGCGGCGGCTCGCTCCGATTCCGAGAGCTTGCCGTCACCGTCCGAATCGAATTTCTCGATCAGTGCCTGGGCAGGACGTTTCCCGTGACGCTTGGGTCGTCCGTTCTCCTGGGCAACGAGACTGGAGGCGAGGACGCCGCTGAGGGCGATGATGGCTAGGGTGGATGTGGTTGCTTTGTTCATGGTGTATTCTGTTCTGGTTTGGGTTCAAGTGGTTACATAGAGATAGAACCACGGGCAGATGACCAAACCGTGTCGCCTCCATGACAAGCGTGTCATTTGTCCAAGCGCTAAGCTTGCCGCGTTTCATGAGAGCGTCTATACATTCCCCATGCGCTTCCGAACCGTCTCTACGTTGGTGGTCGCCACCCTCAGCATCACGTTGATTCCTGCCAACCATGGTTGGAGCCAGATCGAATCTACCCTCTTTGGAGACAACCTCGGTCCCGCTATCGACGACCTCCCCGACACTGGGGACGCCTATGTGGTGGTGGAGCCCGAAGAGAGCCGCGCGCCGGTCAATCCCTTGCCAGATCTTCCTCCTACCACCATTCCAGACTCTAGCACTCTCCCACCCACTAACATCGCCCCACCACCCGAGGCCGCTCCGAGCACGCCTCCCCCACCTGCTCTGCCAGAAGCCAAGAAGCCACGCCGATCCTGGCTTCCTTGGGGCAACAAGCGACGTGAGCGAGAGGAGCGCCTCCAGGCAGAACGCGAACGCACGGGGCCGCGCCTTGGGAAACTGCGATCAGGTGAAAGCCCTACGGGAGGCCAAGTGGATAGTGGCCTCCTTCCCAGTGAACTTCGGCGTTGGAAACGCGATCCACGGCAAGCCATGCGAGAGGCGCGTGCTGAGAGGAAACTCCTCCTCCTCTGGATGACCGATTCCGTCCGCAGCAGCACGTCGAAGACCATGGCGACCGAACTCTTCCGCCACACACGCTTTCTTCGCATGGCCAAAGACTACATGGTCCTGACAAAGATCGATTTCGCGGAGTCTGACATTGCCAGCCACCCCTACACGCGGCACGTCAAGAAGGAGCTCAACGTCATGGGTTACCCCTTCCTCGTCCTCTTCTCTCCAGATTCTAAAGAGATGTGGCGCTTTCGAGGTTATCGTCGAGGACGCTTTCCTCTCGTGCTCGATGAACTGCAACACCAAGTGAAAGTCCACGCCTTGCGTGAGCGCGAACGCCACCAACGTCTTGTCGAGAAAGGCTATCGTGATTGGACCAATGATAGGAATGAAGCGGTCTTCGCCAAAGCCGTCGAGGTCTCTCGTGAAGACCGCGAAGTGGTCTTCATGGATCCCTATGGCAAGAAGCATCGGTATCCCGTCGTACTCCTTTCCAAACCCGACCGCGACTGGCTGGCCGAAACTTTCTTGCGTTAGATCCCCCCATGGCGATGGGTGGTCCATGGCGGCCAATGATGTTGACGTTGACTTTCACCAAGCTCCTGACCGACGCGGTTCAGGGTCGTTGAAATGGGACCTGCATGGAGGCGATGCCCTCCCCTTCTGGGTGGCGGACATGGACTTCACATCGCCCCCAGAAGTCGTCGCAGCCCTGGAGAAACGGGCTGCCCACGGGGTCTTTGGTTACGCCTATCCCACGATTGAAGAGAAAGAAGCCGTCCTACACTACCTGCGTACGCGGCATCGGATTCACGCCGAAGGCTCCTGGTTGGTATGGCTGCCAGGACTCGTCCCGGCCTTGAGCGTCACCGCCGCCGTCGCCCGCACACAGGGGGCACGATCCATCCTCACCTGCACCCCGATCTACCCGCCCTTCCTCAAGGCACCGCTCGATGGCGCTCTCGACGTCTTGCAGGTTCCTCTCGTCGAGGAATCAGGTCGACTCACCTGGGATCGACAAGCGCTCGAAGAAGCCGTTCGTCCCGACACCGGACTCTTCATCCTCTGCAATCCCCACAACCCCGTGGGCCGCGTCTACACGCGGGAAGAACTCGATTGGTTAGGCGATTTCTGCGCTCGCCATGAGCTACTGTTATGCTCAGATGAGATCCATTGCGACCTTATCCTCGACGAGGAGCGCACGCCACACATCAGCGCTCTCCACCTCGATCACGACTGGCAGAAATCGATCATTACCCTCATGGCTGCTAGCAAGACCTACAACATCGCTGGCGTTGGCTGCGCCTTCGCAGTGATCCCCGATGGCAACCTGCGAGTGGCCTTTCGCCAAGCCATGGGCTGCTGGATCGCCCCCGTCAATGTCTTCGGCTACACCGCTACCGCCGCCGCCTTCCGCCATGGCGAACCCTGGCGCCAAGCCCTGCTTGAGACCCTGCGTGACAACCACGCCTTCTTCGCAGACTACCTCGCCACCCATCATCCCGATCTCCCCCTCACCAAAGCCGAAGCCACCTACCTAGCTTGGCTCGATGTGCGTCCGTTAGGCACGGACATCCACCTTGTCGCCCACTTCCAGAAACACGGCCTCACACTTTCCAACGGACGCGATTTCGGCGCGCCCGGCTTCGTCCGCTGGAACCTCGGCTGTCCGCGTGCCATGCTCGCCGAAGGCCTCAAACGCTTCTCGCACGCCATCAGCGCGCTTCCCTGAAAAATCTTAACAGATTCTTATAAGCTACGATAGATGGCCCGCTGACACGCCTCAATGGAAATCATGCGATTGCGATTGCGTGGCGAGCGTTTGCTCGAAGAGAAGCGCCTCCGTGTGGTGGGGATCATCTGCAAGCCTTTTAGTAATAGTGTTCGGGGGGGCTTTCCAGCCCCTACAGTTCAGGCCTAACAAAAGGCTCTTCCCGTCACGCAGTCCACCGTCGTTCTCACTGGGGTATCGCAACGCCCCGATCATGTCCTGTCTTCGCCGTCGCAGGAATACGCACCCATTCACCTATCAGAATCACCGTACCCTCATGAAAAGCACCACCACCGCCATGGCCACCCTCGTCGGCACGCTCGCTTGCCTCATCGCCCAAGAATCTCCAAGCCCTGAGGCACCGCCTCAGGTCATTAAAGATCGCTCCAAACCGCACATCAGCGACGCCCCAAACGAGAAGAAGAGCGCACTTACCCTCACACCGTTGCGCAAACGCGATCCTCGCGCAGCGCTGAACTCACAAAAGCAAGGGCCGGAGCCAACGCCAACTAAGGAAATGCTCGAAGCTGCGGGAGCCGTGGACACGCGAAACGAAAAGGTCTTCGGTAAATCCATCTACGCCATCGATGTCCCTTCAGGCTTCGACCAGCGAGCCGTTCGGGTCGCAGACGGGAAGGGAAACGTCCAACGGATCGAGATCGAACCCCAACAGCCAGCCACTGGCAAAGCCAAAACCATCAAAGGTCTCCCATCTGCCCCATCCCGGATCGTCCCCATCGGAAAGCTCCCACCCGAGGCCACGCACGGCTCCGGCCTCTCCATCTCGAACAGCGCTAAACTCGATCAAGCCCGCAACGAGATCAGCATCCCCTTGCCGGAATCTCGCGGGCAACGTTACCAAATCCACTATTCCAGCGACGGCCAGCAATGGAAAAACCTCGGCATCTTCCCCGCCGGCAAATGGAAGGACAAGCGCCGTCACGCCAACGGCTTCTACAAGGTCACCGCCATCGGACGCAAAACACCGCCCGCCCCTGCGCCATCCGCCCGCTAATCGCCAGGAAACTCAGCCAGCCGAAATCATGAAATGGCAACACACGTTCATCCGTGCCTCGGTCTTCACCGTAGCCATGGCCCAATTCACCATCATCACCGTCCTCGCGCGACCGCACATCACCAGTCCTGTCCCATGGACGAATATCGGTGGCGGCACGACGGCCACGTTCAACTGGACAGACGGCGGCACCAGCGGCATCACCGCCTACCGCCTCACCGGCGGTTACACCATCGGCAGCACCATCCTCTTCGACTCGGGCGTACTCTCCAGTAGCACGAGCAGCCACACAACCTACAGCCTCTACACCACGGACGAAATCTTCATCCGTCTCCACTTCCAACAGAACGGTAGCTGGCACTCCTCCGACTTCTGCTTCCAGAATCAAAACAAGCCCCAAATGCTCACGCCAAGTGATGGAGGCGTGCTCACCGGCGAAAGCACGAAATTCACGTGGACCTCTAATAGCGTGGATGTTCAGTATTGGCATCTCTGGATAGGCACATCATACAACGGGAAAGACATCTTTAATCTTTAATGATGGCGTTGGTGCGGGTTCTTCAGGCCATCACAATATCTCGAATCTTCCCATTAGTAATGGAGCTTCCATCTATGTCACCCTCTGGTATTACAATAGCCAAGGAATTTGGAAGAATAGAACCTACAGGTATTCAACCGTCAATGATACCGCTATGACAAACCCGTCAAGCGGATTATTGGTAGGCGATCCTTATACATTCTCATGGGATCCTCACGATTCCAATCCCCTCTACTACTGGCTCTACGTTGGTTCAGAGCCAGGTGCCTTTGACATCAAGAACAAAAACCCCCAGGGCACCTCCTATACTTTGGGAGGTATTCCAACTAATGGTCGCATCGTCCACTTTCGACTTTGGAGTCGGCATCTCAATGGCACCTCATCTTCCTGGGAGTATCGAGACTATTATTACAACACGTTTGTTGGCGGATATCCTCAGTTGTTAAATCCTCCCGATAGATCAATGTTCTCTACGAATTCTAACAATCTTCCCACCTATACCTGGACACCTAACAACGGTCAAATCGAAGAATGGCTTCTACACGTGGGAACGAGCCATGGAAGTAGTAATCTCTTCGCGAGTTCGGCCATTGGGGCCGCATCCCAGATTGCTGTATCAGGCCTTCCAACGACCGCGATCACTCTTTACAATAAATTTTGGTTCAAAACAGGAGGGTTTTGGTGGTCGGCGTACACAACCGTGGTAGCAGCTGACGCAAACGCAGTGCCTGGATTCGAGGGTTTTGAAGGTAACCCAAGCGGTGAAGCCAGTTGGTCAACTTATTCTCACGGCAACAGCGATATAGACGATGATGGCACTGCAGACGAACGTGATGGAGACATTGATGGTGATGGCGTCGTCAATGCAATGGATGACGACACCTCATTGATCTTTGAACCGGTGGCTGTAGACACTTACAGCCCTGGGAGTAATGTCAAGTTTTCTCTGTTGGACGAACTCGATCAGCATATTCTCAACCTTGTTCAAGAGGATTTGGTTCCCGCCACTGCATTTCTTCAAAAAGGATTGGGATATCGGTTCGAAATTTCAAATCCATTGGACCATCCTAATCAAAAGCTAACAATCAATTTAGGGCCAAACAGCAGTTTCATTATCTGGAACGAACACGATAAAACATTCTCCAACACGGTGCACGTCGACGAAGGCGCAGGCGCTTTAAGGCTTTTGCCTGTTGATTTTGTAATCGATAGCACGTATTGGGAAGAATATGATCCTCTTGGAGATCCAACACATGTGATTCGATTGCCAAAGTATCAGCGACGCTTAATCGAAGATTATGGGAGATCGGCTATCAATTTGAAAGTGGCGCAGTTACAGAATAGCTTAAGAGAGCCTACAGGTATATCTCGGCGAGAAGAACGGCCACTTGGAGATCGACAACAACGGCGTGGAGAATGCGATCCGCCCCTGTGCTCTGGGCAAAAAGAATTGGATGTTTATCGGTGACGTTGGGGCGGGCCAGTATGCGGCCACGCTCTACAGTCTATTGGGAAGTTGCCTGCGCCGAGGGATTAATCCTCGTGACTACCTAAGCTGGCTGCTGGACCGCTTGCCACTGGCAACGAACCTAACGGTGCACACCCTGACCCCAGCCAGCTATAAGGCGAAGTTGATCGAAGCCTGACGCCGAATTCAGGGGAGCCGGCGTTGCCCAACCGGAAGTCAAGACCTTTCGCATCGGGTACCCGTCATTGGCTTACGGAGCTAAAAGAAATGGCTTGATAATTGGAGGACCAGATGGCTCTTCACCCTGAAGAAAACGCTTGATCACCTTTGCCTTTGAAGTCACCTTTCCTTGATGGAAAATAGCAAGCTGCAAACGAAACACGCACGGGATGCCTTCCTGCCAATAATTGGTCTTCGCGTCACAAATTTGGAGCCAACAAGCACAAAATATGGCGGGTGGCCCAATTACCACAAAGATGGAGAGTGGCCTTCTTGTGGTGGGTGTGGTCACCCTCTTTCATTTCTCTTCCAAATTGATCTTGCGGAGCTTAACAATGCCGATTATTCTGAGCTCGTCCAAGTTTACCAATGCTTAGACGAACGGTGCGCTTTGCGTGAAAACGCAGAGATTTTTGACGCATTCAATGCGGGATCGCATATTGCAATATTCCCCCAAAATACCAACGAACGATATCGAGAATCAGAATTGCCAGATGTTGAAGCGTTAGAAAGCCATCTAGTGACGCATTGGCTACAAATCTCTGACTAACCCAGTGTTATCGAACTAATTGATTTAGGGGAATTGAAGCAGATTCCATTCAAACGAGGGGCAGGCAACATGGGGAGCGGTCTTTTTCGCGATGGCAAAGAACTAACTGATGACGTATTGAAAAACTTAGAATCTCTGCATATTCCAGATGATAAGGCCTTCGGATGGCCTGCATGGATACAAGACATTGAATGCCCTGTCTGTCCATGTTGCAAGATTCCTATGGAACTCCTCTATCAATTGCAAGATGGACTACACCTTAATCTCGGCCTGAAAGGCGGCAAAGCGTTTTTGTTCTGGTGCCGGATGGAGAAAACAGGAACACTTCTATGTCAGCCGTAAATCCTTAAGCCCATGCTTCTATGGTCGCTCAAGGCGCACTTCGGGGCGAGGGGGCTATCGATACCTCAGCCCTAGACGGATGGTGTTGGCCTGGAATCGGCTACCGAACCATGGACGAACTTCAGAGCGCCCTGCGGAAAGGAAAGGAAAGATATTCAAGGCACTCCTCAGTAGAGCTCACTTCCTCAAATGCGGAAGGGCTAACATCGCCTCAAGAAATATCAAGAAGAAATCGCAAATAAAGTGAGCGTCATAAAATGGGCTAAATTCGAGTTTCGCAAAGTAGATTAATGCGTTCGAGACGGTATTTCTCGGGAAAGGGATCGGAGGATCTGCGGTCGTCACTTGTACAGCGGCGAACCAATATCTAAGACGTTTTCCAAACGGTATTGGGGCAGTAGGAAAAGAAAGAAATCTACTTCCCTGATAAGGCAAAGCAGCATCTCAGAACTGGCAACAATCAAGCAGCTCCAGTGAAGGTGTCAAGGGCTGTCCTCGTCCGCTTCGCGCCCTCCGGGATCCCTTGGCATATTCACTTTCGCCGTCGCCATGTTCTTGCGAATGTGATGTATGCATGTCTTTATGTCCATTCCAGTTGCTGGTCCACAGTTATTTCCCCAGGCAAATCAAGGTCTCCCAGTGTCAGGTAGATGATGTCTTTGAAGCATTCCACGCTCCGATAGCCACTCGCTAGATTCCGTCTTTGTCTGATCATTCGGTTCAACCCCTCAGCTACCGCGTTGGTGATCGGGCATTTGATGAACGGTAAGGAACGGCGCAGGAATTACTTATTAGATATGGAGAGGAACCCGCTAGTCCGGTTCTACGGGCGTCGTTCTCAGAGAAACATCGGAAGTTGTTCTTGCGCCGTTCCTAAAGCCAGTTAAAAACCTCAAAAAAGTTATATCGACGACGACATTGACAGCTTTCGCGTGATTGTTGGCTATCTTCCAACGGAATTAGCTGGAGTGAAGTTCCCCCGAAACGATGGACAGGATCGAGCAGGTCTGACACAACCTGATACAGACCATGCCAACGAGAAGAAAGACCTACACACCAGAGTTCCGAGAAGGAGCTGTGGACCTCCTGAGA
>JAUIAH010000031.1 GCA_030425385.1 Verrucomicrobiia bacterium | reverse complement strand
CGCAGAGCGATTACTTTCGATTTAGGCTGGGGCTGGGAAGTTTTACGTCTCTTGTTAGTTTTCACACACCGATTAGACGGCGTGAGCTTTCCGGTTTCCAGCTTTTCTTACGGGATGCCTGTGTCTCGAATACGAAGACGCGCTATTCTCCACTTTCTATCACTGGGCAGCCAAGGACCCTGGGAAGGCTGCCGATTGGTTGGAGACGCAAGTATCGCGAGGAAAGATCCATGAGCCTGCACTGATTCGAGTTGCCGCGTCCGCCTTGGTCCCCGTTGACCACGAACGCGCCTTTGCGATCATGCGTTGGCTCCCAGAGCCTGAAGAAAGCGGTCAACTCTCAGCGTTCACCGCAACGCTCATTGAGCACGGGATGCCGCCACTCCAAGCACTAAACGAGGCATCTGAGCTGCTCACTAGCCGGACTCCAGAACAGTTGATGCAGGGAACCATCAGGCGGCTGGGCGATGCGGGACGTCGAGACGAAGCCAAGGATCTCGTTGATCATTGGTATACGCCGGAAACGGAATCTTGGATTCATGCGATGCTTGGCTCGCGCCCTAGTCTCGGTTCAGGAAACCACCAACTCTCCGATGATTGTGATTGGATTCTGGATCAAGTCTCCACGAAATCGAAACCCATGGTTATTCGAGAGGTGACGAAGTCCCTGACTCAGTGGGAAAGGCAAGTCACAAACTGGATCGAATCGATCGACGATGTTGCCTTGAGAGATCACGCCTATTTCGGGCTCATCGAGGGACTGATTCAGCGTCACGAAGGTGGGGCTCATGCCCATTTGGAGAGGATTCAATCCGAGCCGTTAAAGGCCGAAGCGACCGCACTTATCGGAGACGACCAACCAACGAATAAATCGATGAGCGCTTGGGACCTTAGCGAAATAGGGTTGGGATTGGAGCCATGAAAAGAGTGATCATCATTGGGGGCCTCATGGCTGGCTTGGGGTGGCTTATTTGGGAAATAGCACGCATCGAGACGCGCCTGGATGACGTCGCTTCTCTGGCTTATCAATCCCCATCGCTAAGTCGGTCGCCCATCAACCAGCCATCGTCGCCGTCGCCGGCCCACGCCACCCCACAACCAAGAGCGCAAGATTTCGATTTCGACTACTGGGAAGATCTCTTTGCAACTGCTGGAGAAGACCGTTCTAGCGTCAGAAACGAGCTGATAGAGAGGTTAGCAATCTGGAACTATGGTGAGCTGGAAGCGCTTGCCAAAGCGGCGAAAGAGCGATTCCAAGGGGATTCGCATGGCCATTACGAGTATTGGGCCCTCCGACTCATGGCGGAACGAGATCCTTTGCGCACTTTGGAGCACTACCTGATGGATCCAAATCACAGCACCTCGCATCGCGAACTCTTTGAGATCACCTTCTATCACCTTACACAACGGAACGTGGAGGCTGCGGCAAACTGGATCCTCACGAATCACACCACAGCTCATCGCGACTTACGGAAACAGATCGCAGCAGTCGCCCTGTCGTTATCTAACCGACCCACGAACCAACTATCCGGTTGGTTGGAATCTCTTCAATCGGCAAATGTGCGGATTGACTATGAACACCTTTTCCGAGCTATTGCGCATTTGGTCAACGATCGCAGCACGCTTTATGAACAGATCACGCATCTCAATGATCCTGAGATCCAGCGCGCAGCAGAACGCAGCCTTATCAACGTGCTATTGGAAGCCGAAGGGTTCGAGAGCGCCGCCCTGGCCTTTGAGGGTCTCGCTTCCACCGAGGAACGGCGACACTATCTATTCAAAGCACTTGTGACAGAGGGCGTTCAGGTTGCTCCAGAAAGCGCGGTTGGATGGCTCTGCCAACAGGGCACCGAAGATCAGATTCAATCTCTCCTGCCCGATCTCATTCTCCTCTGGGCAGGAAATGGCGACTCTCTCTCGGCGGAAACCTGGCTATTCGCCCAAGAATCGTCTCCCCTGCGAGATCAATCACTCAGTCAATTCATCAATGCCATGATCCGAAAGGGCGAGCGGGAAGCAGCGACGAGAGCCGTCGCCGCAATCCAAGATCCCGATTTGCAAAGTCACACCGCCAAGAGAGTCGCTAGATTCCTTGACAGGTAGCGTCAACGAATCGCGACTTTTCCAACGCGCGAATCAAATACCTAACAGATATCGCTCTGGAAGGATGGAACGGATCGTGCTGCGAACGTAGGCGATGGATGAATGCCCTCTTCCTCTCTCTCTGACTCGCGCTGGTCAAGTGGGCTGAGGTTGCTAAGGTGTCGCCATGAGCGTCCCCCTTTGCTTCCCGATATGGCTCTGTCTGGCCGCGCTACTCGTTGCAGGTTCGGCCCAGAATTCGTCTCTCTACATTGCTGAGTTCATGGCGAACAATCGGGACACGCTCCTGGATGAGGACGCGGATTCGAGCGATTGGATTGAACTCCACCATCGTGGAGAGACCACAATCGATTTGTTAGGCTACACGCTGAGCGATGATCCGGCGGTGCCGGAGAAGTGGACATTTCCATCCTTGGTGTTGGAACCGAATGGGCGCTTGGTGGTATTTGCGTCTGGAAAGGATCGCCGGAATCCTGAGACGCCCTTGCACACAAACTTTGCATTGGATGCGGATGGCGAATACCTGGCCTTGCGGGATCCGAGCGGTGAGGTCCTGAGCGTGTGGGAATCCTTTCCCCCACAAGGGGAAGATGAGTCCTACGGCTTGGGCAGTGCGATCACGTCGACGGTTGTGATTGATACCGATGCCACATGCACCTGGTTGGTGCCGTTTGGAGATCGGCAGAACTTGGAATGGACGGTCTTGGACTTCGATGATCGTCTGTGGAACCGTGGCTATTCTGGGATTGGCTACGACTTTGGATTGGACTACCACCAATGGATTCACACGGATGTGGGCTTCGATATGGCGGGCTTCGCCACCTCCGCACAGATTCGGTTTCCCTTCGTGGTGGACGATATCCAGTCACTGTTAGAGATCGTGCTTCATCTCCGTGTGGATGATGGCTTTGTGGCCTTTCTCAACGGGACGCAGGTGGCCTCCTTCAACGCGCCGGCGACCCTGCGGACGACTTCCGCAGCTACAGCCGATCACACGCCGAGCGATGCCATCAAAGAGAGACGCATTGATTTGAGCGCTCATCGAACACTATTGCAGGAAGGTGAGAATCTGTTAGCCATTCAGGGCTTGGATGAATCGGCCACCAGTGGCGACTTTCTCATTCACCCGCGGTTGGAATTGCGCTACCCGGTGGAAGTGCCCAGCTATGGGATTCTGCCAGAACCCACGCCGGGAGAACCCAATGGCGAAAGTTATGCTGGACGCGTGGCTCCTGTGGTCTTTGGCGCACTGGATCGCTTCTTGAACGCGCCTGGCTCACTGACGATGACCACGGAGACAGCGGGAGCGACCATTCACTTCACCTTTAGCGGAGACACGCCTACACTTGCTAGCCTCACCTACGAGGACCCTGTCACTGTCTCAGAAACCGTGGTGGTCCGAGCGCGCGCCTATCGTCCGGGTCTCCTACCGTCTCCAGTGACCTCGCACACCTATGTCGTGCTGGACGAATTGTTAGGACAATCGTTACTCAATCAATCGGCCCTGGGGCCGGACTCGGAGAGCTTGCGAGATGCTGTCCAGTCGCATTTGCCCATCCTCTCCATCGCCGTGGATTATGAGTCGATGTTTGGCGATGGCGGGTTGGACACCATTCCGGATCAGTCGCGTGAGGTTCCGGTGTCGATGGAGCTCTTCGGAGGCGATCTCACGGAAGAACTCCACATTGATGCCGGCCTGGGAATTCATGGTGGTAATGCCAGGACGCATCCGAAGAAGCCGTATCGCCTCTTCTTTCGACGCGAATACGGGGAAGCGCGGTTGACTTATCCACTCTTTGACGACTCACCGGTGGCGAGTTTCGACCAATTGATCCTCCGAGCGGGTGGCCACGATAGTTGGTCCCCTTCCCCTGACTTCGGCGCGACATCGTTCGATTTGCCCTATCATGCCTCCTATCTTCGTGATCCATTTCTCCGCAAGACCGAGACGGAGATGGGACTTGTCAGCCCCCGCGGCCGCTATGTGCAGGTGCTCTTGAATGGGTTTTATTGGGGAGTCTATGATTTGCACGAACGCCCCAACGCGACCTTCTTCAGCGATCATGTGGGGGGCCCGGAGAAGGATTGGGAGGTCGTGCATCACGCGGACACTTTGGACACCGAATGGGAAACAATTGATGGCGACGGCACCCTTTGGCAAGACGTGCACGATCGCGTCTCCGCAGGCATCGCAACGCCCGAGGCCTACGCTCAGTTGCAGACGCAAGTGGACATCGATCGGCTCATTGATGCGCTCTTGGTCCGGATGTGGTCAGGCGATTTCGATTGGTTAGGACCGGTATACTGGCAGAGCGACGAAGCCACGTTCTTCCGCAATAAGAATTGGTATGCGGCACAGCGCGGCGGCGAGATGCCAGAGCCTTTGCATTTCTTCACCTGGGATGCTGAGATGAGCATGGGCGCGCATTTGTTAGACAGTGTATTCGGAGCAGGACTCATCGATCAACAAGTGCTCGATTTCGATCTCACCCAGGTGAATGATCCGGGGACGCCTGGTGCCGTGCACGATGCCCTGCGCTACCTTCCCAACTATCGTCGCCGCTTTGGCGATCGTGCTCAACGCCTCTTCTTTCAAGGAGGCCCGTTAGACACTCCGGTGGCGCAAGCGCGACTCGATGCCATGGTGGCTGATCTTTCCCCACTCATGGATATCGAAGCCGCGCGCTGGGGAGACTTTCATCGCATCGGCCCGATCTTCACCAAAGACACGCATTGGCTACCAGAAATCGCCTGGTTGCGTGAACGCTTTCTTACTCAGCGCAATACTCTCTTTCTCAATCAGCTACGAGCTCGCGGTCTTTTCCCCGATGTGGACGGCGTGCTCATGGAACCACGGGGAGGCTCGCTTGACCAACTGTCAGCGATCCGCTTAAACGCTGCCGCAGGCGGCACCATCTACTTCACCACCGACGGTTCAGATCCCGCGACCACAGTGGAGTTCAGGCGTCAGGCACTCATCACCGCGACCACCCCAGGTCACTATATCATTCCCACCACTGCCAACGGCGGCGAAGCCCTGAGTGTGGATTGGAACGCTCTCACCGACCCCACTTCGCTTGGCTCCTGGACTCCCGGCAGCGCTGGGATCGGCTATGAAACGGGCGAGGTCCTCTATGCCAATTATTTTGAGACAGATGTCAGTGATGCCATCCAACGGAATACCACGATCTATGTGAGGATTCCCTTTGAGGCCAACACTCCCGAGGTCATCGAGAAACTCGTGCTCAAGGTCCGCTATGACGATGGCTTTGCCGCCTTCCTCAACGGCGAACCACTCGTTTCCCACAACGCTCCCGACATGCTCTCCTGGCAATCCACCGCGACCACGCGACGATTCGATGACGACGCCATTCACTTTCGCGATTTCGACGTCTCAGACGCCATCGACTTGCTGCAACCGGGTCGCAATATCCTCGCGATTCAAGCTCTCAATGGTGCCCTCGCGAGCAGCGATATTCTCATGGTGCCTGAGTTGATCGCCATCGAGACGGATGGTCCATCCGTGCCCGCTAGCGCCGCGCAGGCCTACAATCAACCCTTGCGTTTTACCGAAGCCACCACCCTGAAAGCGCGCGTGCTCGCAGCGAACGGAGAATGGTCTGCCCTCACAGAAGGCTCGTTCTATCCTGGGGCATTACCTAGTCCTGACAATCTTGCCATTTCCGAGATCCACTATCATCCGCTCGATTCGGAATCCCTGGATGGCACCGCCTATGAGTTTATCGAAATCACCAACCACGGAAGCACACCTGCTTTGTTGACCGGCATGCGCTTCTCAGAAGGCATCACGTTCACCTTTCCTGATCGGCTGCTACCTGCTGGGGAAAGTGTGTTGGTGGTGAATGATCGCGACGCCTTTCTCAGTCGCTACGGCGAAGCCCTCACGGCGCAAGTGATTGGAACCTACGGAGAAACCTCTCGCCTGAGCAATGGCGGCGAATTGCTCACGCTTGTGGATCGCGATGGTCGGGTGCTTGATCGTGTGGCCTACGAGGACAGCGACTCGTGGCCTGCCGCAGCGGATGGCGAAGGTGGGAGCTTGGAAAGGCTGCGATTGGACGGCCCAAGCGATGCTCACAATTGGCGCGTGAGCGTCGACGCAGGCGGCACGCCCGGTTCTGCCCAGAGCGTGACAGGTTACGCCGCCTGGCTCGCCCAACACTTTGGCGAAACTCAGGTCTCTGGCAATCCTCTCGCCGATCCCGATGGAGACGGTCACGTCAACCTCATTGAGTATCTTGCCGGATCCGATCCTGACCTGACCGATGCTGGCTTGATCTGGGAAATGGAACGCACCCAAGACGCCTTCGTCATTCGGCACCCACGCCTCAACACAGCAACCGATGTCCTCGTCACGATCGAGCACTCATCGGATCTCGACGCCTGGACCCCACTGGCATTGGAACCCACGCTTTCCGATTCTGTGAACGCACGCCAAACAGCCAGCTACACCCTTCCCAAGATCGAGAAGGGTTGGTATCGTCTTCGCGCAGCTTTGAAAGAATGAGGACCACATGTTTGTCCTTCCCGTGCGTCGGCCGTCTCGATACGGTTTGCATCCATGAATCCAAACCGTTTCTCTCTGGCGCTCTTGGCGTGCACGTATATGTCGGCTATTGGCGCTGATCTCGATGCTTCGCGGACATTTCACGCCACCTTTGATCAGGGACCTGATGCCCAATTCGCCAAGGGCGATGCGAGACTCCACACGCGCGTAGAGAAGGAGGCGAAGGCGGGGCTCCACACGGATGGCGCCACTGTGTGGAAGGATAGCGGGGGCCTCACCGGAGGGGCATTGCAGTTCACCAAGCGCAATGCGCCCTGGCTTTTCTACCAAGCGGCTTCGAACGTGCCCTATGCCAAGAGTGAATGGGCGGGGACGGTTTCGTGCTGGCTCAAACTTGATCCTGAGACGGATCTGGAGCCCGGCTACTGCGATCCCATTCTCCTGACGACGCGCGCATGGAATGATGGAGCGTTCTTCATCGACTTTGATAAGGAAGGCGATCCACGCGATTTCCGACTCGGAGCCTTTCCGGACCTAACTGTTTGGAATCCCGAGAAGAAAGAGGTACCAGAGGCTCAGCGACCGCTCTTCTCAGTCGCGAATCCTCCGTTTAGCAATGATCGATGGACGCATGTGGCGTTCACGTGGGAGCGATTCAACAACGAGGATAAGAACGCCGTCGCTTCATTCTACCTGAATGGGCATTTGCAAGGATCCATCACTGGATGGCAACAGCAATTCACATGGAAGGAGGATGAGGAAAGTCGACTTTACATTGGCCTCAACTACATTGGCCTCTTTGACGAGCTTTCTTGTTATGATCGGGCTCTAACAAACGAAGAGATCGCAAGCCTCTATCATCAGCACCAATCGTCGCAGCCGAAGCTTCCGGCCGCGACGATTCGTGGAGAGGGCCCCGGGTGGCGCGCCCTTGGCGAGGCGGATTTCGTCAATGTGAACTGCGCCGCGGATACGTGGACGTGGCGCGACGGCTTCGCGGCATGCACGGGGAACCCCGTGGGGGTGATCCGCAGTAAGCAACCCATTCGGAACTGCGAGATCGTAGCCGAGTGGCGGCATCTGCAATCTGGTGGCAATTCGGGCATCTTCCTCTGGGCGTCCCCCGCGTCGATCAGGCAGTTGGAAGAAGGCAAGGGCCGCCTCCCTCACGGGATTGAGGTGCAGGTGTTAGACCATGGCTACACCGAACAGTATGAGCGCAACCATCAGAAGAAGGCGGACTGGTTCACCACGCACGGCGATGTGTTTCCTACGGGTCCAGCCACGATGACCCCCTTCCCTCCGGTGGCCCCCAACGGCAAGCGCAGCTTTCCTTCCAAGAACGTGAGCAAAGGTGTTGGCGAATGGAACCATTACTACATTCGAGCCATCAATGGCGAGGTGCGCTTGTGGGTGAACGGCGAAGAGGTCTCTGGCGGGACGGGGTGTGATCCGGCGGAAGGCTATCTGTGTCTGGAATCCGAAGGAGCCCCGGTCGAATTCCGCCATCTGCGCATTCGGGAGCTCCCCTAAGAGGCGCTCATGGAAATTATGGCACCCACCCATCGCGAACCTGGTATTTATCAACAAATTGCCTTTCAGATTCAGAATTTGTGGTTACGTTCCCTCATGAAGTGTCGCTCACTTACTGCCTCGCTCTTCGCCCTCGGAATCGGTTCAAGCTTCGGCATGACCCTCTTCAGTTCGGGTCTCGATATGGAGACTGGGTTTGCCAGCATCGCTAGCAGCCCGGATCACAGTGTCGAATACGGATACGACTACTCTGCAGATGGGATCCCTGCGGCTCCCAATGGCAGTGATACTCTCGGGCTCAAGATGCGCTCCAACATCGCCGACGGTGCCGCCAACGGCGTCGCGGTCTACGCTACCAGTGACTCGTTCACCGGAAATTACCGCCTCAGCTTCGATTTCTACGTCAGCAATGTGATCAATGGTTCCACTGAGTTTATTGGCGGTGGTGTGGGGTTCTCGGTCGGTGGCGACTATCTTGATGGAGCTGTTCTTCTCGGAAACTCGGATGGAGACTCGTCGAGAGATTACCGTTTCTACGCAGACGGTGCTGAGAACACGGACATTTCCCTGAACAACACTGATGACTTGCCCACCAACACGTTTCCTGGTGCGGGCGGCAATGCCCCGGGCACCTTGGCTTTTGCGTGGCACACCATGGACATCACCGCAGACACGGATGCGCAAACTGCCGTCTTCGCCATTGATGGCACGGAGTTTGGCAGCCTCAGCGGCGTCGATGTCAGCGGCGGGTTTTCCCTCGTTTACGCAGACTTGTTCTCATCGGTGGCAACTCCGACCGAGGGCGCCTTTGGCCTGATCGATAATGTTTCCGTGACTCAGATCCCAGAGCCTTCCACGGCTCTCCTGCTTCTCGGTGGCACTGCGTTTCTTGGGCTGCGCAGGCGCCGGTCCTAAGTCGTTCAGCCATTTGTCTTTACAGAAAGGGTGACTGCCAGAGCAGTCACCCTTTCTTCGTTTACGGGATGGGAAACGGGTTGAGCCCCTGCTAGAAACATCCAAGATGGCAGCATGGCATTGACCCTCGACACCTTCACGTTCGGCGTTGGCGACCGCTTCGCCCATCAGGCCAAGGCACAACTTCAGGCCTTCATTCAGCTCAAGGAGGCCGGCGTCGACGTGACACCGGTTTGGAACAAATCTAATCGGGAGCACCTGATCATCGGTTCCGAGCCCGACAGTGTCCGTGCGGCTGCCGAAGCGGCCGTTGAGGCTCTTCAGTGGAAGGGAGCCTTCCATGTCGATGCCGACCATATTCAGATGGGAACGGTCGACCGGTTTCTGAAAGCGAGCGATTTCTACACGATCGATGTGGCCGATGCCATCGGTCAGCCAGCTCCCGACGATGCCATTCAAGCCTTTGTTGATCGACATCCAGAGCTAGTCGGCGAGGTGACCATTCCCGGGATCGACACGCCCTTCGCGACGGATGGCATCTGGCTGCGTGACGTGACCAGTCAGTATCTCCTGGCAGTTCAGGAAGCGAGGCGCATCTATCGCCACTTGGTCGATCAGTTAGGCGACAGCGGCTTCGCGACCGAGGTCTCCATGGACGAGACGGATCAACCGCAAACGCCGCCCGAGTTGCTTGTCATCCTCGCCGCCCTTGCGGACGAAGGCATTCCTGTGCAGACGATTGCCCCCAAGTTCACCGGGCGGTTCAACAAGGGCGTCGACTACGTGGGCGACCTCGCCCAGTTCGAGAAGGAGTTTTCTCAGGACCTCGCCGTGATAGCCCATGCGGTCGACACCTATGGACTTCCCAAGTCACTCAAGTTGAGCGTGCATTCCGGCAGTGATAAGTTTTCCCTTTATCCCATCATCCAACGCTGCCTAAACGCCTTTGGTGCTGGGCTCCACTTGAAGACGGCAGGCACCACCTGGCTGGAGGAACTGATCGGTCTCGCAGAAAGCGGCGAGGAAGGATTCGCCCTTGTGAGAGAGATCTATGGTCAGGCTTTCGAAAAGCGGGAGGCTCTGTGTGAACCCTACGCCACAGTGATTGACATCGATCCTACACAGCTCCCCTCTCCCGAAGACATCGGTTCGTGGAAAGGCTCACAATTCGTCAACGCGCTGCGCCATGATCCCACGCATCCCGAGTACAACCCTCACCTACGACAACTTCTCCATGTGGGATTCAAAGTGGCAGCATCGTTAGGAGAGCGTTACTTGCAAGCCTTGCGTGACCACGAAGCGGCGGTGTCTCAGAACGTGACCGCCAATCTCTTCGAGCGCCATATGAAGCCGCTCTTTCTGGGATAGGCCCTGCTCTGGTGGCCATCGACAATCGCGATCTGCCTGTGGAGTTCTGCGAACTCTGCTAGGTGAGGCCACCCCTTTCGACGATACGACGCAATTCCCTGACATAGCCACTGGGCGCATGATCCTGCATGGCTGGAAGAGGTTCACCGACGTGGTCGCCTTCGAACGTTGCGTAGAGGGCATCTTGCCAGGACTTCTTTGAATGTGGGAGGAACCGCTCGTCGTCGACGAGGAGCTCTTCATGAGGTCGTAAGTGGACCGTGCGCCCGGCATGCTTGTAGGAGAGTTCGTTTAAGAAATCGATCCGGTAAGGAATGGTGGTGACGATGTCTTGATCATAGACCACACGATAGATCTCCGTCCTCGCCATCACCGTGCGGGCAAAGCTAGGGTTCCCAGCTCGAGGACAGCCGAACGTGTAGAGCCCATGGGCGGGAAATTGTGATCCCGCTAGGAGAGCGAGAGCCCCGCCGAGACTGTGGCCCGCGAAAAGAATACGGCGAGCCGGTTTCTCATGGATTGCGAGTTCTAACGGAGCCACCACGCGTGAGAACGCTCTCACGAAGCCGCCATGCACTTTCCCCCCATGAGGCCAGCGCGTGAGGATCGTGTTGATATTGAAGAGCCAGTGCTTGGGATCTGACGTGCCTCGAAACACAACCACTTGCTGATCCGGATACCCCGTCGGATGGAGTTGTGACCAGCGGATCTGTTGCGTCTCAAAGGACGCCGCCTCGATCCAGCCGACGTTCATGAGAAGCTCACGACGCTGCACCACATCTTCGACGTACATGAGGTGCGCGAACCAGGCGGTGATGAAAGCATTGGCCACGCTGAACCCGGGGTCCTCCCGGAATTCGGGAAGCCATTCCAACTCTTGCACATCTGACGCCGGGAAGAAGACCGATCGCCAGGATTTGCCACGTTCGAAACGTTCCTCGTGGACGGCCATAGTCGCTTAACAAAGAGCGTCTTGAGTGATCTTTCCAGGCGATTTCCTCAGGAACGATTCTTGATGCAGGGGGTTTACCCATGGAAAGTTATTTCCCATGCGTCCTCCCCTTCTTCGCCTCACGACTTTGGGCTTCATGCTACTATCTGGGGCTCATGCCGCTCCGGATTTCTCCGCAGAACAGATCGCTTTCTTTGAGAAGGAGGTGCAGCCGATCCTCCAAACCAACTGTGTGAAGTGTCACGGGGGCACCAATGAACGCGGGGACGTGAAGATTCGCAGCGGCTTCCAACTAATCAGCCGACGCGGGATTGTGAAGGGTGGTGGTTTAGGCTCGGCCTACAACGAGGCAGAGCCGAGTGAGAGTGTTCTCCTTCATATGATCTCCTACAAGGATGACGAGCATGAAATGCCTCCCAGCGGCAAACTTGCCGACGCGGACATCGCGACCCTCACTCGATGGGTGGAAATGGGCATGCCCTGGACGCCCGGAGAGGCAGACAAATTGATCGAGGTCGAAGAGGACAATCACCAGATCACGACCATCAACGACTACACCAAGTCCTATTGGTCTTACAAACCTCTCAAGCGCCCGGAGATTCCCAAGGTGAGCGCTTCTGAATGGCAAGCTCACCCGATTGACGCCTTTGTCATGGCGAAGTTGGAAGAAGCTGGCCTCCAAGCCAATCCACAGGCAGCCCCTCGCGCATTGATACGGCGAGCCTATCACAATCTCACAGGTCTACCGCCGACTCCTGAGGAGATGCGCAACGAGGTGGAAGCATTCAGCGAAACGTCATGGCAGGCACTCATCGAGCGCCTGTTAGACTCGCCTCACTACGGGGAGAAATGGGCGCGGCACTGGCTCGACATCGTTCGCTATGCGGAATCGAACGGATTCGAGCGTGATTCCGTCAAAGAATTCATCTGGCGCTATCGCGACTACGTCATCGATGCCTTCAACCATGACAAGCCGTATGACCAATTTATCCGAGAGCAGCTGGCTGGTGATGAGCTTGATGAAGTCACCGCGGAATCTCTCATCGCCACGGGCTACCATCGCCTCATGCAATGGGACGATGAACCGGCAGACCCGTTGCAACACCGCTACGATGTCCTTGATGACAACGTGAGAGTCACGACAGAAGGATTTCTCGCCATGACCATGGGCTGCGCACGCTGTCATGATCACAAAGGGGATCCTATTTCCCAGGAAGACTACTACAACTTCATGAGCTTCTTCTCCAATGTCACGCCAATGGACAAGCAGAAGGTGGTTCAGCACATTGACATCAGTCTACCCAAAGAAGAGCGGCTCCGACGGGAGCGGGATCTTGACGAGCGCGAACAAAGTCTGATTCGCCAGATCATGGTCCTTGAGGAAAGCGCGAAACAGAAACTCGCCAAGCAATTCCCTGACATTGATCTCACGGGCACGACAACCTCCTCTCCCACGCTGATCGCGCCATCGCAAGAGCACCCGCAAACCTGGGCCTACACCTCAACTCAGCCACCGCGGGAATGGTCCACCGTCGGCTTTCGCCCGAGTGATTGGCAAATTGGTAAGGCCCCCTTTGGTCAGACAGGTGACGCAAAGACGCGGTGGAACACGCCGCAGATGTGGATGCAGAAGACGTTCGGCCTGACACAAATCCCAACCCGTCTCACCCTCTCGATTCGTCACCACGGCGACGTGGAGGTGTATCTGAATGGCCAACTAATCTTTGCCTCGGAACGGCCTGCGAAAGATTATCGTGAGATCGTGTTAGACAAGAGTGCCCTTACCGCTATCCAAACGGGCCGGAATGTGGTCGCCGTCACTTGCAAACATCCCAAGGGGCGCGAGCGCTTTCTTGACCTTGGCATGCGGGCAGACTTTGCCGGGAAGGCTTTTGCTAAACTTCTCAGGCAGCATCGGGATCAGGCCTTCACCGAGATTGAGAATCGCAACTATCGCGATTTCAATCGGCAGCTCGAAAAGGTGCGTGAGCAGCGGCAGCAGTCTGGCATTCGCGCCATGATGGTGCAAGAAACGGGCTCCGATCCCAAGCCCATGTTTGTGCACCTGCGAGGGAGCGCCCACGCGGAGGGCGATGAGGTAGAGCCCGCCTTCCCCGCCATCTTCGCGCCACCCAGTCCCTCCATTTCGGACGCTTCTGAAGGGAAGACAACGGGTCGCCGTCGTGCCCTGGCTGACTGGATTGCCAGCAAGGACAACCCACGGACCGCTCGGGTGATGGTGAATCGAATTTGGCAACATCATTTCGGTCGCGGGCTCTGCCCCACGCCGAGTGACTTTGGATTTCTCGGTGAGAAGGCCACGCATCCAGATTTGTTAGACTGGCTCGCGGCCGAGTTCATGGCGCGTGATTGGAGCATCAAGGAGATGCATCGACTTATCATGAGCTCCAAGACCTATCAGTTATCCTCCCACGGCCAGGAGGCAGCGCTTGCGCAGGATCCTCAGAATAATCTTTTCTGGCGTGTCGAGATGCGACGTCTCGCTGCCGAAGAACTTCGCGACACGATGTTAGGAGTTGCAGGAGCGCTCAACCCCAAGCAGGGCGGCCCAAGCTTTTATCCCACCCTGCCCCCCGAGGTGCTGGCCACATCCTCCACCGGCGCTGGGAAATGGGGCAAGTCATCACCGGAAGAACAGCGGCGGCGCAGCGTGTATATTTCCATCAAGCGCTCGCTCAAGCCAACGTTCCTGACAGATTTCGATTTCGCCGATACAGACGCTCCCTGTTCAGCACGATTCACCACCACTGTACCGACTCAGGCCTTGGCCATGCTGAACAGCAAGGAGGTGAATGATCACGCGAAGCGCCTGGCGGAACGGTTGAAGAAAGAAGTCGACGGAACGGTGCGGGACAAGGTGGTGCGCGGACTGCAACTCGTCACCACGCGTGAACCGCGGCCAGCGGAAGTGACGCGCGTGATGGAGATGATCACCATTCTCCGCGAGGAGCATCAGCTTTCAGACGACGAGGCCTTGGAGCGCTTCTGCCTCTTAGCACTCAATTTGAACGAATTCATCTACCTTGACTAACCCTCCTCCCAAACTCAATTTGTTAGACTCATGATCGGTGCTTCTCCCAACTTCTGCGGCCGGACCCGGCGCGATTTCATCCACTCCGCCGCTGGCGGTTTCGCCTCCGTAGCACTCGCTGGCATGTTAGGGCGCGACGGATTCTTCCATCAAGCGCAGGCGTCAGGGTTTGCCAATCCGCTTATGCCCAAGGATCCAAAGCTGCCAGGGAAGGCCAAGAGCGTGATCTTTCTCTTCATGTATGGCGGGCCCAGTCACATGGACACCTTCGACTACAAACCCGCCATGTATCCGTTGGACGGGAAAACAATCGAAGTGAAGACGTTTGGCCGAGGCGGCAAGAAGAACCAAGGACGCGTGGTCGGTCCCAAGTGGAACTTCAAGCAGTACGGGCAGTCCGGGAAATGGGTTTCCAGCCTCTTTCCTAACGTTGCTACCTGTGTGGATGACATTGCCTTTCTCCACTCCATGACGGCCGATTCCCCCATTCATGGATCGGCCATGCTGATGATGAACTCTGGTTCCCTCATTAGTGGGAAACCCTCCCTGGGATCCTGGGTGAACTACGGTTTGGGGAGCCCCAATGAGAATCTGCCAGGCTATGTCGTCATGCTAGACAAGTCCGGCGGTCCTATCAGTGGGGCGAAGAACTGGACTAGCGGCTACATGCCCGCCAGCTACGCAGGAACGGTCTTTCGTTCTCAGGGAGATCCTATTCTGAACCTGAAACACACGGACGGCATGTCTGCGGGCGAACAACGCACACTCTTAGATTGTCTCAATCACATGAATGAGGGACATTTGAAGGAGCGGTTCGACAATACCAATCTCGCTGCACGCATTGCCAGCTATGAACTGGCCTACAAGATGCAAGCGACCGCACCCGAAGCCATCGACATCGATAGTGAGCCGCAGTACACGAAAGATCTATACGGCTTGGAAGAGAAGCAGACATCTGACTTTGGCCGCAAATGCCTGCTTGCCCGCCGCCTGGTGGAACGCGGCGTGCGTTTCATACAAGTTTACTCCGGTGGCGCCCACAACGATGCCAACTGGGATGCCCATGGCGATCTCGAGTACAACCACAACTTGCACGCGGGTGAGACAGATCTCCCGATCGCTGGTCTCCTCAAAGATCTCAAACAGCGAGGGATGTTAGACGAAACGCTCGTTGTTTGGGGCGGAGAGTTTGGGCGCCAGCCCACGGCGGAGTATGCCAAGGGCACCGGGCGTGATCACAACGCCTACGGCTTCACCATGTGGATGGCCGGAGGCGGTATCAAAGGCGGCACGAGTGTCGGTGAAACGGATGAACTCGGAGCACGCGCGGTGCGTGATCGTTTCCACGTCAAGAACCTCCACGCCACGATTCTCACTCAGTTGGGACTCGATCCTAACACCCTCAGCTACTTCTACGGTGGGCTCGACCAGAAACTCGTCGGGGTCGAAGGCGCGGATCCCATCCATCAGGTCATCGCTTAGAGAATAGATCGGCATTGATCCGCCGTAGAGATTCGCTCTAGCCTATGGCCATGTCGAAAGCCCTCGCTCTCTTTAGTTTCCTCCAACTCTGCTGGTTGACCGCCTGTGCGCCGCCACAGACGGCCTCGGATGGCTCCGATTTCCCCAATCGTAATCTGACCATCATTTGTCCATGGGCCGCTGGGGGCGGCACGGATCGCGTTTCGCGCTTCTTCGCTGATCAGTTAGAGCAGGCGTTGGGGAAGCCTACGATCGTCACGAATCGCACGGGGGGCGGTGGCGCGGTGGGCCATTCCGCAGGGGCCACGGCCAAGCCGGATGGACACACCCTTCTGATGGGAACGTTCGAGTTGAGCACCATGCACGGGATGGGGATTTCTCATCTGACTCATGAAGACTATGAACCGCTCCTCCAAGTCAATGCCGATGCCGCGGCGATCATTGTTCGCAGTGACAGTCCTTGGGCGTCCGTCGGTGACCTGATCGAGGCGATCAAGGCCGCTCCAGGACAGGTGAAGATGTCAGGAACGGCGACCGGAGGCGCCTGGGACCTCGCGCGGGCGGGATTCCAACTTGCCGCAGGGTTAGACGTGAAAGATGTCCTTTGGGTGCCGACGGAAGGCTCGGCTCCCTCGATCGTCGAATTGTTAGGTGGCCATATTGATGCCGTGTGCTGCAGCCTGGCGGAGGCCGCCTCGCAGATCGAATCAGGCCAGCTTCGAGGGCTCGCCGTGATGGCCGAGGATCGTGTTTCTGGCTTTGACGGAGTGCCAACGGTGAAGGAAGCCGGGATCGATTGGGTCGCCATGGGCTGGCGCGGCCTCCTTGTGGCCAAAGACACACCCGCACCGATCGTGACCACCTTGCGCGAGACCCTCCAGACGATTGCTGAAAGTGATGCCTATCTCACGTTCATGAAGCAGAATCGCTTTGGGCATGAGGTCAAGGTAGGCGAGGCGTTCTCCGATTTCTTGGCGGCTCAAGATGCGCAGTGGCAGAAAGTCATTGCCGCAGCCGGGTATGCGAAGTAGTCGCCCAATGTCAGGATCCCCTCTCCTGGATAAGCTCCGAGCGTATTCTCTGAGTGGTTTCTTTGTTAGCCTCGGAATCACGGCCATCATCCTCGCCCTACGCATTCCGAAGACCGGATTTCAGAGCGAATATGATCCTGGTCCTGCAGCCGTACCAGCTCTTATGGGGCTATCCCTTACTCTGGGAGGCCTTTACCAGGGCCTCTTGGCTTGGCGGCACTCTGAAACCACCTCCCCATTGCACCTGAAAGCCTTCTGGATTCTTGCAGGAGGACTCGTTGCCTATGCCGTGGCCATGCCGTCTGTCGGCTTTGCGCTTAGCACAGTCACGCTGGTCACGTGGATGGCCACTTGGTTAGGGTCTCGTTGGTGGATGAGCCTTCTCTTCGCGCTGGGCATCGTTCTCCTCGTTCAGATTCTCTTTGGGCAACTCTTCAAGGTCCCCCTCCCTCAAGGCGTGCTGGGACTGCCATTCTGAGATCCTCCCACGGCCATGGCTCTTACCGAATTGCTAACTCTAGAGGTGCTCATTCCTTGGCTCTTGAGCATGATCTTTGGTATCTTTGTGGGGGCAACGCCCGGGCTCACGGCCACCATGGCAGTCGCTCTGATCGTTCCCATCAGCTTCAATCTCCCGGCGAATGCGGGGCTGGCCATGATCATTGGCGTCAGTTTCACGGCGATCTTTGCAGGCGATATCCCGGCCACTTACTTGAGAATCCCTGGGACCCCTGCGTCTGCCTCCGCCACCCTGGATGGTCACGCGCTTGCTCAGCAGAACCGTGGTCGATTCGCTCTCATCCTCAATCTCTGGTGCTCAGCTTTAGGCGGGCTTCTAGGAGTGGCAGCCCTGATCTTCATCGCCCCGCAATTGGCCACATTTGCGCTCAAGTTTTCGAACTTTGAATATTTCTGGCTCGCCATCTTCGGGCTCTCCCTCAGCGCCGTAGTGAGTGCAGGGCACACGGTGAAGGCCTTGTTAGCCGCCGCCCTCGGGATCCTCATTTCCACCATCGGGATTGATACCAGCGTGGGAACGCCTCGCTTCACGTTTGACTCGGTAGCCCTCACGGGCGGCATTCAGTTCATTCCTGTGATGATCGGGCTGTTCGGCCTCTCCGAGGTCTTCCGCAACGTCTTGCGAAAGAGCGATGTGAGCCCTGATGCGGCCCGCCCAGCGGAGAAGGTGTCCATGTTAGAGGTGTGGTCCACCATGTGGAAACGCAAGAGCACCATCGCCAAAGGAGCCGTCACGGGGACAGTCGTTGGGGCGTTGCCCGGTGCGGGCGCAGACATCGCAGCATGGGCTTCCTACGGCATCGCTCAGCGGACCTCGAAAGAACCCGATACCTTTGGAAAAGGAGCCCTTGATGGTGTCGTGGCTCCCACGAGTGCGAACAATGCCGCGGTGGGAGGCGCCTGGATCCCGGCCCTTGTCTTTGGCATTCCCGGAGATGCCGTTACCGCCATTGTGTTAGGTGCCCTCATGATGCATCACATCACTCCCGGCCCCGAGATCTTTACCCACCATGCGGATGCGGTCCATAGCATCTTCACCATTGGACTGATCACTCAGGTATTGCTCCTGTTGGCGGGTTACGCGGGCATTCGAGCTTTCGGAGCCATCATGCGTTGTCCGCGCCATCTCATCATGACCGGGGTGGTCATCTTCTCCATCGTCGGCGCCTATTCTCTGCAGAATAGATTCTTTGATGTGTGGATCATGTTAGGAGCGGGCCTCCTGGGATTCTTCCTCGACCGCCATGGAGTCCCCCTGCCGCCCTTGATTCTAGGGCTCATCTTGGGACCTCTCGCCGAGAAGAAATTGCGGGCAGGGCTCATCTCTTCGCAAGGCAATCTCACGGACATGTTCACTCAACCCATCTGTGCCGCCCTGGTCTCGATGCTAGTCGTCATCTTTCTGGGTCCACCTCTATGGAAGATCTGGAAATCCTCAAAGGCGTAAGAGCCAGACGCTGGACCACGCACGCCGGGAGGGAAGCCCTCCCGGTAATCGTGTGTCGCCCTCCGCTCGCCTACTTGGCGGCGGCCGCAGCAGCCTCCTCTTTCTCCACCGGCGCGGCGGGTGCATTCGGAATCACTTTGACGAAGCAAGCTTTAGCCGCCTCCCAATCAGCAAGAAGCGCTTTCCCTTTCTCGGAGTCTGTCTTCTCAACATGCTGACTGATGTAGTTTTGTAAGAGCTTCTCATCTTCAGGATCCGTGAGCGGCTCGCCCTTGACCATTTCGGGATTGTAGAGCTTGTCGAAGGTCTTCCCTTCATCGTAGATGAACGCTAGTCCACCGGACATGCCCGCACCAAAGTTCTTGCCCACGGGTCCGAGAATGATGGCCATGCCGTTGGTCATGTATTCGCAGCCGTGATCGCCACAGCCTTCCACGACAGCAATCCCACCCGAGTTCCGCACGCAGAAACGTTCTCCAGCGCGCCCATTGGCAAAGAGGTGGCCACCTGTGGCCCCATACATCACGGTGTTACCGATGATCGAGTTCTCACCGGGGACAAAGCCGCGAGGCTCTGGTGGGCGGATGATGATCTCGCCACCACACATGCCTTTGCCCACGTAGTCATTGGCTTCTCCTGTGAGAATCAGGCGCACCCCACCGCAGAGAAAGGTGGCAAAGCTTTGGCCGGCGCTCCCTCTCAGATTCACCGTGATGGTCTGCTCTGGAAGCCCATGATTGCCATGATGATAGGCAATCTCACCGGCAAGCTTGGTACCCACATTCCGGTTGGTGTTCTTCACCTTGTAGGAAAGATTCACCGCCTTCTTCTCACGGATGGCGAGGCGAGCATCTTGAAGAATCTTGTCGTCGAGAGGGCGCTCGTGATTGCCATCATTCCGGTGATGCCTGCAATAGCGGGGAAAGTTCTCGCCGTTCTCAGCAGCCACATTGCGTAACAGTTTGCTGAAATCGAGCTTGTTCGCCTTGGGATGATCCTCGATCTGCCGCACCGACAACATTTCAGGATGCCCGATGAGGTCATTCAAACGACGCACCCCGAGGCTGGCCATGATCTCACGTGTTTCCTGAGCCACGGCATTGAAGAAATTGATCACATGCTCTGGCTCTCCTTTAAACTTATCACGCAAACGCTCCTGCTGTGTGGCGATCCCTACCGGACAAGTGTTCAAATGGCACTGCCTGACATACACACACCCCATCGCAATCAGGGCAATGGTGCCAAAGTTATACTCTTCCGCACCGAGAATCGCCGCCATGACGATGTCGCGACCATTTCTCAAGCCACCATCCGTTCTCAGGGTCACGCGATCACGCAGACCGTTGAGCATGAGTACTTGTTGTGTCTCCGCCACTCCCAATTCCCATGGCAGACCCGCGTGCTTGATCGAACTCAACGGGGATGCCCCGGTGCCACCATCGTGCCCTGACACGAGGATAATGTCAGCGTTGGCTTTGGCAACACCAGCCGCAATGGTGCCGACACCTGTTTCCGCTACGAGCTTGACGCAGACACGCGCCCGAGGGTTCACCTCTTTCAAGTCGTGGATGAGTTGTGCCAGATCCTCGATCGAATAAATGTCATGATGAGGAGGCGGACTGATAAGCGTCACTCCTGGCTGCGTGTGCCGAAGCTTCGCAATGATGCCGCTCACCTTGTGCCCCGGAAGTTGTCCGCCTTCGCCCGGCTTGGCTCCTTGCGCCATCTTGATCTCAATCTCTTCTGCGCTAGCGAGATACTCGGCATGCACTCCGAAACGTCCCGAAGCGACTTGCTTGATCTTACTGTTCCGTTCTGAATTGAAGCGCTCGGCCGATTCACCGCCCTCACCTGAATCCGACTTTCCACCAATGCGGTTCATCGCGATTGAGAGGGTCTCATGAGCCTCTGGGCTGAGAGCTCCCAACGACATGGCAGCGGTGGTGAAACGCACTCGAATATCTTCGATCGGCTCCACATCATCCACGGGAATGGCGTCGCCCGCAGGCACAAAGTTCCACAAATCATGGAGAGCCACGGGACGATTCTCTAACACATCATCCACATACTGCTTATATTTCGCCGGATCATTATCCCGCACAAAGGTGTGGAAGTTCTTTAGCATGGGATTGGCGATTGCATGGATCTCTCCACTGCGCCGCCACCGGAAATAACCGGGATCCCCCAATTTGAGCTTGGACAAGTCTTCTGGCACCGCCCCCCCATACGCCGCCCGATGGCGGATGAGCGATTCCTCGGCAACATCCTCGAAATCGATTCCGCCTATCTGCGATGGAGTCCCTTCAAAGCAGGTCGCGATGAGGTTCTCACTGATTCCCAAGGCTTCAAAGATCTGGGCTCCTTGATAGCTATTGAGCACTGAGATGCCCATCTTCGACATGATCTTGAGCACGCCCTTTTCCAAAGCATAGCGGTAGTTCTTGAGGCCTTGAACAATGTCAGGGACGTCTTCCAACTTCCGTTTGCGCGCATTCTGATCCTTATCAAAGATCTCGCCGACTGTTTGATAGGCCAGGTAAGGACAAATAGCGGTGATGCCGAAGCCAAAGAGGCAGGCCATCTGATGCGTATCACGAGGCTCACCACTCTCAAGGATAAGGCTAACGCGCATGCGTTTCTCACAGCGGATGAGATGGTGATGGACAGCCCCCGTCGCCAGCAGCGCTGGCATGGGAACCTTCTCATGATCGGCCGCTTTGTCTGATAGAATGAGGAGACTCTTCCCAGAATCCGATGCTTTCTCTGCTTCCTCACACAATTGCTTGACCGCTGATTCCAAACCCGCGGCCCCAGCACTTGCAGGCCAGGTGATGTCGAGCACATGCGCCTCAAAGCCGGAATCAACATTCTTGATGGCCTCTAACTGATGCGGAAAGAGGAAGGGGCTCTCCAAATGGATCACGCGTGCGTGCTCTGGTTTCTCCGTGAGGAGATTCCCCTCTGGACCCAAGTCCGCAATGATCGACATGACCAAGCGCTCGCGAATGGGGTCAATGGGAGGATTGGTAACCTGCGCAAAGAGCTGTTTGAAATAGGTGTAGAGCAAGCGGGGCTGATACGACAACACGCTAAGGGGCGTGTCATCCCCCATGCTGTAGACCGCCTCTTGCCCCCCAGCCACCATTGGCGTCAATGATAGGGTCAATTCTTCGTCATTGTAGGCATGCACTGTTTGCTGCTGCCATCGTGTGAGGGGATCGATACCATTAGCGGCACCGGACTCGGGATCTGGAGAAACGCGTTCGTCGAGATCAATCCGATGCTTCCGCAACCACTCTCCGTAGGGCTTGCGCTTGGCGAGTCCTTCCTTGATTTCTTTGTTATACTTGACCTCGCCAGTGACGGTATTGACAGAGAGCATCTCTCCTGGAGCCAGTCGCCCTTTGCGGATGACCGTGGCATCGTCGAGATCGATCACGCCCACTTCAGACCCCACGGTGAAGATGCCATCGCTGGTTTGCTTGAACCGCATGGGCCGGAGACCATTCCGGTCGAGGGATGCCGCCACTGTCAACCCATCGGAAAACGCTAAGGCAGCAGGACCATCCCAAGGCTCACTGAAGCAGCGGTGATATTGATAGAATGCTTTCTCCTCCTCTGACGTTTCGGGATCAATCCGCCAAGCGGGAGGCACGAGCATGGCCATGGCGTGCTCCACGGACCGCCCACTCAGCACGAGCAATTCCAATGCTCCATCGAGACTAGCAGAATCCGACGCCTCAGGGTCTAACAAGCCACTGAACAATGGAACATCCTTATCTTTCCAGCAATCGACCTCCGCAACGAAATCACTGGAACGCGAATTGAACCAATTGCGATTGCCCCGCAAGGTATTGATTTCACCGTTGTGCGCCAGCATGCGAAAGGGCTGCCCCAAAGACCACGTGGGGAAGGTGTTGGTGCTGAAACGCTGGTGATAAAGACAGATAGCCGTTTCGTAGTCAGGGTTGACGAGGTCCGCGTAGAAATTGTCCAGAGCCGAGGCCACCATCAATCCCTTGTAGCTGAGCAAGCGTGCGGAAAGTGAGGGGATGTAGAAGGGATTGATCCCTTCCTCTCTCGCTTTGATCTCCAATTCGCGCCGAGCCAGGAAGAGCGTCCGCTCAAACTGTTCACTGTCTTCACCCTCAGGACGCCCTAACATGAGTTGCAGAATCTCTGGGCGCGTGGCCAACGCTTTGTCTCCAAGCTCATTGGCATTCACGGGCACCTGCCGCCAACCGTGAATCGCGACGCCGCGGTTGCGCAGCACGCCCTCGGCTAGCACTTTCGCTTTCAGCAGTTGTGTCTCATCCTTCCGAGGGAGAAAGAAGACTCCAATCGCTAGTGACGTGGGATCCTCCAGCGCGATCCCTAATCCAGCTAGCTCAGGCACAAATAATTTGTACGGAATCTGCGTGGACACGCCTGCTCCATCCCCCGTCTTCCCATCCGCGTCCACCGCTCCACGGTGAGTGACATTGCACACGCTTTGCACGCCATAGCGAAGGATCTGGTGACTCGCTTCACCCTGGATATGCGCGACAAAGCCCACGCCACAGGCATCATGTTCGTCTTGGAACCGGTGGAGGGTTCCGCTGGGAAGTTGGGTTTGGTAGTGTCTGTTCGTCATTTCAGAAAAGTCGTGGTGGCTAGAGCTAGTCCTCCTAGCATGAAGGGGGCCGTTGGATTGCCCTTTCTGCCAGCTGGCAATGGGACCCCTTTTATCCGAGCCCAGTGCGCATGAGCCGGGCGCTCCAAGGGGCGACCACCTTGGGGCGTTTGCGAGCGATGAGGAAGGGATGCATGGGAACGGGAGGTTACCACGCCCTCGGCGCGGTGCGCCGAATTTGCATGCTTCGCCAGAGAATTCAAACAGGGAAATATGCCCGCACCACCGGGAAGCCTAGCCTCTCTCAAGGCCCTTAATCACCAAGTCAGCCGTAATTTCCAGACCTTATTGGGAAGGTTTCACCACGCGAAGGGCCATTTCCTGAGAGAACGCTGACAGCTGATCCAACGATGGATCCCGTAAGGTTGCCGGCAACGCGTGGAAGAGGCCTTCGGCTGTGGCTTTCAACCGATACGTGAAGGTCTGGGGTTCGTCGAGAGCCGCAATCACCGCTCGCCAGCCGCCGCTCGCCACCTGCCATCCTTCAGGAGCCTCCCCCTCCAGCATGACCCCTGCCGGCCATGGATCGTGCCATATCAGTTCATCTAGTGCCCGATCCGAACTCATGGTGACGTCTACTTCCATGACGTCTCCATGCATCACCGTGGCCCCCGCAGGAAGCGGTTCGCGCACCGATTCTCCCTCGCTCTCCGTCACTCGAAAGTAGGTTCGCGTCACCTTCATTTCACTCCCGACACCTTCTATAAGGACCGGTTGCGTTACCATCCGCAACGTCACCTGGGCAGCCACATTCCCGTCCCCCTCGTAAACCAATCGCATCGGCTCAGGGACCTCTTCAGCATTCGGTGTCGTCTCGGGGGGAGTGCTCTCGTCCGAAGAAATGGCCACTGGCTCCGGAGCTGGCGTCCCCGCGGCTGCCAGAGCATCACCTTTCAGGATGAGCTGGTAGGCGTTCCAGTCGGCATCAGCTTCAAGCGAGGCCGATGCCCATTCGCGATCCCCTTGGCGGAGAGTGAGCTTTCCAGGTATCACCGGCGAGGGCGCTGCTTTCTTCAAGGCAACGTAGTCGATAAGTCCCCCCAAAGCCTGGCTACTCGCCCGATTCGACGTCCACTGCCCAGGCCCACGCGCCGTTTGCAGCAGATGCAATGCCCCAGCGTCCGTCACGGGGACATCACCTTTCACTTGCACCAGGAAACGGACATAACGCGCCTGCGTTTCCACCGGATTGCCATACCATTTCCACCAATATTCTTGGTTCTCCGCGGGCAAATGGACTGCCCCGGAATCCTCGTCCTTCACCAACTTCTCCCCCAAATGGAATCGGATCACATTCCGATCCTCATGGTCTCCACGAAGATGAAGCGCCTGCGCCAGCGCTGTCTTCCCTAACACGGTCAACGTTTTCCAATCCTTCATCAACGCCGCCCGCATGGCTGCATCATCGATCCCATGACGCAGCAAGCTGTGGTAGACCACCGCGTCCAGGGTGTTCCGTTCTTTGCGAGCCTTCAGTGCCTCCTTCTGCAACGCTTGCAGTCGCTTCGTGGCCGCTTTCACTTGAGCCTCTGGCAAATCCACCAGAGCCAAGGCCTTCAATTCAGCCAATGATTCAAGCACCCCCGCAGTGACCAAGGCTGTCGATTCCTTGCCTCCACGCGACCACCCACCATCTTTGCCCTGCAGCATCCACACCTTCTGAGCAAGGGCGGCGGCATGCCTTTCCAAGGCCCCTTCCTCAAGGGCCCAGGTCCCCTGCCCAGCAGCACGAAGCCTTGCTTTGGCATCGTCTGACAGACCACGCAGATATTGCCCAAAGCGCAACGTCGGCACGGCCAGGTTGAGGGCGTCGTCCGCCACTTCCTGCGCCATCGCTCGCTCCATAACGCCATCACCGAAGGCTGGCATCATTCGCTCTAACAGACCACCCGACGCTTCCACGCGCAGCACACTGCCCTCGGTCAGAGGCTCTGTAGGCACGGAATAACTCAAGAGGCGCTCACGCTTCTCCTCTTCTTTCCCTGACAAACGCACGTTCCACCAGCGATCGCTTACCGCCCGGCGTGGAGCCACCTTGAGGGTCCACTCGCGTTCTTCACGATCTTCATCCCCCCGCCCTAACATAAGCTGCAAGGCAGCCCCTTCCGCAGGCGCTTGCGCGAGCATTTCCCAACGCACCTCACGCATTTCTCCCGGACCAACCGCAAGCCGTTCCTCGCGACTCCCCTTGAGGACGGAGAGCGTCGACGGCGTTTGCAAGAGGATGGTCGCTTCCGCCGCGCGATTCGCGTGGTTGCGCACATTGGCCACCACCGTGAACTGGTCCCCTTCCACCACGTATTCCGGTGCCTGAAAGGCGACTGCCCAACGCTTCCGCACGGAGAGAGGCAGCACCGCTTCTCCCACCTGTGCCGTGGGATCAACCGACCACACGCGCGCCTCCCACACGCCATCGATATCTGGTAGCGTCACTGGGATCGTCACCTCACCCGATGCGTCCACAGCCACACTCGGCTGCCACACCGCAGGCATCTCGGCGTGCCGCGTGGCATACGGCCAACGTGCCTGCGGCATCTCCGCCCCATTCTCCAAGAGCCCCACCTGTTCAATAGGGCGCGTGTCTCCCACGCGCACCGAACCAAAGATGCCGATCGGGCGCATGGTGGCTTCGGGAGGACTGGAGAAGCTCTGAAAGAGCGTCTTGAGCCCATGCTCGACCGAGGCCTCATAACGGCGACGATCATCCCAGAAGGCTTGCGCGACGTCAGGACGTCTCGGATGTTCTGCCGCAACTTCGGGTGCTAATGAAAGGGAGAATCCCACTTCACCCGCCGTAGGCTGCCCGCTCCCATCTGCGAGTGATACTGTCAGTAGGGCTTCCTCACCTGGACGATACTCGGTCTTCGGCGCGGTGAGGCGTAGGGCCACCTTGGGAGCAGGTGGACTCACAAAGATCTCTTTCGCGTGTACTTCAAAGGCCCCATTGTTGAGAATGATCGCCTCAACAAAGAAGCTCGGCTGATCCGTCTCTTTCACCATCACCTCGTACGGCGTGCTCTTGTCATCAAGCCGGAGCACTTCAGCTTTCCCAAAGACACCGTCGCGCGGGCGCACAAAGACGGCGGCCGTTTGTCCGGTTCGACTCGTGTTGAAGCGTAACTTGGCTTTCTCTCCCGGCTGGTAGATCAGTTTCTCTGAGAGGATCTCCAAGGAATTGAATCGGCATCCAGTGCCATCAAAACGATCATCCACACAGAGAAACACGGCCGAACCTTCAAAGCGATCCCCTTGAGAATCGGTCACAATGTAAGTCACTCGATACTGCCCCGGCTTCTCCACCTTAAAACGGTGGCGCACCGCACCTGACGCATCCGTGTCGCGCGCCACACGCGGACCGGACTCCCGCACGTCTCCCGACTCGTCGAACTGCACGTGATAAACGATCACTTCCCCCTTGCCGGTAACCACACTCCCATCGTAACGCCGTGCCCAGGCATCGAACGTCACCTCCGAACCGACCTGGTAGTATGGTTGATCCACCTTCGCAAACACCTTATACGAACGGTCGCTCACCACCACCTGGGTCGTGACTGGCGCCATGTCCGGATGCTCTAACGAACGCACTTCTAACACATAATCCTCCTCCACCGGCAAGGCTTCCGTCATCTCCTCCGTCACCACCGTGATCGCAGCCGTACCATCGGCACCCGTGAGCGTCTCTCCCTCTTTCACCACGATCTCCTCGCCCTCATCCACTGGCGTCGGATCCCACCCCCAATACTTCCATCCTGGAAACCATCGGTAACGCGGAGTCGCCAAATCATAGTCCTCACCATACAGCCATTGGAACGGCTTCTCTCGATTCCACCGCGGTTGATGAGGACGTCGCAGTACCCGGTAGTGCACGGGGGCAAATTCAAACCATTCCCCATCCGTCCCCTCCGCACGCACCGTGACCCTCCAAGCGTCTCCTCGCTTCAACTGCTGCTCCGAATGCTCTAACACAAGGCGCACGGGAGCCGCACTGGGAGGCTCAATCCGGATTGGTAGGCGCCCCTCATTGCGATCCGTTCGTGAGATCAGCGCGTAAGGGCCAGGCAATAGATCTTTAGGCAATTCGAAGGCAGTTTCAAAACTCCCTTTGCCGTCAGCATTCAGCGGGATCTGATCCATCACCTCTCCCCGTGCATTGACGAGCATGACATTCACAGTTGCTTCCCGAGGTGTCTGGTAGGTCAGCTGTCCTTCTTCACGCTCGCGCAGCCACCCCTTCACATGCACCGTCTGCCCAGGAAGGTAAGCCGTTTTATCTGAGACGAGGAAATGGCGCACCCCATGGGCCACTTGATGGTCCTCACGAGCCACCGGTTTCAAATCCGAGAAACCTAACACCGCCACACGATCGTCGGGAGCGGTCGTGAGAAGAAACCAGCGGTAATCGGGAAGGAGGACGGAATCGTCCAGAGTCAGTTGCCCTTTCGCATCCGCCCACTTCACAATCTCTTTTGATAAGACATGATACTGACGCCGCAGCGCTTCGGGAATCTCCTCTCCGTGCACATCCAGCTCGGGTTCCTCCGTTTGATTGACTAACGCCAGGCGATACCCCACAAAGGTGAACTTCGCCCACCCCACCGGTTTCCCGTTGGTCTTGTCCGCCACGTAGTAGAAGAGGCCATCTTCTAGCGGACGCCTGAGGATGGTCATGTCATTGATCCACACCAGGACGCTACAGCGGTGCCCGCCATCGATTTCTGCCTCGACGAGATAGGCGCCAGCTTTCTCTAACGGGACAGGCACTTCCACGCGCTTGTCCCAGTGCTTCTCAGACGGCTCTAGCGCCAGCGACCACTCTTGCACTTTCTCCTTCAGATAGCGATCGCCCCCTTCACGCACAATGTTAAGGCCTAGCTTCGACACATTGATGCGATTCGGATCAATGGGAAATGGATCGCTGCGCAAATAAGCTAACAAATCAGCCACGAGCTCTGGCACATCCACTCGGTAGGCGGAGAACTTGACCTGACGCCCATTGCGATACCAATAAGCAAGACTCAGCGGTTCACCCACCTGCACCGGATGAACGTCTTCAAAACGCCCCCAACTTTCCACAATCTGATTGAGCCGATCCGCCTCCCAACTGGGGATGGGCGTCCCTTTCCCATTGGATCCAGAATCGATCGTCCGTTGCCCTCCTGACAAATTGACCAGGCTCTTCCAATAGCGAGAGGCCCGCTCGTACTGACGACGGTTCTCAAAGATCTCCGCCAGTTCCTCCATGGCTAGCTCAGCGAATTCTCGGTATTCGATCCCCCGAGCCATCGCTTCGAACTTGCTGATGAAATTAAATGCCTCTGGCAACTCAAACTGCCGCAAGGTTCCCCCCACCACCGCTACCGACTGCGTCTTTGGCAAGGTATCGAGCGCAGCAATGAGGTCATTCGAACGGCGATCCCCGTCATCGTAGGTGCGCTTGACAGGATCGTAGTGCGAACTCTCCGTGATTGTCTGGACGCCAAAGTAGCCTTTTAACAAATACTTGGCGTAGATGAACTCCGCCTCGGCCACATACTTGCTATCGAGTCGGCGAGCGCGATCTAACAACCACAACAGGCGCTCCCCATCGTTTCGCGCCGCATCCCACGAGTCGGGAACGCGAAAGAACTGCGGAGCACCGTCAGCATCAAGCTGAATCGGCTCGCGATTCGGCACCCGTGGTTCCTGAAACTCCAGTGTCGGTAATCTTGACAGATCTGTCAGTTCAAACATCCCCAGATACGCCTTGTCCCCGACCAGGATCTGAGCGGCTTCCCAGTAAAAGGCAGCCTTGCCCTCCATCGAAAGATCCGTGCTCGCCAAGCGAATGGCACGATCGAGCAGCTGAAGCGCCCGCGTATGGTCTCGTTTATGGGAGTAGACGCGGCGAGCCCCCTTCGGCAGATTCCCATGGAGATCTCCCCGACGGTACTTGCCATTGAGCCAATAGCCCGACCGCTCCATCTCCGCATAAATCCGCGCCCCCTGGAAAAGCACCTGCCACTCATTGGCGTTGAGGAGCACCGCCCGCTCCACGGCGGGCTCGATCTCATCGTAGCGCTTGACCCGATCCAGGCTTGAGACGGTATTCTGCAAGCGATTCGCCAGGGCGCGCCCCGTGGGAATGAACGGAGCGGGTGCCGGGGTCGTCGCCCGAGGCACCGTTGTTCCAGGTCGCGTCGCATTCGACGAAGGAGTTCGTGGAGGCTGCTGTCCCCATACCAACGACGCACCCAAGACGGCCAGAAGGCCGCTTAGGAGGAAGAAAGCGCGCGGGACACAGCTCATAAGGGGGGATGATGCGCAAGGAAGCGCGAAGCCGCGCCTGAGCAAGCAGGGATTCGAGGTTCTGGGACTCAACCAACCACCTCGCAATCTCCTCTCAACCCGTCATCCAGACTCTCATCGCTCGGCCGTCCGTCCCCTACAAAGCCCGAACCACCACCCGAGCACCAAGATCCCACCGGACCTTCATTCCGTCCGCTGGAGGCTGCCCCCATCAACGCTCGTCCGAAGAGTCTACCAGCATCCCACCTCACTCCCATCCGATCCATCCGAGCACGACGACGCCAAGGAGAATCACCCTCATTTAAGAGCGCCCTTCCTCAGATTGAGATGACGCTTTGATAACATCCTCTTTCCCTAAAACATTCACGCGCGGTTCACAGTGGCCTCGCTCCGCGATTCTAAGGTGCTAAAAACGGATCATCACGCTTCATCAACTTCAACTTTTCTATCAATTCAGGGTGTTTCTCAGGCGACTGCTCCACCACGCCGAGCTTATTCTGAATCTGCGCCTCATAATAGTTGCTTACCGCTTCCCACAACCTCTGAGAACCTCCGCGCTTCTCGATCTCCATCAACAGCTCATTGCTTCGGATGATAAGATCTCTAGCGATTTGCGCAAAGCGGACTCGCACCGCCTTCTCACCTCTAACGGGAGATGGCGCCGGAGAAAATGGACCGTCCCAATCCCAATCGGTAAACGCTCCCGTCTGCTGAATGAGTTCCGCAAGCAAAGACCGCTCTGCTGACGTGAACAGGTTCTTCATTCCCGCCTCTTCGAAGAACCTGTTCATCTTTTCCATTTCCCGACGCGTCGGTTTACCCAATTCATATTCCCGATATCTTTCGTAAGCCTCTTTGCCCACAGCATCTTCCACATTCTTTAGGTATGTATTCTTCTGTTTCTGGCAGTCTCCAATCGCAAATTCAGCTACGATAATCGATCTTTTCATGTCTTTTAGATCCATCAACAACTCGATTGTCTTCCAATCAGGCACCCCCAGATCATCAAAAAGCTTTCGATAGTCATCCTCCTCTGCTGCCGCCCTTTCAGCTGCTGCCATTTCAATAAAAGCATCACGCCTTTCCTCAAAATTTGCGTGTGAATGTCTATTCCCCATATCATCGAATGGTATTGGCATAGGCTCGGAATCACCATCCCCAGAGCTTTCCACTAAAGGAGGCAAAGTCGATGCTGCAGAGACGACGTCGGTATGTTGATGATCAATCTCCCCACCAAGGCGAGCATGATTCATCGAGAAGAACCAACCCGCCCCAAACGACACCCCTGCAATCAAGAACAGGTAGAACTGATTTCCTCTCATAACGGTCAGGAAGCCACCAAACGTCACTCGGCAGCGCACAGGTGAGCATTCGTGCTTCTCGCTTGCAAAAGTGTAATCTTGCCAGCCTCCTTCATCAAGAAGCAAGTTTGCCGTGCGCTGTTAAGATCTTGGCGGTTGGTAATCTCCTAGACGGCGGTAGTCGTTCCCGCTACTCACTTCTTCCTGAAGGGTTTGTCCTTCCTGTATGCGTCCTCTCCCTCTGACGATCTCCTTTGCGCTGACGGTGATCTCTGTCCAGGCCGAGAATCCGGTCGATTTCAGCCGCGAAATTCTCCCCCTGCTCTCGAATAACTGCTTTGAATGCCATGGGCCAGATGAGCGAGAGCGGAAGGCTGGCCTCCGTCTGGATACGCACGAAGGGGCACTGGCCCTCTTGGAGTCTGGAGATCACGGCGTGGTGCCCGGTGACAGTGGAAAGAGTAGCATCGTCACTCGGATGCTGACCACGGATGCCGATGACCGCATGCCTCCGATCGATTCCGGGAAATCCATGAGGGCGTCCGAGATCGCGAAGATCCGGCAGTGGATCGATGAGGGAGCGGCCTGGGGCGGGCATTGGGCCTTCGAGAAGCCGGAGAGACCGAGCGTCCCCAGCGAGATGGAGGGCTGGCGCACCGCGAATGCCATCGATCGGTTCATCCAGGCACGGCTTCATGAGGCGGATCTTGCCTTCGAGTCTCGTGCAGACAAGGAAACGCTCATCCGCCGGGTGACACTGGACCTCACCGGCCTTCCTCCAACGGTGAAGGAAGTGGATGCCTTCCTGGCGGACACTTCGGCAGAGGCGTTTGAACGCGTGGTGGATCGACTCCTGCGTTCGAAGAAATTTGGCGAACACATGGCACGCATCTGGTTGGATGCCGCGCGCTATGCCGATACCCACGGCCTGCATTTGGACAACGAGCGGACAATCTGGCCCTACCGCGATTGGGTGATCGATGCGTTCAATCGCAACCAACCGTTTGATCAATTCACCATCGAGCAACTGGCAGGCGATCTCCTACCAGAGCCGAGCCTTCCCCAGCGAGTGGCCACTGGATTCAATCGGTGCAACGTCACGACGAGCGAGGGTGGGTCTATTGATGAGGAATACTATGTGCGCTACGCGGTCGACCGTGTCGAAACGACGTCCACGGTTTGGCTCGGTCTCACGGCGGGGTGTGCTTCCTGTCACGACCACAAATTTGATCCTCTCACACAGAAAGAATTCTATCAGCTCTTCTCCTATTTCTACAGCCTCACGGAAAAGGCGATGGATGGCAATATCCATCTACCACCTCCCAGTGTGAAGGTGCCTACGGATGCGCAGCGGACCCGCCAAACGCAGCTCACGGCGATGCGCGAATCCGTGCGTGCCGAGATCGATACCATCCACCAGGATCTCACTTACACCGATCCGCACCTGGGAGAACCGTTAGGGGAACTCTCACAAGCCGACCATGTGTGGGTCGACGATGCCTTGCCGGAGGGAGCCCAAGGTGACGGCAATGAGGGGGCTGACTCATGGAAGTGGATCGAGGATCCCGTGGTCAGCGGCGAACGTGCGAGCACACGGACAGCGAGCGGTTTGAGCCAGCATTTCTTCATCCAGGCGAAGACCCCCTTGGTCATAGGGAGCCATGATCGGCTCTTCGCCTATGTCTACCTCGATCCCAAGAATCCACCGCAAACCGTGCAGCTCCAGTTTAACGATGGCAGTTGGGATCACCGCGCCTACTGGGGTGCGAATAAGGGGCATGCGTCCAATCGGAAGGGCACGGCAAATCATCACGCAGGCGATCTACCCAAACCGGGCAAATGGACGCGTCTTGAGGTCTCTGCGGAAGCCGTCGGTCTCCAGGAAGGCGCGAAAGTGCACGGACTGGCATTCACCCAATACGACGGCACCGTGCATTGGGACAAGGCTGGCGTCGTCAGCGTCGCTCTCACAGATGCCCAACTAGCGTCCCTCTCGCTTTGGGAACAATTCCGCAAGCACACCAAGGCTGCCCCCTTAGATAAGGCGCTCCAAGACATTCTCGACACCACCCCTAACAACCGCACAGAAGCTCAACGCGACCGTTTGCGACGGCATTTCCTTGAGCAAGTGCATCCCACGATGAAGGCATCTTTCGCCCAGCAGCAGGCGGCCTTGCGCGCCATCGATGAGGAGTTGGCCGCGATCGACAAGGCCATCCCGGCCACCCTTGTGATGGAGGAACGGAAGGAACCACGGCAGGCACACATCCTTGAGCGAGGCGAATACACCGAGAAACGCGAAGCGGTCAGCTCTCAAGTTCCCGAGTGGATCCTGCCAGGCCGTGAGGATCTCCCGCCGAATCGCCTGGGCCTCGCCCAATGGCTGGTCGATCCCGAACATCCTTTGACGGCCCGGGTCACGGTCAACCGCTTCTGGCAACAGCTCTTTGGCACGGGATTGGTTAAAACGTCAGAAGACTTTGGCATTCAAGGGGAACAACCATCGCATCCCGAACTTCTCGATTGGTTGGCGCTGGATTTCGTTGGTTCCGGTTGGGACGTGAAGCGATTCTTCAAGCAACTCGTGCTATCTGAAACCTATCAGCAATCGTCGCGCGTCACGGCAGCGAAACGAGAGCGCGATCCTGAGAATCGCTTGCTCGCTCGGGGGCCTCGGTTCCGACTTGATGCCGAGACCATTCGTGACCAAGCCCTGGCTGTAAGCGGACTGTTAGTGCATCAGTTAGGTGGCAAGAGCGTGAAACCCTACCAGCCATCTGGCTTATGGAAACCCGTGGCGTTCGGCGGGAGCAATACGCAAGAATTCAAACAAGATTCAGGGGCGGCGCTCTACCGCCGCAGCATGTATACGTTCTGGAAACGCACGGCACCGCCACCCTCCATGGCCACCTTTGATGCTCCCAATCGTGAGACGTGCATGGTTCGCCGTGCCCGTACGAACACCCCATTGCAAGCGCTCGTCTTGATGAATGATGTGCAGTACATCGAAGCCGCGCGTCACCTGGCAGCACGGACGCTTCGTGAGGGCGGCGCCACGTTGGACGAACGCTTAGCATTCGCTGTGCGCACCGTTCTAGCACGTCGCCCGACGCCGACCGAGGCCGCTTCTCTCCTCAATCTCTATGAGGACCAGCTCGCGGCCTTTGAGGCGGACACCCAAGCAGCGAAAGACCTCCTCGCAACGGGCGACTCTCCCAGGGTCGATGCCCTCGACCCCAACGAACACGCTGCGTGGACCATGGTCGCCCACCTCCTTCTCAATCTCAGTGAGACCGTCACTAAAGGCTAACACTTCTCCACATATCATCTTCTCATGAACCCTCTCCGCGAAGCCGCTCTCGTTGAAACGAGACGCCATTTCTTTGGCCGTACTGCCACGGGCATTGGTACCGCCGCCTTGGCCTCTCTGTTGAATCCGCAGCTCTTTGCCACCAACCAGCCCAATCCCGAGGCCGATCTCGCGAAGTATCGCCAATTCGCGCCCAAGGCCAATCGTGTCATCTACCTCTTCATGTCTGGCGCGCCCTCACAGTTGGACATGTGGGATTATAAACCGCAGCTGAACGATTGGTTTGACAAAGATCTCCCGGACACCATCCGCAATGGCCAACGCATCACCACGATGACTTCTGGTCAGGAGCGTTTCCCCATTGCTCCTTCCAAATTCAAGTTCAGCCGACACGGCCAGGACGGTGTCTGGATCAGTGAATTGCTGCCTCATACCGCGGGTATCATTGACGATATCGCAGTGATCAAGACGGTCCACACAGAGGCCATCAATCACGACCCCGCCATCACTTACATTCAAACAGGGAGCCAATTGCCCGGTCGCCCCAGTACCGGTGCATGGGTCTCCTACGGCCTTGGAAGCCTGAATGAGAATCTCCCGGCCTTTGTCGTTCTCCATTCCACAGTCAACGGCGGCTTCGGCGGGCAAGCCCTTTACGAAAGGCTGTGGGGTGCTGGATTTCTCTCCAATCGGCATCAAGGCGTGAGCCTCCGCTCCAGTGGCGACCCTGTCTTGTATCTATCAAACCCACAAGGCATGAGCGAGAGCATGCGCAGACGGATGTTAGACGAATTGGCCAAGCTCAACGCGGTACGCTACCAGGCGGTGGGCGATCCCGAAATCCAAGCGCGTATCGCTCAGTATGAAATGGCCTATCGCATGCAGACCTCTGTCCCCGAGCTGACGGACATTTCTAAGGAGCCGGACTCCGTACTCAAGATGTATGGCGACGAGGTGAAGACGCCTGGCACCTTCGCGGCGAACTGCCTGTTGGCACGACGCCTGGCCGAGCGCGGCGTACGCTTCACGCAGGTCTTCATCCGCCAATGGGATCAGCACGGGAATCTTCCCAACGATATCTCGCGTCAATGCCGTATCATTGACCAACCATGCGCGGCTCTCATCCGCGATCTCAAATCAAAGGGTATGTTAGACGATACGCTCGTCATTTGGGGCGGCGAATTCGGCCGCACCGTGTATTGTCAGGGCAAGCTCACTCGCGAGAATTACGGGCGCGACCATCACCCGCGCTGTTACACCAAGTGGATGGCTGGCGGCGGGATCAAGCCCGGTGTCGTCTATGGCGAGACCGATGACTTTAGCTACAATGTGGTTAAGGATCCCGTCCACATTCACGACCTCAACGCCACCATCCTACACTGCCTAGGGGTCAATCACGAACGGCTCACTTACCGCCACCAAGGGCGTGATTTCCGACTGACAGATGTCCACGGAAACATCGTGCAGCCCTTGTTGGCCTAGCCTATCCTCACAACTCTTGTCATGAAAGCAATCCTCACGCTTCTTCTCGCTGCCCTCGTCACCACCGCCAGTGCACAGGATGACTTCATCCGCATCGGGATGATCGGTCTCGACACTTCGCACGTCACCGCCTTTACGGAAACGATCAACAATCCCGATGCCAAGGGGCATGTGCCTGGAGCCAAAGTCGTGGCGGGATTCAAAGGTGGCAGCCCTGACATTGAGTCAAGCATCAGCCGTGTCGAGGGCTACACCACGACCTTACAGGAGAAATACGAGGTCACCATCTACGATACCATTGCGGAACTGTGTCAGAACGTCGATGCCGTCATGATTGAATCCGTCGATGGTAGGCCGCATCTGGAGCAAGCGCGACAAGTCATCGCCGCCAAGAAACCGCTCTACCTCGACAAGCCCATCGCCGGAACGCTCAAAGATGCTGTCACGATCTTCAAACTCGCCGAAGCAGCCAAGGTACCCGTGTTCTCATCCTCTTCTCTCCGCTACGCAGCCTCGACCCAGGCGGTGCGCCACGGTTCTATTGGCACGGTGCTCGAGGCACGCACCACCAGCCCAGCCAAGATCGAGCCGCATCATCCCGACCTCTTCTGGTACGGCGTCCACGGCTGCGAAGCGCTCTTCACCGTCATGGGCACCGGCTGCCTTTCCGTCAAGCGCGGCGAGACGGCTGACGGCATGATCGAGGTGATCGGAAAGTGGGAAAGCAATCGCACGGGCATCTTTCGCGAAGGCAAAGGCTACCATGGAATCGCCAAAGGCGAGAAAGGCGACTCTGAGGTCGGCGGTTTCGATGGCTACCAACCACTGGTGGCCGAGGTCGTGAAGTTCTTCCAAACCGGGAAGCCTCCTGTTAGCGCCGAAGAGACCATCGAACTCTTCGCCTTCATGGAAGCCGCCGACGAAAGCAAGCGACGCGGCGGCAAGGAAGTCACAATCGCCGAGGTGCTAGAGAAATCCAAGGCGGAAGAGTAGGACTGACTCACCCTTCCCTGCCATGGCTCTGGCACTGGAGTCACAGCCGCTTTCTGGCAACGTTAGGAAAAGTAGAGGTAGGTGCCAATGGCTCCGCACACCGTGAAGGCCGCGGCGGGATAGGCAAAGCGCCAGGGCGTGATGTCAACATCGCCCGAGTGCTCCTGGACGAAGGGTTCCGGACGAGGCTTGGCTTTGCCAATGAGGAACATGCCGAACAGGGTCACCGCGAATAGCATTCCTTGAACGTGAAATTCGCTTATCGGCACCTTCACCACCCACCAATCGATCATCAAATAACAGAGATAAACCAAGGATCCAAAGAGGATGGCAAACTTCGCCGAAGCCGCAGGCAGGCGGCGGGTGAAGAGCGCGCAAATCATCACGGCAAGCATGGGAATCCCGTAGCAGCCATTGACTTTCTGCAGGTATCCAAAGATCCCTCCCGCGTAGAGCGCCACGATGGGTCCAATGATCATCGCCGCGACTGCGAGGATCAGGCTAAACCAACGCCCCACCCGCACCATGTCTGCATTGGAGGCCTCAGGACGGATCCTCTGCTTGTAGATCCCGGTCGAGAACAGGGTCGCGGCAGAGTTGAGGCCCGAATTGAAGGAAGAGAGGATGGCTCCGGCAATGACGGCCGCGAAGAAGCCCGTCAACGGCGCGGGCAACACATTCTTCACTAGCGTGCCGTAAGCCTCATCGTTCACGCTGATCTGATCGGCATAGAGGTGATAGGCGATGATGCCCGGAATGACGATAATGAGAGGACCAAGCAATTTCAGAAAGGCTGCTAACAGAACACCCTTCTGGCCGTCCTTCAACGAGCGGGCTGCCAAGGTGCGTTGGACAATCACTTGGTTCGTATTCCAATAGAACAAATGCAAGAGAATCACGCCTGTGAAGAGCGTGGTGAAAGGGACGGAAACCTCTGGATTCTCTGAGGCAAAGACGACGGCATCAAATTTCTCAGGATTGCTTTCGGTGAGGGTCTTCCATCCCGTGGCGATCCCCGAGCCGCCCGCTTGCTTGGCCACTTCCGCCAATCCATAGAAGGGAATGAGAAGCCCACCCACTAACAAGCCCACCCCGTTGATGGTGTCTGAAACCACGACCCCTTTCAATCCACCAAAGATCGCGTAGCCCGATCCAATAAGACCGATGGCCCAGACAGTGGCCCATATGGCCAATTCTCGGTTGCCTCCAAAGAGCGTGGGCACGTCAAACACGGTGGACATGAAGAGGGCTCCAGACGCCAACACCATGGGAAGCAGAATGATGATATAACCGGTGAGAAAGAGGATTTCTGCAAGGAATCGCGTGGTGTGATCGAACCGTTTCTCCAGGTACTCCGGCGTGGTGGTGATCCCACTCTTTAGATATCGTGGAAGGAAGACCAAGGCTAACACTGCCATTGACACTCCTGCCAGGGTTTCCCAGGCCGTGACCACGACCCCGTCCTGGAAGGCGCCGCCGTTGAGCCCCACGATCTGCTCCGTCGAAAGATTGGTGAGGAGGATCGACCCGGCGATGACGATGGGACCGAGCGAGCGGCCCGCAAGGAAGAATCCATCCGCACCCGACTGGTCCGAGTTACGCGTCAGCAGATAGGTCATCGCTGCCACCGCAGCCGTGAAGAGGAGAAAGGAAAGCAGGGTCATGCCGCAGCGTTCCTACCCTACTCCGGCCAATAGGTCGCGCACGAAATGCGGTCTTTCCAAGCAGGACACCCTCTTCTACAAGTGCCCTCCATGCGCTTACTTATCTCCTTTATCCTTGGCCTCATGGTGTCTGCGGCGGCGCAGGATGCTCGTCCCAATATCGTCTTCATCCTCGCCGACGATCTCGGCTATGGCGAGTTGGGTTGCTACGGCCAAGAGAAGATCCGCACACCCAACATCGATCGCTTGGCCGCCGAGGGCATGCGCTTCACCCAACACTACACGGGGGCACCTGTCTGCGCGCCCGCTCGCTGTGTCCTCCTCACCGGCAAGCACCTCGCCCATGCTGAGATTCGAGGCAATCGCGATTCCGGCAATGGCCGTGTGTTTCCAGGGCAATGGCCCCTCACGGCTGAAGCGGTCACTCTAGCAGAAGTCTTGCAATCGGCAGGCTATACCACGGGCGCTTTCGGCAAATGGGGACTTGGTCCTTCCAACACGACGGGATCCCCTATCAAGCAAGGATTTGATCGCTACTATGGTTACAATTGCCAACGGAATGCTCATAGTTACTACCCGCACTTTCTCGATTCGAATGAGCGCGAACAGGTGATCAATCCAGGCCTGATCCCCGGCCATCAGCGCAAGCCAGAAGGGCCTATCACCGCTGAGGACTATCGTTTGAAGAACTATGCCCCTGACATGATCCTCAACGAGGCGGTGACGTTCATCGATCAGCATCATGAGAAGCCTTTCTTCCTCTACCTCCCCTTTGTCGAACCGCACGTGGCGATCCAATCGCCCCAGGAATGGATCGACCGCTATCCGGAGTCGTGGGATGTGGAGAAGGGACCTTACCGTGGCCAGAATGGCTATCTCCCCCACCCTCGTCCCAGGGCGGCATACGCAGCGATGATCTCTGATTTGGACGAACATGTCGGTACCATTCTCGCCAAACTCGACGAACACCGTTTGACTGACAATACCCTCGTCGTCTTCACTTCTGACAATGGCACCACACACCCTGGCAATGATTCTGAATTCCACATCGGTGGGGCTGACGCAACGTTCTTTGCCTCCACGCGAAATCTCCGCGGATGGAAGGGCAGCGTCTACGAAGGGGGCATCCGCGTCCCTTGCATTGTCAAATGGCCAGGAAAGATCGAGCCGGGATCGGTCAGTGAACTCCCAAGCTATTTCCCGGACTGGTTTCCCACGCTGGCGAAAGCCGCGCAGGCGGAGCAACCGGCTTCTCTCGCCCTCGACGGCATTGATCTCACCCCCATGCTCCAGGGAAAAGAAGTCTCTCGACCTGACCCCTTGTTCTGGGAATTTGCAGGCTATCGCGGTCAGATCGCCATCCGTGAGGGGTCATGGAAGGCCGTGCGCCAAGGCGTTCGCACCAAGAATCCGGGCGAATGGGAACTCTACAAGCTGGACACGGACCCCAGTGAAGCCACGGACGTGGCCATGAATCATCCTGACATTGTCAAGCGTTTGGAGACCGCCTATCTCGAGACGCGGATTCCTGAACCTGACTTTCCCCTTCCCCTTTACGATCGACGTTAGTCCATGAAACGCATCGCCGTCTATTGCGGAGCCAGTCTCGGCAGCAATCCCGCTCACGCCCACGCCGCGCAAACGTTAGGCCAACTCATGATTGACCGAGGAATCGCTCTCGTCTACGGCGGGGGCAGTGTTGGTCTCATGGGAACCATCGCCGACACGCTCCTCTCCCACGGAGGTGAGGTTATTGGCGTGATCCCGCGCTTTCTTAAAGAGCACGAACTGGGGCACGAGCACCTCAGCGAATTGCACGTGGTGGAGACCATGCACGAACGGAAACAGAAGATGATCGATCTCGCCGAAGGCTTCATTGCCATGCCCGGAGGCTTTGGCACGCTGGAAGAGCTCGGCGAAGTGTTAGCGTGGAGCCAACTCGGCATTCACGCTCATCCTTGCGGTATCCTCAACGTCGAGGGCTACTACGATGGCCTCATTGCCTGTGTCGACCGCATGCGCCGAGATGATCTCCTCCGTCAGGAAGACCGCGACCGCATGCTCCACGCGCCGGAGCCCGCCGAGCTTCTCGATCAGATGTTCGCCTGGCGTCCGCCCACCAAGTTGAAATGGGAACACTTGCAAGAAGAACGCCGCCAGCGCCTGCACACAGAATCTTAGAGACGCAGACTTGACGGCAGCCCGACCATACGAGAGCGAGAGGCATGGCCAATTCCCTCGTTGTTGATGTTCCGTTAGGCGACCGTGCCTACCAGGCTCATGTTGGGCCCGGGCTCCTGGATGATGTGGGGTCGCTACTGCAACCGCTGGGACTGCGCCAGCGGTGCGTCATCATCACGGATAGCACCGTAGGACCTCTTTATGGAGAACGCGCGCTTGCGAGTCTCCAAGCTGCAGGCCATGACGTTTCTTTGTTAGAAGTACCCGCTGGAGAGGCGAGCAAAGCGGTGAACGTGGCCGAATCTCTTTGCCGCCAAATGATCGCCCTCGGGTGTGATCGGCATGCATTCGTTGTGGCTCTCGGCGGTGGGGTGATCGGTGATCTCGCGGGCTTCGTCGCCGGCATCTTCTACCGGGGTGTGCCTTCCGTGAAGATTCCTACCACCATCGTTTCCCAAGTGGACAGCTCCGTCGGCGGCAAGACGGGCGTCAACGCACCCGAGGGCAAGAACCTCATCGGGGTCTTTCATCAACCCAAGATCGTCATTGCTGACACCACAACGTTAGACACCCTTCCCGATCGGGAATTCCGTGAGGGATTTGCAGAAGTGATCAAACACGCCGCGATCCGTGATGCAGCCATGCTTCCCATGATTGAGGCGGTGTTAGAGAATCGTCACGCGGCGCTCCCCGATCTCATGGCGCGTAACATTGGCATCAAAGCGCAGGTGGTGGTCGAGGATGAACGGGAAACCTCAGGCACGCGTGCCTTGCTCAACTTTGGTCACACCATTGGACACGCCATCGAGGCCGCCGCGGGCTATGGTCAGCTCCTGCATGGCGAGGCCATCAGCCTCGGCTTGGTCGCAGCCGCTCGGCTCTCAAGCAAATGCAGCACGCTTTCCCCAGCCGATCGCGATCAATTGATCACCCTCCTCCAACAATTCGAACTCCCCACGCAGTTGCCGTCGACCATCCAAGACGACGCCATCTTCCGCTACCTCACGCGGGACAAGAAATTTGAGGAAGGAAAGATCCGCTTCGTTCTGCTCCGATCCATGGGTGAGGCCTTCCTCAGCGACGCCGTCACGATGGCCGATATCGAACACGCCGTCGCCGAACTCCGCGATCCAGTAGCGTAGTTCCGCTCCCGGCGAGCGAGAATTCCTGCCGCAGAAGCCCTCGTTCACGCACCTGCAATTGGGGGCCAGGTGCCCGTCGGAGAGCTTCCACGGTAGGGGTCGAAACATCCTCGGCCGGTTAAACGCGACAGCGTCCGCATTCGGTCGGAAAAACATCAACAAAAGTGATGGCGCGCCGAGATCCTCTCACGGCCGTACGGACACCCCTACATATTGTGGTCGGTTTGGAGGGGCGAACCCCATATGTTCCACTCACTAGAATCTCGCTAAAAAGTTTGCGAAAGCTTTAAAATTATCTGGATTATTAAGATATCTGCAATATTAATCGTAGCTAACCAAACTTCTCACCGTGACTATGCAGAATCTAGCCTATCCTTCAGAAAAGGAAGCCTCCCTCCTCGACTTTGAAGCGATGGACGCCAACAAGTCCAGCGCCACCACGGCCAAGCCGCAGGAAAGCGATCGCGCCTTCGCTCAAACGGCGACCCACAACCACGACGAAGTGGAAGACAAAGTGCGCCGCGCCGAGGAGCAGCTAGCTGCCTTGCAGCAGAAGCGGGAAGAGCTCGAGAAGCAGAAGGCAGAGCTGGAGCGCATCAGCCGCGAACGGCATCGCTTTGCTGCGGAGAAGGACGAGGTGGTGAAGACCCTCACGGCAGCTCTCCCCGAATTACGGACAGAGGCAGAAGAGGCCCAACGCCGCTCCGAATTTCTTCGCCAGATGCGCGAGGTCTTTGGTCAACACCTGGAAGTGCTCAAGACGGTCACCCCCGATGAGTGGGAAGACAGCGAGGTAGAGCACGAATTGGAGCGCGGCAACACGGTCCTCACAGAGGCACAAAACGAAATCGAGCGTTTCGAAGAAAGACTCTCAACCCTCGGAGCAACCAAAACCGTCTCCAATCACGCACGGGTTTCTTCCTCGGGTGAAGTGGAATTCACCCGCTGGATGAAGATGGGATTTGCCTTCGCCCTTCCCATCATGCTCTTCACGGCTCTCACCTTGGTGATCACTTACCTTGTGGTGACTCAATAAGTTTCCCTAGCAAGCCAACCGTCAACCCACTGAACGCATGTCCATTTCCTTCAAAAGAAATCGTTCTTCACTCGAAGAACTGCAGGCTTCCCTCGACGCCGAGGCGAAGGAATTGGAGTTCGAGGTGGGCATCCTTCAACAATTCCTTACCTCCGCTCCAAAGCTGCGCGAGGAAAGTCGCTATCTCATTCCCCCACCGGAAGAGATGGTCGCTTATGAACCTGAGGCACCGCATCGCGGTGATCTGCGTCGGGTGCAATGGCAGGGCAATTACTATGCCATCAAATTGGTGCTGCTCTTATCCGCCTTTCTCATGGCTTCCATGTGGTTTGTCGAACGTCTGTTAGCTGTCATGCGCTAGCAATACCCCAATTTCTTGTCACGATGGAGAAGGCCCTCTATCGCGTGGAGACACGCGGTAGGGGGTTTCTTCTGTTAGGGTACTTCACTTAAGTTCATTTAACTTTTGATAAATCTTGGAATTTAAGATAGCCTCAATTCCATGAAGACAACCCTCCTCTTCGCTGCGGTCCTCTTCACTGGCTCCGTTATTGCTGCGCAGCCTCTTCAGTTTCAGTCGCTCACGCCAGGAGCGCGGGGTAATCAGACCTGGGTCGCTCATTTGAATCAAATGAAGGAAGCCGAGCGCCAAGCACGTGTCCGCACCTTTGGGATGCCCCCTGCCCCTCCCAATCGTTGGACCCAAGCTCGACCCACAACGACTCCGCAGCCACGCCGGGCGGCCACGCCTGCTCAGAGACAGACGGTTTCAGCCCGGACGGTCACCTCACCTCCCCGCACGGCTCAGCCCAGAAGTCTCTATCAGACTCCCCAACGCACTTACCGTCCTCCGCAAGCCCCCACACCACCGAGGGCCGCGCCTGTCCGACAGCGAACAGCGCCTCCAGTGACAGCAAGGACGGCCCCCATCAGCCAACCCCAACCGTCCCAAGCGCGGTCCCAGCCACAGGCAACTCCCAGACCTCGGCTGGCAGCGCCCCAAGCACCTGCGCAGCCTCGCCGGGCCGCTCCCCGCAACAAACGCCGGTTCTTTCCTGTCCTCTTCCGTTCTCAGAACACGTCCACTCAGCCGAGGCCAACGAATCGAGCGACCAGCACCAGCACCGTGCAGGAACGCCTTGCATTCATGCCTAATTCTTCACGTTCGCGTGCGGCCAATCCCTACGCTCCCTATGCCTCCAAAGCGGCCTACGAGCGGGCACGTGCCCGCAGCAAGTGGGAGGCACGCGAACTCTCTGCGAGGAAACTAGCAGAGCAACGCCGTGCAGAAGCGGCCGCTGAGGAACGCCGCCGAGCAGCGCGCGCGAAGGAGCTGGCTCGCGCCCGCTCCAAGAAAGCAGCGGCACGCCCTTCCAAGCCCAAACGGAGCTTTGGACTTTTCTCAATCTTCAAACGGGACAAATCCTCATCATCCCGGACAACAGCCGCACCACGCTCGCGCACTTCCAAAAAGATCCCATCGAGCACCTACGTCACCAGTGGTCTCCCCCAGCCCGTGCGTGGATCGGGTTCGGTGATTGAGACCACCTTGTTTCACTAGCATAGACGTCACGGCATGAGGAAGTGCTCTTCGCGTGCTTTCCTCTATCCTCTGGTCATCCCTATCATTGTCCTCATTCGGGGTCGATGGCTCGCTTCTTCCATCGGTGGCCGCTACCCATGGGGCGACTGGTTTGTCGATAGCCTTGGCTTTGCCGTTCTGATAGGGCTGCTCATTGGCGTTGACGCCCTCCTTCGACGATTTGAACCGAAAGCAGGTCGTCGTGCGGCCACCATCGCCTATCTTACCTTCCGAGTGGGCATCCTGTTAGGAGTCTTCTTTCCCTTTCTCCTTGCCACGCTACAGATCCATCCGCAACGGATCGCAACCGCAGGCACGCCAGCCGATTGGGATCTCCCCTACGAGGAGGTTCGATTCCCTTCCCGTGGCGATCAGTTGCATGGCTGGCATTGTCCTCAAGAAACGCCGAAGGCTGCTGTTCTCGTGGCTCATGGCCTCAATGCCAACCGCGAGAATTTCCTTCAACCCGTGCAGATGCTCCACGACCTCGGGCACGCCGTGCTCATCTTCGACTTTCCTGGCCATGGCGACAGTGAAGGACGCCGCACCACGCTCGGCTACCTCGAGGAGGAAGACGTCCGCCAGGCACACGCCTGGTTGACCGGACAGTATCCAGGGCTCTCCATCCACGCCCTCGGCTACTCGATGGGCGCGTCCGCCGTGCTCACGGCGGCGGGAAAGCACGACATCTTTGACAAAGTCGCGGTCGACTCGACCTTCGCTAGTGTGCGCCATGTCGCCAATGCAGCCGTGCTCAAGTATGCAGGGCCTGCCAAAGGATGGCTTTGGCACTCAGGATGTTTCTGGATCCGGCTGTGGACGGGAGCGGATCTGAACGCTCACCGACCTATCGATCACCTCTCGGGACGCGATCCGACGACGCTCCTCATCATTCACGGGACGGCAGATCCGATCATTCCCTTTGAGGAGGGAGAAGCGCTTTTCGAACAAATGGGGCACGCGGCCACCTTCCATCAAGCCGAAGGCTACGGCCACGCAGAGACCATCCACCACCCGGAGTATCGCGAATGGCTGCGCGATTTCTTCGAGTGACGCGATCGAAAGTTCCACCAGTCCCATATGAACAGGGACACCCTTCCGACTCAGGGAACTGTGGCTCAAGTCTACACGCATTGTAAGAACTTGGAGCAAGTTTGACACGCAAGTGAGCGGGAGAAGCGCACGGAGGCTATGGTAATTATGCATTAGTCATAAATTGGAACACTCAGCCAACATTATTATATTAATTACATTCTTAATCTTAATTAACATATTTGCTTCTACTAGAACACTGATAACATGCGTGCCAACCCGTCTATACGTAAGTTCCTCCTGAAGTTTAGGAAATTGCTAGTTGCCCTGCTAGTAGCCATGCCCATGATTGGAGTAGCTGCGGCAGCTCCAAATGTGGGAGGCACCGTCTTTCGTGAGTTCAAGGTGGATGGAACGGCGGGCAGTGAGACATCTCGGCGCTATAGTGACTTGCCGATGAATGGCGTAGGGATTTCAATCTATGGCGAAGATGGTTCGCTGGCGGGGACGACAACAACTCAATCGGATGGGACGTGGACCTTCGACGTTGGCAGTACTTCGGGGTCGCAAGTGCTCGTTGAGTTCGAAATCCCAACCGGCTTCTCGCCCGGCCCAGTAGGAGCGGACAATGGCTCTGCTGTCGTGATCGCGAACAAAGGTGCCACTGGAATCAATTTCACTTTGGCAAATCCATCGGACCACTCTGAAGACGACCCCACTCTTGCTGCGTCCTGCTTTGTCACTTCCCAGAATCCGGGAGACGTGACCTTGGTCTCGGTGCGCTATGGGGACACGAAGGACTATGGCACCTCGCTCACGGGACAACCGATGGGGCAGGACGACTATCCGCAGAAGCACTACGCGACCAATCGGTCGCTTTACCCAGGTGCGCAAAAGACCGTGTTGAGCACCTTGGCGACGAGCAAGAACATCAACGGCATCGCTTGGAACCGGCGCAACGCAATGGTCTACGGCGGCGTTTACCACAAGTGGCAGATCGATGTGAACATCGGCCAGATGGGCAAGATCTTCGCCACCGACCTCTCCGGGGGATCTGCGACCACCTCCGAATGGCTGGATCTCCACTCGGTGTTCGGCTCGAATGTGACCGGCACGTATACGGGCAGTAACGCAGCACAGGAGAAGGCGGCGGTGGGCTACATCGGCATCACCGACGTCGACATCTCCGACGACGCCCGCACCCTCTTCGCCTTCAATGCGAGGACTCTCGAGGTTTATGCTATCCCGATCGCGGAGGACGGCAGTGCCAACGTCTCGGGGCCCGGGGATATCCAAGTATTTCAGATCCCGCGGCCAGCGGCGGGGACCTTCACGAACGGCGGGCAGACGATGCCTCGCTCGGCAGCCGGCGGGCTGGGGTTCAACAACGGCCGGGTCTATGCCACCGCGACAATCACGGGACCAACCTTCGCCGACATGCGTGGGGTGCTCTACTCGTTTGATCCGAACGACAACCCGGCGACCACGCTGATCACCCGAGAACTAGAGATCGACTACTCTGGCTGGCAGGGCAACGACGTCCTGATCTCCGGTGGCCTGTACGGTTCTGGAGGGGTGACTCAGATGTCCAATTGGAAGGCGGCACATCCGGTGAATGAGATGGCTCCGTGGTTCTTCGACATCGCGTTCGACATCGACGCATCTGGAGTCACCCGGATGACTCTTGGAACCCGCAACCGCTCGCACGAGGTCATCGATCCCGATGAGCTCTACATTGACCCGACCCGCGGCGGCTATGCGCACCGGGCGTTCCACAATGGTTCCGGCTGGGTCCTCGAGTCGAACGGCGCGGCTGGCTCGCTGCTCACCGGACTTGATCAAAGCGGGCCGATCTATGCCCGCACACAGCCGAACACGCGCTTCTACCACAACGAAGGCCTTGAGGGGCCAATGATGCACGGTACCTTTGCAGTGGTTCCGGGCTTCAAAGAGGTCGCTGGGATGGCCACCGATAATATGTTCGGGGACTGGGACTCGGGCGTCACCTTCCACAGCTTGTCCAATGGCCTTCGCACCCGCGACAACAACATCATCTACGGCGTCGACCAGGGCTATGCCAAAGGCATCTCCTGGGGTGACATCGAGGCGCTTTCCGAAGCGCCTCCGCTCGAGATCGGCAACTACGTATGGATCGATGACGGTGACGGAGTGCAGGAGGCCGGCGAGACGCCGGTGACCGGTGCGACGGTGCGGCTCTACGAAGACGCCAACGGGAACGGCCGACTCGATGGAGGTGAGCCACTGGTGGCCACGACCACGACCGATTCGAATGGTCAATATCTCTTCGATCTGGACGACGGCATCGACTACTACACCGACTACATCATCACGATGGACAACGCACCCGACTACGGCGCGGGTGGTGCCTTGTCCGGATTCCTCCCCACCGCGGCCAACGCCGCCGCTTCGGATAACCTCGACTCCGACGCAGTCGATCCCGGTTCCGGCTTCCCCGAGATCGCAGTGCGGGTCGGCAACTTCGGCGAGACCGACCACAGCTACGACTTCGGCTTCATCCAGACAGTGAGCGTTGGCAACCTCGTGTGGATCGACCTCAATAGCGATGGGGACGTCGATCCAGGCGAGCCAGGCTTGGCCGGAGCAACCGTCTCACTCTACCTCGATGACGGCGTGACGCCAGCCTCGGACACGAGCGGTCAGCTCGTCGCCCCGCAGGTGACCGGCCCCGACGGTGGGTATCTGTTCTCCGGCCTCGCCGATGGCACGTATGTAGTCAAGGTGACCCCACCTGCCGGTTTCACGCCGACGGCGGTCGCCGCCCAACCCGACCCCGACCTCGACTCGACCGATGACGACTCGAACGGCACTGGTTCTGGGCCGGCGGTGCAAACGCCGCCCTTCAGCCTGACGCAGGGCGGCGAGACGCCGGGCGATGAGGACGGCGACGGTAGCACCTACAGCGACCTCACCGTGGACTTCGGTTTCGAGCCGGACGCGGTGATGGTGGGCAGCTACGTGTGGACAGACTCCGATGGTGATGGCGATCAGATAGGCGAATCAGGCTTGGCCGGAGCCATCGTCGAACTGTACCTATCGAGCGGCTTCCCGGCGGTGGATACCGCGGGTGGCCCGGTGCCATCGCAGACGACGGGATCCGACGGTTCTTATCTGTTCACCGGTTTGCCTGACGGCGATTACATCGTACGCGTCACGCCGCCGGCAAACTACGCCCCCACACAAATCCCAGGGGATCCAGACCCGGACAGCAACCCAAGCGATACCGACTCCAATGGTGTGTCGGGCGGCGCGCCCTACGTGGAGAGCCCGGTGGTGAGCCTGGCCGCTGGCACCGAGGTGGCGGCGGGTGGCGATCTCGACCCCAGCGTCGACTTCGGCTTCGTGCTGCAGCTGTTCGACATCGCCTGCTCCTCGAGCGCCGACGGTGGCCCGGTCAACCCTGGCGACACCATCACCTACACCATCGAGGTGACCAACACGAGCGGTGCGGAACTAACCGGCGTCAACGTGATCAACCCGCTGCCGTCGGGGACGACTTATGTCACCGATTCGGTCAACGTCACCGGCGCGGCCGGTGGGGGTGGACCGACCGTGCAGACCTTCGATTTCGAGTCTGGCGACCAAGCCTTTACCCTCACCAGTGGCGGGGGTGGCCAAGAGTGGGAGCGCGGCACTCCATCGGCAGGGCCAGGAGGTGCTCACGGAGGATCGAATGCATGGGGCACCGATCTGGACAATAGCTACCAGAACAACGTTTCGCAGATGTGCCTGGTGTCGCCCACCTTCGACTTCACAGGGCAGTCGAATGTGGAGATCAAGTTTTGGGAGTGGCTTGAGGTCGAGAACCAAGGCTTCGATGGCGCGGCCTTCCAGCGTAGCGTCGGGGCCGGGCCGTGGACGACAATCTTCGATACGACGGGTGGCCCGGAGCGCGTGGACACGGCGTGGTCGGAGTTCGTGCACGATGCGAGCGCGTACGCTGGGGGGCAGTCTTCGGTCCGGTGGCGCTGGTGCCTCTCTACCGATGGCAGCGTGGTGTACGACGGCTGGTACATCGACGACGTCGTGGTGACGAGTTCGGCGGCGGCGACGGTCTCGAATTCCTTGACCTTCGCCTTCGCGGACGGTCAGATGCCAGCCGCTTGGGTCCAGGCGGGTGCGACTGGTAACGCGCCGGGGACGAACTGGAACGTCGGCACGCCGACTGTTGGCGCGGATGGGCTGACGCCTTTCAACGACACGTTCGTCTTGGGGACGAACATCGGCTCAAACTACACGAGTAACATCCCCACTCCAGGAGTGTGCATCGAGACCCAAGCCTTCGATTTCACCGGCAAAAGCAACGTGGAGATCGACTATGTGCTGAACGCCAACACGCAGAACAACTTTGCGGGGGCTGACCCGTTCCGGTTCCAGTACAACGACGGCAGCGGGTGGCAGGATGTCTTCTCGAACTTCGCAGGGACTACGAACGGCAGCTGGGTCGCATGGAACTCCAATGATCCCGCTGCTCTCGGTGGTGCCCATGACCCTTCCGCCTACGCCGATGGCAATGCCACGGTGCGCTGGCGCTGGTGTCTCCAGTCGAACGGGGCGACGACTGCCGCAGGTCTCTATCTCGACAACATCGTTATCTCTTGGGAGGAACCCGCCATTTCAGGCCCAACCACGGATGCGCCGCCAAACCTGGTCACCGGCGCGACCATCGCGGACGGGGACACGATGACCGTGACCTTCCAAGTCACCGTCAACACCCCGCCGGGCGTGAACGAGATCGTGAGCACGACTTCGATCGATTCGGACCAGACCACCGCCAGCTTCACCTGTTCGTTGACCGACTTGGTCAACGTTCCGCGCGATTTCGCCGACGCCCCCGACACCGGGGCCGGAACCGGCGCTGGCAACTACAGCACGCTGGCCTCCGACAACGGGCCGAGCCACATCATTGATGCGGCGATCAAGATCGGTGCCTCGACCGACGCGGAGGGCGGCACCTTGCAGAACGGCGACGCGACCGCCGACGGCGCTGACGAAGACGGTGTGAACACGGCTGACCTCGCCTCGCTACAGAAGACGCTCCCTGCGGAGGTCGATGTTGCGGTGACCAACACCACCGGCTCCGCTGCCGTTCTCTATGGCTGGATCGACTTCGACAGCGATGGCGTATTTGCTGCCACCGAGCGGGCATTGGTGAACGTTCCGAATGGAACGAATGCTGGCACTTTCACTTTGGATTTCGGGACGGTTCCAACAGATGCCGCCATGAGCACCTTCGCCCGGTTCCGCTTGAGCACGGATCCGGCCTCGGCGTCTCCAACCGGGGCGGCTGATAACGGGGAGGTCGAGGACTACGCGGTGGCGATCCTCGATGCGCCGCTCTACGACTACGGCGACCTGCCTGACTTGGCTTCGGGCACCGGCGCGGGCGACTACCAGACCCGCGTCGCCGACGGCGGCGCCCGGCACATCATCGTGGCCGGCCTGACCCTCGGCGACGATGTCGATGACGAACTCAACGGCGCCCCGAGCACTGCAGCGGACGGCGACAACGGCACGCGCCGCAACGATGAGGAGGGAATCGTACTCAGTGACCTGTCGGTGTTGGAGGGCTTTCCCGCCGATGTGCGCGCGGTGGCGACCAACACGACCGGGGCGGCGGCGAATCTCTACGGCTTCATCGACTGGGACGGTGACGGCAGCTTCGGCGGCGCGAACGAGACCGCGAGCGCCGTCGTGCCAGACGGCTCGAACGGGGCGGTGGTCACTTTGGCCTTCGGCAGTGTGCCGGCTGGTTCAGCGGCGAACCCCTATGCGCGTTTCCGTTTGAGCACGGACCCGGCGGCGGCTTCGGCCTCCGGCACCGCGTCAGACGGCGAGGTCGAGGACTACGTCGCGAGCGTGACGGTCCCCGCCTATGACTACGGCGATGCGGCGGACACCGGCGGCAGCACCTACGACACCCTGCTCGCCAGCGACGGCCCGCGCCATGTGCTAGGGGCCGGGTTGACGCTCGGCTCGGAGGTCGACGCGGACAGCGACGGCCAGCAGAGCCTGAATGCGGACGGCGACGACAATGGCGATGCCGACGACGAGGACGGTTTGCCCTCCGGCCTGACGCTGACCGAGTCCGGCAGCGGCCTTGTCGCGGTGGCGGTGACCAACCCGCTGGGGCAGGACGCGACGCTCTACGGCTGGATCGACCTCAACGACAACGGCGTCTTTGAGGCAGGCGAAGGGGCAACGGCCATCGTGCCGCAGGGGACGAACGGGGCGGTTGACCTGGACTTTGGTACCATACCGACGAGCACGGCCGGGACGCACGTGATCCGTCTGCGCCTCAGCACCGACACCGCGGCGCAGAGCCCCACCGGGGCGGCGCTCGATGGTGAAGTCGAAGACCATCTGGTCACCATCGTCTCCACCAGCGTCGACTTCGGCGACGCGCCGGATACCGGCGGCGGCGACTACAACACCCTACTCGCCAGCGACGGGCCGCGCCACGTCTTGGCCAATGGTTTGCAGATCGGGGCGGCGGTCGATGCCGAACCGGATGGGGCGCAAAGCCCGGACGCGCTGGGCGACGACGCGGCAGGGTCGCCCGACGATGAAGACGGATTGACGGTTTCGCTGGTGGCTGGGGGCAGCGCTTTGTTCGAGGTTGCGGTCGTCAACCCGATGGGCAGCGAGGCTTCGCTCTATGGCTGGATCGACTTTGACGGCAACGGGACGTTCGACCTCGTTGAGCGCGCCTCGGCGACGGTCGCGGGCGGCACCAATGGCACGGTGGTGCTCGACTTTGGAACGGTTCCGATCACGGCTGTGGCCTCGACTTTCCTGCGCTTGCGCCTCAGCACGGACGCCGCCGCCGCGAGTTCCCCGGACGGGGTCGCTACCGACGGAGAGGTCGAGGACCACGCGGTCAGCATCGAGCCGGCGACATTCGACTACGCCGACGCGCCCGACACGGGTGCGGGCACCGGCCCCGCCAACTACGAGACGCTTGCCGCCGACAACGGCCCGGCACACGTGCTTTCCAACGGCCTCAAGCTCGGCGTCTCGGTCGATGACGAAACCGACGCCAACCAGAGTTCGGGCGCGGACGGGGACGACCTCGACGAGTTCGATGACGAGAACGGCATCGCCACCGCGATCGCGCTCTACGAGGGGCTCGGGGCCACGCTCGAAGTAGCGGTAATGAACCCGCTCGTGATCGACGCCTCGCTTTACGGCTGGGTCGATTTCAACGGCAACGGAGTCTTCGAGGCGGGCGAGCGCGCCGACGTCGTAGTGCCAGCTGGTAGCAATGGCACCGTCGTTCTGGACTTTGGAGCCGTGCCTTCCGGCTCTGCGTCGGCGACCTTCACGCGCCTGCGCCTGAGTTCGGACGATGCCGCCGCGTCCGCACCAACAGGCGTCGCCTTCGACGGTGAGGTCGAAGACTATCCGGTGGCAATCAGCGTGCCACAATTCGACTACGGGGACGCCCCATCCGCGAGTGGCTACGAGACGCTCGCAGCTGACGATGGTGCGCGCCACCTTCTCGCGGGCAACGGTGTATTCATCGGCGCGGAGGTTGACGACGAGGCTGATGGTCAGCCGAACAGCACCGCCTCGGGGGACGATGGCGTTGACAGCCCCGACGACGAGGACGGCATTGCTGGCACACTGCTTCTACGCGAGGGCACCTTCGCTTCGGTCGATGTGCCGGTCACCAACACCAGCGGCGCGGACGCCGTGCTGTGGACGTGGGTCGACTGGAACGGCGATGGCGATTTCTCGATCGCCGAACGATTCCGCACGGCGGTGCCCGACGGCACTCTGAGCGCAAACCCGGTATCGGTTTCTTTCGGGGTGATCCCAGCGGGCACCGCGGGTGACACTTTCCTGCGCTTGCGCCTCACCACCGACCGGGTCCTGAACTCTCCCAATGGCTCATTCGGCTCAGCCTTCGACGGCGAGATTGAAGATCATCCGGTCACCATCGATCCTCCACAGTATGACTTTGGCGACGCCGCCTCGACCTACGGCACGACCCTGGCGCTCGATGGCGCGAACCACACCCTACTGGGTGATGGCTTGGTGATCGGTGCCACCGTCGACGATGAGGCGGACGGCCAACCAGGCGCAGTGGCGGCTGGCGACGGCGGCGACGAGGACGGCCTCGGTGCGTTTACGCTCTATGTGGGCGGCAGTGGCCTCGTGCCCGTCACCGTGCAAAACCCGACCCCAAGCACGGCGACGCTGTTCGGTTGGATCGACTTTGACAACAGCGGTATGTTCGAGCCCGGAGAGCGTGCTAGCGTGGTCGTGCCAGCGGGGACCAGCGGGCCCGTGGTATTGGACTTCGGCACCATCCCCGCCGGCTTCACCGGCACCACTACTGCCCGCCTGCGTCTGAGCAGCGCCCCGCCTGCTGGCAACCCGAATGGAAACGCCGTAGGCGGCGAAGTGGAAGACCACCAGGTCACCATCGCCGACCCGACCTACGACTGGGGGGACGCGCCCGACGGATCTTACGCCACGCTCGACGCGAGCGGCGGCCCGAACCACGTCATCACGCCCGAGGTGAAGATCGGGGCGACGACGGACAACGAGTCCGACGGCCAGCCGAACGGCAGCGCCAGCGGCGACGGTGGCGACGAGGACGGTGTCAACACAAGCGACCTCTCGCTGACGATCGGCATCGCTGCTGACGTCCGGGTGACCGCGACCAACACTTCCGGATCCCCTGCGAAACTCGTCGGGTGGATCGACTTCAACGCCGATGGATTCTTCGACAACGCCAGCGAGCGCGCCGACGTCAGCGTGCCTACCGGCTCCAACGCCGTGGAGTTTGTCCTGCCGTTTGGCTCCGTCCCGAGCGGGGCCACTATCGGCACGACCTTCGCCCGTTTCCGACTCAGCACCGATGCGGCCGCCTACGATCCGGTTGGCGCCGCGGCCGACGGTGAGGTCGAAGACTACCAGGCAACGATCGCGAGCGTGGTCGTTTACGACTATGGGGACGCCCTCGATGCTTACTCGACGCTCGACGGCAGCGGCGGTCCGCGCCACGCACTCGGCAGCGACCTGCGGCTCGGTGCCCTCGTGGATGCCGAGACCGACGGCCAGCCGAACGCTGGCGCCGACGGCGACGATGCGAACGGCGATGCCGACGAGGACGGTGTCGATCTGGCCGACCTCGACCTGCTCCACGGGGCAACGGCCCTCATCGATGTCACCGCGACCAACCAGACCGGAAGCGCGGCGACACTTTACGGCTTCTTTGACCTCGACGGCGATGGCACCTTCGAGACCACCGACAGCGTCGCAGTGCCAGACGGCACGATCGCTGGCGGGTTCCAGCTGGACTTTGGCACGGTGGGAACCGGTTTCACCGGCACGACCTACGCACGCTTCCGTTTGAGCACGGACGCGGCGGCGGCGAACCCCGGAGGTACGGCTTCAGACGGTGAGATCGAAGACTATGTCCTCACCATCGCTGAGCCGCCGTCCTATGACTACGGAGATGCACCTGAGGCAGACGGATATGATACGCTAGCAGCGAGCGGCGGCCCGAGTCATTTGCTGGGCTCTAGCATCTCCATCGGTGCCAGCGTCGATGCGGACAATGGCTTGCTGGAGAACAGCGGTGCCACGGCTGACGACTCGGCGGACAGCGCGGATGAGGACGGGGTCGTGACCGTGGCGCAGTTGAGTATGGTGGACAATCAGGCGGCTCCTGAGATTGATGTTTCGGTCGTGAACAACACCGGCGACCCTGCCGTTCTGTTCGGTTGGATCGATTTCAATGGAGACGGCGTCTTCGACAACGGGTCCGAGCGCGCGAGCGCCAACGTTCCGCATTCCACGAGCGGGATGGTGACGTTGACTTTCCCTGATGTGCCCGCCACTGCCACTGCGGATACGGGCGGAACCAGTTACCTCCGGTTGCGCCTGAGCACGGATACGGCAGGCGCAGCCTCGGCCACTGGAACTGCGGATGATGGCGAAGTGGAGGACCACCAAGTGACCTTCCAGGATGCCGTGGGGATCGGAAACTTGGTCTTCCGCGACCTGAACGGAGACGGAGCTTTTGACGCTGATGGAGTGAATGACAACCCTAGCGACGGAGATGATGAGACCGGGATAGACAGCGTGGTCGTCGAGCTGTGGACTACGGCGGTGCCTCCCGGAGGTGGCGGCTCAGCCTTGGCTACGACCACGACTTCCGGCGGAGGTCACTATTACTTCGGGGGGCTCAAGCCTGACACTTACATCGTGCACATTCCCGGAGCTGAGTTTGGTGCTGGTAAACCGTTGGCAAACCTGGCTTCTTCAACGGGTGCCGGAGGTGATTCTGGGAACGATGATGATGCCGACGAGAACGGTCTCGACAATGCGGATCCGGAAAACGGAGGAATCAGCAGCGTCGGCATCGTGCTCACTAGGGGTAGCGAGCCGGAAGATGCCGGCTCAGAGACTGGCGAGGACTCAGCATCTGATAGTGCAGGCGATGACAACAATGATCTCACAGTGGACTTCGGATTCGTCTCCCCTGCGGCAGGAATCGGAAACCTCGTGTTCAATGATGTGAACGGCGACGGGATCTTCGACGCGGATGGTGTGAACGACAGCGCGGGCGATGGCGATGATGAAACAGGGATCGACGGTGTCATCATCGAGCTCTACGATGCCGAAGATCCGGCCCACGATGAGCCCGGGATTGATACGCCGATTGCATCCACGACGACGGCAAACGGTGGCTGTTACTTCTTTGGCGGGCTCGCCGACGGGAACTACATCGTGCACATTCCCGCTTCCGAGTTCGGAGCGAGTGAGCCACTCGAAAACCTGTTCTCCAGCGCAGGATCTGGAATCGATGATGGTTTGGACGACAATGTTGACGAGAACGGGGTCGACGCCCTGGCGCCAGCCACCACTGGCATGAGCAGCGTGGCAATTGCGCTGCAGAGTGGCACTGAACCGACATCGGGATCCTCTGAATCAGGCAAGGACAACAGTGCGGACGGATCGAGTGCTGACGCTAATGCAGATCTGACAATAGACTTTGCATTCACCACCGGCGCACAAGCCTTAGGCAACTTGGTATTCATCGATGCCAATTCCAATGGCGTTTATGATAGTGGCGAAGGGATCGATGACGTCATCGTGGGTCTTTGGGATCCGGTGGATGGGACCATCGGCAATGGTGACGATGTGCAAGTTGGTAGTTTCACCAACACAGCCGATGGGGGTTGTTACGTCTTCAGCGGCTTGGCCCCCGGCGACTACTATGTTAGCATTCCAGCCTCCGAGTTTGGCTCAGGAGAACCCCTTGAGGGAGCCCTCTCTGTCCTTGGCACTCAGACGGGCGACGATGACGCGGGCGAGGATGGCATCGACGACAGTGACCCTGCGGCCAATGGCATCCACTCTAACGTGATCACGCTCGCCGTCGACAGCGAGCCCACTGATGGCGGAGCGGGCGCTTTGGCCGAAACCGGCAAGGACAACACTTCAGACAATGGCGACGATGCCAACACCAATCTCACCGTGGACTTCGGTTTCACGCTGTCTAGCACTACCACGAACTGCGTGTTTCGGGACACCAATGGCAATGGGACGTTTGACGCCGAGGAGTTTGGTATTGCGGGCGTCACGGTGACTGCCTACTACGCCACTGGAACGCCGTTGGCCCAGGTTGTCACTGATGCTAATGGCCAGTATGACCTCGGTCTCGCGAGCGGCATTGATCTACGCGTTGTCTATTCCAATCTCCCAGCTCCCTTCATTCCAAGTCCGACAGGGGCCGGAACGCTAACGGTCTTCACGCAATCTGATAGTGACTTCAAGCTTCCGCTCATTGGTCCGGCGGATGCCTGCGAGCTGAACCCGATCGTCTTCACCCCATGTTACATCAACGGTGACCCAGGGACTCCTAGCTCCCCAACAACCGCAGGTGTTCTAGACGCCATCGTCGCATTCCGCTTTGATGATAGTGGCACCTCCACCACCAATAAGAAGACCTTAGCATCCGCGGCGGAAGTGGGTTCCACTTGGGGAGCAGCCTACGATCGCGAGCGTGACTATGCTTACTTTGCCACCGTGGTCAGACGTCACGTCTCGCTCGGGCCTGGTGCCGATGGCACTCCGGGAACGGCGGATGATATTGGAGCCATTTATAGGATCGATACGACCGATCTCGACAACCCGGTGGTCGACACCTTGATCACCATTCCTAGCACTAATCCAGGTGGCTATTCCTTAGACAATGCTAGTAGAGGCTTATCGGGCATCGTCAGTGACTCACCCTCGAATGACTTGCCTGGGTATCAAGCCACGGGACGCGCAGGGTTGGGCGATATCGATATCTCAGCAGACAGCAATACACTTTATGCCGTCAACGTGGGTGGCCAAGACTTGGTGACCATTGATCTGACCGGCGCCTCCGCATCAATCACAAGTTCCTTGGACATCTACGACACCGCCCCCGCCTCGGTCACTGCAATCTGTGCAAAGACGGAGTTTCGCCCTTGGGCAGTGAAGGTGCTAGGATCCGAGATCTACGTGGGCGCGGTTTGTTCTGGCGAGAATGGTGGCACCTTGGCTGCTTTCATCCTTCAATTGAACGCAACCGCCACTGGATTTGACGAAGTCTATCAATACAACTTGCCATTGTCCGGGCGTGATACCGCATGGACTCGACCTGATAGTGCCTTTGGTTCGTTCGACGACTCTGTGAGGGCCGCGACATTGGCGGCCACGCAATGGAAACCCTGGTTGGGAGAGGCGGCTTCTACTTGGCCAGCCGACACCGTGGTCGATCCCTTCTTCACTGGCGAGAATTTCGTGATTCATGCCCAACCCATGCTCGCCGACATCGAGTTCGATTCCGCTGGCAATATCATCCTGGGTTTCAACGATCGGCAAGCCATGGTCGGTGGCTACAACAACTACAAGCCGAGTGGCACCGAGACGGTACAATCCGTGGGCGCCGGAGACATCATCCGCGTGCAGAATACTCCGGGAGGTTATGTTGTCGATTCATCAGAGTTCTACACCGGAGACTCCTGGTCAACTGACACTTACACAGAACACCTTGAAACGGCCTTTGGTTCGCTTGCGGTGCGTCCGCACACTTCAGAGATCATGGTGACTGTCTATGACCCCATCGATGGAGATGGCAACTACACGGCAGGTGGCACGAAGAGGCTGAGTATCACTGATGGATCCGTGGTCGATCGCTTTCAAATCTACGATCTCTCCTCGGCTGGCGTGACCTTTGGCAAGGCAGCAGGATTGGGAGACCTCGAACTCGGCTGTGAACTCCCACTGGTGGTGGGCAATCGTGTCTTTGATGATTTGGATGGCGATGGTGTCCAGGAACCGGGCGAGCCAGGCATCGCCAATGTATCCATTAGCATTTATACCAAAGATGGCGTACTTGTCGGGACGACCACCACAGCCGACGACCCTGGCAACGACAACGCCATTGAAGGGACGTGGGTCAGTCCCGAACTGATGTCCAATACCGAGTATCTGGCCGTGATCGATGCAAGCGCGTTTCAAATGGGTGGCGCCCTCTTCGGTCGCCAGGGAACCCAGGCCGATCAAGGGGCTGATGATCTTGATAGTGATCTCCAATTCCTCGACGATCTTTCAGGAGCGCTCGCGGGTTTCAATGGCGGCTTTGGCTATTATTTCACCACAGGAGACGAAAGCGATTACACCATCGATTTCGGCGTTGAAGACGCCAAGCCTGTCGCGGTCGGCAACTTGGTCTACAGCGATGACAATCTCGATGGAGTCTACACCAATGAGACGGATGACAGTGGGATCGATCAAGTCACATTAGAACTCTATCAATTTGGTGACACGCCAGGTGTCGACGCTCCCGTCGACACGACTGTCACGGCCAACGGAGGCTGCTACGCCCTCTTTGCTCCTGGCCCAGGAGCTTTCTTTGTCCATATTCCCGCCGCAGAGATCAATGGCGGTGACTTGAACGGGTTCGATTCCCTGCCCGGTGCTGGCGTGGGGCAAGATATTGACGATAGCACGGATGAGAACGGCATCGATGACTCTAATGCTAGTATCAACGGCATTAGCAGCAACCCTGTCTACCTCTATGCGGGCAGCGAACCCTCGGGAGCTGTCGAGAATGGCAAACTAGGGTCCCAGGATGCCATTGGGTTGAGTGATCCCGATGGTGTCCTCACAGCAGCGGCCGATGCCGATGTGAATCTCACGGTCGACTTTGCCTTTGTCGACCCAGCATTCCTGCCTGGGGTAGGCAATTTGGTGTGGATTGAAGGAGGCACGCCAGATGGCATCTACACAGCTGGAATAGACACCCCTGTTGATGGTGTGTTAGTAGAGCTCTACGAGATTGGTGACGATCCCGAATCGACCTCCCCAGTGACGTCGACAACGACCTCGGGAGGCGGTTGCTACGTTCTCCGAGCTACTCCAGGGACATACTTCGTGCATTTGCCCAAGGAGAACTTCGACGACTCTTCTGATCCACTCTATCAAGTGCACTCTGTAACAGGAAACGGTGGCGATGACCAATCAGATGACAATATCGCTAGTCTTGCCGACAACGGCATTGACGCCGTATCTCCCGCCGCCACGGGTATCCGCTCGGTAAGCATCAATCTCGCGGCTGGCACCGAGCCCTCGGGGGTTACTGAAGGTGGCAAGGATGGGACCGGTGACGATCCGTCTGACACGAATACCGACTACACGATCGACTTTGGTTTTGTGAGTAGTGTGGCAGTGGCTCAGATCTGCATTGAAGACACACCGGGAGCTGAGATCGTCATTCCTAACGACACCTCCTTTCTCGACCGCACCCTCGCTCTCGATGCCGCCGGGGCAGGTTGCACCATTTCCAAGGTCACCCTCGGCCTCAAGATCCGCGGTACCAATACCGGCGACTCCAACGCCCTCGATCGCACCGTGATGGAGGCGTATCTCACCTCTCCAGATGGCCTCACTACCGTCACCCTCGCAGACGTGACTCCTCTCTACGGCGGTGGAGCTTCTCCAGGCAGAGCCAACATCAATGTGCTCTTCGACGATGCCGCCTCCACCGATTGGGGAACCGCAGCCTTCGAGGTGAGCGCCCATGACATGGCCGCCGCTTACGCCGCCCGCACCTATCAGCCCACGGGTACTCTCGGCGACTTCATGGCTCAGGAAGGCGAAGGCGATTGGAACCTACGACTGATCCGACGGTCTGGCGGCACTTACTTCGCTCATAGCTATGTGAGTGCCGAACTCTGTATCGAATGCGAGTCTGCATCGGATAAGGTCGGCGTCGGCAATCTCGTCTTCATCGAGAGCGGGGCCACTCCAGGCTACCAGTCCGGTGAGGACACGCCGGTGCCTGGCGTCACTGTCGAGCTCTTCAATGGGAGCACAGTCGTCGCCTCCGCCGTGACCGACGATAGCGGCTGCTACACCTTTGTCACCGACCCAGGGGCCACTTACAGCGTGCGCCTTCCAGCCTCCAACTTCCAGGGAGGTGGCCCCCTGAATGGCATCGCCAGCTCCGTCGTGGATGCCGGGATCGCGCCGGTGGATTCCGCAGACGGTTCCTCACAGATCGACGATGATGCCGATGAGAACGGGCTCGACCCCAGTCCTAACACCTTAGCCTCATTACAGGCTTCTGGCATCACCTCCGGGGTGTTTGCGCTCGAAGCGGGAACAGAACCTGGTTCCACGAATGAAACTGGCAAAGGCAGTGCCGCCGACGATGGCTCAACGGAGTCCAACGTCGACTTGACCATCGACTTTGGGTTCACCCCATCCGCGGTTGGGGTCGGCAATCTCGTCTTTAACGATCTCAACAAGAATGGCACCTATGACAGTGGTGAGGGCATCGATGGCGTGATCGTGGATCTTTGGGATCCGGTGGATGGCACCATAGGCAATGGTGATGATGTGCCGGTTGGCAGTTCCACCATCACTGCGGATGGCGGGTGCTACCTCTTCAGCGGATTGGCTCCTGGCGACTACTACGTGAGGATTCCAGCCTCCGAGTTTGGCTCAGGAGAACTCCTTGAGGGAGCCCTCTCTGTCCTTGGCACTCAGACGGGCGACGATGACGCGGGCGAGGATGGCATCGACGACAGTGACCCTGCGGCCAATGGCATCCACTCTAACGTGATCACGCTCGCCTTCGACAGCGAGCCCACCGATGGTGGAGCCGGTGCTTTGGCTGAGACCGGCAAGGACAACACTTCAGACAATGCCAGCGATGCCAACACGGATCTCACCATCGACTTCGGCTTCGTATTCAGCACACCTCTGGTAGCGGTGGGGAATCGCGTATGGATCGACTCCACAGCCAATAGCATCTATGACAGTGGCGAAGGCGTGAATCAGGTCACTGTTGAACTCTATCACTCCGGCCAGGAACCCGGTCAGCATGTCCCCTTGGCGAGCACGACAACCGATGCAAACGGGCACTATCAATTTGATGAAATCAATGAAGGGGACTACATTCTCTACATTCCAGCATCCGCCTTCGCGACTGGCGCCTTGGCTGGTGTCTCCCCTCTCCCGGGCGCGGGCGTAGACGATGGTAAGGATGAGACCATCGATGAGAATGGACAAGACATCTTCACCCGAGGCGGCATCGCCAGTGGGGTGGTCCATTTGACCGCAGGCTCAGAGCCCCAATCCGAATCCTCACAAAGCAGCTACACAGGCACCTTGCCTGACGATTCCGTGGACATGACCATCGACTTTGCTTTCGCAGCGCCTTCTGGAGCAGTCGCAATCGGTGATGTCATCTGGATCGACGACGGGACTGCCAATGGCACGTTCGATCCCGGTGAGGGTGAGGATGGTGTCGTGGTGGAACTCTACGAAGACGCGAACACGCCTGGTGTGGATGAGCCTTTGCGTCGCACTGTGACCAGCAATGGTGGGTGCTACCTCTTCGATCAACTCGCTGAGGGGACCTACATCGTGCACATTCCCGCCAGTGAATTCACCGAGGGCCCACTGGCCGGCACAACATCGCTTTCAGGAGCCGGCGGCGATGATGCGAATGACGACGATGTGGACGAGAATGGTCTCGATACCCTTTTCCAAGGCGGGGTCAGCACTGCACCCATCGCCTTGGCAGCCGGGGACGAGCCGGAATCTGACAATGACACGAAATACAGCGGATCCCTGCCTGACAATGCGGTCAATCTGACGGTGGACTTTGGTTTCGAGGCACCGACAGGCGGCAAGGTCGCGTTGGGCTCGCGAGTGTACGCGGACGCCAATGGCGATGGTGACTTCGATCCAGGCGAGGGTGCCGAAGGGATTTGCGTGGCCCTCTATACCAGCGGCCAAACGCCAGGTGTGGACACTCCCGTGAAGGAGACTATCACAGGCACGGATGGCGCCTATCTCTTCGATCAACTCGAACCGGATACCTACGTGGTCTACATCCCAGCCAAGGCGTTCGCTTACGGACCACTAGCTGGCGCGACGTCTCTGCCGGGGCAAGACACGGCCGCCATCGATGAAGGATCCCCTAACAATGACAATGGCTCCGATTCCCCCATCCGTGGGGGAACGGTCTCCAATGCCGTCACCTTGGCAGTCGACGGAGCGCCCGAACTCGAAGCGACCCAGGTAGACTACACCGGAACCCTGGATGACAACGATGTCGACATGACCGTTGATCTCGGCTTTATCCCGCACGAACCCGATCCCGCCCTAGGAAACGTGGTCTTCATCGATGCGGATCGTGACGGGGTCTTCGACGTGGGTGAGGGTGTCAACGGCGTCGCGGTAGAGCTTTACACGTCCGATCAGGAGCCAGGGGTCGATGCACCGATTCGGCAAACGACGACCCTTTCCGATGGCAACTACCTCTTCGACCTTCTTCCCGATGGCGCCTACCGCGTATACATCCCGGCAAGCGAATTTGGCCCTGGAGAGCCATTGTTTGGTTATGAAAGCCTGCCTGGGGCTGGGGGTGATGATACGAATGACGATGATGCCGATGAGAACGGACTGGATACCCTACTCAATGGCGGCATTGTCAGTGCGATCATCCTGGTCACCGAAGGTGGCGAACCGACCAATGAATCGGGGTCATCGACCGGACCGACTTCCGTCTTGGGAGATGATAGTGTCAATATGACGATTGACTTTGGTTTCTGGATCCAGCCGCCAGCAGGAGCCATTGGCAACTATGTGTGGATCGACGAGAACTCCGACGGCTATCAGAATGTGGGCGAACACGGTGTGCCAAACGTGGTCCTCCAACTGAAGGACGACAACGGCATTCTCCTAGCAACCACGGTATCGGATGCGGATGGCGGCTACCTCTTCGATGAACTGCCAGCTGGCACATTCCTGGTGGATGTGGATGAATCCACCTTGCCCACGGGACTGACACAAACCACGCCGAGCACCCTGCCACATGCCGATGGTGGCAATCAGGATCATGGCGGGCTGGGCTATCCGGTGACGATTGGGGGCACGGAGCCATGGGTCGATCTCACCGCGGACTTTGGCTACAATTGGAATCCTGACACAGACGTCAATACACCCTCTGGCAGCGAGACGGCCGCCATAGGAGACACCGTGTGGTATGATACAAACGGCAATGGCGTCCAGGATCCTGGCGAGGCGGGGATTGCGGGAGCCACGGTCACTCTCCATGCGCCGGGGCCCGATTTGATCTTCCACACCGCGGACGATGTGGAGGAAGCATCAACCACCACTGACGCACTTGGCAGCTACCTCTTTGATGGACTGGCACCGGGGGCCTACTGCGTCAAAGTTGAGAGCGATCAGGGACCTATCATTGGCCTCACACAAACTGGAGATCCCGATCACTTCGGCGTTCCCTGGCCGGGCGGATCTGTTGACGATCATGAGACCACCGTGCCCATCATCTTGGGACCGGGGGATGTGTTCCTCAACGCAGACTTTGGTTACAATGCAGGGACCGTAGGGTCCATTGGCGATACGGTTTGGATCGATCTCGATGCCGACGGGACAGGAGCGAGCATCGCTCCGGTGGACGGCGGCGCATCTGAAACACAAGGTGATGTCACGGGCACCGCTGACGTTAGCGAGACCACCCAAGGCATCCCAGGAGTTACCGTTTCGCTAGCACAAGACACGAATGGAAATGGTCTCCATGATCAGGGCGAACCGTTTCTCGTGACGACGATCACCGATGGAAATGGGCAATATCTCTTCACCGGTTTGCCACTTGATGATGGTGGAGGTGACAGTGATGCCGACTACATCGTGGTGGTCACGGACACGAACCATGTCCTCCAAGGCCTCTCCCAGACGTGGGATCGCGATGGTGTTCTCGGAACGCCAGGAAAGAGCGCGGTGGCGATCAGTGCGGGCACACCTGATGTTCGAACCGAAGACTTTGGCTACACACCAGGCGATCCCTCGGGATCGATCGGTGACTACGTGTGGCTGGATACGGACGTCGAAGGCGATCAAGATGAACCACGCAGTGGCCTTCCCGGTGTCGCCGTGCAATTGTTAGACGCCAATGGCACCGTCGTGCGAACCACGGCGACGAACAGTGCGGGATACTACCTCTTTGATCGACTGCCGTTGGATAGCTACCAAGTGCGCGTGGCTGCCGACAATTTCAGCAGTGGTCAGCCGCTCTACAAGCATAGCAATACAGAGGATCCTGACGGTGATGACGACAACGAGGGAAACCTCATTGCTCTCACCCATGCCGCACCGCACCAGCGTGCACAAGATTTCGGGTATGACACCGATGGCACCCAGCTGACCGGTGATCCCGTGGGCTCTATCGGTGACACCATCTGGTTTGATAGGGACGGCAGCGGAGGAGATCAAAGCACCCAGGGTAGCGAACCCGGCCTCCCTTGTGTCTTAGTCAGGCTTTACGAGGATGATGGCGATGGTCTATTCGAGCCAGAGACTGATGATCTGTTAGTTGGCGAGCAGTATACCAATGGGCAGGGCAACTACCTCTTCACTGGACTACCATTGGACACGACTTACTTTGTGCAGGTCGAAACGAACAGTTTGCCTCCGCATGTGGATCCGGCGGGCACCTATGAGGAGACAGCCAATGGCGAGACCACCTCAGGGAATAGTGTGAGTGACGCCACGCCAACGGTCGCCACGCCTCATGTGCGCGATCAAGACTTTAGCTACGAGCCATTTGTGGCGGCGACAGATATAGGATCCATCGGAGACTTCGTCTGGTTTGATGAGAACAGTAGTGGCGGCAACCAAGCAGCCAGCTCAGGTGAAAGCGGCCTTGGCGGAGTGACGGTGATCTTGCTCGACCACACGGGGACAGAGATCGCCCGACGCACGACTGATCCCACCGGGTACTATCTCTTCGACGGCTTAGCGCTCGATGATGGCGCCGATGGCGATAACGATGCGGACTACACGGTTGCCGTCGACGTGACGACACTGCCGAGCTTCGTCAGCCGCACAGCGAGTTATAGCCAAGCATCCGCCAGTCTCACCACCGCAGCTCCTCATGATCGAGACGAGGACTTTAGTTACCCACCAGCAACGGCCCTGGGGGCCATTGGCGACTATGTGTGGCTCGATGCCGATGGTGGCAATGATCAGAATGAGCTGGGATCTGGCATCCAAAGTGTCTTAGTGGAGTTGCTCGATCATCACAGCAATGTCATCGCGACCACGACAACCGATGCCCATGGTTACTATGGTTTCACCGGACTCCCACTCGATGATGGAGCGGATGGAGACAATGATGCCGACTATCAGGTGCGCGTGGCAGATGAGAACTTCCTTCCGGGCGCTGTGCTCGAGAACCTGAGCCATACGGGAACGGCAGCGAACGGTCCCGCTGGAGACACTTTGGCCACGGTAAGTCTCACCAACGGCGCGGCGGTGAATCTCGCTCAGGACTTCGGATACCGTGGGGAAACAACCCAGGGCACGATCGGCAACCTCGTTTGGCTCGATGCGAATGCAGACGGCATATGGGATGGAATCGATGGGCCGGATGGCACGGCAAGCACGGACGATGACGAGCCACTCATCGCCGGCGTCACCATCGATCTCTACCGCGATCTCGATGGCGACGGTTTGTTAGAGCCTGGCGAACCTAGAGTAGGCACCACCACGACGGACGGCTTTGTTTCCACGACAAGTAGCGATGATGGCAACTACCTCTTCACCGGCCTTGCGGTTGATGTCTCCTACATCGTCGATGTCACTGACACCGCGAGTGTGTTGAATGGCTATTGGCAATCGTTAGGCACGGTCGCCACGACCGGTCAGAGCCAGATCGATCCGTATGGCTCGCTTGCGCTAACGACGGCAGCGCCGGAGAATCTCACGGCTGACTTTGGATACTACAAAGATCTAGCTCAAATAGGCAACCGGGCATGGATTGATGCGAACGACAATGGTGACCAGGACAGCGGAGAAATGGGGCTGAATGGCGTGGAAGTGACCTTGCTGATCACCTACCCGAGCGGAGCCACTGTCACTGCCAAGACGGTCACGGCGGACGAGCCTGTCACTGGCGAAGCCGGAGCCTACACATTCGGTGTCCTGGCCGATGAAGATTACGCTTCCGGTTCTGGCAGTGCCACCACACCCGCCGTGGGCCAGCCCGCCTATCAATTGAGCGCCCATACACCAGACGGCTACGTCATCGCTCAGGTGGACAGCGGAACCAATGATCAGTTGGATAGTGATGATCACGCCGGTGTCGCCGCCACGCCCACACAAGGTCTCACCAACGTGACCCTCGCCCCGGCAGCACCAGACAATGAAGGTGATCCCATCGCCAGCTACGACTTTGGCTATCAGATCGATGACAGCAAGGCGGATACCTGGTCAGCCTTTCTCACTGACAATGGTCTCAGTGGAGACGACGCCCTCCCCCAGCCTACCGGCGCGCTTCCCGAGGCAGGCAATCCTGACAAAGACATCTACGACAATTTGTTAGAATACGCCTTCTGCCTCGATCCCAATGATCCCATCCCGGCGTTCCCGCCGTTCTGTGCGGAAGTGAACACCTCGGGCGATCCCGATACCTTCGAAGCCGTCTTCTACCGTCCCGCGGGCGGTCTCACTGACGTCACCTACTGTCTGGAAGGACGCACGACCCTCCCCACCACGGGCGACACCACTTGGGTTCAGCTCACCGTGGTGCCTGGCTCGGGCGGTCCCGGCGCAGGCGTCACCGTCACCGACCTTGGCAATGGTTTGGAAGAGGTGCGCATCGCTGACATCACAGCGGTCGCCACCACTGGCGATACCTTGTTAGGCTTTGAAGATGCCGAAGCCCGTGGTTTTGTCAGGCTCACCGTCAAGCTCGACACCGACGGGGGCGGCACCGATTTCACCTCGCACACCCAGGTGCAAGGGTGGAAGCAAACGGACTGTGGACAGAACCAGTGCGCCTCGTTCAGTCACCCTTGGTTGCAGAAGGAAGCGTTCTCCGGTGCCGTGGCGAGTGTGTCAGGACAAGAGCTGACGATGACAGGCACGCCTGACCTTTCGAATGTTCTCGTGCCAGGATCCAGCTACTACTTAGAGATTCTTAGTGGTGACAATGAAGGGCATCGCTTCGATGTCGTCAGCGCCAATGCTAGTGGCGTCATCACGCTGGCTCCTGACAATGATCTCTGCGCGGGCCCGCCATTTAACACCAGCACCACACTCCCAGCGAATCTGGCTGAGGATCGGTTTGCGGTGCGAGCGCACCAGACGGCGGAAGGCCTTTTCCCGGCAGCCGCGCTCACGCCGGAAGCGGATCCGAGTCTCGCCGACCGGCTTCTCATCTACGAAGGCGGCAATATTCCCTGGAAAGTCCTCTACGTTGACGATCCAGTCGAGTGGAAGAACGAAGGCACGGGAGCGGCCGCAGGGAATGACGTCTTGGCGCCTCACCAAGGGTATTTCGTCCATCCCAAGCTGGGCGCACTCACCGTTCTCGGAATGGGCGTGGTGCGAGCCAATACCTTCCGTTGTCCGCTGGGCGAAGGCTATCGCATGGTCGCCAATGGCTTTCCAATAGACGCCTCATTCGCAGATCGCGGCCTGAATGATACCGTCAACCAAGTCACTGGCTCGCTCGATCCGGCTACCGCAGATCAGGTTCATTTCTGGAACGGCGATGGCAGTGTCTACAGCGAGTCCTTCACAGGACACTTCCGCCTAGAAGGCAGCATTCTAGGCTTGCCGCCCTTTGCCCAGTGGAGCGACGTGCAAGACGTCAATCTAGACGACACTTCAAATGAGAAGGTCTTCAAGGCGGACCGATCTGTCTTCTACCACCGGGTCACGTCGGGATGTGACATCGAACACAGACACCCCCTCCCCTGGGCGCCCTAACTCTCCCACATCATCCCACCGTTATGAACCTCCAATTACTGATCTTCGCCATTCTCATGATCATCATCGGCATGAGCAAGGCTGTCACCATTCACTGGGGAAGCGCCGTCGGCGATTTCCTCTATGAAAGTGACGGCGTCACTCTTGTCGATCCCTCTGAATACACCTTCGCGCTTGGCACCTTTGCCGATGGGTTCACCCCGGACGAGACCAACATGGCCGATTGGGAAGCCAATTGGCACACCCTGGATGTGGGCGGCTACAGCTCGACCACCGGACGGTATGCTGGCAGTGTGACCCTCCTGAACACCCCGGACGCCAATGGCACCATTCTTGATGGCAATGCCAGTGGTGGGGACACGGCTGCCACCTTCTTTGGCAAGGATGCCTACGTGTGGATCTACAATCAGAACACAACGGTCGATAGCTCTATCGAGTGGACACTCCTTTCCAATCCCACCGGCGGTGGAGACCCCAACTCGGCCTGGACCTTCCCCTCGGAAGCGGCATCCGGTGCCCACACCGAGGTGGTGGAAATGAACCTGTCCGATGACGGCGTCACCGCCAACTTCGGTGAGGAAACCCGCGGGAGCAGCACCACTACCGGAGATGGCCAATTCTCACAAACGCCGACCAATCCGTATGGCATCCAGACCTACACCATCCCAGAGCCGTCCAGCACCGCGTTGGTGCTGGCCAGCTTAGGACTTCTGATAGGGCGACGGCAACGCTCCGCGAGCATCTCGTAGTGTTGCCAACGATTGCTCATCGCACCAGCGCAACCCAATCACCGTCGCCGTCGACCGGAGCGGTTCCAAGACTAACTTTGCCACCACCGGAAACTTTCTCAACGGAACCGAGGGCGAGTTCACCCCCTGTGCGCGGGTTGTACCAACGGACCTCAAACGTCTTGTCCGTGCCCGTGAGATCGAGCATTCTCGTGCCTCCGTTAGGAAGATAGACGACGTAGACCTCGCCAGGCTTGGCGAAAGCGTAGGCTTCGTTGGAGCGCTCGGTGGCGTCTACGAGGCTATCAGCGTTGTGCATGTCCCAGAAGGGAACCTGGTTGCGCTCGAAGAAAGTGAGGGCGTGACGACAGTAATCCCAGGAGAGATCCCGACTGCGCCAGTCTTCGCAAACGATATCGTTCTGGGGAAGTTTGTAGCCAAAGTAATACTCAACGCCAATGCCGCCTCCGAGAAAGGTGCCCCACAAGGCATACTTCCGAGTGTCATCCACGGAGGGATCATCAAAGTTCTCCGGGGTGCCGGGGTAGCCAGGATCTGGCGGCATGCCAAACCCCGCCGTGCCGGGCTCATCAAAGGCGACGACCCACGGGCGTCCCGCCTTGGCTGACGCTTTCGCCCATTTCACGACCTGCCAATGGCAGTCTCTCACATTGCTATTCTGCAAGGAAATGCCACTGAGCTTGGACTGATCACCGATGAGCGCATTGTAGACCTTGTCTTGCTGATCTGGATAGGTGTGGATGACAATGTGATGATCATAGGGATCCGTCTCCACAATGTAGTCGATCATGGCTTTCTGCTGAGCCGCGCTCTGGGTATTCTCCTCGCCCAGATTCCAGTTCAACGCTAACAGATGACCAAATCGCGCGATGATTTCGCGCAGGTATAGCTTGCGCTCTGGCCCCAGATCTCCGCCGTCAAGGGCTGCCGGAACCACGCGCACATTGGCGTTCCGATGCCCGCGATTGTTGTCATCATTCTCGGTCTCTTGGAGCTTGAAATGCGCGTAAAGCCCTAACGAAGTGGCGTGGTCGAAGACCATCCCCCATTGGTCCAGCTTGCTGCAATCGTAGTGGAACTTCTCTCCGTAGGCTGCGAATGGCCACACATTGTCCCCGTCACCCCCAGCGTTGTAAGGCAAGAAAGAGAAGACATTGGCCCCTTTGCCTGCAAGGTAGTTGAGCGCGCCAATCATTCCCTTCCCTTTCCCGTCTTTCCAACTGGGATCTCCCTCCTGCCAATCGCGTGCATGCGCTTCCCAAGTCTTCAATGGTGCTTTCTTGGGATTGCGAGCTTCTGTATTATCGAAATCCGTGTAGGCCAAGAAGGTTTCGGGAGCATCGGCCCCCGCCTTGAGGAAATACTTGCCGCTGCCAGCAAAGCGCAGGTGGCCTTTACCCACATATTGGAGGCGACCGTGTCCACGGAAATCCCGCCCGTGCTTGTCCGTGGGCGCAATCGTGAAGGATCCTTCCTTGGCATAATCCGCAAGCGCCTCGCCATCACCACCACCAATGGCCACGTCACGCCCACGACGCATGGTGACTTTGTACGTCCACTCGCCTGGCTTGTCGGGACTGAGATGCACTCTCCACTGGTTTCCTGAGGACGCCGAACTCTCTCCCGCCTGCCCATCGGCAGCGAAATACCCCGGCACACGATGGCTGGGTGCTCCCGAGGTATGCGTGAAAACCACTTCCAAAGCGTAGTCCGTGAAGGGATTAGGATCGCGATCATGCTCATGCGCAAAGGGGCCATTGAGGGTCAGCGTGACTTTGTGCCAGGCCTTCATTTCTCCTGACACAACCACCGCACCGTCGCCGTCGGCACCGCGGTCTCCAGCCAAGGCAGGCTCGCGAGAACGTTCCTTCTTTGGCAAGGCGGCTTGGGCCTGAGCGGCATCGCGATCCAAATTCTCCTGGATCCAGCTCTTCAATGTCGAACTCCCATGCCCGTAGCCTCCTGGCAGAGGCACATAGTCACGGGTCTGAATCGCCGGCGGATCCCCCCAGTGATCGGGATAAGGCTTCTTGGCCGCCACTTGGGCGACCGGCTCCACGTAAGGGAAGGCCTTGGGAATCGCGCCCGCTTTTACCGTTGGGCGTGGTCCCAAGCCTTTCGGTGTGAAGTTGAAATCCTTGGCGAAGAGCAATTTGTCCAACTCAATCCCATCCTCCCTCATGGCGATGTGAATCGTGTGGGCACCCGCCTTCTCGATGTCCAACCAAAGTTTTCCAGGCACGCCCACATGGACTTCCGCCGTTCGCTGGCGGCTCTCCCAGTGCCAACGCCGTTTCACTGTTGTCTGCCAGCGTTGTCCCGACTCGGGCCACTCTCCGTCCAGACCGACGTGGAAACCGTTGTCTTCCGTATTCGTCGAATACACCCGTCCCCAGATGCGGTAGCGGCCCGGATCATTCACATGCACGCGGTAGGAGAGAATGGCCATCTTCCCGGCTTCGGGAGCGAAGTTCTCTCCTCGGATCAATTTGTCGTCATGACTCCGACGGGTATCAGGAAGCACCTCCAAGTAGGCGCCACCACTGGCTCCGCCGATGTGTGAGGGATCCCCATCTGGAGAGATCTCAGGTGTGGTCTCTTTTGTCGTAAGATGCCAGGCCCGCGTGTCCGTGAGCTCCTGTTTATGGAAGTGTTCCGCCTCGAATATCAGCAAGCCATCTTTCTCCTCGAAGACGAGCTCATCCGTGCCCGCGAGAGGAGCCGAGGTGTCGGCCCAGGTGGTCACGAGACTCGTCAGGAGGATTCCAGCCAAGCAAGTATGATCGCGCAAGGTAGTCATGGGCGCATTCTTCCGTGATCTCGGGAAAAGAAGCGAGCGAATCCTACGGGAAATGCGCGAAGGCTTTGCCCTTGGCAGGAGGCCCTTGAATGCCGACACTTGCGCCATCCTCTCAAGCGCCGATGCCCGAGTCCACCCCCCATGAGACGCCTCAACAAGACGGTCTGTTTCCCCAGACACAATGGACGGTTATTTCCCAGGCTCGCGGATCGGATGATCCCGCCGTCGCCGAGGGCTTACGCACCCTCGCTCTTGGTTATTGGCGCCCGCTCTACCTCTACCTTCGTCGGAGAGGCGAAGCCCATGAGGATGCGGCCGATACCGTGCAGGGCTTCTTTGGGCACATCCTGAGCACCGCCTTTCTCAGCCACATCGACCGCGAGGGCGGCAAGTTTCGGTCCTACCTACTCGCGTCTCTAGAACGTTGGCAAAGCCGAAATCGCCAGCGCGAACAGGCCGTCAAGCGAGGCGGGGGCACGCTTCATGTCCCCCTGGATGAGGTTTCAGAGATGGAGAACATGCCCACGTTCTTCTCCACGATGTCGCCCGAAGAGGCGTATGATTACCAATGGGCCCTGGAGATGGTCGAGCGCGCCACGGACAAGTTGCGGTCACTCTACGCGCAACGCGGTCGGGAGCGCTGGTTCGATTGCCTTGCAGGAGCCCTCCCCGGGAGTGCAGAACTACCTCCCTATCCCGAACTAGCCGCGGATTTGGAAAGCACGGAAGGAGCTGTGCGCAAAGCGGTCTTCGATCTACGACAAGCGTTCGCCGAGATGCTCCATCGCGAGATCCGCGCCACGGTGCGGAGTCCCGAGGAAGCCCAAGATGAGCTGCAGCACCTGATCGAAGCTCTACAGAAGCAATGAAATATAGAAATTACTATTTCTTGAATTAATTTCCATGTTTTCCATGATCACAGGATCATGCGTCCCTCTCTTGGTCGAGCTCTCCAGCCCCGCTGCTCCGAATGTGGCCAAGAGCTTTCTCGGCCTGGACCGTGTCCCCGCTGCGCGCTGAATGCCCTCCTCCCGGCCACCCCAGCCAGGGATGACCACTTGGAGATTGAGTTTGGGCGCTACACGCTCACGCGCAAGATCGCCACAGGCGGCATGGGCGTGATCTATCAGGCGAAAGACCGGCATCTCAAGCGCACCGTTGCTCTCAAGATGGTGCGGAGCGCGGCTTTCGCCGACGAGGCCGAGCGCACGCGGTTTACCATTGAAACGGAAGCGGCCGCCTCGCTCGACCATCCTCACATTGTCCCCGTCTACGAAGTTGGCGTGATCGATGATCAGCCCTTCTTCACCATGAAGCTCATCTCGGGTCAAAGCCTTGCCGCTCGCCTGCGTGATCGGCCAGCGCCGTCCCTGAAGGACCGTATCACTTGGCTGCAACAGATCGGCGAAGCCGTCCAGCACGCCCACGCCTGCGGGGTGCTCCACCGCGACTTGAAGCCTAGCAATGTCATCATTGACGCCTCTGGACGGCCCTGGCTCACCGACTTTGGCTTGGCCAAACTCGTCCATCAAGAGTCGGGACTGACACTGTCCTCCGATCGCCTGGGGACTCCTCACTACATGGCTCCGGAAGTGATCCGAGACACCGCGCGCGCGGTGTCTACCGCCAGCGATGTCTGGGCGCTGGGGGTGATGCTTTGGGAATGCCTGTATGATGAACTTCCGTTCAAGGCTAAGGATCCGCTCGAAGTGATGCGCCAGATCGGCGCCATGGATCCTCACATGAGCCAATCTGGGGTGAACCGTGATCTGCTCGCACTCGCCCACCGGTGCCTTGAGAAAGACCCGAAACGACGCGTCCGCTCGGCAGGTGAGTTTGCTGAAGAACTGGATCGATGGCTCCATGGCGAGCCCTTGCTGGCTCGCCCCGTTACCTCTGGCGAGCGTCTCTGGCGGTGGATGAAACGGAACCCAGCCTGGACCTCCTTGGCAGCTGTCCTCACTATCAGTTGCCTCACATCCGTGCTCTTCTGGCAACGTGCCGAACGCGCCGTCGATTCTCTCACATTGACCAACTCGGAGCTTTCCCAGACCCTATCACATGCACGCGCGGTCTCTCTGGCGTCCGAGGCGCGCCTCCACGTCCATAGCGCTCCCACGGAAGCCCTTGCTCTGGCGGTGCAATCCGTTCACATGACCACCTCACTCGGCTGGGGATCCCTTCCTGAATCCGAAGAAGCTCTCACCGAAGTCTTACAACGCGTCGGCGGCATTGATGTCTCTCCCTACGGCTATCGGCCCAACGATGTGGGTGATGGCTTCATTGATCGCTGGCACACCATCGGCTATCCCATCGCTTTCAGTCCAGATGGCCGGTGGGCCATGGTCCAAGACCACCATACGACAGATGGTGTCATGGGAGCGATCATCGCTCTCACTGGTGACACCACTCGCATGTTCCATCGATGGTCTCTCTGTGAGACTAAAGTGCAACACAAGGCGGAATGCTGGATGCATGATTCCAACCAATTGGTCACCGTCGGTCCCAAGGGAACCGTGACGTTAGTCACTCCCAATCCGCGGGTTTCCCCAACACAGGCACCAACGAAGCCAACCGTACGCATCATTGGTCAACTGCCTCATCTTGGAGAAATCAAGTCGGCCTATCTGCAACGCACTCCGCAAGTGGGAACGCTCCTCTGCATGGGGCTCGCCGAAAGATCTCCCGACCAACGCGTCTACTATCAATATCGTCTCAAGCTCTCTCAGAATGGCGATCTGAAGATCCATCCCCTGACAGAACAAGGCACTCCCCTGCAAGCGCCTCCTCGCATCAATGATACCGAGTCTTCCCCGGACGGTCGGTGGTTGATCTTGGAAGACCGCGGGATGTTATCGCTCACACGCTCGTCTTCTTCTGCGACGGGCACCCTCCGAGGAGCCCCCCTTGGCCCAACACCTGAATGGGCACATTGGGCCTTCAGCCCAGGCAGTCAGTTCCTCGCCTTCCGTCGCTTCGGCAAAGACCTCTACCTCATCGATCTTCGTAGCGGTCTGTTAGAAGAAGCCATCCAGTCCACGCAGTTGCTCGCCCAACACACAGGCACGATCGATTGCATGGCATTCTCTTCAGATGGGAAGTGGTTGGCGATGGTCGGTGATGGCGGTGAGATCACGGTGGTCAGCTTGAATGGGAGAACGGTGCGTCGTCTGCATCCACGTGATGCCAACCGTCTCTACGCCGTCGCATTCAGTCCCGATGGCCGGTGGTTAGCCGCTGGCAGTCGCAAAGGCGTGGTCACCCTGTGGCCCGCAGCCGATCTCGACGTCGGCGCCAAGCCGCTGGAACTTCACGGCCTTCCCACGCCTGCTCTCAACCTCACATTCTCACCAGATAGCCAATTCCTGATTGCCCACGGTCCCGGCTCGCATTTCCGAGCCTGGCCCCTCCTATCCGTAGAGGCCGGGCGCATTCCTCAAACCTTGCCAGGAGAGGCGGCAAACATCGCCGATCTCGCCATTTCCCCTGACGAACGCTGGGTCGCGGTGGCCTGCGCGAAGGAGCATCCTGACGGACGATCGGATCGCGGCCTTGTGAAACTTCTCCCTTTGGGCGGCGATTGCGCGGAGCGGGTGCTGACCCACCACAACGAAGCCGCTACCGGAGTCGCCTTCTGCCCTCACGGACGATGGCTGGCTAGCACTGGCGTCGATGGCTTTGTTAGAATCTGGGATATGGCCACCCTCACCCAATCGCAGGCGGACACCGACAAGACACCCCTGCCAAAGCACACGCTGGACATGACGGACACGCGGCTTACCTACCGGCGACGCGTGGCCTTCCACCCGGCGGGACGCCTCTACGCAACCTCGGGAGATGGCATTCTCTTCGAGTGGGATCTGCGTGCGGACACGCCGGAGACGACGCGGCGCGAACATGCCTTACACAGCATTTCCTATCTCTTGCCAGATGTGACGGTTTCTCCGGATGGGACACGCTTGGCGGTGGCTCGCCATGGATGGGATCTGGCGGGAGAAGGAACGACTCAGGACGGCAATATGGTACTGCTTTATGATGTCAGCGACCCTGACATTCTGCGACCGCTCACCAACCTTCGCGCTCACTTCCTCGACACCACGAGTCTCCGCTTTAGCGCCGATAGTCGTTGGCTAGCGGCCGGGGCCGCTGGTCGCGGTGTTCTCGTGTGGGACCTCCACGCGGCTGACATCGCCGAAAGTCGACGCAAAGCCCCGGTCTCGGCACACCTGTTAGGCGATGTCGCCTTCTCGCCCGATGGCAAATGGATCGGTATCGCCGCGAGCGACGGCCATTTCCATCTTTGGGATTGGCGGTCGCCCCGGCGCCCGCGAACCATCGTCACAGGCGCTGCCGAAGCCGCGCTTTCTTGGATTGAAGACGGGCGCCTCATCGTCGGTGGTAAAGAAGGACGGGTAGCCATTTGGGAAACGCGCCTCTCCCACCTCCAATCCATGGCTGAGGACCTTCTGGGTCATTGATCGATTGATCGGCCGAGACCGAGATCAATCGAGCGCTTGCTCAGGCCTGCGAATCCACGCTCGCATGTACCTCACATCCAAGAACTCAATCTTTGATAAATTTAATAATTCCCGTAACATCCTAAGCGCGTTGTGCATGGTTCTGGGGACTTCATGCCAAACTGATGCCGAATCTCGTCCAAACCCTCATCCGATCCCTACGCCTCGGCATCACCTGCCTCTGTCTGACCCTTGTCCCTCCTGAAACCCATGGGCAGGACATCACCTCGGACCTCCTCGTCCATTGGCCCCTGCATGAAGCGGGCTCCGAAGGGCAATGGATGGCCTTTCGCGAGTCCAACAGCGGAGAGACGCGCCACGGATTCAACGGCAATCCAGGCGTCCGGTTCGATGGAGAAGGCGATACCCTCGCCATCAATGCGGGCGGTGGTGTCAGCGACAGGCTCACGCTCTCTGCCTGGGTCCTCCCGGAGAGCTTCGGTCGAGGAATCAATAACATTGTGGCGAAATCATTTGGAAACACCCGCCCCATTGCTTATCAACTATACCTCAATCAAGGAAGGCCCGCCCTCCGGTGCAATTCAAATGGTGCCGGAGGGACACCGCAAGATCTCGATCTCGTCACCGAGAATGCTCTCCTCCTCGGTGTCTGGCAACATATCGCCGTCACTTCTGACGGAACCAATGTCCACTTCTTCGTCAACGGTTCCCTTCTCCAGACCTTCACGGAGACGATCACTTTTGGAGGTTCTTGGGGATACCTTTATGTGGGTGATGGAGAGTCCGATTCGTTCTCCTCTCTGGGGCAAGGGTTGGAAGGCAAAGCTTTTGATGTGCGGGTCTACAATCGCGCGCTCATCCAGCATGATATTGACGCGCTCCATACTAATGGGCCACCCCCGGCCCGCCTCGACAGCACCTATAGCGGCTTATGGGTGGGACACGCCGATTTGAATGAAGTCAAAGAAGCCGCGTCGGGTACGTGGGCCACGACTCCCGCATCCTTTCCCGAAACAGTGCTTCTCCACATCGACGCTGATGGGAGTCTGCGAATGCTGCAGGAAGCGATGCTCATGAAGACACGGGAAACGCCGTCGACTCACGTTGTTGTCAGTCATCCTGATCACGTCTCTCTCTACGACGGTATCACCCTGCGAGGAACGAGTATGGTAGGTCAACGATTCAGCAGTTCGACCATCGCTCTATCAGCTTCGTCAGTCGCTTTGCAAGGAAGCAATGGTGCCTACGCAGCCCTGATCACCCTTCCACCCGATCATCCTCGCAATCCCTTCCGCCACAAATACCACCCCGATCTCGCCATCGGAAGGATGGTCCAACGAATCGTTCGATTCGACATCCCGACCGAAGACCGGCCCGAAGATCATTCTCTCACCGGGGTTCTGAGCGAACAGATCACTGGTCTGCACAAAGACACTCTCGAGGCCCGCGGCCCGATCACCTTCACTCGCGTCTCCACTTCTGGCCAATTGCGTTAGTCCATGAATCGTCGCCCCATCATCACGCTTCTTGCCTTCCTAGCCCTTCTCTTGCCAGGGCACGGTGCTCAAGTACTTCTCAAAGAGATCTCTCCACACCATCGCTTCTCAGAAGCCAGTGGCCCTTTATTTGCAAGCAACCCACATGTTTGGAGCCCAGGGTTCCGAACAGCAGCGTCACGCGATGCTCTATATCTCGCGGGTATCGAGAATACATTGGGCGTTTGGGATGGGTTTATCACGAAGATGGATGACGTCGGCGGCATTCACTGGACCCGGTCCATGACCACTCTCGTCGGCGGTGGCCTTTGGACCATTAATGATATCGCCATCATTGGATCCCACCTCTACGTGTGTGGAATCAACAATGCCTCGATCGCCTATGTGGCGAAACTCACTTTAGACGGCGTGATCGTGGATTATAGTCGCATCGTTGGCCACGGCGGATTTTCCAATGCCACCTCGATCTCAGTTGCCGATGTCAACGGCTCCGCTGTCATCACCGTCGTCGGCTATGCGAACTCTCCTTCGCGCAAGGAACTCTCGATCTTTCAACAAGAACGTCAGAACTGGGCCGAATCCTTCACATACCTTCCGCTCAACGCCACCGATGCCTTTGTGGTCAACTTCGATGCCAATTTGAGTGCCGTTTGGGCCACGACCTTCGGTAACGACAATGACGGCAACACTTACGGGACGGCGGTGGCTTCGGACAACACCGGAGCGCTATTCGTGGCCATGGTATGCGACGAGCAGAGCACCATTCACGAAGAAGCTTCACGCGATGTCTTCCGCGGATGGCGGGATTCATCAACAAACAAACGCTATGCCTTCTATCGCACGAACACAGGCACTCAAATCAAACGATCTCTCGGTGTGGACCATGGAAACCCGGATGCGTATTCGTGGGACTTCGATATTCATACAGGCACCATTGGGATCATCTATCGCATCACTCCCAAGTTCGAAGGCACCGAAGACGGAGGTTCCTGGACCGGTCAGGAAATCACCCATCATTTCTTCCCGTGCCGATTGGAGGGTGGGGAGAACAACTCACACAATCGCATTGCCGACCTCATTTATCACAACGGCAGTCTCTACGCAGCTGGCGAATGGGAGAAATGGTTGCGCCCAGCCTCCACCACGCGCTTCACCAATAAACGATTCACCAGTAAGAGCGGGACTTCTGGAACGACCAACGATATCTGGTTGGCCAAGCTCTCTCCTGCCACGCTGGCACCCTCCACATGGCGCGTCTATGCCTCAGAGGGCGAAGACTACGCGGCCGATCTCACCATCGGTCCCGACAACTCGGTCTATCTCGCCGGCATTGCTGGCGGCTCATTGAAGACATATGCCATCAGCGAAACGACGACCACCACCGCAGGGAGCGAGTCGGATCCGTCTATTGGCAGTTTGGGGAGCAATTCTTCCAAGGCCCACACGTTCTGGCAAAAGCTCTCCGCCACAGACTTGGCTCCCGTCACCAATTGGCATGTCACTCCGCTAGAGCGCGCTGCCGCTGTGCCGCCAAGCTTCCTCCGCGTCGCCGGAATCGGTGTCCTCCGCGATTCTGTCATCATCACAGGGGCCTGGGCAAACGGAAACCTGACCATGGGCCCTGACGCCGATCGCGAAAAGACGCTTGTTGGAACCACCCATGACAAAGGCTTTGTTGGATTTCTTCAGCAGTCCGGTGATTTCCTCGAGGAGGTCGAAGTGAAGATCAACTCTGCTTATGGTGTTCCCGAGCCACACCTGGGAATCGATACCGTGGCGGCTGGTGGAACTATCGTGGCTTCCGTGCCCGAAGAAATCTTCGAAGATGCTCAAGGAAATATCATCAATCCTGACAATACCGCAGCCATTCGCGAGCAAGCCGTCACGCGTCGAATCTGCACCGGTTATCAGTTTAAGAATTCGACCGTTAATGGAACCGTCAATACAGTCACGTTTGTGGCTACGAGCGATGTCGAGCTCACCTTTCTTTGGAGGACAGAACACGCCATCGAGATCGATTCCGATATTGACTCCGTGGAGGGCCTCACGTCAACCGCGGCCGGGAATCCTGATCCGGCCGTGCGCAAACATTGGTATCCCGAGAACGAGCCATTCACGGCATTCATCGATGGTGCCCAAAGTGATATCGCTATCCCTGGAGAACGGTGGCGCTCCACCGGATTCTTCGCAGAAGGTTGCGTCGCCGATGCCCATCAGGTCGCCTCTCCTGGATTCCACCAATGGCGCTCCTATCAGAAGCGTCAACAGACCAATAAGATTGTGGTAGGCTCTCCCGGGAAGATCACCTGGAAATGGGTCAAGGAACACAGCTTTCGAGTCGCTGTGAACGCCTCCGTCGCCAATAAGGCTCCTTACGTTTCCTATGCGCGCCTCGCGGATCGTGCCATCGGGTTCCCCTCGGGCGGGATCACCCTGTCGTTTCACCATTCTCACATGGCGAACGACGGGGATTCGGCCACCAAATATCTCAATTTCGTCAAAGAGGGCTCCGGCCTCATCCTTGAGTATGAAGACGCCTTCGCTGCGAGCACGATACGTTTCACCACGGGTGACGATTACCCAGCCCGCGACCCGAAAACGGTCAAGATCGAGGGAAGTCAGGATGGCGAGAATTGGACTTCCATAGTGGCGAGTCTCTCTATTCCAGACGCGGGCCGCACCGTATCTCAAGACCTCCCATTCTCGAATAGTGTCGCTTACACCCATTATCGTATCACCGTCTTATCCGTGCGCGATCCCGCGACCGCCGATTCCATGCAAGTAGGTGAGATCGCCCTTATCGGTCCGAGATACGGGGTAGGAGAATACTGGGCCCCCGTGCATGCAGCCTTGCAACTCAGTGCCGCCAGCTCCGTCTCAAGCGGCACGAGCACGCTTGATCTCAAGGGATACACCAATGGGCAAGGGGCCGTGCATCCTTTCTCGGGACCAGGTGTGACCTCGAAAGACATCATTCTCACAGAACCCTCAAGCATCACCTGGGACTATGCCAGGGCCATCTACCCAGAGACCGTCACGATTGGGTCGTCAATTTCCTTTACGACCATCACGGGAGATGACGCCACTAGAGTCAATAAAGTTCAGGCGCCCTCAGGTGGCGGTGTGATCACTGGCCCCTCCGGAAGTAGCTGGGAAAACATGCAGACATGGGACACCGTAGATAAGAAACTCTACCCCTTGAGCCCCGGCAAATTCACCGTCGAATTCGAGAACACCGCGTCCCCGGATGATCCCGCTCAGAACGTGATCATTGAAGTGGAAGCCGTTTGGCCGTCTACTGCTAACTATACGCACATTCTCGAAGCGCCTCCGGTGAATCTTGACGAGTCGGTTAATGATCATCGGGCATTCGTCGAGCTCGCCTATACCGAGAGCGAAGCAGCCGTCACCGGAGGACTTTTCACAGCAAAGGAGGCGGGACAAAGTGTGCTCCTATTCTCCGAAAGAGGCGCCGGAGCTGCGACTGGAAACACGGAGAAAGAATCACTGGTTGTGCGGGTCGTAGCATCCCAGTCATGGGAAACCGCGGCAGGCGCCAACACGCTCCCTACCGTGATCGGAGAAGCGATCAGCCATGAAGCGCACCAGGAGACGCTGGTGGGTCACAATGGTTATGTGATTCAGAATCTCGCGCCCATCAATCCATTTCTCTACGACCACGAGACGCTGCAAGGTCCTATCATTCCCGTCAATGGAAGACTGACAGCACCCAACAATCATACCGATCTCCATACCGGTGATATCGTCGCATTCTCAAGCCCAGATGATCTCTTCTTGGATAGCAGTTCTTTGGTCGCCGCCGTGAATTTCTATGGTGATGAGGATGTTCACGTGAACGGGATTCCATTCCTCACCGATCGCGCTTCTGGCTCCGTCACTCATCAAGGCGTGACCATCACTACCCAGGCCGCAAACGAGCTCGACAACTATGTTTCCATACCGCCATCGTTCACCGGTGGCACGGGCGATTCCGCTGCGAAGCTGGGAGAGATCATGCGCGATATCCGTTGGGCCAATGCTCCCGGCACGGTGGATATCACTATTTCTGGACTGATTGCCAATCAATCCTATCACCTCCAACTGCTCACCAATGAAGGAAGCACATTCGATCGGCGATTTGATATCGCTGTGAATGAACGTCTTGTTGTCGACAATTATACCTCTCACGGAGACTCCGCCCGTCATGCTTGGGCATCGAATAACAGTTTCGCCTACACCGGCGTCTTTCGCGCACAAGCCAATGGTGAACTTCATCTTCGTCTCGGAGAAGACCTCGGCGGGCGCCCTCCTGTCGCCAGCACGGATCACAATCCGATTGTTCAAGCATTGGTAATTCATTCATCGGAAGGAACTTCTCCCGACCATCGCTTCGGCGTTGCCTGGTATGAACGCAAGGAAGGCATTCGCTGGCCCCACACGGCAAGTGCCCACGATCCCGTCTGGCCGAATGATCCTGACCGTATCGTGGTTGCCAGTCGTCTGGGGAGTGAAGGTCTAAAGCGATCCTACACGGACCCCGCAGGCGGTATCAATGTGCATTTCCCAGGCACCGCCTCGTATTCGAGCTTCAATCCTGGACCCCATCCCACATGGGTTGCCCCTGGATCGACCGCGGCCGACTATCGTCCTTATCATCACGTGGGTGTGGTACCTCTTGGTTCCGGCCAACAAATGTGGGTCTACACCTGGGGCTGGGATGGCCACGCCTATCTCTATCGCGGAGCCTTCGATCCTTTGCACCCCGACAAGAATCTCGTCACCTCCACACCTGTCGATGCCCTTGCCGACACATGGACCGCCCTTGGCACCAGTGAAGCTCAGCAAGAATTCAATGTCGTTCTGTCTCCGAAGACGCCTACGGACACCTTTGGATGGCTGAATGTAGAAGTGAATGATGGTGCGAATGTCTATGTGTATCAGGTACCTTTCGATTCCCCCGCCCTTTCCAATCCTCAGATCTATCAACAGCCTGAACGCGACCAAATGGGCTTCAACCCCAATGAAGAGCATGCGCTCATCGCCCCTTCGTTTATTGAAGCAGGCCGACCAGCCGCCTTCGCCCTCTGCGATCACCTCAACCGCGCTGAACGCACCCCGGATTTTACGAGTAATGCGTTTGTCCTCGTCCAATACGAAGATCGATCGGATCCCAATAACCCTATCCCCAAGATGAATGTGTATCGGCCACAGGAGGAGGACTCGCAAACATCTGATCTTCGTCTGCCTGCTTTCAATCGCACGTACACCTATCTTTATGAAGGCGTCGCCGGCCAACGTCTCGTGCCACCACATCCCCTGGACACGGTGATGGGAGGCCTTCCCGTTCCAGACGAAACGGATGGTGTGAATATAGATGATCGCATCGCCTACTACGAAGACAAGAATGCCATGCCCTGGATCGTTTCTGGCGATGCCGATTCTGCTGAAGACATTCGAGCCGTGTGGTATTATCCTCTGCGCGCCGATTTCTGGCATCCCACGAAGGCCCTGGGCGACCCTGTGTCGCTTGGCAAGCTCACTGAGACGCGTCCACGGAATATTTGGTATAACACAATATGGCCCGAGGATGCGGCGGTCTTGAAGGCTGGAGAGACGCTCACCTTCGCTGGGGGTGAGTATGCCACGGACAATAACACGCAAACACCTCGCCCTCGAGGACTCCCCCAAGCGGCTGCCTGGCAGAGTGGAAAGTTGGTATTCGATGACGCCAATGCCCCTATGACCGCAGGAGTGATGGGAAGCCAATACCTGGCTCGGGTCTTTCCTGCTTTGGAAGCCCACGAAGTCGATCTAGCACTCACCTCGGTTCCGAGTGAACTCACGCCTGCCTCAGGCAATGTGACGGTAGATGGCCTTTTGTGGCGCTTTAACCAACTTCCCGCCAGCCTACAAGAGCGCGTCTATTATAATACTTCCAATCAGCGGCTCGGTGTGCGGGGACTACTCAATGGGCGCCTTCTAGGAGATGGCGATTTGTTAGTAGCGCCAGGGGCTCAAACCATCCTCCAACCCAACGTGCTCACCGACGACGACGAGATGCTCGTCAAAGGCCTCACTTCCAGTAGTGACTGGATCGATGCGGTGACCGTGCTCGCCGCGCAGTCGCGCAATCCTAACCAAGCTACGGTGACGGGCTCCCTCGGGATCGGCCTCGAGCCCGCAGACAATGGCGGCGCGCGCCCAGCGAATAGCTTTGGTCCAGGACTCGCGGTGGTGACGAATCCCGATCTCCATGACCCTAGCACTTCGAGCAACCTCCCAGATGGATACATCACGATCGCCGAGAATGATCATGAAGCGCTAGGAGACGCTCCCGTGGCCATGCACGTGATCAAAGTCACCCGGGAGAAGTATCGCGGCTCGGTCGCGGTGATGAAGCCAGGCAATGTCTTCGATGAGAAAGTCAGCCTGCGCCACACGGCAGACTTTGGCGGGGATGTCCGCGATCTCACCTTTCAATGGGTTCTCCGTGAGGAAGACGGACGCGATCTGAATCCACCAGGTATCGACTTACCGGAAGCTTCCAACCGCGAGGACTCCGCCTGGACCCTTTTCAAAGAAGGCAAAGGGTTGAGTGAAATCCAGCTAGCGGGATCAGGTCCCACCCTCATCACGGACAATCTCGTCTTCTGCCGGTATGGTTATGGAGATGATCCGAGCGATTGGAGTGCCTGGGCAGGTGCCGCCAATAGTCGCGAGCCCACATCGCCGACCGATCCTCCCTACGTCGCTCAATTGGTTCCTGGATGGATCAAGCGGGTCACGGAAGCCGTGAATCTCTTCGATGCACGCTACGATGATTTCCGCAACAACGATGCTCCCGCCACCTATACGAGCGCCTTGCAACAAGCCGGACAACGTTGGGAAGGTCCGGTCGCTTTCAATCCGAACAAAGATGCCATTGAGAACGTCGGTCTCATTGAACTTTATCAGACCGTTCTGGATCGCGCGGAAGACTTCACCATCGCCAGCGCCCCCGGCACAGACGGTGTGAACACCGCGTTGCTCAATGCGGCTAACCGCATTGCCGGCCTTTACACGCTCTTTGGCAACGAGGCCTACGCGGATGCCCTTGATCCCACGATTGGCTATCGCACCGTCGGCGGCGAATTCGGCACTTTGGCCCCCACAATCCATGCCTTCCAGAATCAAGCCGCTAATCTGTTAGAAGAAGAATTGACCTTGTTGCGAGGTCGCCAAGAAGTCGGGGCCCGCCCGGCATACAACCGGCTTATGTGGAACTTCACCAATGGCCCTGGCGAAGCTGCCTATGTCCTTAACTATGGTATTCACGATCTGACCAATGATGGATTCCTCGATGATGAAGATGGTCGTCGGCTTTATCCTCAAGGGCACGGCGACGCCTGGGGACATTACACAATGGCCCTCAAAGGTTATTACGACCTCGCGACCACCAATAACTTCCAATGGAGCCCACGCAGCGAGAAAGTGACGATCGATGGTGTCGTGATCAATGTGGATTACCTCGATGAGCGCACCTTTGCAAAGACGGCTGCCGCGCGAGCACGCTGCGGTGCGGAACTCGTTGCTCTCACCTATCGCCAAGCTTATACCGAGCATCCCAGCGGCCAGTGGCAGGGCTATCAAGACACGGACACGGACCGCGCCTGGGGCGTCTTTGAAACCGCTCAACGTACCGGCCAGGGAGCCCTCTTTGACTGGATGTTGGGCAATGCGCTTCTGCCCGAAGAAGACGCCTCTCACACGGGAATTCGCAAAGTGGACCGGTCCACCGTGGTAGAGCTTCAAGCGGTCGCCCAACAAGCATCGGCCATTCAATCGAAGCTCGACATGGCTGACCGCGGTCTCAATCCATTTGGCCTCGATCCCAATGTCGTTTCCTTCGATATCGATCCCGTATTGACAGATCGCACAGATGAACGCGCCTCAACGCACTTCGAACAGGTTTACGACCGCGCCACAGGTGCCGCTGAGAATGCTCTGCGGTCATTTGACCAAGCCAATGCCATCGCCCAGCAATTGCGTCAAACGGAAGCCACGACAGAAACACTGCGCCAACAAACGATCGACCAAGACCTCGCCTATCGCAATGAGATGATCGAGATCTTCGGAACGCCCTATGAAGGCATGATCGGTGCGGGCAAAGCCTATCCTGCTGGGTATCAAGGACCTGATTTGTATCTCTGGCTTTATGTGGATCAAGTCGCGGCAGGAGGCGACTTGTTAGATCCATTGGAAGCCACCGTGGTCGAGACTACCATTGTCCCAGGATTACGTAATCTGTCAGAAACCTATCAGGTTCACGGCGCGTTGACGGAAACGATCAGCAATTACTTCCCCCGGGATCTCGAACTTCCCAATGAGCCAGCTGGCGAGATCACGCTCGATCTGCCTCGCCAAGCCACAGGCTACGGCCTTGTCGCCCCGGAGAGCTGGGGACAACGACGAAGCCCTGGACGCATTCAGGCGGCCATTCAAGAATTGGTGCATGCGGAATGGCGTGTGCGCATGGCCATGGATGCGTATGAATCTCAATCCGATGATTTCTTTAATCTCCTCAAGCAGTTCGAACTCAAAAGCGGCATCGCCTCTGAGAATCTTCATATCAGCCGAACGGCCCGAGATACCCAAGAGAAATGGCTCGATTCCGCAAATGCAGCTTTTGCCTTATCGAATATAGCCGGCCACACCTTAGAGGTCGCCGATCTCATCGCCGGAGGCATTGTCGAAGCTTTTCCAAAGGTGGTCGGACTCTCAGCCGATGCCACTTCTGCGGCGCGGGGCACCGTGCTCGCCATTCAAGCTGGCATCCATGGCCACGTGCGCCCAGTGATTAGCGGTCTGGAAATTCTCCAATACCGCGCTGAGATCGAAGCCGAACTCGCTCTCGCGCAATTGGACGCCGCCTTGTTGACTCAAGAGAGCCGATCCGAATTGGTCGATATCCTCTATGAACTCAATGATCTGATTAATTCCGAAAGCGATGCTCTCGTCGCTGTCGTTGATGCGATTGAGTCGATGCGTGCCGCCAGTGATCGCGTCCGCACGGTCATTGAGCAAGGCCAGGCGATCTTGGAGGAGCGGCGTGTCTTCAATACGCGGGTGGCGAGCACGACGACGAAACAGCGCTACGAAGACTACACGTTCCGCGTCTTTCACCATGAAGCCCTACGCAAATATCGGAGCAGTTTTGACCTGGCCAGCCGCTATGCCTATCTCGCCGGCAAAGCCTATCAATACGAATTGAATCTTCCCGCAAACCATGCGGCCAACGCTCGCCCGCTTCTGGCAGAAATGCTAAGAACGCGCACTTTGGGACAATGGGAGAATGGTCAACCCATCCTTGGCAATGGCGGCTTGGCGGATTCGTTGGCCGTGCTCAAGACAAACTTTGAGACCCTCAAGGGGCAATTGGGCTTCAACAATCCAGAGACGGAAGTTCAAAGTTTCTCCCTGCGGCGAGAACTCGCCCGCATTGGCATGAGCAGTCGGGTCAATGCCGATTGGCGAAATCAATTGGAAGACTGGCGCGTGCCTGATCTGTGGAGCTTTGAGTATGAACACAATGGGGTGAATTACGGCTATCTCTTTCGACGCTTCTGTCGGCCCTTTGCCCCCGAATCCTCCGGTCCCCAGCCAGCCTTGGTCATTCCCTTCGATTCCACCATCGCAGCCGACCTCAATTGGTTCGGGAAAACGTTAGCCGGAGGAGACAGTGCCTTTCATGCCTCCCACTTCTCAACCAAGATCCGAGCAGCGGGGGTGCGCTTTGATGGCTACAACAACACGGCCATGAGCCAAACGCCCCAAGTTTATCTGGTGCCGGTGGGCGATGATAAGATGTTCTTACCTGATAGCTCTCGCCTCGATGCGCGCTCTTGGCGGGTGGTGGATCAACGCATTCCTGCTCCGATCGCCATCAGCGCCTCTAATCTCAGTGATCCGGATTGGCTCCCCTATTCGAACAGCGCTCATGGGATCTTCGAAGAGATTAGGAAGTTTAGCGCTTTCCGCGCCTATCACGACGCTGGTGGTTGGTCAGCGAGTGAGATGCTTCAAAGCGGGCGCCTCGTCGGCCGCAGCGTTTGGAACACGCAATGGGTGCTCATCATTCCCGATGCCAGTCTCCTGAGTGATCCTGGCAATGAAACCGCCGGTCTCGATACCTTCATTCACGGCGCTCCTCTCCCCGGCTACGATCAAACGGCTACCGCCGCGACACGCGATGGCATTGGTGTAAGGGATATCCGTATCCTGCTTCAAACCTATAGTGTGAGCGGCAATTGACCAAATAGCCTAACCAAGCGTCTACCAGCCCAACAACCGCACGACTGCGGATCTCAGCACGGTTTCTAACACAGCCGCCTCACCATGCGTGAGCGGGATGGCCACTTTGCGCACAGAACCCGCAGCGTCTTCTTTCCGCGAAATGCTCATGAAATAAGGCGCGCGTTGCGGGTCCTCGCCGCGAGTCAGTTCGCACACGCTATTGGCTTTCGAGGTCTGATGGAAGAGCTTCGCACGCGGCTGACGACCTTGGAAGGTCGCGAGAACCTCTCCCAGATCGGCCATTCCCCACTTCATGGTGATCTTGTTCTCCCAATCAAAGCTCTTCTCCCCTGACTGGGAAGCGGCGTCGACGAAGAGTGCCCCTTTCTCTCGATTGAGATCAAAGCGCACCACGCCTCCACTTCCTCGGCCATTCGGCTTGTAGATGGCATGCTCCGATTGGCGCTTTCCCCCGGGCTGTTGGCTGCTACTCATTCCTCCTTCTGAGGCATCGCACTTGGAAAGGCAATCGGGAAATTACTCAATCACCACCCACACCGCGCATCCATTCTCCATAAGTCAGCCCCGCATCCCAAAGCAAGGGTATGAGCAGGGTGGCAGCAATCCAAAGAAGGAGATTCAAGGGCACGCCAATCTTGGGGAAATCGGCAAAGCGATAGCCTCCCGCCCCATAGACATACGTATTGGTCTGGTATCCAATGGGCGTGGCGAAACTCGCACTACAACCAAACATGATCGCGACAATGAATGGCCTCGCATCGATCCCAAGATTCGCCGCAATGCCGATCACAATAGGGGTGAGCAAGGCCGCCACCGCATTATTACTGATCAGTTCCGTCATGATCGAACTCAACAAATAGACGACTCCAAGAATAACCATGGGGCTGGCGCCTCCAAATCCCACCTCAATCAGATCAGCGATCTGCTTTGCCCCCCCTGATGTTTCCATGGCTTTCCCCAAGGCCAACATTCCAAAGATCATGAAGACGATTCCCCATTGAACGGATTGATAGGCCTCCTTGGGTTCCAAGCAACGGGTCACCAGCATCAACACACCCGCCAACATGGCCAAGCCTGAAATCGGAATCCCCCCCACCGAAGCCCCTATCACAAACCCCAAGGTGATACCGGCAGCAATCCATCGCTTGGCGGGCGATTTCATCTCGCGTTTGGGAGGTTCATCCATGATCAAGAAATCGTGCGCTTCCCGCAGGCGCCGCATTCCCTCCACGGATCCCTCTAACAGAAGCGTGTCTCCCGCCCGTAGCCGCACACGCTCCAATTGCTTGCGCAAATCCACGCCTTTCCGATGCACCGCCATGATCAGCACGCCATAGCGCTGGCGGAACCGCAGCTCGCGAAGCGTTTTCCCAACCAAGGAAGACTGCGGGGCGATCACCCCTTCCATGAGGGAGAGTTGCTGATCTTCCAACGCCGCCACCCGCAAGTCGCGCTGCGCCGGAAACTGCAAGCCTCCCGTTTTGAGAAAGTCTTCAAAGCTCGCCCCATGCATGGTGAGACGGATGCGATCTTTCTCTTCGATCTTCAATTCATCAAGGGGATCGGTGAGGACCACTCCCAAACGACGCACTTCAAGGATCCGCGCTTCAGGGAACTGCTTGAGCAAGGTGTCTACCAAGGTCTTGCCTACCAGGGGCGAGCCCTCTTCGACCATGACTTGGGTGAGGAAATGGCGACGCTTCTTCTCCACAACGGTCGTGTGGAGGGATTCGCGCTTGGGTAACAGTTTCCGTCCCACCGTCAGCAAATAGACGAAGCCGATGACCGCATAGATCAATCCTAACTTCGACACCTCAAACATCGTAAACGGCGTGTAAGCTTCCTCACGCGATGCAAACACGTCACGCGCGGCCCCATCTATGATCAAATTAGTTGACGTTCCTGTGAGGGTACAGGTGCCGCCAAGGATCGACGCAAACGAAAGCGGAATAAGCAATCGCGACGCTTTGAGATCACTCTGCCGTGATAACGCCACGACAATCGGCATGAAGACCACGACAATGGGCGTATTGTTCACGAATGCCGAGAGGACAGCCGCTAACACCATCATCACGACCAGCACGCGCAACTCGGTATCCCCGGCGATCTTGGAGAATTGCTCTCCAATCACGTCGATGCATCCCGTTCGTTCCAAGCCCGCGCTAAGAATGAACATCGCGGCCACCGTGAGCGGCGCGGAATTGCTGAAGACGGCCAGGATTTCCTCGATGGGGAGAACCCCCGTCACCCACAAGAGCATCATGGCCGCCAGGGCAATCACGTCGGGAGACGTCCATTCTCGAAAGAATGCTAGAATCACGACGCCTAGCAGGATGTAGACGATGATTGCCTGATCGACCATAGCTTAAGCGCCTACAGCGTGGTTGCCGCGCAATCAACCATGGGTTTCTCCGAAATACCGATGCACGAGGGCTGGTTTCGGTGGGCGCGTCCGCCACGTCACCACGAGCAAGGCGAGCGCCGCCCCCAACTGATCCCAGAGAAACGGATTCAAGCCCAGGGGCGCCCATCCCAGGCCATGCAGGACAAGATGCGTCGCAGCTCCTCCTAACATTCCCGCCACTAAGCCCGGCCCATTGGCTCGGCGCCAATAGAGCACCGCCGCCATGGGCACGAGAAACGCGGCGCCGACGCCTCCACTAGCGAACACAATGACATCCTGCAGCTTCTCAGGAGGCTTGATCGAGGCCACAAAAGCCGCCACCCCGATCGCTGCGGTGGCGAGATAGCTCAGTCTCTTGACCTGAGCACTGGTGGCCTCTGGTCGCACAAAGCGTTGATAGACATCGCGAACGAGTGACGAAGAAGCCACTAACAAGAAACTATCGACGCTCGACATCACCGCAGCAAACGGTGCCGCCAATAACAACCCCGCCAACCACGGCACGCCCGCCCCGGCAGTGAGCACCGTGGCCAACTCCGGCATGGTTCGATCAATATCCACCTCCATCCCTGACAAAAGCGTGCGCCCGCAACAGAAGATCACCACCAAGGTGAAGTAGATGAAAGAGAAATAAAGCGACACAGTGACGATGGCGTAACGCAAGGTCCGCGTCTCCTTAAACGCCATCAAGCGCACCATGTTTCCCGGTTGCCCAGCGGTTCCGAACGCCCAGAAGACAAAGAAGCTCAGCGCTGACATGATGGTCAAGTACCCAAGCGTCGACGTTTCGTCAGGCCCCGGCGGCGTGAGGTAGACGCCCGCCTTTCCATCGCCGTAGGCGTAAGGCTGTTCCTCAATGAGCCGCTCCAGTTGCACCCCAGGGACCGCTTGGGAGCGCTGCCGCTCGATCTCCCAAGGAGTTGTCAGCATCAAGATCGCAACGTCATCGGACTCCAGTGCGCTCGCCGCGAAGGTTGCTGGCTCTGCCAAACGCACCACACTCCCGTCTGAACCCGACACCCAGCTCCCCTTGGCGAGAATGCGTTCCGACCCTCCCACCTCGCGCTCCAGAATGCCCTTCCCAGGAATCGGAGGCGTCATGGTGGCCAGGCGCTCATTGGCCGCGCGCAACCCACCCGTCTGCGCCAACACAAAGACTAGCATGAGCGCAACCCCGAGGATCATGATGATGCCCTGCATCACATCTGTCCATACAACCGCGCGAAACCCGCCGTAGACGACGTAAGCCACGACGACCACGGCGAACACAGTCAGGCAAAGGAGGTAGTCGGCCTCAGCACCGGCCAACCATGGGATCGGTGCCTTGACCGCATGGACCCAGGCAACCGCCTCTTGAAACAGGGGAACCTCCCAAAGCAAGGTCGAGAGGATCTTGCTCCCTGCCTTGAACTGCGCCAGCAGATAGCAGAACATGAAGAAGACAATGAGCAAGGTGGCCACCGCTCCCGTCGCGGGACTGTTCACACGTTTGGTCAGAATTTCTGGCAATGTCAGGGCATCCGCTTGCCGAGAAACATGATTCAATCGTTTCCCTAACAATCCCATGCCCACAATGGGCACGACCATGTAGCCAGCTATCCAGAGTGCCAGGACCCATCCGTGCGTGTAGATGAGCGCAGGGAAGCCAACGAAGCTTCCTCCAGACGCCGCCGTGGCAGCGAAGGTCAGGGCCAGCGCCCACACGCCAAGGGATCGGCTTCCCAAGAAATATTCACTGACAAACCCCTCATCGGCCCGTCGTCTGGCTGACCACCAGGCCAGCCAGGCCACCCCGACCATGTAGAGACCGAAACAGATCAGCGGTGCCATGACGGGGGCAAGGAAAGCCGCAGATCTGACTGAATGCGAGCTTTCTTTATTTCAGGGATACCCGCCAGCGCAAGTAGGCAGCGGGAGCGTTGTGTTCCACCCGATAGGTCACCGCTTGCAAGGCATCCCCTGCTGGCTCCGCTTGCACCTCCTGCAATGCCGTCACCATTTCCCAGGACTCCAAATCAATGCTCTGCTCTAACAGATAATCCACGGCGTCATCGCTTCGCTGAGTCACTCTGATCGTCAGGACACCATCCTCAGCAAGCGCAAGAACTGCTGGCGCCGAGGACTGCGCATCTTTGGGGCTGCTTCCGAAAGCGAACTCACCCAGATTGGAAAGTCCATCGAGATCAGGATCTGCCATCAGCCCCGAGACCGACGCGTCAGCCGCTTCGACTGCTGTGAATTGCGCCAAGCGCCACGCATCGTAACCGCCGCTTGGCTGCGAGGGTTCAGATCCCTCAGCACGCCCGGGAGAACCGCCCAAGGCGCTGCTTGATGCCCATGTTGCCGGATCATTATTGTCCATTTCCGTATCGATCGTGGCTCTGACGAGGGAGTAGCCACCATCTTCAGCATTCTCCGGCCATGGATCGCCACTGGAATAGGTCAAACTCACAATGGGTTCATAGTCGCCATTCGAGATTTCCAAATGCTCCCCGCCATTACTCAATTTCTTATTGTACTCGCCGAGAATGGGCACGCCGTCACCATAACGTGAAATAAAGGCAGCACGATCATTCACAATGACGCCATAAGCACCGGCTTCCAAGCGTGTGGCATCGCCTTCAGCAAAGATATAGTTGATACCGGAAGTGAAGCGTAGATCTGTGAGATCAACCGCCACATCTGTCGGGTTATGAAATTCAATGAACTCGAAATTGGAGGTTGAGAAATCCGCCTCGCGTTCTTCATCGGTGGCGCGCAAGGGGTCCACCATGAGTTCCGAGATGAGGAAATTTGTCCCTCCTGCGGGCTCGATCCCAACGCGAAAAGTGGTCTCTGCTAGAGGACTCCAATCGCCTTCAGGATCGAAGATATTCGTGACGCGGATCCGCGCCTTGACGGGCATGCTCGTCTCCACCATGAGACCGGTATTGGCGTCACGATCATAGAGAACCGCTGAAGGATTGATATCGCCACCCGGAAGCCTCGGATCCGAACCATCCGTGGTGTAATACAATTCACCTCCCTGCGGATCGAAGATGCTCCCTGCCGTTATCTTCACAGCGGTGCCCAGCTCGACCGCTCCGCCCGTGGGCGCAAATTTGGGCACCTGCACGTCGCCCCAGAGCCCCTCCGCCTCAAAATGTTTGCCACTTTTGAAAAGGACGTCTTCCCGCCGACTGATCCACGTTTCGATTGCACTGGAATTAAGATTTCCACCACCGGAAAAGCGCATCAACTCGGCCACTTCCTCTTTCAATTCATCCAATCGCCGCGTCATGTTCTCCTTCGTCAATGCGCCACCTGGGGTGAAGAAATGTTTCTGCAAACGGTCCCCAAAGGTGAGGCGCCATTCGGGGCTCTTCATGAGGCCGTTCCACACCGTTGCGAGATCGTCACTTGGCGTCGTGCCCGATTTGTTCTTCAGGTCCGTGCGGATCGTATTGTAAGTGGTCCCGTGGCCACCAGCGACACCGAACATGCCTTCTGCATCCCACATGTAACCGCGCCAGCGCCCTTCCTCCGACAATTCACGCGCAATCACGAGATTGTTATGCGGCCAATCCCAGGTCGCTCCGTAGATATTGACGATGAAATAATCGGCGAAGTTGATCGGGTCCAATTCCTGAAGCACGGCCTCGTAGTTTTCCAACTTGCTGAGATCCTTATCCAGCAAAGACTCCAAATGATCCCACTCCGGCGTGTCTTGGAGTTTATTCGCATGGGGAGATCCATCCGCCCAGACGTCGATGTGTTTCACCTGCCAAGGGGCGTCACTCCCATAAAGATCTTGGAACAGCTCTTCCCGCAGCCGCGAGACCGCATTGTAGTATCCCTTGTAAACGCCATTCACGAAAAGCGCGGCATTGATCCCCACCGATCCGACCTGTCCCGTGTCTGCCATCAGACGGCGAGAAAGCTCATCGGTGATCCAGGGATTGCGAATATCGTTCTTGCCCGCCCGCAAACGCAATTGGTGAAAGGCGCGCACGGGATAATTCTCAACCAACGGGAAATTCAAGGTGTCATCGCCATAATCATTGCGGAAGAAGACATTAAACGATGGCTTCTCCGCAGCGGCATGTTGCCAGGGACTATCCTCGGTCCGCGACAAGCGAAAGCGACCGCGTGACCACGCACTTGCTGCCAGACGCACCCCGGCATCCATCTGAACATTGGTATTATCTTCAGGATAGATCACCTCCATCGAGACTTTCCGTTCAAAGGGGCGCCCATGCATATCGGGCATGTAATAATCACTCGCCTTCTGCGCGCGCCAATCCTCTCCAATATTGGCGCCACCTTCCACCGTCATAACCCCATGGGGCGCGTAGAAGGCATAACCTGCGTCTGCGACGAAGCTGATTGCAGGCACGCCTTCAAGCGCTTCATCCACGCCCACCAGATACGTCTGCGTCGTTTCATCTGAAGGAATCATGCCGTCATGGAAGGCGCGGACACGAATGACCGTCCCTGTCTTATTATCCAACGTTTCTACCATGATAGGACCTTCATAGAGGTCACCGTGGGTCTCCGTGGGTTCCGATCCATCGGTCGTGTAGCGAATGATGGCGCCCTCCGTATTGGAGGTGATGGTGATCTCCGTCGCTTCCTCGTAAAAGCCTCCCCCTGGCGAAAGTTTAGGCCGTTTCACTCTTCCCGCCATTTCCGTCCCGCCGTTGGCGGCACCAGGCGAGGGATCCGCAAAGAAAGCCAAGCCATCTTCGGCATGCGTGCTCACTCCATAAGAATGGAAACTGTCCTGGCGCGGATAATCCTCCCATTTACTGACAAACGCGCCATCGGCATCACTCAAGCCAATAAACTCTCCATCAGAAGCCAATCCAAAGCTCGCATGCAAGTAGTCCCCTGGGATCTCTGTCACACCATCAGCAAGAACGAGGAGATAGCCACCTGCAGGAATACTCGTTCCTTCGGGAAATGTCCACGCGTGGGGAACATCGGCGTCATCGGTGAGCCCCCATCCTGAGAGATCGACATCGCCTGCGCCACTATTGTGCAATTCAATCCAATCAGAGAAATCCGCCTCAATGTCAGGGTTCTCTGCATGGGTCCAATCCACCAATCCACCCGATGGCTCCGCATAGCCAATCCGATACCGCCACCCCTCATCGGCCAAGGGCAGCGGGTCATTGGATTCTCCGGCAAAGATTCCCAACCCCAATGTCAAATCGCCTTCGAATTTCAAGGAATCGTCCACCCCTGGCGCTCGCTCATTGATTTGCTGAGGCACCGTATTCTGCACCTGGACGGCAAAGACATTCTCGCCCTCTTGCAGCACGTCTTTCGCCATCACTTCAGAGTCATAACGAAGACGCTTATTCTCCTCCGCACTCGAGAAGGCTGATTGATCGTGATACACAAACCCATGGCGACGCCCGAGATTCCCTCGCGCGATTTCATGGCCATTGATGAAGGCCACGAAGCCGCTATCGGCCGCCGCTTGGAGGCGGAAATGGTTCTCACTCGCCGCCTGATCGGCGGTCACCGTGAAGGTTTGACGCAAATATAGAGAAGGCGTGCGGTTATCCATCTGATCACCCACATCCGTGGCCAGGCCATCGTTGCCATAGCCAAACGGCGACGTGCCCACCTCCCAATCGGAATCGTCGAATGCCAACGCCTGCCAACGAGGACCCCAGCCTACCCGCGGGCTCCCATCCTCGCCGTAGCGCAGGAGCCGCTCGCTACTCGCCGCACTGATTTCATTGATGATCACCTCCGCCGACATCGGCGGAAGGATGAGATGGCCGAGTGCGAACACAGCCACCCACTGGAGGGAGCATAGAGGGGATTTCATGAGGCGTTCTGGTGGGATTTGGCCGACGAGTAGAACAGGTCGTCCTGCCAAACAAAAGCTCGAAATTGTCACCGATCCACTGTTGCGCAGCGAGTCGTAATGCCTCATTGAAAGTGGACACCGAACGATAATTTCTAGAATGGGTTGATGCCTCACAATTGAAGACACCGTGTGGTTTTGTTATCAAAGAGGTATGAAAGAGTTTGGAGAATGTCAATCACGCGGTGCTTTTGCCTCTCGGTAACCCGAAGGGTTACCCAGCGCCGCGGCGTGGGCGGCGCAACGTGGCCGCCCCCTTCTGATGGAGGCTTCTTGCCGGTGCGTTCCCG
>JAUIAH010000030.1 GCA_030425385.1 Verrucomicrobiia bacterium | reverse complement strand
TTCCCAACAAAGGGGACCAGTCATCACCTAACGGTGATATAACATCTCGGAACCGCCGTGTTACGGACCCGTATGGCCGGTGGTGTGGGGGGCGGAGGTTAAAACCCTCCGCCTACCCGATTAGCCATTTGTCCGCTTCCGTAGCATGGTCGAAATCACTTCAGGATCCTGGCGGAGGTCGACGAAAGCCGATACTACTAGCCGACGTCCTTCTATAACGTAGAAGAGCCCATACCTACGATCTCGCCCAACTAACAATCGGCGTAGAGTCCCAACATACACAGGGCCTTGCTCTGGGAACACTCTTAGCAGAGACAACGCTGCCTCTGCCCTTGTGAGAAGCTCGTCCCCACGTAGATCCCCAACTTCAGAGTAGATCTCCTGCAGGTCCGAAGTGGCACCGAGCGTCCAAATGACCTCATCCATGCTGTCTTACTCGGCGCTTAACCTCTTCCCAAGGCAAAGCCGAGCCAGGATCGCGCCGATACTGCTCCATGCGCTCTTCTAGGGCTGCTACAATTCTTGGATCAGGTTGGCCAACCACATCATCCGCTGTGGCTTCACCCCACAGCTCAGCAGCAAGAATCATCTTCTCGTCTACAGGGAGCTTGTCGAGTTCTGGAAATCCAGCAGGCATGCTGTCAGGATAGACGATCTACCTCACCGGGTCAACGATCCTTTGTCTGGCTAACGTCAAAGCGCTCCGAATCCCGGCTGACAGAGGACTGCGACTGCGGACTTCATGTTAGACTTAAAAGAGAGCATTTCAACAACAAACCGGAGCCGGGATTCGGAGCCGCGCCTTGTTACCCTGTTTAATTCTGGTGTTCAGGTATGTAAGGAAAGTCTTCGTCCACGACCCAATTGGAAAGATCTTCAACCGGACTAGGCATGCGTCCCTCTAACCACTCTGCGCAAAGATCAGGTGAAATCTCCCTGTTATTCCCTTCGATCACCCATGCCAGGTAATTGTGAGGACCGCCGTTCATGTAAGGCGCAGGTGATACAGGTTTGAATGCGGTTGGCAAACGATCATTAATTGATAGGTAATTCAGAATGCAGCCTAGCTCTTGGACTGCGTGCCAAGAGTACTTGTGATCAGGATTGATAGTAAACTTCACCCACCAATCTCCGCCCTCACCAAATCCAGATCCGATAAATCCGTAAGTAGCAGGGATCCGTTGGAGAAAGCCGATTAGTTTATTGAAAGCAGGATCATGTTTCTGCTCAACCATTTTTTCGAGGGTAACATTGTATATACGACACGTGCGATATATCACCGGATATATGTGCAGGTCGTTTGGGAATCTTGAATATTTGGTTTTGTTAATTTCTTCTTTGCCAAGCGTGTTTGCATCCCTTGAAGTCTTGGCCTGATGGTCCAGATTGGCAAGGAGATCGATCCTCATGGATCCAGGAGGAGTTCTGGCCGATAGAGATCGCGGTTCGACCCCTGAAATTCGACTTTGAGTCCGATCTCAAAGTCGTGCAGATCCACCAGGGCCACTTGCTCGATTTGCCACTGACCCGTTTGCCCATCGTGCCGGAAACCGAGCAACCAGTGGTGCGCATCGTATTGAATCTTGCTGGTCTCGCGCTTGGCTTGGAAATAGAAGGTGCGAAGTGAGCTGGTCTCGCTTCCGGCTTCATAAAGCTTGGGATCGAGATAGACTCGTCGTCCGGACACTTCATCCGTGACTAACAGATCCGGATAACCCGAGCGACGCCGTTTGCCTTCGGCATCGGCCGGGATCTCACAACGCAGTCCAGGCACCGCATGGAGACAGTCCAAGAGATGCTCTTCGGCAAATCGGCTGACTTCATTGATGCGGCGTTGTTCGCGGGCCGGACTGTCGGGCGCGCTGAGAAACACCCGCGTGCGTTCTGCGGCTTCGCGAACCGCTTCTAACAGACGCTCAGAATCGGCATCCTGTGGCAGGACCTGGTGCCCAGTCACTTCGTAGACGAGATCCCGAAAGGGTACTCCTTGCATCGATTCCTGAATCACTAACAATTCCTCTACGGGTGAGGGTTGCGACCGGAAAAGGAAAGAGAGGGTCACGCCGATCACGATGCCGCCGCCGATGGCGAGGAGGAGCCTCATGTGAGGAGGTTGAGAAAGGAATGCCCGACCGCCCAATCGTTGAGGCGAAAGTATTCCGCTAGGGTGGCTGAGACATCGGCAAAGGTGTGGCGTAGCCCGAGGCAGTGTTGCTGCTGGCGATGCAACATGATAAGCGGGACACGCTCACGGGTGTGATCCGTTCCGCGCCACGTGGGATCGTTGCCATGATCCGCCGTGATGATCACGAGGTCTTCTGGCATGACCCGCTTGCGAAACTTCTCTAACCATTTATCAAAGGCTGACAGGGCCTTGGCATACCCTTTGGGATCGCGCCGATGTCCGTAGAGAGAATCAAAGTCGACCAAATTACAGAAGACGAATCCATTGGTCACCTTGTCCCAGAGGCGATCCATCTCGCGCATGCCTTCTTCGTTGTTCGCCGTGGGATAGCTGTGGGTGAGCCCTTCCCCGGCGAAGATATCGCCAATCTTCCCAATGCCGTAAGTGGTCACTCCTCCTAACGAAAGCGTCGAAAGAATGGTTGGTGGGGGCACCATGGAATAATCCTTGCGACCCGAGGTGCGCTTGAAGTGCCCTTCCCGGCCTGTAAACGGACGCGCGATGACGCGACCGATGCGATAGCGATCCGCCACCTCGCGCACTTTCTCGCAAATCTGATAGAGCGTTTCCAGGGGATACAACTCCTCATGGGCAGCCAGTTGCAATACGGAGTCCGCCGAGGTGTAGAGGATCAATGCCTCCGAACGCAGATGCTCGGCACCAAGGCGCTCGATGATGCTCGTCCCACTCTCGGCCACATTGCCGAGGAAGTGACAGCCAGTCACTTCCTCTAGTTCACGGACCAAAGTCTCTGGAAAGAAGGCGTAGGTTGGAAAGGGTTCTTCATTGATCACACCAGCAATCTCCCAATGACCAGTGGTGGTGTCTTTCCCTGCCGACTGTGCCTCCATCCATCCATAGGCGGCTTCCGAAGACCCTTGGGTGCTCAGGTTGAGAATCGCCGTCAATCCAAGGCGTTCGAGGCATTGCAACGAGAATCCCGGATTGGCACTATAGAGATGCTCTAAGGTATTGGCTCCTTGATCATCGTACAGCTTGGCATCGGGAGCGTATCCCACGCCCACGCTGTCTAACACAATAATCAAGGCACGCATAGCGTCTCAAAAGCCCACGGGATGCCACGTGGTCTTCATTTCCACGGTTTGGAGAATGCGATAGGGATCCTCACCGGCTTCACCGTACCAAGCATCTTCCTTCAAATCGATCAGGTGCACCCGCTTGAGATTGCGACCAGCACCTTCCGCCAGGCATCTTCGGGTATCCTCATCCATGCCTGCGGCCACGATGGCATTCACGTCTAAATGATCCGCCAACACGGGCGCGAGCTCGTCTGCTTTCCCCGTAAGGAGATTCACGACTCCTGCTGGCACATCGCTAGTCGCGAGAACCTCCGCAAAGGCCGCCCCGGGAAGCGGATCGGTTTCAGACACTAGCACGACGAGTGCATTACCCATGACCAGGCTCGCCCCTATCAAGGTGACCAACCCCAACAAACTGGGACGCGCCGGACAGAAGAGCGCAACGACTCCGGTGGGCTCGGGCGTGGTGAAATTGAAGTGGGGAGAACTCACGGGATTCACACTTCCAAACACGGTCGTGACCTTATCACTCCATCCGGCGAAATAGACGAGACGATCCACAGCCGCAGACACTTCCCGTCTCGCCGCAGCCCCTTCGACTCCCGTCTGAGTGAGCAGTTTCTCAAAGCTTTCGCCCCGTTCTTCCAACATCTCGGCCATCCGATAGAGGATCTGACCACGAAGATAGGCGCTCGAAGCGGCCCACGCAGATTGGGCCCCGCGAGCAGCGCGCACGGCCTCGCGCGCATCTTTGCGCGAAGCCCAGCAATAGTGCGATAGGTGGCTGCCATCGGCAGCGAGCACTGGAAGGCTCCGCCCGCTCTCTGTCCGCACGAAGCGCCCGCCAATGTAGAGCTTGGAGGTTTTGAGTACGGTCAAGCGATTCGAAGTGGGCATGGGGTAACGCGGTCGGCAGCTGGCCTCCCTAGCGAACACCTACGCTGCCTTGGCGGCTTTCGAAAGGGAAAAACCGTGGGAAGAACGGATTGAATCCCGTTCTTACCGACCCATGTTGCGCCATCTCAGCCGCTGAATTGATGCCCATTCTCCGACTTGTCGCCGCCCTTTGCCTCGCCCTCACCTGGCCGACACTTGGGCAATCGGCTCTCCCCGAAGCTGCCCACGCCCAACTCAGCGCCTATTTCCCCAAAGTTGCCAGCAAACTTCAGGCTCGGCAGCACGTCCATGTGGCTTTTGTGGGGGATCCCCTCTTGCTCGATCCCACGGACCACCACTATTTCGTGCCGACGTTCTTGCGGCGTTTGGAAACCACCTTCTTCTATACCGGAGGCGTCCACGATCTCTACGATCCGGAGCATTTGGACGAAGAACGCCCCAAATTGACCTATGAATGCCGCCCGACAGAAACCTTGGATCCCGGCGCTTTCCAGCTCATGCAGGTGGTCACGACTGTTGGGCTTCTAAATGAACCCGACCTCGTGGTGCTCGTCACTGGACCCGGAGATGCCCTTGCCGGGATCGACCTTGAGACATCCCGGCGTGCCTACGAAGACTTGCGACGGCAGATTCACACCAGCAGCGACCTCCTGATGATCGGACCACGGGCCCTTCGGATCGCTGAGGGCGAACTCGTGCCACAGCTCGAAACCCGAGCGCTCTCGGTCGTTCTTAAGGCCTGGGCGACCTCCGCGAACATTCCCTATCACGACCCCAACCCACAGCTGTTTCCCAATCGCATCCTCTTCCATCCAGATGACGGTCCCGACTCCATCTGGAATGCCTTTCTTACGGAATCGAGCGATTGGATCCTCGGTCGCGATCCGCAAGCCGCGATCCATGCTCGGCGCCAGCAAGCCGTAGGCTCCGCGGTCTTTGAAACCCTGACATCATCCCCTCACGAGTCACCCTACACCTTGAGCGCCCAACCGGGCGAGGGACTCACGGTCACGCTGCAACAGCGTCGCGAAGCCAAACTTGCGGGACTCGTCGTTCCCTGCCTTTCGGCAACCCCTTCTCGGCGATTTCAGGAAGAGGACGTTTCCTTCACGCTCGAGACCCATGAGGTGCCGACTCTTTGGAATCAACTCCCGCTCAGCCTCATCGTGATCGATGATCTGCGGGTGCACTGGGTGGAAACGATGGCTCCGTTAGGCAAGATCGGACTGGAATGGCGCCATCATGCTGTTCACCATAACAAAGGCCTTATTGATATTCGCGCCCGAATGCACCCTTATGCAGGCGCGCCCCAGCAGGTGCCCTATCAGATGCGCTTCGGCGAGCAAACGCGTACGGGCACCGCCACCTTCCTCCGGGGCGAATTTGCCGATGTCACCTGGCAGATCGAATTGCCCAATGATCACACGCGCGTCTTCCGAGAAGACCTCACCGTCCAGTTAGGCGATCAGGGAGCGTTGGGCACCTACCGTCGACAACTTGACGCCATGCGCCAGATCCCTCTCGACAAGGAGACACCCCTCTTGTGGGTCGCCTCGGAAGGGGCCGAGAAACCGAAGAACGATGACCCTCTCGTTGTCGGTGATCCAGAAACCAGTCTCACTGTGGAAGCCACCGATTCTGAGTTGCTCATTCATGTCGACCTCAAGAATTTCCAACTCATCGCTGCAGACGACACTCCCAGCCTCCAACTGGCCCTCACTCTCGACGCGCGCTCGTTTGAAGAGGTAGGAACTTTAGGCCATGTCGGCACGCTCTTCATCACCGCGGGACCAGATGACGGGCCCGCCACCATCAGCGCATTCGCCAAACGCGCCCACTTCGGCAATGGCTACGCTCGCCGCCCTCTCGTCCCCGGACGTCAAGCGCGCCTCTCCACGCGTCCTAACGGAGTCCGCAGACTCACCGTCCACATGACGAAAGACTATTTCTACCGGCTGCGCTGGATCATCGACAACGCTAACAATCCCCTAGGTCTCGGCCTCTCTCTCACCATCGCCCAAGAAGGCGAACGCCCTCCCCTGCGCTACGTCCTGCAAGAAACCCCGCGCGATCCCGATAACGCAGAAGACCTCGCCATCATCGAACTCTCTCCCCGCGGCACCAATCGCTGGTTTGCGAAGTGGCACCCGTGAAGAGGTGTTCGTTCGCGATCTTCAGTTCTGAGATCATGATCGCATAGCGATCGACGAATCGCTCTTCCCGAAGAGCTTTTGCGAGCGCGAGGTGTTCCGATAGCGATTTCTTGTAGATGGCTTCATTGCCAAGACCTTGTGCCGCCAACTTGGTTCCCACCTGCGCCAACGCCGCGATGGCCTCTGCCGTTTGCGGCATTCGCCAATGATCCCGCAATTCTGTCACCAAGTCTGAAGCGCTCAGACTCGCGTCGCTCAGGGCTACAATTGCGGGTTCGAGCTCGGGATCAGTCAATCCGATCAAATCGTAATAGACTCTTTCAATTCCAGTGGCTCTCGCAATCAAATCATCGTATTGCTGGATTGCGGAACTAACGTAACGCCTCAAAAGCAATTCCTCTTCCTTCAACACCTCTTCCCAATCGGCTTCTTCCTCGCATTCACCGTCGATCTCTTCAACTCCAAAGAATTCATCTAACTCCTCACAAGCAGCGATTCCTCGGCATTTCGCATAGATCATCTGTGCCTTGTCCTGATAGCAGTGAGGACGGCTCCTCACTTTGTTAGCCATGCATGAGATGAATTGACTAGCAAAGTCCCTCTGGAGAAACAGCAACTCGAACATCGCGGCCCGATCAACCCTATTTGGACCCTGTTCAATGGACGCGATCAAATATTGATACCGTTCTGAAAGGGCCCGAATGAGATCACAGTCAATCTCTGGACGGCCAGCCACACCCTTGTCTCCCAAGGAAGGATGACGTGACAGCGCTTTGAGGACTTCGAAATGGCGATTCTCAAAGGCCGCCATTCCCTCGGGCTCATCAGGGTCTTCTTCCTTAAGGAAGTCATCCCCCATCACAAGATAACCCTCCACCAAGTCGTTCCCAACAAACATCGACCACTCTGCGCATTCAGGCAGCCAGAATTGAGCGAAATGTCGCTGAGAATCGTTTGCGGCCCCGTGGGTGCTTAGAATATCACCTATAATGTCACACAAAGATATATCCGTAAGCTTTCCGAAAACGAACTCTAGGACCCAGGTCGTCGTCAATACATTCATAAGTCTGGTTGACCGGATATTCCCAGAATCAATCAATGCGGTTGCGCCAGATATTCTAACAAACCTTTGAGATCGTCCTCTGGCAAAGCCTCGAAGCCAATGGGCATGATCGACTGGGGAAGCACGTTGATCGACTCAATGTCCTTCCGCTGAATGACGTGCTTCTGAGCGGTGACGTCGAGGAGTTCGATGGTGGTCTGTGTTTCCGCTTCCATGCGCCCGGCAAAGGCATCGCCTTCTTTCGTGGTGACTGTCCACAGGCGGTAATTCGCCTCCACCGATCGATTCGGATCAAGAATCTCAAGAAGGATGTCCGCGCGGTCCCGTGAGGCGATGCCGGTGAGGTCAGGACCGACAGCGCCGCCTTCCTCTCCGAATCGATGACAAACGGCACAACTGGCGGCGAACACTTCCTTGCCACGCGCCACGTCACCCTTCGCCTTCGCCAAAGGAAGCAGTTTCTCAACGATCGCTGCGCGGTCCGCCGAGACGTCTAGGGTGGCTTCCGCGAGACGACGCGCTAATCGAGAAACACCACGATTCCGACTGCGCCGCAATTGCGCCCAGTACTCTGGAGCCACGTCCGCACGATCGATCACCTCATCTTGAATCGCTTCTAGCAGCGTTCTCGCCCATTCTGATCGGCGCAGGAGGACGGCGATCGCTGCACGGCGAACAGCGGGCGTGAACGCCTGCCATTTCGCAATGATTACCTCGCCGGTTTTGTCATTCCGGCTGACGCCGAGGGCATTGATCAATCCCGTGGCGAGGGTGGGCGACGACAACAAGCTGACATTCTCTAAAATGGCCATGGCAACTTCGCTGCGATCGTCGAGGGCGATCCAGCGGCGAGCGGCCGCCGCGCGTTCTCCATCAGCAGCCTGATCATCGCCCAATTGCTGCGCCAATGACGTGACAATCGCATCCAACCGACCTTCGAAGAGACCAGGCACTTCCCACCGGTAGCCTAACTGAAGCAAGCGATCGCGGACCTCTTCTGGCAAGGCATCCATGACCGTTTCCAGCTGATCCTTCTCAGCATCCGTGAGGGATGGCGCAACCTCGCGCGGCCAACCTTCCACGAGGCCTTCCAGCACAATGGTGGCAGCCTGAGGAGACGCCTCTGGCAACGATGACAGGGTGGCCACCACGCTCTCAGTGGCTCCACGTTCCGCATAATGGGTGGTCACCACTTTCACCAAATCCCCCACACGCCCCGTGAGACTGGAATCGCGACCAGTGAGAATGGCCCGGATGAAAGCCGTGTCATTCTTCGCAGCCGCTGCCGTAGCTGCCTCTGGAATCCAGCGATCCTCTGCATTCTGAGGAGCCTGCATTGCCTTCCAAATAGCAGGGGCGGCCGCCTCATTTGCTGGCAGCTCTGATAGCGCTAACAACGTGGCCTTGCGTACCAGCGCATCGTCGTCTTCTAACAATCTCGCTTCTAACAACGCATTAAGAATGCTCTCCGTGCGAGGCAGGACCATGACCGCTGCCCGACGCACTGCCGCCGAAGGATGCGTCAAGGCTTCCAGGGCCGCCTGCGTGGCCAAGTCGTGACCATTCTCAAATGCGGCCAAGCCATGCAGGGTCCATAGCGCATGGATCGCTGCTGGATTAAGCCCAATTTCATCAGCCGATCGATCCTCAATCAAAGCGATCAGCGACGGGAACACGTCTTGTTTGCCGCGCTCGACTAACAACCGCTGCGCATGCATGCGCCAAAGCATGTTGTTATTCCGCAAAGCGTTCACCCATGCGTCTGGATTCGACGGGGTGAGCTGGGCCGGTTCAGAAGTCGTGCCATATTTGTAGCGAAGGCGATAGAGTCGTCCGTGCGTCTTGTCGCGCAGAGGCGTTTCATAGGCCGCCCCGCGTCCAGTTTCAAAGCCCTTGGGCGTGGGGTTGTGCTGAATGATGTAGTTGTACCAGTCAGCCACCCACAACGCCCCATCGGGACCGACTTCGCCGTAGATCGGCGAGGTCCACTCGTCATCACTCGCCAGGATATTCCGACAGTTCTTCGCGGTGAAGTCGGCGCCGTCGCGATCGAGGAAGAAGAGTCCTAACAAGTGCCCGGTCGGCTCCGCTACAAACTGACCGCGATTCCAGAAGGCTTGCGGGAAACTCCGCGCCGTGTAGAGGCCACAGCCAGACCCAGCAGTGTAGCGGCCATGCCAATCCACCTGCCGAACCTTGTCCGTGATGGGATGCATGTCCTGACTGGAGGCGATCGATTCCAGCCGTGCTGCCGACCAGCCCTGGACCCCTTCATAGTAACGATTGGGTATGGGCATGTACATGCTCGCATTGCCGTTGGCGGTAGACCCAATGACCACATTGTCTTCGGTGAGTGCGAGCCCCCATGTGTTATTATTGCTAGAGCGCACAAACTCTAACGCAGAACCATCAGGCTTGAATCGAAAGATACCCTGTCCAAAGCGAATCTCCTTGCCCCCGACCGTTCCTTGGAAGCCCGAGTAGCCTACCGTCCCCCAGATCCAATTGTCGAATCCGTAGCGCAGATTACTCACCGTCGCGTGCGTGTCGCGCATGCTCCAGCCCTCAAACAACACCCGTCGTTCATCTGCTCGACCGTCGCCATCTGTGTCCTTGAGAAACTCCGTACGACCAGAATGCGTCACAATAACGCCGCCATTCGCAAAGAGGAAGCTGGTCGGAATACTGAGATCGTCAGCAAAGATGGTGAAGGTGTCAGCCTTGCCGTCGCCATCGCTATCCTCTAGAATCTTGAGACGGTCCCGCCCATCACCAATCGATTGCAGTTCATTTGGATAATCGATCGTTTCTGCGATCCACGCACGCCCTCGTTCATCAAAAGCGAGCCAGAGCGGTTTATAAATGTCAGGCTCGGAAGCGAACATTGAGATCTCGAAATCCGGGAAGGTCACCACATGCGCCATCGACTCCTTGGGAGCGAGCGGCTTCTGCATCGTGGTGATCGGCTCTCCCTGCGTTCCCCACTCGGCGTTAGGGACATAGTTGGGCAGTGGCGCCGGAGCTTCCATGTATTCAAACGGAGGGAGCCCTTGCTTCGGTTGCAACGTCATCTCTTCGTAGGGAGACGTCTGAGCGAAAGTGGCGTTGGCCAGACCCGCGAAAGAAGCCATGGAGAATCGAGCAAGCTTGGGGAGTTTCATGGCAATGATTGAATGCCAATGCGGGGGCCGCGACAAGTCCTTACGTTTGCAAACCCCTTGATTTCAAAGCGCTCTACGCGGACGTTGTTCAAATGATAAAACTCTCCTTCGCCCTCGTCTCCTGTCTCCTGACAGCCTTGACCCTGGCACAAGAGCCCGTTTCACTGGGTAAGAAGCAGCCCTTTCGAGGCAAGCTCCATGTGGACGGCATGATCGGGTATCAAATAGGGGCACACCCCATGGTGGGTTACGCCACGAGCCTGACCATTGATGAGAAAGGCCGTCTCTTCCTCGTCGAAAGTGATCGCCTGGGCCGGGGAATTCTCGATATCCGCGGCGCGTCCTCCCTCACCGTACGCGATTTCCAATTGCAAACCGTCGCCGAGCGCCGGGAACAGTATCTTGCCGATGAAACGTATTCCGAGGCATTCTTCATTTCGGAATCAGAGCGTCTCGCTCGCTTGGAAGATGTGAATGGCGATGGCATTCCTGACAAACGCACCGAGTTTGCTGCGGGCATGAATGATGTGGTGGATGGCTTGGCTTTCTCCGCCCTGGCCATGGATGGCAGCGTCTACCTCACCTGCATTCCCAATCTCTGGCGATTCGACGATACCGATGACGATGGCATCGCGGATCAGCGAGAAGTGCTTCTGTCAGGCTTCGGCGTGCGCACGAGCATGATGGGACACGACATGCACGGCATCATCATGGGACCTGATGGTCGCCTCTACTGGACGGTGGGCGATCGCGGCTACAACGTGGTCTCCAAGGAGGGAGAGCGCTTTGCCGAGCCTGGTCGTGGCGCGGTCTTTCGCAGCGATCCAGATGGCTCTAACTTTGAGGTGATTCACCACGGACTGCGGAATCCCCAGGAACTCGCATTTGATCATCACGGCAACCTCTTCACCTTCGACAACACGGGCGACATCGGTGATGAAGCGCGTGTCGTCTACGTGTTAGAAGGCGCCGATTCGGGCTGGCACGAGGAGCACCAAGCCGCGCATCAGTATCGCACCCGCCTCGATTTCACTGACATTGCCCTACCCGTCTCCCTATGGGTGGCGGAGAAGATGTATGCGCCACGTTGGGAGGATCAGCCCAAATGGATCCTTCCACCCGTGGCCAATGCTGCCCACGGTCCCTCAGGCGTTGTCTACCTCACGGGTGACTCGATTCCTAACACGCTTCAAAACACGTTCCTCCTTTGCAATTATCGTGGTGCCTCCTCCCAATCGGAATTGCTCGCACTTTCGTTGACCAACAACGGAGCTGGCTTTCAGCTCGATCAGGTAGAGCGTGTCCTGTCGGGCGTGGGTGCCTCTGATGTCGCGCATGGGTACGATGGGAAACTCTACGTCTTGGACTTCGGGGGCGGCTGGGGCCGGAACGAGAATGGGTCTCTCCAAGTGATGGAAGCGCCTGAGAGGTTGCAGGCAGCCTCCGTGCAGCAAGCGCGCGAACGCTTCGCACGCGGTTTCGACCCCCTCGACAATCAGGCTCTAATGGAGTGCCTGAGCCATGTCGACATGCGCGTACGGCAACGAGCGCAATTCACCTTGGTCAGACGCAACGAGGCAAGCGCTCTGTTAGACATCCTCAAGAGTGATGCCACCACGACCACGCGTCTACACGCGCTCTGGGGCATAGGCCAACTTGCCCGGACCGCGCCCAAGTGGATTGATATCCTGCTCGAGAGCACACGTGATCCCGACGGTGAAATCCGCGCCAATGCGTGTCGTACCCTGGGGGATCTTCGTGTGGGGCATGCACGCGAAGCCTTGTTAGCGTGTCTGCAAGACGACTCTTTGCGCGTTCGCAGCCTGGCCGCGATCGCCCTCGGCAAATGCGGTCAGCGGGCCGATGCCCCTGCGCTTTGGAAAGTGATCGATCAGAATGCTGGCAACGACGTCGTGCTGCGTCAGGCAGCGATCATTGCGCTAGCCCGACTAAAGGACGCAGAGGGTGCCCTCGGCCAGATCGGGACTGATGACGAGGAGATGCGTCTGTGTGCGGCCCTCGTGCTAAGGCGTCTTGAAGATGTTCGCATCGCCACCTTCCTCACCGACCCGGCGCAGGCAGTCCGCGAAGAAGCCATTCGCGCCATCTACGACCTCCACCTCACGGAGGCGTTGCCGAGCCTAGCCAAACTGTCAGACTCGGCGGGCGACTATCAAGATACCCTTCAGCGCCGCTTCCTCTTCGCCCATTACTGGGAAGGCACAGCTGCGAATGCTGCCCAAGTCATTCGCATGGCCATGGATGATGCGGTCGACGAGGAGGTGCGTGAAACTGCTCTGAAAGCGGTCCTCCGATGGAACACGCCTCCAACGATGGACCCCGTCACCGCCTTCTACCGCCCGACCGATGGGCGGGCGATTTCTCTTCTTCCTCAGGTCGAACAGCCGCTCCGGGAACTCATCGACAAGGCGAAAGGCGACTCCCTCGCCCTCGCATTCGAACTTGCCAATCAGCTTAAGATGCCGCTTCCTGTGAATTTGTTAGAAGTGCAAGCGCTCAACGAACAGTTAGAAGCCAAGATTCGTATCGCCGCCCTCAACACCATTGCGGATCAAGCCCCTGACACCATCCCAAACGTGCTTGAGAAACTGGACGACACCGAGGATGATGACGTCTACACCGCAGGCTTCGAGCTGCGCTTCAAACTTGGCCTTCCAGGTCGCGTCAAACTGGCCGTGGCTTGTTTGGAAACGCGCACCGTACCCTTGGTGCGGGCCGCCCTGAAACACCTCGCGACCGATCCAGAAGGCAAACAGCACGTGTTGACGGCCTTCCAGAATCGAGAGAAAGCCCTCATCAAGGAAGCGCACCTCGACGCCTATCTCGCCCTGCAAGCATCTGGTGATGCTAAACTCATGGAGGCCGCGTCCACCTTTGCGGCCACACCGAGCCAGGTTCACCAACTCACCTTGCATGGCGGGAACCGATCCGCGGGCGAGCAGGTCTTTCAGAATCAGGGAGCCTGCACGCAATGCCACGCCGTCACGGGGCACGGCGGCGGCCAAGGCCCTCCTCTGGATGATGTGGGAAACCGGCTCAGTCCCGAACAACTGTTAGAATCACTTGTCAATCCCAGCGCGACCATCGCTGAAGGCTACGGCCTCTTCACCGTCACCACCACGTCCGGCGAGGCCCACGCGGGGCGGCTCGGCAAGGAGACCGAGACATCGATCGAACTCATCCTACCCACGGAAGAAACGGTGACCATCCCAACGGAAGACATTGCCACGCGTTCGGGCCCCATTTCCGCCATGCCCCCCATGGCTCTCACCCTTCCGCCAACCGATCTGCGAGATTTGATCCGTTACTTGGAATCCCTGCGTCCTCGTTTCCGCGGGCGCAGGCGCTGATTGATGTTTGTTTACTAGGGATTTCTCAGGTTAACGGCAGGCGCCCCCAGCCCCTCCGGCGTGTAAGGATCATTGGAGATGCTGATCTTGTCTAACAATGCGCCGTCTTCCCGAATACCGATAGCGAGGCGATGCGCACCTTTCTCAAGGTCTATATTGTCTAGTTTGACCCAACTCCAACCACTGGTCCCCAGGTTGTTGTAGGTTTCAAAGGATCCATCGTCCACCTTCACCCAGAACGAATCGTCATCGCCAGAAGGGCAGTTTAACCGCGCAAAGATGGCATACCTTCCTGCCTTCTCGATCGAGAAGGGTAGCGTTAGGATGGCCTCGCTGTCCGTGGGGGCCTCCTCGGTGTTCTCACGACCGGCTTTGGCCATGGCGTAGCCGCCATTTGACGCGTCGTTGTCCTCGCCCGTTTCCCAATGGGCCCCGAAAGCAGCCGCTTCGGCCTCCAAAGCCACCGTTTCGATACCCTCCATGTTCCGCTCTGGAAAGAACGGCTCGTCTTTACCCCACCAGGCATACCACCGTCCGTGATCCACATTCTCATAAGGACTGACCATCACCTCAGAGGTATCGGCTTCCGCTTTACCCAGGAGGAATCTGTCTACAAATGCCTCGACTTCGGGCTTCTGAACGTCGGGAAGCCGACAGTGCGGATGATCAGGCACGATGGAGAATCCCATCCGATCGCTGATTCCAAAAGCTTTCCACACTTCCCGCGCTGCCATGCAGGAGACATAACCAGATTCCTCAGCCAGCCAAGTGTAATCAGGATTCCCTAACACAAGCAAAGCACGTGGTGCGACCATGGCCATGAGTTCATGGTGATCCATAGGCAGCTTACTCACTTGGCTCCCTGAAAACTGGAACATGGACTCCATGAACCAGGCCCGACTGGTGGCTCCCAATTTCTCCACTTTCCCCAACGTCTCCGAGACGCGCCAGGCTGCCGCGCCCCCGCCGCCAGGCTCTTGCGCAATGGTGAGGGCGATCCGTTCGTCAAGGGCTCCCGCGAACAAGGCCATCTTGCCAGCGAAAGAGCAGCCTGTGATCCCCAGCCGTTTGAGGTCGATGGGTAGGTCTTCTTGCACCAACTCCAAACCATCAATGAGACGACTCACTCCCCATGGCCAGGCCGCGTAGGCTCCCATATCGGTGAGTTCCGGATACAGCTTGTTGATCGCTTCCTCGCCGCGCTTCTGCGTGTGCGCCATCACTTGACCGAAGTTGAAGGAAATGGAGGCGATCTTTCGACTCGCAAAGATATCCGCTGGCAAGCTGCCATAGCCGGGACCAAACCCGATCCCAATCACGGCTGGAAAGGGACCGTCACCCTGGGGAAGTGACACCTTTGAAGACAATGTCAGGGACTCGCCGTTGACCGTCACCGTTACCGTCAAGGTACCATCAGCATAGCTCGCCTTGATATCCTTGGGACGCGGCGGCTTCTTGCCAATCTCATAATGCTCGAACTCTGCTTTGATCTCCGCTCGACGACGACTCCATTCCTCAAATGCCTGCACGCGCCCACTCCCATCGGACCAGCGGAGGGGATCGGGCAAGGGAGCCACACTGGGGAGATCCGCCAAGGGCGGCAACGGCGGCGCTGGCAACGAGGCTCCCGTGTGCTCCACCGCGTAGGCGAGCGGCGGTTCGTCCGCACTAACAAGAGTCACGGCAACTGCCGAGACGAGGGCCACCGACAACGACTGGGGTAAAGGCATCGGGGAGACTTGCATGGCCTGTCCCCGCGATGGAAGGAAATTTGACACTACAACATGGCCGAATGGCGGAATCCCCATTTCTTACCTTGCTGTGAGGAGACCTCTTGGTTACTTCCTCCCATCATGCTCGATCGAAAACTCGTTGTAATCGCTGGTGTCAGCCTCGGCTTGGCAGGATCCCTCTTTGCAAAGGAAGAGGCTAAAGAGGAAAGTAAGAAGGAACCCTCTGCCGCCTTAATGGATCCCTCCAAGGCAACGGAAGAGGCTCCGGCCAAATTCAAAGCGAAGTTTGCCACCACCGCAGGCGATTTCACCATCGAAGTCACCCGTGAATGGGCACCCACGGGAGCCGATCGCTTCTACAATCTCGTCAAGATTGGCTACTTTGAAGACATCGCCATCTTCCGAGCCATTGATGGCTTCATGGGACAATTCGGCATCCATGGTGATCCCAAAGTATCCGCCGTCTGGCGTCGCGCGAAGATCAAGGACGACGCTCAAGGCAAAGCCTCCAATGCGCCCGGCACGATCACTTTCGCCACCGCGGGCCCCAACACGCGCACCACGCAATTGTTCATCAATTTCGGAGATAACAAGTTCCTCGACAATCAAGGCTTCACCCCCTTCGGCAAGGTCGTGGAAGGCATGGATAGTGTGAACAAGATCTACAAAGGCTATGGCGAGGGTGCCCCTCGTGGCAAAGGCCCAAGACAAGATCTCATCCAATCTCAGGGCAATGCCTACCTCAAGAAGGACTTTCCCAAGCTCGACTACATCAAGAGCGTCACCTTGGTGAAAGACTGATTCCTCTCTCACAGAACCATTTCATCCTGGGGCAACTCTCACTGTTAGAGTTGCCCCTTTTCGCGCCAACTACTGTCCATGAAGATCCCGTTCATTCTCCTCGCCCTCACCCTTCCACTCGTGGCTGATCCCCTCTCCTATCCCGAAAGCAAACGCACCGATTTCACCGACACCCTTCATGGCGTGGAGGTGCCAGATCCCTATCGCTGGCTTGAGGATTTGGAGTCTCCCGAGGTGGAAGATTGGGTAGAGCGTCAGGCCGCCTTTGCCCAGGAGTATCTCGCCAAACTGCCAGGGCGTGAGAAGCTGGAAGCAAGGCTCACGGAACTCTGGGATTATGAGAAACATGGGCTCCCCTACGCCAAGGGTGGACGCTTGTTCTACACCCGCAATTCAGGTCTGCAGAATCAGTCCGTGCTCTACTGGCGCGAGGATAAGGAGGACGCGGAAGAACAGGTGCTCCTCGATCCCAACACCTTCTCTGAAGACGGCACCGTGGCCTTGACCGGCTACAGCTTGAGCGACGATGGGAAACACATTGCCTACGGCATTTCCAAATCGGGGTCCGATTGGCAAGAATGGAAGGTTCGCGCGATTGTCTCTGGCAAAGACACCAGTGATCATCTCAAAAACATCAAATTCTCCAGCGCCGAATGGGCTCCTGATTCGCAAGGCTTCCTCTACAGCCGCTACAATCCCAGCGAGGAGGGCGATCTCAAAGAAGCCAACGTGCATCAGAAAGTCTACTATCATCGCCTCGGCACACCTCAGTCCGAAGATGTGTTAGTCTACGAACGCCCTGATGAACCTCAGTGGATCCTCGACGGCAGTTACACCGAGGATGGTCGCTTTCTCATCATCACCGTCTTCACTGGTGCAGGCGGCAAGAACGGCCTCTTCTATCAAGATCGTCAACAGAAAGACGCTCCTTTTGTCGAACTCCTACAGCCCGACAAGGCGCGCTATTCTTTGATCGATAACGACGGTCCCCTCTTCTATTTCTTCACGGACGACGAGGCTCCCAATGGACGCCTCATTGCCATCGACACGCGCCGCCCAGAACGGGAGCACTGGAGCGAGCTCATTTCTGAACGTGAGGAGGCCACCCTCAAGGGCGTCAGCGCCGTGGGCGACACTTTCATCGCCCGCTACTTCAAAGACGTCCTCCCACAGATCCGCATCCTCAATCGCCTGGGCACGGTGCTGCGCGAGGTGCCTCTGAGTGAACTCGGGTCCGTCTCCGGCTTTGGCGGTCGCCGCACCGATACGAGCACGTTCTACAGTCTCAGCGGCTACACGAATCCCGGTCGGATCTTCCGCTACGACTTGGCCAGCGGGGAAAGCACGCTCTTCTGGGAGCCCACCCTGCTCTTCAATCCCGACGATTTCATCACGCGCCAGGAATTCTATGAAAGCAAGGACGGCACCCGCGTCCCGCTCTTTCTCGTTCATCACAAAGACACCAAACTGGATGGCAAGGCCCCAACCTTTCTCTACGGCTACGGCGGTTTCAACATATCCCTCACGCCGCGCTTCCAGATCTCCAACCTCGTCTGGATGGATCAGGGAGGCGTCTACGCGCTCGCCAACCTTCGCGGCGGTGGCGAGTATGGCGAGGCCTGGCACGAGGCAGGCATGAAAGAGAAGAAACAGAACGTCTTCGACGATTTCATCGCCGCGGCCGAATGGCTCATTGCCAACAACATCACCCAAGCGCCACACCTCGCCATCGGCGGAGGCAGCAACGGCGGTCTCCTCACCGCCGCGTGCATGAATCAGCGCCCGGATCTCTTCGGTGCCTGCTGGACCGCCGTCGGTGTCCAAGACATGCTCCGCTTCCACCAGTTCACCATCGGCTGGGCGTGGCAGGATGAGTATGGGGATGTGGACAACAAAGCCGACTTCCAGAATCTCTATCGTTATTCCCCCTATCACAACGTCAAGAAAGGCACCGCCTACCCGCCCACTCTTGTCACGACTGCCGATCACGACGACCGCGTCTACCCCGCCCACAGCTTCAAATACGGAGCCGCCCTCCAGCACGCCCAAGGAGGCGACGCTCCCATTCTCCTCCGCATCGACACCAAAGCCGGCCACGGTGCCGGCAAACCCACCGCCAAAGTCATCGAAGAAGTCGCGGACCGCTGGGCCTTCCTAGGAAAAGCCATCGGACTCACATTCGAATAAGCCAGCACGCGAAGAGCCGATCGTCCCAAAGAGCCATGCTCTGGCAAGTCCACCACAACCAAGGGGCTGAAGGCCCCAGAGACCACAGCCCAGGCATTCATGCCTGGGTCTCGACGCGGAATCAAATCACCCCGCGCCCTGAAGGGTCGCGAGAGCCATGCTCTGGCAAGTCCACAACAACCAAGGGGCTGAAGGCCCCAAAGAGCACAGCCCAGGCATTCATGCCTGGGTCTCGACGCGGAATCACCCGGCGGCCTGAAGGGTCGCGAGAGCCATTCTCTTCGCATTCCAGTTCCAGTTGCCGATCAACATGAGGCCGACCACCTCATGCTCATCATTGCCATCTCCACAAACCTGTCCTTTCTCTTGGTGATTCCCCCCTACGGCAACCACTTCTCTCCACGCTGCAAATGACGCACGCTGACATACGCCGGGGCCCCATCGTAGGTACCGTCGTTTGCTAGAAAGAGGACATCAGTCCGTTTCAATCCCTGCCGAGCGGCAATCCAAGGGACTTTCAATCGCCAACGATCCAAACGCCCGGACACACGCGTCAACGTGGCACCACCTCCCGAACGGGCTTCCGCAATTTCGGTGCGCTTCTGGATCACCAACGGATGCCGTTCCGTGTAGTCGACTAACAAGTCCTTCAACGCTGCCTCAAGTTCTGACACGGATTGGGGTTCTCGAAGAATCACCGCGTGAGTCGACGTCAATTGCTGCCCGACATCTGTCCAACTAGAACTCAAATCGATCTCAACGTCGAGCTGCTGCCCTTCGCCCAAGGACACCGCAATGAGATTGCGGAAATCTTGGAAATAGGCCGCCCCATGACCCAATACCGCTTCCTTCCCATCTGCCGACGGGGACACCGACATCGCCGTGACGGCAGGAATATGCTTTAGGCCCTGCGCACGCTCGATCAATTCTTCAAGGAAAGGAACCCCGCGAGGCGCCGCCTCCGCCTCTTCCGGCAATGGATAGGCAGCCACGTGAGCCTGAGGCACACGCAAGCTTCCTCCACCCACTCCATGTTTGAAGATCCCCAACACGCTTGGAACGTAGGTCCCTGTGCGCAGCATCCGCGTCTTCAATGCCGGGGGCAACGATGCGGCCGCGTAGAGGATCGGTTTGAGCAGACGCGCATCGCTCCCCGATTTCCCAACCGAGTACAGAAAGAAAGGCGTCAGGAAGCAAAGTTCATCACGCACGGCATCTCCTGACAGAATCTCATAGTTCCACACGGCTGGCCGCACGAGAAGACAATTACCTTCGTAGAGTGCCCGATAGAGCTCAGGTTCACCAGGAGCCTTACTGATTCCCACCACCCGCTGCAAATGCCCCGGCGCAACCGCCTCAAGGATGGCACACCGATAGTGAAACTCGGGAATCGCCAACGCTTCGCCAAACGGTGATCGATGCAACCCTAACGATTGCACCCCAAAGGTCACACGCTCCTTAAACACGCGTTCCGAGGCCGGATTATAATCAGGCACAGGCGTCGCCACTCGGAGTTGGGGATACACATTGCCAACCTTGGAATGGTTGTCGTCAAAGCTCCGAAACCCATCCTGATAAAGCCCGGCCGCACGTCCCTCAGCGTACCACTGGTTGATACGCGTCACCACTTGCTCACCAGACGCATGCGCATAGGGCTGGTCCCACGTTTGAAACAACAACGGCTTCGATTCAGAACGCTTGTCCACATCGGCCGCGGGCCAGCTCTGCACGTAGTCAATGAGCGGACGAGAAGTGAAGATGCTAGGCTCTTCTGCCGAAGCAATAGAGGCCAGCATCGGGAGCAGAAGAAAGGGAGGGATTCTCATTTCCGCATGAGGCGTTGCCAAAGCTTGTAAGGGCTTTCACCTCGGAGGTAAAGAAATGTTAACCAAAGATCACTCGTCATCATGGAAAGGACGCTTCGCCTCTGAAACCGGCGAGCCGACGAGCGCACCGGAGGTGTCAAATAAGCAAGTTTCCCCTTCTCCTTCAAGCGCTGACAGAGATCCCAATCCTCAAACACCGGATAGTCGGCAAATCCACCTAACTGCTCAAAGGTGCTTCGTCGAACTACAAGCGATTGATCCCCGAAATAGAGACCAAACCAACGCGAACGCAAACTAGCAAACATACATCCAATCCATAGAAGCGGCGAGGCGGATCGAAACCAACGCTTGAATCCCGCGCCCACGACCGTTGAATCGGCAAAGGCCTCTAAGATCACCTTCCCACTCTCGGCCGGCACCCAGGTGTCCCCATGGAGAAACCAGAGAAGATCCCCTTGGGCCTCCGCAGCCCCAGCGTTCAGTTGATCCGCCCGATGCGTCCGCCGAGTGACCAGCACTCTGGCCCCTATCGCCTCGGCCACCTCAGCCGTACCATCATCACTGGTCGCGTCCACCACCAGGACCTCACCCACCTCCCTAATGGACTGCAACCGCGAGAGAACCTCAGGAAGATTGTCCGCCTCGTTCAGTGTAGGGATGATGACAGTCACCATCATGTTAGGAATCACTCACATCTTGCGACTCTCCTGAGCATGCAAACTGCCGCATGAAGCGCCGATCGATCCAATCTTTCCAGCGCCACATCAACGGCGATTTCCAGGCCAACCAGCGCCGTGATGCCAGCGCAGAGCCCGTCGCCGTACTGATCAAACTAAGAAAGGCCTTCTGCGGTCGGTACGAGCGAAGCGCATCACCACGCAAGGCAGCTCCGATGTTTGCGAAGAGAGGCTTTGCCTGACGAACCGCAAACACGCCAGCCTTGGGACGAGGATGCCCCTCCACCGTCGCCACATCACCTGCCGCAAAGAGCAACGGATGCGAAACCGAGCACAGCCGATTATCGACTCGAATAAACCCGGACTCATCCGTCGCCACGCCGGACTCCCGCACCCACGGTGCCGGAGCCACCTGAGTCACCCAGAAAGTCGTCGACGAGGGCACGGATTTCCCTGACGCACACACCACAGAATCTTCATTCACGTTCACCACGTCTTCACCTAAATGTAAGACAATTCCACGCTTCTCTAACAAGGCACGCGCCAAGCGCTGGGCACGTGCGGGGTGGCCACTCAGCACCTGACGATCACGATGCACCAAATGCACGCGACACCCGCCGCTCAGCCGTTTCTCCATCGCCAAGGCCACTTCCACCCCACCCGCTCCCCCGCCAACAATCACCACATCCTTTGGCATCGCCCCTGAATTCACGGCAGCCATCAAGGCATCCCATCGTCGCAGAAACGCCGCCACCGGTTTCACCGGCACCGCCCACCGATCCACACCGGGCACGGCATCCGTCATCGGGGAGCTACCGATGTTCACGGACGCATAGTCAAAGGACAACACATCCCCGTTTGCCAGCAGCACCCGATTCGCCTCCACATCGATCCCCACCACCGCCTGACAGATCAACCGAGCTCTGGCAAACCGACAGAGATTCTCCAGATCAATGTGAATCGCCTCATGCGTATAGATCCCAGCCACATAGCCTGGCAACATCCCCGAATAGGGAGCCAGCAGCACATCGGACACCACCACCACCTCCGCGCCGCTCCAAGCCTGCGGGCGCTCTCCCAGCAACCGCAATACCAGCGCATGGGTATGGCCGCCACCGACCAGAACCACACGCGGCGACGCAGCCGAAGAGGCCAAAGAACGGTTCACGTCACCACCAACCGTCCCATGCCCTGCTTGTCAACGGGCACTCCAGGACCCTCCCCAGGAGAAAAGTGGCGGAAAGGGAAGGAATCGAACCAACCAGGACCCTTTCGAGCCCTCAACGGTTTTGAAGACCGCGGCCCGCACCAGCGAGGCAACACTTTCCGAGGTAGCAGATGTGCAAAAGCCGACATTGGTAGACGATTGCACATACGCCAAGACGAAAGGGATAATCGGGCTGTGCCAGGAATGCAAATCAATTGGGATGAATTTGGGATCGGAGTTTATAGTAGCGCTAGGTGAGCACCTATAGCACTTGCAACCGTCAGAAAGTCGACGGTTTCGACGCGCTCCACCGATCAAGGCTCACCTGATGAGTTGCCAATCTCGTTCACAGCTAGCGCCAGCCATTTCCGGCCCTCCGGCCATTTCGTCCAAATGGCTGGGCGCTCTCGATCTCGGTTAATGCATCCACCGCAATTACGCAGGCACCTGCTGAGCCAAACGACCTGCAACATCGATGGGGAAATCATCCGACTGACTCTATCAACGATGCAAGCTCAATCCTTAGACCCTCAGGGAGATCGGATTTCGTGGATTCGAAAAGCTGGTTAACCTTCTTAAGCCTTGCTGAAGACGGCTGAGCAAAGCTATCGTTGTAGCGATAGAGCCACTGCCGAGTTCCATCAATGAGTCGGTGCGGCGTGTTGCTGTCCCTGTCAGAATTCTTGATGGCCTCGAGGAGGCACTGGATCTTTTCCCATTTGCCGAGCCGGCCGATCAAGCGCAGAGCGTGAAGACGAGTGTGATCGGATTCTTCAGGGGCCAGCAATGGCGTCGTTTCGTCGGCTCCAAGCCGAACTTGGCTCGCCAGGATGGCGTAGGTCGCTGCGCGGCTTACTCGGGCTGAAGGGTCTCGAACGGCTTGGATGATTGATTCGCGGTAGTCACCGAAGTTCAAGGCGCTGAGGCTACGAATTGCGGCTTCTCGATGGCGCACCGCAGAATGCCCTAGGAACGGTTCAATGAGTGCGCAATCACTCGCCTCTCCAGTCTCGCCAAGACCCAAGATGGCGATCCGGTTTCGCTTGGTGGGATCTTGGAGACCTTGGCGGTAGTGACTAGCGAAGTCCTCAAGATAGTTGAGTTCCTTGAGCCAGTATCGACTGAACTCCCGCATGGATCGATGTGGGTCATCGAGGCTTTGTTCTAGCAGTTGCCGATGATCGCTGGTGCGCGCTTTGACGCGCTGTTCCATTCCTAGCCGTCGAATGGGCATGAAGCGATCGGCCAGCATCTGCTCCGAATAATCCAAACTCATTTGCACGGCATGCTTGGCGGCACGCATTCGAAGGTGTGCGAGAGGGTCATTGAGCCCAATCTCGATGGCTTGGCGCTGAAGCTCCTCCGGCGCTCGTTCCTCCATGGCCATTCCGTAGCAAATGGAACGGACGCTTACGACGGGATCCTGCATCCCCGCCAACAGCTGTTCTTGTGAGGCTCCGCGTTGCAAGTAGTCCGCCATCGTGCGCAGGATCTTGCTGTGATCCGCGCGATAACAATGTGAGAGTCTTGAAACGAGCGGCAGCACGGGGAGCAGATTGGGCGATTCCGAACTGGCCAACCAATGGTTGATCGCTCTGGCGGCCGCTTCACGTACGGGAGCTACCCAATCGTTCAAGCGGACGAGGCCATACGGAACAGCGCCAGTGATGTTTGCGGCAGCGCACAGATTGAGCGCGTGCTGCCGAACATGGCCGTTGGGATGACAAATGCAGAGTAGGATGGGGCGATGCGCCTGCTCACCGCACTCCCGGAGGAGGTCAGACAAGCGCTTGGGTTCCAGGGAATACCAAGTCGAATGACGGTGGAAGCGTTGCGGATAGAACCATTGAGAACACTCCTCTCGGAACCATGCGTCAAAGCGTGCCAGTTGGTCGTTGGTGATGGGAGGAAGCTGATTCAGAGCCTCCAAGGCAAGCCTTCGGCGCTTGCCATCGGTTGAGAACGCAAACGGGCACACCGCTGCAGTGACGGCGAAGTCTTCGCAAGTTGCCGCGGATTGCAACAATGACAGAGCTGGGTCCTGCTCTAACAGCGTTCCCTTCTGGCGGTAGCTGGCAGCGAGTGCCTGGCAGAGCTGCAGTGATGCTTCTTTGAGTTTCATCGGGAGAAATCGGGTGGTTCTGTCCTGCGGCGGGCGGCGGCTAGGACATTCTGCCAGAGAGCTGATGGACTTGCGCCTGCGTAGCCGCTCTCTTGTCCGTCATTGCACTCGATCACGATCCAGCGCCCGTCTTCACACTGGGCGACGTCGATGGCAACGAAGGGGCAAGCAATCTTGTGCGCAGCAATCTTGGCGATCTCGAGAGCTTCCTGTTGTTCGGTTTCGTTCCAATCGTAAGGATCGGCTTCAAACCAATAGGGACCTGCGCCGACGAATTCTCCATGCCACCAGAAGGTGCGAAATTCGAACGAAGCGGGCACCTTGCCTTCAACACCTCCGGTGATCGGTCGCAACGACATGAGTTCCCGACACACGACCTCCTGCCAATGCAGGACGGGGTCAGAGCGATACACGGCCAACGCGTTCTCTAGCTGGGCTCGATCGCGAATCACGGACAGCGCCGCTTGGTGACGATTGGTCTGACGGGATCCCTTCATGAAGAATGGGTAGTCGAAACACGCTTCGATCGTCGCAATGCTAGGAAAGTTCTCGAATAGCTCGCTTCGAGGCGTCAGTTCCTTGATCAGCGGGTACCACTTCGCAAGGGTAGTGCAGCGAAGCTGCTCTTCGGGCGTATGGATCAGCGTGATGCCGAGTTCATTCAGGATCGAGTGCCATTCCGCATAGTCTTTGGGGGCGCCAACCCTTGCGACCGTGGGTATGGCAGCGGGTTCCAACGGATGTTTACACGAGAAGAATTGTTCAAAGGCGAAATCGTACACGGCGACGCCTGTCCGCTTCTCCAAGAAGCCTAACTCGTCGTCGATCGTGAAGTAATGATGGCCTTCTAGCATCGTTCTAGACTTTCTTGCCTTCGCGGAACTTAGCCACGACTTGAATCTCGCCTACGATGTGATCGTTGAACGTTTCCAAGTCCTCGGCCGGGATCCAATATTCTGTGTGGTGCGCCGCACCGACACACTGGATCTCGAACTGAGACAGGTAGTCCGCGTCCATCTCGAAGCGGGTGACGAAGCCCGTGTCGCCGTCCCTGGCGTTCCATTGCCGGGCGATCTCAGTTGCGTAGGCTTCGTTGGTGACGGGATAGAAGATTGGCTGTTCCGGCAAGCGTGGCGGCCATCGCTTGAAGCCGGACGATTCCACGAGAGCAAGCTCGTTCTCGCCGGTCGGTCGGTATAAGGTCTGAGTCTTCATGGGTTCGATTGTTGTTAGTCAGTTGCGGCCCGTGGCTTGCGCCAAGCGCCTGGAGTGTCGTCCTTGGTTAATTGAGTGCTTCGCACACATGCACGTTCAATGACGCGAAGCGCGCCGTCTGGATCGCTAGCGTAGAGGCCCGAAGCCCAAGCGGGATTCGATTCGATCACAGCCCAGCCGCGCCCCTCGATTTCGCCGATGTCGACGACGACGGCCGGTGAGAGTTCGACGGTTTGATCGCTCAGGAGCGTTTCCGCAAACTCCAAAGCGGCAGCTCCTTCTTCTTCGTTAAGAAAGGGATAGTCGCCGTCCTCCTCTTTGCAGATTTCTCCATGGCGACAGTAAGGGCTGATAGCCTCCACGCGCCGCTCCCTCACAAAGCAGCGAAACTCACTACGCCACTCGACGGGCTCGGAGATGAGCGTCGGGAGGTCGTCAGGAAAGTCTGCAGACTCAGGGAGGGCAGTGCCGTTCTCGTAAACCTTGGCGTCGAACGATTTGTCATCCGCAGGCTTGAAGAAGGCGCGCTCTTTCCATGCGCGAGCTTCTCCCATGGTCATGGCATGAATGGAACGCTGCACATAGGTCTCCGGGAGTGTCGTCAGCCAATCGAGCTTGGGCTCTAACAGTGTTAGCCCAAGACTGCTCGCCACGTGCCCGGTGAACAAGGGTTCACCGTAGACGCAGATGTTTCCTTCAAGTTGATACAGAGACTCTGGCAAACGCCAGCTTGCTAGACGTTCGACTCGGCGCCCCGAGCGCATGGCATGCCGCCACAGCACGATGGAATCATCCGTGAATCGCGGCGGCAGAATCAAGGTGCTGGTTGATGGTGTCGGTGTGCTCATGGCGTGCGTGGTTAGGCATTTGGGCATTAAAAAACCCCGTCTCCATGCGGAGGACGAGGTCGGCGGAATCAGCGAATAATGAACGTTTCGTGATTACGTGACGACCTCGTTACGGCCATCGGTATCGCATGCAATTGCATCCTGGCATTCGGGATTCCGAATACCCGCTGCCAAAGCTTGGAGCTGGATGCTGTTCATCTTCACGTCGCGAACGTGCCTTCCAGGTGCCGTAATGTCAACGAATTGCTGTCACTCATGTCCGAATGGCTTGGCAGCGATCCTCGTAAAGCGCTCGATATGCCTCCTTTGCCTTCTCGCTCAACATGGAGCGTTCGATCATGGTGACGACGGCGTCCTTCCGCTGATCAAACAATTCGAGATCCTGTAGCGCTCGTTCTTCAGAGACGCCGAAGCGGCTGGCCAGTTCGATGAAGTCCGGGCGTTTGTAGTAGGCGTTTCTTCGGTGGCTCTCCGTTTCGAAGTCGCCATCGAAGAGGTCGAGAGCAGTCCGTGTTTCATCGGGAAGATGAATGCTAGTGGAGAGCAGATCGTAGGCAGGAGACAGGGAGAAATCCCCGAGTGGGGTTTCTAGCAGCGAGAAGTTCTTCAGGTGAGCGTCGCCATTGCCAATGACGTAGTTGAACACGATCACGCGGAAGAGTTTCTCGGCGTCGATCCGGTAGGAGGGGCTGAAGCGTTTGAGGATCTGCCCCACCTCTTCGTAGGACGAGTCATACTTGTAGTTGGCGCCTGCGGTATCCGGTGAGCGCTTGGAAAGCTGGCAGAAGTCTTCTTGTGCTAGCGGCAGGCCGTCCTCGTTGCGATCGAACCTTCGGGTGATGTAGGCGAGTTCGCCATCGGCGAAGTAGACCAAGCTGTTGGCAGCAGTCCTGATCCCAAACACCTGGCCGGCGAGCTGCATGCTAAGGTGCTCGTTCGCCGGGATGTCAGGGGTAAACATCGGGAAGCTTGCGAGTGGGATAGGCTTCAGAATGTAGTCACCTCGGGTTTCGGTCGGTACGAGCTTGTTGCGATCAAGGCGAAGCGAGATCTTGTCCTGCACGCCCGATATCGAAATGCGTCCTGCGGTTTCTCGCTGGATGGTGAGGAAGTCTTCCTTTCGGAAATCCAAGATCGGGCGAACACGATGCCCGGCCCAAAGCTCGCGCACTGCAGGGGCTGAGAAGTGAACGCCTTCCTTTGTAGGCTGTAGCGTCGAGAGACATCGTCCCGCTGGGATGAAGCTTGGGGTTTTGTCAGGCATCTTGCACCCCCTCATCGTCGATGATCTCACGTACCGTCACGGAGCCAATCGTGTCGCTATGTGAGGTTTTGATCAGTCGGGTAAAGGCGTCGTCGGGATCGATCTTCAATGCGCGGCACTGGAGGTCTTTGGCAGATCCTTCGGACAGAAGTCCGTAGAAGAACGGGAAGAGATCGGGGGCTAGATAGGGTTCGGGACGAAGTGGCAGTGTTAGGCTGACTGGTTGCGCATCTGGGGTGGCAAGATAGGCCTGGTCATAGGCGAAACGGTATGTCCCGTCCTCGAGTCGTGTGAGTTCGCCCGCGACACGATCACGCTTGTAAACATGGGCGCGGATCATGACGTGCTCTCCATCGTTTCAGTCACAGGGAGAACCGCCCGAGGCTTCACCGAAAGTTCGAGCCCGAGTGGATCGAGCACCTTGTGCAAGACCTCGAGAGTCGGGTTGCCTTTGCCAGATTCGATGTCGCTGACCGTGTGCACCGCAACGCCTGCGAGCTTGGCGAAGTCGATCTGGCTGATGCCAAGATGCCGACGGCGATCTCGAAGCAGTTGGCCTAGTTCTTGTGACGCGATATTCACTCGGATGAATATCAGGGTGATTCTCTGCGAATTCAATGTGAAACTGGCTCCAAGTATTCATTAAGATGAATACAAAGGCATCGGACCAGACGGGCGGCAGCCCATGCCCATCCCCTAGGCGTGGGCGTGAACTTGGCTTCGCCTGTGTCAAAACACTTTGCATTGAGGATACGGGGATCCTCTGTCGCCCGAGTGTTAGACAGTTCGACTCACATTGCTTCTCGCTCCAATGCGTTCCCTCGGATAAAGAAGGATCTCGCTCGAATCGAGGATTCGAGCGAGATCCATGGTCAGTCATAGGTGGATCATACGGGGCCTGAGATTGGAATCACCGCGCCCGTGTGATGGTGGCGCATTGGATCAGGGTTGCCTCAAGACGGCTTGGTAGAACTGCCGTTCGCCGTTGATGCGCTCCGGATCGGTATCCGTGTAAGTGCCGCTGACACCACTAGCAATCGTCTTCCAGTCCGTCATGTTATCCGAGAACTGGATGTCGTAGAAGCGACCATCTGGCGTGGTGATGTCAATGCCTGTGGTGGCATTCGCCTCCCCTTCAATCTCCCCTACTTCTTGATTGGGAAGAATCTCCATGATGGCGAACTCTGATAGGGATTCTGTAAAGCCTTGGATCTTATTGCCCTCTGGATCGATCCCTGTGGTGATGTCCGTCCACAGATTCCCCTTTCGGTGGGCCAGGATGAGAGCGGACTCGTCTCCATAGTCTCCTTCTTCATACTCGATCTCGATCATGATCCCTTCATCACCGAAATCCGCCGTGGAGGTGATGTCAAAGACCGCAGGAATGCGACCGAGTGGACCCTCGCGAAAACCTTTCGGACCGGAGAGAAGGCTGACTTTGGATTCCCCTTCGCCGTGGACGTGATTGAATACCATCTTGACATTGTGACTCACATCCACCTCAACTTGGGTGCCTGGAAGCGTCTTCACCGCGCCGTAAGAGCCGTCCCGTGCGTCGATGCGTGCTAACGCAAACACGTCTAACAGATGAACGATCTCTCCTTTGTCGACGACACCTCTTTCTTGCATGAGCAGTTTGGAGATCTCGTCCGCTGCTTGAGCTTGTTCTTTCTCCGTGAATGCGTCCCCTGGCTGAATATTTCGCAGTTTCACCAAGAGGTCTCCCAGTATTTGGAGCCCTTCTTTGTTGTCGGTCGCCGCGAGCAAGGCGTCTAGCCCCGTGCCGAACGCACTGACGACATCTGGAAACTGAACATTCTTACCAATGACCTTGAAGATCGCTTCCGAAGGCGGACCCACCTTGTTGTCTTGCACGACTTTGACCTGGTAGGAGCCAGGCGTTAGACCAGCTGGAACCATCGCGCGGAGGCCGCCAGTTTTCGGATCGATATTGATGTCAGGCAACTCGACCGTCAGCCCTCCGTTCACAAGAAGGAGCCCTGTCACTCCAATCGTTCCTCCGCCACTTCCTACGGTTACCAAGATGGGCGTCCGCACGTCGTTGGTTCCAGCAGGAGGCACGATATCCGTGGGAACCGGAACATCACCCTCAATCTTGATTGGAGGAAGGTCAACGCCGGCTACACAAATCACCACGACTCCTGAGGAACCCGTCATCTCAACGCAGTAGCTGCCGTCAATGTTATCGACAATGGGCCCAGCTTGGTCGAGACCGTCCGCTTTGATTTCAAACGCATCCGCGTGCCCTGGTCCGATAAAGTGACCGAGGTCATCCTTTGGAGTGATCACGATCTTGTAGCGCCGCTCGCGAGGGATGATATCGATACAAGTCAGCTTCGAGCTGACCTCCGGCTTGACGCGCACCATTCTCAGGATTTCCCGCTGAACGGGGTCACACTGGTCATCGTGGGCGTGCGCTCTCAGGAGGAAACAGTATTCCCCTGGGGTCTTTGTGGGGAAGGCTCCCGTGAAGTAAGCCTTGTCTTTCCCAAGATCCGCGAGATCCAGAGAGAAGGGTGTGCCCGGCTGTTTGCTAAGTGGAGGATGACCATACTTGTTCTGAAAGGCCATTCCAAGCCTCTCTAACAACGATAAACGTTCTTCTCCAATCGTGGTGGGTACTTTCGCCAGATCATCTTTGTTGATAAGCTTGGACGAGAACATGTCGCCAAGTCCAGCCACGGGCACCGAGGGATATACTGTGAGCTGAGCGTTTGCGAACGGCGCCGCCCCTGTTCGTGAGAATGTGGCGTTCAAATCAATCATATCTCCTGTAGCGAATGCGCTAGCGCCAAACGGAGGACGCGTGGCCAAGGAGAGATTGATCGTCGAATCTGCCAGCACATTTGCCATGTAGTGGGTGGTCCGCTGTCCCGTATTGTGGATGATCATTTCCCAGTTGCCGCCATGATCCGAAGATGGGCCTGCAGGCAATGGAGGCTTCACTTTGTAGAAGGCATAGCCAGGCTCTGAAGTCAGCGACACTTTGTCCCCAAAGTTCGCCACATTGCCAGCGTAGATGAATAGCCCTGATGGCGATCTTAAGTAGAGCGCTAGTTTGGCTTGAGGATCGTCCCAGGTAAGAATGAACGTCCCCGCACGATCTTGGGTGCCAAAGCCAGCGTCGACCGTCACCATTCCACCAGGAGCAATGTCTCCTTCGGGATCGACAATGAGTTCGCTCTCAATGGCGCCGCCCAAGGCGTTGATGAAGAACTTATCCAACTGCGTCGAATTCTCCGCTACCTGAAAGAATCCATCGGGGCCGGTATTGGAGAGGCTTGAAAGCAAGTCCACATCTATACCGCTGTTCCCCGACGCTCCTTCGGTGCCGAAGCCAACCGAGAAAACATTCACATCCTGATTCACAAACTGCTGAAGAAAGGCAGGGTCCTCAGGGTTGCCCCCAGAGGTTTTCATACCGTCTGACAGAAAGACAATCACTTTCCGGCGATCACTTCCCGCGGGGAGCAGATCGAGACCGCGTTGCAAGCCGCCACGGATATTCGTTCCGCCACCTGCCGTGAGGTTATTCACCGCAGCCTTCGCACTGGCAAGGTTACTTCCGGAGCCGGAAGTCAGGGGTGTCACCTGCTCGATCGCACCCGGTTCATCAAACTCCGTCGTCACTCCGGTGGCGAAGCTGATTTCTCCAAGACGGTCACCGTTATTCTTCCGCATGAGATCTATGAAGAGATTCGCTGCTTTCTTGAGCTGCTGCAGTTTGGTCTGCGAGCCATTGGAAACGGGCACGGTGCTGCCCATGCTCCCGCTGCGATCCATGACAATCGATACGTCCACCAGACGCGAAGCTTGGATGGGAATGATGTTCGTTTCATCGTGTTCCACCACGTCGTCATCCGAATCGAAATGGACGAGAATGAAGACATCGTTGTCGATGAGATCTTGCACAGTGATCGAGCCTGCGGGAATGCCTAACAATGCCGATGCCTGGGCAGCCGTGATCCGGAACGTCGTGGTGACATCCAATGAACTGCCGCTCGGCCTCGCACTGATCTGGCCATTAGTCGGCCGGCTATCGGATTGGATCGGAAGCACAACATCGCCGCCGAGATAGAAATCTGTCGATAGCAGAATCTCATACTCGAAGCTGCCACTCCCAACGGGACCGACATTGCTCACTGCCCAGTCCGCCGTGATGTCCACGTTGAATCCACCGATGCCCACTTTGTCTTCGTTAGAGCCAACAAGCTCAGGCAAGTCTGGGTAAGGCATACCCACGAGAGAATAATCCTGCGCTCCGGTGGGGATATCGAAACCAATCACCCGAGCAGTCCATCGACCGGCTTGGGCAGCTGGGATAAACACTTGTTCCACGTTATTGAGGTGATCTTTGCCAGTGCCAGCAACCCAAGCACCAGCGCCTGTCAACGCATCGGCTGGCACGTAGTCACTGGTCGTCGCAGGCGTCACGGTGGGATTGATAGGGATCTGCACTTGAATGTCCGTGCCAGGCGTCTGATTGACGTCTGAAATTGGGTCGCCATCGGCATCGAGGATCGTTTGGCCAAGCTGCCAGGGGTAGAAGATGTTTCCATCCGGGTCGACCAGTTCGAGGTCGAGATCGTTAATCAAGCGCGGGCTCGTGGCGGGCGACTGGGCAGCAGCCTCCACATCGTCCCAGGCGAGCGTGATCCTCACATCGCCCACAGCGTCGACCACGAACTCGTATTCGTTCACCTCCGCTTGGGTGACCGCGTCTTGAACGATCTGGTTAGGCACTGGCACACCATCGACGGTGCGAGAGTCCAGCAAGAGATCGACGGCGGCTTGCGCATTGACCAACCCCCAACCGGTGGCGAAGTCTGGACCCACGGTAGCCGTTGGGTTGCCATTGCCATCGTTTCCATTGCCGGGATTGCTGTCAGAATCAACCTCCACATGAGTCGCGTTACGGACATTGTTATTCACAATATCCGTGCTGGTTTGAATCAGGATTGCCCGCAGGGTGGACGGCAGGGGCGGATTGGAATCCAGGGACATGCCCAAGGGAACATTATACGTCGTTTCCCATCCTTCTAACAGAAGCGCATGAAGGCCAGCCACCACAGGCGAGGCCATGGACGTGCCGCCGCAGATGGAGTAACCGGAAGAGGCATTGGTCGAACGAATCCCACTCCCTGGAGCCACCAGATCTGGCATGATCCGGCCATCGTAGGCCGGCCCCATGCTACTACCCGTGGCCAGGAAGTTCGTGCTGGCATTCCAGTTGCCGACCACGACTGCGTTCTTCATCTGCTTGGTCGTGGCAAAGTAGCCAAACTGGTTCCCATACTGGGCGAAGTTGCCACCCGCATTACCAGCGGAGAACGTTCTCGGAATCCGAGGCACTAGCGTTCCGCCAGAAACCGCTCCACCACGCACTAGCTGATCGATCAAACGGTTGTTCGCACTGTAGTTCCCATCCGTTTGCAAAGCCGTTGAGTGGTTCACCAAATCCATCGAATCATTGTCGATAGCGTCGAGAGTGTTCGCAGCGTTCACCAAGTTTCCCCAGTCAACAATGGATGCCTGCGGGGCCATGCCTCGCCACTGGAAGGCGGTGCCGCCATTGGCCATGGCCCCATCATTGGTAAGCGCACTCTGCACCCCGCTACCTGTGGCAATGCCAGCAACATGGGAACCGTGAAAGGCAACACAACTGTTGCCAACCGTGCCACCACTCTCATTGCGCACCACATTCAGATCAGGATGGGCCTCGTCCACGCCACCGTCATGGATCCCCACAGTGATGTTGTTTCCACTCAGCCCTCCATAACTAATGGTGTTGGCACCGCTATTGATCGTGGAGTTCTGCACGCCGTTCACGCCGATGGTTGCACGCGTCGTGCTATTCTCTAACAGAAGTGGCATCTCCCCAGATTCGATCCATTCCACAGCATCCTGTCCTGCCAATGGCACCAAGGCCGCCTGCTTAAGCGTGATCTCCCAAAGATGATCCGATTTGGGAGAGAACGTCTCCACGAATTCTCCAAGGAGCTTTCTGATCACGTCCGGGTTGGTATCCGGATAGAACTGCACCATCAATTGCAAGGTCCCATCGGGATTGAGCGCCGTATTGACGCCCAATGGCACGCCTTCCTGCGCGAGCTCAAACTTGGCAAAGTTGCCTAGCAATACATCAGGATCGATCTTGTCCTCGGGTTCCAGTGGCAGTATCCATTTCACCAATCGGGCAAGTTGCGGGTCTTTCAAATTGACGCCTTGCCGCACCAGGCCAACCGACTGGCGCTGATTGAGAAAGCTTTGCCGTTGGATGCCTTTTCGATCCAACAACTCAATCTCTTCGCAGCTGACGGCCCGTTGCAAGACGATGAGGCCGTGGAGACCACCGTTCTTCTCGGCGGGAAGCGCGTTCAAGAAGCTCTCTTGAAGTTTCGCTGTGGGCAAGAAATCACCACTCCGCAACGAGATCTTCTGTTTCTCGAACTGAGCCTGCAATTCCTTATCCGTGGGAATCGTCAGGTTCACTTTAATCGCCGCGTCTCCGGTGACGGTCGGGTCCTCGATGACCAAGCGCCAACTCGTGCCACGTGCCATCTCGGCAGGGGTGACTTCATAGACGAGTTGGAGAGGCGAGCCACCAGAAACCTCAGCGTAGGGTGCCGTCGGATCAGCAAGATCTGATCGGCGACGGCCTAGCAGTTTCACTTGAAGCTTCTCGCTTTTGCCTGACCAATCAATCTCAGCGACGATCTTGCCGGGTGTGACGACTGAGAAAGGATAGTGGGCAACGGAGTGCTCGCCAGAAATGCGTAGCGCCACCGAGGTTTGGCTGGTGTCCTGCGCCTTCGCAGGGAAATTTCCAAACACGGCAAGCGCAAGCGCCAAGGCGATGCGATGAATGGCAAAGATGAGTCTACTACGGCATCGCCTAAGGGTAGGACGATGCGCGTCGAGCTTGTGGTCTAGTGGGTTCCGGTTTATCATGAGCATGTTGGTTCGTTAGCGTCAGCTTCGGGTAACGGTCTACTCGCCGAACTCGCCAGATGAGTTTGGAGACCGCCGTTCACTCACCACATGCCCAAGGGCCCTGCCGATTATCAGAAAAATGTCGATTCCCTGTATCTCTTCCCGCTGTGATGGACCGCTCCTGTCGTCGCGGCCAATGGCAGGCGAATCCCTATTGGAAGGTTTTTTCCGAATCTTTGAAGATTCCGAAGCGTTGACCGTATGTAGAGAAGGAAAGCGATGATCACTGACCCCTTAAATCGAAGGCATGCACGGTTACTCAACCTGCTCATGGCTTTTCTGAGCGTGGCCGCAGGGATCGGAATGTGCTACGGACAACCTCTGGAACTGAAGGGGTGTGCCGTCAATCCCCAGCGGACCGACACGAAAGTTGTCGATGTGTTATCGTTAAGCAGTGGCAATTTCTTGGTGGCGTCGCGATTCACTGAAGGAGGAAACGAACGGTGGGCGGTGGATGAGATTGACTGTAGCGGCGACATCTGTGCCTCCATGGAATTTGATCGGCGAGTGAATGCGCTCTGTCTCTCCCCGAGCGCTGAGCACTACTACGTGCTCGGCGGGGCGGAGCCACTGACCGGCGACACCACCGGGTTCATCGCAACCATTGAGAAGCGGCTGGGACTGTTTGAGGAGCATTGCCGAGAACTCACCCCAGGAGAACTCTACGACGGCTGCCTGATCACTGACAACGGCCCTTGGCTGATGACCACCGGCGTAGGGCCCTCTGGATACGGTGACAACACTGAGGATTCAACCTTTGTGTCAGGCTATGATGTCGCTAGCCTATGTCCAGCATGGCCCCCAGAGAAATGGGCTCCGTTAGAATTGAATGGGAGCACATTGGTGGGCGAGAAGATCGATTGCGGTCCCAAGGGAGAGTATGTCGTGGTCTCGGGTCGATACGTTGGAAAGCCGCTGATTGAAGGCACTCCATTAAACGCGGCGGGTCAGGACGACGGATTTGTCGCGGCGTTCGATGCCTCATCCTCTTTCTCCCTTCGCTGGGTAGAGTCATTGGGCACGGAACGCCCGGAGGTGCACACGCGGCATGTGACGCAGACCGAAGGCGAGACTGTCTGGGTCATCTCGTCTAGTGCTACAGAGGCCTCACTATTTGCCTATCATTTGCCCAATGGCAAGCCCATCGGGAGCAAGCCCATTGGCACTAGCGAAGGCCGTCATGGTAAGCTCCGCGCACTCGACATTGCCCTGTTTGATCGTCAGGTGGTGGTGTTGATCACCTTCGAGGATGAATGGAGCTTTCCGTTAGGATATACCTTGGGTTTAACAGGCGTCGCGCTATTGCGTTACGATGCGGTTGCCCGATTGCAGTCTGTCCAGCAACTCCCTCCCAAAGCCTTCTTTGAATGTGGTGCCCTTGACATCTCGTCCGATCGACTCGCGGTGGGCTATGGCGATTCTGTTTACCATGGGAAGAATGACAGTGCTTATGTACCCACCCTCGTTGCGTTTAAGAAGGGTGAAGTGCTAGCGGCAGAGGACATCTTCAAGTGCATCCTTAGCTTGGGCGGTTATCCGTACACCGCAGTACCAAGCGGCACGACCCGGGCCGTTGGGGGCGCCTGGTTTCCAAGCAGTGCTATTGTCAGTTTGCCTTTCATGGATCCCAGAATTGATTTGGCTGGTGAGGAGCTTGAATTCGAGCGCACGGCTGGAATGGCCAGTATCGCTGGGAGCGATTGGTTCCGCAAGGCCATCAACGCGACGCCGGGTACTCATACCAGTCAGTCGACTCCCAATCCCGCCGTCTTGTTTGTCATTGATGGTGATCCGAGCCTGTCGCCCAGCTTTTCCCCCGCCCTATTCCACCAAGTGCAAAGCACGGAAGACGAGAGCAGTCCATCTGGCGACACCTCCCTTCCCACCGCCGCAAGTTCCAAGGCTCCGGCAGAACACGCCACGCAGGTCACCTCACTTGCTGTCGCCCAAACGATTGGAGTGGCCGCTGGAATTGCCGTGGGTACTAATCCCGTCAACGTCTTTCCAGCCCTCCCGCCAAGTGGCACGGATCCCCATCACGCCTATGGCTCGGCCGTCTACGCGGGCCTTTGCCGAACCGAAAGCAAGTGGGCTGGCATCGCCTCCGACGATGAGGTGGGCGTGGATAAAGTCGCAGCAACCTTGCCGGTCGTCCTCATGCCCGTCTCCACGGTACATCGCATCCCCTTTCAAAACCAAAAGACGGACTCGCTAGACGCTTCCCTCATTTCGATTCGAGATGCCCTTGAATGTTTGGCTGGGTTTGCCGTCGTCATCGTCACCGCTGGCAACAATGCGGGCCCCGTTCGCAACGGGAGCGGCGGCTACTACCCAGCGGCTTTCCGTTCGGCCGCCGAATCTCCTGGCTTGCACGACAACATGCTCGTGGTCGGCGCAACCCGCAATCCGATCGACCAACCCTATACCCTGACAAACTACGGTGATGAAGTCGATCTTTGGGCTCCGGGTCAAGGCCTCCAAATCGGTGGCACCACCAACAGTGGAACGAGCATGGCAGCGGCATTGGTGGCAGGAGTCGTGGTCCGCCTGTTAGCCGATACACCGGAGCGAAAGTCAGGCCCGCCGGTCCGGAACCCATCGGCCATTCGCAACTGGCTGCTTACCGCTGGATGCGGATCGGATCGCTACGAATGGTGCGCGCCACTTCCCGATGGGTCGACCACCTATCAGTTTCTCAATGCATCCGGCAGTCGCATAGCGTTATGGCAAGCCCGTTGGGGGCTTGCTAGTCCAGATTTCAGCCTGGATGGAGATGGCGATACCATCACCAATGGCATGGAGTTTCTCACGGGAAGCAATCCCACTCACGCCGACTTTGTGCCTTGGAAATTTCAAACTGGCAGAGAGGGCACGAATGGCTTCCTCGAGTTTGAAGCTGCCGCACATGTGACCCCACGTGATCTTTTGCCCGAATGGTCTCCTAACATCAACCTATGGCTACCTCTTCTCGGAGGCACCTGGAGTGAAACTGGAATGTCTGGTGGGATGAAACAGATGCGCTACGATTTCTCCACCTCGCCTTCTGCCATTCGACAATTCTTTCGTGTGACTGTCCGTGAGAAACCTTGATAGGCTGATCAAATGCAGCGCGCTTTTCGTGCTCCTCCTGATTTCATGTCATCGTTCAGAGAAAGCAGAAGGCCCGCCGATGACAGCCGAACTGGCTCAGGCTTTCGCCCTCGCGGATGAGGGGGCGCTGTTGCTTCACGAGGATCCCGAGCGGGCAGTCCTCACTCTCGAGCAGGCGTCGATCCTGCTTGAACATGCCGACGCGCCTCGAAAGGCTCGCCATGATTGCGCTTCCAACTTGGTGGACGCTTACCTCAATTTGGAGCAAGTCGACGCCGCAGACCGCCTCCTCCAATCCATCCTCTCCACTTCGGATGATGCGTTTGTGAGGGCACGCGCCCAGTGCCAGCTAGGACTGCTCAAGCTAGCTACCGGAGCATTGGATGAAGCCCATCAGGCATTCGAGCACGCCCTCTCTGGATCGGACCGTGTTCGCGAGGACGGCCATTCTTCCGCATCCGGATTAGGGTTGCTCGTGCGGCTAAGCTTCAGCCGTTACTGGCATGAAGTGAAGAACTACAAGAATGCAGAACGCCTGCTACGAGAGGCCTATGAACTTGCCGATGATGGTGATCAACTTGCCGTGGTTTCGGACCTCCTGCTGACCGCTTTGCGAGCGGACGATCCACGGGCATCCCGAGAATGGGGAGAAACCTTTCAGTCACTGTTAGATAAGCGTGCGTTGTCACCGCTTGACCGCGTCTTGGCCAATCATGTCCTCTCAGAACAACTGATCAACACTCAGAACGACTTGGCCGCGGAAGCGCTCTTGCAGTCAAGTTTGGCAGCCGTTTCTGATAGTCAACGCGAGCCCTTGCTGGCACCTGTCTACAACAACCTTGGATTCGTCCTCATGCGACTTGGAAGGATCAGTGATGCCTGGGATGCTTTGGAAAAGGCGAGCGGCCATTTGGGCGAGAGCCCGGGAAACTATCGCCAGCTTCACATGGAGATCCTTGAGAATCAGGCCTATTGTCAGGCTAGGCTTGGAGATCTCGCAGCGTCTCACATTCACGCCAAGGCAGCAGTTGACCTGGGACAGCAACTGGTTGAGGCCGTCCTTCACACTGGCACCGAGACTGAGCGAAGACGATTTCACACGGATCGCAATCTCATCGGATTCCTCGCTGAACTGGCCGACGAGACCCCTCTGATAGAGCCACTCCTAGCAGATGCCCTCTTCACGTGGAAAGGCGTGATCATCGAATCAGTTCTGCGGGAACAGGCGGATACGCCACCCACGCGCGATCTGCGAGTGCACTGGACCGCGGTGCAGGAAAGCCTGCCGAGCAGGAGTGTGCTAGTCGACTTCGTTCACTATCGAACACTCTCAGGTCAAGATGCCCTGGGGGCGATCATCCTTGGGTCAGACGGAGACCCTCACTGGACCGTCTGTGCCACCGACTCGAACTTACAGGCTTTGGAGTCGCAGGTCGACGCCTTGCCCTTAGATTCTCCTTCCGCCTTCAGCACTCGCATGGCGAGAATTAGTGATGCGCTCTGGCTCCCAATTCGCCCGCAATTGCCTGACAATGCGAATCACCTCTTCATCTGTCCTGACGGTTTCCTTAGAAATTTGCCCTTTGCGTCTTTGCGAGAGAGAGAGACTGGCAATTATCTTTGTCAGCAGTTTGCATCTGGGATCATGCTCATGGCCACCCGAGACCTGCTCATTCCCGCAGTGCCGAAGCCAGAGGATGGCACCTGGGCGGTTTACGCAGCCGAGCGCTTTACGGTCGCGCGGCGCGATCCGCCATCCGCCATCCGTCAGGCCATGAGCGGCTTGGGAGATTTGAAGAACGCCCATGGCGAATGGCTTGACCTGCAAGCAATCGGCACCCAGCAGGGCTTCCAAATGACCCGCCTCAAGATGGTCAATCATCTGGAAAGCGCTCCAAGTCTCCTTCACATCATCACTCATGGGATGACTGTAGAGCCCCCTCTTGATGACCTGATCGCCGATTCGTACTGCCTCATTCAAGAAGGCGTCGAGCAATCTGTGCGAGCGATTGAAGAAGGGAATCCGCTAGAGTCCTCACAGGACCACTTCTTTACCCCGACTGAGGCAGCGAAGCTAACGCTCGACGGCACCTACCTCGTCACGCTTTCCACCTGCCGATCCGCTGATGGTATCGATGTGGGTGGCGAACGCATCTCCGGCTTTGGCCGAGCCCTAACGCTTGCCGGCGCCAACAACGTTCTCTTGACCATGTGGCGCATCAACGATCGGGAAACTCGAGCGTTGATGGAAGTATTCTACAACCAGTTGAGCGGCGAGGGAACGTCCGCCTCCCAGGCCATGTGGGAAACCCAACGCCTCTACGCGGAACGCGAGACCCTCGTCGCTGCCGCGCCATTCATGGTCTACCGGCGCTTTGGAGCACGGGAGCGCTGAGTGGATTGCCGATACACCTGGGAGAATCGGCGTGTGGACCGCGCAATGAGCTTCCTACGTTCTTGGTCTGATTTCTCAACCGATTGGGCGATGGGCCTAGCGCTCACGGACCTGGCGGGATTCATCGGCTGCATCCGTCGAATGGTCCGGTTGCCTCGCGAGAGCACGGCCAAACTGGGAAGCCGGGACGGGTTTGCTCCATCATCTTGCTGAAAGCCCAGCGCTCCTTGAACGTTCCTAGCACTGATAAAGACGCTGCTCACCGGTGGTCCGCGATAGATCGCGCCTGGCTCGTTTCGAATGGATTCGGCTTGCACAAGAATGGTGCCCTTCGTTGGACCGATGATGGCTCCGTTGAGCGTCATCGCCAAGACATCGATCTCGATGATCCCCTCTCGGTAACGCGTGCCGGCCTGAAGCGAACCACGATGGACGAACCCGTAGCCCCGGTCGCCACTCGGTTTGAAAGCGTCTGAGCCATTCGGCGAAAGCGTGTTGTCGCCAAACGTGGTCAAGCGCAACGAGTGCGCCGCTTCAAGGCGCCCGTCATTGCCCAAGGTGCCGCCAGCAATGATCGTGAGGTCGCCTCGGTCCGAAATGATGGCTCCATCGCGATTGACCACCACCTTGTTAGCCGAGGAATCCACGCGATGAAAGGTGATCACTTGTTCTCGGCTAAACACCGTCTCCGGCGCCACGTCTGCCGTTGCCAAGAGCACCTCATCCGCACGAATCTCCGACCTAACTTCGATCGGAGCCTGCGGATTGATCAAGGCGATCTTTCCATTCGCCACCACCTTGCCTAACACAAAGGACCTTGCGGAAGACACCACTTGGTTCACCACCCATTGTGACGGCTCTTGGAAGACGAACTCAAGCGTGTGCGCTTCCGGGACGCGAAAGTCTTGCCACTGAATGATACCACTACGGGCAATCTCAATGGTGGTATGATCTCCCGCAGCGTTGGTCTTACAAGTATAACTAGCGGCTTCGCGGGCGATCCGGCTACACACCTCACTGATATCGCCATCTTGGCCGTAAACCAATGAGTGATGGGAAAGAGCCGTTAGGCCAAGCAGAGCAAGTAGTCGGATTTGCACAAGAACGTTCACGCGATCACATGTCACCGAGTGCCACGTCATTATCAATTTGTTCGTGACAGCCACGGATTCCTCAGACCTAATAACGCCTAACGATGAGCCGCGGCAAGCACGATCTCCTAGCCAAAGCATGGGAGTTAGCTTGTCGGGTCGCTTGCAAACCATCCCCACCAGGCACGGTGTCTCTGCCGATGGACACAGTGGTCGAGCTCTTGACAGCGGGATTTGAGCGCTTTCTCGACAAGTTCGATGACCTCCCAAGCGAATCCGAGTTTCTAGCTGCGGTCACCACCTGGGCTCGTGAACTGGCCTTGGATCATGTTACGAAACGCCGCGAAGACACTAACAATTTCGAACAGTTCCGCCATGGAGGCGCGCACGAACGCAACCTGGATCTGCGAAAGTTGCAGCCTCCTCCTGAATCGATGGACGCCGATGAATGGGCAGCCTTGGACGAGGCGTTGCGCCCGTGTGGCTACGCCGTTCTCAAGCCCTTCAAGGAACTCAGCCAGGAAGACAAAGATGACGTGTATTCAAAGAGCCTGACAGAGCTCTACAGACCACGACAGCGCGACGGCCTCTCGCCACTGGATCAAATCAGGGTGTTTGAGGAAGTCTTCCCGTTCTTTTCCCGGATCGTGCATTTCGCCGCCAAGCGGCAACTCCGCAAACTCAGGCCATCCGCCGAGCTCGAGGAAGTCGATGAGGAAAGCTTGCAGTTCCAGCCCGGTTTGACGTTTGCTAGGATTCAATTTGAATGCGCCGAATCCCTCACCGGACCAGAATGGACGCTGGTCACGCGGAAATTCGTGGTCGGCGAGACGGACACGGAATTGATCGAGAACGAACAACTCTTGGACGAACTGGGGATTGGGCTCCATCTCTCGGCCATCAGCCGCCGACGCCACCTGAAAGAGCGCATGGAAGGCGCTCTGGAGAAACTTGCACATTCCTTGAAAGAAACGGGGCATCTCGCGTAATGTCGAAAGAAACACTGATGAATCGGCAACCGACTACCGATGAGGCACGCGAGGAGCGAGACCACTTGCGAGGCAGTCTTTCGTCGCCTGCACGCAGCCTCCTGTCTTTGGCAGAGGAAGAAAGTGGCTTAGCGCACGAGCGGGAAATCACTGCCGAAGTGCCGCCCGTACCTATGCCGATTCGGCAGGCTTTCGACCAGCGGTTCCCGAGTTCTGAACCCATCGTGGGTTCCACGTCGCCATCGTGGTGGCGCCGTTCCGGCTCCGCATTCCTCGCTGGAATGGCGACCGCAGCAGTCATCGCCATCGGCCTATTCGCCGCCCTGCCTGTCCGAGAGCGCGACGTGTCGTGGTCAGAGTTTCGCGGGCACGGGCTTTCTCAGAAAGAATCGGATCGTGGCGTCGTCTACACCTTTGTCGATTCGGAAACGCTTCAGCAGACGTTAGAAGCCAGTTGGCTCAATGGGGAAGACGTTAGGAGCGCTTCATCTGATGACGCCCTCTTCACCATTATCGACGACCAGTTTGAGTCTATCCATATCGTCATCGACGAGAGGAACCAGACGGTTCGAGGACTTGCGCCAAGCGTGACCACTCGTCAGGTGCAAGATTCCTTCGCACCTGAAACAGATGGCGAGCCCATCGATCCAGCAAGCGTTTACGAATCCATCGATGCCATCAAACGCGCCTGCCTCGTGCTGGTGGCTCTGGAAGAGAAACCGGATGAATAGATGGTGCTGGCGCGTCTGATCTTCTTGCTCTGTCTGACTTGCGTCTGGGTGTATGGTGAGTCCAGCACCGATAGGGAGACGCCACCCCTCAGCATCATCCGTCTGCACGGAGGCGGTGCGAAAGACGATTCTTCAGTCGATCACGTGACCTTCCACGAATTGACCCCTCCCAAGCCTGAACGTCTTCGAAGTACTTTAGAGACCTTCCTGGGAGAGCACGTCACCCCAGATACTGCGCAGGTGATCGCGCAAACGGTGGCCGATCATTTCGCCAAATACGAACGCCCAGTCGATGTCAGCGTCCCGGAGCAACCCTTGGATCGCGGTCGACTACATTTGGATGTTCGAGAATCCTATTGGGATCGCGTTCTCATTGTTGCTGGTGATCATTTCACTTCGCGATCGATACGGCGAATGCTCCGAGTGGAGCCCGGGCAGCCCGTGAACGGCCATCAGTTGACCCGGCAATTGGACTTTCTTAATGAGCACCCCCACTTGACCGCAACCGCTGAGGTTCATGAGTTCGAGAATGGGGCGACGGACTTGCAATTAACGATCGCGGATACCGATCCCTTTCACATGTTCGCCACTTATGACAACAGCGGAGTCGCCCTGTTAGGGCAGACCCGACTCAGTGCGGGGTTTCAGTGGGGAAATGCGTGGGGAATGGGAGATCAATGGACGTTGATGGGCTTGGCCAGCGACGAATTCGAGAACTTTCATGGCGTGGCCACGCGATATGTGCATTTGCTGCCGTGGATGCACGCCTTGGAGGTAGATGCCTATTACATAGACACCGCGCTGCGACAATCTCTGTTAGGAACCTCCATCGAGGGCACCAACTGGGGCATCTCCGCAAGCTATCGCATTCCTCTCGAGGGCAATCCCTCAGGAACATATTCGCATCACTTGACTCTGGGTGTCGACTTCAAACAGGCGGACAGCGACCTCGTCTTCGGCAATCTCCTGACATTCAGCGACACAGCGATCATTCAAGGCCACATCGGCTACGAAGCCACGCTGCGAGACGCTTGGGGAGCTACCAAAGCCAATCTCACCTGGTTCTTCAGCCCTGGAAATCTCTCCAGTGCAAACAGCGATGCGGCATTTAGACGAAGCCACATCGGCGCCGAGTCTACCTATCATTACGCTAGGATTCAGATGGAACGCGTGCAGCGTCTTCCCTTCGATACCACTCTCTATGCGAAAGGTGCCGCTCAATGGTCGAGCGAACGCTTGCTTCCGAGCGAGCAAGTATCCTTAGGAGGAGCGCGCAATGTCCGGGGATTTGATGAGCATAGCGCCCTGGGAGATTGGGGAGCTTGGGGTAGTCTTGAGTTGAGGAGTCCTCGCTTCGAGTGGCGACAAGGCGTGCTTCAACTTGTTGGCTTTGTTGAAGGTGGTCTCACCGGTCTCAACGATGTGGATGACCGGGAACGTCTCTCGTCCACCGGACTTGGCGTGCGACTTCAGATCGCCGAGCATTTGAATGGTTTCTTCGACTACGGCTGGGGATTGAATCGCACGGGTAGCGAAGCACATATCGGCATTCGGGCTCAGTACTAGGCCAAAAGGCGTCGATTTCATGATAATCCTCCACGGGAGGAAGCATGTACGAATGACGACGCCGCAGAGCTGCCGTCGATCAATCAGCCTATCATCAAACGTCTACCATTATACATCATGAGCATCCCGCAGCCCACGCCGACACTTTGGAAGAACTTCCTATCGAACGAAGTGGAAACCATTATCAATGATATTCGAAGACGTCTCCCCGCCGAATGTGCGATCGAAGCAGAAGACATCATTTATCGATCTATCGAAGAGGTCGCCAAGATGAAGGAGCCCATCACTGAGCCTCAGAAACTGAAGAATGTGGTCTATCAGCGAGCGAAATGGCGACTAACCGATTTCATGCGCAAGTATCGAACTCGTGAGAAGTCCTGTCAGGTGTGGTCTCAGAATGAACACGAACGGGAACGCGCCGGGACAGATGGAAGAGGCCAAATCAATGAGCTGTTGAAGCAAGATTTCTGGAAATACTGGGAAGCGGCCCTCGCCGATCTCGAACAACGCGACCGCGATCTTGTCACCCAAAGGTGCCTCTACGGCAAAAGTCGAACTCAGCTCGCTCAGAAACATGGCATGCACCCTGCCACTGTCGCCACCCGCATTTGTCGAGGGCTCAAGAGGATCCGCAAAGCGCTCGAAGCCAATGACGTTGGGCTGGACTACTTCTACTGCTGAAACAGCATCCCGACGTAAGCGGCCGTCCGACAGAATTACGCATTTCTTTGAGAATTCCCCCTCCGGGACGGCATGTCCAAATAACGACCCGCAAACCGAGCGCGCGTCTTCTTCAAATCTTCACCACATGACCAGTATGAAACCACTTAAAAATTCTCGTATCACAAAGATTCCCGCCTTGCTTGCGGCCTTACTCGCTTCATTCAGTGCAAACGCCTGGGCGCAAATCTCAACCCTAGTCGATTGCCCTGGGAAAGACAGCGGCGGTGACCAGACCTCTCGAGGCTTCTATGTTCCAAACTATCCCGGCCAAACACTGAATGGGGTGACCGTCTACATGACGACTGATACCGCTGGCAGCTGGCCCTATCAGGTTGGTCTTATCGCAACGGAGAACGCTTATGACGGACCTTTGCTAGCCTCTCACTGGGCCAATGCCACGCTCGACGGCACCCAGAAAGCGGTGACGATCAACATGGGCAACGTTCCGGTGACGCCCGGATCGACCATCTGTTTCAAGTTTAACATCAATAAACAGCCAGGCAGTCCAGACCTCTTCTACGCTGTCCCCGAGTTTTCTGATCCTTGCCCGCTGGTAAAACAAACCAACGGCACCAACCCACCCCTGAGCACGTTTCGCCGCGATGGTGTCAAGGTTCAGATCACTGGAGAACGGTATCTCAACGTGGCACCAGGATGGTCTATCCAGTTAGCGATCGACCATGCCGCGCCCGGCGATACCGTCGTGGTCGGACCGGGCATCTATACCGAAGACATCACCTTGCGAAGCGAGGTCAATGTCGTCGGTGCTGGTCCTGGTCAAACGATTCTGCAAGGGACAGGCACTGGTGACGTGGTTACCGCTAACGGAGTAACCAATGCAGAATTCTCTGGGTTCACCGTGCGGGATAGTGGCACGGGAACACTAGATTCCGGTGTTCGCGTGATTGCGAGCTCCATCGTCATCAAAGGAAACGAGATCACCAACAATACCATGGGCATTCGTACGAAGGATTCCAATTCCATCATTTGCGGCAACCGCATTCATTCCAATGGCAACGCCAGCAATGGCCGGACGGACTATGGTATCTACTGCGAAGGTAATGATCTCATCACGAATAACCTTGTGATTCAGAATCACGAATCCGGGGTGCTAAGCCTCGGTACGGGCAAATCACCTCGTGTGATCAATAACACGATTGCCGACAACGCCGGTCGCGGCTTCCACGCCGCTTGGAGCGCTCCCGAGTTGAAGAACAACATTATTGCCGTGAATTCCTCTCAAGGTGTTTTCGCGGAGAATGATTCCGTAGTGACGAGCACCTACAACTGCCTGTTCGATAATAGCCCCACCTATTCTGAAATTCGTGGCGGTGTCATTGTTAGCAAGCTAGGCGATCTCCTCGTCGATCCCCAGCTTGATCCACTCTCCCCGAATGACTATATCCTGACCCTGGGATCGCCTTGCATTGATGCCGGAGACCCCGCAGCCATCTACGATGACTTGGATGGCAGCCGCAACGATATCGGCGCCACGGGCGGCCCCTGTGGATCGTCGGTGACTCCGGGCGCCGTGCCTAACGGCTTTCTCTGGACCTCTGTCGGAACGATTCTCGTTTCGGAAATTGACCAAACGAACGGCCCCAAAGGTGGACTCACCATCTCACGTGATCGTCCCTTCGGAGGCAAGCCTTGGCTGTATGGTCCCTTTGGCAACAATGTTACGGGCATCTCACGCTATGCCGTAAAGATCGCCCAGTGGACCGGCAATGTCGCGCCCTCCGATGGAGATTTCGACTACGTCGATGACCCGCTGTCCAAGACTCGTTTCAACGTGTCTGGCGGAACCGTCACGCACGAACGCGTGACTCTCGGCCCCCTACCATTCTTTGGACGCCCAACCTATCAGCCCACCCTCAACGGTGGCAACACCTACTGGGCTCATGAGAATCTCCGATTGATCCTCAACACGCTGGGACTAGAAAACGGACGCTATAGCATTCGGATGGAAGCTTGGGGCCAGGCAGGCTTCCCATTCCCAAGTCCATACCTCATCACGTTAAGTCCCAATCACGACTTGATTCTTCACGTCAACAACACGCGTCCCGTGGTGACCATTGATAGTGTTTCCTACAATGGTGCGCTTCTTGACGAATGTGCGATCGTGCGTCTGCCCAACGATACTGCCACACTTGATTTCGTTTATACAGCCAACCATCCCGAAGGCTTCCTCGATAACTACGCCATGGTCGCCTTGGTAGGACGAAATCGGAATGCGGGAACAGTCGTGAGCGATAACTATTCCAATCACGTGGCCGCGGACGGAACGTGGTTAGGCGAAACCTTGTCTCCCCTCCCGGCGACACCCTTGAGCGCTTCGCAACCCGGTCTCCAACCCTGGGAATCCTGTGCCTATCAATTCAGGCTCACGGCTTGGGCTCGCACGACCAATGGCTTTGGACGGATCTATCACACGAGCTTCTTTCACAACTATTACATTGATGTGAACGCTGGTGGCCTCTACTCGCCCGATTTGGATGGCGATGGGGACGTCGATGGAGACGATCTGGCGATCTTTGCAGCCGCTTATGGATCAAGTCTTTGATTTGGAGCACGAACAATAACCCTATCATGACGAATGCTATGAATACCCACACCCTCTTGCTAGCAGCCATCCTGCTTGCCAGCAGTCCGCTGGCCAAGGCCAACGTCACCGTTCGCGCCCATGTCACTCACGAACACGCCAACACCTTGGTTGATGTGGTGGCCGATATCTCAGACTGCGCGTTGCGGAGCTTTGGCATTCAACTCAAGTTTGATCCAGACACGGCAGAACTCCAGTCGATGGGACGCTACGAAGGCATCTGGTACTTGGCCGATGAAGAAGGCACTCACGTGCCCTACATCGCACCAGAGGTCGTCGAGCCCGGATGCATCCGTGTGGTGGGTGGGCGACTCGATGGCCGCATGCCCTCAAGTGGCGTCTCCGGAAACGGTATCTTGTTAGGCACATTCGTCTTCCAAAGAAAGAAGGAAGCGGAACCAACCTTTGCGTTGACATTCGCTTCCCCTCCCCCCTTCGCAAACTTTGTTTGCACTGAAGGGGGATCTCTCGATCAGGAAGTCATTCTTGAGCAGGAGCCATCGATAGAGCCTCCAATCGAAGACTCTGATCTCGACGGCCTCCCCGATCACTACGAAGAGAAAGTATTCGGAAGCCTTAAGGCAAGCGATGGAGAATCCACCGATAGCGATGGAGACGGATTAAACGATTTCCAGGAATGGTTGGCGGGATCCGACCCAAAGGACAAGGAATCGAATACGGACCTTGCCCTCGAACTGCAACCAGATGGCTCGATCATGTTAGAATGGGCGACCATGGATGGCCGGGCGTACGACCTGGAATGGTCCTCACAATTAGGCGAATTTGAGCCGCTTGTCACGGGACTAACGGGCGTCAACCGCCTACTCGATCATACGAAGGAAGAACGCGGGTTCTACCGGCTACGCGTTCGCAACCCAAGGGCTGGCGACTCCTCACCACAGTAGGTCGATAGAACCTTCAGCGCACCTCACTATCAATATTTCGAGAATGGGCCTCCAACTGGCGAGCGATCAACTCAGGCTCTTTCTCTCTTCGAACGCTGTTAGGCAACATTCCTCTCAGTAGATCTCGACCCACAGCGTTCGCTTGCGACAATGTGAGTGAAAGCGATCACGGCACTCCAGGAATCCATAATCTCAGGTCGCGTTCCGGCGGGAATATGGCTTCTTGGAGCGCCGATGATCGCCCTCGCTCTCCTCCTCTTCTTGATTATGGATCCCTTTGGGAACCTCGTGGTCGTGAATGCCTTACTTGCCGACCAGACGCCGAGAGCCCGCCGATGGATCATTCTTCGGGAAGCGTTGATTGCCACCGTCATCCTGTTGCTTGCAGCGCTCGTTGGGGGAAATGTTCTCGATCTATTGGGTCTCAAGGAGCATTCTCTGCGTCTGGCAGGCGGCATCGTTCTGTTCCTCATCGCACTCGGCATGTTGTTTCCAGCGAGGAGGGTCATCGACGATTCCCCCGGCGAAACGCCGCTGATCGTTCCCATCGCAATGCCCCTGATCGCGGGGCCAAGTGCGATCTCGATGGTGATCTTGTTCTCCAGCAAACACCCCCTGGAAATCGTGATCGGCGCGGTAGCGGTCGCCTCGCTGGCCTCTGCTGCTCTACTGGTCGCCTCTCCCTACGTTTATAGCCACCTTGGGAGACGGGGATCCGTTGCGTTGGAACGACTGATGGGCATGCTTCTCATCATGATATCCGTGCAGATGATCTTAGACGGGATTGATGCCTTTCTGGATTCCCGCTTGCCTAAGCCCCAGTAGCTCCCTCCCGCGAGTTCAAGTGAAAGCTCACCCTAACCAACACTCATTGAGATGACTACTCTTGTCATTGGCGCCAGTGGCGCCACCGGCCGACTTCTTGCTGCGCGGTTGCTTGCAGAAGGGCAACACGTGAGAGCGATCGTGCGAGAAACGGCTAGCTTACCCGAAGCTCTGACAAACCACTCACGCCTTTCCGTGATCCGAGCCAGCCTGTTGGATCTCAGCGAAACGGAACTCGCCAAGCACCTTTTCGGCTGCGATGCCGTTGCCTCGTGCCTCGGACACCATCTCAGCTTCAAAGGTCTGTTCGGCCATCCGCGCCGGTTGGTCACGAATGCCACGCGCCGAATCTGTGCGGCAATCGAGGCTGCGAATTTGGAGACGCCCATCAGATACGTGCTCATGAACACCACGGGAAACCGGAACCGCGACTTGGATGAACCGGTCTCGTTTGCACAGCGATGCGTGGTGGGCCTCCTGCGGCTCCTGATTCCTCCGCACGCGGACAACGAGGACGCGGCAGATTATCTGCGAACCGAGATCACGCAGAACCATGAAGCCCTCGAGTGGGTCGTCGTTCGGCCCGACAGCCTGACGAATGAAGACAATGTTAGCGCCTATGAGATCCATCCTTCTCCCACAAGAAGCGCCATCTTCAACGCAGGGAAGACGAGCCGAATCAACGTTGCGCATTTCATGGCCATGCTCCTCTTGGATGACAGGCTGTGGGAGCGGTGGCGGGGGCAGATGCCCGTGATCTACAACTGCGAGTCGAACCCGGGAGCCGACATTCGCTTGAAAGACTTGGAGATAGCCGATGTACGAACAGTCGGATCCTCATAGAGCGCTTACGCTAGGGACTTGAGAGGCATGCCGGGTCAGCGGGATCTTCAAGACATCCTGGATATAGCGCTCAATATACTCAGGCAAGCCAGTAGCCTGCGACATGCGTTCGAATCGCTCGGCGAGCGCGCCGTCTTCATCACCGGTAAGATGCACGATGCGCCAGGTGTTGAGTGGCTCTTCTTCCGTGCCACTCACCCCGTGGACCACATGAAAGAGCGGCTGCAAAGGTGACGCATGAATGCTCTGTCCAGAATCATCTTCGACCTCTGACAATCCGATAAATGTCACTTCCTTACGTGCGTGGCTCAAAAGACAGGCTTCGATCACGGTGCCGTAATTGCTGGGCTGTAGCCAAAGGCGTTGCTCTGACACCCGGACGAATGTCTCATCGCCGCTCTCTAAGCGACGGTGTCCCCAACTGCGGGCGCTTCCTGCGCGAATGACACCAGGGATGAAGCGATCGGGGCGGGCGCCCTTCTTGACCTCCATCTCCCAGAGCTGTGTGCCTGTGAGTGCTAGGCCATCAACGTGATCATACGCTCTGGCAATGACCTGATTGACGTTCAGATGAGCCAGCGCGATGCTGGTGTTGTCTTCGCGGTTCCAAGCAGCTGCAAAGATGGCTTCGTGGGAATGCATATCCATAGCGCGTTTGTTAGAAATCAGAATCGAAGAAGGACGACCAACAGAAGTAGAGAGCTGATGATGGCCAGCCCCGTCCGAATGTGGTTCCAGAGAATCCACCGCGGGGCGAAGTCCGCCACTGCTTGCCTCATCTCCTCTGCATCAAGCTGTTCGAGATGCTGCTCCTGAAGGCGGTTGTTGAGCGGGACGTTGACCACAGCCGTGGCGATCTGCACTCCTGGGAGGTAGATGACGAGCGCAGCGACCAGCAAGGCGAGATCGAGTCCAGTAAGTCCCCGAAAACCTATCACAGTCGTCGCGATCAATGTCAGACCTGATCCAAGCCAGACGAGCATGAACACCGGCTGATTGCCCTGTATGACCTGATCAATCGCTTTGAAGCTCTCAAGAAATCGGCGATCGCCTAATGTCTCAAGTCCTGGCATAATGACGATCGCGAAGATGAGGGTGATGCCTGCGACGAGTGAGCATCCAAGGGTGGCTATAGTGAGCAGAATGGGAAATGCAGTCATGGAATGTTGAAGTGATCGTAGTTGAAATAGCGTTCGTTTCATCGAGAACGGGATGCCACCCTGGCAGAGACTCTAACCAGAGTGGCGATCCCCTCGAAGTCATCAGGCAGACTTTCTCCAGGCTGAGGTGGCAGCGACCGCGCGCGCATAGTGAGCGAAGTCCTTAGGAGGCCGGCCCAGTGCCCGCTCGATTCCATCGGTGACGTGGGCATTTCGGCCATCAAGGACTGTGGAGAACAGGTAGTCCATGATCCACACGACCTCTTTCGGTGCGCCAGAGATCTCCACCGACTTGAGGAAAGCGTCATGGGAAACCTCTTGGTAATCGATCCGTTGGCCCGTGGCTCGGGAGAGTTCAGCCGCAATGTCAGCGAAGGTGAGCAAGCGAGGTCCTGTCACTTCGTAGACTTCTCCCGCATGGCCCGGTTCGGTGAGGGCAGACACTGCCACCTCGGCAATGTCGTCCACATCGACGAAGGGTTCGGCAACGTTTCCCGCTGGCAGCGTGATCTTTCCAGATTGCACCATCGTAATGAATGCCCCTTCAGAGAAATTCTGGTTGAACCAACTCGCCCGGACGATCGTCCAGTCCATCCCGCTCTCTTGGACGATTCTCTCGCAGGCTTGCGCCTCGTCTTCACCGCGACCGGATAGCAGCACGAGATGACGCACGCCATGACTCTTAGCCTTGTTGACGAAGGCGCGGATGGTGTCGGTCGATCCATCGATCGCGAGATCGCCAGCGTAGCTGATGTAGACGGAGGTGACGCCTTCCAGGCAGGCATCCCAACTCGCTTCGCGGTTCCAATCGAAGGCGGGGGTGGTGCTACGAGAACCCTTGCGGATCTTTCTACCCAGCGCTGTGAGTCGCGAGGCAACCCGGCTCCCAGTCTTTCCGGTGGCTCCAATAACGAGCGTGAGGTCATTCTGGCTGTGCTGGCGTGATTCTTCTGATTTCATCGGTTTATCTCTTGTTAGTGCTTTCATTGATGTCGTCCTCCTCATGAGGAACGGCACAACGATGGCGAGATCTCCCTCAGAAATCTTGACGGCAGGCGCCAAAGAATGGACTCCACACGCCAACCGCGCATGGGCTTTCGAAGTTTGATTGTTCGGTGAATTCGGCTTTGGATGTGGCGATGGGACAGATATCCACACTGTTTGTGCACAAGTTAGTCGATGTCGCGACCAAGGATGGCCAGCCAAGTGATCGCGCGAAACGCCGTGATTGGTTAGGCAGCGTCGGCATTGATCTGGACGCCCCGATCGATCCTAAGCGTATGGTCGCGGACACGGACTACTATGCCCTCTGCGAGCGAATCGCTCGCGAAAGCGACCTCGGGATGACACTCCCCTTAAAGGCAGGCGCTGCCGTGTGCTGCGACGACTACGGGGCATTTGGGCTGGCGTGGAAATCAGCCATCAATCTGCGTGGCTCCTACGAGCGTGCCGAACGCTACGCCCGCGTGCTCAGTAGTGTGGCAATCTTTGAGGTGGTTCCGGAAGGCGAGAAGACCTACCTCGTGATGCACTGGGAAGGTGACAGAAGCCTGGGACTCCGACTGTCCAACGAGCAGACAGTTGCAGAAGTCGTTAGGCTAAGCCGTGAGGTCAGCCCGCGAGCCTTCGCTCCCGAGGCGGTCTATTTCAAACACCCTTCGCCAGGTACCACCACCGCGCATGAGAAGTATTTCGAATGCCCCGTCTACTTCGATGCCGATCGCGACGGACTGAAGGTTTCCAAGGCCACGCTCACCATGGCCAATCGACTCGGCGATCCCGCCATTTCTCAGTTCTTCGACGCGCACATGGAGCAGGAGCTTCGCGAACTCCCTGATGACAACGCGTTAGACAAGCGAGTTCGGATTCAGATCTCCCAAGCACTGAGCGAGGGCGTGCCCAGTATCGCTGAGGTCGCCCTCCGCCTAGGGATGAGCGGGCGCACGCTGCAACGTCGTTTATCCGAACAAGACCTCTCTTTCAAAACACTCGTTGATGAATCACGCCGCCAGCTTGCGGAGCGTCTCCTCAACGCAACCGAATATGCCATCAACGAGATCGCCTTTCTAACAGGATTCTCCGAACAAAGCGCCTTCAACCGCGCCTTCAAACGCTGGGCAGGCAAAACCCCACGTTCCTACAGGCTCGACGCCCAGGCGTCATAGACAACTTGCCACCTCCAGGAGAGAGTGGCGTGATCTCAGAGCCCTTGATTGCCGAGATCGCTGCGACCGTGCCCCCACCCATCGACACCTTTCTCCTCACCAGCGAGACAGCATCCAAAAAGATCATCGACCAACAACGACGATGCGGGACGGATACCCTCCAGCTCTGCGATCACTTGCCGCCTGCCGTCCATCAAGAGATTCGGCAAGCGCTGCCTGCAATCAAACTCGTGCAAGTGGTCCATGTGGATGCAATAGCGTTCGCACCCATGACCTCCTTGACCTGAAGAAACTGAAGCATTTCTTCACCGCGCTACCATAGATTCTAGGCTTAGAAGCCAATCGAGACGACGTGCGAATCTTCACCGATCCCCACTCGTAAACGCTCAAGATTGGGCGAGTCATTCCCCTCACCGTTACTGTATTCATGTCCGCACTCTTCACACCATTCACCCTAAAAGATGTCACCCTCCGCAATCGCGTTGTCGTACCGCCCATGTGCCAGTATAGCGCTACCGATGGGTATACCAATGATTGGCACCAGGTTCACTATCCGGGCATGGCGCGCGGAGGTGCTGGATTGGTCATTGTTGAGGCCACTGGTGTTTCGCCAGAAGGCCGCATCACGCCGGGCTGCACTGGTCTCTGGGAAGACGGGCAAGTTGAGGGCCTCGCCCACATAGCCGCCTCGATCAAGAAAGCAGGCGCCGTTCCCGGCATCCAAATCGCCCATGCTGGGCGGAAAGCCAGCGCCAATAAACCCTGGGAAGGCGATGACCACCTCCCCGCAGAGGATCCTCAGGCGTGGCAGCCAATTGCTCCTTCAGCGATCGCTTTTGGCGAGAATTTGCCACGAGTTCCCAAGGAAATGTCCATCGACGATATCGAGCGCGTCAGAGAAGCATATGTCGCTGCCGCCCGCCGCGCTATCGATGCGGGTTTCGAATGGCTCGAATTGCACTTTGCTCATGGTTATCTCGCCCAGAGTTTCTTCTCTCCACACAGCAACAAGCGCACTGATGCTTATGGTGGCACCTTTGACAATCGAGCCCGCTTCCCATTAGAAACCCTTCAAGCCGTGCGTCAGGTCTGGCCCGAAAACTTGCCGCTCACCGCGAGAATGGGAGTGATCGAGTATGATGGTCGCGATGAAGAAACGGTCGCGGAATCCATTGAACTAGTCAGACGATTCAAAGAGTCTGGACTCGATTTCTTCAATGTATCGATCAATTTCGTGATTCCGGATACGAATATCCCTTGGGCCACACCGGCCTTTCTCGGGCCAATTGCTGGACGCGTTCGGCGCGAGGCCGACATCCCGGTAGGCTCTGCCTGGGGAATGGGCGCTTCTCACGATGCCGAAAGACTCATCGCCGAGGAGCAACTCGACCTTGTCATGATCGGCCGGGCCCATCTCGCCAATCCCCACTATGTTTATCAACTCGCGCATGAGCTGAAAGTGGATCAACCCGATTGGGTGCTCCCGGCACCTTACGCGCATTGGCTATCACGGTATCAAGGTGCCGGGAAACCAGACGTGGCTTAGGCGTGGCGCCCATCCTCCATGCGCTCACACCTCGCGCTTGACTCCAAATCCTCGCACCAGCACATAGAAGAACGGCGCAAAGAATACCCCAAAGAAAGTGGCGGCAATCATGCCATAGAATACAGCGGTGCCCAGGGCTTGGCGCATCTCGGCCCCTGGTCCAGCGGCGAGCACGAGGGGCAGAACGCCCAGAATGAAGGCCATGGCAGTCATGAGGATGGGACGAAGGCGCAGCTTGGCTGCCTCAAGCGCAGCCGCAAAGCGATCGCGCCCTTCATCCTCAAGCTGGCGAGCGAATTCAACAATCAGAATGGCATTCTTACTCGCTAAGCCAATAAGAACAACCAGGCCAATCTGCGTGAGAACATTATTATCCATCCCACGAATCCAGACGCCCCAAATGGCTCCAATCAAACAAAGAGGCACGGTGAGAATGACCGCCAGAGGCAATCCCCAGCTTTCATACTGCGCTGCGAGCAGCATGAAGACAAAGAGAATGGCGAGAAGAAAGATCACGATGCTCGAGTTCCCTCCATAGCGCTCCTGGTAGGCTAGTTCGGTCCACTCATACGAGATCCCCTGTGGCAGACGCTGCGCGGCCAATTGCTCCATGCGATCAAGCGCTTGGCCAGTGCTGAAGGTCGGCGTAGTAGCCCCCAGCAGATCCGCCGATGGGTAAAGATTGTGCCGCACGACGCGATCTGGACCCGTCCGCTGTTTCAGATCCATGATGGACCCGAGCGGCACCATCTCCCCAGTTTGACTGCGCGTTTTGAGACGCGCCACATCTTCGGAGGCATCTCGAAAAGTGGCATCCGCCTGAGCCGTCACTCGGTAGGTACGCCCATAAAGATTGAGTTCATTCACAAAGGCCGAACCGAGATAGATCTCCAACGTCTCGAACACACGCCCTAGCGGAACCCCTAGTTTAAGTGCTTTCTCACGATCAATATCGGCGAAGAACTGAGGGGCATTTGAGGTGAATGGAGTGAATGGTTGCGCAATCTCGGGCTGCTGCATGGATGCACCAATCAATCCCCAGGTAGCCTGCTCTAAGGTCGCATAGCCGAGCCCTGCACGATCCTGCACCTGCATCTTGAAGCCGCCGCCATTACCCAAACCACGCACAGATGGTGGCGGGAGAACAATGGTCAGCGCATCTTCGACCGCCATCGTGACCCCGCGCAGCCTTTCGATAATCGCCGGGCCCGACAAATCAGTAGATCGTCGATTGTCAAAGTCATCAAAGACTGGAAACAGCACGATAGCATTGGAGGCATTGGAAAACGTGGCGCCATTGAAACCGGCGAAACCCACCACTCCACTGACGCCGTCGACCCCTTTGACCAGTTCAATCAATTGTTTCGCGATCTCATCACTCCGTTGCAAGGAAGCCCCAGTGGGCAGTTGAGAAGCCACAATTGCATAGCCCTGATCTTGCCCCGGGATGAATCCACTTGGAACCGCCTTGAATCCCATTCCGGCCATCGCCAACAACCCGGCATAGAGGAGAAACATCACCACTCCCAATCGCATCGATCGCCGCACTGCCCAGGCATAAGCCCGATTGGACGAATCAAATCCACGGTTGAAGAGCCTGAAGAACCACCCTAACACGGTATCAAGCAGTCGTGTGATCCAGTCCTTCTTGGCGCGTGCTTCCCGGAACAGGATCACGCCAAGCGCCGGACTCAATGTCAGCGAAACCACCGTCGAAATGACTGTGGACGTAGCGATAGTGAGCGCAAACTGTCGATAGAATTGTCCACTGATCCCCCCCAAGAACGCCGTGGGAACAAAGACACCCAATAGCACTAGCGACGTGGCGACCAGGGCACCACTCACCTCTGCCATGGCTTTGCGCGTCGCCTCTCGCGGGCTCAGACCATCAGCGAGATTACGTTCAATATTCTCGACAACCACGATCGCATCATCGACGACGATACCAATGGCCAAGACCAGCCCGAATAGCGTGAGATTGTTCAAAGAATAATCGAACGCTGCCATGACCGCGAAGGTACCAATGAGCGAGACAGGTATGGCGAGAATGGGAATGACCGCTGCGCGCCACGACTGCAGAAAGATGATCATCACGAGCACCACCAATAAAACCGCCTCGATCAGCGTTTCGATCACAGCATCAATGGATTTCGAAATGAAACGAGTTGGGTCATAAACGATATTGTATTCCAAACCCTCGGGAAACTCCGCGGCCATTTCCTCCATTGCCCCTCTGATCGCATCCGCCGTATCGAGCGCATTGGACCCGGGACGCTGAAAGACCGGCATGGCCAGGGTCGACACCTCATTGAGATAGGCATTGACGTTATAGTCGAGCGCCCCCAATTCGATCCGAGCGACATCCTTCAATTTCACCACGCGACCATCCGCACCGGTCTTGACGATGACTTGTTCAAATTGCGCTTCATCATCGAGTCTTCCCAGAGTGGTCACCTGCACCTGAAACGGGACCGCAGTGTCCATGGGTTCCTGGCCGATGGTGCCCGCCGCTACCTGCAGATTCTGTTGTCGAAGCGCGCTAACCACTTCTCCAGGTGTCAGTTCAAAGAGAGCCAATCGCTGTGGATCAAGCCAAACGCGCATGCTGTATTCTCGTCCTCCAAAGAGGCGAACATCCCCCACCCCATCCAGTCGCCGCAGTCTCTCACGCACCTGTAGCAGCGCATAATTAGAAACATAGAGCAGATCAAAGGTCTCGTCTGGCGAATACATCTGCACCACTAGCAATAAATCTGGAGAGGCTTTCTGCACGGTGACGCCAATACGCCGGACCTCCTCTGGAAGTCGAGGTTCTGCCATCGCAACGCGGTTCTGAACCAGAACCTGAGCACTATCCAAATCCGTCCCGAGCTCGAAGGTGACCGTGAGTTCATAAGCTCCATCTGAGGTGCTCTGTGAATTCATGTAAAGCATCCCTTCAACGCCATTCACTTCTTGCTCGATCGGAGCAGCGACGGTCTTGGCAATGGTGTCAGGCGTGGCTCCCGGATACGCACCTCGCACCACCACAGTCGGTGGCGCCACCTCTGGGAACTGAGCCACCGGCAATCCGGTATACGCCAATAAACCGATAAATACGATCAGCAGCGATAACACGGTCGCGAAACGCGGCCGATCGATAAAGAAGAAAGCGAGATACTTCATGCGTCGGTGGCCTCTCCGGTCTGAGCACTTGATTCCGCCGCCATTTCCACAGGGGTGGGCGTGACTGACGCGCCATCCTGCAACAACTGGATACGACTCACCACCAGGCGATCTTGAGTGGTCACACCTGAGGTCACCATACGTAGGGACCCCTCCAAAGGACCCGTTTCGACAAAGCGTCGCTTCACCGTTCCATCTTCTTGCAAGATCCACGCGAACCGCTTCGATTGATCAAAGCCAAGCGCACTATCACGCACGAGAATGGCTTGAAAGGGTTCGCCAATCGGAATGCGAACGCGAGCAAAGAGCCCGGGCGTGAGAAATTCGTTCTCATTCTCCACCAACGCTCGCAGTTGAATGGTTGCGGTGCTTTCGTCCAACCGGTTCTCCGAGAAATCGATGGTTCCTTTGAACTCAAAGGCGTCGCTATCCGAAACCGCGATATCCACGGTCGGTCGTTCTCCCGCACGTCCCCCTGTCTTTCCCTCAAAGAACATGCGTGTGAACTTCAGGACTTGGCGTTCGTCCACTTCAAAGTAACAATGAATGGGATGGTGAGGCACGATCGTTGCCAATAAGGTGGAGTTCGGCAGCCCACCGGTGATGTAATTACCTGGAGTGACCAGAAATCGACTAGCAATGCCAGAAATGGGTGCTTCCACATTGGCGAATTCTCGATCCAACGCAGCCGTTTGCACACCCGCTTGAGCTACCAAGAGATCCGCCTCCGCTTGCTCAAATTCACTTCGCCGTACATCCGCCTCTTCACGGGATATCGCATTATCTTTCACCAAATCCTCAGCCCGGGCCAAGTTGGATTGCGCCAGCTTACGACGAGCTTCTGCTTGTTTCACTTTCGCATTCGCTGCCGCCAACGCCGCATCGAACAGTCGCGGATCGATCTGGAACATCAGCTGACCCTTCTCGACTTTCTGTCCCTCCGTGAAATGCACTGATTGCACGTATCCACTCACACGCGCCCGCAGGTCCACTTCTTCGACCGCGGCTAGTCGCCCCGTGTAGGTTTCTGTCAGTTCCACTTGGCGTTCGATGGGCTGCGCGACGCTCACAGGCGTGGGTGGCTGCGCATGGGGACGCTCGCGTTCACAACTGCTGAGCAGGGCGATTCCAGAGAAGAGTCCCAATGAATAGAGAAACGAGGATTTCATGTAGAGGTATGCTTGGTAGAAAGCCCACCGCCAAGGCCTTGAATCAATTGGACGGTGGATTCGAATTGCTGGCCACGGATCTGCACGGCACGGCGCTGCGCATTAAGTTGCTCTCGCACGGCATCGATGACTTCGATAGAACTCACCAAACCCGCCTCGTAGCGACGAGTTGACAACGCCAGAGCCCGTTCGGCCGCTCGCACAGCTTCATCTTGGGCTCCTGTTTGATTCCGAAGCGCCGCCAAGTCGGCCATCGCATTCTCGACATCGCCTAACGCATTGAGAACGGTCTGCCGATAGTTGGCCACGGCTTCAGCGTATGCCGCACGGGCGCGTGCCTCATTCGCCCTGAGACGTCCCCCTTGAAAGATGGGCACGCTCACTTCTGGCCCAAGCGTGAATGTGCGGCTGCTCCACTTGACGAAATTGCTGGCCTGAATGCTAGAGAGACCACCACTTCCCACCAGGCTCACTCTTGGAAAGAACTCAGCCTGCGCCACGCCGACGCGTGCCTGTGCCGCTATGAGTCGCGCCTTTGCGGCGGCCACGTCGGGCCGGGCGGCGAGAGTTTCCATGGGTAGGCCCGCGCGAATCCCAGGAAGCTTCGCGGACAACCCGCGCGCGTCCAAACGGAAATCGGCTGGCGCCTCGCCTAACAAGACAGCAATGGCATTCTCTAGCCGAGTGCGTGGTCCTTGCAGGCTGGCCAGTTCCGAACGCGTGGCGGCAAGCTCGGTTGCTGCCCGTGCCACATCCAACTCCGGCGTGATCCCCCCATCGAAGCGCCGCTGCGCCAGCTTCAGATTCGCTTCGCGCGTCGTGACGGCGTCTCGCAAGACTTGCTGCTCTTCATCGAGTGTCCGCAGCGCAAAGTAGTTGCGCGCCAATTGGCCACGAAGCGCCAGTCTAACATCTTCCACCAGTGCTTCAGCGACCTGCGCATCGGCTTGTCCCGCCTCCACTAGCTTTCGCACACGTCCCCAGAGATCAATCTCCCATCCTAGCGCTAGCCCAGCGCGATACTGGCTCGCGTAGTTAGGAAATGACCCGCCACTCTGTTCATTCTCTGAGCTACGGCTCCGCTGCACGGAACCGTTGGCGTTGATGCTAGGAACTCTGTCCGCTCGTGCGAGGCCCAAGGCAGCATAGGCCTGATCGGCTCGAGCCAGGGCAGCCTGCAGCTCAAGATTGCCATCATCGAGACGCGTCGCCAGGCGCCTCAATTCCGCATCGTCGAAGACAAGCCACCACTCTGGGCGCACGACCATGCCCTCGCTCTGTCCTTTGAATATGCTAGGTGAAGCAGCTTTGGGCACCTGTAAGGTCGCCGGGGTCTGACAACCCACTAACAAGGTCATCGTCACCGCGGCAGGCCACAATGATGCCATTCTGATTCTAACAAACAGCGCTCTAGCGTGCTGATGGATACCACGAGCGATGGCAGCATACGCGGGCTTCCTGATGATCGTCATTCTGGTCATTTGACTGGACCTTCTCGACTAGTAGACCAGTCGGTTTAATTTCGAGCTAAGAAGAAGAGTAATTAGGGTGTCGGAACGAGGGTGTCCGCGATATGACGAAGAGCTTGCCTCAACGGATCCACGCTTCGCGCGACGACTGATTCTAGAAGGGCACCCATCCACAGACTATTGATCAACTGCGCGGTTACGGCGGGATCCGCGATTGGCGCAATCGCCTCCTTCTCGATCCCTTCTCGCAGCACTTGCTCGGTGATACCACTCCATTCCTTCTGCCCCTTCTCCAGCACTTCCCTCATCGCTTCACTGAAGTTGGACACTTCGGATGCCAACTTGACGATGAGGCACGAACACTTGCCGCCACTTTCCAGGAAACAGGCAATGCTGGACTCCAAGAGCGTGAGGAGACGTGCACGAGGATTGGCCTCAGGCTCAGACGACAAGAGTAATCGCCGCTTCCGAGCGTTGGAAGAATCCGTGTAATGTTTCAATAACTCCACTCCAAAGTGCTCTTTCGAGTCAAAGTGGTGGTAGAAGGAGCCTTTGGGCACATTCACCGCTTTCAAGATCTCGTTGAGCCCCACGGAGTGGAAACTCTTCTCCAGCATGATTTCCTCAGCAGCTTCTAATATACGCTCTTTGGTAGTGACTCCGGCCATGAGCGATCAGATTAGACCAGTCGTCTTAAATTGCAAGATATTTCTGCGTTATTTCGGAAATTTGTGATGGTTCATCCAAAGCCTTTGTAGATGCGGGCACCGTCCGATGCTAGAGAACCTACCATGCCTACCATCAACGCCTACGCAGCCAAGGAGGCAAATGCCTCACTCGAGCCCTTTCAATACGATCTTGGTGATCTTGGAACCCATCAGGTCGATATCGCAGTCGAGTCATGCGGGATCTGTCATAGCGATCTCAGCATGGTGGAGGATGCCTGGGGAATCAGCGCCTTCCCCCTGGTGCCGGGTCACGAAGTGATTGGCAAGGTGACCAGTGCTGGCGAGGGCGTTTCACATTTAGAGGTTGGCGATCGCGTTGGGCTTGGTTGGCACGCGGGCTATTGCATGTTCTGCGACCAGTGCCTTTCTGGTCACCACAATCTCTGCACCTCTGCGGAACCCACCATCGCCGGGCGGCATGGTGGCTTTGCCGATGCCGTTCGAGCGCATTCTGCCAGTGTGGCCAAGATTCCCAAAGAACTCGATGCGTCCAAGGCGGGGCCCCTTCTATGCGGCGGGATGGCCGTGTTCAGCCCATTCGTCGAATTGGGCATCGAACCCACGAGCAGTGTGGCCGTGATCGGTATCGGCGGGCTGGGACACATGGCGCTGAAGTTCGCCCGTGCCTGGGGATGCGAGGTGACTGCATTTACTTCGAGCGAATCTAAACAGGAGGAGGCGAAATCGTTAGGAGCGCATCACGCCATCAATTCGCGCGATGCCGATGCCATCAAAGCCGCTGCGGGAAGTTTCGATCTCATCCTGAGCACTGTGAACGTGTCTCTCGATTGGAATGCCTTCATGGCCACGCTCAAACCGCTCGGTCACCTCCACTTTCTTGGAGCGGTGACCGAACCGTTAGCCATTAATGTGATGCCGATGATGTTTGGCCAACAAGCAGTGACGGCGTCTCCCGTCGGGAGTCCAGCAGTTATCCGGAAGATGTTAGCCTTTGCCGCCCGTCATGACGTCACCCCGGTGACAGAACACTATCCCATGGCGAAAGTGAACGATGCCGTGGAGCATCTCCGCTCTGGCAAGGCGCGATATCGCATCGTCCTAGATAACTAACATACCTCGACGACACTCCGGTGAACTGATCAAATCCTAACCAGTTCACCGGATGTCGTCTAAATCCTTAGGAGGCCTTCAAGTGTTCTACCAGGACAGCTTTATTCGCCACTCCGGAGTGGCGCGCCACTTCTTCCCCAGAATTGAAGAAGACGATGGTTGGGATTGATCGAATCTCGAAACGTTGTGCCAGAGCAGGCACCTCATCGACATTGACTTTCGCAACAATTGCCCGGCCATCATGGTCTGCGGCGAACTCTTCGAGTATTGGTTCCATCATCTTGCATGGGCCGCACCAGGGTGCCCAGAAATCGACCACGACGGGATGCTGTGCTTTGTCAATGATGCGGTCGAAGGCCTCCACAGAGGAGATGTGAATGATTGTCGATTGGAGTTTATTCATGTTATTGGTATTGGTTAGGTTGTGGATTACTTGAGAAAGGGTTCATTGAGCCAGCCACCCTCCGTCAACGGTCAAAGAGATCCCGGTGACAAACGTAGACGCTTCAGAAGCGAGATAGAACACGGCATCAGCAATCTCCTCGGATTTGCCCATTCTCCCGATAGGATGCATGGCTGCTAGTCCTGCGCGCTCCTCTGTCCCCTCCCTCCCTGCAAATCGATCTACCATTTCCGTTTCGATGGCGGCTGGTGCCACGGCGTTCACGCGGATGCCCGCTTTCGCGTATTCCAATGCGGCAGATTTCGTCAACCCTTCCACGGCGTGCTTGGTAGCAATGTAGAGGCCTGCGCCCGACATCCCAATGTGACCCGCTACACTGCTCGTGTTGACAATTGATCCGCCACCTCGATTCAGCATGGCAGGAATTTCATATTTCATCGCGCTTAGCACGCCCCACACATTGATGTCAAAGAGCCGCTGATAGTCCTCCCGCGTCGCCTCGATGTGCTCAACACCCGCATTGTTGAAGGCGATATCGAGACCCCCGTAGGTCTCCACGGTCTTGGCAACGAGCGCCTTCAGTTGCTCTTCATTGGCCACATCAGTCTGAACAAAGAGCGCTTCGCCTCCTTGGGCAGCGATCGTCTCAACCACTGCCTGGCCTTCCGCTTCACGTCTTCCCGAAATGACGACCTTCGCGCCATGCCTACCGAACTTGATGGCTGTTGCCTTGCCAATGCCACTGGTGGCACCCGTGATGAGAACGATCTTGTCTTTCATAGTGTCAGTTCGGAAGGATACAGCCTGTTAGTAGACCAGTCCGCCATCTCGCCTAAAAGGAAGATTTGGTCTATAATTTAAAGATTTATTCAAATCATTAGACCAGTCGTCTAATCCTTGCAAGTGATTCTTGCAATCTTTCCCAGGCTCCGCATAGATCCTGGGTTCCCATCCATTTCATCAACCGCCATGTCCCCAACCTCACCCTCTGAATCTGTGATGATCATCGGTGCCAGCGACGACCCCGGTCGCTACGCACACAAGGCGATGGTAGCTTTGTTAGCTGCCGGGCACCCGATCATCCTCGTCCACCCGCGGCTGCAGCAAATTGATGGGCATCCCGTGATTGCCCGACCCGCGGACGCCGATGCGAGGATCGATACCATCACGCTTTACGTTCGTTCCGCGATCTCCGAGCCGATGGCGCAAGAATTGATCGATTTGAAGCCGAGACGGGTCATCTTTAATCCCGGAACAGAATCCGAGTCCTTGGCCGCGAAACTCACCGCCGCGGGGATCGAGGTTCAGGAAGCCTGCACCTTGGTGCTGCTCGCGACAGAGCAGTTTTGATGGGCCAGACGCTGGTCGGATCACTTCACCCTGCCCCTCACGGCTTCGGTGATCCAGCGGATGAGATCGCGGCAGGCTGGGGATAGTTTGCCGCGCTGGCGGAGGATGGTGAAGTCCCATGTCGCGTGGCGATCGGAGACGCTGACGAAGGCGATTCCAGGCGGTGGGGTTGGTTCCATGTAGTCCGGCAGAAGGGTGACGGCGCGTTCGCCGGCGACGCGGGTAAAGGTCTCGGCGACCGCTTCCGATCCGGCGATCCAGCATGGGCGGAAGCCGGCTTCGCGGCACAGTTCGAGCATCCACTTCTTGCGCCCTGGTACGGCGGCCTCCGTTGGAGCGATGAACTTTTCTCCTTTGAGATCGGCCAATGTTAGGGTCTTGCGTTGGGCCAAGGGATGACTGCTGGGGAGCACCGCGCGCACACCGATCTTTGCGATCTTCTGGCGATAGAACGTGTCGCCAAGCGCGGCGCCTTCCTGACCGATCAACGCGAGATCGAGGTCGCCCGCGCTCAAGGCTGCGAGCTGCTCCTTAGGCGTTTGGTCGAAGAGCCAGAGCTCGATGTCCGGGTAGGCTTCCTGGAACTTGCCCAACACAGGCGTGAGGAATCGCGCCGCGGCAAGCCCGAGGTAGCCGATGCGCAACTGCGATTCGCGGCCCTGCGCATGCGCGATAACTTGAGCCCACGCCAAGTCATACGCTTTCAGGACTGGCACCATTGAATCCCGCAGAGTGAAGGCCAGATCCGTCGGGCGCACACCAGTCGAGTCACGCTCGAATAGCGCCCCGCCGATCTCTTGCTCCAGCGCTTGCAGTTGCCGGGTGAGCGTTGGCTGGGAGACGCCGAGACGGGTGGCAGCCTGGTTGAGGCTTCCACAGTCCATGACGATGAGAACGGTGCGGATGCGTTGCAGCATGGGCGCATTATACGGATTCCGTATAACGATGGCAACGCCGCTGTATTGGCCGTTCGAGGCAACACGAGGGAAGGTGCACCGTCGCCGCAAGGTAGGACGACATCACCTAACCAATCACTCAATCCGAAATACCATGTTAAAGACAAAGCAGAACGATCACTACTTCCTGGTCACTCAACCTGATCACGGTCAACTCGCTGGTACCTTTGCCAGTCACTGGGGAAACGACACCTTCCGACCTCTGGGACACTACGCCCCGGTCGCCAATCCGTCCCGGCTGCGGGCGGAGACCGTCTTTGCCATTGCCCAGCATGACAATGGCTGGATCGAATGGGAGGCCGAACCGATACTCACCGGTTCCGAGTCCCTACCCGCCGACCTGTCCGAGATGGTGCGCAATCAGCAGGACGGTATGGAGCGGTGGCGGATCGGCTTGCAGCGATATCCTGATGCGAGCTACGCCAACCTTCTCATCAGTGAACACCCGCGACTGCTCTATCAAGTGCCCAATCAAGCCGAGCCGAAGCCCGAAGAAATCCACCCTCTCTACTGGAAAGAACGTCCCGAAACACTTCTGCCCGGAAGCGAACACATGGTCACGGCATTCCTGGAAGAACTGGAAGGTCGGCAGGCAGCATGGCGCTCTCGCCTCCTAAAAGATGACGAAACCAGTGACTGGCTGACACCGGAATCCCTAAAGCCTCACGTGCGGATGCTTCAAATTCTCGACGGCCTTTCGCTTGGGTTCACCTCATCGCTGATCGCAGCGGAGTCCGGTTCTAACATTGGCCTAGGCGAGGATGCCTATCCCTTACTTGAAGTGCCCCGCACCAGCTGGTCAGATCGAATCACGATCAATGTCCAACCTCTCGGCAACCGTCGTGTCGTGTTAGACCCGTATCCATTCGACCTCGATCCCCTCCCCGTCCGTGTTCCGGTGCGCGTGTTCAGCAGCACCGATGCGAGCGAGGCCTCGTTTCAAATGCGGTGGCATTCGACGTCCCCAGATCTCCTCAAGTTCCAGATCGGCTCCTCTTCATCCGCATTCTAACAACAACATCCTCACGCTAACACCATGCCACACACCTTTCAGAACTTGATCGAAACACGCGTCACCACTGGGCACTTCGATGCCACGCGCTCGATCGATGACAGCGCGATTCGCACCATGCTGCGCCTGGCTACCCAGGCGCCATCGGCCTTCAACTTGCAGAACTGGCACTTCATCGCCGTTTGCACTGCGGAGGCGAAGGAACAGCTTTGTACACTATCATTCGGTCAACCTCAGGTGAAGGAGGCCGCAGTGACCTTCATCGTTTGTGGACAACTCGATGGGTATCGCCACCTCCATGAAACGCTTCAACCCTCCGTAGAGGCAGCACTCATTCCAGCAACTCTGCAGGAACGATGGTCGGCCATGGTGAACGACCTCCACCGCGATAATCCTCAACTCCAGCGCGACGAAGCCTTTCGCTCGGCCTCGCTGGCGGCGATGATCTTGATGCTCGCTGCGCAGGATCAAGGTTTCGCATCCGGTGCCCTGAGTGGATTCGATGCCACTGGCGTGACCGAAACCTTTGGCCTGGGTGACCACCTCGTCCCGGTCATGCTGGTGACGGTAGGGCATCCGTCAGGACAACCACGCCCTGGCAAAGCCCGCAAACCAATCGATGCCGTGCTGGAATACCGGTAACGTTCAGATCTGCGCTAAGCCGCCGTCCACGAAGATCTCGCTTCCCGTCATGAAGCTACTGTCTTCGGATGCCAGGAATGCGGCCACCGATGCGATTTCAGCAGGCTCTCCCATACGACCGAGCGGTGCACTGTTCGAGTAGAAATTGGCTGCGTCGTCGTCTAGCAAACCCATCAACTTGTCTGTCTTAGTCGTGCCTGGACTGAGGACATTCACCCGAATCCCCGTCCCGCGAAGATCCTCGGCCCAACTGCGGGCGAAGTTTCTCACCGCCGCCTTGGAGGCGCTGTAGACACTGAATGCTGCTGTCCCTTTCACTCCCACAGTCGACCCTGTCAGAATCACTGAACCCCCGGGGCTCATCAAGGGCAGCGCCTTCTGAACGGTGAACATGGTTCCCTTCACATTGGTGTTGAACGTGTAATCGTAGTGCTCAGGAGTGATCTGATCGATCGGTGCAAATTCGCCAACGCCCGCATTCGCCACTAGGATGTCAAGTCCTCCTCGGGCCTGCTTCACCTCAGCATACAATTGGTCAATGTCATCATTGTTGGTGATATCGACCTGGATACCTCGTGCGTTGTCCCCCAATTCCGAGACTGCCTTCTCAAGGGCCTCCTTTCGTCGACCTGATAAGTAGACGAACGCCCCTTCATCGATGAATCGCTTTGCCATGGCAAAGCCAATTCCACTTCCACCGCCGGTGATCACTGCTGTTCTGTTCGCTAATCTTCTCATTAATTCAATTCTTGTGTTTAGATGATCTGCGGAATCGTGCTCCGATTGATCCAACCTTCTGCTAGCACTCCCTGTTTGACAAGTATGCACCTTTTAGTAAGTATACCAAATGGCCCGAAGAAACACCACTGAGTCGAGCTTTATCTGTGGCCTCGATGCCGCCTTGAGGATTGTATCCGGAAAGTGGAAGCCGTTGATCCTCTTCTTCTTATATCACAACACCATGCGCTACGGAGAACTGCATCGATCGATCCGTGGGGTCACCCATAAAATGTTGACGCAGCAGCTCCGAGACTTGGAATCCGACGGGGTGGTGATTCGAAAGGACTTCAAAGAGATCCCACCCAGAGTGGAGTATTCGCTGAGTGCTTATGGCAAAGGATTGGCGAAATCTTTGCAACCACTCTGCGAGTGGGGCACACGGAATGAGGCAACGATTCAAGCTGCCCTAACCAAGCGAGAGAAGCTCTGACTAGAGACATTTCCAGAACGGGGCATCCGCATCCTAACAAAGCTTCAATCCAATGATCCCGATCAGGATGAAGCCGACAGAGACGAGCCGTGCGGCACTCATGGGCTCATTGAAATAGAGCAACCCGATGATCACCGTGCCCGCGGCGCCAATGCCTGTCCAGATCGCGTAGGCGGTGCCAATGGGAATGGATCGCACGGCGAGTCCGAGGCATGCGAGGCTCGCGACTAAGGCCACGAGCGTGCCAATGGTCGGCCAAAGCCGGGTGAAACCTTCGGAAAACTTCAGGCCAGTGGCCCAGGCAATTTCGAAAAGCGCGGCGATCAATAGGAGAATCCAAGGCATGGAAACAGGATGTTAGGCCAAGGTCGTCCTTGAATGATGATGGAGAGGCGAGGTCGTCCACGCTTCCGTTTGCAGGCCCCACCCTACCCCCAGTGGCGGCCGGGTCAACGGCAATGGTTCAGCGCGGAAGATGCGCAAGCTTGTCGTGGATGACATTGGCCATGTCCTCAGCACAGCGCACGATGTGTCCCGCGTTCTCACCAGCAAAGAGATGATGCACTGCCCTTCGGAACAGTGTTAGCCAGCGATCGAAGAGCGCCTGGCTCATCTCCACGTGAGGAAGCAACTTCGCATGCGCGCTGAGCGGATTCCCTCGATACGCACCTGAGCGAAACATCACGGTGTCCCAGAAATCCACCATCCGCGGCAGGTGCGACGACCAATCAATCTGCGCGACTTCGTTGAACACCGGCCCGAGAACGGCGTCCGCTTGCACCGACTCGTAAAAGTGATTCACCAGCAGTTCGACATCGTCGCGACAGCTCAGATCGCTCAGTCTCACACTGATCGTGATCGAACCGAACTGGCAATCCATTCCGCGCGAACTGCTTTCCACGGCCGTCAACTGCGCGCCTTCCAAGCCGATGAAATCGTCTGCCTTCACATCCCCACTGGTCTCGACATCGATCGTCGTGAGGCACGAGTTGAAGACCCACGGCGCAGGGATCTCCAGTCGGCCACATGATTCCGAAATCGACAGTTGTAGGGTTAGGCAAAGATCCGACTTGGGATCGGTCACCCCAATCTCGATGACACGGGCTCCTATCCAATCCTCCAGCGTAGGCCAATCGCCAGCCGAGCGATCCAAGCGTGTGGTCGGCAGGGCAGTCACGACACTGAGTAGACGTCGAGAGCGGATTCCCAGCGCTTCAGATGCTGGAGCGCACTCGGCAGCTGATAGGCACCACCATGCTGCGCATTGCCTAGCACCCCTCCCAAAGCATAGTCGGCATACACCGGAGCATCGCCAAAGAGAAAGCGACTATGAGAGAGGCGCGTCTCGTAGTCGGCGAGCGCTGATTCAAACTCTTGAGCGAGTGCTCCCGCATTCCGGCGCCACTCCTCGACACAGCCCGGGCCCAGCTTGCGTTCCTTGTGGCGAATGACCATCACGCGCTCACCGAGGTCGTCGATGGAATCAATGTAAGTCGGATCACTGAGGCGAAAGCCGATCCACTCCAGCGTGTCTTCAATTTGCCTCACAATGATCTCATGCAGCCCCGCACAGTGATCGGGAAACAGCGCCCCTCTGGCCACTTCGCGATCGAGAAAGTGCGCCACTGCCAGCGGATCCTCGGCCGTCTCGTGAATGATCGTGCCCTGGTGTTCGATCACCGGCACCTGGTAATAAGCGCCTTGCGTCAACTCAGCCAGCGCTCGGCGATCCCAACTCGGCACCGCGACACGCTCGTAGGCGACACCATGGGCTTCCAGAATGCGGCGAACCGGGATGCAGAAGGGACTGTGGGCGAATTCATGTAGAATCATAGCAATGTGTGAAAGCGTGTTTGTTTGTGAACTAACTCAATTTCGCAAAGACCCGCGCCAAGTCATTGCAGAGATCTTCCGGGTCTTCGATTCCCACCGAGAGGCGGAAGATCGCCTCGCCGGCATAGGCGCGGTAGTGTTCGTCCTGTTCTTCGGTTAGAGTGAATGACGTCTTCAGGATCTCGTCGGTCGGAATATAGAAGATCAGCGACCGATGATGCCCCAGCGACACGGCGTAGTGAATCGTTTGCAAATGCTGCGCGAACAGCGAAGGCAGAGCGCGGTGGTGGTCGCTTTGGAATGTTAGGATTCCCGAGAAGTTCTTCATTTGTTCCCGAGCCAGTGCGTGTTGCGGGTGTGATGGCAGGCCCGGGTAGGTCACCTTCGTGATCGCTGGCTGCTCCACCAGCCACGTTGCCACCTTCATCGCCGCTTCTTCGTGCGCCTTCATACGGAGCGGCAAAGTCGCCAGCCCACGAAGGATCAGCCAAGCATTGAACGGACTGATCACCCCACCCATGCGGATGCCCACCTTCTGCCGCATCCTGACAATGTCCTCATTTCGCCCAATGACCGCCCCGCCCACAGCATCGCCATGGCCGCCCAAGTATTTGGTGAGAGAATGGACGACGTAGTCGGCACCTAGATTGAGCGGTTGCGTGGCCACGGGCGTGGCAAAGGTCGAATCGACCGCCAATTGCGCGCCACCATGCTGTGCTAACCTGGCAATTGCACGAATATCAGTGAGCCGCAGAATCGGATTGCAGGGCGTCTCAATGTAGATCAAGCGCGTGTTGTCCCGCATGGCTGACGCCACGTTGTCAGGGTCGGAAGTATCCACGCGCGTGACTTCGATCTTCCATTCGTGGAGAAACTCCTGCGCCAATTCCGACACCGCCGCGTAGACCACATCCCCGAGAACGAGGTGATCACCGGGTCTCAGACAATGAAAGAACAGGCCGGTCACTGCCGCCATGCCGGAAGCGAAAGCCATCGCCGCTTCCCCCTCTTCCAGCGCCGCCAATTTCTGTTCGAGCTGAGCGACTGTGGGATTGCCCCAGCGCGTGTAGAAATAGCGATCATCACGGTGATCACCCTCCGCCGAGAAGGACGCCTCAGGATCCGCCAGGAAGGTCGACGACATGATGAGATTGGGCGAGGACGCGCCAGTCGTCGCATCAGGAATCTCACCGGCATGCACGGCCCGCGTCTGCATGCCGGTCAATGACTCAGAGCTGGATGGGTTCTTCATGAAATGAGTGCATCAGTTAGTAGATTGCTTCGTCGCGATCGAGATCACGGCGCCAAGCGCGCCAGCTTGGCCTTGGATGGGATGAAGTCAGCGAGGGTGTAACCATCGAGGAAGTCCTTCTGCAGGCGATCCGCCTGGGCAAAGATGCCCTTCAATTTGCAGAACGTTTCAATCGCACAGATCCCATCGGTCACGGTGCACTCATGCAGTCGCATCGGCCCCTGAAAGTCTTCAATGAAGTCACCCAGAACAATGCTCTCCGGCGTTCGCCCAAGCTGCACGCCACCTCCTGGGCCGCGCGCCGTGCGAATATACCCCAGACGAGCCAACTCGTTCACCACCTTGACCAAATGATTCAACGACACATCAAACACCGCGGCAATCTCCGCCGACGTTGTCCGCCGTTGAGCAGCCCTTCGTGCCCCCAAATACATGAGGATCCGAAGCGCGAAATCAGTGCGGTGCGTCAGGTTCACTTCCCTAAAGTTGCATCACACGTACAAGATTAGCAAGAATCACTTTCATGAAGCCAGTCCAGCCTCCGTTGTTGTGGAAATCTTGGCGATTGTTGCAGTCCGATTCCGTCCTTTCTCATTTCGGAGAAGACGTCATGTTCACGTAATGATTGAAGTCGAGGTTCAATTATGACGACGTCTACTTTTCCTGTGAGGCAGGAAGAACGGTGCAACGTTCTCGTTGGGGTCGATTATTCTACTTGTAGCGACTCCGCAGCGGCTCTTGCCGTACGCTTGCCTAACCTCTCTGAAGGCACTGTGGTCTTCCTGCACGTGTTTGAGAAGCGCATCATGCGTGACTTCGGCAGTGGTGCGGATGCGGCGGATCAGATTCAACAAGCCGCCCACCAGTTCCTCCAATCGCATCTTTCGTGTATTCTGAAAGGTGACAAAGGAATGCCCAAGATCGTGGTGGGTGATCCCTTGCAGGAGATCCTCGTCGCCATCGCGGAGAATCAACCGGAGCTTTTCGTTATCGGTTCGCGAGAACATCGCTCCACGGAAACGCGACCACGAAGCGGCTTCGCCTTCCAGTGTGCATCGCAGGCGGTTAGTGATGTCCTGGTGGTGCGTCCTGCCCAACCGAGCGACTTTCAATCAATTGTCGTCGGCGTGAATTTCTCGCAGGCATCCATGGTCGCAGCCCGCAGGGCGGCATCGATCGCCTCTGTGTCAGGGGCCTCGCTGCAGTTCGTCTATATCGATGAACCTGGAGTCTTTGAGAATGAAGATCCCTCACAAGACAAACTGGAGGAATGGATTCGCGCCGGCCTATCTCCCGACGGGCAACCGCTCTCATTCACCTGCAATGTGATGAAAGGCCCGCATGTGGGCGAGGCATTGATCGATTGTCTCAATGAATCACACGCCGAACTCGTCGTTCTTGGTACTACTCGCGGTTACAGTGTCAGTGCGACCTTAGATCATTTGGTCAAAGCCTCTCCTGCGTCTCTCTTGATCGTCAAGTCTGACCAATAGAACACGCAAGCCACCGTGCATGAGGCAATCCTCATGCACGGTGAGATTTCGCTTCACTCCATAGAGCGATAGATCCTCAAGCGCACATATCGCGCTTGCCCCGGATCAGCGCCACCGAGCGGCACGGTCACGCACTCAAGTCCGGCATCTTCCCCAGCGACGCTTTCAAGCCCGGGAAGCTCGGCCACGGGAGTCCACTGCTCAAGGTTCGGACTGCTCTCAATGGCATAGTGCACGCCTTGCACCGCATAGATTCCGGATGGTGATAGAGAACCGCCAGATCGACGTTGATAAGATAGTGTAGTTTCGCCTGTCGCCAGTCTTTCCACGACGATGGGCACCGGCGCGTCCGTTGTTTCAGGATCTGTGCCGGTGGCAAATTCCAGAAGCCAACTGCGTCCGTCACGGTCAGCATCGGTATCGTCGAGATTCGTGAACCCTTCACCCGCATTGTGGAATCCTGGTGTCGACACCAATCCATTCACACTGCCAAAGATCTGGCTTTGGTCATAGCCAAAGCGTGCAGACGTTGTCCCGCCTACAAAGTCACCTCCATACCAATCATTTGATTGCCCCACATTCAGGTGATTGACGGATGCGACCCGGGCGACCGCATCCGGCTCAAAGCTTTGCGTGAGATCCGCGGCTCCATAAGTGATGCCAACATTGACGGAACGATCCCCATCATATTCGCGGTAACCAACACTATCCGCGATCATCGTCCACGGTTGCAGATCCAGAACACCATCGTCATCGTCGCCTACGGTGGGATGCGCGTCGAGATCCGTGCCTTCATTGACCGTGGGACGCAACCCTTTCACGAGCAGAAGAGAAAGCGCGCGATCACCACTCTCACTTAAGTGCCCTGAGTACATGCCTATCGGAGATCCAAGAGCTGTCATCTCGTCGACTTCAAATGGCGCTCCTACGGCATAGTCATCACCAATGAGGAGCAGCCCATTGTCGCCTGTCGCCAACCCCGACAGATCCCAGATATGTTGTATCTCTCCCACGCTACCCCCTGCGCTATCCAGCAAGATCAGCGAATAACCAGACAGGCTGCGTGCATCGAGGCTTGAAACGATAATCTCGATGCATTCATCGACGGATCCACCGCCCGGATTGATGATCACTTCATTGATCAATACAGTACCTTCCTCAGCAGGCGCTGCGGCATGGTTCGCATAGCCAGGCGTGATCCCACCTTTGAATGGGCCAAAGTAGGCACTGTCTGCATACTCAGCATTGGCTGGCATTCCTCCTAACAGAGCACCTGCCCAAGCGCTGGCATCGTGGCGGATATCCGCACGAAGGCTTTGAGGGAGGCGCGCCAAGGTATCTGGCATAAATCCTTCCTGTGAAACGACGGCAACCGAGGGATCAGCGATCGCGCCAAACCCAACACCATCGACTACGTGGCCCCAAGGTGTAAGGTCAAAGATACCATCATTATTGGCATCCAGATCCTCACGTATTCTGCCAGTGAAGTCCTCTACCAGAAGGATGGTAAGTCCGTCATTTGGTGAAAGGTCGCCCGCGTTCAGGCCTTGAGGATCTTCCCGATTCGTATCGAAAGGGATTTCCGCATCCAGCAAGAGATCATTGTAACTGTCGCCCAACAGACAGATCCCATTCACCCCCGTCGATAGTCCTGAAAGATCCAATACCTGTTGGATCACGCCTAACTGAGCAGAGTCAGCCGCGGTATCTACCACTAGAAGAGTCAGACCTTCGAGTGGTTCTGCACGTCCCTGCGTGCTGATGAGTTCGATGAATTCGTATGTGTGATCATCCGAATTGCCGGGTGACGGTGGCGCATCGATGAGGACTTCATTGATCACGATATCGCGTTCTATCGACGTGTCTTTGGGGGACAGATTCCGTCCCCCAGGAGTCGCGCGTGGGACGCGCAAGGTCACCCCATCGGGAACAAAGCGATTGCTTCCAAAGGCAATCGATCCTTGGCTGTCTCCGCCATAATCTCCTCCATACCACGCATCTCCATTATTGGGCCGGAGGTCGCCAGCGAGGCGCGACATATTGTCAGGATAGAAATCTTTCGTCGGCAGTTTTCCCAAAGCGTACGTTGCGGTGAGCGTGCCAGTGATCTCGTTCTGATGATCGAATCCGATGCTATCCATGATCGCATCCCAAGGCGCGACCGACAGCGACCCGTTGTTCGCCATGTCAAGATCCATGCCCGATACACCTGTGAACCCACGCACCAGCAGGATGCTGATCCCTTGGCTTGGGCCAATATCATTGCGCCCAAACGATGCCGGATCGCCCGCTTCCGTCTCCACTTCTACCAAGGATTTGAAAGGGGTGGTCGGTCGCTTGCCCGCGATCGGCTTCAAGTAATGATCGCCAATCACGAGCAATCCATTCTCGCCCGTGTTCAATCCGCTCAGATCCCAGGCTTCAACAATGGTTCCACGATCAGCCGAAGCCGGTTCATTGCTGATCAGGATCACATGATACCCATCCGCACGTTCTCGCTCGCCTGACACACTCACTATCTCAATGAACTCGAGGTTCTCGTCATTGCCGTTCGGATTGATGCTCACCTCATTGAGTCTCAATTCGGCCAATGGCGGTGGAATGTTCGGCCGTCCCGGTGTAGCTCCCGCGCCGGGATAGCCACCGAAACTCTCATCGAGATCGTACGCCAAATTGGGATCAGAGGAAGAAATGGTGCCACCAAACCACGCATCGGCGCTGTTAGGGGTGACGTTCTCCGGTATGCGGGAGATATTCTCCGGAAAGTATCCCTGCTGGCTCACGTTCGCCAACGCATATGTATCGCGATTCGGCGGATCGAGCGGATCCGTGTCATCAAAGCCCACCGAGTCCACCATCGCTGTCCAGGGCGTGAACGTGAGCGTCCCACTATCATTACTATCCAAGTCAGTATCTCTTGCCGTTGTTGGGGAAAAACCGCGAACAAGCAGAATCGTGAATCCGCCGTTCGATCCCAAATCACCATTATTCATTGCATCCGGGCTGCTGGGATCTGCCAAAGCCGTCTCGGTGGGCACGGTATAGGGCAAACTGCTTGTGAAAAGATTCCCGAGCAAGAGCAAACCGTTCTTACCTGTCTGCAGCCCGTTCAATGACCAGCGATGCCGGATCTTACCGTAGCCGCCGTTGTTGCTATCGATGACAAGCAGCGTGTGATCATCCGTTGATTCAACTCCTCCTGTGGTACTAATCAACTCGATATACTCTAGGTTCGCATCCCCATCGCTGCCGGGCGGATCAATGTAGAGTTCGTTGAAGAGAATATCCGCCTTCAAGGGCATGATCAGGCCCAGAAGTGTGGCAGTCACGATAACATGGCAGCATCTGTTAGATATCATAGAGTCAATAAACGGGTTCGTTATTGGATGTAGACTTGCGCCAGAAAGTTACCGCAAGATGACGGAAGGGCGATTGAAAGCCATCTCATAGTCCCATTCAGAATCCTTCAATCCATCATGTTGTGGTAATGTTCACCGGGTCTGGTGTTTCAAATGAGACCCACCACACTCGTCATCGCTGGAATACTGATCACTGCTGGCGCCGCAGCCATCGTTGTCTGGGATGGCGGTAATGATCCCATTGAAAGCAGCGGCCAAGAGCCCACGGCTTCATCATCGTTGCACGGCCCGCCCCCAGCCGATTTCTCTCCAGATCCGCTGATTTCCCCAAACGAGTCTCTCATGGCGGCGGCAACTCAGAGCCGTGCCAAAGAAGTGGCCGAGCCCGTCGAGTATCTGACCCCTCCCCCTCTCACTGAACCTGAGAGCTTCGATGAATGGCCCGACGCCGTGAGAGACGTTATCGCTCAGGAGATGGGGTTTGACACCATTGAAGAATTCGATGTGAAGAAGAAGAAAGGGGCCTTGAGATTTGAAGCGGTTGGTCGACTACCCAATGGTATGGAAATCGAACTTCGCACCGATGCCGATGGCAATATCCTCGAGCGTGATGTCGATATCCATCCACGAGAAATGCCCGATGAATTGATGCGAGTCGCCACGGACGAAATCGATCCCCGACTGGGCGATGTCCTCGTCGAAAGTGTCGAGAAGCGCGAACGCGGAAACGGCATCCACTACGAAGTCCGCAGCAAGGCCGGCCCATGGTCGTTTGAAACGCAAGTCGACGAGCAGGGGCGCATCCTTGATGTCAAAGCCGACTATCGACCGGTGTCCAATGATCCGGACGAATCCCCCGTAGCGGATCAACCCTAGAACAGATCTTCCCTATGAAGAAATTATCCTCCCTATCACTACTATTACTGCTTTCTGTTTCCTCATTGACCTGCGGGTCAGAGTATCAAGAAGGTCAAGCCCTCGGTAGTGTCTCTAAAAAGAAATTGAAAGAGATCTCAGGCATCGCCACGAGCAGTCATTCGCCTGGCTTTCTGTGGGTGCACAACGACGGCGACGCCAAACACCTCTTCGCAGTGAATACGCGCGGCACTGTCATGGGCAAGTTATCACTCAAAGATCTTAAGATCGATGACTTGGAAGACATCGCCCTCGGGCCTGGATCACGCCCGGGAGCATCGTATCTCTATCTCGGTGATATTGGTGATAATGACAAAGCACGCGATTCCATTCGCGTGATACGGTTTCAAGAACCGTCGCCCACGGGATCATTGAAAGACTATTCCGGTGCTTTCGAGAGCTTCCAGCTAAGTTATCCCGATGGGAGATTCGATGCCGAAGCCCTGATGATCGATCCCATTACCGGCGATCTGATCATTGTCACCAAAGGAAAAGACACACGCGTCTATCAGGCCACACAAGCGGACTTGACCACCGATCGCAGTGTGACACTTTCGTTACTAGGCACACTGCCCGTCATGCGAGTGTCGGCTGGAGATATCTCGCCCAAAGGTGATCACATCATCATGCGAAATGAAACAAATGCCTGGCTCTGGCGGCGATATGCTTCCGAATCGCTACGACGCAGCTTTTCCCGGCGACCCGAAATGGCTCCGGTCATCGGGCCTCCAACCGAACCGAATGGCGAAGCCATTGCCTTTGATCGTTCCAGTCTGGGATATTATACGTTGAGTGAAGGAGCGGATGCCACTATCTACTACTTTGCGAACCGCAAACCATGATATGATCTCCAAGCGATCTCGTTCTCCCCTGACATTCGTGTGCCTCGCCGCCACTGCCACGATCATTCTGACGGTGGCAGATGAAGGTGACAACAATCCTTCCCTGCCCGCGTCCTTATTCGACAAAGTCCAACGTCTCCTGCCCGGGACGACAATTCACAAAGTCGAGCGCGATGATGCCGATGGCGAGAAGCGCTGGGAGATCTACGTCCGCCCAGCCGATAGCAAGTTGGAAACCAAAGTGAAGCTGCTCGAGGACACCACCGTGACCGAGATCGAAGAAGATGTCGCGCCCGAGAACCTGCCGCCAGCAGTGCTCCAGTCTATCTTGAAAACCTTCCCCAATGCGAAGATCGATGACGCCATGCGCCGGCATCGCGTCGAGATCACTTACCGCGTCGATATTGAAGATGCCAAGGGCAAGGAGAAGGAGATTCGCCTCACGCGACATGGCAAGATTCGCAGCGTGAAGAAAGACTAACAGATGCGCCTGCTGGTCATCGAAGATTCTCCTCGCATGCAGCGCGCTCTCGTCGAAGGGCTCAAACGTGCGGGGTATGCGGTCGATGCCGTTGCCGACGGCGACGAGGGTCTGTGGCGTATTCAGGAAGGCAATTATGATGCTGTCGTGCTCGACGTCCGCCTGCCTACAATGGACGGGCTCACCGTCCTGCAGAAAGTACGCGAAGCGGGAAACAAGACGCATATCTTGCTTCTCACTGTCAACCAATCGGTAGAAGATCGCGTGCATGGACTGCGACTCGGTGCCGATGACTATTTACCGAAACCCTTCGCATTCTCAGAATTGCTCGCCAGACTCGAGGCCCTTGTTCGTCGTGCCCACGATTCAGAGTCTAACAAGATCGTCATCGGAAAGCTCACCTTCGATCTCTCCGGGCATCACGCCACGGTCAACGACCATTCTCTCAATCTCACCGCTCGGGAGTACCGCATTCTCGAATACTTTGTCATGAATAAAGGGCGCGTCTTATCGCGCACACAGATTGAGGAACACGTGTATGACGAAACATCCGGCACTCTGATGAGCAATGTCGTGGATTCCGCCGTGTCGTCCCTGCGCAAGAAACTGAAAGAAGCGGGCGCGCCGGGGATGATCGCCACGCGCCGCGGCCTCGGCTACGTCCTCGAAGTGCCTTGAACTCTCTACGCGGCAGGCTGACGACCTTCGTCATGCTCGGGATCGGGTTGGTGCTGATCGCCTGCAGCTTAGTGCTGTACTACAGCATGAAGAACATCCTCGTGCAGACGTATGATCGCGCGCTTCTCGAAAAGATCCACGTCCTCACATCATTCGCAGATGGCGTCAGTTTTGAGTTCACCGATTGGCGACTATCAGAATTCGAACCCGGGCCGGCAGCGGAGTATTACCAGATCTGGCTCTCCACCGGCGAACTGATCGCCAAGTCGCCTTCCCTTGGCACCGAAGAGTTGCCCTTCCCTGAGACCAAATCACCGACATTTCGCGATCTCGCACTCCCCGATGGCCGTGCCGGACGGGCACTCCTGCGCAGTGTCGGCGACGATGACGACTTTAGACTCACACTCGCACGCAGTCGAACCGATCTCGATCGCACATTTAGACGTGTGTTAGTCGGCAACGTGCTCGCCATCCTCACCGTTCTCGGCCTGGTGTGGATCGTCACGCTATTCGCCGTCCGCCTGGGGCTCAACCGCCTCAACCGGCTCGAAGATGAGGCTCGCTCTCTGGATGTCGACGAGAAACAAAGCCGCTTCACTCAGGAACCAGGCGTCCGCGAGCTAGAGCCAATCGTTTCCCAGCTCAACCATCTGTTAGACCGCATGCACTCGGCGATGGAACGCGAGCGCCGTTTCAGTTCGCATGCCGCACATGAACTCCTGACGCCCATTGCCGAAATGCGCGCCCTCGGTGACGTCGAACTCGCGATCAATCCCGACTCGCCCCTAGCGAAAGACGCCGTCGCCATTGCCAAGCAGATGGAGGAACTCGTCAGCACGCTACTACAACTCGCCCGAAGTCAGGGCGGCGCTCCTTTGCCACAGGATGACGAGGTCGGCTTCACTGATTTGTTGGAAGAGATCTGGTCGCCGTTCCGCGAAGCAGCCAACCAGCGCGCACTCGATTGCCAACTCGCCTGGAAGACTCCCCTGCGCATTCGCACCAATCGTGCCGCCCTCCGCACCATCATCGAGAACCTCTTGAAGAACGCGGTCGCCTACACACCAAGGCAAGGCACGATCTGCAGCAAACTCACCGGCACTGCCGACGGGTGGAAACTGGTCGTCACCAATACGGACACCACCCTCACCGAGGCCGACCTCGAACACCTCTTCGATCCCCTGTGGCGCAAGGACACCGCGCGCACCAGCAGCCATCACTCCGGACTCGGCTTGCCACTGGCAAAGTCCCTATCAGAACAACTCAACCTGTCTCTGAAAGCGAACGTTTCCCGGGAAAACGGATTTGAAATCTGGGTGCATTGCTGATCCCATTGCATGACCCAGAATCGGCATTACCCTCGCCAATGCGCCGCTTTGCTATCGCCTTTCTGTTCGTCTTGCTCGTCATCGGCTCTGGCCTCCATGCGATCGCCGAGGAACGGAAAGCGTTTCCGAGCGCGGAGGGATTTGGGAAATTGGCCAAAGGTGGTCGCGGCGGTCGCGTGATTAAAGTGACGCATCTCGATGATGCTGGCCCCGGATCGCTCCGGGCGGCCATCGATGCGGAGGGCCCGAGAATCGTGGTGTTCGACGTGAGCGGAACGATTATCCTGCAATCGGGTCTGCTTGTGAAGCATGCGTTCCTCACCATCGCGGGCCAGACCGCACCCGACAAGGCGTGCAGCTACGGGTGGCTCCGGACGCCGACTTTGCGGCCCTTACCATCGGCACTCGCGACAACACGACGACCGATGTGGTCGTGCGATATCTGAAAGTGCGCCCAGGCCCGGGTCGGAAGAATAGCGTGAATGGCGATGGCATTCAGATCCTCGGCGGTGATCGCATCATCATTGATCATTGTTCGATCGCTTGGGCGACGGACGAAGTCTTCAGCACTTGGTATGCCCCCAAGAATGTGACCATACAGAACTCCATCATCGCAGAAGGGCTCTATCAAAGCGTTCACAAGAAGGGCATTCACAGCATGGGCAACTTGATCGGGGACGCCTCTGATCGCATCTCCATCCATCAGAATCTGATGATTTCGAACTCGCAGAGAAATCCATTGATTAATGCTAGGAATGGGCTCTTCGAGGTGACTAACAATCTCATCTACAATTGGCGCTACTTTGGAGCGGTCTTCAGCTCACAGGGTGGCGACGGTGAGAGCATTCGGGTGAATCTCATCCACAACCATTTCAAGCCGGGCCCGGACACGCGACTTAACCGTTACGAGATCCAAATGGGTGCCGCTGGATCTTCGCAGCTCTACCTCAAAGGCAATCACTCACCGAGGCGCACGCGAAAGGATCAGGACGAGTGGCTTGGCGTCGGCCTCAGCGCCTCCTTCGAAGAACCCGCACCGAAAGCGGGCCGCCAGTCACTCTCCCCATTCCCAACGCCGATCGCCACTGACCGAGCCTACCTGCCACAAGCGCAGGTTCTCGATACGGTCTTGGCCACGGTTGGCGCCAGCGTTCCCTTCCGCGATGCGGTGGATGAACGCCTCATCGCGGACGTTCGCAACGGCACCGGGAAGAGCGTCAACCATCCGGACGACGTCGGAGGCTGGCCCACGCTGACCAGCACGCCAGCACCGCAAGATTCCGATCACGATGGCATGCCGGACGCTTGGGAAGAGACGCACGGCCTCGATCCGCAAGTCAACGACGCCGCCGCCGACAAGGACAACGACGGCTACACGAACATCGAAGACTACCTCAACGATCTCGTCGGCGAGTGACCGGCTCGCCAGTGACATCTTCTATATTTGTAGAAACAAATAGCTTGCCTCGGTGCGTATCCTCTATTTCAATAGAAGTTGTATGGCACGCAAGCGATCGAAACATCCCACCGAACTGGAGCTGGAGATTCTAAAGATTCTCTGGGCCGAATCCCCCAAGACAGTGCGTGCCGTGCGCGAGGCCATGGCCAATGAAGGACGGGAACTGGCGCATACATCACTGATCACGACGCTCAACGTGATGTTCGAAAAGGGATTCGTGAAACGGAAGCCTGCAAAGGAAGGTCGTGGATACGAATTCTCGCCGAAGCTCACTCGCGAAGCGGCATCGAAGGGCATGGTCGGCGATCTCATCGATCGGATGTTTGAGGGATCGGCATCGGCAATGATGCTGAGTTTGTTAGAGAACGAGCAGCTCGATTCCGAAGACCATGCTGCGCTGCGACGGGCGATTGCACAACACCGCAAAGGAGATCGCTCATGAGCGGTTTCGAGGAATGGGCACTGCGGTTCACCCTGGCAGCCGTACAAGTCATGTGGATCGGTGCCTTCATTGGCTTGGGCACCTTCGCCATTGAGAGACTGATCGTGAAATCAGCGGCTGCACGACATGCGGTGCATTTGATAGGGCTGCTCACGATTCTTGCCACGTTGCCTGTCGCGATGGTCATCGGCTCTGGGGAAACGGCGCAGCCCGCAGTCTCCCAGACGAACATTCCATCACCTTCGCCAACGCCTTCCTCTGGAACGGCACGCCCTAGCGCAATCCCCATGAAGATACCAGCGGAGGCGCCACCCTTGCTCGAGACGACGCCACCTTCCTCACAAGACACTCAACCAAGCACGACTGTGTCCGTGGATGAATCTGCGAAAGGATGGCAGGTGATGGCGCCCTGGGTCGCTGGAATCTATGCCTTCGGCTTGCTGGCCATGACCATGCGCTTATGCCTCGGCCTGGTCGGCGCCGTCCGCTTGCGAGCACGGAGCGAAGCGATGACGCAGGGGGAATGGCTGGCGTCGGTGCAACGCATGGCGACGGCGATGCGGCTGCGGGTTCGCCCAGCCCTGCACTGGTCGCGCGAGGTGACGTCGCCTGTGGTGATGGGATTGATCAAACCAGCCATCCTATTGCCCGTCGCCTTGGTGAATCGACTGACGCCCGCGCAGGTCGAGGCCGTGTTGGCGCATGAGCTCGCGCACCTTTGCCGCCGCGATACCTGGGCTGTCGCTGTCCAGCGGCTGGCTGAAACCGTTCTCTTCTTCCACCCAGCTGTCTGGTGGATGAGTCGGCGTCTCGAGATTGCGCGGGAACAGGCGTGCGATGATCTCGTCGTTGCAACGGGTTGTGATCCTGCGGATTACGCGGAGGCATTGTTAGTGTGTTCTGAATATCGTCTCGAACAAGCGACTCAATCAAATGCGTGGACGCCGCAGCTCGCCGCGACCGGACGCAATGAGGCGCCCTTGCGACAGCGGATTCTTCGATTGTTAGGGCAAGGCAGACGCGATTCGATCAAATTGGGCCAACTGGGTTGGTTGATGGCTGTGTTAGCAATCGGAGGCATCGTGTTCGTCGCGACGGCAGATGGATGGGAACGGGAAAGCCTGGCAGACTTTGATTTCGACGATCCTCCGGCGGGCTACGAGAAAGGTGTCGAGGTTGCGGATCGCGATCAAAGGCACCAGGTGGCAGGGCTGCGTTTCTCGGCTGCGTCGTTACAGTGGATGCCTGCAGATTGGACGGGTGATGACAGCGCGAAGTCCGATTCCCGGAAGAAAGCCTTATTTCTCGATCTCGGTATCGCGGAAGGCTTTGAGATCGTGGAGTTTCGCCTCTTTGACCATGAAACTCGTCAGCTCGTGCACGGTAGCAGCGGGCAGCACACCTCTGAGACGGAGAGCAAATTTGCCATCGAGCGTGTGGGATCGAGTTCTTGGATGAGGATCGATGAAACTGGTGGCACCATTCCCCAGCAGATCGATGTCTGGCTGCGCGTGGTGCGCAATGGCGACGGCGATCCCTTGATCTTCACTCCCGAGGATGGTGCCAGCGTTAGAATGAATGATAGTGAGATTTGCATCGAGTCAATCTTTCGCGGCGAAATGGATGGCGATGGCCAAGGGCCCTCTGAGATGATGCGGTGGAATCCGGAGACCGTTCGCAACGAAGACCAGCGCTTCACGGTGAACTTTGAGAATCGTGGTTCGCTGCTTGCCGGCAGGTATCATCTGGTCGCCGTGCTCAACGACGGGACGCGCCGAGTGATGGACGATCTCCACTTCCGCGACTTTAAGAATCATCGCCATCCCTATGTGAGCATGAATGCCCCATTGGAGGACGTGACCCAGCTCGAACTGGTTCCTTTCCGAAGTCGTCACAAATTCTTCTTCAACGGTCTCACGGTTCCCCGCCCCGGGCTGCCTGACCTCGACCAAACGACGAGCGATCAGATCACCGCATGGGCAGCCGCTGTGGATCGCGGAGATCTCTCCGAGGAAGCGTTCGTCCAGCGCCTGAAACAGGCAGGCCCGCAGACCGTCCGCGGCCTGATTCCCCTCATGCGGTCGGGCAAGACGGATCGACTGGCGATGAAAGGAATCGAAGCCTTTCTCGATGACGCAGACGTGGTCGACTTCCTGGCCGCAACGCTGTTAGACCTCTCCGAACAACCTGAGCATCTTTCCCGCAACACACAGCACTGTTGTTTGCTTTTGTTAGGCAAGAGCGGCGACCCGAGCCATGTGGATCTCGCCGCCAGCTTCCTCGAGTCGACCCCCATTGCGGCCATGTATGCCCTCGAAGGCATCGGCGGCACCCCGGCACGGGATCATCTCATCGGTGCCTTCGACCGGATCCCGACCGACAAGTGGTGGCTCCTGGCCGAACACCTGAGACGCATGGGTGATCCCGCTTCGATCCCCGAGCTGAAACGCCGACTAGCGATGGTCGAGACCCCACCCAGTGATGCATTCCCACGCCGTTCAGTTGGCGCATTCACGGAAGCCATTCGCTCTCTAGCAGATATCGAGGAATCACCGACCTGGCACTCGTGGCAACAGGGGCAGTCATTTCTCTACCCTTACGATGGCCAGGGAAGCGCGAAGACGTTCTCGCTTCGTCCCATAACAGACAACTATGTGAAACTGCCGAAGGTCAATCCTGACGAGCCAAGCGGCCGGAAAGCGATCTGGGATGCCCTGAATGCCAACACGATCGGAGCCGGCTTCACCATGGATGGCGACGAGGTAGTGCTCTTCCATGGACTCCGTGCGACTCCCTTGTGGGAGAATGGCCCGCCCTACCCCACGACGTTGCATGAATGGCTCGATGTCACCTCTCACGCCGACCTTTTAGAAAGCGTGAGGCAGGATGCAGACAGCGACCGCGTCCGCATCCCCAAGAGCGGCCTGTTAGTGGCAAAGGATGTCGCAGACCGGCTGTATATCCTCAAACTGGAGAAACGCTCGGCCAACTTTAATTACCATGTGAGTGTTCGCGCGCTGGATCCATTGAGGCAATTGGTCAAGCCCACCGCCGAGCGTCCCTTCACGCCTTGGCTGACGTGCACCCTCCACGACCTCGAGTCAGAGACGACGAATGGCGCACTCAACTTGAACCGGAACCATCGCCTGACCATGGATGCCACGCGCTGGCGTACACCATCGACGGACGCAGTGCTCGTCGTCGAGTTCGCCGCGAACCGAGTCGCCTTGGGAATCGCTGGAGCCGAGGCATTTGTCCTCACAGAAACCCCTCCAGATGTGGAAGTGGACGAGCTTGTCAGACGACTGACAAGTGCTCGAGCCAACCCGGAAACGATCGAAGGGCACGAGCGCCTGCAGTCATCCGGCGCGATCTTCCATCGCTTTGATGACCTGAAGCCCGAGCAGTGCTTTGCCATCGCCGTACGCATGCCCGGCGGTTCACCTGTGGCAGGCATCCTTCACATTCGGCAAATCGACCACCGCGCCAAGACAGTGGACATCCGCTATCGCTTCTTGTGGAATGCCTACGCGCAGCAGATCTTTGACCCAAAGACTGCCATGACACTCGCAGAAGACGCTGATCTCATGGCCATCTTCCAATGGGTCGAACGCTTCGCGCGCCTGCCTCGTGAGGAACAGGCGGCAGGATTGGCTGATTTCTACCGAGGACTGCCGACCCGAGCAATGAGCCCGATGGTCGAGGCCATCCTCAGTGTCATCCCTCACCATATCCTAGACCCGAGCCGTGACGGAGAGCCGGGCAATACTTCGCAATGGGCTCGACAGCTCGAAAGCGCCGCCTCCGAGATGAGCGTGGACGACATGGCGGCGCGTTTGGAGTCGCCTCTCTGGTTGCGTGTCGCGGCGCGGGCTCGCGCTTTGCAGGTATTGCAAGCGCACACCGATGCGGTCGCCAAGTTGATTGCCGAAGACCTCAATTCTCCTGACAAAGCGACCATCGAACGCGCCACAAGCGTCATCGTCTCCCTCCAACGTCGTGGTTTCAGTGAGCGTTTGTTAGAACTATGGCTCGCTGACGACGAGCGCTCGCAGGCAGCGTGGGGCGCCCTCGTGTTTCTCCCCGATCCTGCGATCGTCGACCACCTCAAGCAGCGCATCGCCAACGATCCGGCATTTCTGAAACGGTGCTCCGGCCTGTTCCAAGGGCCACTCGCCGGGAAGGAAGCAGATCCCTTGCTTCTATCATTGATCGATTCACCTGACGCGGACATCCGCTACCACGCGGCCAACGCCCTGCAGGAATGCCGCGATTCACGATTGGGAAAGCCGGTGAGCACGATGGCGTCCGCAGAGGATCTCCGCCTACGAACGATTGCGGCAAACATGATCGCCAAGTTGCCCGCAGCCGCCTTCCAACAGCATCGCGCGGCCTTGCTCGGCCTCCTCGAAGACGAATCCGATGAGGTGAAATTCAAGGCGCTCTGGAGCATAGCCCAACAGCAGGATCTCGCGGCGGGCCCTATCATTCTCACCAGCCTCCAAGACGAAGCACCGAACGAGCAGTGCAAAGTCTGGATCATGCAAGCGATGTCCAACCTATCGGGAAAGATGTGGAATTACGACATGCACCGATGGGGAGATGATCATCCCGGTAACCGCGAGGCCATTGCCCGCTTTGAGGCTTGGTTAGAGAATGCCAACTCCCAGTGATAGCCGTTCGCATCACTCTCCGAACACCGCCTGCACCACCTCCGCGTAGCGATCAGCAAGGCGCATGGCATCGAGACTTTCGCGGGCCTTGCGGCGCTCATCGGCACCGAGTTGATCAGCCCAGGTTCGCAGTCGCTCTTCACCGGCGAAGGCGAGTTCGCGGGTGATGCCGTCGATGGCGCGGGTGCGCTGTTCGCCTTGGGCCTTTGTGAGGGCCCATTCCTGAGCGGCGGCGGGTTGCAGGCGATGCCACTGTCTCACGATCGAGTAGTGCGCCGTTTCCCCGACGGTTTCCGGCAAGGTGTCCGCCCATTCCATGGCCGCATGCGGATCCTGGCGCACGTCATCTTGCACCACTCGTCGCACCATCGAAGACGAGGCGAGGTGCCCGTGCCCGCTGGCGAGGAAGGCTTTGGCGGAATCGCGATGCTTACGCGCCCAGTCCCATTGGACATTGTTAAGAATACTCGTGCGCGTCCCGGCGTCATCGATGTTGCCTAACCAAGCACCCAACGCGGCGACATCGACATCTGATTCGTCGATCCACGTCCGCAAGAGCGCCTCAGACGCTTGGCGCTTGGCTCCTCCGGGTGCCATGTCGCCAACCGCGCCGATTCCCGCCTGCAAATCGTCCGCGGCAATCGCCCCGATGATGGCTCCGATCGCTCGAGCGCGGGCGGGTGCGGGCAACGTCTCCTCGCTCCAGGCCAAGGCCTTCGCAGGATCCTCCTTTGCCCAGGCTTCCACTAACGGTTCGCTCAGCGCTGACAGGAGCGCTCGATCTTCCTGACTTGAGGCAAAGGTGAGTGCATCGTTGAGATTCGTCTCCGCCCAGCGCTTCATGACCGCCGCTGACAGTTCGCGTTGGGCGGCACCTACGAGATTCGTTTGAGCAAACTGTAAGGCGGCTTCCGGATCTGACTTTACCCAGGATTTCGCGAGTTCTTCAAAGGCGGATTCCCGTGCGTAGGGATTCGTCATTCGACCGATGACTGTGCCCGCGGCCTCGGGAGCGTTGGCGCCCCAATCGGCCACTTTGGAAAGTGAAGGCGTGTAATCTTGAATGCCCCAGTCCGTGAGCAAGCGCAGTCCCAAACCGGGATCATGATTCGTGATGGCGCTCACCGCACTGGTGCGCAGGCCTCGATAGCCGACGAACATGGACTCGTCAGCGAGCGCGTCGGCTAAGCCGTGAGCATCGCGTTCGCCCCACTCACGAAAGAGCCATCGCAACAGTTCCCCGGGATCATGGAGGGCACTGGCTGGCGCCTTGATCTCGCTGACCAAGGTTCGGAGCATGTGCTCCGGCGCAGCTTTCCCCCATTGCGATGCTAACATCTTTCGCAACTCAGTATCTTCCCCAGCTAAGGCGACCAAGCGCAGCATCTCACTGGCAGATGCCGTTTCCGCCTGGCTGGCCAACCACAGCCAGCGCTGGGTCTGGCTCGAACGGGCGAAAGCTTCTCGTTCCGCCTGGTTTTGAAGTTGGTTGCGTGTCAGTGTCAATCCCTCGGGGTGAGAGTCGAGGGCGTTGTCTGGTTGAACCCATTGCTTGCGGTCGCTTTCGTGTGCATCGAAGAGAGCCAGCCGGACACCATTCCCTAACAGGCCACCAAGAACGGCTCCCGCCAGCAAACTTCCAAGGATGAGTCGGTTTCGCTTCATGCTAGTTCCCTCCGCTGGTCAGTTGCGTCACATCCGCCTGCGATAATCCGCTGTCGCTGAGCCAAGACTCGGCAAGTTGCGGGTCTTGCTCGTGCATCTTCTTGTATGAAAGCGATAGGGCCGATGCGCGGAGATCAGGCTCGGCGATCGTCTTCGCCCATTGCCAGGCCGAGTCGGGCTCGGCACTCACAATGCGCTCGATCAAGGACGAGGTCGCATGATCACGACGCGTGCCCTCCGGCAACTCGGCGATCCATTGCGAACACTCGAAGCTGTCGGTATCCGCCCAGGTAGATACGGCTTCTGTCAGGGCGGCCTGTGACTCACCGGGCTCAACGAGAGTGTCTGCCCAGGCGATCGCTTCCCGCGGATCGGTGTTCGCCATGGCACTGGCGATCCGGGCACTCGCCATGGGACGTTTGTCAGGCGGCAGCCGATCCATGCGATCGATCCACGTGTCGAGGTTCGTGGTTAGGCGATCCTGATCCAGGTAGGCATAGCTGTGTTCCAGCATCATCTGCCCAATCGCATCAGGTGCCTCGTCGATGAGCGGTTCGATCAGGCCGAGGTTCCTGCCGCCATTAAACATGTTACCAACCAATTGGCGACGCTCCTGATCATTAAACAGGTCAGGGCGTTCCTCCAACCATGCGATCGCTACCTGAGGTTCTTTCCAAGCAGCAGATCGCATCAGACGAGAACGCACTTCCTTGACCATTTCGGAGTCGTCTTGACCTCGTAGCCACTGCCAGACAGCATCGCGTTGGGCATAGCCTTCGTTCAGCAATTGGCTGTTCAAGGCAGGCATCAAATCGGCATGCGCCGGATGATCACGGATCGTGTCGAGCATGCCGATGGGATCTTCTTTCAAACGCTTGCCCACTTCGCGACTGAGCCCGCCAAGGGCTTCATGCCCCAGTTTGCCCACGTTGTCACCCAGCCACGCCAAGGTCGCATCGAAGTCCGCTTCCGCAGCTGCGCGCAGCACTTGGCCGCCGGTGTCATTGGCAAATTCCATCGCGTCTCCTCCCGGTGGCGCGAGTTCGATGCGATCCAGCGCCGCTGCCGGATCCGCTTTCGCCCAGCCCACTAGCAGACGCCTCATCACCGAGCCCTTGGCATCGTCCGATTCGTCCAACGATTGCGCCCACGCGAGCGCCTCGGGCCCATTGACCCGCGCCCATCCCTCTGCGATACCTTGCAGCGCCTCCGTCCGCTGCGGCCCGGTGAGAGCTTCACACTTTGCCAACGCACCCGACGCATCGCGCTCTGACAATTCGGTGAATGCCTCGCGCACTGGACTCGACCAGGAACTGGTGTTCTTCACATGCTGCGCCAATTCGGGCACGGCATCGGGAGCCAGCTCCGCCACTTCGCGAATCAGCGATTTGACGGAAACTTTCAAGCCATCGCCATCCGCGAGCATGGCTGCAATGGCATTGTCAGGATCCGTGTGCAGCCACACCCGCAGGCACTGCGTCACGCGACCCGAGTCATGCGCTCGAAGGTAGGCTAGGGCAGCTGACGGATCGCGCTCCACCCACTCGGTGATCAGTGCTCCACGAAAGGCGCGACGACGAAAGTCATCGTCCATGCCTTTGATGACTTCATAGACGCTAGCCAGGGAGCCATTGGAAGGGCCATGCTCTGCCAGCAGGGTTTCCCATTCTGCAATGAGTCCACTAGCGGCGGCATCGGGTAATGTCAGGGTAGACGTCTCTGCGACGGGTTCGCTGACCGTCACCGGAGGCGGGTCGGTTTCTTGCCGCTGCCACATGGACATGGAAATGGGAACCATCGCGCCGAGGACGAGCGCACTGACGAAGAGGCCTTTAGTAGATGCCATAACAGTGATGAAAGAGGGTGCGGTGCTCATGCCGGCGTTGAGCACGGCGGATTGGATCGAGGCCACAGTGAGCGTCTGCGGCACAGCCTGCACGCTGTGCACACCGATCGCGGTTCCCAAGGCCACGGCCGAACACGTCACGCCCTTCAGCGTCAGCCACTGACGAAGCTTATCGAGCGAACGCGCCACCCGCTTGCGCGCCGCGTCTTCGCTCACGCCCAGAGTTTGCCCCACCTCTCGTAGCGGGCGTTTCTGAAAGTAGCGCAAGACAATCGCCGTGCGGTCAGCATCACTCAGCGCGTCTATCGCCTCGTCTAACAAAGGCGCAACACGTTCCCAATCGAGATCATTGTCAGGGTCATTAGCGAAAGCATCATTCATTTCTCGGATCTGGGATTCTCGTTGTCGGCGCGTGATCTCCCGGTGACGGTGTTTCTTCGCCAGCAAGCACGCCGCCCGATACAGCCACACGGACAGGGCACCCTTGGGCCTGAGCTGCGGCGCCTTCTCAGCCAGCAGAATGAACACGTTCTGCGTCACCTCTTCCGCCGCCGAAGCATTCCCAAGCGTGCGGTGAGCCGCCGAATAGACAAGTCCCAAATGCGCCTCCACCACGCGGGCGAAGGCGCCTTGATCACCGCGCTCGGCATAGGCATTCAGTTGTGACCAGGCGTCGTCCATTCACTCCTATGATGCCGGAAATCTTCGAAACCGGACAGCATCCGACGCACTTTCTTGCCGATCGCGATGAGCCGAGCACACTACTCGACATCGGCGAGGCAATCCATTTCCTCACAGACTCCCAAGCACTGTCGCCGGACTGCAGATCTGGAGCTAGGGCACGCATCAATTCCTACCATTCCGGCCAACACCGCAATTTCCATTGGAATAGATTACTGAGCGGTGTTTCCCATGAGGGCGCATCGGGCACGAAGGTATCTTTCGACCGCGGGCCTGGACGTGCGACCGTTGTTTTATGGAAACTATCTACCTCGTCGGGCCCGTTCTGCTGATCGCTGTGGTCTTGGCTGCCGTTTGGCTGGATCGCTGGAGTGTCCCCGTGATCTTGATTGCTCTCGGTGCCGGGATCGTCTTTGGCAGCGACGTTCTGAATTTCTGGCACTTCGATGACATCCATCTCACCAAGGAGATTGCGAATCTCGCATTGGTGATGATTCTCTTCTTCGGTGGCCTTTCGACCAAGCGCGCGGATTTCCGATTGGTCGCCCTGCCCGCTGGTGGCCTGGCCACTTGGGGGGTGGCTCTCACGTCACTGGCAACCTTTGCCGTGTTGCACTGAGTGTGCTCGCCCACGCAAGCGAAGACGAAGCCATCCGATCCCTGCTTCTGCATGCGGTCAGGCCTCCGACACTCGCGGATCAACCGACGGCGCAGCCTACCTAACTAACATTCCGCCTTTGAGGAATCACGGTCCGCGCACGGGCTGTCGCTCCGCATCACCTCGTCCAGGGCACGAACAGCCTCTCTCCCGGCATCAAGGTAACGTTTGCGATCGTGACGGTGCTTCGCCATTTCCCGAACGGCCTCTTCGTCACTTCGCCGGTAGAGCTCGGTCACGCGCTTGGCGGATTCTTCCTTCATGCCAAAGTGCCTCAGGATATCGGCCCCCATACGAAGCGACGAATCCAGTGTATCGCGATAGAACCGATCTTCGCCCGCATCGACAAATTCATAGGCATCGATACGCCCAAAGGCGCGAAGATAGATCTCGAGATGAGGATACAGTTCCCGTGCGGTTCGGGCGATCTTGAGCGCACTGTCTGCGTTCTTGATAGCAATCACGAGCACCTTGGCATTGGCAGCACCCGCTGCTTGAAGGAGGTCTGGCCGCGCTGCATCACCGTAGTGAATGGGGATCCCAATCTCACGAAGCAGATCGACCTGCTCAGCATCGCGGTCGAGGACTGAACAGGCAAATCCCTGCCCTCGCAGGAGACGACCCACCGCATGGCCAAAGCGCCCAAAGCCGCAGATGATCACTGGAGCCCCCTCATCGGAAACATCGGATTCGCGTGCCTCATCGCCCGCAGTCTCATTCTTCCGTCGTTGGAACTGGTGATAGCGTTTCCCAAACACGAGAATAAGAATGGGCGTGGCCGCCATCGACAGCGCCACAGCCGCGATCACGGTGGGCGCGGTGTCTCCGGCGATGACACCTGCACTCTGCCCCACACTCACTAGCACGAAGGCAAATTCTCCTCCAGCAGCCAAAGCCGCGGCCACGAGATAGGCCCCTGGCAGCTCCGCACGGTTAGCACGCGCCAAGAATGCAATGACCACACCTTTGATGAGGACGAGCGCCACGGTGACCAGCAGAACGGTCTGAATATTCGCCCAAATGTGTCCGAAATCGATCCCCATGCCGACCCCAATGAAGAAGAGACCTAACAAGAGTCCCTTAAAGGGCTCCAGATCCGCTTCCAACTCGTGACGATACTCACTCCCCGCCAGGACGACGCCCGCGACGAAGGCTCCAAGTGCTGGTGAAAGCCCAACCTTTGTCATGGCGAGAGCGACTCCGATGACTAACAGTAGCGCCGCCGCGACGAAAGCCTCTCGCAAATTCGCCTTGGCGACCGCGCGGAAGAGAGGCCGGATGCCCCACCATGAAAGGACGATAATTGCAATGATAGCAATGAAAGTCACGAGCGCCCGCACGGCAGGCGACAAGCCATCCATCCACGCGGCGGACGAATGCCCTCCACTGACGTCCACCCCGGACACCGCAAGGAGAGGGATGATGGCAATGATAGGAATCACGGCCACATCCTGGAAGAGCAAGACGGAAAAGGCGTCACGCCCAGGATCCGTCTGGCGCAAGCCACGCTCGGACAATGATTGTAGCACGATGGCCGTACTCGAAGGCGCCAGCACCAAACCGACGGCGAGCGCCTCCCGCCAATCGAGTCCAAAGGCCATGGCACCCCCTGCCAGTGCCATTGTTGACAAGAGCACCTGCCCCCCTCCCAAGGCGAGCAGGGGACGCCGCATCTTCCACAACATGCGGGGGCGGAGTTCCAACCCGATGAGAAAGAGCATGAGGACGACTCCAAACTCTGCAAAGTGCGTGACATGTGCGCCCTCCTTGCTCCCAATCAAGCCTAGTCCCCATGGACCGATAGCGGTTCCCGCAGCCAAGTAGCCAAGGACCGCTCCCGCCCCCGACCAGCGTCCTATCAGAATCGCAATGAGTGCCGCGGCAAGGTAGATGAGTGCGTGGAGAAATCCGGTTTCAAAGGCCATGACGCGGTCGACTTGCGAAGGGAAAGAGGGGATGTCAAGAAGCCTTGCCGCACGACTCCGTGATGCATGCCTCTCCTACGCGAGGATCCCCTTGACGAGATGCCCATGAACATCCGTGAGACGGAAATGACGCCCCTGATACTTGTAGGTCAATTGCTCGTGATCAATCCCCAACAAGTGCTGAATCGTGGCATGGAAATCGTGCACATGGACGCCATCTCTAACAATATTGTAGCTGTATTCATCAGTCTCTCCATGGGTGTGGCCCGGCTTGATCCCTCCCCCGGCCATCCAGGCAGTGAAGCAACGCGGATGATGATCGCGCCCGAAGCTCTTGGGCGTCAACTTGCCCTGACAATAATTCGTGCGACCGAACTCGCCGCCCCATATGACAAGGGTATCGTCTAGCAGACCCCGCGCCTTGAGATCTTTGATTAGGGCCGCCGCTGGTTGGTCGGTCTCCTTGCAGCGCTGCCGGATTCCCCAAGCGAGCCCGGCATGCCCATCCCAACCGCCATGATACAGTTGGATGAAACGCACATCGCGCGCGGCAAGGCGACGTGCCAGGAGGCAATTGTAGGCAAACGTCCCAGGCGTCTGCACATCGTCTCCGTAGAGTGCAAGCGTCGCCTTTGTCTCGCCTCGCATGTCCGTGACTTCGGGCACGGAAGCCTGCATGCGAAACGCCATCTCATACTGGGCAATCTGCGTCTCCAGATACGGATCAGCCGTCCTCTCCAGCCGATGCCGGTGCAACTGATTGATGTGCTCAATCACCATGCCCCGTCCCTCGCGATTGATCCCCTTCGGACTATTCAAGTAGAGCACCGCATCTTTGCTAGACGCAAACCGGACGCCATCGTGCTTGGCTGGTAGAAATCCACTGCCCCAATAACGCGAGGTGAGCGGTTGCCCCCTCCAGTCTTGCGTTGTGAGGACGACGAAGCTCGGGAGATTCGCATTGGCACTGCCGAGCCCATACGACAACCACGATCCCATGGTGGGACGTCCAGGAAACTGAGACCCGCTCTGCATCATCGTGACTGCTGGCCCGTGATTGATCGCCTCGGTGTGGAGGGACTTGACGAAACAAAGGTCATCTACCACCGAGGCGGTGTGGGGTAACAAGTCGGAGAGGGTGGCTCCGCTCGCGCCATGCTGGTGAAAGTCAAAGGGCGACCCAACCAGAGGGAAGCTCGCTTGATTGGTCGACATGCCGGTGAGCCTTTGCCCTCTGCGCACCGACTCCGGCAACTCCTGGCCGTGTTCTTGATTGAGACGCGGCTTGTGGTCAAACAAGTCCATCTGCGAAGGACCACCCGACTGAAACAGGTAGATGACTCGTTTCGCCTTAGGCGCCACATGCATGGCATCAAGCGCTCCAGGAAGGGCTGCAGAAGTCGCAACTGCTGAGCGAGGATGCATGAGCTCGGCCAACGCCAGGGTTCCCAGGCCCATTCCGAAGCGATTGAGGAAGGAACGGCGATCCATTCCAATAGGGCTGTCGTGCCCTGTACAACGTGAAACTAGAGGATTCATAAATGGAAGAGGAAACGGTCAGGCAATTAACGTTCCGTTAGACAGTCATCAAGGTTCATGATCGCATTGACAAGAACCGTCGCCGCCGCGTGCATGGGGACGGGAATGGAAGGATCTGACGGAGCCTCGCCGACTTGGAGTAGCTTCTGAGCCTCACTGACATTGCCCCTAAACAGTGCATGCTGCCGCTCATAGAGTTCTGTGAGGATGGCGAGCTCTTCCTTGTCGGGATGGCGACTGGTAAGGGTGCGGTAGGATTCGACGATGAGAGCTTCCACATTCTCATCGTGTTTCTGACAGAGCTTGGCAGCCAAGACTCGAGCCGCCTCGACAAATTGTGGATCATTCAGAAGAATCAGCGATTGGATAGGCGTCGAGGTGATCTCTCGTTTGACCGTGCACACGTCGCGCTTGGGCACCCCGAATGCCGTCAACACTGGCGCCGTGGCATTCCGTTTCCACCAGGTGTAAACACTACGTCGATAAAGGCCGTCTCCTTTGTCCGCAGGAGTTGGCTTGAAAGCCACCTCCATTTGGTAGGGCCTCACCGTCGGACCTCCCCACTGGGTGACAAGTAGCCCACTCACAGCAAGAGCGTGGTCGCGGATCATCTCCGCGGGGAGACGCGTGGTATGGCTGCGCGCAAGAAAGCGGTTCTCTGGGTCTTTCTGCCGCATCTCTCGGGTCGCCTCCGTGCTCTGACAATACGTGGCAGACAGGACCATCTGACGAAGAAGACGCTTCACATCCCACCCGTTCGTAATGAAGTCTCGACTAAGCCAATCGAGCAATTGGGGATGCGTGGGCAAGGCGCCTTGATTTCCAAAGTCTTCTGGAGTCGTGACCAGGCCTTGTCCAAAGATCAACTGCCAGTAGCGATTGACCGTGACACGAGCTGTGAGTGGATGCGTGGGCGACGTCAGCCATTGCGCTAATCCTAACCGATTGCTAGGAAGATGCTCTCCCATCGGCGGAAGAAAGGCCGGTGTCGTGGCCGAGACTTCCGCTCCGCGTTGATCATAGGCGCCCCGCTCCAGGACATAATTCCTGCGAGGCGGGACCTCTTCTCGCATCACGGAAATCGCCGGAATACGATCCATGATCGCATTCCATTGCTTTCGGGCACCTTGAAGTTCGTTACGAGCCTGCTGAGCCGCTCCCGAAACACTCTCTGCGAAGTGGTTCCGAAGAGCCTGGTCGTCCACAGGGGGAAACGTGATCCCAGAAACGTCGGCCATTTCCAAGGGACTGATGGCTCGATTCCAAAAGTGAAATTCATCGATCAGACCATTGCGAAAACCCGCTTCACGGTATCGCTGGCCTAGCACAAGGCCAAGCTGCTCATCCTTATTGAGATTTCGAAATGTGGCGATCGTACGAGTCAGGGAATCCTTAACGACGCGTACCTCGGCCAACCGCCCATCGATATACAAACGCAACCCCTTTGCTCGGCTAGATCCATCATAGGTCACTCCCAGATGAACCCAACGGTTGGCCTCAAGCGATTCCTTCGCTTGGATCCGAATCGCATTCCCCGGATAGAAATGGGCTAGTGAGACGGTTGGTCGCCCATCCAATAGGAGCAATTCATATCCCATCCCTGCAGAATCGTCTGCCCCCTTCCCTCGGCTTAGAATGTTCGCCCGCGGCACGATCTCCGCCGGGCGAACCCATATCGAAGCAGACCATGGCTGATCACGTTCATAAGCGCCCACCGAGGCGACTTCTAAAACATCATCACCTGTCACTCGAATCGCCTTTCCGACCTTGCCATCATTCACGAGGACATTCCCAGGTTTCGTTGCACCAGGCGCCTCTGGATTCGCTAAATTGATAAGGGCACCCGCCGCCGTCACCTCTTCGAAATCGAGCCAGACTACGCGCCCAGCAGAAAGATCTGACATCATCCGCCCCTGCTCCAACCACGCCTCAGCCTCAGTGGCCGCACGATCCAACGCCAGCCCCAATCGCCGCTCCGCAGCCAACACCTGCTCCTCCGCCTCTCGAAGCGCTTTGCGTTGCTCATCTCCTGGCAATGGCATGGCCGGGGTAGGCACCGCCTCTGTGAAATAGGCGATCAACCCAGCTTCATCGATATTTGCAAAGAAGGCGTGATGCCTCATTGAAAGTGGACACCGAACGATAATTTCTAGAATGGGTTGATGCCTCACAATTGAAGACACCGTGTGGTTTTGTTATCAAAGAGGTATGAAAGAGTTTTGGAGAATGTCAATCAC